>NZ_FRDF01000022.1 GCF_900143235.1 Erythrobacter sanguineus | reverse complement strand
GCAAGCTCGCCGCCTAAAACCAACCCCCAGACGAGGTCCGCACTCCGCTAATCTACGCCGCAAGTTGTGCCAAATGTTCTGACGACGGACAATCTTTCGAAATGGTCAATTTCTACAAGATAGCAATAAGCCCAATATCGCATTCGAATTTACAGAAAATTCTGACGGTTCTTTTACATTTGATCAAGTGACATCCGACCAAAGTATACCAGATGTTATTGTAACTGTGATGCGCGAAAATGTATACTTGGAGTCTGAAAGAAATGTAAGGATAGAACGAGTAACGGTATCGCTCGCAGATGAAGCAATGAATGACTTTTCGATTAGAAGCGCAAATATAAATGATAATCCAGATCTCTATAAAATTGAAAAAAAGACCGTTTACGAAAGCCGTTGTTCGTAGGACATAAAAAATGTGATGATTGGGCCCAAAAAACTTGCCATACGTTTAGGGGTTAAATTGGTTTGCTAATAAGCCTAGCATTAGGCGAGGGTGGTGGAGATATGGACAAAAAGATTTGGAGTGCTCTCGTGGTTGCAGGCACCGCCTGTTCGCTTGGAACCCCGCCTGGCATCGCAATCAGCGCTGCACAGGCTCAATCGTCTAGCCAATGTGGCTTCATTCAGAATGCCGATCGTAGGAGCTTGTGTCGCGCTCGTGCTGAGAAGGAAGTCAGTCATTGCGGCTTTATCCAGAGCGCGGACTTGCGAAATCTATGCAGGGCTGAGGTCGCTGGTAATCGTTCATCGTGTGGCTTCATCAAGGACGCTGATATGCGCAATGAATGCAATGCAAATTTCTGAGCGGGAGCAGTCACCTGAGAATGAAGCAGGTGTGTGTCCAAGGATAGCAAAATACCTCTTAGCCTATGATTTAACAAGGCTGATGTGACGGGCTGACTAATTGCAACAACTGCGATGTAGCGCAGGAAAGGAGGGGGTGACATGAAGAGGCGCATTTTGATGGCTGCGGTGGCGGCGGAGGCACTAACGCTCAGCGGATGCGGCGCGAATGATTTGATGGCAAGCCCAGAGGAGCTATCGTGTTTGGACGCGATACGCTCGACTTTGATCAATCCCGAAACGGCATCCTTCCATGATTTTCAAAAAATGGGAGAACAGGATGGTAAGGCGATGTACGGGGTCAGGGTTCGTGCAGAAGGGAAGCTTGGAAACACGATTACGCAAAATTATGGGTGCATGGAGAATGACGAATACGGAATGATTGCAATTGCGATCTGATCGCGGGTTTGGCCCTCTTCATGAGGTGATGGTGGTCTCCAAAATCTAATTTCCCGATAACCCCAACCTGAACAATAGAAGAGGCGTTGGCATCGCTGATCGGCTTCGTCGTTTTTTCAGAATTGATGCAGTTTGGTTGACAGGTCTGCACCCAACCGTATCTTCGTTTCAAATGAAACGGATTGGGCAACATGAACAAGCAGGTTTGGATGGCAGCGGTTGCTGCTAGCGCACTAACACTCATCGCATGCGGCGGTGAAGATAGCGCACCGCCTCCTGTTTCTTCCGTCCCAAGCCCAACCCCCACTCCCAGCCCTTCAGGTCCGTACACTGGGCAACTATATTTAGGCAGCATGCGTTTTACGACGCAGCCTGATGCGTTTGTCGGCGAGTTGCCATTTCTAACTACGGCTGCGACCAGCCATGCCGTTCTGGACGTAAATTCAGATGGTTTTTTAGACATTGTATTCGCATTTTGGAGCGGATTAGGCCCCGACGAATGGGGGCAAAACGTTGGCGACCGTGTGACACCCAACAAGCTTGCCATCTTTATAAATCAAGGCGGTCGTCAGTTTGTCGATCAGACGGATACTTATCTGACGGGTGGTGCGGACTTAGGCGGTGCGACGCGAAAGGTTGAGAAAGTTGACCTTAATCGGGATGGGAAGCTTGATCTGGTTTTTGCCGTGAATCGTGAAGATGGGCGGTCTGGCGATCCTGTCGCATTCAGTTCAGCGCAGTCTGCCGCATTGATATCCAGAGGCAATGGATATCAAATATTTAAATTTGGTGACCCAGACTGGAACCATAACGTAGTCGTGGGCGAGCTGTTGGGTAAAGCATTTGTTGCGACTTCTGGCTTTGTGGGAGCTGAATCTTCTTACTATGGCTTCACATTTGAGAATGATGGCTTCTCAAGAAGATTTCAATTTCCATTTCAGGTCAGTCCCAATACAGCGCGCTTCATATCTGATGGCACGTCAGGCGAAACAAACATTCTGATACAAACGCAGAGTTTTCCAAACCTTCTTGGTGTAGAGGCATGGAAATTAAGCGCTGGGATTTGGAGCAAGGTTTCGCAGGTAGACAACCCTTTTGAATACATAAAAGATGTGAATTTCACTACATATAACGGAACAGATCAGTCCATAGTTCCTGTTTTTAAGGTCGGAGATGAATATATAATTGGTGGCGGAGGCTTTGCAATTACCGAATCACGGTTCATAAGATTATCGCCGCCTTCTTCACCGCTTTTCATGGCGAAGATGGAGCTCCCAATAATTCCAAATTTTGACGAGGTAGCCACACAAAGTGTGCGGCAAGACGATCTCATTGGCCGAAACAAAATTGTTTTCTATGAGTACGATGGTGTTTCACTTAATTTCAAAGATGTAACGATTGATGGAGAATTGCGGAATATCAACTTCAATTTTATGTCTGCGATTGATATAAATCGGGATGGATTTGAGGATATTGTTGTTTTGCCGTACACAATAGAAGGGGCTCCAGTATTTTATATAAATAATTCAGGAGAAAAATTTATACGTCAAGATATAAAAATTCTGAATTTTTTCAGATATCACACGGATACGGCGACCCCAATAATTGCTGATTTTGATAATGACGGAATATATGACATTGTTACAGTTCCTGCCAACGGTAATGACATTGGCAAGGGTAGGGCGATGACTGATTATCTGTATTACAAAGGATCGCAGAATTAAATTATTCCCCGTCAGATCACATTGACCGCGTTCGCCAGCTGATCGTCACTCACATCGCAGTAGAGCGCCGTCGTCTGAATGTTCGCGTGACCCAGCGCATTCTGAATCGTCCGCATCCCGATGCCTGCTGCGTTCAACCTTGTTGCGAATGTCCTGCGCCCTGAGTGACTGCTCGTCTTGATGCCAGCCTGTGCGTAGATCGCTTTGAAGCGCAGGCTCAGGCTGACATTGCTGAAGTGACTGCCAGTCCGTGATGAGCGAATGAATGCTCTGCTGTCGCTGAGATCGCTGATGGTCGCGAGATATTGGTTCAGGAGTTTTTGAAGCTCTGCGCTGATGAAGACCCTTCGCGACTTGCTGCCTTTGGTCTGGTGCCTGCTGAGATTGATTACAGAAACAGCCCTGCCATCAAGATCGCGCACATCGCCGATCGTCAACGCTGCGATCTCTCCGATCCGCATCCCAGCCATGATGCTCAGTGACAGTGCGACACGGTCTCTGATGTCCGTCGTCAGAACATTTGGCAGAACTTGCGGCGTAGATTAGCGGAGTGCGGACCTCGTCTGGGGGTTGGTTTTAGGCGGCGAGCTTGC
>NZ_FRDF01000017.1 GCF_900143235.1 Erythrobacter sanguineus | reverse complement strand
TCGAGCACGATGCGGATCTTGTCCTCAGCCGAGAAATGGCGACGGGTTGCACGCCGGATGTCCTTCACCACCCGCTCGGCAGGGGCCTTCTTGGGGGGCGATTTCTTCAAGGAGGGTTGGGTCTTCATCTTCGTTCCTTCGTCACTACGACGAAGCCCTAACCCTCCTTAAATCACAACCTCAAATCTGTGCCATTGGTGCTGACGGGGGACATTCCGGCGGGAAAACGGCCAGCAGACCGCTTTCGCCCTCGACCATGACGGCCCGAGCTTCGATCAATGATGCAGACACCAGTGCAATGCGCGCATCGCAATGCTGTTCGGCGATCATCCGGATCCATTCCGCCCCGGCTCTGGTCTTGCCGAAGCCGCGGCCCGCCATGACCATCCAGATGCGCCAGTCACCATCCGGCGGCAGTTGTTCAGGGCGGGCAAACAGGCCCCACTGAAACGAAAACTCGTTCTTTTCACGCTGGTCGAGCGCGCCAACGACCCGCCCTCTGATTTCGTTCGATTCCTCTGCGAGCCATTCGAGCGAGGTGGTCACGGAAGCTGTCGCTCCTTAGCCTGATCCCGACTCACGCGGCGGCGTATTTCTTCAATCTTGCGATCGATCGATGCACGTACCTCGGTCGAACTCACATCGCGCGTTCTGGCCTTGGCACCTGCCGCTGTGTCGCGATGGGTCGCAAGCAGGCGAACGGCATTGGCGAAATCATAGCGTTCTGAATCGGCAGTCTTGACGTCGCCTTCCCGAAAACGTCGCAGGATCTCCATTTCCAGATGGACGTACCCTTCCGCGAGCGCGGCCGACCACTGGCGGGCGAATTCAGGCTCGTCGCGACGCGTGCGGCAAACACGGTTGACACTCACTCCCGCATGCGCGGCGGAGGTCCTTACATTCGAGGTTTCGGCCAGGTGGTCGAGAAATCGGATGCGCCAATGCCGCGGTGTCGCGATTTTGGTTTGCATCCTGCCGGCCTTGGCCATGAGCATCTCCCTTGGCGGAAACGCAAAAGGCGGCACTCCATGTGGGGAGGGCCGCCTTTCGGGCGAATCACAATTTTGCGATGATGTCCTTTGCTAACCAGAAAGCGTCACGATGTCAACACTAATTTACCAATTTGGTTATTCAGGCGTTCGCAAGGGTGGTCAGATGATGCCGATCGCCTTGCCCGCACGCTCGAACATGCCGAGGATCGTCTCGACCTGTTCGGAGGAATGCTCGGCACATAGCGAGCAGCGCAGCAATGTCATGCCAGCGGGGGTCGCCGGCGGGCGCGCAAGATTGACATAGAGGCCCTCTTTGAGCAGCGCCTCCCACATCATCGCGCCGCGTTCGAGGTCGGGCATTATCACCGCGATGATCGCGCTTTGCGGCGTCTCAGTTCCGAGCTTGAAGCCCAGAGCAGTCAACCCGCCATGCAGGCGACGCGAGTTTTCCCACAGGTGCGCGCGCTTATTGCCGCCATGCATCAGCTTGCGGATCGACGTGGCCGAGCTCGCCATCACACTGGGTGGCAGCGCGGCTGTGAAGACGTACGGGCGGCACACCAACCGCAGCACTTCGAACTTGGGGTGGTTCGACACGCAGAAGCCGCCGACTGTTCCGACGCTTTTCGAGAACGTGCCGATGATGAAATCGACATCGTCCAGCACGCCCTGTTCTTCGGCGACGCCGCGCCCGTGTTCGCCGATGAAGCCCATCGAGTGCGCTTCGTCCACCAGCACCATCGCGCCGTTTTCCTTGGAAACGCGCACCATTTCCTTCAGCGGCGCGACATCGCCCATCATGGAATAGACACCTTCGAGTACCACCAGCTTGCCCGCACCATCGGGGATGCGCTTCAGGCGCTTTTCCAGCGCTTCGACGTCATTATGCCTGAATGGCACGACCTCGGCCTTGCCCATGGCGCAGCCATCATAAATCGATGCGTGGCTATCGATGTCGAGGATGATGTAATCGCCCTTGCCCGCCAGCGTGGAGATGATCCCAAGGTTGGCCTGGTATCCGGTCGAAAAAACCATGGCATGATCCATGGCGTAGAATTCGCGCAAGGCGGTCTCGACATCGCGGTGATCGCGAAAGGTGCCGTTGAGCACGCGGCTGCCGGTGGTGCCGGCGCCAAAATCCTCCATCGCCTGCTTGCCTGCCTCGATCACATCGGGATCGAACGTCATACCCATGTAGTTGTATGTGCCCAACAGGATCGTATCGCGCCCGTTGCAGATCGCCCGGGTTGGCGAAAGCACCTGCTCCATCACCAGATTGAACGGGTCTTCGACCCCGGCAGCGAGCAGTGTCTCGCGCGTCTGGATGATCGGATCGAACTTGGCCAGCAGGTCGACAGGCCCGGTCACCATCTCGTTGGTCGTCTCGGTTTCGGTCATGGCGGGAATCATTATCAGCTATCCTGCAACTTGTGCACTGCGCTTACCAGTTGACCGTAGGTTTCGATCTCGGCCTGCTGGTTCATGCTGATGATGATGTCGAATTCGTCCTCGATCGCGGCAACGAAATCCATCACCGTCAGGCTGTCGAACTCAAGGTCGCCAGCAAAGGTTGTCGCGTCTTCCACAGCGATTCCCTTCTTGTTGAAAGGCTCAATCAGCTTGCGGATATGTTCTTCGACTTCGGCAGGGTTCATGGGGGTGCTTGCTTTCGTCGGTTGGTTGTCGGAAGGCCTTCGCCTGAGTAATACGGCTGCAAAGCGGCGGATGATGCAGCTTGTCAAGTTTTCGGCACGCCGGGGCGGAATCGGGGGGAGGGGAAATGGCTGGAAACGAACCGCGTGAGGATGAAGCGCCGCCCGCTGCTGGATCACCTTCGGTCCATACTGTCCAACTGATCCGCACCGCGCAAACCAACACGCTGCTACTGTCGCAAATGGCCGACGGAAAAGCCAACATCCTGATCGGCGCCACCTTCGTGGTATTTTCGCTGGTCATTACTCAGGCATTCTCGGACGAGGTGAAATTGTCGGTGATCTGCCTTGCCATCACATCCTTTCTTTCGGCGATCTTTGCGGTCTTGGCGATAACGCCGCCTATTCGCGCCAGAGCTATTCCGAATGAAAACTTCAACCCACTGTTCTTCAGTCATTTTTCCTTACTTCGAGAAGATGAATGGATTGCTGGCATGCTCGGCAAATTGCGCTCCGACGAAGGGCTCTACCGCGTAATGCTGCGCGATCTGTACCAGAACGGGCAAGTGCTCCATCGTCGTAAATACCGGTATCTTGCGATCGCCTACCACCTGTTTCTCGGCGGCCTTGGCCTGACACTGGTCATCTATCTGGTGGAAAACGGGATCTAGAGGGGAAGCAGCGCGCGCACAGCGTTCATGAACGGGCTGATCGACACCGGCTTCGACAAATAGCCTGCTGCGCCTGCCGCCCGAATACGTTCCTCGTCGCCCTTCGCGGCAAAGGCAGTCACGGCCAGCACCGGAATAGCCGAAAGGCCGTGGTCGCGTTTTGCAGCCTCGATCAGATCAACCCCTGAAATACCACCCAGCTGGATGTCCATGATGATAAGGTCAGGGGTCATCGACCGCGCCGTTTCCAGCACGAGATTCCCGTCGGCTACCGGTTCGACCTCGAAACCATTGGCCTTGAGCACGTCGCAAAACAATTTCCGATTGAGGTCATTGTCCTCGACAACCATTATCCGCTTTGTCACTGCTTGCCCCGCATTCGCGCCGCCCTAAGACTAACCTTGCCCGAAGGACAGGACAATCCCGCTTCGCTCCGAAACTGATTCGCCAAATCCGCAGTTGCTCGCGCTGGCCGTGCTTGGCTGGGTGCTGGACTGCGACGAGCGTGCTGGCCGCTATCTTGATTTGACCGGCCTGGATCCCGATACCCTGCGTGCCGGGCTGGACGATCCTGCGGTCCTTGTCTCGGGAATCGAATTTCTGACCAACCACGAACCCGACCTGATCCGTGCGGCTGAGGCGCTGGCCGTCACGCCCGAGGAACTGGTTGCAGCCAAGGACGCCCTATCGACATGACCCGCCCTCTTATCATCAGCGATTGCGACGAAGTGCTGCTGCACATGGTCGCCCATTTCAAGGATTGGCTGGAGGAAAGCCAAGGGGTGCACTTCAACCTCGAAGGGCATAATTTTGCGCAGGCGCTGCGTTGGCAAGACAGCGGTGAGGTTCTGGATCCAGCGGATATCTGGAAGATGCTGGGCCGGTTCTTCGATACCGAGATGGACAGCCAGTTGCCAATTGCCGGGGCAGTGGAGGGTATCAACACACTGGCAGAAAAGGCGAATGTGGTGATATTGACCAACCTTGTGGATGAACGCCGAAACAAACGCGCAGAACAATTGGCAGCGGTCGGGATCAACGCGCGGGTGTTCACAAATCAGGGGCCGAAAGGCCCGGCGCTGAAAGCGATCATGGAGGAGTTTGCTCCGACACGCGCAGTGTTCATCGATGATCTGGCGCAGCACCACGCATCGGTCGCGGAGATCACGCCGCATGTCACCCGGCTGCACCTTTGCGGCGAACCGATGATCGCCCATACGATTGATTGCGCGCACAAAGCTGGCCACGCCGAAGCCCGGATTGATCGCTGGGACGAAGCCCTGCCATGGCTGCTTGAACGACTGGAGAATTGACCATGAACTACACCACCCGCCTCGCCGAACTCGGCATCACCCTGCCCAAGGCCGCAGCCCCCGTCGCCAGCTATGTGCCGGTGGTGGTGCATGGCGGCATGGCCTATGTCTCGGGCCAGATCGCGTTTGTCGATGGCAAGGTGATGACCGGCCGGCTGGGCGATGATGTCAGCCTTGAAGGCGGTCAGACCGCCGCGCGCGCTTGCGGGCTGATGATCCTTGCGCAGCTTCAGGCCGCCGGATTGCTCGACCAGGTCGAGCGGGTGGTAAAGCTGGGTGCGTTTGTGAGTTCGACTCCGGAATTCACCGATCATCCCAAGGTCGCCAATGGCGCCTCCGATCTCATGGAGCAGGTGTTCGGCGGGGCAGGCCAGCACGCTCGCGCGGCCGTGGGTGTAGCGGCCTTGCCGCTCGGCGCGGCTGTGGAAGTCGATGCGATTGTCGCTCTGAAAGCATGAGCGCAAGGCGCGCTACGGACTGGCTGACGGATTGGGAATATGCCCACCGCGGGCTGCACGGTCCGGGCGTGCCGGAAAATTCGCGCGCAGCGGCGGAGGCGGCGATTGCCGCAGGCATGGGCATTGAATGCGATATTCAGCGCAGCCGTGATGATCACGCGGTGGTGTTTCACGATTGGGCGTTGCAGCGTCTCACAGGAGTTGCGGGCGAAACCGAACAACGGCTTGCTGAGGAACTGGAAACGCTAAGCCTTCTGGGTACCGATCAGCATCCCATGCGGCTGGCAAAATTCCTCGATGTGGTGGCAGGTCGCGTTCCGCTGCTGATCGAGATCAAGTCCCGCCCTGGTTATGACGTGGGATCAACGTGCCTTTATGTCAGCCGCCTGCTCGCCAATTACGCGGGCGACCATGCCGTGATGAGCTTCGATCCGCGCGTTGCGAAGTGGTTCCGCAGCAATTCGCCGGATACGGTTTGCGGCCTCGTCATGCGGGAAGATGATCATGGCCACACGCAGAAAGCCTGGCAAAGGCGTCTGGCCCTGTGGCTCGCCAAGCCCGACTTTCTTGCCTACCATATTGCCGCTTTGCCCCGCCGCTGGGTCGCTCGTTTGCGCGCCAAAGGGATGCCGGTGCTGACCTGGACGGTCAACTCGCCCGAAACTCGTGCGCGGGGGCTCGATCATGCCGATGCGCTGATTGCCGAAGGTGAAGGTTTCGCATGAGTGATCGCGAATTGATCGTTCGGCTTGCGCCCTCGGTGGGCAGTTTCGATGCCGCTGAATGGAACGCGCTTAGCGGGAATGACAACCCCTTCGTTTCCCATGAATTCCTCACCGCCTTGGAAGACTCTGGTTCGGTCGGGCCCGGCACCGGGTGGGAGCCTGCGCCGATCGTCATCACGGATGATGCGGGAAAGCTGCTCGCGGCGATGCCCTCCTACGCCAAGGGGCATTCCCAAGGCGAATATGTGTTCGATCACGCTTGGGCGGATGCGTGGCACCGGGCAGGCGGGCGCTATTACCCCAAGCTCCAGATTGCCGCGCCTTTTACCCCTGCCACGGGCCCGCGCCTGCTGCTGAGCGATCCAAGCCTTGCTCCGCATCTGTTGAAGGGCGCTGAGGCTGTATGCCTCCAGAACAAAATGTCGAGCGCCCACGGGACCTTCATCGCGCCCGACCAATTGCCGCTGTTCGAGGCAGCCGGCTGGCTTGCCCGCGCCGATATCCAGTTCCACTGGTTCAACCGCGGCTATGCCAGCTTCGACGATTTCCTCGGGGCGCTGTCATCGCGCAAGCGCAAGGATTTGCGCAAGGAACGCGCCGCGGCAGTGGAAAGCCTGACGATCCGGCACTTTTCCGGAAACGACATCACCGAATCCCATTGGGACGCATTCTGGGTGTTCTATCAGGACACCGGCGCGCGCAAATGGGGCCAGCCTTATCTGACCCGTGAGGCCTTCAGCTTGCTGGGCGAGCGGATGGGGGATCGGATCTTGCTGATCCTTGCGTTTGATGGCGATACACCGATTGCCGGTGCGCTCAATTTCATTGGGACCGAGGCGCTCTACGGAAGATACTGGGGCTGCACCCGCGAGGTGCGCTTCCTGCATTTCGAACTGTGTTATTATCAAGCTATCGACATCGCGATTGCGCGCGGTCTTGGCCGGGTCGAGGCTGGCGCGCAGGGAGGACACAAGCTTGCGCGCGGGTATGAACCGGCGCAGACTTTTTCCGCGCACTGGATCGCCGATCCGGGCTTTCGCGCCGCAGTTGCCGATTTCCTCGAACGCGAGCGGGCGGGGGTTGCCTCCGACCAGCTCTATCTCGGCAAACGCACGCCGTTTCGAAAGGGCGACTGACCGCCTGTCAGGCCGCGCGCAGTCGCTCCTGCGCGAGCCACCGGCGCGCACGGCGCTGGGCTTCGGCGATTTCACGAGCAGTCATTTCATGGGAAATGTCAGCCCGGCAATGCGCCGCTTCATGATGGCCGCGGGCGGCAGCCAGATTGAACCACTTGTGCGCCTCAACAAGATCACATTCGGCCCCGTTGCTACCCGTGGAATAAGCCACTCCGAGATCGAAGCAGGCATTCGTGTCGCCGTCTGCGGCCGCTGCGAGCCAGTTTGCCAGTGCAAGATCAATCCCCACGCCGGTGAGTGTTTCACGTGAAGCATCCGTTTGTTCGCCCATGATCGCGATCAGTTGCATGTTAGTCCCCGTCAATCGCCAAACCGCCCCTGCGGCCCTTTGCATCCAGAGAATTCGGCCAACATGGTCAAAAATTGGTTAATGCCTGCCGCCTTTCTGCTGTCGCCGGCAAATGCGCGCGCAAAACGACTGTCGGCGGCCTTTCCCTTGGCCGAATGCCAAAGCCGCTTGTGTGCAAGGGGGGGCTTCCCTATAGCGCGCCCATAGCTTCGACTGGCCGGGCTCGAGTGCACCGAAAGAATATTCAGGTGCCAACGCGCGGTGGCTTCGCAAGCAGCTCTATGGGATTAGAGGACACATGGCATCTGCGGCGTCTGACGAAATCGACATCCTTGAAAAGGCCAAGCGTTTGCTAGCTGAGGACTATGTCCCGAGCGAGGACGAAGACTACATGAACGAACGGCAGCGGGCCTATTTCCGGATGCTGCTGATCGAATGGAAGCGCTCGATCCACTCCGCCGCCGGGCAGACCCTGCAATCGCTTGCCGACGGGCCGATCCGCGAGGCGGACCTTACCGACCGTGCTTCAAGTGAAACCGACTGGGGCATCGAATTGCGCACGCGCGACCGGCAACGCAAGCTGGTGGCCAAGATCGATTCCGCCCTGCGGCGGCTGGACGAAGGCGAATATGGCTATTGCGAGGTCACCGGCGACCCGATCGGTCTGCGTCGCCTGATCGCCCGCCCGGTTGCTACGATGACTGTCGAAGCGCAAGAAGCCCACGAACGCCGGGAAAAGATCTCTCGCGACGACTGAGCGCGAAGCATACCTCCACATTCTGCCCAGTTCTGGGACGATCGCCCTCATGGTAGCACCTTGCGGGACTATTTTTACCGTCTGTTAACTGCGTCCGGTTAGCGCGTTATGGCGCTGGTGAGCGCTGCGCGGTAACCCGTTCGGCAGCCCTCAGGGCAACATGCAGGTCAAGGAGGCGAACCTGAAATGACGGGGGTTGAAACACGGAGTCTTGTACGAGACAGCCTGTTTTTGTTGGCTGACATCCGGTTTGAACAGGATTCCGAAGCCCACCGCGTCCGCGTGCGCAATCTCTCGGATGGCGGAATGATGGCTGAAGGCAATCTGAGAGCGAAACGCGGCCACCGCGTGGAACTCGAACTGCGTAATATCGGCATTGTCGTTGGCAGTGTTGCCTGGGTGCAGGACAATCGCTTCGGGATTGCGTTTGACAACGAAATCGATTCCCAGAAGGCACGGCGCCCCTTGCGGGCGGGTGAAGCCGATTCCGGCACCGCGTTGAAACCATCCTGGGCGCATCGCGCTCCGCCGCCAGTCGAACCATCGAAGCTGCGCAAGCTTTGATCCCCTTTTTCCCAGTCATGTCCGGGAAATTAAGCGTCACTGCAAGCTGACCGCCTCGTTTCAAGCTGCTAGACGTCGCCAGATGCGAGTCTGGTTATCCCTTTTTGTCATGCTTGCGCTCGGCTCATGCGGGCCGTCCAATGGTAGTGGGCCGGTCGAAGTCGCGATCATCGGCACGCCCGAAAGCCTGTTTCAGCAAGGAGTGCGGCTTTCCCCTTCGGCCCAGCATTTGCGGGCCACCACGTTCGAGGGGTTGGTTGCGCTCGATCAGGGCGGTCAGATTGTCCCGGCCATTGCCGAACGCTGGATCATTACCGATGACGGTTTGAGCTATATCTTCCGTCTGCGCGAGGGCACCTGGCCGGATGGCGAGGAGATCACCGCTGCAGATGTGCGCCGTCTGTTGCGTGACGACATCAGGCGATTGCGAGGCACTTCGCTCGGTCTTGATCTTGCCAAGGTCGAAGAAATCCGGGCCATGACCGGGCGCGTTATCGAAATCCGGCTGTCCGGACCGATGCCCGATTTCCTGCGCCTTCTGGCCCAGCCCGAACTCGGCTTCGTCAAAAGCGGCGGTGGCTCGGGCCCGATGGTCCTTTCGCGCGATGAGGATACGATGCTTGCACGGCTTTCGGCACTGCCGCCCGAGGCACGGGGCTTGCCGGTGCGCGAGGATTGGGAGGCTCTGGCCCGACCGCTGGAAGTGCGGGCGCTTGCGGCACAAGAGGCGGTCGCCGCTTTCTCGCGCGGCGACATTGATCTCGTCCTTGGCGGCAGCCTCATTGATTTTCCGTTGGCTGAGGCAGGGCCGCTTTCGCGCGGAACGATCCAGGTCGATCCAGCGCTCGGCCTGCTGGGACTGGTGATCCGCCAGGAAAAGGGTCTGTTGGCCGATCCAGTGCGGCGCGAGGCGTTGTCGATGGCGATCGACCGGGCAGCGCTGATCCAGCCATTCGGACTGGGCGGCTGGCAGGCCAGCACCTGGATCGTGCCGCCGGGGCAGTTTGCAGGGGCCGCCGTCCCATCCCAGCGCTGGCAGGATCTCTCGCAGGACGACCGGCGCGCGATCGCTGCAGGCCGGATGCGGGAGTGGGTGGCGCAATCGGGCGAAGAAGCAAGGGTCCGGGTCGGTCTGCCGGTGGGGCCTGGCAGCGATCTGCTGTACCGGCAACTGACCCGCGCTTGGGCTGCGATCGGCGTTAACGTAGAGCGGGTTGCGCCGGGCGACGGAGCCGAAATCGAGCTGCGCGACAATGTTGCGCGCTATTCCTCGCCGCGCTGGTACCTCAACCAGTTCCACTGTTCGCTCAAGGCCGGTCTATGTTCGCCGGAAGCCGATGCATTGGTGCGCCAGTCGCTTGACGAGCGCGATCTGGCAACGCGCGAGAAGTTGCTTGCCGAAGCCCATGCGGCATTGGTGGCGCGTGAGGCCTATATCCCGCTCGGCGCGCCGGTGCGCTGGTCGCTCGTGCGCGGCTCGATCGCCAATTACCGTGCCAACCAGTGGGGCCTTCACCCCTTGTTCCCGCTGTCCCAGCCCACCACATAGTTTGGGAAAGGAGTGCCGCATTGAACCACACCCGCCCTCGCCCCGTCAGCTTCACGCTGCCCACCGGCACCGATGCTGCATCCGTGCGTGCGCGGGTCGAAATGATGGAGCATCTGCTCGAACGCAGCTTCGTGATTCCCGGGGTGAACATGCCTGTGGGGATCGATGCTCTGATCGGGCTGGTGCCGGTACTGGGCGACGTCGTGACTGCCGCAATGGGTGCCTACATCGTGTGGGAAGCGCGCAATCTCGGCCTGCCCAGATGGAAGCTCGCGCGGATGGGATTGAATGTGCTGTTCGACACCGCGATCGGCGCAATCCCGGTGGTGGGCGATGCCGCAGACTTCGTTTTCCGCTCCAACACCCGCAATCTGAAGATCATCCGCAAACATCTCGACAAGCACCACCCGCAAACGCAGGTGATCGAGGGGTAATTTCCTTGGCAGTAGCCACACGCCGGGAGCGCAGGGCTCATATCTGATAACGTCACCTACGCGAGCTATCTCGACCTCGACCGCATTCTTGCGGCGCAGCACCCTTCGTCAGAGGCGCATGATGAATTGTTGTTTATCATCGTCCATCAGGCGAGCGAGCTTTGGCTCAAGCTATGCCTGCATGAACTGACCGCTGCGCGCGCGTGCATCGAGGCCGATGACCTGCGCCCCGCCTTCAAGATGCTTGCCCGGGTGGCCCGCGCACAGCAACAGCTGATCCAGAGCTGGGATGTGCTGAGCACCATGACCCCGCATGATTATTCGGCGATCCGCCCCTATCTTGGTGCCTCAAGCGGGTTTCAGTCGGCGCAGTACAGGATGATGGAATTCATGCTTGGTGGGCGCGACGGCCAGCACATAAGGTTACACAAGGACAATGCCGGTTGGGCTGGGGATCTGGAGGCCGAGTGCGGGCGGGCAAGCCTGTATGATGCAGCAATCCGCCTGCTGGCCAAACGCGGCCTTGCTGTCGACGAGGCCGCGACAACCCGTGACCCAACCACATCTTATGTGCACAATAGCAGTGTCGAAGCAGCATGGGCGGCAATCTACCGCGACCCGCAGGACCATTGGGATCTCTACGAACTGGCCGAAAAGCTGGTCGATCTCGAATACCACTTTCAGCGCTGGCGCTTTGGCCACCTGAAGACAGTGGAGCGGATTATCGGCTTCAAGCGCGGGACTGGCGGGACCCCGGGCGTTCCCTACCTTGAAGGGGTTCTTAAACAGGCCTTTTTTCCCGAACTCCTGAGTGTCAGGACGGCAATATGACCCGGCGCATCTGGGACATATCGCAACCACTGCGGCCGGGTCTTCCGGTATGGCCGGGCGACACCGCCTTCCGCCAGACGAGCACGTGGCAGATGGGCGAGGGATCGCCAGTCAATGTCTCAGCGCTTACCTTGTCGACCCATGCGGGCACCCATGCCGACGCGCCGCTTCATTATGCCGATGACGCACCAGACATCGCCAGCGTGGAACTGGTGCCTTATCTCGGCGAGTGCCTTTTGATCGATGCGCGCGGTGCGGGGGCGCTGATCCTGCCCGAACATCTTCCCGACCTGGCAGCGGCGGAGCGGGTGCTGTTTCGCACCTTCGATACCTTCCCGCATGATGCATGGGTGGACGAAACCACTGCTATTGCTCCGGAAACGATCAATTTGCTTGCAGCGCAGGGAACCCGGCTGGTGGGCTTGGACGGGCCTTCGATCGATCCGCAGACTTCGAAAACGATGGACGCGCACCTTGCCGTGCTACGTCACGATATTCGCGTGCTCGAAGGGCTGATGCTCGATGCCGTGCCACCGGGCCGTTACGAATTGATCGCGTTGCCGATGGCGATTGCCGGCGGCGATGCCGCGCCGGTGCGCGCCGTATTGAGGGAACTGGCATGACGCCCGAACAGCGCGCAGCAGAATTCGATGCAGCCGATCCGCTCGCGGCCTTCCGGGAGCGTTTCATTCTACCCGAGGGTGTGATCTATCTTGATGGCAACTCGCTGGGCGCACTGCCCAAGGCGACGCCCGAGACGATGCAGCGGGTCATCGGACAGGAATGGGGAGAAGGCCTGATCCGATCGTGGAACAGCGCAGGCTGGTTCGCGGCGGCGCACCGGATCGGAGCCAAGATCGCCCCGCTGATCGGGGCTGGCGCGCAAGAGGTGATTGCCTGCGATTCAACCAGTGTAAACCTGTTCAAGCTCATCGCCGCGGCCTTGCAGATGCGACCCGGACGCAAGGTCATTTTGTCCGAACCGGGCAATTTCCCAACCGATCTCTACATGATCGCCGGACTGAAACGGCAGGGTCTCGCCGACCGGCGGCTGGCGGCGCGTGAGCGGCTGACGCAAGCGCTGGACGAAGACGTTGCGCTATTGCTGCTCACGCATGTCCATTACAAGACCGGGCAGATGCACGACATGGCCACACTCACCCGTGCCGCCCATGAGGCAGGCGCGCTCGTGCTTTGGGACCTGTCGCATTCGACCGGGGCGGTGCCCGTCGACCTGCGCGGTGCAGACGCGGATTTCGCAGTCGGCTGCGGCTACAAATACCTGTGCGGCGGACCCGGCGCGCCGGCGTTTGCGTTTGTCGCAGACAGTCATCACAGCGACCTTGGCCAACCGCTGACCGGCTGGTTCGGCCATGCGGCGCCATTTGCCTTCTCCGACGATTACAAAGCTGCGCCGGGCATAGAGCAACTCTTGTGCGGCACATCGCCGGTGCTGGGGCTTGCTGCGCTGGAAGTAGGGGTCGATCTGATCGCGGAGATCGGCGTTACACGGCTCTACCAGAAATCGCAGGCGCTTTCTGAATTCTTCCTTGCCTGCCTCGCCGCGCACGGCATCGCGCTCGAATGCGTCAGCCCGCCAGAGAGCACAGCGCGCGGCAGCCAGTTGTCGTTCCGCCATCCGGAAGCCTATGCGATCTGTCAGGCGTTGATCGCGCGCGGCGTAATCGGCGACTTCCGTGATCCCGATGTGCTGCGACTGGGCTTTGCCCCTGCCTACCTCTCCTTTGCAAACATCGCCGCCGCCGCCCGGCATCTGGTCGAGGTACTGGACGGCGGCGAGTGGCAGCACGAGCAGTTCAGCCAGCGGGCCGTGGTGACCTGAAAATAGCCACTCGCCGCGCGCGGTCGTCGGTCTTGCAGCACCGATATTGCCATGCACCAAGACAGGATACCCTCGCGGGGGAGACCCGTTCGGGAAATTGGCTGGAAACGCGAAGGTGCCTCCAACGGGCAACAAAGTGTCCGGGCGGTGACAAACGGGCGGCGCGACTGCTATTGCATGAGCAGATGGACGCGCCCTCTGCCTATCACCCGCCGGTCAAACGCTCGATTGCAATTGCCGGGCACAAGACCTCGATCAGCCTCGAGCCGCTGTTCTGGGACATGCTGCGCGCGGCGGCCGGGGCCGAGGGGATTGCCATTGCCGCGCTGGTTGCCCGGATCGATGCCGAGCGAATCAAGTCACCCAGCCCGCCCGGCCTTGCCAGTGCGATCCGGGTGTGGCTGGTGGTGAACAGGCCAGATTAGTCGTCCACCCGCTCGATATCCGCGCCCACCAACTGCAGCTTCTCCTCCAGCCGTTCATACCCCCGGTCGAGGTGATACAGCCTCCGCACAGTCGTCTCGCCCTCGGCCGCGAGGGCGGCGATCACCAGGCTCATCGATGCGCGCAAATCGGTCGCCATGACTTCTGCGCCGGTCAGTCGTTCCACCCCGCGCACGATCGCGGTGCGGCCTTCGGTCGTGATATCCGCGCCCATGCGCGCCAGTTCGGGCACATGCATGAAGCGGTTTTCGAAGATCGTTTCCTTCAGCACACTCGCGCCTTCGGCCTTGCACAACAGCGCCATCAGCTGCGCCTGCATGTCAGTGGCAAGGCCCGGATAAGGCGCGGTCGTGAGATTGGTGGCCTTCAGCGCACCATTGGCTTTTACGGTGATGCTTTTTGCATCCCACGTCACTTCGCAGCCGATGGCTTGCAGCGCATGGATCGTCGCCATCATCTCGTCAGCGCGCGCGCCTTCAAGCCTCACTTCGCCTCCGGTCAACGCCGCCGCGCAGGCGTATGATCCGGCCTCGATCCGGTCCGGCATGACACGGTAGGTCGCGCCATGCAGGCGCTTGACCCCGTGGATGGTGATGCTGGATGTGCCGATCCCCTCGATTTCCGCCCCCATCGCCACCAGCATGTTGCACAGGTCGACAATTTCAGGCTCGCGCGCGGCGTTGAACAACCGGCTGGTGCCGTTCGCCAGCACTGCGGCCATCAGCGCATTTTCGGTCGCGCCAACGCTGACCACCGGAAAATCGAAATCCCCACCCGGCATCCCGCCATCGGGCTGCACGGCGCGGACATAGCCAGCGGCGAGTTCGATATGCGCACCGAAGGCTTCCAGCGCCTTCAGGTGCAGATCGATCGGGCGGTTGCCGATCGCGCAGCCGCCGGGCATCGACACGGTCGCTTCGCCCGCGCGGGCCAGCATCGGGCCGAGCACCAGGATCGAAGCGCGCATCTTCCTCACCAGGTCATAGGGGGCGACCGTGGAGGTGATCCGCGTCGCCTCCATGCTCATCACCCGGCCGAAATCTTCCGGGCGGGTGCCCTGAATGACGGTGGTGACGCCAAACTGGTTCATCAGGTGCTGGAACCCGTCGATATCCGCCAGCCGAGGCAGGTTGCGCAGCGTCAGCGGTTCTTCGGTCAGCAGCGCGCAGGGGATCAGGGTGAGCGCGGCGTTTTTCGCGCCCGAAATCGGGATCGAGCCGGAAAGGCGGTTGCCGCCGCGAATAATCAGTTTGTCCATGCTCCCGCCTTAGCGAAAAGTGCTTTTCGTGCAACTCGCAGGCGCTGCATGGTGATCAATCATTGACCTCCCAGATACAGCACGGCACGGGTATGCGCGACGGGTGCACGACCTATCGATTTCATCAGCCGAAGGTGCAAGATGTCTCCCAAGCCGATCCGCAAAGCCGTCTTTCCTGTCGCCGGGCTTGGCACCCGCTTTCTGCCGGCAACCAAGGTGGTTCCCAAAGAACTGCTCCCTGTGGTTGACCGCCCGCTGATCCAATACGCGGTGGACGAAGCGCGCGAGGCCGGGATCGAACAGATGATCTTCGTCACCGGGCGCGGCAAGACCGGGATCGTCGAGCATTTCGATATCGCGTTTGAGCTGGAAAAGACCATGACCGAGCGTGGCAAGGATCTTTCCGTGCTTGAACCCACCCGCGCCACACCCGGCGATGTGATTGCGGTGCGCCAGCAGGTGCCGCTGGGCCTCGGCCATGCAATCTGGTGCGCGCGCGCGATTGTCGGAGACGAGCCTTTCGCGATCTTCCTGCCGGACGAACTGATGGTCGCGCGTGAAGGTGGCACCGGCTGCATGAAACAGATGGTCGAGGCGTATAACGAGGTGGGGGGCAATCTGATCTCGGTGCTCGAAGTGCCGATGGAACAGGTGTCCAGCTATGGGGTGATCGATCCCGGCGCTGCGGATGGCGCATTGACCGAGGTCCGCGGGCTGGTGGAGAAGCCTCCGCTCGCCGAAGCCCCGTCGAACAAGATCGTTTCGGGCCGCTACATCCTCCAGCCCGAAGTGATGCGGGTGCTGGAACATCAGGGCAAGGGCGCAGGCGGCGAGATTCAGCTGACCGACGCGATGGCGAAAATGATCGGCCAGCAGCCCTTCCACGCGGTGACGTTTGACGGCGCACGTTACGATTGCGGGAGCAAGGTCGGCTTTGTCGAAGCGACGCTGGCGATTGCGCTTGCCCGGCCCGACATGGGCGCAGAAGTGCGCGCGATTGCGGAGAAGCTGCTGGGATAGCACCCCCGGCCCCGCGTTGTTGGAGACACATGAGACACTGTCCAGAGACGAAAAACCCCGCCCCCCACTGCGCCTCGCAATTGCGGCAGAAGAGGGGGGGCAGCGCGGTCATGCTGGCAACCCTGACACGGCGCGGGCGCGTAGGAAAGCGGCGCAATTGCACGAGGCGCGCGGGGCATTAGGCCAGCGCGCCAGGATGCTGAGGCATCACGCGCTGGAAATGCCCAGGCGCCGAACGGGCTTAACCAGTGCTTCGTAGCGCCCGAACAGGTGTTCCACCCGGTCGCGGTCGCTGACGAAGGGGGTGCGAGACGACTTTGGTCGGTAAGCCCATAAGCTCCGTCGCCTTGATGGTGACGCCCGCCTGCGTGTCGAAGCTGACTTTGCGGCCCAGCATGAAATCGAAAGCCGATATGTGCTTGTGCAGGTCCTGAAGGTGGAAGCGCAGCTCCTTGCGTTCTTCCAGATCAAGCAGCCGCCAATTCTGGAAATCGCAGGTCAACACAAAACGGGGCTGCTCACGCTCGGGCAGCCAATCGAAATAGTCGAGCGCTTGCGACTGCGCGGCCAGCAGATCACGGCCCGCGCTCTTCTGTTCGACGATCAGCGTACCCGGCCAGAACAGGTCGATGAAGCCTCTCCGGGATGCATCGAAGCTGTCGACCCGGCGCTCGAATGAGCCGACCTGACGCACGCTGATGCCGAAGATCTGGAAGAAGGCGTTATAGAAAAGCTGGGTTTCGCCCTTCTCGTAATGGGCGTGCTGCCATTCATCACTGAACGCCTTGGCGCGTCGCTTGATTTCGTCCCACCCGAGCCTCATGACCCGAAAGCTAGGACAAACGCCCCAGATTTAACAGGATAATCGGTCGGGACGATTGGTTTATCTACGCCGCCCTCACCCGCAGCGGCAGGGTCTTCAATCCGCCCACGAACGTGCTGCTTGCCCGTTGCGCGTCACCCGCAGGTTCGACCGCTGCCACCCGGTCAAGCAAGGCTTCAAACAGGATCTTCATCTCCAGCCTTGCAAGGTGCAGACCAAGGCACTGGTGCGCGCCCGCGCCGAAGGCGAGGTGCCGGTTGGGAGAGCGGGCTGCGTCAAACCGGCGCGGGTCGGGGAATTGTGCGGGATCGTGGTTGGCCGCGACGTAGTTCATCATCAGCCAGTCGCCCGCCTTCACCTGCTGCCCGCCCAGTTCCACGTCCTCGGCAGCGGTGCGCATGAAGTGCTGCACCGGCGTGGTCCAGCGGATCGCTTCCTCGACAATGCCGGGGAGCAAGGACCGATCGGCACGCACACGGGCCCATTGCTCAGGGTCATGCGCCAGCGCCTGCATTGCGCCCGCCGTGCTGGCACTGGTGGTATCATGCCCGGCGGTGGCAACGATGATGTAATATCCCGCCATGTCGCGCGGGGGCAGCGGCTGGCCATCCACCAGCGCGTTCGCAATCACGCTGGCGACATCGTCGGTCGGGTTGCGGCGGCGATCCTCGGCGATCCCGGCGAAGTAATCCTCGAAGTTTCTGACCGCGCCTGCAACCAGTTGCACAACTTGCTCCGGCGTCATCCGATCCATCCCGCTGCCCGACAGATCCTTGTCCTGCCCGCCGAACAATTGCTGGGTGAGCATCTGCATCCGCGGTTCATCTTCTGGCGGCACGCCGAGGATCTGCATGACCACGCGCAAGGGATAGGGGCCGGAGACTTGCTTAACGAAATCGAGCTCCGGACCTTGTTCAATCATCCGGTCGACCGTCCGCGCCGCCAGCGCCCGCAGTTCATCCTCCAGCTGCGCAAGGTTCCGGGGCATGAACCATTCTTGCGTCAGCTTGCGATATTTGGGGTGGATCGGCGCGTCGAACACCACCAGCGAATCGACCAGCATGTTCGATCCGGTCGCCGCACGGCTGAATTCAATCGCCTGGTTGAAGCTGAACACCACCGGACGCGGATTGTTGAGGAAGGTCGCGTTGTCCTTCGAAATCCGCATCACATCGTCATAGCGGGTGACGAGCCAGAACGGGTCGAACAACCCCGGCGCATCGGGCTCCACCTTGGCAACCGGCATGGTGTCACGGATATGATCAAAGGTGTCGAGCAGCCCGCCCCACGCGGCATAGGCATGCGGATCGATGACCCGACGCGCGAGATCGCCGGTAAGGACAGCCTCGCCGCTCATGCGGCGGCTTCTTTCGCTTTCGCCGCGTATTCATCGCGCAACTCGCGCTTATAGAGCTTGCCGTTGGCCTCGCGCGGCAGTTCGGGGCGGAAGTCGAACAGCTTGGGCATCTTGATCTTGGAGAGACTGGGAGCAAGGAAATCGCGCAGTTCCGCCTCCAGCGCCGCCGCCGCATCAGCCCCGAGATCACTGGTGTCCTTGGGCTGCACCACGGCCACGACCTTTTCGCCCAGATCAGGACAGGGCGCACCGATCACAGCAGCGTCCATCACCTTGGGATGCGTCACCAGCAGGTTCTCGATCTCCTGCGGGTAGATGTTCACCCCGCCCGAAATAATCATATGGCTCTTGCGGTCGGTCAGGAACAGGAACCCGTCCTTGTCCAGGTGCCCGATATCGCCGAGCGTCATCCAGCCTTTGGGATGCATCGCCTCGGCGGTTTTGGCCGGGTCATTATGATAGGTCGGCAGGTTCTCGTTCTCGAAGAAGATCAGCCCGTCCTGATCGGGGGCAAGCTCCTCGCCCTCCGGCCCGCAAACGTGGACCTTGCCGTGCACCGCGACGCCGACCGTGCCGGGCTTGGCCAGCCAGTGCTCGGACTTCACCAGCGTCATCCCGATCATCTCGCTGCCGGCGTAGTATTCGTTGACGATCGGGCCCCACCATTCGATCATCTCGCGCTTGATCGGCACCGGGCAGGGCGCGGCGGCGTGGAGCGCGCGCTGGTGGCTCGACAGATCGTAGCGCGTGCGCACCGCCGGATCGAGCTTGAGGAAGCGCACGAAATGGGTCGGCACCCATTGGCTGTCGGTCACCTTGTAGCGCTCGATCGCTTTCAGAGCCTCCTCGGGGTCGAACTTTTCCATCATCACCACGGTCCCGCCGAGCCGATGCACGACCGAACACCAGCCAATCGGCGCCGCGTGGTAAAGCGGGGCGGGGGACAGATAGACCATTGAGCCGTCCGTTGGCATTCCGGCACCCATGACCGCCAACCCGATCAGCGGTACGGGGGCCGCGGGATCGGGATCTTCGGGCGGGGCCGGGCGGATGCCCTTGGGACGCCCGGTGGTGCCGCTGGAATAGAGCATTACCATACCCGCGCTCTGACCCGGGATCGGATCGCTCGGCTGCGCGGCGAGAGCGGCGGCGAAACACTCGCCTTCGCCAGCGTCCATCACCAGTACGTTGAGATCGGGGCATTCCTTGCGGATATCATCCAGCATCGCGGCAAAATGGCCCGAGGTGATCAACAACTTCGCCTGCGCGTCACGAATGATATAGGCCGCTTCCGGCGCGGTCAGGCGTGACGAGATCGGCACCAGCATCGTGCCTGCCCGCTGCGAACCCCAGATCAGGGTGAAATATTCGATCCGGTTTTCCAGCAGCACCGCAAAAGCATCGCCCGCACCGATTCCGTGCGCGCGCAGAAGGTGGGCGAAGCGGTTCGATTCCGCCTCCATTTCGCCATAGGTGATCTGCTTGCCCGACCCCGTCATGATGACTGCGGGATGATCGGGACGGTTCGCGGCGTGCGCGATCGGATGCATCGACATTTCTCTCTCCCAACCAGCATCGCCCGTTCACGTGGGCGCGCCGACATTCTCTCTGGCGCGAAATCTAGCGGGAGAGGGGCGGCTCGCAAGCAAAAACGGTATGGAAAATGCTACTTATACCAATGCTCAATGAGCGTGACTCATCGCGCATTGGTTATGCCGTTCCAGCGCATTATGCGCCAGCATCTTGGCGCGCTTGTGTTAATGGCCGAAATGTCACGCACGGAGTGGACAAGAAAAAAGGCGGCGGGATAACCCGCCGCCATGTTCGGACACCCTCTCCAATGTCCGGCCCGCCTACAGCGGGCAATCTTTTCTGTCAGTCGCCCCCAGCCCCGGTCAATGCGCGATCCCGGGCAAAGGCGAGCTGTGCCTCGCTTTCTACCATATACGGAATCGGATTGACTGCAACCCCGTCAATGCGGACTTCATAATGCAGATGCGGCCCGGTCGAACGGCCGGTCGATCCGACATAACCGATCAGGTCGCCCTTCTTGACATTGTCACCAGCAGCGACCGCGAGACGCGACAGGTGGGCATAGCGTGTCTCCATGTCTGCACCGTGATCGATGCTGATATAAAGGCCGTAGCTCGAAAACCAGTCTGCCCGGCCAATCAGCCCATCAGCGGTGGCGTAGACCGGCGTACCGGTCGGCGCGGCAAGATCGATGCCACTATGCTTCCGGCGGCCACCAAGCACTGGGTGGGTGCGCATCCCGTAGCCACTGGTCAGCTGCGCCCCTTCAAGCGGCATCCGCGAAGGGACCGAAACTGTTGGTCGGCTGAAAGGTGCCGAATAAGCAGCCTGAGCCCCGGACCCGACTGTGGGGCTGGTACGCTCGATCGCGGTCCAGCTGGCAAACAGCGATTTGAAGCGCTGGTCGCCCATGCCGAGCGGCTCGGCCTGGCTTTCCCGCACCGGCTCGACGATGTCGGCGCTGGCGGTCGCGGCGTTGGCGGAGTTGGCAGAATTCGCAAGGGCCGGTGCAGCACCAGCGCCAGAAAGCAGGAAGGCCGCGCCGCACAAGGCGGCGAGCTTCGACAATTGGCGCACGGCAAACTTCATACTGACCCGGTCCCCGAATGCGGCCCCAGACTGGTCTGGCGTGCCGTTGGACTTTGAAGCGCGTCTTGTGCGCGATCTTGTTCGATCGTGGTTATGCGGGCGAGTCGTTAATGCGCAATCTCTGCGTAAAATTCACGCGACAAACCGGCTGCAAGACGCGCCGAGTCGTTGAACGGCGGCTTAATGGCCCCGCGAAAGTGCCTTTTTACCAAGGTCTGCCACAGGGATTCGGGGCTCGCCTGCGCCATTCCGGCACAGCGCAGAAAGTGCTTGGTGCCGATTCCGACGTGACGGATTTCGTCGTCAAGGATGCGGGCGAGAATTTTTGCACCGCCGGTATCGCCCGCAGCTTTTACGCGATCGAGCGTGGCCGGAGTAACGTCCAGCCCGCGCGCTTCGAGTACCATGGGCACTACCGCAAGCCGGGCGGCAATGTCATGACGGGTAGCATGCGCTGCCTCCCACAATCCGGCATGTGCAGGCAGCGCGCCGTAATGGCTGCTCAAGCTTTCAAGCTTTCTTGCCAACAGCGCAAAATGCATCGCCTCGTCCGCCGCCACGGCGAGAAAATCGCCGACGAATTCCTCGCCCATCTCCGCCCCGAAACGCCCCGCCATATCGAGCGCGAGGTCGATCGCGACGAATTCGATATGGGCAAGGCTGTGCCACAGCGCGATTCGTCCCCGGTCCGATCCGAACTTGCCCCGCTTGGGCATCCGGTTTGGCGGCAGCAATTCAGGGGTTTCGGGCCAGGCAGGCTGATCCGGCATCGTGACATCGAACCGCCATACCAGCGCGCCCTTTCGCCAGTCACGCGCCACCGCGCGTGTGGCAAAGCACTTGGTCCGCGGGTCTGCGGTCAGCAGCGCGGCGCGGATAGCCGAAGCGACGGATTGCATTGGCGGCGTCACAGCGGATGTTTTCAGAGCTGCTGGGCCGCAGCCAGCACTTCCTCGGCGTGGCCCTTGACCTTCACCTTGTCCCAGATCTGCGCGATCTTTCCCGAGGCATCCACCAGATAGGTCGAGCGGACCATGCCCATATAGGTCTTGCCGTACATCTGCTTTTCCGCCCACACGCCGAGCGCGTCGGACAATCCACCTTCCTCGGCATCGCTGGCAAGCGGCGCGGTAAGCCCGTGCTTGGCAATGAATCTGGCATGCTTTTTCGCCGGGTCCTTGCTGACCCCGAGCAGCTTCGTACCCGCCGCTGCGAATTCATCCTTCAGCGCTGAGAAGTCTTTGTTCTCTGTGGTGCAGCCCGGGGTGTCATCCTTGGGGTAGAAGAAGATTACCAGGTTCGAGCCGGCAAAGTCGGACGGCTTCACGCTGCCGCCTTCGGGGGTCTCCATTGCGATATCGGGGATCTGGTCGCCCACCTTGGGAAAATCGCTCATCAATCGGTCTCCTGTTCGCCTTCGAGAATGTCCGTCCCGAGGATTTGTTTCCAAACGCCTGCAACCCTCTCGCGCGCTTGCCCGAAGGATCGCAGAAGATCAGAGTAGGTTTGGCAGTCACACGCCCGCGCCAACGCCAGCGCCCCGCCCGGCGGAGGCTCGCGCCCATCGGGGGCGAGCAGGCGCCCGGCGACCAGCATCCTGCTCATCAGCGCGTGCGGAGCGGCCATGTCAGCGGGCAGCAGTCCTGCCGCGACGAGCCCTTCAAGCGCTACGGCGATATCGGGGTCGAGCGCCCGCGGTACACTGTCGCCAAGCGGCGCGCCCTCCGCCGTTTCGCCCTTCAGTTGCAGATAGTGGACAAGGAATTCGCAATCCACCAGCCCGCCGCGCAGCAACTTGGCATCCAACGGCCCACCCGGCTGCTTGTGGCGGGCCATTTCGGCGCGCATGGTCAGAACCGCCTCGCGCAGCGCCGCCTTGTCACGCGGGGCGTGCAAGACCTGATCCAGCACTGCTTCCAGTTCGGCCCGTGCCTGCGCGGAACCGAACAGCACCCGCGCGCGGGCGAGCGCCATGTGCTCCCACGTCCACGCGGCCTCGCGCTGGTATTTGCCAAAAGCCTCGCAACTCACCGCCAATGGCCCCTGATTGCCCTGGGGGCGCAGCCGCGTGTCAACTTCGTACAGCGCGCCCTGCGCCGTCGGCACCGAAAGCGCGGCGCTGACCCGGCTGGCAAGGCGGTTGTAATAGACCGTCGCTCCCAGCGGGCGCGGCCCGTCCGACTGCGCGGCGAAATCGCCAGTGAACAGATAGACGATATCGAGATCGGAGGCATGGGTCAGCGCTCCGCCGCCGAGCCGGCCAAGGCCCAGCACCACCAGCTCGCTGCCGGGCACACGGCCATGTTTGAGAGCGAATTCCTCTGCTGTCGCCTCCGCTGCCAGCATCAGCGCTGCCTCGGCGGTGCGCGACAGTGCGCGGGCGATATCGAGCGGATCGGCTAACCCCTCGATCAGCTGGACGCCGAGCGCAAAGCGGATCTCGCCGGTGATCACCCGGATCGCATCGAGCAGCGCCTCGTAATCCTCGCGCACAGCTGCGCCCCGCATTCGCGCGACAATAGCGGGAATATCACCCGGCAGGTCGAGCGCGTGCTTGTCGAGCAGGGTGTCGAGCAGCTCAGGCTTACGCGCCAGTTCGTCCGACAGCACCGGAGCAAGCGTGAGCGCGGCCACCAGCCGGTCAATCAGATGCGGGCGGGCGGCGAGGAGGCGAAAAGTGGTGATCGCGCTCGGCACGCTTTCGAGAATGCGCTCCCAGCGGGTGAGGGCGCGCATGGGATCATCGCTCGCCGCCATGGTTTCAAGAAGTGCCGGACACAGCCGGTCCCACGCCGCCACGGCCTGCGGCGAACGGATCGCAGCATGGCGCCCGTCGCGCCAGCTCTCGATGCGTTCAGCCACTGTTTCCGGCTCCTCGAAGCCGAGCGCGCCGAGTTGCTGCACAAGGTCGCTCACTTCGGCCACCGGGAGCAGCGGTGCCTCGGGCGCGCCGATCAGTTCTTCATAGATACGCGCGGCGCGCTCTGTAATTTCGGTGAGTTCCATTACCAGCGCCGTTCCGTCCGCCAGCCCGTCAAGCTGCGCGACATTGTCGAGCGCCTCTCCCTCCGGCAGGCTATGGGTCTGGCGGTCATTCACCATCTGCAAACGGTGTTCGAGTTCGCGCAGCCGATCATAGGTCTCGCCCAGCGCAGCTGCATTCTCCACGCTGATCCAGCCTGCTGCAGCCAGCGCGTCAAGCGCCGCACGGGTGCCGCGCACCCTGAGCGAGAGGTCACGCCCGCCATGGATCAGCTGGTGGGTCTGGGCATAGAATTCAATCTCGCGGATGCCGCCGCGGCCGCGCTTGAGGTCAAAGCCGGGGCCGGGCGTAGGCGGGCCTTGGTGGCTATCGCGGATGCGCTGGGTCAAGGCGCGGATCTCCTCGATCGCGCCGAAATCGAGCTGGCTGCGCCAGACGAAGGGCCGGATCAGGCCAAGAAAATCCTCGCCTGCGTCAATGTCACCGGCGGCGGCGCGGGCGCGGGTAAAGGCCGCACGCTCCCACGCCAGCGCCTGACCCTGATAATGCGTCAATGCAGTGCCGATCGGAACCGCGAGCGCGCTGATCTCGCTTGCGGGCCGCAAGCGCAGATCGACCCTCAGCGCATAGCCATCATCGGTATTGCCTGACAGCAACGCAACGATCCGCCGTGCATAGCGCTGCGCCGCCTCGCCCGGATCATCGGTGCTGCGGCGCGGCAGGCGGTCACGGTCGTAGAGGAAAATCGGGTCAATGTCGGAGGAGTAGTTGAGCTCGCCCGCACCCTGCTTGCCGAGCGCCAGCGCGATAAAGCCATCCACGCTGTCCTCGCCGGTGCGCTCGGCGATCGCGGCGCGAATTGCGCGGTCCAACGAACGGTCGGCGTAATCCGTCAGCTTGGCAACCACCCGCGCGAGCGGCAAGGCCCCGGCAAGATCGCACAGCGCCACAGCAGTCGCCAGCGCCAGCCGCTCGCGCCGCAGCGCCACCTCGACATCGGGATGCTCGCCCTGCGACCGCGCCCATGCCAGCGCCGCCTCGCCCTTTCCGCCAGCGAGCAGTTCCGCCAGTTGCGGCTGCCGTTCAAGCGCACGGGCGAGAAACGGAGCGTGGGCGCGGGCGCGGCGGAGCGCTCTGTCCCAGTCGGCTTGGCTCGTCTCTCCCATCACGAGCCTCTCTGGCCGCGCTTTGCCTCGCTCGCAAGGCCGCATGCTTGCGCGCCGCCTTGCGCTCTGCAATTGAGGCCCGCACGCCAACCGGCCCGAACGGGAGAAAGCCAGCCATGCGCACCAGACTAGCCACTATCGGGATCATTGCTGCTGGCGCAATCGCGCTGACCGGCTGCGACGCGATCCCCGGCATGGGCGGCGGCGAGATCGCGCTCGACATCCCCGAGGTCGAAGCGGGGGTGATTTCGGAAGAAACGATGAAGGATGTCACCCGCATCCTTTCCAGCGACGAATTCGAAGGCCGCATGCCCGGCACCCTCGGCGAGGAAAAGACCATCGCGCTGCTGACCGAGCGGTTCGAAAAGGCTGGGCTGAAGCCCGGCAACGGCGATTCGTGGCTGCAGGAAGTCCCGCTGATCGAGATCACCGGCAAGAATTACGCCCCGCTCACCATCACCAATGGCGAGACCGATCTGGTCTTTGATTTCGGCAGCGAATGGGTCGGCGTGACCTATCGCGAGGAAGCCAAGACCCAGGTTGCCAACAGCGATCTGGTGTTTGTCGGCTATGGCATCAACGCGCCCGAGAAGGGCTGGAACGATTACGCAGGCGTCGACGTCAAGGGCAAGACGGTGGTGATCCTCGTCAACGATCCCGACTGGCAGACCGAAGGGCTGGACGGCCCCTTCGGCGGCAAGGCGATGACCTATTACGGGCGCTGGACCTACAAGTATGAAGAGGCCGCAAGGCAGGGCGCGGCGGGCGCGCTGATCGTGCACGACACCGCGCCTGCCAGCTATGGCTGGAACGTGGTGGAAAGTTCATGGACCGGCCCGCAGGCCTATGCCCAGCGCGGCGACAATGCGCCGCCGCTGACGCAAATGAACGGCTGGGTGCAGAAAGATGTGGCGCGCGAAGTGCTAAAGGCTGCCGGACAGGATCTGGATGCGTTGAGCAAGGCGGCCAAGCAGAAGGGTTTCGAGGCTGTGCCCTTGGGCATGAGCGCTTCGACCAGCTTCGAAAGTGACTTCCGCAGCTTCACCTCGCACAACATCATCGGCATCCTGCCCGGCAGCGAGGCGCCAGACGAATATGTGCTCCACACCGCGCACTGGGACCATCTCGGGCGCTGCACGCCCGCGCCTGACGGGGACAATATCTGCAACGGCGCGGTCGACAATGCCACCGGCACCGCCGCGCTGGTCGCACTGGCCGAAGCCCATGCCAAGGCCGGCCCGCCGCGCCGCAGCCTCGTATTCCTCGCCGTGACGGCGGAGGAATCGGGCCTGCTCGGTGCCTATTACTATGCCGCAAACCCGCTCTATCCGCTGGCGCAGACGGTGGGCGGGATCAACATGGATGCGTTTCAGGTGGCGGGGCCTGCCAGGGACGTGACCGTGGTCGGCCCGGGCAAGTCGCAGCTTGATCGCTTCCTCGATGCCGCGCTCAAGGCCGATGGCCGCGTGGCGACGCCCAATCCCAAGCCCGAAGCCGGGTATTATTATCGCTCGGATCACTTCGCCTTCGCCAAGGAGGGCGTGCCGATGCTCTATATCGACGGGGGCGAGGATCTGGTCGAAGGCGGGCGCGAGGCCGGGGCGAAGGTCGCGGCCGACTATACCGAGAACCGCTACCACGGCCCCAAGGACGAATATAACGCGAACTGGGACTGGTCAGGCGTGATGGGCGACCTGCAGCTGTTCTACCGCATCGGTCGCAGCATCGCGATGAGCACCAGCTGGCCCAACTGGAACGAGGGCGACGAGTTCAAGGGTGTGCGCGATCAAGCCTGCGCGGCGGCTGAAAAGGGCTGTTGATCATCTCATGACCGCGTTGATGCCGCCCGAATGGGCGCCGCAGGATTGGCTGTGGATCGGCTTTCCCCATCTGGCTGAGGAATGGCCCGGCTGGCTCGAACCCGCGCAGGAGCAGATGGCCGGTTTCGCCAATGCCGTAGCGGAAAGCGGGCAGGCGGTGCGGCTGCTGGTGCGCAATGAGGCCAACGAAGCGCGTGCGCGCCAGCTCGTCAGCGCGAAGGTGACGCTCGAACGGCGGGTCTATGGCGATGTGTGGCTGCGCGACACCGGGCCGCTGGTGGTGTTCGAGGGTGGAGAACGCGCCGCTCGGCGGTTCAGCTTCAACGGCTGGGGCGGCAAGTACCTGATGCCGGGCGATCAGGAAATCGGCGCGGAACTGGCGCGCGACGCGGGGCTGCGGACTGCCACCTCAGCCATGATCCTCGAAGGCGGGGCAGTGGATGGCGATGGCACCGGGCTGGTCGCCACCACCGAACAATGCCTGCTCAACCCCAACCGCAACCCGCAGATGGACCGCGCCGGAATCGAGGCCGAACTGGCCGCACAGCTGGGTTTCACCCGCGTGCTGTGGCTGGGCGATGGCCTGATCAACGACCATACTGATGGCCATGTCGATAATCTTGCGCGCTTTGTCGGCCCAAACCGGTTGGTCGTACCGCAAGCCACTGGTGCGAACGATCCCAATGCGGCGATCTACGACGATGCAGTGGCCCGCGCCAAGGCGTTCGGGGTCGAGGTCGTGCGCATCCCCTCGCCCAGCCTGATCAAGCGCGACGGCGTGATCGAACCGGCCAGCTATGTGAACTTCGCCATCACCTCGCATCTGGTGGTGGTGCCGACCTTTGGTTCACCGCATGATTCCGAGGGCGTGGCCGCGATTGCCGCGCTGTTCCCCGATCGGGAGACCATCGGCCTGCCGGGTGGTGCCGTGCTGGCAGGTGGAGGGGGTTTTCACTGCGCCAGCCAGCAGATGCCCGCCGCGCCGCCCGCCGCTTAACCTTTCCTTAGCAACTTGGGGCGATGGTGCGGGTTATGAATCGTGCGATCGCCCTTGTTGCCCCGGCCTCTGCTGCCACCGGACGCCTTGTCCATCTTGATTTGACCGATTGGGCGCGCAGCCTGATCGCGCTCGGAAGCGCAGCGGCGTTGATCCTCGCGCGGCAGCCGCTGCCATTCTGATTTAGAGCAGCCGCGCCAAGGCCCCCAGCGCGGCACCGCCCAGCACCAGCCCTACCGCTGCACGCCAGACCGGATCGCTGATCCGGCCCGAAACGCTCGTGCCCAACCGGTTGCCGATCAGGATCACCGGCAGCATCAGCAGCGCGAACAGCGCAAGATCGAGGCGGAGCAAACCCAGCCACCACGCCGTTGCAAGCCCTGCTGCTGCTGCGAAGGTGAAGATCAGCAGCATCGAAGCCTTGATGGTGACGCGCGGCAATGCGCGGCCCGCATAATAGGGTACGACCGGTGGGCCGGGCATCCCGGCATAACCTGTCATCAGCCCGCTCACGACGCCAACCGCGCCGGTGACCAGCCGCCCCGGCACCGCGCCCGAACGGCGCGGCAACAGGATGGCGAGGAACGCGCTGAAAGCGATGAGCGCAATCACCAGCCGCGCCACGTCGGCCCCGGTCGCTGCCAGCGCAACAAGGCCAAACGGCGTCGCCAGCACCACCATGGCCGAGATTGTCCACGCGCTGCGCTCGGAATCGCGCACCAGCCGCGGCAGTTCGGTCAGGCCGATCAGCAGCGAGAGGCAATTGCCCAGCACCACCGCCGCCACCGGGGGCAAGGCCAGCGCCAGGATCGGCACCAGCAGGATAGCCATGCCGAACCCGGTCAGTCCGCGCACGAACGACGCGCCCAACGCCGCCGCCAGCGCGACTGCGATTTGCAGCGCGGTAAAGCCGCCGATCAGTTCCATATCTTGCGCGTTCAGTCGCGCAGATCGGGCGGGGTCGCCCCGGTGCGGATCAGGGCGATGGCATCAGCGAGGCTCATCACTTTCTGATGTTCCGCGCCCAAAGTGCGCACTGCGACGGTGCCTTCGTCAGCCTCGCGCTTGCCCACCACCAGCAGGTGCGGGACTTTCGCCAGAGAATGTTCGCGCACCTTGTAGTTGATCTTTTCGTTGCGCAGATCGGTTTCGACCCGCAGGCCCGCCGCCTTCAACTGCGCCTCTACATCGCGGGCGTAATCATCCGCGTCCGACACAATCGTCGCCACCACCGCCTGCACCGGGGCGAGCCACACCGGCATCCGCCCGGCGAAGTGTTCGATCAGGATGCCGATGAAGCGTTCATAGCTGCCGAAGATCGCGCGGTGCAGCATGACCGGGCGGTGCTTGTCGCCATCCTCGCCGATGTAATGCGCATCGAGCCGTTCGGGCAGCACCCGGTCGGACTGGATCGTGCCGACCTGCCATGTGCGCCCGATCGCGTCGGTCAGATGCCATTCGAGCTTGGGCGCATAGAACGCGCCTTCGCCGGGGAGTTCTTCCCACTCGAGCCCGTTTGCGGTCAGCGCGTCGCGCAATTCCTGCTCGGCCTTGTCCCAATCGGCGTCAGAGCCAAACCGTTGATCGGGGCGTAGCGCCAGCTTGATGTCATAGGTGAAACCGAAATCCCGATAGACAGAATCGGCCAGCGCGATGAAATCCTGCACTTCGGCCACGACCTGGCCTTCGGTGCAGAAGATATGCGCATCGTCCTGCGTGAATTGGCGCACCCGCATCAGCCCATGCAGCGCGCCGTGGGGTTCATTGCGGTGGCAGCAGCCCATCTCGCCCAGCCGGACCGGCAGATCGCGGTATGAGGTGATGCCCTGCTTGAACACCAGCACATGCGCCGGGCAGTTCATCGGTTTGAGCGCCATCCACTGAGCTTCGCCGCTGATGACAGGGCCTTCATCATCCACGTTCGGGACCTCGTCAGGGATCACGAACATGTTTTCGCGGTACTTGCCCCAGTGGCCCGATTGTTCCCACTGGCGCGCGTCCATCACCTGCGGAGTCTTGATCTCGCGGTAGCCTGCGCCGTCCATCTTGCGGCGCATATAGGCTTCCAGCTCGCGCCAGATACGGTAGCCCTTGGGGTGCCAGAAGACGCTGCCGTGCGCCTCTTCCTGCAAGTGGAACAGGTCCATCTCGCGCCCCAGCTTGCGGTGATCGCGCTTGGCGGCTTCCTCCAGCCGGGTGAGGTGGGCGTTCAACTGCTTCTTGTTGAGCCAGCCGGTGCCGTAGATGCGGGTTAGCTGCGCGTTGTTCTGGTCGCCGCGCCAATAGGCCCCGGCGACGCGCATGAGCTTGAAGGCATCGGGATCGAGCTTGCCGGTCGAAGGCAGGTGCGGGCCGCGGCACATGTCGAGCCAGTCGTTGCCCGACCAATAGACCGTGAGTTCCTCGGCGCCGTTTTCTCCGGGGGGCAGTTCCTTGGCCCATTCGGCCTTGAAGGTCTCACCGTCGGCCTCCCACTTGGCGATCAGAGCCTCGCGGCTCCAGACTTCGCGGCGCAGCGGCTTGTCGGCGCGGATGATGGCGCGCATCGCGTCTTCGATCACGGGCAGATCGTCCATGCTGAACGGCTCGCGGCCCTCGGGCGCTTTGACGTCGTAGTAAAAGCCATCATCGGTCGAAGGGCCGAAGGTGATCTGCGTGCCGGGGAACAGCGCCTGCACTGCCTCGGCCAGCACGTGGGCGTAATCGTGGCGGGCAAGTTCGAGCGCATCGGCTTCATCGCGAGCGGTGACCAGAGCCAGTTCGGCATCGCCCTCGAACGGGCGGCCAAGGTCGCGCAATTCGCCGTTCACCCGCGCGGCGAGCGCCGCCTTTGCGAGGCCGGGGCCAATCGCGGCGGCAATATCCGCAGGGGTGCTGCCGGCGGGCACTTCGCGCACCGATCCATCGGGCAGGCTGATCTTGAGCAGTTCGGTCATCGTGCAATTCCGTCTGGTTTGGCCGCGCCCTGCCACAAGCAGAGGCGCACCGGAAGAGCGGTGTTGAACGTTAACCGGTCAGGGGAGAACACCGCGCCGCCCCGAACCGGGCGGCGGGCGCTGCGCTTAACGCACGGCCCTCCGCCCCCGGATAGTCCGGGTGGTGGTGGTGGCAGTGGTGGTCAGCAGCTTGGCCATGCACCGAATAGATAGTCGTCCATCAGGGGTTTGTCACCCGCAAGTCGATGAAAGCCCTGCAGCAAGGATGGTTTTGGCGCGCAAAATGGAAAGGGCCCTTGACAAGTTGACTCCAGAATGACAAGCATGCTTTCCATAAATGAAAGGAAGCTTGTCTAATGTCCAACATCGTCAAAGCCCTGATATGGGCCGCCGCCATCCTGATTGTCGCGCTGTTGCGATCGCGCGGGCTGATTGCTGAGGACACCGCAAAGCTGTTCATGTTCCTGCTACCGATCCTAGCCGTGCTTTCGCTGAGTCGTTCGGGCTCGGGCACCTGCGGCCGGAGGGCGGAATCGTGACCGGCGGCACCGCCAGCGCGGGCGTGCTGGGGCGCGGCCCGCTGTTCTGGGGAGGGCTGATGCTGGCCAGTTATCTCGTCGTGGCGGCGCTCGGCACGACCGGCGCGGTCGAGGGGGCACCGCTTTATATTCTGGTGATCCTGCCCTTTGCCCTTGTGCTGCCGATGATTACCGCCGCCAATCGCAGGAGCGACGCGCGATCGGGAGGCTGCGGTGCGAAGGGAGAAGCCCAACGCCGTTATATGAAGCGGGTCGCGGTGTTCACCTTCCTTTATCTGGTCGTGCTGGGCATCATGACCTTTGCCGTCAAGCAGGGCGACGTTCACCCGGTCTTGCGAACTTTTCTCGCACTGTTGCCCGGTCTCGCCGTTGTCGGCATCTTCTGGTCAGTCGGGCGCCTGATCGTGGAAGAACAGGACGAATTCCTGCGCATGCTGGTGATCCGCCAATCGCTGATCGCCACCGGCTTTGCCATGTGTGCCGCTTCGGTCTGGGGTTTCCTTGAATCTGCCGACGTCGTGCAGCATCTCGATGCGTATTACTGGGCGGTCGCGTGGTTCTTCGGCCTCGGAATCGGTGCGGTGGCGAACCGGCTGCGCTATGGCACTTGGGGAGCGATATGAACAACCGCCTCAAGGTGCTGCGTGCCGAGCGTGACTGGAGCCAGCAGGATCTCGCCGACCGGCTCGGTGTCAGCCGCCAGAGTGTCAACGCCATCGAAAAGGGCCGCTACGACCCTTCTCTGCCGCTCGCCTTCACCATTGCCGAGCTTTTTGGCCTGCCAATCGAGGCAATCTTCAGCCGCGATTAGACCGACAGCACCCCCGAACCCTTCTCGGTGGTGATCCGCTTGGTCCCTGCCAGCTTGGTCGAACGCTGCTTGATCCCGGCGCTGAAGCGGTATTCGGTCACCGCGCGGGTGGGGGTCAGTTCCACCATCATATAGCCGCGCTGCGCCGTATCGGCCCACACCAGTTGCTCGTTCTCGGCCACCAGCGCGCCTGCCAGTGTTTCGGGCGGGAGGAAGCCGAGATAGGTTTCAAACCCCGGCGAGCTGACCGAGGACACGCCCAGTTCCACGCCGACTTTTGCGCCGTCATGTGCCAGATCGAAGGCCCAGGCATTGTGCGTGTCGCCCGCCAGCACCAGCAGATTGGCGTCGGCATTGAGCGCCGCAGCGAACACGCGGTCGCGCGCGGCGGGATAGCCGTCCCATGCATCCATGTTGGACGGCAGGCCTGCCGCGCTCGCCGCTGCCGCTGCCATCAGCCGGTCGCGGATATAGTCGGGCAGGCCATCGCCGATCTGCTGCGTGAGCGCGCGGGGCGTCTTCAGATTGCCGATCAGCACCTGCTGCACCAGCACCTGCCAGTGCGTGCCGCTGGCGGTGGAGGCGGCCAGCCCTCCGGCCAGCCAGTTATCCTGCGCCTTGCCCAGCAATTGCCGCTCTGGATCGGCCCAGTCGCCATCGCGGAACGCGGTGAGCGCGGCCATCACGGCCTCGGGATCGCGCTTGCCCGCCAGCAGCTTTTCCAGGCTGAACTGTTCTTCGCGCCCCTCCAGCCGGGTGTCGAGCCGGAACAGGGTGGCAAGGTCACCGACCTGATAGGCGGCATAGGGTTCATCCGAGACCGGCATCCATTCGCGATAGACCCGCTTGGCGATGGCCTTGCGCACCTCCCACTCGCCCTCGGTGTCGGGCTGGTGATTTTCCGCGCCGCCTTTCCAGCTGTCGTTCGCGCTTTCGTGATCGTCCCACACCGCGATCATGGGGAGCACCTGATGCAGGCGCTGCAAATCGGGATCGGCGCGGTAGGTCGCGTAGCGCAGGCGGTAATCGGTCAGCGTGACGATCTCGTTGGCCGGAGCCAGCACCCTCTCGCCACTGGTCTGGGCCGGATCGGGATAGGTGCCCGCGCCATATTCGTAGATGTAATCGCCCAGATGCACCGCAAGATCGGCATCGTTGGCCTCGGCCGCGTGGCCATAGGCGTTGAACCAGCCAAAGCCGAAATTCGAACAGGAGAACACCGCGAGGCGGAACTTCTGGATCCCGGCTTCGGGCAAGGTCCGGGTGCGGCCGACGGGCGAGGAGGTGCCATCAGGCGCGATGAAGCGGTAGAAATACCAGCGCCCCGGCTGAAGCCCCGAAGCGATGCCCTTGGTGCACCAGTCGCGGCTGTCGCTGGCGTTCACGCTGCCCTCGGCCACGGGCGCCGAGAAATCCTCGCTCTCGCTGACCTGCCATGCAAGATCGGTGCTCTGTTCACCGACATAGCGCGTCCACAGCAGCACGCTGTTCTGGCCCGGCTCGCCGCTGGCGACCCCGTGGGTGAAGCCGCTGCCGAAGCTGCGCGCCGCCAGCGGCGCAGCCGCCAGTGCCGCCGAAGCTCCGGCAAGGGTGAACAGGCCGCGGCGGGTAAGCGCGGAAGGCGAAGCAGCCGGGATGCCGGCGGGCGGGTCGGTCTTGATCATGATTTTGGCGCTTATCCCTCTCCCGTTGCGCAATAGTGACAATGCTATCGACGGTCGCGCCTGTTCACTGTGGTTGCCTTTACGCGGCCATGCAAGGCATGGTGATCGGCATGAGCCAAGTCATGCACCATACCCTTTATGATGGCCGCCGGATCGCCTTCCGCCACACGCCCGGAGCCGAAGGTTTTGGGGGCCCGACGCTGGTCTTCCTGCCGGGCTACATGTCCGACATGGCAGGTGGCAAGGCAACAGCCCTGTTCGCCGAGGCTGAGGCAGCGGGCCGCGCCTGCCTGTTGCTGGACTATTCTGGCTGCGGCGCGAGCGCGGGCGATTTTTCCGATGGCACGCTCAGCCGCTGGCGCGACGAGGTGCTGGCGCTGATCGCATCTTATGTTGCGGGGCCGGTGGTGCTGGCGGGGTCATCAATGGGTGGCTGGCTGATGCTGCTGGTGGCGGAACGGCTGACGGAACAGCTGGCCGGTCTTGTCGGCATCGCGCCTGCACCCGATTTCACCCACTGGGGCTATACCGAGGCACAGCGCACACAATTGGCGCGTGGTGAAACGCTGTATCAGCGGAACCCCTACGGCCCCGAACCGACCCCGACCCACCCCGGCTTTTTTGCCGATGCGGAATGTCACCTGCGGCTCGGTGGCGTGATCGACCTCGCCTGCCCGGTGCGGCTGATCCACGGCCAGCATGACGATGACGTGCCGTGGGAGGTGAGCCTGCGCCTCGCTGCCGGATTGCGTTCGGATGATGTACAGGTAACCCTGATAAAGGACGGCGACCACCGTCTGTCGCGGGACAGCGACATTGCCATTCTCAAGGCCGTCGTGGCCGGTTTCTACGGATAAAACGCGTGTCGATTCTCCTCGCCCTGCTGCTCCAGGTTGGTCCCGATCCCATGGCCGGGGCGATGCAGGGCGATGATCTGGTGCGCGACCGGCCGCCACGCCCGAGCGCGCAGACGCAGACAGAGCAGGAAAGCCTCAACCCCACCAGCGCATGGCTCGTGCGCTGTCTTGACCAGCTGGCCGAAGACGCCGCGCGGGCGCATGCCATGGCGCAGATCCGTCGCAGTGAGGTCACCGGGCCGGACCGGGTGCTCGCCAATCACTGTCTGGGCATGGCGGCGACCGAACTGGGCCTGTGGGATGATGCCCGCACGGCCTTCCTTGCTGCCCGCGACGAAACCCCGGCGGATGAAGCGCGCATCCGCGCGAGGTTTGCGAGCATGGCCGGCAATGCCGCGCTGGCGGGCGGCGATCCGGCGGACGCGCTCGGCTTGCTGGGGCAGGCGCAGCAGGATGCCCGGGCAGCGGCTTCAGCGCCGCTGCAGGCGCTGGCGGCGATCGATGTTGCGCGGGTGCTGGTGACACTCGGGCGCAGCGAAGAAGCGCTCTCCGCGCTTGAAGAGGCAACAGCCCTAATGCCTGAAAGGAGTGAGGGCTGGCTGCTGAAGGCTACGCTGCTGCGGCGGCTCGATCGGCTCGGCCTTGCACAGGAAGCGATCGAGCAGGCCGCGCGGCTTGCGCCGACCAATCCGGAAATCGGGTTGGAAGCCGGGGTTATCGCGGTGCTTGCCGGACACGACGAGGCAGCGCGCCAAAGCTGGCAATCGGTCATCGAACTCCAGCCCGAAAGCCTCGCCGCCGCCACCGCGCGGGACTATCTAGCCCAGCTCGACCCAGCCGAAACCGTGCCCGCACCGACAACGACCAACGAGGAGGAACCTTCCGCATGACCGCGTTTTCCGTGCTTGATCTCGTCCCCGTCCGCGAGGGCGGAACGCTGACAGAAGCCTTTGCCGCCACCACCGATCTTGCTCGCGCGGCGGAAGCGGCAGGATGCAAGCGGTTCTGGGTCGCCGAACATCATGCGATGGATGGAATTGCGGGCGGGGCGACATCGGTCGTGCTGGCCCATATCGGCAATGCCACCCGCTGCATCCGCATCGGATCGGGCGGGATCATGTTGCCCAATCACACACCGTTCCAGATCGCCGAACAGTTCGGCACATTGGACGCGCTGTTCCCGGGCCGGATCGACCTCGGGCTGGGGCGCGCGCCGGGTGCGGGGCCGGAATTGCAGCAGGCCTTGCGCAAGAACCTGCACCAGGCGTCGGAATATTTCCCCCAGGACGTGGTCGAACTGCGCGCGCTGCTGACAGGCGATTACGATCTGCCGATCACGGCCACACCCGGGCTGGGCGCGAAGATCGAGCTGTGGATGCTGGGATCGAGCCTGTTCGGCGCCCAGCTCGCTGCCAAGCTCGGCCTGCCCTATGCCTTTGCTGCCCATTTCGCGCCCGATCATCTCGATGCCGCGCTGGCGGTCTATCGCCGCGACTTCCAGCCCTCTGACGCGCTCGAACGTCCCCATGTGATGGTGGCGATGAACGTCTTTGCCGCCGAGACCGAAGCGCAAGCACGGCTGATCGCTTCCAGCCAGCAGCAAAGCTTCGTGCGGTTGCGCAGCGGCAACCCCGGCAAGCTACCAGCGCCGGTCGCAGACTACACCGACACGCTCCCCGCCAGCGCGCAGGCGATGCTCGCCCATCTCGGCCAGGCCGCCGCTGTCGGCACGCCGACGCAAGTGCGCGAGGGCATCGCCGCCTTCATCCAGCGCACCGGCGCAGACGAGATCATGCTATGCGGCGCGACCTTCGAGCCAGAGGCGCGTGTCCGTTCGCTCGAACTGACGATGAAGGCGTGTGAAAATGCGCTCGCGGCGTGACATCGGTAATCATCGCGCTTGCGCCGGCTAGGGGGAAAGGCGTATCGCCGAAAACACGATAACAACAACCCGGCATAATATTATTACCACATGCTAATGTCGGAAAAACAGGATGCCGGGAGCCGTTGATGGGGTCCAGAACCAGCGCCAAATCCATTGGCAAGCCGTCGGGAAGCAAATTGCAGGAGGCGCTGAGGTCACATCTCCAAGCCTCGCTGTTGCCGGGCGATACCCCGCCGGGACACGCCGCGCTGGGTGAGGCGGCACAATATCTGCTTGCCGCCGCGCATACCCGCAAGCCCGGCAAGTCGCTGGTCCAGATCGAATCCGCAAGCGGCACGCGGCGTCGGCTCCGGATTGCCATCATCAACGACGACATGCCGTTCCTGGTCGATTCGATCGCTTCGACCATTGCTGCGCAAGGGATTGCGATCGATCGCCTGCTGCACCCGGTCGTCCCGGTCATGCGCGATGCGGCAGGCGCCATCACGGCCATCGCCAAGCCCGGCGCAAAGCAGCCTGACGGTCGGCGCGAATCGCTGATCTATGTCGAAACACCACGGGTCGATGCCCGGCAGCGCCGCGAACTGTCCGAAGCCCTGCAGGCGACCCTTGCCGATGTGCACGTTGCGGTCAGCGACTGGCCCGCCATGCAGACTGCAATGTCGGCCGACGCCGTGCTTGCCGAAACGTTCGACGAAGAGGCCGGCGCGCTGCTCGGCTGGCTGGGTGGCGGAATGCTTACCCAGCTCGGCCATATCACCCGCCATCGCGACGGGCAGGAACAGGCGGTGCTGGGGATCTGCCGCAGTTCGGCGCGCGAATTGCTGGCAGAAACATCGATCGAACGTGCCTTCGAATGGTTCGACCGCCACGAAGCCGCCGGGACACCGCGCACGCTGCTGGTTATCAAGTCGAACGTGCAGGCGCGGGTTCATCGCCGCAGCCCGCTCGACCTGTTCATGGTGCCGCTGCGCACAGAAGGGCGCGTCACCGCGCTTTCGATCCATGCCGGGTTGTGGACCAGCGCCGCCCTGAGCGCACGGCCGGGCGAAGTGCCGGTGCTGCGCCAGACGCTTGGGCAGCTGACCGGAGAGCTGGGTTTCGATCGGGCCGGGCATAATGGCAAAGCGCTGGTCCATGCCTTCACCAGCCTGCCCAATGATCTGCTGATCGCTTTCGGGCGGACACGGATCGCCGAACTTGCCACCACCAAGATGGTGCTGATTGACCGTCCGCGCCCACGCCTGGTTATGGTGCGCTCGACACTGGAGCGCCATGTCTTTGCCTTCGTCTGGCTCCCGCGTGACCAGCTTTCCACCGATGTCCGGCTGCAGATTCAGGCGATGCTGCTGGGCACACCGGGCGCAGCGCTGCTCGATTGGAGCCTTGAGGTCGAAGGCAGCAATCTTGCCCTGCTGCGCTTTCTTGTCGATGTGCGCGCCTGCGACACCCTGCCCGATCCCGTGGCAATCGAAGCCGCACTGGTCGATCTGCTGCGCGGCTGGAACGAAGCGGTCGAGGGCCATCTTGCAGCGCATGAGGACGACGGGCGCGCCGCCGCGCTCGCCGCGCGCTATGCCCCGGCCTTCCCGACCGGCTACCGCCTGACCTATGGCCCTGCCGAGGCGGCACGCGATATCGACCGGCTGCGTACCCTTGCCGTTACCGAAAGCGACGGCAGCCCGGCTGCGGCCCGCCCGGATCGCGCCACCCGGCTTTACCGCATGGACAGCGACGGCGCGCACAGCCTGCGGCTCAAGATCTATTGCGTGCGCGGACGCCTCGCGCTGTCCGATGCGGTGCCGGCGCTGGAGAATTTCGGCTTCCACGTCGCCGCAGAAGTACCGACCTTCCTCAACGACCCGGCGCTTGGCTCGATCCATGATTTCATCCTGACCGTTCCAGCCGGGATTGATGCAGCCACGCTGCTGGCGCGTGCGGAGCTGATCGAGCAGGCAATGGCCGATGTCTCGAACGGTGCGGCAGAGGATGATCCCTTCAACCGGTTGGTGGCAGCCACCGGGCTCGCACCGCGCGCGGCGAACTGGCTGCGCGCAGTCTACCGCTATCTGCGCCAGACCGGGGTGAGCTACACCATCTACACCGTGGTCGATGCGCTGGTGGCTGCCCCGCAGGTGACCCGGGCGATGATCGATCTGTTCACCGCGCGCCACGATCCGGCTTTCAGCGGCGATCGGAGCGAAGCGATTGCCGCTGCCCAGAACGCCTTTACCCGCGGACTGGCCAAGGTGACGGCCATCAATGACGACCGGCTGTTGCGGCTTTACCGCGCGGTGATCGACGCCATCCTGCGCACCAACGCCTTCGCCCCGGCCGCTGCCGAAGCGCTCGCCTTCAAGATCGACAGCCACGTCGTCCCTGGCCTGCCCAAGCCGGTGCCATGGCGAGAGATTTTCGTTTATTCGCGCCGGGTGGAGGGCATCCACCTGCGTTCGGGCGCGGTGGCGCGCGGGGGCCTGCGCTGGTCCGACCGGCGCGATGATTTCCGCACCGAAGTGCTGGGGCTGATGAAGGCCCAGCGGGTCAAGAACGCAGTGATCGTGCCGACAGGGGCGAAGGGCGGGTTCTATCCCAAACAGCTGCCCTCCCCCGCGCTCGACCGCGAAGGCTGGGCTGCCGAAGGCCGCGCCAGCTACGAAGTGTTCATCCGCACGCTGCTGTCGATCACCGACAATATCCTCGATGGCCGGGTGGTGCATCCTGATCGTGTCGAGGTGCTCGACGGGGACGACCCCTATTTCGTGGTCGCCGCGGATAAAGGCACCGCGACCTTCTCCGACATCGCCAATGGCATCGCGCAGGCCCGCGATTTCTGGCTGGATGATGCCTTCGCCAGCGGCGGATCGAACGGATACGACCACAAGGCCATGGGCATCACCGCGCGCGGCGCGTGGGTCAGCGTCCAGCGCCACTTCCGCGAGATGGGGATCGACGTCCAGAAGGACAGCATCACCGTTGCCGGCTGCGGCGACATGTCGGGCGATGTGTTCGGCAACGGGATGCTGCTGTCCAGGACGCTGAAGCTGGTCGCCGCCTTTGATCACCGTCACATCTTCATCGACCCTTCACCCGATCCACTGACCAGCTGGAAGGAACGCAAGCGTCTGTTCGATCTGCCGCGGTCGAGCTGGGAGGATTACGACGCCAGCCTGATCTCCAAGGGCGGCGGGGTGTTTTCCCGCGCCTCCAAGCGGATCAAGCTGCCAAGGCAGGCGCGCGAAGTGCTGGGGGTCGCCGAGAAGGAAATCGAGCCCGAGGCGCTGATTTCCGCGATCTTGCGGGCCGAAGTCGATCTGATGTGGTTCGGCGGCATCGGCACCTATCTGAAGGCCCCGCAGGAAAATCACATTCAGGTCGGCGATCCGGCCAACGACACCTTGCGCGTCGATGCTGACGCGGTGCGCGCCCGGGTGATAGGCGAAGGCGCAAACCTCGGCGTGACGCAGGCCGGACGCATCGCCTTTTCCATGAAGGGGGGCCGGATCAACACCGACTTCATCGACAATTCCGCCGGAGTCGATTGTTCGGACAACGAGGTCAACATCAAGATCGCGCTCGCCGCCGCGCTGCGCGATGGCAAGCTGACGGAGAAGAAACGCAACACGCTGCTCGCGGCAATGACCGACGAGGTCGCAGCGCTTGTGCTCGAAGACAACCGCTTGCAGGCGCTGGCGCTGTCAGTGGCCGAGACCGGCGGGCCCGGAGCCAGCGCGTCCTATGTCCGGCTGATCGAGCGGCTGGAGGAAATCAGTGATTTCGATCGCCGCACCGAAGGCCTGGCGGATGGCGAGGCGCTGCTGCGCCGTGCAGCCGACGGGCAGGGGCTGACCCGCCCCGAACTCGCGGTGCTGTTGTCTTCGGCCAAGCTGGCGCTGCAGGACGCGATCGAGGCCAGCCACCTGCCCGATGATCCGGTGCTGGAGCCGGTGCTGCTGGCGCGCTTCCCCTCGCCCATGCGCAAGAGTTTCGCCGCACAGATCCGCAGCCACCGGCTGCGGCGCGAGATGATCGCGACCAGCCTTGCGAACCGAATGGTCAACCGGCTCGGCATGGTCCATCCCTTCGAACTGGCCGAGGAGGAAGGTGTGGGCCTGGCCGAAGTCGCTGCGGGCTTTGTCGTGGCCGAACGCCTGTTCGGTCTCGATGCGCTGTGGCGCGAGCTGGACAAAGCGCCGATCCCCGAGGCGGCACGGCTCGCGCTGTTCGACCGGTTGGCCGCCGCCGTGGGTAACCTCGTGTCCGACGTGCTGCGCACCGCCGCCGGCAAGGTCGACGCGGGCATGATGATCGGGGAACTGGAATCCGGCGTCGCCGCGCTTGCCACCGCGCGCGAGGAACTGCTTGCCGCCGAGCCGCGCGCGCGGTCGCTCGAACTGCGCCAGAGCTTCGTGGCAACAGGCGCGCCCGAGGCGCTGGCGGCGCGGGTCGCCAACCTGTTCGATTTCGACGGCGCGATCGGGCTGGCAAAGCTCGCGCTTGAAACCGGGATCGATGCCAAGTTGCTCACCCACGCCTTTACCGATGTCGGTGCGCGGCTGGGGCTGGACTGGGCGCAGGGCATTGCCGCGCACATGTCGCCATCGGATGTCTGGGACCGGCTGCTCGTCTCGGGTCTCGCGCGCGATTTCCAGCAGATGCGGCTCGATTTCCTGCGACGGCTGATGCAGCGCAAGGCCGGCAAGGATAATCCATTGGGCGCAGTCGGCGCATGGGCGGAGCGGAACGTCGAAGCCGTGGCGCAGTTCCGGGCGATGGTCGCGCGGGGCCAGGCGCGGCCGCCGGTCGGTCCGGCGATGCTCGCGCAGATCGCCAGCCAGGCGCGCAACCTGCTGGAGCGTTAGGTTTCAGACCTTCTGCCCCGCAAATTCGACAGTCTGCATCAGGCCGGTTGACCCGGCGGGGGTTTGCGGCACATCAAAGGCACAAGGCAGCCGGAGGGGCACAGCGAATCCATGGTAAATACAACTCCTGACCATGCCGATGTGGTCATCGTCGGCACCGGCCACGGCGGAGCGCAGGCGGCGATCGCGCTGCGCCAGCAGGGGCACGAGGGTTCGATCCTGATGGTCGGGCGCGACGCGGTGCCACCTTACGAACGCCCCCCGCTGTCGAAGGAATATCTCGCCGGGGACAAGGGTTTCGAACGGATTATGATCCGGCCCGAAAAATTCTGGGCGGACAAGGGGATCGATCTGAAACTTGGTGCCGCGGTAACGCGGATCGACGCAGCCGCGCACCGGATCACCCTGTCGGACGGGAGCGCGCTGACCTATCGCAAGCTGATCTGGTCGGGCGGCGGCGATCCGCGCCGTCTGCCGGTGGCAGGCGCGGTGCTGCCGAGCGTCTTCTACGTGCGGGACAAGTCCGATGCCGATGCGATGATGGCCGCGCTGGCAGCCGGGGCGCGGCGCGCGGTGGTGATCGGCGGCGGCTATATCGGGCTGGAGGCTGCCGCCGTCTTGCGCAAGCTTGGCTGCGAGGTCACGCTGGTCGAAATGCTGCCTCGCCTGCTGGCGCGGGTCGCGGGCGAGGAGCTTTCGAGCTTCTATGCCGATGAACACCGGCGCCAGGGTGTTGACGTGCGGCTGGGCGAAGGCGTGCGCGCGGTCTTGGGCGAGGATGCCGGAAAGGTCACGGGCGTCGCGCTCGAAAGCGGCGAGGAATTGCCGTGCGATATGGTGGTGGTCGGCATCGGCATCGTGCCCGCGGTCGCACCGTTGATCGCTGCTGGTGCTGCCGGTTCCAACGGGGTGGATGTCGATTTCTGCTGCCGCACCACGCTGGACGACATCTACGCCATCGGCGACTGCGCTGCGCACGCCAACCCCTTTGCCGACAACGCCGTCATCAGGCTGGAATCGGTGCAGAACGCGCATGACATGGCCAACACCGTCGCCAAGGCGATCATGGGCGAAAAGGAGGCCTATAACGCGCTGCCGTGGTTCTGGTCGAACCAGTATGACCTCAAATTGCAGACCGCCGGCCTCAGTCTTGGTTTTGACCAGACGGTGCTGCGCGGCGATCCCGAGGCGCGCAAGTTCACTGTTGTCTATCTCAAGGATGGCAAGCCGATCGCGTTCGACTGCGTGGGGACGATGAAGGACTATGTGCAGGCAAGGAAGCTGCTGGAGAGCATGCCGGGCCGGATCGATCCCGCGCTGCTGGCCGACCCGGACGTGGCGCTTAAAGACCTGATCTGAGCCGCGCCAGCGCCCAACGCGCCGCCTCTCCCACCACCGGATCAGGATCAGCCGTGAGCGCATCGACCTGCGGGACGAGCGCGCCATCGCCGCTGTTGCCTGCCGCATAGAGGCAGTTCCGTACGAACCGATCCCGCCCGATCCGCTTGATCGGAGAGCCGGAGAAAAGCGCGCGGAAGCCTGCATCGTCCAACGCCAGCAATTCGGAAAGGCGCGGCGCGGCCAGTTCGGCGCGTGGCAGGAATTCGCGGATCGCCTGCGCCTCGGAAGCAAATTTGTTCCACGGGCACACCGCCAGACAATCGTCGCAGCCATAGATGCGGTTGCCCAGGCCTTCGCGGAATTCCTCCGGCACCGGGCCTTTGTGCTCGATCGTGAGGTAGGAGATGCAGCGCCGCGCATCCAGCCGGTAAGGCGCGGGAAAGGCATCCGTCGGGCAGGCATCCAGACATGCGCGGCAGCTCCCGCACTGGTCATGGTGGGGTTCAGCGGGGGCCAGATCCAAAGTCGTATAAATCGCCCCCAGAAACAGCCAGCTGCCATGGGTGGGGCTTACAAGATTGGTGTGCTTGCCCTGCCAGCCGATCCCCGCCGCCTCGCCCAGCGGCTTTTCCATTACCGGCGCGGTATCGACAAAGACCTTCACTTGCGCGTCGGGCGCTTCGGCCACCAGCCAACGGGCGAGCGCCTTCAGCCGTTTCTTGACGACATCATGGTAATCCCTGCCTTGCGAATAGACCGAAATCCGCCCGCGGCCGGGCGCGGATTCGAGCGCCAGCGGATCATGCGCCGGGGCATAGCTCATCCCCAACGCGATAACGCTCCTCGCCTCGGGCCAGAGCCCCTGCGGCGACCGGCGATGTTCAAGCCGCGTGGCCATCCACTCCATGCTGCCATGACGGCCCTCGCCCAGCCATTCTTCCAGCCGCGCCGAGCGCAGCGGGTCTTCGCCCGCGCCCGCAATCCCGCAGGCGGCAAAGCCCAGAGTACGCGCCTCAGCCGCAATCCGCTGCGCAAAGCCAGGTCTTTCGCGCACGTTAACCATGTTTGGAGAGGCTCCCGTTTAATCTCGCCGCCTAACCGACTAAGGCATGGACATGGCGGTAAGCGAACAGAACCTGTCGGGCAATCGGCCCCGATCACATAATCAGGCAGCGGGCTTCACTGCCATTCCTGCCGACGCACGCCCGTTGGCGATCGAGGCGCGCGGGCTGGTCAAGAGCTTTGACGGCACACGCGCGGTCGACGGGGTGGACATATCCGTGCCCGAAGGCGCGATCTACGGTATTCTCGGACCCAATGGCGCGGGCAAGACGACAACGCTCAGGATGCTGCTGGGGATTATTGACCCCGACGAAGGGGTGCGCCGGGTGTTCGGGCATGATCGCCCGCATGATATTGGCAGATTGATCGGCTATCTGCCCGAAGAACGCGGGCTTTATCCTTCGATGAAGGCGATCGAGGCGATTGCCTTCATGGGCGCGCTGCGGGGGCTGTCGCTGAAAGAGGGCCGCGCGCGCGGGGCCGAGCTGCTCGAACGCCACAGGCTCGGCCATGCAGCGGGCCGCCAGATCCGCCAGCTGTCAAAGGGCATGGCGCAAACCGTCCAGCTGCTCGGCACGCTGGTGCATCGCCCGCGGCTGGTGGTGCTGGACGAGCCGTTTTCGGGTCTTGATGCGATCAACCAGGGCAAGCTGGAATTGATGATCCGCGCGCTTGCCGAAGATGGCGTGACGGTAATCTTCTCGACCCATGTGATCCACCATGCCGAACGCCTGTGCGAAGGCGTGGCGATCATCGCCGGGGGCAAGGTCCCCTACGCAGGCTCTGTCGAGGCAGCGCGTGACCGGATTCCGGCGCAGGTGCGGCTGGAAACAAGGGCGCGCGAGGGTGCATGGCTTTCCGCACTGCCGAAAGAGGCCCGCCGCAACGGCGATTTTTTGCAGTTCCCGCTGCCCGAAGCCGGGGTCGAACCGCTGCTGCGCCAGCTGATCGAAGGCGAGGCAGGGATCCTCTCGCTGTCGATCGAACGCGCTGGCCTGCACGATGCCTTCGTCGCCATCGCGGGCGAGGCTGCCGCACGCCAGCTTGAAGCCGATTCTGCAGCCAATCTCGGGGAGACCCGCGCATGACCCCGACAGACGCCAGCGCCGCCATCAGGCCGCGCCTCTCCGCACTTGAGGCCGCATGGGTGATCGCCCGGCGTGATTTTCTGGCGGTGCTGTTCAGCCGCGCGTTCCTGTTTTTTCTGCTCGGGCCGCTGTTTCCGGTGATCGTCGGCGGGCTGGCCGGCAGCATTGGCGGACAGGTGCAGCGTGAGGCGGTGAGCAGCGAAGTCGGCCTCGCCATGAGCGCCGGGGATAATGCCGCGCTGCTCGCCGCAAGCCAGCGCCTTGCCCCGCAACTGGGCGGCGCGTTGCCAGTCTTGCGCCAAGTGCCCGAAGCCGCCAGCGATCCCGGGTTCGACGCGCGCGCCTTCATGGAGGCGCGGCGTGGCAATTATGCGGCGATCGTGACCGGAAGCCTCGCTGCGCCGGAGCTGGTTGGCACCGAAGGACAATTGCGCCGCTGGAGTGGGCCGGTAAGCCTGCTGGCGGGAAGCGCCCTCAGTGCCGAGCCCGCCACCCTTCCGCGCGTCAGCAAGCTGGCAGTCGCCACCAGCGCGGCCTCCGAACGATCAACCCGGATCCAGACCGCACAGCTCGCGCAGATGCTGCTGTTCCTGCTGACCATGCTGCTGGCGGGCATGGTGCTGTCCAATCTGGTCGAGGAAAAGGCCAACAAGATCATCGAGATTCTCGCGGCCGCCATCCCGATGGACGCAGTGTTCATGGGCAAGCTGTTTGCCATGCTGGGCGTGTCCTTCGTCGGTATTGGCGTATGGGGGCTGGCCGCCTGGGGGATGTGGAGCATCGGCAGCGAAGCGATCATCGCAGTTACCGGCTTCGACCTTGCACGCCTGCCCGCACCAGCAGTCGGCTGGCCGTTGTTCATCGTGCTCGGGGTGGTTTATTTCGCGATGGCCTATCTGCTGCTTGGCGCGCTGTTCCTTACCATCGGGGCAATGGCCAACACCGTGCGCGAGGTGCAGACGCTGTCGATGCCGGTCACGATGATGCAGCTGATGGTGTTCTTCCTTGCCGCCTATACCATCAAGCAGCCGGGATCGGGGCTGGAACTGGCGGCGATTGCCTTCCCGCTGTCCTCGCCCTTTGCGATGCTGGCGCGCGCCGCGCTTGACGCGACGCTGTGGACCCATGCTGCCGCGCTCGCATGGCAGGCGCTGGCGGTGCTGGCGCTGGTTAAGGGCGGATCGCTGCTATTCCGCAAACGGGTGATGAAATCGGGCGGCGCAGGCCGCGCGCGCAAAGGCTGGATGCGGCGCCCGCCGCGCAACGCAGCCGAGCCTGCGGAATAGGGCCTGCCCGCCTGATCAGTCCCAAAACGCAACCTACTATTGACAAAGCTGTCAGTTGAGGCACGATGCGATTCGGACAGGAGCGGCCCGCTAAAGAGGCCCTCTGACGGGAGAGAGACATGGCCACCATCGCCCCACCACAACGCCCGCAAGTGCGCCGCGAGCCGACGGCTTATGATGCGCTGAAAGAACATTTCGCGGCCCACCCGGAAGAACGGCTCCAGCACACGCAACCGTGGGACGTCAGCCGCTCGGACATCTATTTCAACGACACCTGGCAGCCGATCTTTGCCGAGATGCGCGCCGCCGGGCCGCTGCATTACATCCCGGAAAGCCCGTTTGGCCCCTATTGGGCGGTGGTCGGCCACAAGGCGATCCAGCATATCGAGGCGCTGCCCGAAGCGTTCTCGTCGAGCTGGGAACATGGCGGTATTACGATCCTCAATCCGCTGACGGCTGAAGAGGCTGCTGCGGCGGGCCATGCCCCGCGCGAATTGCCGATGTTTATCGCGATGGACCGCCCGCAGCACACAGGCCAGCGCCGCACCGTCGCGCCCAAATTCACGCCCTCGGCGATGACCGACATGGAGGCCGAAATCCGCGCCCGCACCGGCGAAGTGCTCGACCGCCTGCCGCGTGGCGAGACCTTTGATTGGGTCGAGAATGTCTCGATCGAACTGACCACCGGAATGCTGGCGATTTTGTTCGGATTTCCGTGGGAAGACCGCCGGCTTTTGACCCTGTGGTCGGATTGGGCGGGCGATACCGAACTCGCCACCGTGCGCGAAATGGACGAGCTGCGCTGGAGCTTCCTGCAGGAAATGGGGGCCTATTTCCAGTCGCTGTGGATCGAACGCACGATGGACAAGGAACCGGGCAATGATCTCATCTCGATGATGCTCCATTCGCCCGCGATGAACCAGATGCGGCCCGAGGAATTCATGGGCAATCTGGTGCTGCTGATCGTTGGCGGGAACGATACCACCCGCAACACCATGAGCGGCATCATCCACGCGCTCGACAAGTTTCCCGACCAGCGCAAACTGTTCGAGGAAAAGCCGGAACTTATTCCCAACGCGGTGCAGGAATGCCTGCGGATGCAGACTCCGCTCGCGCACATGCGCCGCACCTGCACCGAGGATACCGAAGTGTTCGGCCAGATGATCCGGAAGGGCGATAAGGTCGTCCTGTGGTATCTTTCTGCCAACCGCGATGAAGACGTGTTCGACAATGCCGACAAGCTCGACATCACGCGCGACAATGCCCGGCGGCATCTCGCCTTCGGTTACGGCATCCACCGCTGCGTCGGGGCGCGGCTGGCGGAACTGCAATTGAAGGTGCTGCTCGAAGAAATGCACAAGCGCCGGATGCGGGTGCATGTCGCCGGCGATGTCGAGCGGGTGCGCGCCAATTTCGTCCACGGCTTCCGCAAGCTCGAAGTGGAAATCACAGAGTTCTGATCCGGTCGGCGGGCAGGCGTGAAACCTTGGGGGCGTTCCGGGCGTATTAAGGCTGGAACGCTTACGCCCTTGCAGATGGAACACCGCCCCATGCGCCTGCCCTTCGTCACCCGCCGTACCGTGATCGCCGCCGCCGGGCTGGGCGCGGCCCTGCCGTTCGTCGCCTCCTGCGGCGCATCCGAAGCGCAGGCCAAGTCTTTCCCGATCACCAAAAGCGAAGCCGATTGGCGCAAGCTCCTGACCCGGGAGCAATATCGGATCTTGCGCGAAGAAGGCACCGAACGCGCCTTCACCTCGCCGCTCGACAAGGAAAAGCGCAAGGGCATCTTCGTGTGCGCCGGATGCGGCAACAAGCTCTATTCGTCGGCTCACAAGTATGACAGCGGCACCGGCTGGCCCAGCTTCTGGCAGGCGAACGACAAGGGCGCCGTGGGCACCAGCACCGATTACAAGATCGGCTATCCCCGAACAGAAGTGCACTGCGCCGATTGCGGCGGCCATCTGGGGCACATCTTCGGTGACGGCCCCAAACCCAGCGGCAAGCGCCACTGCATCAACGGATTGGCGCTGAAATTCGTCCCGGCCTGACGCTGGCGGGCAAACGCCATTGAAGCGCCGGGTGGATTGAAAAGGGGCAATCAGCCTTCAAGCAACGCGGGCGCCTGCAACTGCGCGGCAAGGCGTGCAAAATCGCCAAGGGCAAAGGTATCGTCGAACACCACGCCATAATGCTGGCCCCTCCGCCAGCGCACTTTGGCCCGCACTTCACGCATTGCGCTCGATACGCCGGGCGCTTCGATCCGTACCGTCTGGTCGATCGCCAGCAACCCATCACATTCGAACCGCGCACCCTGCTGCGAAAGGTTCTCGACCATCGCTTCGCAGCTCTGAGTCAGCGTGGTGAGCATGACCGGAAAACACAGGCCAAGGCGCAGTCCGCGCTTGGGGTATTCTCCGGATTCGTTGATCATGCGGGCGATATCAACCGGCTCGGCGAAGGAGAAGCCGGCCTCGTTGTCACGGTTCCAGACGCGCGAGATGGCATAGGCCGTGCCCGCAGGCATGTGCAGCTCGAAATCCTGACAGCTCGGCAGGGCATGAAACAGTCGGACGCTGACCCCGGTTTCGGACACGTCACGAATGACGCAGACGAATTCGCCCTGCGCCGATACCAGTTTGGCAGCGCGGATCAGCAGGGTAAAACGCGGCGCGGCGCGCTGGTCGGCGCCGCCTTCGTCAGGCCCTTTGTGCAGCTTTGCGCTATTCGCAGCCTTGTCCATGTCTGTATCGCCCTGCGCCCAGCCCTTTCTCCCCTGCGGGAGATGACGGGGCGCGTGTGTCCCATGCTTACGAGAAAGGCTTAATTGTAACAGGTTAAGCGGGCGATAATGCTGTCCCTGTGGTTTGTGGCAGGCTGGCCGACGGATCACAATCCTTCGAGCCGCGCCCCGGAAGGGATTGAATCTCAAAGTGCTGGTGCGGGTGGCGGGACTCGAACCCGCACGATCAAGGATCAGGGGATTTTAAGTCCCCGGCGTCTACCATTCCGCCACACCCGCCGATTGCCGCAATGCCCTTGCCACATTTGCCCCTCCCAGCGCCAGAGCTTGCCAGCCGCCGCGCCAATGCCCATCTGCGTGGGGGCGGAGGCAACCCGGGGACGACATGGCAGGCGAGGCAGCACACGGCGCGCATTCGGTGGTCGCCACGATCCAGCCGGCGATCACGCTGCTGGGGCTGGGCATTGGCGCAGCCCTGGCCAGCCGGGCGCTGCGACTGAATCCGATCGTCGGCTATATCGGGCTTGGTCTGGGCCTTGCAAGCCTCGGAATGGCCGATGATTTCAGCGGACCGCTGGTCGCCGCGATGGCCGAAGCCGGGGTGATGTTCCTGCTGTTCAATCTTGGCCTGCATTTTTCGCTTGGCCGGATTCGCGCCGAGGCGGGCAATATTTTCGGCTTCGGCGCGCTGCAGATGCTGATCGCGGGCGGTGCCTCTGCCGCGCTGTTCGCCGCCTTGGGACTGCCGGCGGCGTTTGCCATTATCGTGGGATTTTCGATGGGCCTGTCATCCACCGCAGTGGTGATCGGCCTGATCCGGGAGCGCGATCAGGAGGATTGCCCGGTTGGCCGCGCAGCGCAGGCGATCCTGATCTTTCAGGATATCGCCGCGATCCTGCTGCTGGTCGCAGCGGGCGCGCTGGCGGGCGGCGGGGCGATGGCCTCGGCGCTCGGACTGGCTGGGGTCAAGGCGCTCGCGGCGTTTGGCATCGCGGTGCTGTTCGCGCGTTATCTGACCGAACCCCTGTTCCGGCTGATTGCCCGCGTCGGCACCACCGAAGTCTATACCGCCACCGCGCTGTTCATTGCGCTGGCGGCGGGCTGGGCAACCGGGATGGCAGGGCTCTCACTCACCCTCGGTGCGTTTCTGGGCGGGATGGCCGTGGCGGATTCGCGCTATCGCATTCTGGTGCAGACCGAAATTGACGCATTTCGCGGGCTGTTCCTCAGTTTCTTTTTCATCTCGGTCGGACTGTCGATCAATCCGGCCTTGCTGGCGCAGGATTGGCTGTGGGTGCTGCTGGGCGCGGCCGGCCTGATCGCGATCAAATGCACGCTCAACGTGGTCGCGGCGCTGATCAACCGCTGGTCGGTGCCGGGATCGATCCAGCTTGGCTTTCTGCTCGGTCAAGGCAGCGAGTTCACGCTCGTGCTGCTGGCGCTGCCGGCGGTCGCGGGACTGGTGGAGCCGCGGCTGGTCTCGATGCTTGTCACCGCGATTGCCATCAGCCTGGCGCTGACACCGGCAATATCGAATATCGGGCGCAAGCTGGCGGGGCGGCTGCGCTCCGGCCCGCCCGATTCCAAGCTTTCAGGGGATGATGCACCCGTGCTGATCATCGGCCTGACCCCGGCGGGCCGCGCGGTCGCCGATGCGCTGGCGTTCAATGATATAGGCTATCTTGCGCTGGAACCCGATCACGACCGGTTCCAGACGGCGCTGGCCGATGGTTATCATGTGCACCGCGCCAATCCGGCCGATCCGCGCAGCTGGGATGCGATCGGCATGGGACGGCGCGAGGTGGTGGTGGTTGCGACCGGCAATCTCGCGGTCTCGCGCGATCTTACCCCGCTGGTCAAGCAAAGGCTGCCCGATATCGAGCGGGTCATTGCCCTGCCCGGTCCGGAAGCGGTTGACGAGTTCAACACGCTGGGGATGGTGCCAGTCGATACCAGTATCGAGGGCGAGCACGAACGGCTGGTCGATCTGGTATTCACCGCGCTGGATCGCGAACGCAAGCTTTCCGCCCCAAGCTGGGCCGGGGAGGAAAGGCTCAACGCTGCCGCATGAAGCCCCCCCGGGGCCTAGCCTTCGTTCAGGCGCTCGCGGATTTCCTTGCCCGCCTTGAAATAGGGCACCCGCTTGGCCGGAACGTCAACCGTTTCGCCGGTGCGCGGGTTGCGGCCGCTGCGGGCTTCGCGCTCACGAGTCGAGAAGGCGCCGAAGCCTCTCAGTTCAACCCGTCCGCTTTCAGCCAGCCGTTGGGCGATTTCATCGAAGAAGATATCCACGACCTGCTCGACTTCTTCGGCGCGCAGTTCGGGATTGTCTTTGTGTAATTCCTGCAGCAACTCGGATCTGATCATGGTGATCTCCCGGCGTCCATGGACGGTTGAACCGCCATATCACGCCGTATGCGGGTATTCCCGCGGTTTCCTCAACTCGCCTCCGACCCGAAAGGCGCCCCCCTTTAGTACCGGGACGCGGCGCAATGCAATCCCGCCGAACCCCGCAATGAACAAATTGTCATAAATCGGGGGCTTGCGCAATGTATACAAATGTCAGTCAGCGCATCTTTCAGGATGTCAGGGCCAGATCGGCGGGATCAAGGCCAAGACGCGCCATCCGGCTGCGGATTTCGGGCCATTCCTCGCTCAGGAAGGCCGCACGCTCGCGGGAGCGCAGGCGTTCCGCCGCGCCCTTGACCACATACATGCCGACCCCGCGCTGGACTTCGACAAGGCCATCATTCTGAAACTGCTGGTAAGCCTTGGCCACGGTGAGCGGGTTTGCCCCCTGCTCCGCTGCCAGAGCCCGCACCGATGGCAGCATCGCGCCTTCGGGATAATCACCATCAATGATCGCAGCGGCGATCTGGTCGCGCAGCTTGAGATAGACAGGCCTGTTGGGATTTGGGCGGTTGGGGTTCATGATATTGTCTGGTCCCTTGCGAGGTGCATCAGTGCCATAATACAGCCATGCGCGTCAAGGCAGGGGCCTCGCTTGGCGGCAGCGTTCCTGCGGCGCAGACCGCCCGCCAAGCAACAAAAGCTTCACATGGGAAATTGAGACGCTAGGTTGCGCGGCCATGGGATCGCGCCCGCGGGGGTGCGCAAATCACGTGGGATCGACCAGGTATGTTTGATGTATCACTTTGGGGTTACGGTGAATGGGCCGCGACCGTGGCAGCGGCCGTGCTCGGCGTTTTCCTGATCGGCGGCGCTTGGGCCGTCACCCGGCCGGGCGACGAGGTGCTGGGCCACCCCAAAGGCCTCTACATGCTGTTCTTCGCCGAAATGTGGGAGCGGTTTTCCTACTACGGCATGCGCGCGCTGCTGACGCTCTATCTGGTCAAGCACTGGCTCTATTCCGATGGCAGCGCCAACCTGATCTACGGCGCCTATACCAGCCTCGTTTACATCACTCCGGTGCTGGGTGGCTGGCTGGCTGACCGCTACCTTGGCCAGCGCAAGGCGGTGCTGTTCGGCGCGGTATTGCTTACCCTCGGTCACTTCTTCATGGCGTTCGAAGGAGACGGGTCGGGTTACAGCAATGATCCGACGCTTAACGTGTTCTGGCTGGCGCTGGCGCTGATCATCGTGGGATCAGGCTTCCTCAAGGCGAACATCTCGGTGATCGTCGGCCAGCTTTACCCGCGCACGGATATTCGCCGGGATAGCGCCTACACGATATTCTATATGGGGATTAACCTTGGCGCGGCCTGCGGCGTGCTAATCGCGGCGTTCCTTGGTGAAACCGTCAGCTGGGCACTGGGCTTTGGCCTTGCCGGGGTCGGGATGCTGCTGGGCCTGGTCGTGTTCATCATCGGCAAGCCGCTGCTCAAAGGACGCGGGGAATCGCCTGTTCCCGCCAAGCTCAAGGAAAAGGTGGCCGGCATCAAGCTGGAATACCTGCTCTACGGGGTTGGCTTTGCCGGCGTCGGAGTGATCTGGCTGTTGATCCAGTACCAATCGCTGGTTGGAGGAATTCTGCTGGTCTCCGGGCTCGCGTTGCTGGGCTATGTGCTGTTCGAAGCGTTCAAACTCGACAAGGAGGCGCGCGACCGGGTGTTTGCGATGATCTTCGTGATCCTGCTGATGCCGCTGTTCTGGGGTCTGTTTGAACAGGCAGGCGGATCATTGAACCTGTTCACCGATCGCCATGTCGACAAGGGCGGTATTCCAACCACCTTCTTCCAGTCGATCAACCCCATCTACATCATTCTGCTCGGCCCGATCTTTGCCGGACTGTGGCAATGGATGGCCAGACGCGGGATCGAACCGTCGACCCCGGCCAAGATGGGTCTCGGGATCGTGCAGATGGGCCTTGCCTTCGTGGTGATGGTGTGGGGCGCGAACGCCTTCAGCACTACCGATGCTGCCGGGCAGATCATGATGCCGGTGCTGTTCCTGTTCATCTTCTACCTGCTTTCGACCACTGGGGAGTTGTGCCTTTCGCCGGTCGGCCTGTCGGCGATGAATCGCCTGTCCGCGCCGCACATGGCGAGCCTGATGATGGCGGCGTTCTTTTTCGGAACGGCGGGCGGGAACTACGTCGCGGGTTTCATGGGATCGCTGATGGGCGAAGGCGAGGGCGGCAACATGACCCGTGAAGGCGCGCTTGATGCCTATTGGACCATGGGTCTGGTCGCGGTTGGCGTCGGGATCGTGGTTATGATCGCGAGTCCGCTGGTCAAGAAGCTGATGCATCTCGATACCCTGCGTGACGATGATCTCGCCGGCGATGCCGAATTGGGCGAGGCGCAGGCGGCGGGCATCCATCCGGCGACCCGTCCTGCCGAGTAGCCGTGATCTGACATAAAATTCGTCCAACAACATGGACAGCTTCCCGTTTTCCCAGCACACTCGGTTCCGGGACGACGGGAAGGGTTTTTGATGATACCAGAATTCAGACTGCGGGCGCGCACGGGCGTGCTGGCCACCTTGGCGAGCGCGCTGGCGCTCACCGCTTGCGCGACGACGGGCAGTGCAGGCGAAACCGGCAGCGCCAGGTCCGATGACAAGACCTTCGCCGCCAGGATCGAAAGCGAGGGCGTGTTCGCCTCGACCTACAAGGCCTATCCCGGCATCGCCACCGCGCTGAAAGGCGCGACCGTGTTCGACGGGCGCGGTGGCAGGATCGAGAATGGCGTGGTGTTCTTCAGCGGCGGCAAGATCGTCGCCGTAGGCGGGCCGGACACCCCGATCCCGGCCGATATCGCGGTGTTCGACGGGACAGGCAAGTTTGTCACCCCCGGCATCATCGACATCCACTCGCACCTTGGCGATTATCCCTCGCCCGGGGTCGATGCGCATTCCGACGGGAACGAGGCGACCAGCCCGACCACGCCCGAAGTCTGGGCCGAACATTCGATCTGGCCGCAGGATCCGGGCTTTACCCGCGCGCTTGCCAATGGCGGGATCACGGCGTTGCAGATCCTGCCCGGCTCGGCCAATCTGATGGGCGGGCGTTCGGTCACGCTGAAAAATGTGCCCGGACGCACGATGCAGCAGATGAAGTTTCCCGGCGCGCCCCATGGCTTCAAGATGGCCTGCGGGGAAAACCCCAAGCGCGTTTATGGCAGCCGGGGGCGGATGCCCTCGACGCGGATGGGCAACCTTGCCGTCAACCGCGACACATGGTTCGATGCGATCGATTATGCCAATGATCAAGCCTCGGGGAAGGGGGTAAAGCGCGACCTCGGCAAGGAAACGCTGGTGGGCGTGCTCAAGGGCGAAATCCTGGTCCACAACCATTGCTACCGCGCTGACGAGATGGCGCTGGTGATGGATATGGCCAAGGAGATGGGTTACAAGGTCACCGCCTTCCATCACGCAGTCGAAGCTTACAAGATCGGCGATCTGCTTCGGGCAAATGACGTGTGCAGCGCAATCTGGGCCGACTGGTACGGCTTCAAGATGGAAAGCTATGACGGCATCATGGAAAACGCCGCCTACCTCCATCAGGCCGGCGCCTGCGTGGTGATCCATTCGGACGATCAGGACGATATCCAGCGGCTCAATCAGGAAGCACGCAAGGCTCAGAAGGCGGGCCTCCGGCTCGGCATCGACATTTCCGATGCCACGGTGATCCAGTGGATCACCTTTAACGCGGCCAAGGCGATGGGGATCGAAGCGATGACCGGCAGTCTTGAACCGGGCAAGATGGCTGACGTGGTGCTGTGGAACGGTGATCCGCTGAGCGTCTATTCCCGGCCCGAGAAGGTCTGGATCGATGGCGCGCTGATGTTCGACGCGCTGGACCCCAAACGCCGTCCGGTGAGCGATTTCGAGCTGGGCCAGCCCGGCGAAGGAGATGTGAAATGAAGCGGTTTGCGAGCTGCGGCCTGAGCGCCCTTGCCGTTTTCGCTGCCATGACCTCCCCGGCGCTGGCGCAGGATGTGACCATCACCAATGCCCGGCTGGTGCTGGGCGATGGCGGCGCCCCGATCGAAGGCGGCACCGTGATCGTGCGCGGCGGCAGCGTGGTCTATGCCGGCGCCGCTGCGGGCGCTCCGGCAACGGGCAGTTCGGTTGATGCGGGCGGAGCATGGGTCACGCCCGGCATCTTCGCGACCATCACCTCGCTCGGCCTCATGGATGTTTCGGCGGTGAGCGATTCGAACGATACCCGTGCACGCGGCGCCCCCTTCAGCGCGGCGCTGGATGCGGCGACCGCGATCAACCCCTCCTCGCAGCACATTCTCGTGCATCGTGCTGCCGGAATCACCCGCGCGGCAACCACCACGGTGCCGGCCGGTTCGATCTTTGCCGGGCAGGGAGCGATCATCGATCTGGATGGGGATTCCCGCGCCGTGATGCAGGCGCGGGCGTTCCAGATGGTCAACCTCGGCGAAGGCGGAGCACGGCTTGCGGGCGGCAGCCGTGCGGCGGCACACACGCTGCTGCGCGCGAGCCTGCGCGAAGCGCAGGCGCTGGTCGGCGCAAGCGGAACGCCGCAGACCACAGAAATCGTCAAGGATGACGAAGTGCTGCTGAGCCGCTTTGATGCCGAAGCGTTGGTGCCGGTGGTGACCGGGCGGCAGAAGCTTTATGTCGCGGTTGAACGGGCGGCCGATATTCGCGCCGTGCTCGCGCTCACGTCCGAGTTTCCAAAGCTCGACTTGGTGCTGGTCGGCGTGACCGAGGGCTGGCTGGTGGCGAGCGAGATCGCCGCGGCGGGCGTGCCGGTGATTGCCAATGGCCTGATCGATCTGCCCGACACCTTCGAACAGCTTGGCGCAACCCAGAGCAACGCCGGAAGGTTGGCACGCGCGGGCGTGAAGGTTGCGATCAACGCCGCGACCATGAAGGATCCGCGCCGTTTGCAACAGGTGGCGGGCAATCTGGTCGCGCTCACCCGTGTTCCCGGCGCAACCGGGATGGAATGGGGCAAGGCCTTTGCCGCGATCAGTTCCGTCCCTGCCGAAATCAGCGGCATGGGCGGCAAGGCCGGGGTGCTGAAGCCGGGGGCGCTGGGCGATGTGGTATTGTGGGACGGTGACCCGCTTGAAGTGGGAAGCGTTCCCACACGGGTCTTCATCGGCGGGGTCGAACAAAGCCTTGAAAGCCACCAGAGCGGCTTGCGAAACCGTTACCGCGATCTGGACGAAAGCGAACTGCCCAAGGCTTACGACTGGTAATGCGGTTGCCCGCGAAACTGCTCGCCGCAGCCCTTGCTGCCTCGCCGCTGTTCGCCGTTCAGCCAGCCTTTGCGCAAGCCGGGCCGAACGACGCCGGCGCGAACCCCGATGCGCAAAGCCCGGCCTGGCACTCACAACAGCAGATCTATCTGCTCGGCCTGACTGCCGGGGATGGGTGGCATTTTGTCGAAGGCGGCGTGCGCTGGCGCTGGATCCGCTACCTTGCATCGGACCGCAAGCCGACCGTCGCTGACCGGATCACTGTCCATTACGAAGGGCGATTGCTCGATGGCACGGTGTTCGACAGTTCCTATCAGCGCGGCAGTCCGGCGACTTTCTCGCTGGGCCGGCTGGTTGAAGGTTGGCAGCGTGCCATCCCGCAGATGGGTGTGGGCGAGATCATCGAGATCGCGATTCCCTCGAACCTCGCCTACGGCCCGGTCGGACGCGGTCCCATTCCGGGCAATGCGACGCTCGTCTTCAAGGTGGAACTGATCGCAATTGAAGATTAGGCTGCCCCATGGTTGGGGAACGTGCTTGCGGGAGGTGCGGGTGATGAACGAAGCCTTGTCGGGTCTGATTGCGGCCAATGTCGCCTTTGTCGGATCGCATTTCGCCATGTCGCATCCATTGCGGGCGCCGATGGTCAAGGCGATGGGGGCGGGCGGCTTCCAGATTGCCTATACGTTGGTCAGCGTCGCGACGCTGGCGTGGGTTTACTTTGCCTTCAAGGCCGCGCCGCCCGCCGACTTGCCCGGTTCGGGCACAATCGGCTGGATCATCGCCACGGCGCTGACGATCCCCGCAATGATCCTGCTGGCAGGCTCGCTGATCGGCAACCCCGCGCTGCCGACCCCGATGGCCGAAGCGCAGGCCCGCGCGACCCCGCGCGGCGTATTCACGGTAACACGCCACCCGATGATGTGGGGCATTGGCCTGTGGGCACTCTCGCACATCGTTCTGTGGTGGAGCATCCGCACTCTGATCGTGGCGCTGGCCATGGGGATCCTCGCGCTGGTCGGCGCGCGGATGCAGGACGCCAAGAAAGAGGTGTTGATGGGCGACGCCTGGGCCGAATGGGAAAGCAAGACCAGTTACTGGCCGCGCTGGGGCAAGCTCTTGTTGGTCGGCCCGGTGCCGCTGGGTGTGGGGCTGGCGCTGTTCCTCGGCTTCAGCTGGCTCCACCTGTGGCTGGCAGGCATTCCGGCCGGTGTGTGGAAGTGGCTCGGCTGAGGCGCGCTGCTATTCGCCCTTGAAGACCGCGCTGCGCTTTTCGATCAGCGCCGCCACCCCTTCGGCATGGTCGGCTGTGGTGTGCATCATCGCCTGCGTATTGGCCGCAAGTTCCAGCGCCGTATCATAGCTGGTCTGCTGGCCTTGGCGCAGCAGGTTCTTGGTGTGGCGCAGCGAATGGGGGGGAAGCAAGGCGATGCGCCCCGCCAGCGCGCGGGCTTCGTCCATCAGCGCATCCGGTGCGACCACCCGGCTGACCAGGCCCCAGTCCTTCGCGGTGGCGGCGTCGATCACATCGCCGGTGTAGAACAGTTCCGCCGCACGGCTCATCCCGATCACGCGCGGCAGGATCCATGTGCCGCCATCACCGGGGATGATGCCGAGCTTGAGGAAGGTCACCCCGAATTTCGCATTCTCGCTGGCAATGCGGATATCGGCGAGGCAGGCGACATCGCAGCCCAGACCGATCGCCGGGCCGTTCACCGCCGCAATCACCGGCACCCGCAACCCGTAAAGAGCGCGCAGCATCAGGTGGATGTTGTCGCGATAACCATCTGAAATTGCAGGGGTGGTGCCGCCGAAGGTGCCGGTCTTGTCCCGCATCGCCTTGATATCGCCGCCCGCGCTGAACGCGCGGCCCGCGCCGGTCAGAATAACCACCCGGCACTCCATATCGCGGTTGATCGCGTTCGCCACCCGGACGAACTCATCCCCGTCGCCGGGCGCGCCCAGCGGGTTCATGGTATCCGCCCGGTCAAGCGTGAGGATGGTAACGGGGCCTTCGCGGGCAATCTGGATCAGGGACATGGCACCTTGCACTTTTACGATGGAGAATTCAGCTTGCGTATAGACAGGGGGGGGCAACGAGGAAACAAAGGAATGGTATGTCGAACCTCGCACTTTTCACTGTTTCCCAGCCGCTCCTGAGCGCGGCGCTGGCGCTGCCGGGCGTACCGGCGCAAGCACCCGAGCCGCTGCCTGTCTCCGCGCTGGCATGGTCGTTGCAGCACGCCGAAGGCGAACAGACGTCTTCTGAAGTTGAGCCGACGTCGCCCGGTGAAGGTGCGCCGATCGAGGAAAGCGGCGAGATCATCATCGAAGGCAGCTACGGCCCGCCCGAAGGTGACCCGGTCGAAAAGCTCAACGCCGAAAGCTACCGCATCACCCAGGCGGTTGACCAGGCGCTGGTCGAACCGGTCGCCTATGCCTACCGCGACGGACTGCCCGAACCGCTGCGCGATGGCCTCGGCAATGTCGTGCGCAATCTTGGCGAGCCAAGCAACGCATTGAACTTCCTGTTGCAAGGCAAGGTCGGCAAGGCGGTCGAGACACTCGGGCGGTTGGCGATCAATTCGACGCTGGGACTGGGCGGGCTGGTCGACATCGCGGGCAAGCCGGGGATCGGTCTGCCGTATCGCCGCAACGGCTTTGCCAACACGATGGGGTATTACGGGGCCGGGCCGGGGGCCTATCTCTATCTGCCGGTGACCGGCGCGACCTCGGTGCGCGATCTTGTCGGCAGCACGCTCGATCAGCTGCTGTTGCCGGTGGCGGTGGGGCGGCCCTTCAATCGTCCGGCCTATGCGGCGACCTATTTCGTGGTGAACGGGCTCGATCAGCGGCTGGAATTCGACGCGGAATTGCAGGAGATCGCCGCTTCGGATGATCCCTACGCGATGCGCCGCGACACCTACCTCGCCATGCGCGAACGCGAGATCGCCGCATTGAAGGGCGAGGTGGTGGACGACACCGCATCTCCGCCCCAGACTGCGACGGAGATCGACCCCTCCGCCGAACCCCCCGATCCGCAAGCCAGCGCGCCGCCCCCGACGCCGCGCGCTCTTATCGAGCGGATCCAGCTTACCGCGCGGAGCATTCCGGCAACCCGCTGACTTACGCCCGCGCTTCCTCGATCGCGGCGGAATTGTGCTTCAGCGCCTTCAGCACCGTCTCGACGATGTGCGGGGCATTGAGGCGGGCCTCGTCATACTGCTTCACCGGATCGTCCTGATCGATGAAACTATCGGGCAGGCGCATGGTGCGCACCTTCAGCCCGGCATCGGTCAGGCCTTCGTCGGAGGCATAGGTCAGCACATGCGCGCCGAGGCCGCCGATCGCGCCTTCCTCGATCGTCACCACCACTTCATGCGTGCGCATCAGGCGGGCGATCAGGTCCTCGTCCAATGGCTTGACAAAGCGCATGTCGGCGACGGTGGTTGAAAGCCCCTTGGCCTCCAGCTGGTCAGCCGCCTTCAACGCTTCGGCCAGACGCGGCCCGAGTGACAGGATCGCGACCTTCGTGCCTTCGCGCACCAGCCGCCCCTTGCCGATTTCGAGCTTCTGCGGAACCTCCGGCAGGGGAACCCCGGTGCCGCTGCCGCGCGGATAGCGGAAGGCAATCGGGCCGGAATCATGTTCGACCGCGGTATAGGTCATGTGGACCAGCTCCGCCTCGTCGGCGGCGGCCATCACCACCATGTTGGGCAGGGTGGCAAGATAGGTGACGTCAAAGCTGCCCGCATGCGTGGCCCCGTCGGCCCCGACCAGCCCGGCGCGGTCGATCGCAAAACGCACGGGCAGGTTCTGGATGCACACATCATGCACCACCTGATCATAGGCGCGCTGGAGGAAGGTGGAATAGATCGCCGCGAAAGGCCGCATGCCTTCGGCTGCCATCCCCGCGGCAAAGGTCACCGCGTGCTGTTCCGCGATGCCGACATCGAAAGTGCGGGCAGGATGCGCCTTGGCGAACTTGTCGACCCCGGTGCCGGACGGCATGGCGGCGGTGATGGCGCAGATGCGCGGATCGGTCTCGGCCAGCTTGGCCAGAGTTTCACCGAACACGTCCTGATAGGCAGGCGGCCCGGCTGCGCCCTTCTTCTTCTCGCCGGTGATGACGTCGAACTTGGGAACGCCGTGATACTTGTCGTCGCTGTTTTCCGCCGGGGCATAGCCTTTGCCCTTTTCGGTCACGACATGGATCAGCACCGGGCCTTCGGACGTGTCGCGCACGTTTTCCAGCACCGGCAGCAGATGATCGAGATTGTGCCCGTCGATCGGGCCGACATAGTAGAAGCCCAGTTCTTCAAACAGCGTCCCGCCGGTCACCATGCCGCGGGTGAATTCCTCGGCCTTGCCGATGGTATCGTGCATCCGGCGGCTCAGCTTCTTGACCGCACGGCTGGCGAGGCTGCGGATCCCGAGATATTCGCTCGAAGACACCATGCGCGCCAGATAGGCCGACAGCCCGCCCACCGGCGGGGCAATCGACATGTCATTATCATTGAGGATCACCACAAGCCGATTGCCAGCCTGGGATGCGTTGTTCATCGCCTCATAGGCCATGCCTGCGCTCATCGAGCCATCGCCGATCACCGCGATCCCGCGCCCTGCCTTGCCTTGCAGCTTGTTGCCGATGGCAAAGCCGAGTGCCGCCGAAATCGAGGTGGAGGAATGCGCCGCGCCGAACGGGTCATATTCGCTTTCCGAACGCTTGGTGAAGCCGGACAGCCCGCCGCCCTGGCGCAGCGTGCGAATCCGGTCGCGCCGCCCGGTGATGATCTTGTGCGGATAGCACTGGTGCCCGACATCCCACACCAGCTTGTCTTCCGGGGTGTTGAAGACATAGTGGATCGCAACCGTCAGTTCGACCACGCCAAGCCCGGATCCCAGATGTCCGCCCGACGTGCTGACCGCGTCGATCATTTCGGCGCGGAGTTCGTCGGCCAGCTGGCGAAGCTGCTCGTGCTTGAGGCGGCGCAGGTCATCAGGCGTGTCAACCTGATCGAGCAAAGGGGTGTAAGGCGGTTGTGTCATGTTTTAAAGCTTACACACTGAAAACGAGCCTGTCGATGCAGGCTTGATGAGGATCAAACAGGCCCCGGCAGGCCGTGTGACGAGCAGCACGCACGCGCCCTGTTGGAGACACATGAGACACTGTTCAGGAACAGAAAACCGGCCTGTCGCCGGGCCGCGAACGGGAAGGCAGACGGGCCAGAAAGACGGGAAGCTTCATAGCTCGCTTCTACCCGCTGCAAGGCCTGTAGGAAACCGCCGCGCCGGTCAGGTGCAGCTTTTGCACAGGCCGCGGATTTCCAGCACCGGACGCTCCGCCTTGAACTGGCGGGCCGCGGCAATGGCGCGGACGCTGCGGCTGACGTCTTCATCGTCAATATGCGCAGCCTCGCCGCATTCGTCACAGACCAGAAAAATACAGTCATGCGCGCAGCCGGGATGGGTGTTGGCGAGATAGGCATTGGCGCTTTCAACCCGCATCGCGAGGTTGTTTGCCACGAACACATCAAGGATACGGTAGACCGAATTGGGCGCCACCCGCTTGCCGCGCGCCGCCGAAAGATTATCGGCAATGTCATAGGCCGAGACCGGGCGATCATGCCGCGCGAGTTCGGCAAACACCGTCTCACGCATGGTGGTCCACTGCTCGCCCGCCGCGATCAGCGCGTGCGCGGCAGCTTCGATCAGGTTGCGCCCGTCCAGTTCGTGGTGCGCATGGCCATGTGCGTGCTTTCCCATTCTTTCGAATATAGGCGCATCGCGGGCATTGCGCCAGCGACAAGCGCGCTCAGCGCGCGTCGCGCAGGAAGGCGGCGCGGTAATGATCGGGATAGAACGCCTTCAATGCCGCGACCTTGGGCGCATCCCACCGCATGATATATCCGTGCCGCGGGTTTTTTGCCATGAAATCCTGATGATAGCCCTCTGCCGGATAGAACGCCTTGTAAGGTTCGATCCGGGTGACGATCGGCTTTGACCACAGGCCAGCCTTGCCCAGCTGCGCAAGATAGGCGCGCGCGACCGCCGCCTGTTCCTTGTTCATCGGCACCAGCGCGCTGCGATAATGCGCGCCGACATCGGGGCCCTGGCGGTTTTTCAACGTGGGATCGGCCACCACCGAGAAGAAGATGCGCAGCAGTTCATCATAACGCACCACCGCGGGATCATAGGTGATCTTCACCGCTTCGGCATGATTGGTGACGCCAGTGATGATGATATCATATTTCGCGCTGGCCGCATTGCCGCCATGAAAGCCCGCGACGGCGGATTTCACGCCCTTCACATGACTGAACACGCCCTCCACGCCCCAGAAACAGCCGCCCGCAAAAATCGCGGTTCTGAGGCCTTTCGTTTCCTTGGCGGTGCGCGTGGCAGCGGGGGCGTTGACCGGTTCTTCAGCGGCGATGGCCGGGCCGGCGCAGGCCGACAGGGCGAGCGATCCGGCCAGCAGCAGGGCAGCGATGCGGTTCATCGGGGTGCCTGCGCCGGCGGGGAGGCCGGGGGGATAACGAATTCCGCCGAAGGCTGCGGTGCCCTGGGCATCGGCGCTGCCTGCGCGGGCGAAGACAGCTCCCCGCCCCAGCTTTCGGCATTGGCCCCGGCAATCAGCAGCGCAGCGATCACGAATCCGATCGAGAAATTGCGGATCAGATCGGAAGAGACAAGGCGCATCAGGAAGCTCGCGATTCGTTGGTTGCCGCCTGTCTTTGCCCACTGCCGAATTGCGGCGGGATGAACATGGCGGTCAGCCAGGATTAGGTTGGACTTCGGCCATAGTTACGGAGCTGCTGAGAAAAAGTTGCGATTAACCATGCGCCGGGCCGAACCGTTCGCAGAGTGCGGCGGGATGCAACCCGCGCCCCTCCACCATGCTGCGCATGATCCCCCTCCTCTGAAGGGGAGGAAGCAGCGCCGAGGACGCTCGCCCGGAGGGGCGAGCGAAAAGCAATCAGTGCCGGAAATGCCGCATCCCGGTGAAAACCATCGCCAGCCCTGCGGCATCGGCAGCGGCGATCACCTCGTCATCGCGAATTGATCCGCCCGGCTGGATCACGGCGGTTGCGCCCGCCTCGGCAGCGGAAATCAGCCCGTCGGAAAAGGGGAAAAAGGCGTCTGATGCCACCGCGCTGCCATGGGTGCGCGGGGCGTCCCAGCCATAGGTTTCGGCGGCTTCCTTCGCCTTGATTGCGGCAATCCGGGCCGAATCCCGGCGGTTCATCTGGCCTGCCCCGATCCCGGCGGTCGCGCCATCCTTGGCATAGACGATGGCGTTGGATTTGACGTGGCGGGCGACGGTCCAGGCGAACAGGCAGTCCTTCAGTTCCTGATCCGTGGGTGCGCGGCTGGTCACGACTTTCAGATCATCGCGCGAAACCGCCCCGCCATCGCGCGACTGGATCAGCATGCCGCCTGCAATGGTCTTCATCGCAAAGCCGCCCCGGCGCGGATCGGGCAGGGCGCCGGATTCGAGCAGGCGCAGGTTCTTTTTCTTCGCGAACACCGCGCGCGCCTCGGCGCTGACGGTGGGAGCGATCACCACCTCGGTGAAGATGCCCGCAATCGCCTCGGCCGTCGCGCCGTCGAGCTCGCAATTGACCGCCACGATCCCGCCGAAGGCCGACACCGAATCGCAGGCGAGCGCAGCTTCCCACGCCGCCAGCAAGCTGCCGCTTTGCGCCACGCCGCAGGGGTTGGCATGCTTGACGATGACGACCGCCGGTTCCTGCCCGGCAAACTCCGCCGCCAGTTCCAGCGCGGCATCAGCATCGTTCAGGTTGTTGTAGGACAGCGCCTTGCCCTGCAACTGCGCCGCCTGCGGCACCCCGGGCGCGGCGATCACTTGCGGGACATAGATCGCCGCCGACTGGTGCGGGTTCTCGCCATAGCGCAAGCTATCGGCCCGCTTCAGCGCAATCGGCAGAGTCTCGGGGAAGGGCGTTGTCTCGCCATCGGAGTCGCCGAAGGCGAACCAGCTGGCAATCGCGCTGTCATAGGCAGCAGTGCGGGCATAGGCCTTGCCCGCCATTCGGGTGCGAAAGGCCTGCGTGGTGGCGCCATCATTCACCGCCAGTTCCTCCAGCAGCGCAGGGTAGTCCGCCGGATCGGTCAGGATCGTCACGAAGCCATGGTTCTTCGCGGCTGATCGCACCATCGATGGCCCGCCAATGTCGATATTCTCGATAATCTCGGCGCGCCCGGCCCCCTTGGCCACGGTCGCTTCGAAGGGGTAGAGATTGACCACCACCAGATCGATCGCGCCGATCCCGTGGGTCTCCATCGCGGCGACATGTTCGGGATTGTCGCGCAGGGCGAGCAGCCCGCCATGCACCGCCGGGTGCAAGGTCTTCACCCGCCCGTCCATCATTTCGGGAAAGCCGGTGAGGTCGGACACGTCCTTCACCGCCAGCCCAGCATCGCGCAGCGCCTTCGCCGTGCCGCCGGTGCTGACCAGTTCGACCCCCCGCGCCGCCAAGGCTGCGCCAAGGTCAGCCAAACCGCTTTTGTCGGACACTGACAGCAGCGCCCGGGTGATTGCCTTCTCGCTCATGTGGGAAACGCCTATCCTGTCTTTCTCAGCAGCCAGGAGAATTGCCCCCCGCTGCGCAATGCCAGTCCTTCGATCACCAGCTGTTCGGTCGCATGCGGGCGGCCTTCGCCATCGACCCACAGGCTATCCTCGGCAGCAAGGGTGATCTCGCCGGCGCCCGCCCTATCGCCGCGCAGGCGGAATTGCCAGAGCCGACCATCGGGCAGCAGCAGGCTCGCCCCGCGCTTGTCACCCGACAATTGCACCTCGACCCCGCGCCCGAGGTGAAAGCGGATGGCAAAGCCGATCCTGCCGCGCTTGCCCTTGTTCGACGAGGGGACGAGGATGTCCTCGCCCGCCAGTTCGGTGCCGTCGCTGCTCAGCGTCAGGATGCGCCGATGGGTCAGGCCAAAGCGCGCTGCATAGCCATCATGCGCAGCTTCGATCCGGGTTGCGTCTCGCCCGCGTGCGGCGACCTGGCGGCGTTCGATCTCGACCTTTTCCACCCCTTTGCCGAGCTGGCCATGGAGCAGCACCGCGGTGGAATTGGCATTGTCCAGCACCAGCGTGGAAAACGCCGGCGTGGCGCGCAGCCCCTGCCCGATGCGCGCGGGAAGCTGACCGCCGGTCAGGCCTGCGCCCCCGCAATTGACGATCACCCGCGCCGGGCCATCCGACAATTCGAACGCCAGTGTCGAGGCGCAGCCGGTGCGGGCATGGCGCGCGCGCGGCGGCGGGGCCGTGTCGAACTGCACCAGCGTATCGCCCGCCCGCAGGCGCTGATACCCCCAGCCCTGCACCGCGCCGAGCGGGCGGGTGCGCACGCCCGAACCTTCGATCACCGCAGCGACCCGGTCCGCCGGAATCGCGCCCTGCCCCTGCCAGTTGCCCAGCGCGCCGTCCCCGTGGCGCAGCGCCAGCAATGGCGGCACCAGCAATTCGCGCATGACCGGCAAGGCCGGCGGCGGCGCAATCTCCACCGCATCGTAACAAGCGATCAGATCGGTCAGCAGCCGGATCGCCTCGATCTGCGCGGCCGGGCAACGCGACAGCAGACCGCCATCCTCGCCCACCATGTCGCCAAGGGCGCGCACCAGACCCGCCTCGCCATACAGGCGGCGCGGCTTGCCATGGGGCAGCAGCAATCCTGCGGCGACCACCCCGGCCCAGCCCGCAACCTGCCCCAGCCCCGCCCCTGCTCGCGGGGCCTTGCGATCAAGCCAGCTGGCGGTTTCGGCAATCGCGGCAAGCAGGCGTGATTTCAGGCCCTTGCCATGTTCCGCGCCATGCCCGGTCAGCACCAGCGGCGCATGAACCAGCCATGCCACCAGCCGCAGCCCGGCCGCTTCAACCTCCCATGCCGGCCCCTTACCGGGCTCGCCATGGGCGTGCAGCCACATCGCGGTGATCCGCTCGGCGACCGGAATGCAATCGGCACGCGGCGCGCTGGCGGCAAGATCGGCCAGCCACGAGAAGGAATGCAACACCCGCTCCACCACGGGTGCGGGCCGCGCCGATCCGCCGAAATCGAGGGTTGCGATCGGCAGGCGCACGCCGTGGACAAGGAAATGCCCGGCCCGCAGCGCGGTCCCGGCGGCGCGATCCCCGCGATTGGGGCTTTCCACCGTCGCCAGCATCCGCAGCGCCTGCGGGCGGCGGAACGGCTGGCTGAGCGCGTGGCCGGGCACCCCCATGCGATAGGCCAGCCGGATCAGGCCTTCGCCGGGGCGCGATGGCGCAGCGATGACATCGCTCAGCGCCAGGGCGCGCGAAGGCTCCTCGATCGGCGCGGGGGCGGGCGTATCAGCGGCAAGGGCATTGGGCTCGTCCCGCTCGGCCAAGGCCAGCGCCGGGGTTTCTGCCACCCGTTCCACCAGTGCATCGGCGCGGCGGCCGGCCTGGGTGCGCAGCAGCGTTGCCATCAGCGCCCGCCCTTCAGCGCGGCAATATTGTCCGCGTAGCGATCCGGCCCGCCCTTGAAGGTGGCCGAACCCGCCACCAGCACATCGGCCCCGGCCTCGACACACAGGCGGGCGGTTTCGGCATTGACCCCGCCATCGACCTCAAGGTGGATCGGGCGGCCCGTGCGGGTGATCATCGAACGGATGCGGGCGATCTTTTCGAGGCTCGAAGGGATGAAGCTTTGCCCGCCGAAGCCGGGATTGACGCTCATCACCAGCACCAGATCGACCAGGTCCATCAGGTTGTCGAGCACCTCCACCGGGGTGCCGGGATTGATCACCGCGCCCGCTTTCTTGCCCAGCGCGCGGATCGCCTGCAGCGTGCGGTGGATATGCGGCCCGGCTTCGGGGTGGACGGTGATGATATCCGCGCCGGCCTCGGCAAAGGCTTCAAGATAGGGATCGACCGGGGCAATCATCAGGTGGACATCGAACGGCTTGTCGCTGTGCGGGCGCAGCGCCTTCACCACATCCGGGCCGATGGTGATATTGGGGACGAAATGCCCGTCCATCACGTCGATATGGATCCAGTCTGCGCCAGCCGCGTCAACAGCGCGCACTTCCTCCCCCAACCGGGCGAAATCGGCAGAGAGGATCGAAGGCGAAATCAGCGGTGCGGGCATGATGCGGCGCGAGGCCCCTTTTGCATTGCAAGCCTCGCAATACCGGAGGCGCGAATCGGGCGACAAGCGCCGGATGGGCCGTTTTCCACCGTGGCGGGCAGGCAATTGCGTGAAAGCGGGCCTTTCTGGCATGATTAAGCCGCAATTCAGCCGGATGATGCCATTGCGTATCGACACCGCGGGGCGATAGACCGGGCAACCGCAACGGATCGCCTCGCCCCACCCCTCTCTTTCGCGCAGGATCTTTGCCGATGAAGTCGCTTGCAACCGTCCGCACCTCGCTGCGCCCCGCGATTATCGCTGCGGGGATCGGCGCGCTCGGGTTTGCCGGAGCCGCCGCGGCGCTGGCGGCGGAAACGCTGGGCGGGAAGATCGACAATGACATGCGCCGCTGCGCGCCCGGCAGTGGCCCGGCGGTGCGGCTTGACGTGACCGGGCTGAAATCAGCGAGCGGTAACCTGTTCGTGCGCACCTACCGCGCCAAGGATAGCGACTGGCTCAAGAGCCGGCGCTATCTCCACCGCATCGATACCACCCCGCGCAAGGGCAACATGACGGTATGCGTGCCGCTGCCGGCGGCGGGCGATTATGCGATTGTCGTGCAGCACGACATCAACGGCAACTATGACAAGGATTTCTCGATTGATGGCGCGGGGATGTCGAACAATCCCGAAATCAGGACGTTCCTTGGCATCCCGCGTCCGCCGGCGCTCGACAAGACCCGGTTCCGGGCGGGCGAGGGTGTGACCCGGATCGCGATCCAGATGAAATATCAGGATTAGGCGGGTCAGGCACCGCGGCGGTGGCGCCACAGCTCCCACAACACCTTGGGCGCGGCAAGCAGCGGGAAGCGTTCGCGGAACGGGGTGACCGCCACCGGCATCCCCGTATGCCGCTCGATCTTCCACGCGGCATAGCGGGCCGCGCCTTTGAAGGTGGTGCTGGCCTTGATCAGCCGCAGCAGGTTGATCGGCTTGCCCAGGCGGCGGCGGCGCGACCACCATTTCAGGATCACGCGGCGCTGCCAGTCGGGCAGGTCGGGGGCGAGCCGTTCACCTTCTTGCCGGGGAGGGATCCCTCCGGCATCCAGCGCCAGCGGCAGCAGACCGGCGAAATGCGCGGCATTATGGCCGAGGATATCGTTCTCGCGCCCGCTTTTCTCGACCCGGAATTCTGCCGCGTAGGTGGCACGGAACAGCGCGCGCCAGTAATCCTCGGCTGCGCCGCTTTCCGGCCCAAGCGCTGCCGACAGCCGTGCCGCAGTGGTGCAGGCGGCGGCAATGGCGGCGATCACTTCGGCGCGGGCCGCCTCGTCCGCTGCCCACACCAGCGCGCTCGGCTGGACGAAGCGCGCCCAGATCGTGGTATCCGCAAGATCGCCGGCGGCGGCGCAGGCAAAGGTCGCCAGCCGCATGGTGGCGACCTTTGCGCGCAGAATGTCGTCACCCTGCGGGCGTTCGTGATAGCTTACCGTCGGCCAGATCGCGGCCTCGCCCTCCGGGGTGCCGGGCAGCAGGACGTAGAAATCGAGCACGCCCTCAAGCGATCCGGTCCGCAGGTTCGATCCGTAGAACAGCACGGCGCGCGCACCGGCAGCCCCGGCAAGCGCTGCGGCAAAATCGCCCACCGCCGGATCGACCGGGGCGGCAAGCTGCGCGGCGATGCGGCCAGAAAGCGGGGCAGCAGGTGGGCCGCTGCCCGCGCTCATGGCGTGACGAAGGCGAGCTCCGGCCCCTGATCGACCCGGTAATCGCCAGCGGGAAAAGCCTCCCCATCGAGGATGAACTGATCGTCGATCGACAGGGTAAAGTGGCTCACGGCGAGCTGGTGGATGCCGCGTTCACGCAGGTTTTTCGGCGCATGCCCAAGCAGCGCCAGCGGGATCAATGCAGTGGTCCGCCGCGATATCTGGTCAAACGCCACCAGCTTCAATCCGTTGCGCAGCTGGCCAAAGGGGCGGATTCCGGCCGGCAGGGTTTCAAGCGTGGAGGCGAACAGCAATTGCCGCATCCCGGAATCGCCGCGCCCGCTATGTTCCATCGGCACACCCGCCGGGCCCAGATTGATCCGCATCCGCGCGCCCTTGCGCCACGCGTTCGACCGCCCGGCAAACAGCGACTGCGCCAGCGCCCACAGCGCTGTGACCCCCACGGCAAGGCTGTTGAACGCGCCCAGCTTGTGCGCGGCCTGCCCGGCGCGGGTCGCGATGGTGAAGGCCCCGGCGCCGAGGATGAAGCCCGACACCCGCGATTTTGGCGCAGCCTTGCCGTCCTGTTCAAGCGCGGTGATCGCAATCGGCCGGCGGCGCACCCGCCCGCCACGATCAAGCGCGGTGATCGCATCTTGCAGGGTCCAGTCCTCCGGGATGCCAAGATCGACGGTCAGTGCGTTCGTCTTGCCCTTGGGCAGCACGGCAATCGCGGGCCAATCCTCCCCGAAAATCGCATCGCCGCAGGTCAGCACATCGCGCACCGTGCCATCGCCGCCATTGATCACCAGCAGATCGATCCCGCGCGCGGCAAACTCGGCCAGCGCCTCGGGCAGCTGGGCGCGAGCGTCAGGCTGGGCGATATGGACATGGGGCGACAGGCCGCAATCGAAATCCGCACCAAGATTGCGATGGCTGCGCGGATTGTAGATCACGCCGACGGTCGGCACCTGGTCGGCAGGGCGGGCATGGCCCGACCCGCCACGAGACGCATCGGCCTCGACCCGGGGGATCTGCGTGAATTCATAGATCGGCGTCGCCATGCCGGATCTATAGTTGCACGAAGATCAAGTTTCCACCGTCATGTTTCGCCAATGTGTAACATTCGGCCCCTGCGAGGCTGGTTTTCGACCGGATGGTGGCAGCGGGCGACGAAAGGTCTCGCCGGATTTGGACGGGCAATGCCTGCGAGCGACCCCGAAAGCTGTTGCGGCCCTTGAAACAGTCGCGGCAGGGCAAAAAAGGCTTGCGTGATCGCTCACATTGGCATCAAATCCGACCGCCATCAATTTGCAATCGCCCGATGCAATCACGGCGATTCAGGAATGCACTGCAATGCCGGGAGCATGATCGTGTGAGGCAAGGCCGCATCACAATCGAGGACGTCGCCAGCGCCGCGGGCGTTTCGCGGCAGACCGTCTCGCGCGTGATCAACGACAGTCCGCGGGTCAGCCCCGCTGCCAAAGCGCGGGTCGAACAGGCGATCGCAGCGCTGGGTTATGTCCCGAGCCTGGCGGCGCGCAGCATGGGCGGCGGGCGCAGCCGCTTGGTGCTCGCGGTGTTCGAAGGGCCGCCCCCCGGCGCCCGGCCCGCGCTGCCGCTCGACCGGTTGTTGCTGGCCGGCACCGCCGCCTGCCGGGCGCGCGGTTACCGCCTGATGTTCGAACAACTCGCCTCCGGTCAACCCGCCGCCGAAGGCAAGGCGCAGCTCGCCGCCACGCTGGGCGCGGTCCAGCCCGACGGCATGATCCTGCTGCCCCCGCTGGGCAGCCGCGCCGATCTGCGCGCGCTGGCCGAAGCGCGCGGGATCGCGGCCGACAGCCTTGACGGGCCACAGGGCGCGGCAGGCAATCCCGGCGAGGCAGCCGCGCAGCATCTGATCGCGCTCGGCCACCGGCAGGTGGGGTTTATCGCCGGGGCCACCGACCCGCAGGTCTCGCAGCAGAATCTGGCTGGATATCGCCGCGCGCTGGCCCGCAGCGGCAGCCGCGCCCACCGCCACTTTGCCGCCGCGAACGCGCCCGACCTGCCAGCGCTGCTCGACCTTGCGCAATCATGGCTGGTGCCCACCATCCGCCCGACCGCGATCATTGCAGAACGCGCGCAAACGGCGCTGGCGGTGCTGCATGTGGCGCGCACGCTGGGGCTGGCCGTACCGCGCGAATTGTCGCTGCTCGCGCTTGAGGATGACCCTGCCCTGATGCGCAGCCAGCCGCCCGTCACCGCGCTGCACGAACCCACCGCGCCCCTGTTCGCCGCGGCTTGCGAACGGCTGATGGCCGCGCGTGACGCGGATGGCGAGCCGGCGGACGAAGACGCGCAGGATGGCAGCGCCAGAGCTGTGCTGGCGTTGCCGCTCATGCTCGAACTGGTTGAACGCGCCAGCCTTGCCCGCGCCCCGCGCCGCGCCTGACAGGCGTCAGCTGCGCAGCCACGCCAGCGCGGCGTCTTCCTCGTCCGCGTCGAAACTGCGCACCTCGGGCTTGACCAGCGGGCCGAAGGTGCTGGCCATCTGCCGCAGCCAGCCGGGGCCGCCGACCACTGCATAGCGATCAAGCTTGTCCAGCAGATCAAGCTGGCCCTGCATCACCTTGCCGCTCAGCGCTGCATCCGGATCGAAACCGTGCCACTTGCGGATCACCACCATCAACCGGGTCGCGCCGGTCGCCACCAGCCGCGCGCGCACCAGATCAAGCCCGTTCTCGGCTTCCTCGCGGTCGAGCCGCCCGGTCAGCTCGATCACCGCGACATCCGGCCCGACATCGCGTTCCGCCACCGCACCGGCATGGGCGCGCGCGCTGTCCTCCAGCACCCAGGCGCGCGCGGCTTCGGTCTCGTCGGCATCATAGACGGCATAGGAAACCCCCGGCAGCAGCGCGCTTTCCAGCCGCGCCATGGTGCGGATCCATTCCTCGTCGGAAACCAGCGCGATGCGATCGAGGCTGTAGAGCCAGCGCATCAGCACCGGGACATGGGCCAGTTCCTCGACGATGGCGCTCCATGAAAAACCCGCCATCGACACCATGTCGATCAACAGGTGTCCGCCCTCCCCGGCAGCGGCCTGCTGCTTGGCAAAGGCGACAAACTTGCGCGTGTCTGCGGGCGTGATCTCGCCATAGACGAGCATCTGGTGGGCTTTGGGCGAAATGCGTTCAATATCGATCATGATCTTGCCTCCTTCCCCGAGCAGCCCCAGCTTACGCTGTCTGGGGCAAAGGCACCACCACCTAGAGCCCGCGCCAGATCTTTGCCGGGGCGCTGTCCCTCGCGCCAAACCGCTGCGCCGTGCAGCGCGCCGGGCGGAAGGTCTTGGCATAGCACAGGCGGATTTCCTCCAGCCAGCCGCGCGCATTCAGCTTCACACCGATGGCGTTTTCGGGAACCCACGGATTGGCATCGGCAAAGGCAGCGCGGATGCGGCCTGCTGTCAGGCGCTGCTCGCGGCTGATGCGGTCGTAATCGGGGATGCGATAGGAATTCCACAGGATGCGCGTGACCTTGAGATAGGTGGCGGGCCGCCTGACCATGCAACTGCCATGCTTGGCCCATTGCCGCGCCACCAGCCGCGCGGACGGCATCATGCACATCGCCCCGCGCACCTCCAAAGGGGTGGGGGCGCTGGTGGCCTTGCACCATTGCGGCCAGCCTGATCCGCTTTCGGGCCACAGCCCGTGGACGACCAGACCGAAGCTGCCATTGCTGCCCGAACATTGCGCGGCATGGGCGCGGGCATCTTTGCGCGGCTTGCAGAACTCCGGGCTCCAGCTGAGCGCGAGGGTGTAGCCGGTTACCGGCAGGCTGCGGCGCGGGCCATCGGGCGCGATTTGCGGCACGGATCGGACTTGCGGCGCGCGGCATTGGTAGGCCTGCGCCTGGGCGGCGGCGGGGAGAGCCAGCAGCGTCAGCGCGGCAAGGAGGCTATTCGAACACCGCAGGGCCATCCTCCCTGTCTGGCGTTCGCGCGAACCATCGCCCCGCCTGCGCGGTCAGCAGGCTCAGCATGGCGAGCGCGATCAGCACTGGCCCGACCAGCGCTTCGGGATCGAAAAACGCCAGCCGCAGCGCACCAAAGCCCAGCACCAGCCAGCGCGCGAACGGCGCCGCGAACAGGTAAATCCACGCCAGCGGAATGAGCGCGATGGTGAACTCGGCCGAAAGCGCGACAATCGTCCAGTCGCGGTTCCACGCCAACCACGGCGCGTGCACGGCAAAGACCATCTGCGACAGGGCAAGATCACCAAGCCCGCGTACCAGCCGCAGCAGCGCCGCGGCAAGGAAGGCGGCGGCGAAAATGCGGATCGCGAGCGGGCGCGGGCCTGCCTTCACCCTCATAAAGGCTTGAAGTCCAGCCCGATATCCGCCGCCGGTGCGCTTTGTGTGAGCCTTCCCACGGAAATGTAATCGACCCCCGATGCCGCTTTCGCCGCGATGGTATCGAGGTTGACCCCGCCCGAAGCCTCGGTCGGCACCCGGCCTGCAACCAGCGTGACGGCTTTGCCCAAGGTGGCCGGGTCCATGTTATCCAGCAAAAGGTGGTGTGCGCCCGCCGCCAATGCGGGTTCGATCTGGTCGAGCCGGTCGACCTCGCAGATGATCCGCGCCACCCCGGCATCGCGCGCGCGGGCGACGGCCTCGCCCACGCTGCCCGCCACCGCGACGTGATTGTCCTTGATCATCGCTGCATCCCACAGGCCCATGCGGTGGTTCTGCGCACCGCCCTGGCGGGTCGCGTATTTTTCCAGGAAGCGCAGGCCGGGAATGGTCTTGCGGGTATCAAGCAGGGTGCAGGCCAGATTGCCATCCGGCCCGCGCATCGCGGTGACATAGGCCTGCGTCAGCGTGGCAATGCCCGACAGGTGCTGGACGATATTGAGCGCGCTGCGTTCCGCCGTCAGCAGCGCACGGGCCCTGCCTTCGATCCGCATCAGATCAGTGCCAGCGGCCACCTTGTCGCCATCATGTGCGAGAGCTTCGATGGTGCAATCAGGATCGAGCGCGCGGAAAAACGCCTCGGCCAGCGGCAGGCCTGCCACCACGATGGCATCGCGGCTGTCCATCACGCCGCTGAACTGCGCATCGGCCGGGATCACGCTTTCCGATGTCACATCACGCCCGCCGCCCGGCAGGCCGTCACCGAGGTCTTCGGCCAAGGTTTCGCGGATGAATTTGGCAAGGTCGAAGCCGGGGAGGGAAAACGCGATCATATGACCCACCATAAACGGAGCCGCAGGCTCCGCAAGGCCGACTGGCCGCCCGCAGGCGCCCGGAGCGTAGCGGAGGAACAGCGCCGAGGACGGGGGCGCGGCGGCGCCCCCCACACATCAATGCACGAACCGCGCCACGACGTCCCGATAGGAGCGCGAAACCTTCACCTCGGCGCCGCTTTCCAGCACCAGAAAGCATTCGCCATTGGTGTGCGGGCGCACCTGCCGCACCAGATCGAGATTGACGATGGTCGAGCGGTGCACGCGCTGGAACTTGCGCGGGTCAAGCCGGCGCTCAAGGTCCTTCATCGTTTCGCGCAGCACCAGCGAATTGTCGCCGGTGGAGATGATCATGTAATCGCCCGCGGCCTCGATGTGCTCGATCGAATCCACTTCCACGCGGAAGATCTGCCCGCGATCCTTGACGTTGATCAGCTTTTCGAACCGTTCAGCGCTTTCGGCCACGACGGTGGTGGTCTCGGCGAAATCGGCGGCGCGATCGGGCGCGATCTCGTTGAGCACGTCGAGCAATTGTTCGGCATCCTCGGCCGATTTCTTCTCGGCAAGGCGCTGGCGCACGCGTTCGATGGTGTCGGCCAGTTTCTGTTCGTCGACCGGCTTCATCAGGTAATTGACCGCATTGGCCTCGAACGCGCGGATCGCATGTTCTTCATAGGCGGTGACGAACACGAACAGCGGCGGTTCGATATCCATCACGCCTTTCACCACCGAAAAACCGTCAAACCCCGGCATCTGGATGTCGAGGAACACCAGATCGGGCTTTTCGGTCTTGATCTTGCGGATCGCCTCGCGCCCGTTGGCGCAGGTATCGATGATCTCGACATCGTCAAACGGCTGAAGCCGCAATTGCAGGCCCTGGATGGCGAGTTTCTCGTCGTCGACGAGGATGGTTCTGATGGTCATGCGGATGTTCCGGAGGTTCGTTGCGGGGGGGAAAGGGGGATGACCTTTGCGCCAGCGGGCGCGGCATCACCCTTGGGGGCAGGTGCGGCAGGCACCTGGAATTCGGGTTCGCTTGCACGGCTATATGGGATCTCGATCAGCACGGTGAAACCCCCGCCGGGTTCGGACCGGGTTTCGAACAGGTGCGCATCGCCGTAAGCCTGCATCAGCCGGTTGCGGATATTGGCAAGGCCGACGCCCGTGGAAACCGGGCGTCCGGGCGCATGGCCGGCGCGCATTTCGGCGCGCGAGGCAGCCGCATCGATCCGGTCGAACAATAGCGGCTCATCCAGCCCCGGCCCGGTATCCTCGACCGTCAGACGCAAGCGGTCACCGATCACGCGCGCGGTCAAGGAAATACGCGCGCCTTCTTCCTGCGGGCTGACGGCATATTTGATTGCGTTCTCGACCAGCGGTTGCAGCAGCATCGAAGGCAATTGTGCGCCCAGCGCGGCGTCATCAATCTCGAAATGGGTGCGCAGGCGTTCCTCGAACCGCATCCGTTCGATATCGAGATAGAGCTGAAGCGTCTCGATCTCCTGCGCCAGTGTCACCTGACTGCCCGGCTCGGCGATCAGCGTGTGCCGCAGGAAACCCGACAGCCGCGTAAGCATGGCATTGGCCGGCTCGGTCTGTTTCAGCAGCACCAGCGTGCTGATCGAATTCAGCGTGTTGAACAGGAAATGCGGGTTGAGCTGGTACCGCAGCATCGCAAGCTGCGCAGCGGTGGCCTGCGCTTCCAGCCGTTCAAGCCGATCAGCCTGCCGTTCCACGGTAAGGAAGAAATTGATCGCGTAATACAGCGCGCTCCACCCTGCCAGCAGCGCCAGCGGGATGAAGGACAGGCCGATAAAGCGCTGGGCAAAAGTCGTCTCGCGGCTGCTTGCATAATAGACGCCGTGCACCCAGGCGTCGATCGATGCATGCACGAACACCGCCAGCATCAGCACCAGCGCGGTCATGCCCCAGGTCACCAGGGGCTGCTGCTGGATCAGCTTGCGGTAGATCACCGACAGCACGAGGGTGATCGAAAAACCGGTGATGGTGGTGACCAGCACCAGCGCCAGCAGATCAAGCGGCTGGCCATTGGCCAAAGCGACCACCGCACGGAAAATGAACGCACCGCTCCAGCCCGCCAACTGGAGGTTCCAGAACGCCCGGTTCTTGCTGGCAAAGAACGGCGCCGGCTGGATCTGGATCACGGCCATAACCCGCCTGCCCTACCCGATTTTGCCAAAGCCCGCACCGCAATTCGCTTGCGCCGTCGCTGGCCCGCCACGGCTTGGCGCAAGGATCATTCCCGGCCCGTTTTGCCAAGCCCCCTGGCAGGGTCGATCTCGCGCCGGAAATGGGCGGTCCAGTCGGCCCGTCCCTCGCGCGCCATCGCCTGCGCGATCAGCGGCAATTCGGCGGCGATGAATTCAGCGCGCTCGTCCCAGCCATCATGGCTGCGGATCATCAGGATTCCGGCATCGTGGCGCGATCCCCAGCGGGTCATGAAGGTCGCCGCCGCAGCCGGATCATAGCCCGCATTGGCAAGCAGCCATGGCATCAGCCGGTCAGCCTCGCGCTCGGTCAGGCGGACGTGGCGGCGGCGGCGGCCGTTGCGGTCGAGCCACGCGTCATGTTCAAGGACATTATGCGCCAGTTCATGCGCGACGACAGCGGCAAAGACGTCTTCCTCGGGGTAGGCGAAGGCGGGGAAATCGATCCCGATCACCACGCGCTGCCCATCGGCAACCGCCTTGCCGCCATCCCCCATCAGTTCGAACCGGGTGGCGCAGACCTCCACCGGAATAACGCGCGCAACTGCGCCATCGGCAAAGCCAACCGCGATGCCGCCATGTTCGGTCAGCATCGCGTCGATGTGGTCATGCGCCCAGACCAGCCGGTGCCAGTTCATTCTCCCGGGTTCGGCGGGCCATTGATTGGGATCGAACCGTTCCAGAGCCACGATTTCACGGTTGCGGGTGAAGACGCCGGAAAGCGCCGCGGGCGATCCGCGGGCGGCGGTCTGCACCGCGAAATCGCGTTTGAGGCCGATCGCGGAGCGGGCAATTTCGGGCGCGCCGTAACTCGCCATGTCCTGCAATTGCAGCCCGATCGCAGGGATCGCCCGCGGGCAGAAGCCGGCATTGCCCTGCGCCAGCCGCCAGCCGATATCCTGCAGGCGCTGATCGGCATCCTGATAGCGGCCAATCGCCGCGCGTTCGGCCACGTAATCGATTGTCGGCAGCGGCGGTGTCGCACCCAGCGGTGCGGCCAGCACCACAGCCAGCACCATGGCCAGCATCCCACCAGACCAGCGCAGCCGCCAGCCCGGACGCATCATCCCGCGCTGTCTCCATCAAGCGCGGCCTTGAGCCGTTCATAACCCACCGCCCCGCCGATCGGCTTGCGCCCCGCGATCCATGCCGGGGTGCCGGTAAAGCCCAGCGCGCGGGCAAGGTCGAGATTGCTGGCGATCTCGGCGGAAACTGCATCGGACCCGGCATCGGCATCGGCGCGGGCCATGTCCAGCCCGGCCTCGGCGGCAGCGGCGCGGACATCGCCAAGCTTGAACATCGCCTTGTGAAAGGCATCATACTTGCCCTGCAATCCGGCGGCGAGCGCCATGCGCGAGGCCGAATCGCTGCCTTCGAAGATCGGCCATTCGCGGATCACCACCTTCAAATCGGGGTCTTCGGCCACCAGCCGGGTGACATCGGCAAGGCTCGCCTCGCAATAGGGGCAGTTATAATCGGTGAATTCGACCAGCACCTTCGACCCCTGCGGATTGCCCAGCACCACGCCGGGGAAGGGCGCGAACACATCATCGCCCATCGCCGCCAGCCGTTTTTCCGCCTCCTGCGCCTCATAGGCGGCGACCATCTGCGGCAGCATGTCGGGATTATCGAGCAGGAAAGCGCGGGTGCGGTTGTCGGCCAGCCCCGCATAGGACCAGATCGCCGCCCCGAGAAAACCGAACACCAGCGCGGTTAATGCGGTCAACAGGGTGTGGCGCAGGGCGGAAGGCACAGGTTCGCTGGGGGATGAAGACATGATGGTTCCGTGACAATCGGCAGGTGGGACTGCAGCCTAGCGCCGGTCGCGCAGACGTTCCAGTTGCGCGCGCGCCTCAAGCGCAACATCCTGTGCGCGAATCCAGTCGGGCGATCCATAGGGCAGCCCCGCCTCTGCCGCGCGCGCATTCTGCAGCGCCTCGGGATAGCGGCGGTTCATCACCAGCTGTTCAGCGCTGGCGAGCCGTGCGCGCGGGATATCGCCGCGCTCGGCATAGACCACGCCAAGCTGGTACCACGCGAAGGGATTGTAGCGATCGCGCGCCACAGCAGCGCGCAGCACGCGTTCGGCCTCGGAGAAATTGGCCTCGTCCTCGGTCGCGATCAGCGCATGGCCGAAAATCCCGGCGATCAACGGGTGCGCACGGCTCAGTTCGGTCGCGCGGCGCAGCGGCTGGAGCGCATCGTCGGGCCGCCCGGATTCGAGCAGCACCTGCCCCTTGAGTTCGAGGAAATAGGGATTGTCCGGCTCGGCAGCGAGCAACGCATCGGCCTCTGCCAGCGCCAGATCGACCCGCGCGTCCTTGTGATAGGCATAGGCGCGGGCATAGCGTGCCGGAATGCTGGTATCGCTGGGCGGGAAAAACGCCAGTGTCCGGCGCGGTTCGGCAAGAAAGCCGTAAAGCTTGGCCTTGGCGCGCACGAACCGTTCCTGCAGCGCGGCATCATCCGGCGCGTCCCATGCCAGGTCTTCCTGCAGCAGCAAGCGCAGCGTCTGGACGCGGTCGCCCGAAAGCGGGTGGGTGCGACCATAGGCCGCATCGTCCGCCTGGCTGTAGCCCCGGCGGATCTCGAAATTGCGCAGCTTTTCGAAGAAGGTGATCATCCCGCGGCCCGAAATCCCCGCGCCCGAAAGATACCGCGCCCCGGCAAGGTCGGTGGAGGCTTCCTGATCGCGGTTGAACGCCAGAAAGCTGCCCATCGCCGCCTGCTGGCCCGCCATGATCGCACCCATCGCCGCATCGCCCGCCCCGGCCAGCGCTGCGCCGACACCCAGCAGCAGCGACAGGATGGTGATGCCGTTCGCGGCCTTCGTGCGTTCCCCGAAGCGGACCACGTGACCGGCGGTGATATGGCCCAGTTCGTGCGCAAGCACGCCCTGCACCTCGTTGGCGGTATCGGCGGCGTTGATCAGCCCGGCATGGACATAGATCGCCTGCCCGCCCGCGACGAAGGCGTTGATCGACCCGTCATTGATCAGAACCAGCTCGACATTGCCGGGTTCCAGTTCGCTCGCCTCGACCAGCGGGGCGGCCATGTCGTTGAGCAAGGCCTCGGTCTCGGCATCGCGCAGGATCGATTGCGCCGCCACCGGCTGCAAAATGATCAGCGAGCAGGCCAGCAGCGCAAGCGCATTGGCAATAAGGGAGCGGAGGCCGCGCATTGCACCACCTCTACCGCGATTCCGCATGAACTCAAACTGAAGCGGGCGGGCGGGTTGCCTCGTCCGGGGCCTAACCGATCAGCTTCTTGGCGGCGCGTTCCAGCTGCGGCACATCCTCGCGCAGTTCGCCCAGCACTGCCACATTGCCAGCAGCATCGCGGCGCACCATTACCAGCGCGAATTCAGGCCCTTCCCCGGCCAGCGCCTCAAGCGAGAGCGCTTCCAATGCGCGCAGCTTTTTCGCCAGCCCGGCACGCAGGCCGTGTTCTTCCGCGATTGCCTTGCCCTGTTCTTCGCGGCGCAGGCGGCGCTCGGCCTTGACCACGCCCTTCAACCCACCTTCGGCCTCGCCCAGAAAGCGCGACAGGCTGCCGCGTTCCAGCCCGATCCGGTGGGCATGGTTCAGCACAGCAGCATATTCGGTCAGGCGGGTCTTGTCGTAATCATGCCCGAACACGAGCTTGACCACGGGGGTCATCGGCGCACGGTCTTGCACGGCAAGGCCGCTTTCGGCGATCAGTTCGGCGTAATCCTCGGGCGCTTCGCGCGCGGCGAGCGAGAAATCATAGGCGCGGCTGACCGCCAGATACAGCGCGCTGCGGCTGCGGTCCTCGGTGACATCCGCAGTGTGGGCGAGTTCGCGCGCGGCGGCGAGCCAATCGTAAAGCCCGGCATCCTCGGGCAGGTGATCGGCAAGCATGGCGGGCTCATCATGGCTGGCGGCATCGAAGCTTTCGGCATGATCCACCGCGTAGGGCGCATCGAAATCGCTTGGCGCATCCGGATCATAGGGCAGCGAAGCCGGGTCGATCGCCTTCTTGGATGGCGCCTCGACATAATCGGCCAGCGAGGCGAAGCTGTAGCCGGCGTTGTCTTCCTCGCCCTCGTCCTCGTCATAGTCTTCGTCCTCGACATCATCGAGCGCATATTGGCCGAAGTCGGGGAGCGGCAGATCGCTGTCTGCGACCTGGGGTGCGGCGGACACGGCATCCGGGTCAACGCCAAGCCCCTGATCGCCAAGCCCATGATAGTCGGCCTCCTGATCGTCGGCCCCCTGATCGTTGGGCCCCTGATCGTCGGGCCCGCCATCATCGGCCTCGTGCGCGGGCGAATCCGCCCAGTCGGTGACAGGATCAGCAGCACGGCGCTGCGGCTCGTCGGCCACTTCCAGCGCTTCGTCCAGCTCAAGCGCCTGATCAATTTCCAGCAGAAGTTCATCCGCCATCAGCTGGTCGGCCATTTCCTTCCAGTTGATCACGCCATAGATGAAGTCGATCGTTTCATCATTGCTCGAAAACGGCAGAAGAATGCCGCGATAAAGGATCTCAGCCCCGCGCTGGTTGACGAATTCGGCCTCGAATCCGATCGGCGCCTGATTGGCGAGAATCTGCATGTAATGATCGGTAATGCGGCTCAGCAGCGAACGCGGCGGCACATCCGAAAGGCGCGTGATCGCGCCATGGCCGCCGCATTCCTGCGCCAGCCGGTCACCAAGAAACTGCACCGCCGGATTCTCGATTCCGGAAGTGAAATCCAGCAGGACGCCAAAGGGGCCGAAATCGGGCAGGTTGGCGGGATCGAGATCATCGATCGGCGGGAACATCCGCTCACCCAGCAGGCCCGCCCAGTGATTATAGGCGCGCACCTGCATGCGGCGCTCGTCCTGGCCGATTGTTTCGGGCGGAAGGTCGTGGTGCGATGCGGACTGGGGACTGTCGTCCTCGGTCGCATCCCAGCCCCGATCCGACGCCAATCCTGCCGTGTCGGCAGGCTCATCGGAATCAAACGGGCCGCGCAGAGTGTCCATGGCTTAATTCCGCCCCTTCGTGAACAGTTACGAAGGCTGTTCTGGCGCGGTGTGGTAAACATCACGTTAAGTCGCCAAGGCGGTTGTGGCCTTGTTGCGCCCGCTTCCCTGCGGTCTAGAGGAAATAGCGCATCCTGATGGTCAGCCGGTTGGTGCCTTCGTCCTGGGCAAACACCGCGTCCCGGAATTTGGGCGGTGCCATCCTGACCGGGGCATCGCGCGAGAAACCATAGCCTTCCTTGGGCATCATCCCCATCGCCCGGTCAGCCTTGCCGTTGTCATTTTCATCATGCAGCAGCGCGATCGCGTAGTTGCCCGGTTTCACCCCGGTAAAGCGGATCTCGATCTTGTCGCCCGCGGGCACCACGGTGCGATGCGATCCGGGGTCCTTGATGCATTTGGGGAAGATATCCTCGCGCGTGGTCATGCAGGCGCGCACCACACCCTTGGTCGATCTGAGATCGGTGACAGTGATCACCACCTCGCCCGCCAGCGCGGGCGCCGCGCCCAGCGTGGCGGCAGCGCCAGCAAGTGCCAGCCCGGCCCGCTTCATGACAGGGCGGCTTCGCGCGCGCGCCCGGCCTCGGCCACGATCCGCCGCGACAACCCCTTGTCCGTGCCGCACAGCCTGTCCCAGACGCGGAAATAGAGCCCGAAATTGCATTTGTATTCCTCATGATGCCGCTCGTGATGGCTGGCCGTTATCAGCCAGTCCCCCAACCGCGAATGAACAAGCCAGCGCGGAAAGATTTCCCAGCCCATGTGATTGGTCACGCCCATCACCGTGGCGATGGTCAGCACCAGACCCAGCATGGCAAGGTGGATCGGCACGAAAAACACCAGCACCGGCACCACGATCGCCCCGGTCATCGCCTCGATCGGATGAAAGCTCATCGCGGTCCACGCGGTCGGCGGGCGGCTTTCGTGATGGACGGCATGGGCGATGCGGAACCACCGGGGGCGGTGCATCCAGCGGTGGCTCCAGTAAAAACAGGTGTCCTGCACAGCGAGGTAGATCAGCACCGAAAGCGGATGATACCACAACGGCAGCGCCGCAAAATCGGCGGTGATCAGCGACCAGTCATGATGCCGCCAACCCCACAGCACGATGCCGGCAGGCGCGCCGTAGATCGCAGCGGAAAGCAGCGACCAGCGGATCTCGCGCGCGATCTGATTGCCGCGTCCGGCGTAAAGCCCGGGCCGCATCCGCGCGGTCGCCAGCGCGAACAGTCCGCTTGCGGCCATGTAACGCAGCGCCACGATCACGGTAACCGCAAGGCTGACGATCAGCAGGGCAAGCGGAACGGGAAGGTCGGGCGGAAGCATCGCACCCGATGATATGGCGCAAATCGCCGCGCCGCGACAGTCTCAATTGCTGGCTCAAATGCTGGCTCAAATGCTGCAGCAATCGCCGCGCGCGTCAGGCCAGCGTATCCGGCGCCGCGCATTGCGGATCGATCAGCGCGGTGTGTCGCCGCATCGCGATCCGCGCCAGCTGTTCGACCTGCGCCTTGCGCCGCGCCGGCGCCAGCGGGGCAAGCGCAGCCGGGCGCAGGATCTCGGCATCATAGCCATCGGCCACGATCACGCCGCAGCTATCGGGACGATAGGCCTCGCTCTCAAGCGGCGCACGGTCGAGCCCCGGCGGCACGCCCCAGAAGAAGCGGTCGCAAAAATCGAGATAATCGGGCCATTTGGCATCACCCAACAGATCGGCACGGGCGACCTTGATCTCGACGATCACGACCTGTCCGCGGGCATCGATCCCCATCAGATCAGCGCGGCGACCATTGCGGATCGGCACTTCGCCAAGGCACCAGATATCGTTGCGCGCAAACAGCCGGGCAATCCCGCGCGCGACGTCGCTGGCGGTCAAGGCCGAAGCTGCGGGCGAATCAAGTGGGTGGGAAGCAGAGGCAGCCATTGCACCCCGCTGGAACATATGACGAACGCAGTCAAGAGCCGCAAGCCACACGGCAAGGCGGGATCAGTCCGTTTGCGACTGTCCGAGAGCCGCCAGCACGCTGCCCCGCGCGGCATGGAATTCACGCCACAAGGCCAGCGCCGGGGTGGTGGCATCCTGTCCCCGCGCCGTCAGCGTCGCCAACGCGGAAAGACCCGGGACGAGCATCGCGTCGATATCCGCAAGCCCCTGCGCCACCAGCACCCGCTGCCAGTCACGCGATTCGGCGATCAGACGGGCGAATGGCGCATTTCCGGCCTCGGGGGCAATCTGCGCCAGCGCGCCCAGACGGGCGGCCTGCGCGTGCAGCGACCGCCATTGCTCGACCAGCGTAGGCGGGTCGCACCGGAGGCTTACTCCGGCAAGCTGCGCCGGGGCCTGATCGGGCACCTGCTCGGAAAGAATCGGTTCGGGCGGAAAGCTTGCCATGCGCAAGAGGCTAGGGGCGGCTCCTTGCCGATTGGTTAAGCCGCCCCCGCCCGCAGCGCGCCAGTTCGGCGTGGCCATCCGGGCCAGAGACGCCCGCAAGACAAATTATGTGGCGCAGCGCGAGCGCACTTGCTAAGCGCCGCGCCGCACACGATGCTGTCGCCCCACGCACGGCACCAGGCACCCGTAGCTCAGCTGGATAGAGCGCTGCCCTCCGAAGGCAGAGGTCACAGGTTCGAATCCTGTCGGGTGCACCAATCTTTCAGAGACTTATCGAATTGCCCTTGGCTTCGTACGGAACGCGTACGGAAAACTGCGGTTTGATTTCAGCTCTCGGAAGCGGCTGTTCGACCTCTTCCCCGGGGGAGGGGGTCTTCGCAATTCCGCTGCGTGGGCTAGGCCTACTAGCGGTTCTGCGACTTTCGCCAAAAGGCAACTTGGGGTTGAACGATCTTGAAAGCAGATTGTCGACCGGTGAGCGAGGCACAGCTTGGCGCGTTCGAGCGCAGCTCAGGTAGCAGAGGGCTGAGAAAGTTGGATGGATGGCTGCATTTGGGAAAGTTGTTGAATGGCTAGTCGGGCAGCGAGAGATCCAAAGCAGCCGCTAAGTCACGCCATGAAGATAAGCCACTCTCGACCCAGACCCAGCCATTCCCGTCAGAACAATGAACGTCTGCTTCCGCCGAAAGCCGCCATGCAGCTTTCGAGATCGAGGCCCAGCCCGGCTCATGACCGTAGCTGGTTGGTTTGCTGCCGTGCCGCCGCCCACCTTGCGGCCAGCATAGAACGCAACAGCCCCAGGAAAGCCTGCCATTTCGACCGGCATTCCCGGGGCAATCTTGGTCAACCCTCCAATCCCGCGAAGCAAGGGAAGAAGCTTTCGGCTTGGTTGGTCAACAAATAGCCGCTGCGGGGCAAGTAGGGCCCCATCGTCTCCTGAAGGTCTGCCTGCCGCTCGACCCGCTGGATCGACCGGGCGAAATCGGGTGCGGTGAGCATGTGGCGGATCTGCACGATGGTCACATCCTCATCAATAAGGCCGTCGCCATCGGGGGCCATCGGAAGCCAGCCGATGCCGCATTCCGGGCGGGCGTTTCGGGGCCGGTCTTCCGCGCGGCTGACCATCACCATCCAGTTTCCGTCGGCATCGACCGGGATTTCCTCGTCGAACAGACAATCGTTGACCCGTGTGTTGGAAATACCTTGGTTCGAGCAGACCGACCAGTAGCGCAGCTCACCATCGCCCATTTCTGCATCGCCGCCGAATGTGTTGGGAGTTGTTGGAGCCTTCCCTCTTACGAAGAAGATCGGGCCGTGCTTGCGGTTTACCACCGTGCGGATGTAATGGTTATCGAGATTTGGATAGAAGCCCCCTTCGCTGCGACGGGCGTCATCGTTGATCTGTCCGGTATAGATTCCCAGCAGGCTCTCCCGGTCGAGTTGGATGAACCACTGGGCCGGGTTTTGTGCCGGCCAGGTATCGGGCCGACCTTCCTGCTTCACCAGTTCACGATAGACGAACGGGGGGACACCGACCGCATCCGGTGTGAGGGCTAACCTCTGCGTCGTCTGGAGCGCATTGCAAGCAGCCTCGCCCTTTAGCTTGCTGCCATCAGCCAAAGTGAGCACCGCTTCGGGCAGCGACACCCCGCCGGCGGGACCGGTCGCATCATCGGGCAGGTAGATACGGTAAAGCACCATTTGCTGACCGCCGGCATAAGGCGGCGCATGGAGCGCATTCACGCTTTCAGGCTCGCCCCGTTCGCCAATCGCACGCTGCGTCGTGGGAGCATCAAGCAGAACACGCACCGAATAATCGCGCTTTGCTGAATCGCGGCGATTGCCCGCCACGTAAGGATTGACGTCGCCCTTTCCGCGCGGCGCGATCAGGTAGTCAGCAAGGGATTCGATCGGGCGGCCACGCTCGTCATAGCTGATGAAAGACATGTAGCGCGAATGTGGGAAGCGCCCCTCAAACGAAAGTTCGGCACCCTTCGGAACTGTGAAGGCTGCCGCCCAATAGAACACGTTCGCGTCCGGGTAGGCGATGTTGATGTAGGGGTCGGCGCTGTGCGGACCGCGCGCCCAGAAGCAGGTGCGCGGGCCGGGGATGGACGGCTGCACGGCTTGCGTTGAGGGCGCGGGTGGCTGCGCGGCAATTGAAGGGGCGGCGATGTGAGCCGCTGCGGCGATAGTGGCAAGAGCAAGTGTGCGCATGGGTATCCTCCTGACCCCAAGAATAGGCCAGACCCAGAACTTGGAATGCTAAGTTTGAGGGTTTTTGAGATGTTCCAAGCCGTAACCGATGCGCGAAGTGAGCCAGGCGTTAAGGGCCTGTGGGTCGATGACCTCGACCTCACCATAGCCTGTATTGATGAGTCCTTGGGCTTTCAGGAACCCTAGCGCGCGACCAATCGACACGCGCGAGACCCCAAGGACTTGTGAAAGTGTCGCCTGATCGACCTGCGTCGCTGGGCGGCCTTCGCGGGTCGTCATTTCAAGGAGCAATTTGGCACAACGTTCGTTGAGATCGAGCCGGCGCATATCGTCCAGCAGGCTTAGCGTGATGTGCAGCCGCTGTGCCGATAGGCTCAGCATAGTCTTCCCGAATGAGGGGTATTTCTCCCACAAGGCATCGAATGCCGAACGCCGCAATTCAAGGAGCTGGGTTTTGCCAATGGCCGAGGCATCGAAGGCACGTGGCTTGTCCTCCAGGAGGGTCAGGTCTCCGAAGCTTTGGCCTGCGCCGAGGATGATGATCGTGATCTCCACCCCATCCGGCGCGCTCTGGCACATTCGGACCGCCCCCTGTTCGATGATGAAAAGCGCCGAATGAATATCGCCCGCCTGCTGGATGAGTTGCCCATCGGCACAGGTGCGCCGCGAACTCAACGCCATGACCTCGGCCCGCACCTCGGATGAAAGCGCATCAAGAAGTGGGCGAACTCCGAAATCGAGCATCGTGGGCGCTCCATTGCCACAAATGATGCATTCTGACTTTTGCGCCTCAACTAATCAACGCCCCTCACAGACATAAGGCCATCGTGAAGAAACGGTGCGCACAAAGAGGGGAACTGTCCCCCGTCAGCACCAATGGCACAGATTTGAGGTTGTGATTTAAGGAGGGTTGGGGCTTCGTCGTAGTGACGAAGGAACGAAGATGAAGACCCAACCCTCCTTGAAGAAATCGCCCCCCAAGAAGGCCCCTGCCGAGCGGGTGGTGAAGGACATCCGGCGTGCAACCCGTCGCCATTTCTCGGCTGAGGACAAGATCCGCATCGTGCTCGA
>NZ_FRDF01000016.1 GCF_900143235.1 Erythrobacter sanguineus | reverse complement strand
CCAGACCCTGAAGAACCGCATCCTGCTGGAAAACTACTTCTTGCCCGGTGACCTCGAGGCCCAGATCGAGGCCTTCGTCGAGCACTACAACCACCAGCGTTATCACGAAGCGCTGTCCAACGTGACGCCCGCCGACGCCTACCTCGGCAGGGCGGCTTCCATCCTCAATCAGCGTGAAAGGATCAAGCGACACACCATCGAACATCGGCGCTTGCAACACCGCAAGCTCGCCGCCTAAAACCAACCCCCAGACGAGGTCCGCACTCCGCTAATCTACGCCGCAAGTTGTGCCAAATGTTCTGACGACGGACAACAAATTGTTGAAAAATATGGTGAGCCCGACAGGATTCGAACCTGTGACCCGCTGATTAAAAGTCAGCTGCTCTACCTACTGAGCTACGGGCCCACGTGCTGCCGCGAACGGCTAGCGAGGGCGCTCACCTAGGCAGGGGGCGCGGGCTGGTCAAGCGGGCATGGAGATGGGCGAGGCTCAACCCGCTCACCGGATCGCGCCAGCCGGGCGCGATTGCGCATGCCGGGCCGAGCACAAAAGCCCGATCGCGAAAGGCCGGATGGGGGATGGAGAGGCCCGCGCGGGGCCCTCCGGAGCGCCACACCCCGCCGCTCCACAGCACGATATCGCAGTCAAGCACGCGGTCACCCCAGCGCTGCCCGGAGCGGCGGCCAAATTCACGCTCGGTACGCTTCAATGCGGCGAGCAGCGCGGGCGGATCGCGCTCGCTCTCCAGCACCAGCGCGGCATTTGCAAAGCGGCGCTGCGCCGCGCCGATCGGCGCTGTGGCGATTACCCGCGAGCGGGCCAGCACCGTCCCAAAGGCAGCGAGTTCCTCTTGTGCGGCGCGCACCACCCTGCCCGGCGCGCCATGGCATGCGTGCCGCCGATTGCTTCCCAGCGCGATCAGATAGAGGCTGCTCAAATGTCGTCGGCGATCAGATGTCTTGGGCAATCCGGCCATAAAGCTGGGGCCTGCGGTCGCGGAAAAAACCCATGCCCGCCCGGTGCCGCGCGGCGCGCGCAAGATCGAGCCGGGCAACCAGCACGCCGCGTTCCTCGCAGCCGAATTCCGCGACGAGATCGCCCCATTCATCGGCAATGAAGGAATGGCCGTAAAAGCGCTGGACGCGTTCTTCCGGGCCTTCATGGCCGATACGGTTGCTGGCCAGCACCGGCATGCAGTTCGACACCGCATGACCGATCATCGCGCGCCGCCACATCCGGCTGGTATCGAGTTCGGCATCATAGGGCTCAGACCCGATCGCGGTCGGATAGAGCAGCACTTCGGCGCCGTGGAGGGCCATCACCCGCGCGCATTCCGGATACCACTGGTCCCAGCAGATGCCGACACCCACGCGCACCATCGCGCCACCTTCGCCGGCCACGTCCCATACCTTGAACCCATCATTGCCCGGACGGAAATAGAATTTTTCCTGATAGCCTGGCCCATCGGGAATGTGGCTTTTGCGATAGGTGCCCATGATTGCGCCATCGGGGCCGATCATCGCAAGGGTGTTGTAATAGTGGTGCCCGTCGCGTTCGAAAAAGCTGGTCGGGATCGTCACCTTCAGCTTCGCAGCGAGTTCCTGCATCGCGATCACGCTGGGGTGCTGCGCGGTCGGGCGGGCGAGCGCAAATAGCGCCTCGTCTTCCTCGCGGCAGAAATACTCGCCCGAGAACAATTCGGGCGGCAGGATCAGCTGCGCACCGCACGCGGCAGCCTCCTCGACCAGCGCGGCAACGGCGGCGATGTTGGCGGCCTCGTCAGGTGAGGCGAGCGGAAGCTGCAGGGCGGCGACGGTGATGGCTGTCATGCCGCCGCCCCTTATAGCGATTTCGCGTCCGGTGGAACACCGAACGGCTTGGAAATCGCGGCCAGCAAGGGCGTGATCAATCGGCCTTCTTGAACAGCAAGGTCATGCGGTCGCTCTCGCCCAGCCCGGCAAGTTCCTCGCGCTTGGTGGCAAGCGTCGGCGGCATTTCCCACACGCCCTGCGGGTGGTCGGCGGTATCGTTCGGATTGGCGTTGATATCGCTGCGCGCGACCAGTTCAAAGCCCTGCAGGCGCATGAAATCGATCATGTCTGCCTCACGCAGGTAGCCCTTTGAACCATTGGCATAGGACCACGGCGCATTGGCCTTTGCGCGGTGCTGGACGATGCCGATCATGCCATCATCCTTGAGCAGTTCGCGCATCGCCCGGATTTCGGTGTCAGCGGTGCCGGCCCGGGTCGGGCTGTGCAGCGCGCGGAAAACGAGAATGCGGTCAAAGGTGCCCTTCTGGTCATCGGGAATGGCATCGAGCGTGAGGCCTGCGAACTTGTCAGCCGGAAGCCCGGTATAGCCCGCGACCTCCGCGCCGAACCCTGCCGCCATGTCGCGGATGCGCTGCTGGTGGGCCGGGTCGCTGGTGGCGGTGAGCGGGTTGGTATAGATGCCGACCAACTGGCCCTCACCCCCCAGATAATGCCCCAGCAGGCGCGAATACCAGCCGCCGCCGGGGGCATATTCACCCACCTTCATGTGCGGGCCGACATGGAAAAAGGCGAGCACGTCGGCCGGGTTGCGATGCGCGTCGCGCCTGGCATCCTCGGCCCGGGTCGGGTGGTTGATCGCCGCCGACACCGCCTCGCCATGGTGCTTGGCGAACATGGCAGCCATCTCGTCCTGCGACATACCTTCGTGCATCATTGCCTTTTCGCCTTTGCCGCCATGATGATCGGCGAGAACGGGCGCGGCGATGGCAAGGCCGCTCGCGGTGGCGAGGGCAAGGATCAGCTTCTTCATGGGTATTCTCCCTTGGGAAATGCAGTTGAACCGGAACACACAAGTGGCATTTCCGATCCGCCGCCCTATCTCTGCCAGAAATAAGCGGAGATTTCGATGAGCAATTTGGAAACGGTGATTGTCGCAGGCGGATGCTTCTGGTGCACCGAAGCGGTGTTCCGCGATGTGGTAGGCGTGAGCAAGGTCGAGAGCGGCTATATCGGCGGCACCAAACCCAACCCGACCTACAAGGAAGTGTGCACCGGCACGACCGGCCACGCCGAAGCGATCCGGGTGACCTTTGATCCCCACGCGATCAGCCTCGCCCAGATTTACGACGTGTTCCTCGGCACCCATGATCCGACGCAGCTTAACCGTCAGGGCGGCGATGTCGGCACGCAATATCGCAGCGCAATCTTCCCGTTGTCCGACGCGCAAGCCGCCGAGGCCGAAGCCGCGATTGCGCGCTGGAATGCGGATAATGGCAAGGTGGCGGTGACCACCATCGAAGGCCTCTCGGGCGGCGAACAGACCGCCGAATGGTATCCGGCCGAAGACTACCATCAGGAATACTGGGGCGGCGAAGGCCAGCGCAACCCCTATTGCCTCGCGGTGATCCCGCCCAAGCTGATGAAATTGCGGAAGTCTTTTCAGAAGTATGTGAAGGATTGAGTAGAAACCATTCTCGTCTCCCCGGCCCCCGAGCCGGGGCCCCGCTTCCTGTTTCGGATAGCAGAAGAAAGCGGGATCCCGGATCACGCCCGGGAAGACGATAGGGTTATGGCTTGACCCACCGCGCCACGAAAAACCCGTCCAGCCCGCCTTGATCGGCGAGCATCCCCGGATGCGTGCGCAGCCAGCCCTCTGGCATTGGCGCAAGACCGGCAGGCAGTTCTTCCGCCGTGATCGGCATGGGCGCAAGGCCGCAATGGGCATCAATCCACGCCGCCTGCTCCTCGCCTTCCTCCGCCTCCAGCGAGCATACCGCGTAGACCATCACGCCGCCGGGGTTCAGCCATTCCGCAGCCTTGGCCGCCAGCGCGCGTTGCAGTTCCACCATCTCGGGGATCTGCCGCGCACCGATGCGGTGCAGCACATCGGGGTGGCGGCGGCAGGTGCCGGTCGCGGTGCAAGGTGCGTCGATCAGGATCGCGTCGAAGCGGTGCTTGGGCTCCCATTGCAAGGCATCGGCGCGCACAGGGGAGGCTTTCAGCCCGGTGCGTTTCAAGTTGTCTTTCAGCAGTTCAAGCCGCCGCTTGCTCATGTCGAGCGCGGTGACGTTCCACCCACTTGCTGCCAGCTGCATCGTCTTGCCGCCGGGCGCTGCACACAGGTCGAGCGCGTGCTTGCCCTCCCCGTCACCCAGCAGCCGCGCCGGAATCTGTGCGGCGAGATCCTGCACCCACCAATCGCCCGCCTTGAAGTCCGCGAGACTCTCCACCGCCGCGCCGCGTGGCAAGCGGACGTGGCCCGGCGCAAGCGTCACCCCGCCCATCGCCACGGCGCGGGTCTCGGTTTGGGCGGCATCTTTCAGCGCCAGATCAAGTTCGGGCGGGAAGGCCAACCCCGGCGCGATGGCGGAAGCCTTCTGGGCGCCCCAGCGTTCGACAACGCGCTCTGGCAGGGTCGGCGCTTCGGGCAGCACGCTGCGCCCCGGCTTCACCAGCGCCGAGAACACCCCGTGCGCCAAGCGGCGTGGGCCGCCTGCCAGCAGCGGCAGCCCGGTGGCGATCACTGCATGCGGCGGCGTGTCGAGCCTGAGCGCCTGCGCCAGCATGATCCGCAGCACCATCCGCACCTTGGCATCATCGGGCAGGTTCTGCTTCGTGGCGCTGTCGATCAGGGCATCGCAATCGGTCAGCCAGCGCAAGCTCTCGCCTGCAATCGCCTTGGCCAGCGCGCGGTCGGGGGCCTTGCGGATATCGCCAAGCCCCGCGCCTTCGGCCTGTTCGAGCGTCTCGCCCCGCCGGAACACAGCATCGAGCAGGCGAAGCGCGGCGCGGCGCACGGGGAGTCCGGGGGTCTGAGGCATCGCAGGCCCCTAACCCTTCTTGAAACCAAGTGCCAGCACGCGCATTTGACTGGCATGACCAAACAGAAGTCCGAAGCCGCCAAGCAGTTCAAAAAGCCCGCCCACTGGACCAATGATCCAGTGCCCGCGCCCAAGGCAACCGATCCGCTGAAAGACGAACCGCGCGAGCTTTCCCCCACCCGCTATGGCGATTGGGAGAAGGACGGGATCGCCTGGGATTTTTGATCTGGTTCGTCATTGCGAGCGGAGCGAAGCAATCCAGCATCGAACCTCGCCGTAACCGGCAAGGGCTGGTCATGGATTGCCACGTTGCCTTTGGCTCCTCGCAATGACGAATAGCGGGCATAAGGCCCGTTTCAGATCGGTTTAGACCCTGCCTAGACCCCTGTCAGACCCCCGGCAGCCAATGTTTCACATGAAACATTTATAGCGGCGTGAAGGTGACTTTCAGCCCATCCTTGGGCTGCGGGATCGGCCAGTCCTGCCAATCGGGATTGTAACCCTCAGCCGCCTCAATCCGGTAACGCTGGAGCAATTGGGCCAGCAGCACCTTCACCTGCATATAGGCAAAGTGGAGGCCCAGGCACATATGCGCCCCGCCGCCGAACGGCACCCAGGCATATTTGTGCCGCGCCTTCACCTGTTCGGGCGTGAAGCGCATGGGATCAAAGGTGAAGGGATTGTCCCAATATTCCTCGGAATGGTGGGTCCAGTAGATGTTGATCCCCACCATCGCGCCTGCCGGAATCTGGTACCCGCCATATTCGAATGCCTTGAGTGCCCGGCGCGGCATTGATGGCACCGGCGGGATCATCCGCAGCGATTCCTTGAACGCCATTTCGGTGAGTTCCAGCTTGCCCAGATCATCATAATCCAACGGGCGGGGGTTGCCGTCTCCATCCGGGCCGCCGGTGACCGCCATGATCTCCTCACGCAGTTTTTCCTGCCATTCGGGATTGGTGGCGAGGTGATAGATCAGCGAGGTTGCCGAAGACGTGATGGTGTCATGCGCGGCCATCATCAGAAAGTTCATGTGATCGACCACTTCATCGACCGGCAGCAGCGAACCATCTTCGCGCGTCGCGGTAGCAAACTGGCTGAACATGTCCTGCCCGCCGCCCTCGTTGCGGCGGCGCAGGGTTTCCCTGGTGAAATAGTCGACCAGAAACGCCCGGCCATCGACACCCTTCTTCATCTTGGTGAAGGGCAGCGGCTTGCGGATCGGTGCGACCGAGGCCTGCACCATGTCGACGAAGGCTTCGTTGATCTTGTCGGCTTCAGGCCCCCACGGCAGGCCGATGAAGCTGTCAGCGGCCAGATCAAGCGTGAGCTTCTTGATCGCCGGATAGAACTCTTTCGGCCCCGCCCATGTGGCAACTTCGCGGGCGATACCGCGGTTGAGCGCGCCCGAATAATGCCGCATCGGTTCCGGCTTGAACGCGATCGACAGCGCGCGGCGATCAATCCGGTGATGGTCGAAATCCATCAGCATCAGCCCGCGCGGAAACAGCTGGTCGAGCACCGGGCCCCAGCCCTGTTCGGACGAGAAGATCTTGTCCTTGTTGAACAATAACAGCTCGTTCGCTTCGGCCCCGATCAGCGCGATCTGCCAGCCACCAAAGGCGCGGTTCCTGTAGACCTTGCCATGGGTTTCGATCATCCGCTGCGCAAAGGCATGCGGATCAGCCAGCATGGTGAAGGTGTTGCCCACCAGCGGCCAGCCTGCATCGCCGGGAATATGGGCAAGATCGGCTTCGGTCAGCCGCCCTTCGCTCCAGTGGCGGGGCGCGCCTTCGCCAAGGCGGGCAGGCGCGGTGTCACCCTTTGGTTCGGGCGACGACGGGGCTTCGGCAAGAGTGGCCATGGTGGTCTCGATGCTCCGGTTAAGGTTCGGATTCGCAACTGACCTTGGTGTAAATAAGTCGGGCGCTTAAATCCAGCCCGAAAGCTCACGCCGCAGCATCGCATCGATCATCGCAAGGCCATGATCCGAGGTGTTGAGGCAATCGAGCACGGCGTAATCCTCGCCGCCCGCCTCGATGAATTCGTCGCGCCCTTCCAGCGCCAGTTCTTCCAGCGTCTCGACACAGTCGGCAGCAAAGCCGGGGGCAGCCACCACGAGTCGCTTGGTGCCCTTCTGCCCTTCCTCGATGAGCGTGGTGTCGGTTGACGGTTCGAGCCACCGCGCCGGGCCAAAGCGCGACTGGAACGTGGTTTCGAACCGCACGCCATCAAATGCGGGCCGCTGCGCCAGCAATTCGCGCAGCAGGCGGGCGGTCTTGGAACAATGGCAGTAATAGGGATCGCCCTTTTCCAGCGTGCGCAGCGGCATGCCGTGAAAGCTCAGCAGCATGACTTCGGGGCGGAACGCGAGGCCTTGCACCTGCCGGGTCAGGTCATCGGCCAGCGCGCCGAGATAAATCGGATCATCGTGATAGGGCGGCACGAAGCGAATCGTCGGCTGCCAGCGCATGTCGCCCAGCACGCGGGCGACCTCATCGAACACGGTCGCGGTGGTGGCAGCGCAATATTGCGGATACATCGGCGCGATCAGGATGCGGTCGCAGCCCGTGGCCATCAACTCGCCCACGCGCTGCTCGATCGACGGCTTGCCGTAACGCATCGCGTAATCGACCACAACCTTGTCGCCGAACCGCCCCATCATCGCCTCGGCCTGCCCGGCGGTGATGTCGGCCAGCGGCGATCCGCGGTCGGTCCAGATCTTGGTGTAGGCTTCCGAGCTTTTCCGCGGCCGGGTGTTCAGAATGATCCCGCGCAGGATCGGCTGCCATGCAATCGGGGGAATCTCGATCACCCGCCGATCGGACAGGAACTGGCGCAGGTAGCGCTTGACCGAATCCGGGTCGGGGCCGTCGGGCGTGCCGAGGTTGACCAGCAGGACGCCGATCATGCCACTCGATACAGGGGGGTGGTCGCCCGGAAGGCGCTGGGTCTGCCAGGTCATTGCCGCCCCAACGTTCGCCGAGCGTTTGGTTTCCGGGCGAAGTCCATTGCCCGGACCGGGTGTTGCAGATTTGTCCGGGTCATATGCCGTCCGAAAGTAGGGGCAGTCGTCTGAGCCGCAAGCCTGTAGCCGAAAACAGCGCATTGGCAATCGCAGGCGGGGCAACAACCGCGCCCAGCTCGCCCGGATCGGCGGGCGGGGCTTCGCTGGCGAGGAATTCGATCCGCATTTGGGGGCAATCGGCAAGGCGCGGCAGGCCCAGCCCGGCATAATCGAGGCTTTCGGGAATCCCGGCGCGCAGTTTGAACGGATTGCCCAGCGCAATCCCCATCCCGAACACCAGCCCGCCTTCGATCTGCTGGCGGGCGATATCGTGGTTGATGATCCGGCCAATATCGACAGCGGCGGCGAGCTGGGTGACGCGCACCCCGCCCTCGCCCTGCCGCGCGGTCACTACGCAGGCGATCCGCGCCGCTTCCGGCCCATCGCCGATCCGGGCGCAGGCGAGCCCCTGCCCGCTCTGGTCCGCGCCGCCATCCCACCCGGCCAACTGGGCGGCGCGTTGCAGGCAGGCCGCCAGTCGCACGTCATTGCCGAGCATCGCCATGCGGAAGGACAGCGGCTCGCGCCCGTGCTTGGCTGCGATCTCATCGATGAAGCTTTCGATCGCGAAGGTGGTCGGCCCGTAGGCATTGCCGCGCACCCGGCCGACCGGCAGGCCGATTTCGACCGGCACATGTTCGACCACCACGCCGGGCAATTCGTAGGGCGGCACCGCGCCTTCACAGGCGAGCGGATCAGGCTCGCCGGTGGTCTCGCGGATCGCGGCCATGGTGGTGAGATTGCCGAACAGCCGCTTGCCGAATTCGCGCGCGGCAGGCGGGGTGGCGATGCGGAGGCGCAAGCCATCGATCGCGCCGTCATCGGCCTTGGAAAGCTGCGCGCCCACCAGCAGCCAGGCAGGCGCACGTGGGCGGCTGCGGATCAGCGCGTCGCGGCGCGGCCATGTGAGCTGCACCGGGCGGCCCAGTTGCTTGGCGATCAGCGCAATCTCGATCGCGTGGTCATGCTCCAGCCGCGCATCAAAGCTGCCGCCTGCCGGCATGGGATAAAGCGCCACGTCCTCGGTCGCGATGCCGATTGCGCGGGCGGCAGCGATGCGCGCCTGCTCGGGCGCTTGGGCAGCCATCCACAGGTCGAGCCGCCCATCGGCATAGCGTGCCGCTGCGCAGGCGGTCTCCACCGGTGCGGCATGATGCGGCTCGATCTCGTAACGGCGGGCCATGTCGACCCGGCTCATGGCGTCGCGGCCGAACCCGGTCTCGGCAATCGTGAAGCCCTTGCCCCCGGTGAGAAAAGTATCGAGCCTGGCGACGATTTCGTTGCTGCTGATCGGCGCGGAGGTGGAAAATCTCGGCTTCATCGCCTCCAGCGCCGCGTCCGCGCTCCACCATGTCTCGGCGGCAACCGCAAGCCAGCGCTTGCTCTTGATAATGCCGGCAATCCCTTCGATCCCCGAAACGGCCTCGCGGTCGAACCCGGTCAGTTCCGAACCGTCGATCGGCCCGTGCCTGATCGACGCAAACACCATGCCCGGCAGGCGCACGTCGCCGGCAAAGCGGTAGGAGCCATCGACCTTGGACGGCAGATCGAGCCGGGGATAGGCTGATGGCGCGTTCGAATCGGCGGGCAGCGGTGCCTCGCGCGGGGGCTCGGGGCGCAGCGGCGGGGGATCGGGCGGGGCATATCCGGCCGCCCCGTCGGCCAGCTCGCCAAAGGTTGCGCGTTGTTCGCCGTGCATGACCAGCCCGCCTTCGACCTCGCATTCCTCCCACGCCACGCCCCAGCGCGCGGCCGCCTCCTGCGCCAGCATGGCCCGCGCGGCGGCGGCGGCCTCGCGGCAGGGCATTTCATAGGCGGCAAGCGAGGTGCCGTCGGCGGTGGCGTTGAACCGCTGCGCCCCGGCGAAGCGTTTGGCCATCAGCGCATCGGTGCTTTCCGAAAGGCCCGCCGCGAGCGGATCCCACAGCGCGATCCATTTCTGCGCCAGCGGGACATTGCCATAGGCTCCGGATACGGGCGCGGGCTCGACCGCGATCTGCCGCCAGTCCGCGCCCAGTTCATGGGCGACAATCTGCGGCAGCAGCGTGGTGATCCCCTGCCCCATCTCGAGCTGCGGGACGGCAATTGTCACCACCCCGTCGGTGGCGATCTTCAGCCATGCACCGAATAGATGTTCGCCCTTGGCAGCGACCAGCGGGCTGGCATAGCTGCGCGGCATCAGCCACCAGCCGATCAGCAGGCCCCCGCCTGCCGCCGCTCCGGCCAGCACGCCCCGCCGCGAAACCTGCATCAATCAGACCGTTCCTGTATCAAGCCAGCGCGCCAGCTTTGCAGCAATCGCGACAAAGGGGGCGGCTGCATCGCCATCGCTGGCCGCGGGCGGTTCACCCTTGTCGCCCGCGATGCGGGTCTCCAGCGTCAGCGGCACCCGGCCAAGAAAGGGGATTTCCAGCGCGGCGGCGAATTTCTCGACCCCGCCTGAACCGAATGGATCGCTGATATGCCCGCATTCGGGACAGCAATATCCCGCCATGTTCTCGACCAGTCCGATGATCGGCACCTCGCCCTGTTCGAACAACTGCCCGGCGCGCGCGGCGTCGATCAGCGCAAGATCCTGCGGGGTCGACACCAGAATTGCCCCGTCCGGGCGGTGGGCGGACAGCATCGACAATTGCACATCGCCCGTCCCCGGCGGCAGATCGACCAGCAGCAGATCGGTCTCGCCCCATTCGGCATCGACCAGCTGGCTCAGCGCCTTGCCGGTCATCGGCCCGCGCCATGCCAGCGCCTTGCCCGGCGCGACGATGTGCCCCATCGACAGCACCTTCACGCCGTGGCGACTTTCCAGCGGCACCAGCTTGTCGCCCTCGACCATCGGTTTCTGGCCTTCGGTCGCCAGCAGCTTGGGCTGAGAGGGGCCGTAGATATCGCCATCAATCACCCCGACGCTGCGGCCCATCCGGGCAAGCGCGACGGCAAGATTGGTGGTCAGCGTCGACTTGCCGACCCCGCCCTTGCCCGATCCGACCGCGATCAGCCGGCGGCGGCGACGCTCACCGGTCAGCGCGACGCGGACTTCGTCAAATTCCGCCAGCGGGGTAAGCGCGGCGGTGATATCGGCTTCTAGTGCGGCGCGCGCAGATCCGGACAGGTCGCCTGCCTCGGCGACGATCACGGCACGGCGGGAAATGATCCGGGCCGAGCGCACGCGGTGGTTGATTTCCGGCGTCAGGGCGGCGCGAATCAGCGCCTCTTCGGCATCCGGCTGGCGGGGCGGGTGATGTGGCTTGCTCATGGGCTTGCGCCTCTACCATCAATTTCACGCAGCCAACCCCTGTTTTTCATGAGCAGGCATGCCTATAACGACTTTATGCAAAGAACTGACGGTTGGAGAGAACGTCTTGGCGTGGCCGCACGCGGCCTTGCCATGGCTGGCAAGAAAAACCCCTGGGGCGGGAGCGGCAAGGGCGATGGCCCTGCCGAAGACGGCCCGGACGCCGATCGCGGCGCGGGTGGCGGCGATGGGCCGCGCAACCCATGGCTGCCCGGCGGGGGCGAGCCCGGCAAACGCCGCTCGGCCAGCATCGAGGACATTTTCAAGAACCGCGGCCCCGAAGGCCCGCGCCGCGCCGGTGGCGGCCCCGGCGGGCCGACGTTCCGCCTGCCCGAACGCCCGGGCGGCAAGAGCTGGCTGCCCATCATCATCGGCGCGGTCGCGGCCTTGTGGATTGCGCTCTCCAGCGTGCATTTCGTCCAGCCGGGCGAACAGGCGGTGGTCACCTGGCTTGGCGGCAAATATTCCGACACGCTCGATCCCGGCACGAATTTCACTGCGCCCTGGCCGATCAACCTGGTCCAGAAAGAAAATGTCACAAAAATCCGGTCCGAGGAAATCCCCGGCAGCAGCACCGAAAAACTGATCCTGACCGGGGACCAGAACCTTGTCGATCTGTCCTATGTCATTCGCTGGAACATCTCAGACCTGACGCTGTACCAGTATCAGCTGTCCGATCCGCGCAATGCCTTGCTTGAAATCGGCGAGGCGGCGATGCGTGCCGCTGTCGCCCGCAAGCGTCTGGACACCGTGCTGACCGGTGAAGGCCGCGCCGAGATCGAACAGACCGTGCGCGAACGGATGCAGGCCCGGCTCGATGCCTATCGGTCAGGGATCATCGTGCAGGGGGTCGAAATCAACAAGACCGATCCGCCCAGCCGCGTTGAAGAAGCGTTCAAGGATGTGTCCTCGGCGCAGCAGGATGCCGATGCCGCGGTAAACCGCGCGCAGGCGATCGCACAGCAGGTGCTGGCACGGGCACAGGGCGATGCGAGCGAATTCAACAATATCTACGAAGAATATCGCCTCGCCCCCGAAGTGACCCGCCGTCGTCTCTATTACGAGACCATGGAAGCGGTGCTGTCGAAGACCGACAAGACCATCGTCGAAGCCGACGGTGTGACCCCTTACCTGCCGCTGCCCGAATTGCAGCGCAGGTCGCAGAGCGCGGCCAAGCCCGCCGCGCCGCGAGGAGAATGAACGCGATGGAAAATCTCTTGAAGAATTATCGAATTCCGATCTTCGCAGGCATTGCACTGATCATCGCGCTGCTTGGCAGCATGGTTATCGTGCCGGAAACCCATCAGGCGGTGGTGATCCGCACCGGACAGCCTGACCGGGTGTTCAACAAGTTCAAGCCCGAAGTGCCTTACGGCCAGACCGGTGCCGGGGTGCAGTTCCGCATCCCGTTCGTCGAACAGGTGCAGATGGTCGATCGGCGGGTGCTCGATCTCGACATGACCCGGCAGCAGGTGCTTTCCAACGATCAGCAGCGCCTGCAGGTCGATGCCTATGCCCGTTACCGGATCATCGATCCGGTGCGGATGGTGGAACGCGCCGGAACCGAAATGCAGCTCGAATCCCAGCTCGTGCCGATCCTCACCTCGGTGCTGCGGCAGGAGCTTGGGCGCCGCCCCTTCGCCTCGCTGATCAATGCCGAGCGTGGCACGGCAATGGCCAACATCACCCGCACGCTTGATGCGCAGGCGCGCGAATATGGCGCGCAGGTGCTGGATGTGCGGATCAAGGCGGCCGACCTGCCCGAAGGCCGCCCGCTCGATGCGGCTTTCACCCGCATGGAAACCGACCGCCAGGAAGAGGCGGCAACCATTCGTGCGGCTGGCCAGCGCGATGCCCAGATCACCCAGGCCGAGGCACAGGCCAGGGCAGCGCGCATCTATGCCGATGCCTATGGCAAGGATCCGGAATTCTACGATTTCTACCGCGCCATGCAGAGCTATCGCCAGACCTTCCTCAGCGGTGAAGGCAATTCGGCCATGGTCCTTTCGGAAGACAGCGAATATTTCCGGCAGTTCCGGGGCAAGCGCTGAGCCGTTCGACGAGCGTCCCATGACGTCGGGTGAACGTGCAGCGCGTTCAATTGGCGTTCATGGCCGGGACGCTCAATCTGGGGTGCATCCAGCAAGGCTGCGGGCCGTCATGCGCGGCAGCAGTGACAAGGTTTGAGGAACGCCGCGGCCATCCCGCGCATTCCACCACAGGATAAGGATCAAGAGGACGTGAACAAAGTGCGCTATGTGTATGGACTCTCGAGCGCGCTGCTGGTTGGCGGCGCGGCGGTTTCGCTGATCACCGGCACGCCGCTGGGCGCGCAGGTGGCGCAGAATGATGAGGCGCTGATGGACCGCGTCGTGCCGATTGCAGGCGCGCCGGCGAGCTTTGCCGATCTCACCGCGCAGCTTCAGCCGGCGGTGGTCAACATCTCGACCCGCCAGCGGATCGAGGTCAGCAACAACCCCTTTGCGGGCACCCCCTTCGCTGAACTGTTCAACCGGCGCGGCGGCGGCCAGCCGCAGACCCGTGAGGCCCAATCGCTGGGCTCGGGCTTTATCATCTCGGCCGATGGCTTTGTGGTGACCAACAACCACGTGGTCTCGCCCGACAGCCGCGCCAAGCTGGAATCGATCGCTGTCACCCTGCCCGACGGCACCGAATACGAAGCCGAACTGATCGGCGCTGATGCTGCATCCGACCTCGCGGTGCTCAAGATCAAGGCCAGCAAGACCTTCCCCTTTGTCACCTTCGGCGATTCGAGCGCGGCACGCGTGGGCGATTGGGTGGTGGCAATCGGCAATCCCTTCGGCCTTGGCGGCACCGTCACCAGCGGGATCGTTTCGGCGGTCTATCGCAACACCGGGCAGGGCGGCGCCTATGACCGCTACATCCAGACCGATGCCAGCATCAACCGCGGCAATTCGGGCGGCCCGCTGTTCGACATGCGCGGCAATGTGATCGGCATCAACAACGCGATCTTCTCGCCTTCTGGCGGGAGTGTGGGCATCGGCTTTGCGATTCCTGCCGAGATCGCCGCACCGATCGTCGAGCAACTTCGGGCAGGTCGCGAGATCGAGCGCGGTTATCTCGGTGTGCGCCTGCAACCGATTGATGAGGATTTCGCCGCCTCGCTCGGCTTGCCAAAGCGCCGGGGAGAACTGGTCCAGACGGTCGAGGAAACCAGTCCTGCCGGCCGCGCCGGGATCAAGGCGGGCGACATCATCACCAAGGTCAACGGCAAGGACGTGAGCGCAGACCAGACCGTCAGCTTCCTCGTCGCCAATCTCCAGCCGGGCGCGCAGGTGCCGGTCGAGCTGCTGCGCGACGGCAAGCGCGTGGCGGTCAACGTCACGCTCGGCAAGCGTCCGAGCGAAGCGGAACTCCAGCAACAGGCCCAGACGTTCGATCCCGAAGCGGAAGAGCCGATGGCACCCGGCACTTCGGACGGCACAATCGAGGAGAAGCTGGGCCTGCAGGTGCTCGGCATGACCCCGCAGATCGCCCGCTCGCTGGGCGTTCCGGTCGACATCAAGGGTGTGGTGATCGGTACGGTCGATCCCAATTCGGACGCGGCACGCAAGGGCCTGCGCCGCGGCGACATCATCCTGTCGGCCAATTACCAGCCGGTCGAATCGGTCGAGGATCTGCTGGCGCAGGTCAATGTCGCCACCAGCGAAGGCCGCGAGGCCCTGCTGCTGCGCATCCAGCGCCGTACCCAGCCACCGGCATTCTTCCCGATCCGTCTGCGCTGATCGCGGGCGCAGGCAAGGCAGGGGGCGCCGGGAGCAGATTCCGGCGCCCTTCTTGCTGCCCGCCTAATCGTTCGGTTGTGGCGGCAGCACCGCTGCTGGTGGCGGCGCTTGCGGGCGACGCGGCTCGCGCCGGTCCTGTGGCAAGGCGCCGCCAGTCGCCTGTTCAAGGAAGTCCTCGCTCGCCGCAGCCGGCGCATCGCGCGCGCGTTCGCCCTCGATGCCGAAGGGGCTCGGGATCTGCTCGCGCCGCCCGGGTTCGACCAGATTGCCCTGCTCGTCGATGAAGTAGTAATCATCCGGCTCGCCGAACATCGCCTCTTGATCCGGCTCCAACTGCCATTCTGGCAGCTCGACCGTGATATCGAATTCCTCGATCGGGCGATCCTTGACCGCATAGCGCATGAAGGCGGCAAAGGCCTGTGCCGGAGCGCGCCCGCCCTGCAATCCGGGCACCGCACGGGCATCGTCGCGGCCCATCCACACGCCGGTGGTCACGCCCGAGGAAAAGCCGACAAACCAGCCATCCTTGTTTGACGAGGTGGTGCCGGTCTTGCCCGCCACCGGTCGCCCGATCTGCGCGGCGCGGCCTGTGCCGGTCTGCACCGCCGCCTGAAGAAGATCGGTCATGCCCGCGACGACATAATCGGGCACCAGCGCACGGTCGCGCCGTTCCTCGTGCTGGTAGAGCAATTCGCCATCGGCAGTGGTCACCTTGGCGATGCCATAGGGTTCGATCCCCACCCCCTTGGCCGAGATCGCGGCAAAGGCGCGGGTCATCTCGATCAGGCGCACTTCCGAGGAGCCCAGCACCATCGAAGGGAAGGTTGCAATTTCGGAGGTAATCCCGAACCGCCGCGCCATCGAGGCGACCGTGCCGAACCCGACTTCATTGCCAAGCTGGGCTGCGACGGTGTTGATCGAAAAGGCGAAGGCGGTGCGCACATCGGTTTCGCCAACATTGCGCCCGTTGGAATTGCGCGGGCTCCAACCGTCGATCGTCACCGGGGTATCGACCACCATGTCCTCGGGCGTGTAACCCGCCTCCAGCGCGGCGAGATAGACGAACAGCTTCCACGATGACCCCGGCTGGCGCATCGCAGCGGTGGCGCGGTTGAAATTGGTGGCGACGTAATCCGTGCCGCCCACCAGCGCGAGGATCGCACCATCCCGGTCAAGGCTGACCAGCGCGCCCTGCGCTCCGCGCGGCGTGTTGGCTTCGATCGCAGTCGTCGCCGCGCGCTGCATCCCGATGTCGAGCGTGGTCCAGACCTCGATAGGTTCAAAGGTTTCGGGTAGGATGATGTCGAGCTGCGGCAGCACCCAATCGGTGAAATAGCGCACCGAATTCTGCCCTGCCGCCTGCTTCAATTGCACCGCAGTCACATCGACCATCGCCTGATCGGACGAGATGTAGCCCTGTTCGCGCATCAGCCGCAGCACCACCTGCGCGCGGTCGACCGCGGCCTGCACATCGGCGGTGGGGGAATAGCGGCTCGGCGCCTTGACCAGCCCGGCGATGATCGCCGCCTCGCCCACGCTGAGTTCTGTCGCGGGGTGGCTGAAGAACTTGCGCGACGCAGAATCAATGCCGTAGGCGCCGCCGCCGAAATAGACCTTGTTAAGATAAAGCTCGAGGATCTCCTCCTTGGAGAACTTCCATTCGAGCGCCAGCGCCAGCACCGCCTCGCGCGCCTTGCGGTCAAAGGTGCGGTTGGAATTGAGGAACAGGTTGCGGGCAAGCTGCTGGGTGATGGTCGATGTGCCGCCCAGCCGCGCACGCGACCCGGTGACACCTTCGACCAGCGCGCCTGTCAGGCGCACCGGATCAATCCCGAAATGCGAATGGAACCGCTTGTCCTCGACCGCGATCATCGCGTTCGTCATGGTGCTGGGGATCTCGTCGTGATCGAGCCATTCGCCGAAACTGGGGCCAAGCTCGACAATCTCGCGCCCGTCGCGCGCGCGCACGATGATGGTCTGGCCGGGCTGGTTGGCCTTGAGCGCGGAATAGCCGGGGATCGAGCGCGCGGCCATGGCGACCGCAATGCCGAGCATGACAACCCCCAGCAGCGCCAGCCCGCCGCCCCACAGCGCACCGCGTTTCAGCCAGAGCCGCAGGCGCGAGGGCGGCTTGCCCCCGGCGCTGCCCGCCTTGCTTCGGGCTGCGGGCGTTTCGCTCCGCTGCGCCGCCGCCCGGCGGGTGCCGCGCGCGCCCTTTTTCTGCAACCGGTCACCCCTTCTGGACATGGTCTGATGATTTATCCGTTAGCGCCCGTCACGACAGGGCGCAGCGCCGCCTTGCATAGGCGAGTTGTAACCGGGGGTGAATGGCCGGGAGGCGGTCGTCCCCGGCTCAGCGGTGCGGATCAGTCTTCGGCCGGGGTAAAAATCAGCGCGGCGGAGTTGATGCAGTAGCGCAAGCCCCCCTGTTCGGGCGGGCCATCGGGAAACACATGGCCCAGATGCCCGCCACATGTGCCGCAGCGCACTTCGGTGCGGATCATTCCGTAAGCGGTGTCGCGGTGCTCCTCGATCACCTCGTCATCGGCGGGGCGGGTGAAGGCGGGCCAGCCGCAGCCGGAATTGTATTTCGCGGTTGAATAGAACAGCTGCGTGCCGCAGGCGGCGCAATGGTATTCGCCTTCGTCATAGAACTTGTCATATTCGCCGGTGAAAGCGCGTTCCGTCCCCGCCTCGCGCAGCACGTGATACTGCATCGGGTCGAGTTTCTCGCGCCATTCGGCGTCGGTCACGCTGCGGGGATCGTCAGTCATAGGTCACCTCTCCTGTGGGCGCTGATATCGGATTGTCTCAGACAATCCGCAAGGCCGCCAAGGAGTTTGAGCGCCCGCCCGCAGCGACCGAAGGGAGCGAGGATTTCGCACGCCAGAGGGCGTGCCGAAAACAAATACCTCTAACCATCCACCAGCGCATAATGCGCTGGCGGTTTGATCACGTCCATCCGCTCGGTCAGCAGCGGGCGGAAGCTCGGGCGGCTCTTGAACACGGCATACCAGCCGCGCGCCTGTTCATGGCCACTCCAGTCGATCCCGCCGAGATAATCCGCGACCGAAATCTGCGCTGCTGCCGCCAGATCGGCAAGGCTCATGGTCGATCCCGCCACCCACGGGCGGTTGTCGATCAGCCAGTCGAGATAATCGAGATGGCCATGGGCCAGCTTCATGGCATTGCGCAGCACGCCGCTATCGGGCGGCTGGCGAAGGATGCGCTTGCGCATGCGTTCGGACAATAGCGGCGCGGTGACATCGGCGTAGAAATTCTCGTCAAACAGCGCGACCAGCCGGCGGATCTCGGCGCGCTGGGTGGCGGTGCCATTGATCATCGGGTTGCGATCGACCGTCTCTTCGAAATATTCGGCAATCGCCCGGCTGTCAGGCAAGGTGATATGCTTTTCACGATTGACGATCACCGGGGTGCAACCGGCCGGATTGAGGTTGAAAAACATGTCCGACGGCGCCCACGGGTCCTCGCGCACCAGATCAAAGGGGATGTTCTTTTCGCTCAGAAGCAGCCGGACCTTGCGGCTGAACGGGCAGAGCGGGAATTGATGGAGGAGCCACATTGCACCTGCTTCAATGCCGCACTTGGCGCGCGGAATCCAGCGCCGCATGGGGCCGCCGCGGGGGATATGTCGGCGCTTACAGCCCGGCGGCGGACTTCATCAGCAGACAGGCGGGCATCATGGCCGGAATATCGTCAGGACTGGCCTTCAGCCGCTCGGTCTGCAGCGCGATCAGATCGAACACGCCGCGCCGGTCAAGCCCGCGCCGGTCCATCAGCTGCGCCATGGTGCGCACGAAGAATTCGCGCCCGCCTTGCGCTTCCAGCCCGGGCCATGCCGCGCCGCGGGCATCGCCGTCCTTCTGCCAGTCGCTGACATAGGCAAAGGCGACCGAGCACCGCAGCGCAGCGGATTCCTGAACGGTAAGATCTTCAAGGCGGACGGGCGGCGCCGGAGATGGCGCAGCCTGCAGCGCAAGTGCGGCGGAGGCGAGTGCGACCGAGGCAAGGACATGAATCATGCCTCTTCCTATGCACCGCGCGATGAACCTGTGGCTACCGGAAATGAAGATTGCCGCGCCGGATAATCCGTCCTAATCCGCGGGCCTGTCTTATGAGAGGAGACCCTGCATAATGTTCAGTCACGTAATGATCGGCACCAACGACATAGACCGCGCCAAGGCGTTCTATGATGCGGTGCTGGCAACGCTCGGCGCAAGCCCGGCGATGATCAATGAAGCCGCCACCGGTCACAAGCGCGCGTTCTATTTCCACGGCGGCGGGATTTTCGCGATCAGCGAGCCGATCAACGACCAGCCGGCAACGGTCGCCAACGGATCGACCATTGGGTTTGCCTGCGACAGTCTGGAACAGGTGCAGGCGTTCCACGATGCTGCGGTTGCCGCAGGCGGCACCTCGATCGAAGACCCGCCGGGCCCGCGCTCGGGCGCGATGGGCACGCTCAACCTTGCTTATGTGCTTGATCCCGATGGACACAAGCTGTGCATGCTGCACCGCGCAGGCTGAGGTTAACGGCTTAACTCGAACACTGCGAATTCGGCGCGCCAGTTGGCACCTGACGCGCCGATTCCGCTTTCATTGGCAAAGAACCACGCTTGCTCGATCACCGCGCCCTTGGCCTTGGCCAGTTCGCGGAAATCATCCACCGTGACGTGGTGGATGTTCTGGGTTTCATACCAGCTTACCGGCAGGGCGCGCGTCACCGGCATCCGCCCGCCGAACATCAGCGCGGCGCGGGTGCGCCAGTGAGCGAAATTGGGAAACGAGACGAAGGCCCGCCGCCCGACGCGCAGCAATTCGTCGAGGATCAGGTCGGGCCGGGTGGCGGTTTGCAGCGTCTGGCTGAGGATCGCGTAGTCGAACGCCTTGTCGGGATAATTGGCAAGATCGACATTGGCATCGCCCTGCACCACGCTGAGCCCGCGCGACACGCAGCGTTCGACCAGCGCGCCATCCAGCTCCATACCGCGCGCATCGCAGCCGCTGGCGCTTTCCAGTTCCGCCATCAACGCGCCGTCGCCGCAGCCGATATCGAGCACTCGGCTGCCCGGCGCGACATGCGCAGCAATCGCGGCGAGGTCGGGGCGCAGGGTCATTGTTCGACAAACCCCTTCACCACACGGTCAAGCTGGTCATGCTCCAGCAGAAAACTGTCATGCCCATGCGGCGCGGAAAGCTCGACGAAGCTGACCTTCGCACCGGCTGCGTTGAGGGCGTGAACCACGTGACGGCTTTCCGAGGTCGGGTAGAGCCAGTCGGTATCGAAACTGACAATGCAGAACCGCGCCTCGGTGCCCGCAAAGGCATTGGCAAGCTTGCCGCCGTGTTCCTCGGTTCCGAATTCTTCAGCAAGGTCGAAATAATCCATCGCGCGGGTGATGTAGAGGTACGAGTTCGCATCGAACCGCCGGGTGAACCCGCTGCCCTGATAGCGCAGGTAGCTTTCCACCTGAAAATCCGCATCGAAGCCAAAACCCTTGGCCTCACGATCCTGCAAGCGCCGCCCGAATTTCTCGGTGAGGCCCGCTTCGGAAAGATAGGTGATATGCGCCGCCATCCGCGCCACGGCGAGGCCGTTGTCGGGCCGCGCGTCGCCCGCGTAGTAATCGCCTGCCGCCCACGCCGGATCGGCCATGATCGCCTGCCGTCCGACTTCGTGGAAGGCGATGTTCTGCGCCGAATGGCGCGCGGTGGACGCAATCACCAGCACCCGCGCGGCGCGCTCCGGCCAGTTGGCGGCGAGGCTCAACGCCTGCATCCCGCCCATCGATCCGCCAACCACGGCGTGGAGCCGCTCGATCCCGAGCCCATCGAGCAATGCCACCAATCCGCGCACCATGTCGCGGATGGTGATGACGGGGAAGCGCATGGCGTAAGGCTGGCCATCGGGGCCGAGGCTGGCCGGGCCGCTCGATCCCATGCAAGAACCAATGACATTGGCGCAGATCACGAAATGGCGGTCGGTGTCGATCGGCTTGCCCGGCCCGACCATCCGTTCCCACCAGCCCGGCTTGCCGGTGATCGGGTGCGGACTGGCCAGATACTGGTCGCCGGTCAGCGCATGGCACACCAGCACCGCATTCGACGCGTCCTCGGCAAGCGTGCCGTAAGTCTCGTAGGCAATCTGCGCGCCCTCCAGCGCCTGACCGCTGTCGAGCGGCAGGGGATGAGGGAGATGATAGACCGGTGAGGAGCCAGCAGGTGCCATTGCCAGAATGCGCAAAGCGGAAAAACAGCCCTTCGACAAGCGTGGGGTGAACGGTTAGGGGGATTTTTTTCGATAATCCGTTCGTGCTGAGCTTGTCGAAGCTCCGTCTTTTGTTCAAGCCGCCCAGACCAACATGACAGCCACATCGCCCCAACCCAAGCCGTGGATCCTCGGCATCCATGCCTACCAGCCCGGCAAGTCCAGATCGGCTGCCGGCAAGCCGTTGATCAAGTTGTCGGCCAACGAGAACCCGCTTGGCACCAGCCCGGCGGCTCTGACCGCGCTGGCCGAGGCGCGCGCCGAAGCGGCAAGCTATCCCGATCCGGATTCGCGCGCCTTGCGGGACAGGATCGCGCAGGTGCATGGCCTCGATCCGGAACGGATCGTCTGCGGGACAGGGTCGGACGAATTGCTCAACCTCGCCGCGCAAGGCTTTGCCGGGCCGCAGGATGAAGTGCTGTTCAGCCGCTTTTCCTTTGCGGTTTATGATATCGCCGCACGGCGCTGCGGGGCAATCCCGGTGGAGGCGCCCGACCGCGATCTCACCGCGGATGTGGATGCGCTGCTGGCTGCGGTGACCGAACGCACCCGCGTTGTCTTCCTTGCCAACCCCAACAACCCGACCGGCACCTTTCTGCCCCCGGCCGAAGTCGCGCGCCTGCACGCAGGGCTGCCTGGCGACGTGCTGCTGGTGGTTGACGAGGCATATGGCGAATATGTCGATCCGGCGCTGCAAACCGCCGCTTTCGATCTCGCCGCGCGCCATGGCAACGTGCTGGTGACGCGCACCTTCTCGAAGATCTATGGGCTTGCCGCCGAACGGATCGGCTGGGCCACGGGCGCGCCCGGCCTGATCGATGTGCTGGGCCGCATCCGCGGCCCGTTCAACGTCACCACCGGGGGGCAGCTGGCGGCGCTGGCAGCGCTGGGCGATCAGGATTTTGTTGCCGCCAGCCGTGACCATAATGCAAAACAACGCGCGCGTCTGGCCGAAGCCATCGGGATGCTGAACAACCACGGGCTGTCGATCACCCCCGGCGAAGCCAACTTCCTGCTGGTGCATTTCAATGGCGCGGTCACCGCCGCGCAAGCGCTCGATGCACTGGCCGAGGGGGGCTATGCTGTGCGCCATCTGCCGGGTCAGGGCCTGCCCGATGCCTTGCGCATCACCATCGGCAAGACCGACGACATGACCCGCGTGATCGCCTGCCTTCGCAGCCTTTGCGGAGAACCCGCATGACGATCAGGCGCGTCGCCATCATCGGTCTTGGCCTGCTGGGCGGATCGATCGGGCTGGCGGTCAAGGCGCGCGGGCTTGGCATCACCACCACCGGCCACGACCGCAACCCGCAGGTGCGCGCCACAGCCGCAGAGCGCGGGCTGGTCGATCAGGTGTGCGAAACCGCCGCCGGTGCCGTGGCCGAAGCCGACCTCGTCATCCTGTGCGTCCCCGTGGGCGCGATGGGCGCGGCGGCGAGCGACCTTGCCCCGGCCCTGCCTGCGCACGCCATCGTCAGCGATGTCGGATCGTCCAAGGCCGCCGTGGCCGAAGCGCTGGCCGCCGCGCTGCCGGGCGCCTGCATCATCCCTGCCCACCCGGTCGCCGGCACCGAGCAGAGCGGCCCGGAAGCGGGCTTCGCAACCCTGTTTGCGGGCCGCTGGTGCATCATCACCCCGCCCGAAGGCTGCGACCCGGCAGCACTGGCGGCATTGAGCGATTTCTGGACCGCTCTCGGCTCCAAGGTCGAACTGATGGACGCCGCCCACCACGATCTGGTTCTCGCCGTCACCAGCCATATCCCGCACCTTATCGCCTATACCATCGTCGGCACGGCCAGCGATCTGGAGGACGTGACCCAAAGCGAGGTCATCAAGTATTCCGCCGGGGGTTTCCGCGATTTCACCCGCATTGCCGCATCCGATCCGGTCATGTGGCGCGACGTGTTCCTGACCAATCGTGGCGCGGTGCTGGAGATGCTCGGGCGCTTTTCCGAAGACCTCACCGCCCTGCAACGCGCAATCCGGTCGGGCGACGGCGATACCTTGTTCGATCTGTTCACCCGCACCCGCGCGATCCGGCGGCAGGTGATCGAACAGGGGCAGGACGACGAGCGGCCCGATTTCGGGCGCGAACACGGCGCCTGACGCCCCTCATGCCTCATTCTGCCGCGCTTGTTGGAGACACATGAGACACTGTCCAGAAGCGCAAAAACCGCCTGCCCCGCGAAGGCCGCCAGAGGGCAGCTTTGCGCGGCGGGAAAGGGGGCTAGCGGGCAGATCATGCGGGCGAAGCTGACAGGTCAGGCCCAAGTAGGAAAGCGGGCCTGCGATGACCGGAAAAGAATCGGACAGGGGAGGCCAAGGCGCGGCCCATTATGGCTCGCGAGAGGAGGTCCGCTTTTCAGGGGCACCAGAAAAAAGCTGCCGTTCAGCAAACGACCCCGGAACGGACTTAACCGTCATCCCAGCTTTCGCTGGGATGACGAAAAGGGCAGCAAACCACCCAATCCCGGACATAAGCGCCACAGGCCGCATCGTCCAACAGCGGACATAGCGCGGTGTGAGCCTATCCGTTCAGCGCATTGATCGCCGCGTGCACCCGCGCCTCGACCTCATCACGCGGGAGGCCCGCCGGGATGATCTCGCCGATCTTGTAGGTGATCTGCCCCGGGCGTTTGATGATGTGGTGATAGGCCCGCCCGCTATCCACCGCGATCGGCACGACGGGCAGGCCCAGCAGCTTGTAAAGCCCCGCAAACCCCGCCTGCAAGGGCGGCTGTGCGCCGTGTTCCACCCGCGTGCCTTCGGGAAAGATCACCAGCGGGCGTCCCGCTGCGGCGCGCTGTTTGGCGCTCGCGATCATCGCCCGCAGCGCCCGCGCGCCTTCCTCGCGGGCCACCGGGATCAGGCCATAGACCTGCGCCGAATGGCCCCAGCCGGGGATGCGGAACAGTTCCTGCTTGGCGAACACCGCCGGGTAGGTGAACAACCGCGGGGTATCGATCGCCTCGAACATGCTCTCGTGCTTGATTGCGACCAGCACCGGGCCTTGCGGCAGCGTGCCGTCAACCACGACCTTGATGCCGAGCAGGTTTTGCGTGCACCACAGGTGCCAATGCCCCCACCGCGCCACCAGCGGACGCAGCCACCCACGCCGCGCCAGCACCGCCACCACAGACGCCAGCACCAGCACCGCGCTGCCGCCATAAAACAGCACATAGAAGGCGAGCGAACGCAGGCCGGCGACAAGGGTGTTCAAAGGTTCGCCAGTCCCGCCGCCCGGCTTGCGAGCAGCTTGTGATATTCGAGAAACAGCGTGCCGAGATCGGGCTGGGAAGGCACCGCATCGCGGATCACCCTCACATGATCGGGCAGGGTCCGGTTCAGCTCGCCCGCAGCGCGGCGCATGTGCCAGTCGGTTGTCACCAGCCGCAAGGATCGCACCTCGTTCTGCGCCACCCACTTGGCGGTCTCGGCCGCGTTGGAGCGGGTATCGACCGCGGCAAAGCCCAGCGTGATGCAGCAGTCCATCTGACCGGGCGCAACGTCGAACTCGGCCGCGAATTCGCCCGGTCTGACCTCGGGATCGACCCCGCTGACCAGCATTTTTGTCGCCAGCCCCTGATCAAGCACCGCAAGCCCGCGCGCGATCCTTCCGGCCCCGCCGGTGGGCACGATCACGGCATCGGTCGCCTCCGTCTCGACAGCAGGGCGCGGCAGCGCGACCGCAAACCACAGGAAGCCGATTGCCCAGACAAGGAACAGCACGGAGAGAATATGGCGGATCATCGCCGGCGCCTAAAGCATGTCGCGAAGGGCAAGCGCAATGGTCATGCGCGCCGTCAGCAGCGCCAGCAGCACCCCGCCCAGCGGCACCGCGGCGATCACCATCCAGTCCGCCAAGGTCAGCCCGCCCCCGCCTGCCATCCCGCTGTCGAGCGCGGCGAATTGCTGCCCCAGCAGCCACACCGCGCCAAGCCCGAGCAAGGTGCCCATCAGCGCACCGAAAGCCGCCTCGCGCAGCACCGTTCTCAGGAAAATGCGGGTGATCTGCCGGTCGGCCCCGCCCAGCAGGTGAATGATCTCCACCGTTTCGCGATGCTGGGCGAGCGAATTGCGCGCAGCCAGCCACACCGCCGCCGCCGTCGCCAATGCGACCAGCGCGATCAGGCCCAGCGCAAGCCATTGCAGCGCGGCGAGCGCACGGTAGACCGGGCGCAGCCAGTCGCCCTGCGCATCGACCCGCGCACCAGGCACAGCCTCTGCCAGCGCGGTCTGGATGGTGGCGACTTCCTCTGGGGAGGCCCGCCGAACCAGCTCGACATCGACCAGCACCGGGATCGGCACGTCGCCGCTGGTCGCCGCCGCGCCGAGCCATGGTTCAAGCAGCGCGGCCAGTTCCTCGCCCGGCACCAGCCGCACCGTGCGCACCAGTTCCATGTCCTGCAGCACAGCCAGCGCCGCTTGCCCGCGCTGCGCGCGCAGATCGGGGTTCGGCTCGATCACCTGCACGGTCACCGCCGAGGCGAGATCCGCGCGGGCATTATCGGCAAGATTGCGCAGCGCAAGGCCCCCTGCGGCGGCGATCACCACCAGCCCGATCAGGATCGCGATGACCCAGGGGATCAGCCCGCCCAGCCGCGGTCGCGGCAGCAGACGCGCCGCGCGCGGCATGCGGGCTGGCGCGGCATTGGCGGGCACTTCGTCCAGTGCATCGGGAAGCGGCGGCACGTTCATCCGGTGCTGCCCGGCACCGGCGCGGCGGCGGGCCGCGGCGGATAGCGCAGCGCGCCGGTGGGATCGGACAACTGCCCCTTGTTCAACCGCATGATCAGCGAATCCGGCACCTTCTTGAGCAAATGGACATCGTGGGTCGCCACCACCACGGTGGTCCCGACGCGGTTGTTGAGCGCTTCGAACAGGCGCAGCAGCTTCAAGGCCATATCGGGATCGACGTTGCCGGTCGGCTCGTCGGCGATCAGCATCCGCGGCCGCGCGATCACCGCCCGCGCTATCGCCACGCGCTGCTGTTCGCCGCCCGAAAGGGTCGCCGGGATCGCCTGCGCGCGGTGGCCAAGCCCGACCCATTCGAGCATGTCCGACACCGCCTTGACCACCCGCACTTCGTCCGCCCCGGCCAGCCGCAAGGGCAGCGCGACATTGTCGAAGGCGGTAAGGTGCGGCACCAGCCGGAAGTTCTGGAACACCACCCCCAGCCGCCGCCGCAAGTCCGGCAGGCGCTCGCGCGGCATCGTCATCAGATCCTGCCCGAACATCCGGATCGCCCCGCGCGAAGGCCGTTGGGCGAGATAGAGCAGTTTGAGCAGGCTGGTCTTGCCCGCCCCGCTCGCCCCGGTCAGAAAGTAGAAGCTGCCCGGATACAGCGTGAAGCTGAGATTGCTCAGCACTTCGGGGTCGGTGCCGTAACGCAGCCCGACATTGTCGAATTTCACGATCTCGGCGCCGCGTTCGTTCATCGCTCGCACCTATCAGCGCCGCCGGGCCGGGGAAAGTCGTACATGGTCCCAAGCCCTATAGTGGCCCCGCAATGTGGAAAAAAGCGCCGAATCGGCTCGCATTGCCATGGTGCCTCTTGTGCGTGCGGGCCTGTGGACTATTGCCGATGGTGCAATGATCATCGCCTGCCCTGCCTGCGGTACCCGCTATGCCGTGCCGGATTCTGCCATTGGCAGCGAAGGCCGGACCGTGCGCTGTGCCAAGTGCAAGCATAGCTGGTTTCAGGAACCGGCCGAGCTTGACCTGCCGCCGCGGCCCCAACCCGCAGCTTTAGCCGATACGCCGGCTCCGGCTCCGGTACCCGCCGATGATCCGGCAAGCACGCCCGAACAGCCGCGCGCTGCAAAACCAGCAGCGGCGGCGGGCGCTGAAGGTCCTTCGGTCAGCCACTGGCGCACCGATGAGGCAGAACAAGCCGCATCCGGCGCGGATGGGGACGCAAGCATTGCGGTGCGCGCCCTGCGCCGCGGCCTTGCCCAGCACGAGCCGGATGGTCAGCAGCCCCGAACGCCCGGACCGCCGCTTTCCGAAGACGCTGCTCTGGGCGAATATGAGCAGGAACCGCCCTTTGCCGATGAGGACGAGGATCAAGGCGGTGTTTCGCAATTCGATTACCGCGCGCCCTTCACCCAGCGGCGCAACACGCTCAAGATGTGGACCATGGCCGCTGCCCTGTTCGCCCTGCTGGCGGCCGGCACCATGGTTGCGGTGAATTACTTCGGTGTGCCCGACTGGGCGCCGTTCAGCCGCCCGGCCTTTGGTGTCGGCAAGCCCGGGCTGGAGCTTGATTTCCCGAGTGAAGAACAGCGCAGCGAAACGCTGGAAAATGGCGACAAGATCTTCCAGGTGCGCGGCACCATCAGCAACACCGCGCGTGAGACGCTGGCAGTGCCCAACCTGATGGTCGTGTTCAGCGACGCGCGCGAACGCAAGGTTGGTGACTGGGTGGTGGTGCCGGCCAAGCGCGAACTGGCGCCGGGCGAAAGTGTCAGCGTGACCGAAGCAATCGCCAATATCCCCCCCGGCGCAGCGGTTGCCGACCTCGGCTGGGCACCCCGGTAAAGCCCGCGGAGGCGCTTTTGCGCAGCCCGCACTTGGCCCCGAACTGGCGATACGTCAAAGAGCTTGCGCGGGTTCGAACCCCTTGCTAGTGGCGCGCTCCTACCGCGGGGCAAGCGCTTGGCAGCCCCGACATACCCGAGTGCGGTCGTGGCGGAACTGGTAGACGCGCAACGTTGAGGTCGTTGTGGCCGAAAGGCCGTGGAAGTTCGAGTCTTCTCGACCGCACCAATTCCTTCAATTTATATCAGTATTTCAAGGTCTTGGGTCAAGGCTGCAAATCTGGCCCACCCTCCAGCCCACCTGAAATCATGCGTCATGGCGACCAGAAATGTGCCGCCATGTTCAGCCTGTTTGGCGACTCCCGCAGTTCCTGATAGCGCCATGGCTGCCTGGGTATTGTCGTAAACCGGGGCATCGCGATGCTCTCTTCATGGGAACATCGTGATGAGGATACTATCGAAGCGTCAGCTCAACGAGCTTGTTCTGTAATCACCGCGGCACATCGCACGATCGGAAAAGGCCGGGCAATTCCCCAAGCGGGTACCAGCAGCAGGGTGGCAATGACGCCCACCATTGTCTTTGCAAATTCGGTCTTGATGCCCAGGACCGGCCCCATCAGAGCGAACACCGCTGCAAACAGCATCAGCAGCATGTAGTCGCGGGGATTGAGGTCTGCCAGATCGCCAGCTGGCCGTTCTCGATAAACACGAAGCTGACCCTGCGATATCCGGCGGCAAACGCCAGATAGCTAAGCCCGTGCATGTCCCTGGGTTGAGGCGGCGCTCATCCGGCAAAGGTGCCGATGGCGCGCCTTCGAGCGGTTTCCGGGTCGCCGGGTGATTCGATCCGGCTCGAAAACGCTCTAACCTGCATTAATGCGCAGCGGGCCCGCGGGAGATAGGCTGCACCTTTTCCAAGGATGGCGAGGGAGGATCACATGCGCGGACTGGCAGACAAGGTATGCATCGTAACCGGCGGCTCGCAGGGGATCGGCAAGGCGACGTGCCTGAGGCTTGCGGAGGAAGGCGCCACAGTGATCATTGCCGATATCGAGGACGATCAGGCCGCCGCGCTGTGCGAAGACATCCGCCAGACCCAGCAGCGCGCCGAATTCTGGCATCTCGACGTCACCGACGAGGACGAACTCGCGAAAGTGTTCTCCGAGGTGGCCGATACCTTCGGCGGGATCGATGTGCTGGTCAACAATGCGGGCATTGCCGGCCCGGACAAGCCGACCGATGAAGTGACCGCCGAGGAATGGCGCAACGTCATGGACGTCAACGTGATGGGGGTGTTCTTCTGCACCAAGGCGGCCATTGGCCACATGCGCAAACGGGGCGGCGGGAGCATTGTCAATATTTCCTCGATCTACGGGATCGTCGGCGCGCCTGACATTCCGCCCTATCATGCTTCCAAAGGTGCCGTGCGCGAGATGAGCAAGACCGATGCAATGTTCTTCGCCGACGACGGGATCCGGGTAAATTCGGTCCATCCCGGCTTCATCTGGACCCCGCTGGTCGAGGCAATGGCCGAGGCATCGGACGAAGGCCGCGATGCCTTTTGCGAGAATCTGCGCGATCTGCACCCGATCGGCGAGATCGGCGAGCCGGAGGACATTGCCGCCGGAATTGCCTATCTGGCGTCTGAAGACGCAAAGTTCGTGACCGGATCCGAACTGGTGATCGACGGCGGATACACCGCCAGATAATTGCTGCGGAAACTGCGGACAGGATCCGCGGATCGGCCGATCTTAACATGGATTATTTCGTTGCTTCCTTGGCCGCCTATCATTGGCGGGCATTCGCAGGCAGCAAGGTGGGCGAGGCGGTGAAGCGTCTTTTCGCCTTCGACAGTCAGCCAATCGCGGCTTGCGATGCCCTGACCGGGCCGGCCAGTTTTTCAGGTTGCAGCCTTTGAGGTCGGTTCCGTGCGCGCCCGTCGCTTCTGTCCTGTCCCCATCCCTGTACAAGCGGCGGGCACGTTGTTTCAGGCCCTGCAAACATTTTGCCAAGGAGTTCAGACGCGCATGAGCCTTCCCTTGATCCAACTGCTCGCAGCCGTATTTTTCGTGGTTTCGCTTATGTCAGGTGTCTGGCTGATATTCCATCTGGTCAGCCTTGCTGCGGCCTTCGATGGCTATGCCGATCTGGTCCCGGCCGACGCACGGCCGCGGGTTTCGCGCGTCCGGATCCTCATCGCCATGCTGCTGCTGGTCGGCGGGGCGGGAGCCTGTCTCCTGATCGCACTCCATGCCGCAGGAATGCTGCCAACCGCCGCGACCTGAACCCGCCGCGCGCCCATCGCAGGCGCGCGGATCAGGGACAGGTCGCCACAATCATGCCCATCCAGGCCAGCAGAAACAGCAGGACAAGCAAGCCTGTTGCCAAGGCACTCAGCGCATAAGGCCACAGGCCGCCGCGGCGATAAGGCCATCGGCCCCGTGCGTGATACGAAGTCGCGCCAAGCGCGACTCATACCTCCCGCCCCGCCTCCCCGCCCGGCCACCATAGCCTGATGGCATCATTGGCGGCCGGGCGGGGAGGCGGGGCGGGAAGCGCATGGGTTCGCATCAGCGAACCTTGGTATAAGGCCATGCGGGCAAGGCCAGGATCAGAAAGACGATGAGCGCTGCGACAAACCAGGCCATGATCAGATCCGTTCAGCTGTTGCCCTGAGGCCAGGCCTCAATCCATTTCGTCGGCGGCTTCGCCCATGGCATCGGCCCGCTCGTCAAGAACTTCGCTGGCGGTATCGTTGCCCAGCGCCTCTTGCAGATCAGCCTCCTCCTCGATCACGTCTTCCTTGGCTTCATACGTCGTCTCGGCGAGATCTTCCTGCGCATCCCCGACACTTTGATCGCATCCGGCAAACGACAGGCCAATGGCACCGAGCCATATGGCCATGCCCGCGGCAACTGGCATCTTCACATTTGTTCTGGCTGACATTTCCGGCCTTCCTGCTTGGGTTGGGCCCATCACGATGCACGAGAGGATTTCGCGCCAATATCACCTATGTTAGGATCATCCCGACAACACCGGCGCAGCGGCGGCCCGCGATCATGGTGCAGCCCCGGCGGGCGGGGAGGCCTTTGGCCTGTTCCCGACCATGCTGCCGGACAATCGCATTGGCGGATAGCGATCCGGCCAATGACCCGGCAAGTCCAATCATCCAATCCGATTGTTCTTGCCCTTCGCTCTGGCTGACCCGTGGTCTCACTTGGGGATTCCCGGATTGCGCCTGAAACGGCTGCCACGGCAGGGCGGAGGTTCCAAAAGGATGCCAGATGATGCTTTCACTTTCCTGCGCTGCGCTGCAGCCACTGATCAGAAACCTTGACCGCTATGTCGCGCTGACGCCCGATGATCGCGCAGCAATTGCCGCGCTCGGCGATCGCTCGCAGGTGGAAAAGCCTGCGCACACCGATATTGCCCGCGAAGGCGAGCGGGCCAGAGTTGCGCATGCCGTGATCTCGGGCTGGGCGTGCTGTTACAAGGATCTGCCGGATGGCCGCCGGCAGATTCTGGGTTTTCTCCTGCCCGGCGATGTCTTCGACCTCAATCTCGACAGCCTGCGGGAACAGGATTGTTCGGTCAGCGCGCTCACCCGGGTCCGTCTTGCCGAATTGCTGCCCAGCCAGGTCCGCGCGCTGCCCGATGATCATCCGCGTGTGTGGAAGGCATTGTTGTTGCAGCAGCAGGCCAATGCCGCGATCCTGCGCGAATGGCTGCTGAACACCGGCCAGAGAACCGCGATAGAGCGCCTTGCGCATCTGCTGATCGAGCTTTTCCTGCGCAACCGGGCAATCGGACTGGCAAGCCGCGAAGGCCTTAAATTTCCGATCACGCAAAGCCATCTCGCCGAGGCGACCGGCCTGACCCCGGTCCATGTCAACCGGACGGTTCAGGCGCTCCGGCGGCAGGATCTGATCGAATATGCCAACGGGCACCTCAAGATCCTCGACCTTGCCCGGCTCAGCGACATTGCCCTGTTCGATGCCAAATACCTGTGCGTCGAAGAATACCAGTGATCGTGCCGGTTGCGGTCAATCATCCGAAAAAGCGCTGATCGAGGCTTCGATCTGGTCAAGCGGAAGGTTGGTCAGGTCCTTGGCGATTTCCGTCTGGATCAGCGGTTCAAGATCGAAACCATAGGCCGGGCGCAGCGCGCCCAGCGTGCGCGGATCGGCAATGACGACCAGCTTGCGGAATCGCTTCTGCCCGGCCCATTGGTTGAGCAATTCCGCCAGATGCTCGGCAAAGCGCGTTTCGGCAACCCGGTGCCAGTCGGTCTCTTCAAGACCGCTCTTGCCCGAGGCTACAACCCCGTTGCGGCCCGGCCGGGTGGAATCGAACCGTCGGCCCGCACGGTCAGTCGCCAGTTCGCGCGCGGGCGCATTGGGGCTGTTCTCCTCCTCGACCACCTGAAGGTTGATATATTTGGCATCGCCATCATTCCGCAGCAGCAGGAATTTTTCTCCGTCGGCGACAACCACCCAAGTATCATGTTCGATTTCCACGATGTTCACCTCTCCCGATAGCGGTTCCCGATGGTGCCGGATGGCCGGAAACCGCATGCTTCCGGCATGGGGCGCCGACATTGACCAACGGCAGCGACCCAGCCCCGCAAATCCGCGGCTCTCCGTGACCAATATCATGCTGCGCGCCGACCGAATTGATTTTTGTTAATGCGCGCGCTCCGCCCCCCGGTGCATGATTTGCGTCATGGGCCGCATGAGCGGACACATGACCGGGCAGTTGCCAATCAGACCGCACTGTCCAGATGCCTGCCTCCATGCCTGCCCCAAAGACGCGAGCCGTCCGGGTTTCACCCGCGGCCGTCACCAGGATGAATGATAGGTCTGGGAGCCTGCTGGATGGAAACGCCCGCCGAAATCGCTTTCACGGACATGGAGCCGTCTGAGGAAATCGACGCCCTGATCCGCGAGAAGATCGATCATCTTGAACAATTCTATGGCGGGATAACCAGTTGCCATGTCTATGTCCGCGCGCCCCATCAGAGCCAGCGCAGCGGCAATCGCCACGAGGTGACCATCGAGGTGCGCGTGCCCGGTGATGAACTGGTCGTGCGCACACAGAATGACGCGCCCGAACACGAACATCCGCGGGTTGCCGTGCGCGATGCGTTCAGCGCGATGACGCGCAAGCTCGAACGATGGAAGGAACGCCATCGCGGCGAGGTCAAGCATCACAGCGGACCGCTGCAAGGCACAATCGCCGAAATCGATTTCAACCGGGGATTCGGCCAGATCATCGCGACCGACCACCGCCTGATCTATTTTCATCGCAACAGTGTCGTCGACGGGAATTTCGATGACCTTAGGCGGCGTGATCCCGTCGAACTGGTCGTGCAGACGGGCGAAAGCGAGATCGGGCCGCAGGCCAGCACGGTCCGCCCGATCGGGGCGATGGAATATGATCCGGGCGCCCGTTCGCGCTGAAGACCCCGTTCGCAAACCCCGGTCGCAAAAAAGGAGCAGATCATGAAGAAGCGATCACTTCTGGCCGCAGTCCTGACCGGCGCCATCGCGCTGTCCGCCTGCGCGACACTGGAGGAAGGCATCGCGGAGGAGACTGCAAAGACCTACTACGCCACATTGACCGGGCGCCAGGTCATCGGCGGCGGCGATCCGGACGGCGCGGCCAGAGCGGAAATCACCGTTTCCGACGAGCTCGACCAGATCTGCTGGGATCTCAACAATGTCGCCAATATCGTCCCGATCACCGCAGCCCATATTCACCGCGGCGCGCAGGGCACCAACGGCCCGCCGGTGTTCACGCTGAAGCGCGCGAACGAAGGGGGCTACAAGGGCTGCTCCGACGCCCTGGAATGGACCGGCGACCGGATCGAGAACAATCCCGAACTGTTCTACGTCAACGCCCATACAGCCCGGTATCCCGATGGCGCGATCCGTGGACAATTGCGCGATTGAGCCGCCCACCGTCCGGCCTCGACCGTTCCGGTGCGGGTGTGGTTCCGCACACGCCCGGTGGTGCGAAAATGGGGTGCAAGCGGCGATGACGCGCGACGGCAATGGCGGGGAACTTACCCGGATCGCCACTTTTCTCGATCGTCTGGAAGACCTTGGCGAAAGCGCCGATCGCCTGCAGGTCACGCAGATCATCGATGCGCTTGGGCGCGAGGCATTTGGTCCGGCATTGCTGCTGCTGGGCTTGATGGCGCTGAGCCCGCTAGGCGATATTCCCGGTGGCCCGACGATCATGAGCATCGGGATCGTCACCATTGCCGCCGAAATGGCGGTGGGCCGCGATACGCTGTGGGTACCGGGTCTGCTTGCACGGCGCAGCGTGAAGGCGGAACGCCTTGGTCAGGTCGTGAAGCCGCTGCGAAGCGTGCTGAAACTGCTGAGCAAGGTTTTCCGGCCGCGGCTGACCCGCCTTACCCAAGGCCCGTTCGCCCGGCTGATCGCGGCCTTGTGCGGGGTGCTCGCATTGGCCCTCCCCCCGCTGGAGGTGGTCCCGTTCGGGGCGACAATACCTTCGTCGATCATCACCATTCTGGCCTTGGGACTGGTCGCTCGCGATGGATTGCTGGTGCTGCTGTCCTTCGCCCTGATCGCTGCTGCCGCCTGTTTTGGTCTTGCCCAGATATTATAGAGGACAAAGTCGTTTTATGCCGAACCATCTGAAACTCAAACATTGTAGCCGCCCGCCTTGAACAAAATCTTGAAGATGATGCTTTATCATTCTTATGTTTTCAGGAGAATTTCATGTCCTTCACTCCGAAATTATTGCTGGCCGGTGCTGCTGGCTATCTGGGATATCATTTCCTTACCCGCAACAAGAGCTCATCAAACGCTGCCTTTGCGCCCGATCAGCCGCACAAGAGCCACACCGATGTGCGCGATGCCGGCCCCCGGGCCATGCGCGATCAGCCGAAGCGCGAATGGACTGAAGTTGACGAGGACAGCGACCAGAGCTTCCCGGCCAGCGATCCGCCCGGCGGATACTGACCGGATGCGCACCGATTGCGCCATCATGGAGCGCGCCGTCCGCTTCCGCCGTTCCAGTTGACCATGCAGGAACCGGCGAAGGGAGAAGAAAATGCATGTTCAAGAATGCGTAATACCAGCGCGCCAAGATGCTGACGCATCACGCGCTGGAAATGCTCAGGCGCCGCACGGGCTTAACCAAGGCACGATGAGTCAAGCTCATCGCGCATTGGTATAAGTACCAACGTCTGCACCATCAGTCCCGACACCCCGCTTCGGCGCGCTGCCGAAACGATGGCCGGGAGGGATCTCGGCCCGATACCGGCGGGTGCTTTGCGAGGGTTGCCGAACCTTCCGAACTGCATTCGCAATCACTGACATAGGAGGCCATCATGATGAATCCGTCAGACAAGCACCACAGCGTCAGCCCTGACGCCCGGAATCCGCAGGAGCACGGGACAGGGCCGATCAATGATCCGGACCATGAACTGATCGCCTCCGACCGTGTCGAGGGCACCAAGGTGTTCCGGCCGAACGGCGACCGGATCGGCAAGATCGACCACTTCATGGTCAATAAGCGTTCGGGCCAGGTCGAATATGCCCTGATGAGCTTTGGCGGCTTTCTTGGTCTGGGCGAGGAATTGCGGCCATTGCCGCGGGATGCGCTCGAATATGACAGCGAGCAGGAAGGCTATGTGGTTGCGGCAGAGGATGATGTGTTCCGCAACAGCCCCTTCATCGAAGGCGGGACAGCGCCGGCATGGGACAGCGCCTATGCAAGGACGCTTTATGGCTATTGGGGCGTGCCCTATTGATCGCGCGGCCATGATGCGATGACTTTTGTCGCGGCATATTAGTGGAAGGTCAGGCCCGGCTACCACGCCCGGTTTCGTCAGGCGTGGCGCGAAGGCACGAGGTTGATCCGCGAGCGTTACGGATCGCTCGGGTCGCGGCTGCATCGCGATCAGGACGGGCGGTTCATCGGGATTGCCGAATGGCCTGACCGCGAGACCTGGCAGCGCGCCTATGACGCCGCGATGGCCTATGATGACGAGGCCGTGCGCGAGGCATTTCTGGAGGCGCTTGAGGATTCGGCCGAGGAGCCGTTTCTGCTGATGGAAGTGACCGATGACCTGCTGTTACCCGTGCCGGAATGACAGCCGGCCTCGCTGGCCCGGCGATCCCTGCGACAGGCCCGGCGCGGCGGCTCAGCGTGCAAGCACCACTTCGCGCGGCGGTTCCCCGGCGGTGAAGATGAAGGTGGTCACATTCGTGCCGCTGCCAAGATTGACGCGGTTTTCCTGCCGCGCCCAGACATCGGTGAGGATCTGCGAATTGACGCGTGCCATGGCATCGGCGCGCGGTGCGGGGGCTTCCTGATAGACCATCAGGCTGCCGCCCGAAATTTCGCTGCCGACATAGTCGAGGCTGACCGCCTCGCCGTCCACCTCGAACAGGAACCGGCGCGCGACATAGCGGGCAAAGGCTTCGCGGCTGTCGGCGCTGCCGACGATGTCCGCGCTCTTGATCCCCTGCGCGCGCAGCGCATGTTCGGCATCGTGCACCGGCACCTGATGCACCACCTCGATCCGTTCGGTGCGCGGGTTCACCGATACAGTGCTGATCGCGATCTTCTGCTGGTGCGCGAGCAGCGGCGCAGCCCCCGGCGGGGCCAGCACCAATGCGGCGAGCAGCACGAGCGACCGCAGCATCACTTGCGCCCGTCAGGCTCGGCGCCGGCTGCCTCACCCATCAGGTCACGCCTGACGCGCGCCTTGCTGCTTTCGGATTTGAATGCCTCGATCCGGCTGGGGATGATGCGGCGCGGATAGTGGTTGTTCTCGATGTCGGCATCGGCGGTTTCCCAATCGGGATCGACCACCACCTGTACCAGTTCCTTGCCCTTGGGGAACACCAGCAGCTTGGCCACCTCACGCGAATTGCGGCGCCAGATTTCCGCCGGGATGTTCATCTTCTCGGTCTTGCCGTCCTTGAAGGTGAGGCCAAGGATGATCGGCATGACAAGCCCGCCCTTGTTGGAGAAGTTGAGGACGTAGTAATTTGCATCCTCCTTGACCGCGCGGTCGAACACCTTGCGTTCCCACGGGTCCAGCCCTTCGAGAAAGCCGGTATATTTCTTGCGGTCCTTGGGGGTGACGGTGAATTCGTCATTGCTGTCATAAAAATCGCGCACATTGCGGTTTTCCAGCACCCAGATCGGCAGTCCCTGATCCCGGTTGAGGCCGATGCCGACCGCATCCGGTTCGTCATCGCGCTCACGGCGGCGGCGGGGCAGATCAATATCGGGGTCCTCAGTGTCGATCCTCAGCCGGTGGATCGAATCCAGCGAAATATCGACATGATCGGTGGTGTAGAACCAGCCGCGCCAGAACCAGTCGAGATCGGTGCCGCTCGCTTCCTCGATGGTGCGGAAGAAATCGGCCGGCGTGGGCCGCTTGAACTTCCAGCGGCGGGCATATTCCTTAAGCGCGAAATCAAACCGCTCGCGCCCGATCACCGTGTCGCGCAGGATATGATAGGCCGCCGACGGTTTGCCATAGGCATTGGCACCGAGGTTGGTGACCGAATCCGACTGGGTCATGATCGGTTCCTGCTGGCTCGACACCATATAGCTGACCATGTCGCGCGGCAGGCTGCGGGTCCAGGGCATGTCCGGGTCCCACTCATACCCGGCGACCGAATCAAGGAAGGAGTTGAGGCCTTCGTCCATCCACGTCCATTGGCGTTCATCCGAATTGACTGTCATCGGGAAATAGATGTGGCCGATTTCGTGGATCACCACGCCAACGAGGAACACCTTCTCCGCCAGCGAATGGGTGCGGGTCCCATCCTTGTTGAGCGTGGTGCGCGGGCCGTTGAAGGTGATCATCGGGTATTCCATCCCGCCGACCGGCCCGTTGATGCTCTGCGCGGTAGGATAGGGATAATCAAAGCTGAAACGCGAATAGACCTTCATGGTGTGGACCACGGCCGCGGTCGAATATTTGCGCCACAACTCGCCGCCTTCCTTGGGCCAGAAGCTCATCGCCAGCACGGTTTCGTGCTCTGCACCCGGCTGCTTGTGGCCTTGCGCATCCCACATGAACTTGCGGCTGGAGGCCCAGGCGAAATCGCGCACGTTCCGGGCGGAGAACTTCCACGTCTTCTTGCCGCGCGGGTTGCCCGCTTCGGCGGCGGCGGCTTCCTGCGGGGTGACGATAAACATCGGCGCATCGGCGTTCCTGGCGGTTTCCAGCCGTTGGCGCTGCGCTGCGGTGAGCACCGCATCGGGGTTCTGGAGCACCCCGGTGGAAGCGACGATGTGATCGTCGGGCACGGTCATTTCGACTTCGTAATCGCCAAATTCCAGCGTGAATTCGCCGCGCCCCAGAAACTCCTTGTTGTGCCAGCCTTCGTAGTCCGAATAGACCACCATGCGCGGGAACCACTGGGCCAGCAGAAAAATGTCATTGCCGCCCTTGCGCGGATCATCGGGGAAATGTTCATAGCCAGAACGCGCCACCACAGCGTCTTCCTCGACGATGTTGAACGCCCATTCGATCGTAAATTCGATGCTTTCGCCCGAGGCCAGCGGTGCCGGCAGATCGATCCGCATCAGCGTGCCGACGATGGTGTGCGCCAGATCCACCCCGTCCATGGTGCGCACCGCATTGATGTCGTACCCGTAGGAATTATCCGCCATTGCCTGCTGGCGGCGCAATTCGTCCATTGAAAGCCTGGTCGGCTCGCTCGCCGAACCAAGGCTGACCTTCGGCCCGCGCCGCCCGGGGCCGCCGAAGGCATCGGTGAGTTCGGCCATTGAATCCTTGCGGAAGATGTTCTGATCAAGCTGCATCCACAGCCACGGCAAGGTGTCGGGCGAATTGTTGGTGTAGCGGATCGTCGCCCGCGCGGTCATGCGGCGGCGCGGTTCATCGAGTTCGGCGGCGATCCGGTAATCGACCTGCTGCTGCCAGTACTGATGCCCCGGTGCGCCGCCAGCGGTGCGATAGACATTGGGATCGGGCAGCACTTCATCGAGCTGGCGAAACTTGTCTTCGAAACTGCCCTTGGTCTGCTGCACGCCCTGTGCATGAACCGCGGTCGGGGCGGGGATGGCGAACAGCAGGGCGGCGAGAAAAAGCACGAAACGCAACGGCGGTCTCCGAGAATGTGACAGATCGCTGGCCCCACGACACAGCGCAAAAGCGTGGCTTGCGCAAGTGACTATCCAATCCGGCGCCCAGCGCAATGCGGGATATCATATAACATGCGGCATCGAAGTCACGCTCTTGGCGCTGGCGATCAATCGCTCTATCGCCCTGCACGATGACCGAACCCATGTGGCACGCCCTGCACCAAGCCGCCTGCACGCGCGGGGAGACGACCTATCGCGATCCCGAAACGGGCTACACCGTGTTCACGCGGGTGGCGCATCTGAAGCGCGGCAAATGCTGCGGATCGGCCTGCCGCCATTGTCCCTATGATCACGAGGCCGTGCCTGCTCGCCGCTGATACTTGCCAAGCGCCGCAGGGACGGGAATAGGCGCGTTTCAAGGAGAACCCGCTGATGAAAACCCGCGCTGCCGTTGCCTTTGAAGCGAAAAAACCGCTCGAAATCGTCGAACTCGATCTCGAAGGGCCGAAGGCGGGCGAAGTGCTGGTGGAAATCATGGCGACCGGCATCTGCCACACCGATGCCTACACGCTCGACGGGTACGACAGCGAAGGGATCTTCCCCGGCGTTCTAGGCCATGAAGGCGCAGGGATCGTGCGCGAGGTGGGCGCGGGCGTCACCAGCGTCAAACCCGGCGATCACGTGATCCCGCTCTACATCCCGGAATGCCGCCAGTGTAAGTCGTGCCTTTCGGGCAAGACCAACCTGTGCACGGCGATCCGCGCCACCCAAGGCAAGGGGCTGATGCCCGATGGCACCACGCGCTTTTCCTACAAAGGCCAGCCGATCTATCACTACATGGGCTGTTCCACCTTCAGCAATTTCACCGTGCTGCCCGAAATCGCGGTGGCGAAGATCCGCGAGGACGCGCCGTTCCAGTCCGCCTGCTACATCGGCTGCGGGGTGACCACCGGGGTCGGCGCTGTGACCAATACGGCCAAGGTGCAGGTGGGTGACAATGTCGTGGTGTTCGGCCTTGGCGGGATTGGCCTCAACGTCATTCAGGGCGCGCGGCTGGCAGGCGCAAACCTCATCATCGGGGTCGACATCAACGCAGACCGCGAGGAATGGGGCAAAAAATTCGGCATGACCCACTTCCTCAATTCATCAGGTTTGAGCCGCGAGGAAACCGTCGCCCAAATCGTCGCGATGACCGATGGCGGCGCGGATTACACCTTCGATGCCACCGGCAACACCGAGGTCATGCGCACCGCTTTGGAAGCCTGCCACCGCGGCTGGGGCACCAGCATCATCATTGGCGTGGCCGAAGCGGGCAAGGAAATCGCCACCCGCCCCTTCCAGCTCGTAACGGGGCGCAACTGGCGCGGCACAGCCTTCGGCGGCGCCAAGGGCCGCACCGACGTGCCCAAGATCGTCGATATGTACATGACCGGCAAGATCCAGATCGATCCGATGATCACCCATGTCATGGGGCTGGAGGAGATCAACACCGCATTTGATCTGATGCATGCAGGCAAATCGATCCGCAGCGTGGTGGTGTTCTAGGGCGCGAGTTCCTCGAACCGTCCACCGAAGAACACCAGCGGGCGAACGCCGGATTCGGGGTGCGCCATCCCCTCGACCTGTCCGAGGATCAGCGTGTGATCGCCCGCTTCGTGCACCGCCCAGCGGCGGCAGGCGAGATGGCCGATTGCGCCCGCAATCACGGGCAGGCCATGCGGCCCGGTTTCGAAATCATCAGGGATCAGCGCGTTGCTGCCGCGCGCGGCATAGCGCCGGGCCAGCGTCTGCTGACCTTCCGCCAGAATGCTGACCGCGAACCGTTCAGCCTGCGCATAGGCACCGAACTGGCTCGATGAATTCTGCAGATTCCAGCACACCAGCATCGGATCGAGCGAAACCGAGACGAGCGAATTGATCGTCATCGCCGCGATTCCGCCGGCCTGTGGGTCGCCATCCCCCGGCACCACCGAAACCACTGCAACCCCGGTCGCAAACTGGCCCATAAGCTGGCGAAACGCAGCCGGTGCGGTCGGAGAGTGATCAGGCAATGGGGGGGCAGGCAAGGGGGTCTCCGGCAAGGGCATGAAGGGCGGGCGGGGCAACAGGCGGGATCGGGCGCGGCTGCGTTGCCCCGAGCATCGGCAGCTTGTCAATCAATCGTAGGGCCGGAGGTTCCGGGCAAGCGCAGACACACCGCGAAATCGGTGCTTGGTTAACCGGGTGGTTACGCCGCTGCACTAGGGGGGAGACAAGGCGCCACTCCAACCGAGCGGCACAGCAGGTGACTGATGTTTGAAACCAAGATCGCAGCTGCCCCGCTGACGCTGGAAACCCACGCGGGCTTCCCGCCCGAGGTGGACAGGCTCGCCCAGAGCAGCCTGTCGGGCCACCATTTCCTGCGTGCCGCGTGGTTTCGCGCCAGCGCATCGGAGAAGGGGCAGACCCTGCTGGTGCGCCGCGACAATGGCGCGCTTGTCGCGGCGATTCCCACTTGCGGCTTCGGCCCTGCGCCGCTGGTCACAGCTATGCTCGGCGCGCGCAAGGTGCCGGGCAGCTACTGGCCGCTGCGCAATATCCTGCTGGCAGACGATGCCGATACCTTCGAGCTTGCGCAGGCGCTCGGCCATCCGGCCGCGCGCAGTCTGGGCGCGGTGTGGCGGCTCGGCCCGGCGCGCAGCGATGATCCCTCGACCCTGTTGCTCGTCGAAGCCGCGCGGCTGGCAGGCTGGCAGGTGCTCTCGCGGCCAGCGGGCACCGCATGGCTGATCGACTGCGATGCCCTGCGGGCCGAAGGCTGGCCGAAATCCTCCACCGCGCGGCGGCTGCGGGTGGCATGGCGCAAGCTTGAGGAGCGCGGCACCCCGCGCTGGCGGCATGTGCGCGGAAACGACTGGAACGATGCCGTGATCAAAGACATGGGCCGGATCGAGGCGGCCAGCTGGATCGCGCGCACCACCGACGGCAGCGGGGCGAAATTCATGCGCCCGCACCAGCAACGGCTGTGGCAAGGCGTGCTGGCCGACCCGGTGATCGCCGAAAATCTCGCCGCCACCATCCTGATGCTCGATGATCGTGCCATAGCCTTCAGCTTCGATCTTGATGACGGCGCATGGCAATACGGGATCGCTGGCAGCTATGTCGAAGACTTTGCCGAATGCAACATCGGCAAGCTGGTCAATTACAAGGCACTGGAAGATGCGATCGCCGATGGCCAGTCGATGATGGATATGGGCGCAGGCGACAGCGGCTATAAACGTGCGATGGGTGCGGTCCCCGGCTATGACTTTGCCGACCTGCTGTTCGTGCGCAGCCGCACCGCCTCGCGCGTGCTCGCCAGACTATGGGGCAACGGCCCGGGCGGGGAGCACGCTGCCCGCAATGGCTGAGGCCGATCCCCTTTCCGCTGGCCCGTCGCTCGCCGCGCAGGTGCGCACGGCGGTGATCTGGCGTTCGGGCAGCCAGGTGCTGACCCAGATTGTCTCGTGGTGTTCGACGCTGATCGTGATCCGCCTGCTCGCGCCCGAGGATTACGGGCTGTTCGCGATGGCGCAGGTGATGCTGGTGCTGCTTTCCACCATGAATGGCTGGGGCCTTGCCAGCGCGCTGATCCGCGAAAAGGAGGTGACCGAGGAACGCCTGCGTCAGACGCTGGGCATGCTGATCCTGCTCAATTTCGGGCTGGCACTGATACAGTTTCTTGCCGCGCCGCTGGTGGCGCTGTGGTTCGAACAACCCGAGGTTGCCGATCTGCTGCGGGTACAATCGCTGCTGTATCTGGCGGTGCCGTTCTGCGCCCTGCCGCACGCGATCCTCAGCCGGAAGATGGATTTCCGTCGTCCGGCACAGGTACGCCTTGCCGCCGCGCTGACCGGAGCGGTCACGGCGCTGACAGGGGCGCTGTCGGGCTGGGGCGTATGGACGCTGGTGACCGCACCGATGGCGATGCTCGTCACCGAGGCCATCGGCATGACCTGGGCCGCGCGTGCGCCGATCCGCCCCAGCTTCCGCTTTACCGGGGCTGGCCACATCGCCGGTTTCGGCGGCGTGATGACCGCGACCCAACTGTTCTGGTTCGTGCAGAGCCAAGCCGACGTGATGATCGCCGGGCGCGTGCTCGATACCCATACGCTGGGGGTCTACACCACCGGGCTGTTCCTTGCGCAATTGCTCGCCTCCAAGTTCGTGCCGCCGATCAACGAGGTCGCCTATGCCGCCTATTCGCGCCAGCAGGGCACGGGCCAGCAGGGAATGGGATCAGAGCCACTGCTCGCCACCATCCGGCTGGTGATGCTGGTGGCGCTGCCGGCCTATGCCGGGATGGCGGTTGTCGCCCCGGTGCTGGTGCCGGTGCTGCTGGGCGAAAAGTGGATCGAGATTGTCCCCCTGCTGCCCATCCTCGCCATGGCAATGGCTATGCTGACCCTGCAGATCCTGTTTTCGCCCGCCACCAATGCACGCGGGTTTCCCGGTATCGCCCTGAAGATCACGATGCTGGGCAGCGTGGTGATGCCCGCCGGTTTCCTGATCGGATCGCAATGGGGCGTGACAGGTTTTGCCTGGGGCTGGGTCGGCGGGATGGCGGTGCTGACGGGGGCGACCATCCTGCTGTCGCGCCGGGTGCTGGGGTTGCAGATCGGCGCGCTGATGCGGGCGATTGCGCCGCCGCTGGCCGCTGCGCTGGCGATGGCCGCAGGCGTAGCGCTGGGCTTGCATTGGCTGCCGCCTGTGATTGATCTGCTGGCGCTGGGGATTGTGGTGCCGCTCGGGGTCGCGCTTTATGGCGCTGTGCTCCACCTGATTGCACCAGACCGGATGGCCGAAGCGCTCCGTTTTGCGCGGACACGGGGTGAAAGCGAGCCCCTCCCAGCAGAGTGACCCCTGCCAAAAGCGCGTGATTGACTTGCCCGATATGATCCGGTTGTGGGTGGGTGATGAACCCGAACCGTCCCCTACCCGTCACCCGCACCTACGCCGTCAATGGCATTGATCTGGCGGTGCATGAATGGGCGCCTGTGCCCGATGCCCCGCCAGCCCCGCCACTGGTCTTCGCCCATGCGACCGGGTTTCACGGACGGGTGTTCGACGCCATCATCGAACACTTTCCTGCCCATGCCGTCTACGCCATCGACATGCGCGGGCACGGGCAATCGGGCGGCGGGCCGATCGATGATTGGCGGGACCTGGCAAGCGATGTCGCGGGCTTTCTCGACCAGGCGGGCCTTACAGGCGCGGTCGGCATCGGCCATTCGATGGGCGCGCACACGCTGTTGCAGGTCGCCGCCGATCACCGCCACGCCTTCAGTTGCCTCGTGCTGTTTGATCCGGTGATCCTTGCGCCCGATTACTACACCACCGCAGAAGTGCTCTTTTCCGCCGACAACCCGCATCCTGCAATCCGCCGCAAGCGCGATTTCGTCAGCCCGGAAGCGATGATGGAACGGTTCCGCAGCCGCGATCCCTATTGCCTGTTCGCGCCCCGCGTTTTCGCAGATTATTGCCGCTACGGGCTTGTCCCCGCACCCTCGGGCAAGGGCATGGAACTCGCCTGCGCGCCAGAGGTGGAGGCCAGCGTCTATGCCTCAAGCCGCAGCAATGGCGCGATTCTGGAAGCGGCAAAACAGGTCGATATCCCAGTGCTGGTGGTGCGCGCGCAGATGACCAGCCTCACCGACTTCAAAAGCTCGCCGACCTGGCCTGATCTTGCATCGATCCTGCCGCAGGGCATCGATCTGCACCGCCCCGACCGCACCCATTTCCACCCGTTCGAAGACCCGCAGGATGCAGCGCGGATCATCGCTGGGATGCTGGGCTGAGGAGAGCTGTGTTCTTGCAATGGTTCTGCGTGGCAAGGCTTCGGTTCCACGTGGAGCATGGGCAAACGCTCACCCGGCTGCAACCAGCAGATCCTTGAGATCATCGCGCACGCGGGCGATTTCATCAGGACGCGCGCGGGTGAAATTGGCACCGATCTGGCCCGCCAGCCCGCCATAGAAAGTCACCAGGCTTTCGCGCAGCGGGTGTTCCGGCGCGACCGAGCGCGCCAGCCACAGGGCAATGGTCTGCGCCCGCGTCAGCACCTCGCGCGGGATCTCGCCGGGCATCCGGTCAAGCGCCAGCAACGCCTGACCGAGCGCGGCGATGGCCTCTTCCAGACATATCCGGGTGAGATCGGCGGCGCTTGACGCCTCGATCCGGGCGTCCAGTTCGACCCGGCGATAGGCGGCGGCGGGGTTGCGCGAAAGCATCTGCATCTGCCCTGCTCCCTCAATTATCCGCCGACCAGATATCCACCTGCTGGCGAATGAAGGTCAGCGTTGATTGCGATGCCGCGACCCGGCGTTCGGCGGCGACCAGATCGCGGGTCAGGCGATCACGCAGGGACTCCTGCTGTTCGGCAATGCGCGCCAGCCGATCATCGCTGCGTTCGAGCTGCGCCTCGAACCGCCGCACCGACCCGCCAAGCGAGCCGGGATCGCTGACAAGGCTGTTTTCACGCGCGAACCGATCAATCGTGGCAAACACACCCGAAGCGCCGGTGGTGAACATTGCCGCGACCGCATCCGGACTGGCATCAAGCGTCTGACCCAGCCGCGCCGTATCGAGCCGGAACGTCCCGTCGCGGTTCAGCGCCAGCCCGATATCGGCCAGCGTGCGCGGTTCGCCCGCCGCCGCGCCCGGCATTATCACCTGTCCGGCCAGCGCAGCCAGATCGCGGCGCAATTCGCGCGCGCCCGGATCATTGCCAAGCGCGCCGCCGAAGGGGGAGGCAAGCTGGTTCGCCTGCTCGACGATATCGTTCAGCGCCGCGACGAAATCGCCCATCACTCCGGAAATCGCTTCGGTGTTGTTGGCAAAAGTCAGATTGGTGGGCGCACCCTGATTGGTGCCGGTGAGGTTCAGCGTGAAGCCGCCCGGCAGGCCGGTGACGCGGTTGGTCGCGCTGGTCATCGCCACGGTATCGAGCAGGAATTCGGCGTCGCCCGCTACGGTGCGCAGCTCGCCTGCATCGCTCGCCGGGCTCCAGCCAAGGTAGGCAAGATCGCCCGGCACCGCGCCGCCGCCCGCCCCTGCTGGTTCGATCACGAAGCCGTTGGCCGCCCCTTCCGCGCCCTTCAGCACCAGTTGCGCGCCGGTGGCGCCGGCGGCGACGTAGGCGGTTACCCCCCCGCCGCTTTCGCGGGTGATCTTCGCCGCCAGTGTGGCCAGCGTATCATCGGCGGTGACGTCAATCGCCAGCGGATCGCGCGCCGCGTCGGCGCTGAAGCTTGCGCCGTCGATGCTGCCGAAACGGATATTGAGCGTGCCTTCGCCCACCAGATCATCGCGGCTGGCATAGGCATTGCCGACCAGCGTCTGCCCCTGCGCAAGGCTGGTGACTTCAAGTGAGAACGTGCCGCGGGGGGAAAGTCCCGCAGGCACGCTGACCCGCGCCACACTGGTGTTGCCCAGCTCGCCGCGCGGGGCCAGGTCGCCATTGCGGATCCGGTCACCCAGCGCGCTGGCAAGGCTCGTCACGGCATTGCGCAACTGCCCGGCAGCGGAAATCTGCGCCTCCAGCGTCTCGCGCCGCGCCTCCACGGTATCGCGCTGAAACGCGAAGCTGGCGGTGGAGATATTATTCGCCAAAGCGATAAAATCGATGCCGCTGCCTGCGCCAAGCGCCGATATGATCGAGGAGCCGGGATTTTCCATGCCTCGCAGAACGGGTGCAACCGGCGGATCTTAAGCGCGGGCCTCCACCTTCCCGTCGCCGTCGAAACACAGCTCTGGCGGTACGTCGATCAGCGGGCGGCTGGGGTGCTGGCCGCGCTTCAGGGCCATCACGAAAGCGACCAGCGCGGCGATTGCGACATATAATTCCTCGCGCACCATCTGGTTTGCCTGAGTGGTGAAATAGACCGCGCGGGCAAGCTGCGGATATTCGAGCACGGGCAGGCCGCCCTCTCCGGCCAGCTCGCGCATGGCGAGCGCGGTCTCGCCGCGCCCCTTGGCCAGCACCACCGGCGCAGGCGCGATGGCCGGATCATAGGTCAGCGCAACCGCGAAATGCAGCGGGTTGACGATCACGAACTGCGCGTCCTTCATCGCCTTGGCGACCCCGCCGCGCGACAGGTCGCGCTGGCGCTGGCGGCGGGCGGATTTCATCTCGGGCGATCCTTCGGCCTGCTTGTTCTCGTCACGCAGGTCCTGCAGGCTCATCTTCAATCGCTTGTTCTGCTGGAAGCGTTGCAGCGGATAATCGATCATCGCGATCACCGCGAGACCTGCCAGCAGCGCGCCGACCAACCCGGTGATCGCCCCGATCGCAAGGCCCAGCTGCGCCTCCAGCGGGCTGCGCCCCAGCACAAGCAGCGCAGGCAGATGCGCCGCGGCCCAGAACCACGCGATCCCGCCCAGCAGGGCCAGCTTGAGCAGCCCCTTGCCCAGCTCGATCAGCCCCTGCCAGCCGAAGATCCGCTTCAGCCCCGACAACGGATTGATGCGCGAACCCTTGAAGGCCATGTTGCCGGGATTGAACCGCCCTTCGCCCAGCAGCAGTTGCGAGACAATCGTCACCAGTGCCGCCGCCAGCCCCAGCGCCATCACCGGCGGCAGGATCGCCAGCGCGGCATCGGCGACCGCTGCACCCGGGGCAAAGCCATCAAGCGCGCGGCGATCGAACATGAAGCCTGCCCGCGCGGTTGCCGCCATGCTGTCAGCCAGCCATGGCCCCAGCCCCAGCAAGACCAGTGCGCCGGTGCCGGTCGCAGCCAGTGTCGCCACCTCCTTTGAACGCAGTACATCGCCCTTTTTCGCCGCATCGCTGCGGCGCTTGGGCGTCGGGTCGAAGGTCTTTTCGCCGGGAGTCTCTTCAGCCATGGCGCGTCTGCCCGGTCATTGCGGCGCGCCCACCACCAGCGTGCGTGCCTCGTCAAACCCGGCTTCGATCACGCCTTCGAATTGCTCCACCATCACCGGCACGGCGATGATCAGCGCGGCAATCCCGGCAAGCACGCCTGCGGGCAGGCCCAGCGCGAACAGGTTCAGTGCGGGCGCTGAACGGGCGAGCATGCCGGTCACCACCTGCACCAGCAGCAGCACCAGCACCACCGGCAGCGCAATCGCAGCGGCAGTGGCGAGGCCAAGTCCGAAGAACATGACGACACTTTCGGCCCGCCAGGCGGCGAAGGCAAAGTCTCCCGCAGGCAGCAGGCGGTAGCTTTCGATCAGCAGTTCGAACCACAGCAGATGCGCGCCGATAATATAGAACAGCAGGCTGAGCACGAGGCCGAAGAATGTGCCCAGCGCGCCCGATTGTGCGCCGCTCGACGGGTCGATCGACGTGGCGATGGCAAGGCCCATCGTGCCCGAAATCTGCTCGGCGGCGATCAGCGGCACGGCAAAGGCAACTTGCAGGACAAACCCCAGTGCGGTGCCGATCAGCACCTCGTGCAGCACCGCCAGCACGGCGGCGAAACTCAGCATGTCCGGTGCAGGCGCAAGCGGCACCCAGCTGGCCACGAAGAAGCCCAGCACAATGCTCAGCAGGATGCGGATCGGTGCAGGCACCGCCATCCCGCCCACCATCGGCGCGGCCATCAGCGCTGCGCCGCAGCGGATCGACAGGAAGAATATCTGCCACAGCTGGGCTTCGAGGCTGCCGAAACCGAGATCGAGGACGTTCACCGGATCACGCCGAAATCTGCGCCACCTGCGCCATGATCTCGCGCAGGAAATCGCCCAGCAACGCCATCATCGCACCGCCCAGCACCACGAAGACCAGCGCCGTGACGGCGAGTTTGGGGATAAAGGAAAGCGTCTGTTCGTTGACCGATGTGGCCGCCTGGATGATCCCGACCACCAGCCCCACCACCAGCGCCGCGATCAGCACCGGCCCGGCGATCAGCGCGGTCACCCACAAGGTCTGGTCGGCCAGCGCGAGGAGTTGCGCGTCTTCCTGCATCACGCGCCTTTCAGGCAAAACTCATGGCAAGGCTGCCCATCAGCAACGCCCAGCCATCGACCAGCACGAACAAGAGCAATTTGAACGGCAGCGAGATGATCGTGGGCGACAGCATCATCATGCCAAGGCTCATCAGCACGCTCGCCACCACCAGATCGATCACCAGAAACGGCAGGAAAATCATGAAGCCGATCTGGAAGGCGGTCTCCAGTTCGGAGGTCACAAAGGCCGGAAGCAGGATCGAGAACGGCACGTCGGTGCCGGTCTGGAACGACCCTCCTCCGGCAATATCGGTGAACATCATCAGATTCGCCTCGCGTGTCTGGCGCAGCATGAAGGCGTGGAAGGCCTCGCCCGCCTGCCCGATCGCGGCGTCCGCGCCGATGCTTCCGGCGGCATAGGGGGCGATCGCCTGCGCGTTCACCAGTTCAAGCGTCGGTGACATCACGAACAACGACAGGAACAGCGCAAGGCCGGCCAGCACCTGCCCGGGCGGCGATCCTTGCAGGCCCAGCGCCTGCCGCAAAATCGCCAGCACCACCAGAATGCGCAGGAAGCTCGTCATCATCAGCACCAGCGCGGGCAGGATGGTGAGCAGACTCATCACCACCAGCAGCTGGAGCGACATGCTCAACGGGCTGTCATCACCTGCGCCGTTGTCGCCCAATGCGCGCTCGATCGCAGTGCCGACGCCCGCCGCCACGGGGTTGGGGGCTTGGGCGGCGGGCGCGGCGGCGTGCGCCCAGTCGGGCGACGCCATGAACATGGTTAATGCGGCAAGGCCGACCAAACCCGCGCGGATCATCGATGATGCGCGCATCACTCGCTCTCCGGCGGCGCTGCGGTGTCAGGCGCAGGCGCTTCGTCCACCTGCAATTCACTCAGCCGCACCATCCCGTGACGCGACAGGCCGAGCAGAATCTCGCGGTCGCGGAAACGCACCACCGCAAGCTTCACTCCGGGCGCGATCAGACTGGTTTCGACAAGGTGCAGCTGCCGCCCGCCGCCACGCATCCCGGCGCGCGGCTGGCCGGCCAGGCGCGTCTGCATGTACCGGGTCAGCCACAGGCTGCCCCAGATCAGCCCCGCCAGCAGCGGCAGCAGCAGCGCAAGGCGCAGTAGGTATTCGATCATCGCCGCCGCCCGTCAACCGGCATTGACAGCGCTGACCGCCGGATCGGCGGGCGCTTCGGGCGGAGCTTCGGCCGTGGGGGCAGGCGGCACGTCCTGTCCGTCCTCGCCCACCAGATGGACGATCCGTAAGGCAAATCGGCCCTTTTCCGCCACCACCTCGCCGCGCGCGATCACCCGGCCATTGGCGGTCACATCGAGCAATTCGTCGGTCAGCCGGTCAAGCGCCACAGTGCTGCCCTCGTTCAGCCGGAGCACATCGCGCAAGGCCATCTCGGTGCGGCCCAGTTCGACCGACAGGCGCACGGCGACCGCGCCGAAACGATGGAACGACGCGGGTTGCAAGTCACTCATGATGCGGTTCCTTCTGCGGAAAAGCGGGTCAGGCGAATGGCCATGCGGTCTTCCAGCGTGCCGATGCTGCCATGGGCAATCGGCTGGTCGCCCAGCATCAGCGGCACCTGCCGACCCATCGTCAGCGGGATGCACTCGCCCGGTGTCAGGGCCTGCAGCCGGACAAGCGAAAGATCGACCTCCGCCAGCACGACATGAAGCGGCAGCGGGATCGCGGCAAAAGGCGCGGCGGCGGCGCTGGCGGGCGGGCGCAGGGTGCGGCTGCCGGAATGCGGTTGCGCGCGTCCGGGCACTGGTAGCAGACGCTCCATCCGATCGGCAGCGACAGCCAGGAGGCAGCGCCATTCGCAGCCCTCCGCGTTGGCGATGTCGAGCGTGAACAGCACGGCCCCTGCGTCAGGATCAAAGGGTTTCAAGCGCGCGGCGCTTTCGCTGCGGATAATCACTTCGCCGCTTGTCATCGCACCCACAGGCGGGGCCTCGTCACCAAGGCTGGCGCGGGTGATGGCCTGCGCGATGATGGCGGCGATCTCTTCCGCCAGCAGCGCGGCCGAGCGCGGAAGCTGTTCGGGTGGGCTGGCGGTAAGCATGCCATCCCCGCCAAAGGAACGATCGGTCAGCGCGATGGCAGTGGCGAAATCGAAGGTCAGAAGCGCGGTCTCGCCGCTCGCTCCGCCCAAGCCTCCCACACGCAGCAATGCGTTGGCGGCAATCGGGCCGATGCGGGCCAGCGCAGCCTTGCCGGACAGGCTCTCGGGCTCGGACACGGTGACTTCAAGCCGGTCGCCGGACAGGAGGGGCGACAGATCTTCGGCAAGGATGCGCGCAAGGTCGCGCCGCCACGCCGACAGCAGCGCCGCGCGCTCTTCCGGGCGCGGGCCGCGCGCCATGCCGTGCGCGGTCAGCTCTTGGCAGTGCTGCGCGGCGGCCCGAGCAGCGGCGAATTCATGGGAGATCCTCATTGAACCAGAAACCCCCGGAAATGCACCGCGTCGATACCGCCAAAGCCTTCTTTCTCTTCCAGCACTTCGTTGACTGAACGGGTCAGGCGCGCAGCCAGGCGCTGCTTGCCCTTGACGTCATAGACCTCGGCCTCGGTGGTGGCGGCAAGCTGGGCAAGCATCGCGGAACGGATCGCCAGTTCGTGGTTGCTGACCCATTGCAGCACGCGGCCATCACGCCGGGTGGAAACCGCCAGTTCGACCTGAATCAGGCCGGGCGAATCCGCGAGGTTGGAGGTGAAACTTTCCGCGAAGCTGAAATAGGCCGTGCGATACTTGCTGCCGCCCTCGCCATAAACCGGTTCGGCGCCATCCTTGGCCTTTTCAGCGCCCGGCGGCGGGTAGGGATCGGCCTCGCCCTTGAGCACTAGCTTGGGCTCGTCCGGCTCTGTCGGGCCGCCAGCTGCGCCAAACAGGCCCGCGGCAAATGCGCCGTAAGCCCCGCCCGCGCCCAGTCCGAGCAGCAGCACTGCGCCGAGGATGATCTTGATCATGCCGCTCTTGCCGGGCTTGCCGCCGTCTTCGCTGTCCTTGTCAGCCTTGTCCTTGCCTTTGGCCATGAATGATCAACTCCCTGTTGGCGATGCGCCGTTCAGGCGAACAATCCGCCTTCGTGATGCCAGGGGCTTTCAGCATCCTGCGCCGCGGCAGACGCGGCCTCGTCGGCCTGACGTTGCTGCTGGTGCTGATGCTGCGAGGCCCCCTCGTCGCGCTGTCCGGAATGCGACAGGTATGGTTGAGACGAACCTTGCCCTGACCCCGGGGATAACCCGTAGCGCTGATCGGATGAGCCAGCCTGACCCGCACCGGAACCTGCGCCGTTGCCGGTCGTGGCAGTCTCTGACGAGGCGGCAACCGTGCGCTCTGCCAGTGCGGTCTGGATCGCGGGGATAAAGGCCGGATCGCGGCTGGCCAGCACCGCCCGCCAATCCTGCGCCGCGCCAGTCGCCTCGATCCGGAGCGAGACAAGGCCGAACTCTGCGTGGCGCAAGGTCATTTCGGGCCGTGCAGCCCGCAACGCCTCGCGGATCTCGCCGACCTGGAGAATCGTGCTTTCCTGCTGCGGCCCGATCCGCTGCTCGGTGCGCTGCTCGGCAACAGGAACGGCGGCAGAAAGGGCCGGAGCGGGCGCGGGGGTGGAAGGCTGCGCCGCCAGCGCGCCGGATGCAGGCGAGGCGGCAGACTGGCCGGCGGCTTCGGGCGCATCGGAAAGCGGCGCTGTGGAAACCGGGCTGGCCGGCGCGCCCTCTGTAACCGGCTCGGCAACAGGCTCGGCAAGCTGGGCAGGCATGCGCTGCGCGCCCGGCTGGCGGATCGCCGCGGGTGAGGCCAGAGAGGCAGGCAGGCCGGAAGGCGGGGTTGGCGGGGCTTGTGTCAGCGCCTTGGCCAAGGCGGTTGCAGGCGCGGGGATGGCCGTCAGCATGCCCGCCGCAAGGCCGGACATGTCCATCTGATCGCCACTATCGCGCGACAACGCGCCGGGGGCATCCGTGGCCGAATCCGCGATGGCGGGACCCCCGGCGGATAGGTCCTGCGGCACGGCCGGGATGGCGGCAGGCGGCACATCCGCGCCGGGCTGCGGCAAGGGCTCGCCGCTTTCCGGCAGGATCGTGCCGGGAGGCAACGCCTCGGGCAGCGGTTTGGGAGCCAGCGCAAGATCGGGCATCATCGGGGGCAGCGGCACAGCGCCAGGCGCAGGTGTGGCCAAATCCGCCTCGGGCAAGCCTGTCTCACGCGCCAGTTCGACCTCGGCAGGCAGCGCGATATTCAGCAGACCTGCGAAATCGAGCCTTGCCTGCCCGCCAAGCGCACTACCGCCCGCGCCGGGTTGCAGCGGTAAAATCGGGGCGGAACCGGCAGCGGCAGGCAGTTCAGGCAGGAAGGAAATCATCGGGTCGTCCTCGTGATGGGTCAAGAGAGGTGCGCGCTTCAGTTCTGCACCTTGAGCGTTTTCAACTCGCGCGTTTGCAAATCGCGTGATTGCAAATCGCGTGATTGCAACTTGCGTGCCAGCTGCGGCGGATCGGCTTCGGCGCGGCGGCGTTTCAGCGCATCGAGCGCGGCCCGCGCCTCGGCCTCGCGCTCGGCGAGGCGTTTGGCGCGGGTTTCGGCCTGCGCCAGCATATCGGCCTGCCATGCCGATTGGCGCGCGGCATCATCGGCAGCATCGGCGGCGTTGGCGGCAAGCTGGACGAGGCTGGCGGCAAAGATGGCGCGCGCGGTGAACACTTCAGCCGCCATCGCTCCGGGCTGCGGCGCGCTGGCAGCGACAAGCTGGCGGCTCCTTGCGGCCAGCGCCTCGCTGCGGGCCTCGGCCTCAAGCGCTTCGGCAAGGCCGCGCAAGGCCTGACGCCGGGCGACCCGTGCAATCAGCGCCTGCCGCTCCATCAGCGCAAGGCGGCGGGCCTCACGCATCTCTGCCCCCGACGGCCTGCGCCATCAGCGCGGCGAGCGCGGTGTGGCTGTCGGCGAGCGGCTCGGCGGCCCCGCGCTCCTGCGTCAGGAAGGCATCCACCTGCCCGCTCATCGTCAGGGCCTCATCCAGCAGCGGATCGCTCCCGGCACGATAGGCCCCCATCAGCACCAGATCGCGGTTCGTTTCGCGCGCGGCGATCAGCGCGCGCAGGCGGCGCGCGGCGCGGGCAATGTCAGGCGAAACCAGTTCGTCCATCACCCGGCTGAGCGAAGCGGGCACGTCAATCGCCGGGTAATGCCCGCGCTGCGCCAACTCGCGCGACAGCACGATGTGCCCGTCAAGGATGGCCCGCGCAGTATCGACCACCGGATCATTGGTGTCGTCACCATCGGCCAGCACGGTGTAAATGCCCGTCACCGCGCCGCCGGTGCGTGCAGAATTGCCCGCGCGTTCAACCAGCCGGGTGACCGCCGCCAGCGCGGATGGGGGATAACCCCGCGCCGCGCCGGGCTCCCCCAGCACCAGCGCCAGTTCGCGCGCGGCGTGGGCGACGCGGGTCAGGCTGTCGAGGATCAGCAGCACGCGCTTGCCTTGGCTGCGGAAATATTCGGCGATGGCGCTGGCATATTGCGCTGCACGCAGCCGCAGGTTGGGAGCGTGATCGGCGGGCACGGCAACCACCACGATCCCGCCCCGGCGATGGCCGGCCATGTGGCGATTGACGAAATCAGACACCTCGCGCGCGCGCTCGCCGATCAGCGCGACCACGGTGACATCGGCAACCGCGTGGCCGGCGATGGTATCGACCAGCACCGATTTGCCGACGCCTGATCCCGCCATGATGCCAAGCCTTTGGCCCACGCCCATCGTCGCCAGCGCGTTGATTGCACGCACGCCGCAATCAAAGGGATGGTGGACGCTGGCGCGTTCCAATGCGCCCTCGCGCTGCCCGGCCAGCGGCCAGGCGTGCGGCAGATCGAGCCGCGGGCCGCCATCAATGGCTTCGCCCAGCGCATCGACCGCGCGCCCCAACAAGGCTTCGCCGACCCGCACCTCGCCGGGATTGCCCAGCGCCCGCACGCTCGCACGCGGGCGCAAAAGCATGGCATCGCCCAGCAGCATCATCAGCGAATGGCCGGCACGAAAGCCGATCACTTCGGCAAGACATTCGCTGCCCGCGTCATTTTCGATGAGGCCCAGCGACCCGACCGGCAGCGGCAGGCCCGCGACCTCGATCAACCCGCCATCGCAGGCGACCACGCGGCCCATGCGCACCGGCCCGCTATCGACGCAGGCCATGCGCATGCGCGCCAGATCAAGCTGCAATTCGGCGATCATCCGCGCACCGCAGCGGCAATCGTGCGGCGCCAGTCGGCAGGGCCATCGCGCACCGCGCCGTCCGGCCCTTCAAGCAGCAGCGCGCCGGGTTCGAGCGCGGAATCGGCAATCACCGCCCAATCGGCGAGCGCCTCGGGGCCGAGCTGTTCGATGTCATCGGGATGAAGGTGCAGCCGCAGCGCCGCCGCCGCGCCGCCGATCCGCACCGCCGCCGCGCGGCAGCGGGCCAGCAGCGCCTCGCGGTCGGTGGCATGCCCCGCCAGCACGCCGTCACACAGGGCGATCACGGTATCGGCAAGATCGGTCGAAAGCGCATCGAGAGCCGCCGCATCAAGCCGGCGAAAGGCCAGCCGCAACTCACGCTGGCGGGCAGCGTCGCGTTCGGCCTCCGCCAGCGCAGCAGCGCGCCCTGCCGCCGCGCCTTCGGCATAGGCCAGCGCCAGCGCATCCGGCGCAAGATCGGCGTGCGGCGCCGGGGTCGCGGCAGGCGCGCGCGCGGCCTCAGGATCCGGCGCGCCAAACCGCGCCAGCTCGCGGAAATCCGCCGGTTCGCCAAGCAGCGACAGCCAGCCGGGCTCGGGGGATGGCGGCGCGGCCAGCGCGCCGAGCCAGTCAGACGAACTCGCCATCGCCGCTTCCGATCACGATCTCGCCCGCATCGGCAAGACCGCGCGCAACCTCCACAATCGCCTTCTGCGCAGCAGCCACATCGCTCTTGGCCAAACGCCCGCGCAATTCGATCTCGTCCTTGACCCCGTCGGCCGCACGGCTCGACATGGCGGCGAAGAACGGGGCGCGATCGGGCTCCTTGAGACCCTTCAAGGCATCGACCAGCTTTTCCGAATCCACATCGCGCAGCAGGCGGCCCATCGACATCGGATCGAGCGCGAACAGCATCTCGAAGGTGAACAGTTCCTCCTCGATCCTTGTCGCCAGCAGGGAGTCGCGCTCGGCAATGGCGGGCAGCACCGTGTCGCGCAGATCGCCTGCGGCTAGGTTGATCAGGTTTGCCGCTTCGCGCGGGCCGCCCAGTGCCAGTGCGGCCGCACCAAAGGTCGCGGTGATGCGCTGGGTCAGCAACGTATCGATGGTGCCGATGGCGCGGGGCGAAACCGGGCCGCTTTTGGCCACCCGTTCGACCACCATAGTCTGCAATTCGTGCGGCAGTGCGGACAGCACCTCGGCGGCAGGCTCCGGTTCGATCAGCAGCAACAGCGCGGCGATCACCTGGGGATGTTCATCCTCGATCAGGCGGATCAGCACCGCCGGCACCAGCCAGCGCGCCATTTCGAGGCTGCGCGGGCGGGCCTCGGGCTCGATCCGCTGCATCATGCTGTCCGCCCGCACCGGGCCGAGCGCCTTGTCGAGCAGCGTCCGCACCCGGTCATTGCGTCCGCGCTGCGGGAGAATCTCGCGCGCCGCCTCCTGGACGAAATCGGCCAGCGCCTCGACCATGCGCGACTGGTCGATTTCGCCCAGCGCCATCATCGCCGCGCCCAGCTGTTCGAGTTCTTCGGGCGCAAGGCGGCCAAGGATGCCGCTCGCTTCCTCGTCGTCAAGCAGCATCAGGAACACCGCAGCCCGATCGATCCGGTTCAGCAGGTTTGCAGGTGCCGCCGCAGCCGCGGCATCATCAAGGGCAAGGTCGATGCTCATGTCGCGCTCGCCTCCGGGCTGTTATCGGGCGCTGCCAGCATCCGCTGCAGCGCCTCGACCGCACGTTCGGGCTGGCTTGCCGCGAGACGGCGGGCAAGCTCGACCTGTTGCGGCAGATCGCTGAGCGGGACGCCATCCGCGCCGGACGCAATCGGCACGCCATTATCGGCCAGCAGCGCCGTCGCCTCGGTGGTGGCGGAATCCGGTGCGGCAGGCGCTTCATCCTTGCCGCGCAGCTTGGCGACCAGCGGGCGCACCGCCAGCAACAGCACCAGCAACACCGCAATCAACGCCGTGCCATAACGCACCAGCATCGCGAACCACGGCTGTTCGTAGAATGCCGGCGGTTCAAGGTTCACCGGCTCGAACTTGCTGGCCACCACCTCGACCCGGTCGCCGCGTTCAGCATTGGCGCCGACCGCCGCGCCCACCAGTGCTTCAAGCTGGGCAGCAGTCATCGGGGCCGCGGCCTTCAAGGCCTCGTCGCTAACCGCGACCGCGACCGAAAGCTTGGTCAGGCTGCCGGGCCTCGTGCTGGTGACGGCAACCTCGCGCCCCAGTTCATAACTGCGCTGCACGGCGCTTTCGGTGTCGGTCCCGTTCGCTGTGGCGGGCGCTTCGGGCTGCGGTGCGCCATCGACCAGCTCGGCATCGGGGGGCGGAGTGTTGGCGGGAACCCCCGGCACGCCGCCGACCACGCCTGCGCCGGAACGCGTCGCGTTGCGCTCGCTTTCATTGCGGACCACGCCTTCCTTTTCATAGGTTTCTCGCGCCGAGGTGACCTCGTTCTGGTCAAGCGCGACCTGCACCTGCGCCGAATAATTGCCTTCGCCCAGCAAGGGCAGCAGCAGCGTGTCGATCTGTTCGCGCAGCTTGGCTTCAAATTCGCGCTGGAGCACCAGCGAATCGAGCGCTTCCTCGCGCGGGGAAGACAGCAGCCGCCCGTTCTGATCGACCACCCGCACCGCATCCGCGCTCATGCCGGGAACCGAAGCGGCGACGAGGTTGACGATCGCCTCGACCTGCGATTGCGTCAGGCTGCGCCCGCCCACCAGCCGCAGCATCACAGAGGCGCTGGGCGGGTTGTTCTCGCGCACGAACACCGATCGTTCGGGCGTGGCAAGGTGGACCCGCACGGACTCGATCCCGTCGATCTCGCGGATTGTCAGCATCAGTTCGCGTTCGCGCGCCAGCCGCAGGCGTTCGCCTTCGAGCGTGCGCGAGGTGCCCAGCGGCATCGCGTCGAGCATCTCGCTTGCGCCTTGCGGGGCCGCAATCCCGGCATCGCTGGCGACCAGCATGCGCGCGCGGTAGACATCGCTTTCGGACACCGACAAGGCGCCGGTCTGGTTGTCGATGTTATAGCCGATCCCGCCCGCGTCGAGCGTCTCGACCACCTTGGCGCGTTCGCCATCGGTCAGGCTGGCATAAAGCAGGCGATCCGGCCCGGAAGCGAGCGTCACCCACAACGCGCCCGCTGCCGCCAGCGCGCCAACCCCCGCAAGAGCAGGCAGTGCGCGCGACAGGGCGGGCTGGGCCATGAAGCCGGCGACCGGTTCGGGCAGCAGGGTGCGCCAACCGGCTGGCGGCGGCGCGGCAGGAAGACCCGCCGTATCGGCGGTGACGGAAAGGCTTGTATCGGCCATCTAATCAGCCCCCCATCCGCATGATGTCCTGGTAGGCGGTGAGCAACTTGTTGCGCACCTGCAGGGTCGCCTCGAAGGCGACACCCGCTTCCTGCCGAGCCAACATCACTTCGGCGATATCGGTCACTTGTCCGCGTTCATAGGCAACCTGCATGTCGGATGATCGCTGCTGCACCGCATTCACCTGACCGAGCGCATTGGTGAGCGTGTCGGCGAAGCCTGCAGCCGGAACATTCGCGGGGCCTTGTGCAGGCGCTGTTGCGCTTGCCGCGCGCACATCCTGCAAGGCGGCATTGCGGGCAAGCACCTGCTGACGCAGCGACATGACATCGGCGATACCGAATCCGGGGCGGATGGCGCTCATGCCCGGCCTCCGGCAGCTGTGGCGGCAGCAGTGGCGGCAGCGGTGGCAGTGGCGGCCATCATCCCGCTCGCACGCATCGAGGCGAGCCGATAGCGCAAGGTACGCTCGGATATGCCAAGGCTGCGCGCCGTGGCGCTGCGATTGCCGTCATGGCTGCCCAGCGCGGCAAGGATCGCCTGCGCTTCGGAAGCAAAGGCGACGTCGGATAGCGTCTTGGCCAGCCCGGACGGCGTTACCAGCGGCGCGGGCGCACCGGTATCGGACACGGCCCGCACCGCAGTATCGAACACGATATGCTCCGCCGCGATGGCGCGGGCCTCGCCGCTCAGCAGGATCGCGCGGCGGATCACGTTCTCCAGTTCGCGGACATTGCCGGGCCAAGCGTGGCTTTCCAGCAGTGCCAGCGCTGTCTCGCTGATCCAGCCCGGCTGGCCGGGCTCAGCCGCATGGCGCAGCAGCATCCCGAAGGCGAGCGGGGCAATATCGCCGGGCCGGTCGCGCAGGGCCGGGATACGCAGCGGGAAGACATTGAGGCGGTAAAGCAGATCTTCGCGGAAACGCCCGGCCTCGACCTCGGCGGCCAGATGCCGGTTGGTGCAGGCGATAATCCGCACGTCGATGCTGACCGGGCGGGTCGCGCCCAGCGGCAGCACTTCGCCTTCCTGCAGCGTGCGCAACAATTTGGCCTGCAGCGCCAGCGGCAATTCGCCGATCTCGTCAAGCAGCAGCGTGCCCTTGTCGGCGGCGCGGAACAGGCCTTCGCCCGCTTCGGATGCGCCGGTAAAGGCGCCCTTGCGGTGGCCGAACAGCAGGGCTTCCAGCATCGCCTCGGGCATGGCTGCACAATTGACCGCGATGAACGGGCCATCCCCGCGCGCGGAAAGGTGGTGGACGAAACGCGCCAGCACTTCCTTGCCGGTGCCGGTCGGCCCTTCAAGCAGCACCGGAATGGTGCTCGCCGAAATCCGCTCGGCAAGGGTCAGCAGCGCCATCGACTGGGTGTCGCCCGCAATCGGCCAGCCACCATGAGCCGAAGCGGCGAGCAGCGCCGGGCGTGCGCGTTCGGGCGCGGCAGGATCATAGGCGAGCGTAATGCGACCGGGCGCGGCCAGCGCCAGCGCGGGCGTGTTGGCATGGGCCAGATCGATCGCGATCTTTGCGCTGCGCAAACCGCCCGGCGTAAGCGCGCTGCGCCCGCTTTCGCCCAGCACGATCCGGTCACGCTGCCAGCGGCGGCCCATCAAGGGCACTGTCATGTCGATCAGCGCATCATGCGCCGCCCCTGCGCCGGCATGTGGACGCGGATTGGTTGCATTGGCTGACGGGATTTCCGCAGCGCGCGATGGAATGGTCATGGTCGCCCCTGTTCTTACCTTATGGCAAGCAATTGCCGCGTGGACGTCAAACATGATGCAAATTTAAGCCCCCGTACCTTCCCTTAGTCACCGGGGAGGTGCGGGGCGGGATGCCGCGATGCGAACCGGCAGCGGGCGGCGGCGGTTTGCCGCTGCGGCAGACAGCAGGCGTGACAGGCTTTGGGGCAGGCATTCGGGCAAGCGCTGAAAAAAACCGGCTTAAACATCCCGATAACCGGCCGATCTAATGGCCAGCAGCGACGGGCCTGTTCGTCCTGCCTGACCATTCGGGAGCTTGAACAATGAACGTAGTCAACACCAATATCTCGGCCCTGCGCGCCACCAATGCCAGCACGCAGGCCGGCCGCATGCTCGGCACTTCGATGGAGCGTCTGTCGACCGGCCGCCGCATCAACAGCGCCGCTGACGACGCTGCGGGCCTTGCCATCGCGGCCTCCTTCACGTCGCAGATCCGCGGCATGGCGCAGGGCGTGCGCAACGCCAATGACGGCATTTCGCTGGCCCAGACGGCCGAAGGCGCGCTCGATGAAGTCACCAACATGCTCCAGCGGATGCGCGAGCTGACGGTGCAGCGTTCGAACGAAACCTATTCCACCACCGACATCGCCAACATCGATTCCGAACGCGACGCGCTGGCCGGGCAGATCAACTCGGTGATCGAGAACACCACCTTCAACGGCATCAACCTGTTTTCAACCGCGACCAACGAAATTTCCATCCAGGCCGGCGCGGAAGCCGTGGATGCGCTGACGGTGACCCTGCCCGATCTGGAACAGGCCGCCGCGATGACTGCGGTCGTCACCTTCGGGGCCACCCCGGCAGCGGTCGGGGCGGCGACGCTGGATCAGTATGATACCGCGATCGGTGCCGTCACCACGGCGCGTTCCGATCTGGGTGCGTTCCAGAACCGTCTGCAGTCGGCGGTGAACAACCTCACCAACGTGTCGACGAACCTGACCGATGCCCGTTCGCGGATCATGGACACCGATTATTCGGCGGAAACCACCGCGCTCGCCAAGGCGCAGATCCTCGGCCAGGCCTCCACCGCGATGCTGGCCCAGGCCAACCAGTCGCAGCAGAACGTGTTGTCGCTGCTGCGGTAAGACCCCCGCGTCGCTCTCGTCCCCCCTTCGAGGCGACCACCGAGCCCGGAGCCGCAAGGCTCCGGGCTTTCGGGATTCACGCCGGGGCCGGGCGGGGAAGGCCTGTTCGCGCTGCTGCATCGCGCGCGTCCGCCGGGTTTGCGCTGCGGCCTATCCCGCCTCTCCAGCCTCCTCATCACCGCCGATATCGGGCAGCTGGTCCGGCCCGATCGGCGTGCCTTCGGGCACCGCGGCAAGAACATCGATCAGCTTGCGGGCATTGGCCGCCAGCCTGCCGCCATGGGGATTGACCGCCACCGGCTGGAGAAACGTGCGGGCAATGCCGATCTTGCCTTCGCCCAGCAGCATCAGCCCGGCATTGAACTTCAGCCCGAGGTCGAACGGCGCAAGCTGTGCCGCGCGTTCAAGCGCGGCGCGCGCGGTTTCATTGGGCTGCTCGCCCTTGCGGATGAAGCTCTGGTAGAAATAGACCAGCGGGATCGGATGGTCGTTCTCGATCCGGTTGAGCGCTTCGAACGGCGCCATCGCCGCGGCATAGGCGGCGGGCGGATCATCCGCCGCGTCGGCCTGACGGAACAGCGCATAGCCTTTCTGCAGATAGGCATTGGCCCGCATCGGATGGAGCGCGATGGCGCGGTCGGCTGCGGCGATGGCCTCGGCATCATGGCCTGCGTCATATTCCACTTCGGCCAGCGCGGTCAGCACGCCCGGATCATCGGGATAGCGCACGGCAAGGCGGCGCGCCTCGACCAGCAGCTGGGCGGCGGCATCGGCATCGACACCGCGCTGCGATCGCATGATGATCGGCATCATCGCCGCCTCGCCCTGCGGCAGCGCGCGGATGCGGACCGCACCGATCTGCAAACGTTCGGGCGGCAGCCGGAAGGTCTTGAGCCGTTCGCGGGTATAGGCCTTGAGCTCGCGATCGAGCGCGGCGAGATCGCCGAAGGCCACCTCTCCCGCCGCGAGCGCATCCATCCCGGCGATCAGATTGCGCTGATATTCCCTCAGCTGTTCGGCGCGTTCTTCCGAAAAGGTCAGGTAATGATAAAGCAGCCAGCTATAGCCGTAAAAGGCGTTGTCGCGCTTGCCCCGCTCGTCATCGCTGCGCAGATCGGCTTCGAACAGGTCGCGCACGGTCATCCGGTCGCCGAACAGGATCTCGCCCGCGCGATGCTGGGCGACCCGCCCGATCATCACGCTGCCATCGCGCTGGAAGCTCGCCGCCGCGAAGAACTCCGCCGCGCCTTCATTGAGCCAGCGCGGCATCGCGAAATTGCTGCTCGCAATCAGAAAGTGATGGGCATATTCGTGAAGCAGGACGATGGTTGAAAAGCTGGGATAATCCCCGTCACCATCATTGCGCAGGTCCTGCACAAAGGCGCGGCTGCCCCCGGCGCGCGGGATATAGAAGCCGGCAATGCTGCGCGAACCCGAATCGGACAATCGCCGGATATCGCGCTGGTCGCCAACCGCGAAGATCACCACGCGGTTGGACGGGCTTGGCGGATCGAGCTGGCGGCCAAGCAGGGCAGCCATGGCGGCATGATAGCGTTCGAGATTCTCGGCATAGCGTTGCAGCGCGGCAGGCTTTTCATCGGCATAGATGACGAAATTATCGCTCGACGCTTCGTGCCACGCGGCGAGCCCCGGCTGCGCCCAAGCCAGCGCCAGAACAAAGGCGATCCACCAGACCGGACAGAATTTCATGCGACGACCTCGTGCTACCTGTGGGCCAAGCAGGGGCCGCCAGCATAAGGTTTTTCAGCCGCTTGGCCAGATGCGGCAGGCGGCGAGCTTGCGCAGCCGGATTATTGCCCGCTGGTTTCGGCCTGTCCTGCGGGCGGCGGGCGGAAGGGGAACAGGAACTGCTCCCTGATCGACAGGCGCCGCCGGTCATCCTGTCCTACGACCGCGGATTCGCCTTCGCGATAGGTGCCGAACACCCGGTCCCACAGGATCACGCTGTTGCCGTAATTGCAGCGCGTGTCCTCGTAACTCAATGCGGTGTGGTGCAGGCTGTGGTTGCGGATGGTGGTGAAAAAGAACCCGTACCAGAACGGCGGATCGGCGCGGACATTGGCATGCGCATAGGTGGCGATCACGCCCAAGGTGCTGAACGCGGCAAACAATGCCGGCAGATCGACATCCAGCAGCGCGATCACACTGAGACTGATCAGGAACAGTTCGATCGGATTGCCGATGAAACCCTTCATCGCATTGAGCTGCGTGACGTGATGATGCGGCGCATGGGTCAGCCACAGCGGATGCCAGTTGTGCATCGCGCGGTGCATCCAGTACTGGCCGAATTCGAACACCAGCATCACCACCGCGACCTGCACCAGAAACGGCAATTCGGCCAGCCACGGGGTGGCAATGCCAAGCGACTGTTTCAGCTCCATCATCGGCTCGGTGACCAACAATTCGCTCAGCGTGCCGATCACGCCGTAGCCGAAGACGACATAGAAGATATCGGTCGCCAGCTCCGTGCCATTGATGCGCCAGCCTTCGTGGCGTTCGAACAGCAGTTCGAGCAATTGCACCAGCGCGATCACCGCCAGCCCGACCAGAATGATGGTCCACGGCGCCTCGATCCAGGCTCGCGGGGCAAAGGCCCAGAAGGCCAGCACCGCCGCGACGGTCGCCGGCGGCACGAGGTTGATGAGGGTCTGCTTCATGTCTCGTCCCCTGCTTGATAGCGCGCGCTACCCCTAGGCCGGGCACTCCGGGCAAAGAATACGCCATCCTGCGCAGATCATCGCGGTAGCAGGCCTGCCCTGTGAGCAGGAAATGGCAGATGGGCGACTGAAAGCGGCGCAGGCAAGCCCGCCAACGGACAGCCTAGCCGGTCCAGCCCTCGCCCAGCGCATCGGCCAGCACGGCAGCGCGCAGGGCCGCTATGCCCATGCCTTTTTCGGCGCTGGTCAGGTGCAGTTCGGGGTGGGCGGCGACGTGTTTCTTCGCTTCGGCGGCGGTCTTTTCGGCCACTGCGGCAAGTTCGCTCGCCTTGATCTTGTCGGTCTTGGTCAGCACGATCCGGTATCCGACCGCGGCTTCATCGAGCATTTTCATCATCGCCCGGTCGACCTCTTTCAGCCCGTGACGGCTATCGACCAGCACCAGTGTGCGCGCCAGCACCTGCCGCCCGCGCAGGTAGGAGTTCACCAGCGACTTCCACTTTTCGACCACCTTGATCGGCGCCTTGGCAAAGCCGTAGCCCGGCATGTCGACCAGCCGGAACAGCGGCAGCGCGCCGTCCTCTTCCGGGCGGCCCACATCGAAGAAGTTCAACTCCTGCGTGCGTCCCGGCGTGACCGAAGCCCGCGCGATCGCCTTCCTGCCGGTAAGCGCGTTGAGCAGCGATGACTTGCCGACATTGCTCCGCCCGCAAAAGGCGATTTCCGGCACTTGCGGCTCAGGCAGGAACTTCAGCTGCGGCGCGGACAGCAGGAAATCCACCGGCCCGGAAAAGAGCTTCGATGCGGCTTCCTCGCGGGTGGCCTGATCCTCCGGATCGGTCACGGCGCTAACCCTTTGCCTTCTCGCGTTCGGCCGCTTCCTTTTCCTTCGCGCTCGCCGCCTTCAACTGCGGGTGCTTGGAATAAAGATAGCTCTGCTGTGCCAGGGTGAGCAGGTTCGAGGTGACCCAGTACAGCAACAGGCCAGCCGCAAACGGCGCCATCACGAACATCAGGATCCACGGCATGATCGCAAACATCTGCTGCTGGATCGGGTCCATCGCGGTCGGGTTCAGCCTGAAAGTCAGCCACATGGTCACACCCAGCAGCACCGCCAGCGGGCCGATCGCAAGGAAGCCCGGCACATCATAGGGCAGCATCCCGAACAGGTTGAGGATATGCGCAGGATCAGGGGCCGAAAGGTCGCGGATCCACAGTACGAAAGGCTCGTGGCGCATCTCGATCGCCAGCACCAGCACCTTGTACAGCGCAAAGAAGATCGGGATCTGCAGGACCAGCGGCAGACACCCGGCCAACGGGTTCACCTTCTCGTCCTTGTAGAGCTTCATGATTTCCTGCTGCTGGCGCTGCTTGTCCTCCTTGAAGCGTTCCTGGATCGCCTTCATTTTGGGCTGGACCGCTTTCATTGCGGCCATCGAGGAGAATTGCTTCTGCGCGATCGGGAACATTGCCCCGCGGATAATCACCGTCAGCAGGATGATCGCCACGCCGAAATTGCCCGCCAGCCCGTTCAGCGTGCGCAGCAGCCATAGCAGCGGCTTTTCGATGATCTCGAACCAGCCCCAGCTGATTGCCTTGCCGAAATAGGTGATCCCTGAATCCTCGTAAGCATCGAGGATCTCGCTGTCCTTGGCCCCGGCATAAAGGCCGGTCGACTGTGTCAGGCTGCCGCCTGCGGGCACGGTTTGTGCGGCATAGAGAAGATCGGCCCGGAACAGGGTGTCACCCAGCGAACGGAACCCGACATTGTCGGTCTGGCCATTCTTCACCGGCACCAGCGCGGCAAGCCAGTACTGGTCGGTAAAGCCAAGCCAGCTGGCCGCGCCTTCGGGCGTCTCGCGTCCGATTTCGGCGAGCTCGTGATAGGCATGGGGATCCCACAGCGTCCCGCCGAACACGCCGACCGGGCCGGAATGGGCAATGAACTGGTCGGGCGTGGCGTTCCTGTCGGTCCGCTTGATCAAGGCAAAAGGCTGGATGATTGCCGCCGCCTCGCCTGCATTGGTCGCAGTCTGCTCGGCCGTGATCATGTAGTTTTTGTCCACCACAAGTCGGATGGTATAGGACACGCCGTCCGCGTCGGTGCGGGTCAGGGTCACGGGGGTTTCAGGCGTCAGCTTTTCGCCATCGGCCTGCCAGCGCGCGGTCGAAGGCTGGCGCACCCCGCCGGTGACAAAGCCGAATTCGGCGAAATACTGGTCTGGCGTTGCCTCGGGCGCGAACAGGCGGACCGGGCCGGAATCCTTGTCTACATCCTGCCGGTAGTCCTTCAGCACGATGTCATCGATCCGCGCGCCGACAAGGTTGATCGAACCGGCCATGCGCGGAGTGTCGATTGCCACCCGGTCAGGGCTGGCGAGCGCGGCGGACAGATCGACTGTCTGTGCAAGCGTGCCTTCGCCGCCCAGATCGGCGGCGACCACGCTTGTGCCGGGCGCGCCGGCAGCGCTGGTCTGCGCGGCCGGATCGGCCGGGTCCATCGCCGCGGTAAGCGAGGCTTCCGGATAGAAGAACCGCATGCCCACATCCCAACCGAGAATGAGCAGGCCGGAAAGCACGACGGCGAGCAGGAGATTACGCTGATTGTCCAAGATGAAGCCCTGAAAGAATACGACCAGAAGTGTATTATGGTACTATGACGCTGCGATTTCCACCCTCAGGGCACCGGATCATGCCCGTGCCCGCCCCATGGGTGGCAGCGCATTAGCCGCTTAAATGCCATCCATCCACCCTTGAGCGCACCATACTTGCCGATCGCCTGAATCGCGTATTCGCTGCATGAAGGTGCATAGCGGCAAGTCGGCGGCAGTAGGCGCGAAGGGCCGAGCTGCCAGAACCGTGCAATCAGGATCAGGATCTGCTTCACCGCCCGCCTTTCCTGACGCGATTCCCCTTGCGCGGCCGCCGCCCGCCCGCCGGATCGCCCTTGCCCTCGCCTGCGCGTTCCAGCGCCCTAGCGAGTTCCGTGGCCATCATGTGAAAATCGCGCTCCACCCCGCCAGCCCGGCCGATCAGCACGTGATCGTGATCGGCAAGGCCCTGATCAGGCAGCCCGGCGCGCAGCAATTCGCGAAAGCGCCGCTTCATCCGGTTGCGCACCACCGCATTGCCGATCTTCTTGGTGACGGTGATCCCGTAACGCATGCCCTGCCCATCATTCGGCCGGGTCAGCAGCACGAATCCGGGCCGCGCATTGCGGATGCCGCTGTTCGCGGCCAGAAAGTCCGCGCGCTTGGTGAGGACAGAGATCACGCAGGTCACCATACGACAAACGGGCTCCCAAAGGGAGCCCGCAAGGCTGACCGGCCGCCCGCAGCGACGCGATCTTCAGATCGCATGAGCGAGGAAGTCGCACCCGCGGAGGCGGGTGCGAAAATCAATCACGCGCAGAGCTTCTTGCGGCCGCGGTTGCGGCGGGCGCGCAGCACCTTGCGGCCACCCGGGGTCGCCTTGCGTGCGAAGAAACCGTGGCGACGGGCACGCACGAGATTGCTGGGTTGGAACGTCCGCTTCATATCATCCTCGAAAAATGTGGCCGGCTGGCCGGCACGAGGCCGCCACGGGGCAGCCTTGATCAGGGGCGGGCGCTTATGGGAAAGCCAACCGCGAGTCAAGCAAACCCAGCGCCATCCGGTCAAGCCCGGCATACGCCAGTATGGGGCGCGCGGTCGGACACGCGCTGTCCGGCAGCACTGCCAGCGAGGTGGCCAGCGAGGGGGCCAGCAAGGCCGCCAGCGCGGCATGCGCGCTGTCGCCCAGCACCGTGGCGGCGGGCAAGCCAGCCAGCAGCACCGGCTTGGGCAGCAACGGCGGCATGATCCGGCTGCGCTCAGGGGCTTCGGGCGCGATCCACTGCGCCATCTGGCTGCCTTTCAGCCAGAACGCGCCAGCATGCGGCACCGAATTGGTCATCGCATAAAACGTGCGGGCCTCATCCTCGCTCATGCCCATTTCGGCATAGTAATCGAGATAGAGCCGGTTTTCCGGCGCGTCCGGCGCAAAATCATCAGGCTCCCGGCCGGCCTCGTCGCGCCACGAATGCACCGCAAACAGCGCGCCTTCGTCCATGCTGCGGCGGATTCCGGCAAGGAACAGCTCGACCGCGCCCGACCGTGCCGATCCGCCCTCGGGCACATGGGTTGCAAGGCCCGCCGCCCGGATCGCGCGGCCCAGCGCAAGATTGGCAAGATCATTGCTGGTGCCCGGCGCATCGAGAAATTCGATGACCTCAAGCCCCGGAAAAGCCGCAAGCATCGCCCTGAACGCGCCGGGGCTGGCGGCATCGGTCGAATCCACCAGCGCAGCGCGCCGGTTGTCGAGCACGCGGAAGGGGCCGTATTGGCCGAGCGCCGCGATTTTGCCAGCATTGCGCGCCGGACGGGCGATGAAGCGCACCGGTTCGGCGATCACGGTCTCGGTAATTGTCACACCGCCCGCGCGGGTGGTGGTCGTGGCCTGATAGGCAGCCGGGGCGACAGAGGCCGGATTGTCATCCACCCGCACCCATTGGCCGGTGGCCGGGTCCCATTCCTCGACCCAGCTGGTGGTCGCCACCACCCGCGCGCCCGATTGCGCGCCCGATTGCGCCCCCGGTTGCGCAAGAGCGTTGGTGCCGGGCAGCAGCGCAAAGGCGGCAAGCAAAAGAACAAGGGCGCGGTTCATGCTGCACAGCTTTGACCCGCGCGCCTTCCGAAATTGCCAAGATATATCCTTTAAAAACTCCTTAGCGCGGTTCCCAAGCCGCTCGACAAGCCTCTCCAGACCCTGCACAAACGCCGCTCGGGGGCGTGCAAGGGGTTGCAGATGGTCGCGCTGGTGAGGACGGTTGCCTATCTCGGGCTGGAGGCGCGCAGCGTCGAGGTGCAGTGTCAGGTCGCCCCCGGCCTGCCGCGCTTCACCGTGGTCGGCCTGCCCGACAAGGCGGTGAGCGAAAGCCGTGAACGGGTGCAGGCGGCGCTGTCCGCCATGGGCCTTGCGCTGCCGCCCAAACGGATCACGATCAACCTGTCACCCGCCGATCTGCCCAAGGACGGATCGCATTACGATCTGCCGATTGCGCTTGCACTGCTGGCGGCGATGGGGGTGACCGATGCCGAGCAATTGGGTGACTGGATCGCGGTGGGCGAACTGGCGCTGGATGGCCGGGTGGTCGCCAGCCCCGGCGTGCTGATCGCCGCGCTGCACGCCAGCGAGGCGGGGACCGGCCTGATCTGCCCGGCCGAACAGGGGCCGGAGGCACGCTGGGCCAGCGGGGTGCCAGTGCTGGCCCCGCGCGATCTGGTCAGCCTGCTGGGCCATCTCAAGGGCAGCCTGGTGCTCGACGAGCCGCAGCGCGGAGCGGTGGCCGAGGCGGCTCTCGGCAATGATCTGAAACAGGTAAAGGGGCAGGAAACGGCCAAGCGCGCGCTCGAAATCGCAGCCGCTGGCGGGCATAATCTGCTGATGGTCGGCCCGCCGGGATCAGGCAAGAGCCTGCTGGCGAGCTGCCTGCCCGGCATCCTGCCCGACCTGCCGCCGGCCGAGGCGCTGGAGGTGTCGATGGTGCAATCGGTCGCGGGCACGCTGGAGGCAGGCCGGATCAGCCGCGCGCGCCCGTTCCGCGCCCCGCACCATTCGGCCAGCATGGCGGCGCTGACCGGCGGCGGGCTGAAGGTGCGGCCCGGCGAGGTCAGCCTGGCCCATCTGGGCGTATTGTTCCTCGATGAACTGCCCGAATTCCAGCGCCCGGTGCTCGATTCGCTGCGCCAGCCGCTGGAGACAGGCCGCGTCGATGTCGCCCGCGCCAATGCCCATGTCACCTTCCCGGCAAGGGTGCAGCTGGTGGCGGCAATGAACCCGTGCCGCTGCGGATACGCGGGCGATCCGGCGCGCAACTGCAACAAATATCCCCGCTGTGTCGGCGATTATCAGGCGCGATTGTCCGGCCCGCTGCTCGACCGGATCGATCTGCACGTTCATGTCGCGGCGGTCAGCGCGATCGACATGGCCCTGCCCCCGCCCACCGAGGGCAGCGACGCAGTCGCGCGGCGCGTTGCGACAGCCCGCGCGCGGCAGACTGCGCGGGGCGTGCGCTCCAACGCCGAACTGGAGGGCGACAAGCTCGAAACCTTCGCCACCCCTGACGAGGCGGGAGGCAAGCTGTTGTTGCAGGCGGCGGAAAAGCTGCACCTGTCGGCGCGCGGTTATACCAGGATGCTGCGGGTTGCGCGCACCATCGCCGATCTTGCCAGGGCCGAGAGCGTGGGCCGCACCCATATTGCCGAGGCGCTGTCCTATCGTCAGATGACCGGCTGAAGCGCGGTTCAAATCCGGCGCGTTTCGTCCTATTGGATAAGGCAGGCCGGGCCGCAATCCCCCCTCCCGCCGGGCCGATCAAGGGCGCATTGGCAATTTCGGACGATCCTTCAGCATTGGCGGCCAAGCTGCCCCGCGGGCTTGCTGCCCGATGGAACGACCTGCGGGACGACCTGCAGGCGCGGCTGGGGGATAGTGCGCGGCAGCGCAAGGCGGCGAGCCTTGCCATCGCGCTGCTGATCGAGGCGCTGATCATCTTGCTGCTGTTCACGCTCGGCACGCAGATTGCGGGCGACAAGCAGGCCAGCGAGATCGTGACCGAATTTGCCGCCACCGATTTCGCCCCCGAACCCGAGGCCGAGCCCGAGCAGCCGCCCGAACCACCGGCTGAAAGCGCCGCCACCCCGCCCGAACCGCAACCGGTCCCGGACGAGGCCCAGCCGCTGTTGCCGCCCGAACCGGTGCGTCCGCCCCCGCCGCTGGTGTCCAACCCGACCCCTGCTCCTCCTCCACCGCCCCCGGCCCAACCCCAGCCCAGCGCCCAGCCGAGCGCATCGCCAACCATCGCCGCGCGGATCAATCCCGGCCGCAATTTTGGCCCGGCTGATACCGGCCCGCCGCGGGGCAGCACCGACAGCGAGCGGGTCGGCACCGCGCCCAATGGCGAGCCGCTTTACGCCGCGCGTTGGTATCGCGAACCGACCCGGCAGGAACTGGCCGGATATCTCTCGACCGCCACCGGGCCGGCATCGGCGCTGATCGCCTGCAGGATCGTGTCCGGTTATTACGTCGAGGATTGTGAATTGCTGAGCGAAAGCCCGCAAGGATCGCAAATGGGCCGCGCGGTCATGGCCGCCGCGTGGCAATTCCGGGTGCGTCCGGCACGGATCGGCGGGCGCGAGCAGTTCGGCACCTGGGTGCGGATCCGGATCGACTATTCGCTGGCCCGGGTACGCTAACCACGCAGGGAATCGCGGATCACAGCGATGAAATCGCCGCCCCATGTTTCCAGCTTCTTGGCCCCGACACCGGGGATCGTGCCCATTTCGGCGAGCGTTTCGGGGCAGCGATGCGCCATGTCGCGCAGCACCGAATCATGGAAGATCACATAGGCAGGGATGCCGTGTTCAGCCGCCAGTTCCTTGCGCCGGGCCCTCAGCGCCTCGAACAGCGGATTGCCGATCGGGTTGGGCACTGCCTCGCCGCGCGACTTGCGCGAACGGCGGGCCTTGGGCGGCGGCTCAGCCAGCGTGACAGCTTCCTCGCCCTTCAGCACGCTGCGCGCCTGCGGGCCGAGCATCAGCCCGCCATGCTCGGTCGCGGCCAGCATCCCGCGCGCCGTCAGCGTGCGGGCGAGCGGGCGCAGCACCGGCGCATCTTGCGGCGTGACAATTCCGAACACCGACAGCCTGTCATGCCCGCGCGCGGTGATCCGTTCGTCGCTCTGGCCGGTCAGCACCTTTTCGACATGGCCGATGCCGAAGCTCTGCCCGGTGCGATAGACCGCCGACAGCAGCTTGCGCGCCAACTCGCTGGCATCGATCATGGTCGGCGGATTTTCGCAATTGTCGCAGTTCCCGCATTGCGCGGGCGGGTGTTCGCCGAAATGCCTGAGCAGGATCGCACGGCGGCAGTCGGGCGCCTCGACCAGCGCGGCAAGGCTGTTCAATCGCGCCTGTTCGCCCGCCAACCGCTCAGGCTCGACATCGCCAAGCCATTGGCGCGCGCGCGAAAAATCGCTCACCCCCCACAGCAGGTGCGCTTCGGCGGGATCGCCATCACGGCCCGCGCGGCCGGTTTCCTGATAATAGGCCTCGATCGACTTGGGCAGGCCCGCATGGATGACAAAGCGCACGTCGGGCTTGTCGATCCCCATGCCGAACGCGATCGTGGCGACCATCACCATGCTTTCCGACCGCACGAATTGCGCCTGCACGGCGGCGCGGCGTTCCGGATCAAGGCCGGCGTGATAGAACCCCGCCTCGCGGCCCGTCCGGGCGATCTGTGCGGCGATATCCTCGGTCGCCTTGCGGCTCGGGGCATAGACAATGCCAGCGCCGGGCAGCCGGGCCAGCAGATCGGCGATCTGGCGCGGGCCGCTTTGCCGCGGGGTGATGGCATAGCGGATATTGGGCCGGTCAAACCCGGCGATGATCATCCCGTCTTCCGGAATGCCCAATTGGCGCAGGATATCGGCGCGGGTCGCCGGGTCAGCGGTCGCCGTAAGCGCCAGCCGCGGGACATGCGCAAAACGATCGAGCACCGGGCGCAGCATCCGGTAATCGGGGCGGAAATCATGCCCCCATTCGGACACGCAATGCGCCTCGTCGATGGCGAACAGCGCGATCTCGGCGCGTTCCAGCAACGCCTGAAAGCCCGGCGTCGATGCGCGTTCGGGGGCCACGTAAAGCAGATCAAGCTCGCCATTGCGAAACGCGTGGGCAGTGGCGGCATTATCCGTATCGGCGGAAGTCATCGAGGCAGCGCGGATGCCCGCCGCACCGGCCGAGCGGATCTGGTCGTGCATCAGCGCAATCAGCGGCGAGATGACGATTGCGGTGCCATTGCGGGCAAGCGCGGGCACCTGATAGCACAGGCTCTTGCCCGCGCCGGTCGGCATCAGCGCAAGGCTGTGCTGACCGCGCATGACACGCCCGATCACCGCCTCCTGTTGCCCGCGAAAGCCGGGAAAGCCGAAAGTGCGGCGCAGGATTTCGTGAATATCGGGGTTTGCGACCACGTTCATGCCTGCCGCTCTTACCGATCCACGGCGCAGAAGGCACCCATGCCGGGGCCGCTATCGACGGCTTATCCGGCGGCGGCCGCTTTTGCCGTGGCAAGATCGACCACATCGCCCCGGCCCAGGCCGATGCCCAGTCCGGCACCCGGCGTGGCAACCGAGCCATCCGCGCGCTTGCCGAGGTTGGCGGGACGCACCAGCAACAAGTCCTGCGGGCCAAGGATGCGGCCATCATGCGCGAGAATCGAGACCGGGCCGATCGGCAGGCGGTCATGCTCGTCCACCAGCACCGGATCCTCGATCACCTGTTCGCTGCCGTATTTCTGGCCCCATTGGCGCAGCGCCACCATTGCGGGCAGCAGATCAAAGCCCTTTTCGGTCAGGCGGTATTCGATCTTGCGGCGATCATCGGCGCAGGGCTCACGCTTGAGAATGCCATGTTCGACCAGCTTGGCCAGCCGGTTGGAAAGGATGTTGCGGGCAATCCCGAGCTCGCTCAGGAATTCCTCGAAATGCTTGAGCCCGTTGAAGCTGGCGCGCAGAATCATGAACGACCAGCGTTCCCCCATCACCTCCAGCGCCTGCGGCAGACCGCATTCGATCAGGTCGCGCAGCGGTTCTCTCAAGTCGCCCATTTTGTCAGTCCCTTCCCCTTGCGGGGTAATGTGTAACCGCTTTTGCGGGCAGTCACAAAAAAAATTCAGTTTTCAGTTGCAAGTCGAAACTTAAGCGATTAGGTAGCGAATAGCAACTGGTTTCGAATTGAAATGTTGCATTGCAAAATGAGATGACAAGGGCCACAGCGCAACCGCCCAAAACAGACCAAGGCAAAGGATCCCCCCGATGACCAATACCCTCTCTCTTTCCCGCACTGGCAAGCTCGCCATCCTCGCTTCGGCCGTGCTTTACACCGGCCTTGCTTTTGGCGTGGCCACGGGCGCCAGCCCGGTGACCGCCGCCAATGGCGCCTATTACAACGCCACGCTGACGGCTCCGGCGGGCGAAAGCCGCGCGGTCGCCAGCGGTGTGGCCTGGGCCTGCGAAGGCACCACCTGTGTCGCCAACAAGGCGAGCGCCCGCCCGCTGCGCATCTGCCGCGGCCTCAACCGCAAGTTCGGCGAAGTGGCGAGCTTCGTGGTCGATGGCGAAGAACTGCCCGCCGAAGAACTGGCCAAGTGCAACGGCTGATTCAGCCCCGTAGCTGATCCTCCCCGCGCGGGCGCCTCTCCAGCCCGCGCGGATCTCCAAAACCCCCGGCGCGCATTCCCCAAAGCGCGACCGGGGGTTTTTTGAAGAGTCCCTTGTGTTGCGCACCTGCCTTGCGCGGGTGCGTCCTCGGCGCTGCTCCTCCGCTTCGCTACGGGCGCCTGCGGGCGGCCGGTCGGCCTTGCGACGCCTTCGGCGTCGTTTGAAGGCATCCGATTTAGCTTTGGCAAAAGCCCTAAAGCAGCCGGGCCTCCGCCAATGCGGCCTCAAGCCCTGGCGCGTCGGTGAACAGGTGCGCGTTCCAGCCGCGCGCCTGTGCGGCGACGATGTTGGCGGGGTTGTCATCGGTGAAGAACAGCGCCTCGCCCGTCCGGCCCGTTCGCGCCTCGACGATTTCGTAGATGCGCGGGTGAGGCTTTGCGACCTTCTCCACGCCCGACACGATGATATCGTCGAACAGGTCGAAGATCGGCTGGGTCGGGCGGAAGGCCTGCCAGAACTCGTCGCCGAAATTGGTCAGGCAGAACAAGGGCACATTCGCCGCGTGGAGCCGCTCGACAATCGCATGCGCGCCTGCGACCGGCCCCGGCACCGTCTCGTTGAAACGCGTCGCATAGGCGCGGATATGGGCTTCGTATTGCGGGAACAGCGCGATCCGTTCGGGCACCATGTCGGCCAGCGCGCGCCCGCGGTCATGTTCGAAATGCCATTCCTCGGTCACGACGTGGGTGAGAAACCAGTCAAGCTCCTCACGGTCGTCGATCAGCTTTTCGAACAAGGCGGCAAGCTGCCACTGGAACAGAACCCGCCCGACATCGAACACCACCGCCTGCTGCACTTCGCCTGCTCCTCAAATGCAGTCGGCCCGCGCTCCGTTGCAGGAGGCGGGCCGCTGAATTCATCGGCCACCCATGGCAGCCGCACCGCGCATCAATCAGCGCGCCAATTAACCTTGGCGGGCCTTGAAACGGCGGTTGGTCTTGTTGATGACATAGGTGCGCCCGCGACGACGGATCACGCGGTTGTCGCGGTGGCGGCCCTTCAGCGACTTGAGGCTGTTGACGATCTTCATGGGTTTCGTTTCCAAAAGAGAAGCGCGCCGGAGCAGGCCCGACGCGCGGAAATTGAAGCGTGCCGTTAGCGACCAAGCCCCCCCGCGTCAATGCGAGTCTGCCATGCGCACCCGGATCAACCGGCCCGCAAATCGGCCAGCTTGCGCTCCCACGCCAGTGCATGGGCGATGATCGTGTCGAGATCGGCATGAGCAGGCTCCCAGCCGAGAGTGGCCCGCAGGTGGCGCGAATCGGAAATCAGCGAATCGGGATCGCCTGCGCGACGGCTCTGGATGCGGCGATCAAGCTGGCGATTGGTCACCCGGTCAACCGCGTCCAGCACCTCAAGCACCGAAAACCCCCGGCCATAGCCGCAATTCATCGTCAGCGAGCGCGCTGGCTCGGCAATCAGCGCCTCCAGCGTCAGCACGTGCGCGGCTGCCAGATCGCTGACATGGATGTAATCGCGCACGCCCGTCCCGTCAGGCGTCGCATAGTCGGTGCCGAACACCGCAACCGATTCGCGCATGCCCAGCGCGGCCTCGATCGCCACCTTGATAAGATGCGTCGCGCCTGCGGTGGATTGCCCGCTGCGCGCCGCAGGATCGGCGCCGGCGACATTGAAATAGCGCAGCACGCCATAGTTGAACGGATGGGCCGCCGCGACATCGGCCAGCATCTGCTCGGTCATCAGCTTGGACCAGCCATAGGGATTGATCGGGCGCTGCGGCGTATCCTCGCTCACCGCTGCGACATCGGGGATGCCATAGGTCGCCGCGGTCGAGGAAAAGATGAAATGTGGCACGCCCGCCTGCACCGCCGCTGCGATCAGCGCCCGGCTGTTGGCGGTGTTGTTGTGATAATATTTGAGCGGGTCGGCAACGCTTTCGGGCACCACGATGGACCCTGCAAAATGCATGATCGCGCCCTTGCCATGACCCATGCCCTGCTCGGCAAAGATCCGCGCCAGCAGCGCAGCATCGCCAATATCGCCTTTATACAGCGGCACGCCATCGGGGATTGCAAAGCGGAACCCGGTTGAAAGGTTGTCGATCACCGCAGGCCGCCAGCCCGCATCTTTCAGCGCGAGCACAGCATGGCTGCCGATATAGCCGGCGCCGCCGGTCACCAGCACGGGAGGTTTCTTGGCCAAATTCATGAAACGGGCCTCTAACAGGATTGCTCTGCCAAAACGTCAACACCTTGTGCCGAAAAGCAGAGATTGTGGATAGCCGCCAGCACCACCTATAAGGTCGGCCACGAAAGGATATCGCCATGCCCCGTTTCCGACCCATCGCCCTGCTTGCCTGCGCCGCCGCACTGATGCTGCCGGCCTGTGCATCCAGCCCCTACACCGGCCCGGTCGAGGTCACCCGCTTTGTCGCGCCCGATTCGGCCGGGCTTGGGCAAGGCACGATCATGCTGAGCTTTCCGGACGAAGTCGGCAATGCCGCGGCGCGGTCGGCCTTTACTGCGGCGGTTGGCAAGGAACTGGCGCAGCTCGGCTATACCGTCGTGCCGGAAGGCGTCCCGGCGGCACAGACCGCCGCGATCCGCACCAGCCGCAATGCCATCGCCGCCGCCGACACGCGCGGCAATCCGGTGAATGTCGGGGTTGGCGGGCAGACCGGCAGTTTTGGTTCGGGCGTGGGCATGGGCGTTGGCATCAATCTGGGCGGCGGACGCGAAAGCCCCAGCGTCCTGACCGATCTTGCCGTGCGCATCACCCGCACCGACGGAGAGACGCTGTGGGAAGGCCGCGCTCAGCTTGCCACCGGGGTCAAATCGCCGTTTTCGCAGCTCACCACCAGCGCAGCGACGCTCGCCGCCGGGTTGTTCAAAGACTTCCCGGGTGGCAATGGCGAAACCGTGACGATCAACGCCAAGAAGCTCCAGGGATCCTGATGACCGCGATGTTTGTGGATGCCGCCTTCGACAGCGGCAATATCGAAGTGCTGGCGATTGCAGACCGCACCGCCCGGCTTGCCATCCGCCGCGATCAGGATTCCGAATTCTTCCAGTGGTTCCATTTCCGCGTCGCGGCCAGCGCGGGCAATGAAGTGGTGCTGAAGATCACCGGCCTCAATGCCAGCGCCTATCCCGGCGGCTGGCCCGATTACAACGCCTGCGTGTCGGAAGACCGCGATTACTGGGCGCGCGCGGCCAGCAGTTTCGACAAGGACGAGGAAGGCGGCACGCTGACGATCCGCCACCTGCCTGCCTCCGACGTGTTCTGGGTGGCCTATTTTGCGCCCTTTTCGATGGAACGGCACCATGATCTTGTCGCTGAAGCCGCGGCGAGCGAGGGGGTCGATTACGTCCGCCTTGGTACCACGATCGACGGGCAGCCGATCGATTGCCTTGAACTGGGCGAGGGAAACACGCAGGTGTGGCTTTATGCCCGCCAGCATCCGGGCGAAACCCAGGCCGAATGGTGGATCGAAGGCGCGCTGGAATGCCTGACCGATCCGGCCGATCCGGTCGCGCGCGCGCTCAGAGCGAAGTGCCGCATCCATATCGTGCCCAATTGCAACCCCGATGGTTCGCGCAGGGGGCATTTGCGAACCAATGCGGTTGGAAGCAACCTCAACCGCGAATGGGCCATACCCACCCCCGGCAAATCGCCCGAAGTGCTCGCCATCCGCAACCGGATGGATGAAACCGGCGTCGATTTCGCGATGGATGTCCACGCTGACGAGGCAATCCCGGCCGTGTTTCTGGCCGGGTTCGATGGCATCCCGTCATGGACCGAGCAGCAGGGCGAGGGCTATTCCCTCTACCAGCGCATCCTTGACCGTCGCACCCCGGATTTCCAGACGAAGCTCGGCTATCCCAAGGCGCGCGCCGGCACCGCCAACCTGTCGATGAGCACCAACCAGCTGGCCGAACGTTTCGGCGCGGTCGCGATGACGCTGGAAATGCCGTACAAGGATCTGGCCGATTTCCCCGAGCCCGATCAGGGCTGGTCGCCCGAACGCTGCAAGCTGCTGGGCCGCGAATGCATGGCAGCGCTGGCCGAATGGCTGGAAACACGCGCGGGGTAGCAACCGGGTGGGGCAGCGCCTTTTTCTCCCCGCCGGGTGGCCAGTATGCTATCGGGTTTCTTGCGCAAAAAGGAGAAAGACCATGACATCACAGCACGATTTGCTGACCCGTCGCCGGATCATGGCCGGGATGGGGGCCATCTCGCTGGCGATCCTGCTGCCTTCCGCAGTCGGCGCGCAAGGGCTGGGCGGATTGCGGCTCGGCGGCAAGAAAGCAGGCGGCGGCCTGTCCGCGCTGCTGGGCAAGGCGACCGATTCCGCGCTCGACAAGCTGGCGCAGCCGGGGGCGTTCTTCGGTGACGAGGATGTGCGCATCGGCCTGCCGATCATCGGCAATGCCGGCGGGCGCAGCGGCGGCCTGCTGGGATCGGTGATGGGCGCAGGCAGCCGGCTCGGCCTGCTCGACGGGCTGACCCGCGGCATCAATGACGCCGCCGGGACCGCTGCCGGAGAGGCCAAGCCGATCTTCCGCGATGCGATCGATGATCTGTCTTTCGACGATGCGCCGGGCATTATCCGCGAGGACGACGGCGGCACGCAATATCTGCGCAGCTCCGCCAATGACCGGCTCCATTCGCGGCTTCAGCCGCTGATCGACAGCGCGCTCGACAATGCCGGAATTCACCGCGAATTCGACAAGCTGGCCCAGCAGCACAGCTTTATCCGCGATGCCGGACTGAACCGCGAAAGCATCAACCGTTCGGTCACCGATCAGGGGCTGGACGGTATCTTCACCTATATCGGGCGCGAAGAACGCGGCTTTCGCAAGAACCCGCTGGGCGGGCTGGGCGGCCTGCTGGGCAATTAGTCCGGCTTGAGATTGGCCGGTCCGAAGGCGTGCGGCAGCAGCGCTGACAGCGTGACGCGGCGCGTGTCGTCTGAACCGATGCACAGCACCAGCGGATCGGTGTTGCCCAGCGCCGCAATTTCATTGAGCACCTGACGGCAGCGCCCGCAGGGGGTGATCGGTGCGGCCCCGGCCTTCAATCCCACCACCGCCACTGCCAGCAATCCGCCGCGCCGCCCTTCGGCAAACGCCTTGCCCACGGCGACCGTTTCAGCGCACAGGGCAAGGCCGTAGCTCGCATTCTCGACGTTGCAGCCCGTGATCACCGCGCCATCATCAAACAACAGCGCCGCGCCCACCGGATAGTCGGAATAGGGCGCATAGGCCCGCTCTGCCGCGGCCAAGGCAGCGGCGACCAGCGCCTGTTCCTGCGCAGGTTCGAGCATCATTTCTGCACCACCACCCATTCGATCGGCTCCTCGGCTGCCTGGGTCATCCGCTGGCTGTTGGCGCTCCATAGCAGCCATGGCCGCCCGGCATAGTCGGGCCGGGCGCGGTCACGCATCAGCCACAGGTCACGTTGGATCATGGTCGCGATGCCATGCCGCCCTTCGAACGCCCGCCCCAGCCTGAGGATCGCAGGCTTGCCGGTGTGCATTTCGATCTGGTTGATCAGCGTCATCAGCTCGCTTTCAACCGCTGCGTCGCTGACGTTCGGATTGCAGCCATCAGCCAGCGGCACCAAGGTGATCGCAGGCGGCAGCAGTTCGGGATCGCGGGCGATCTGGCGGGTGAAATCGCCTGATTGCCGATCAGCCCGCTGGCACGGATCGAAGGGATGGATCACCCCGACCCTGAGACCCGCCGCACGCGCCGCACCCAGCCGCGCGGCAAAGCCCGGATCGGCTGCCCCGCCGGTGACGGGAAGTTCAAGATAGACAAACGCCCCGCCCAGCGCGCGGATCGTCTCGAACCGCACCGGCCCGGCCCCGCTGGCGATCACCGCCCCCTGTTCGGGATAAAGCGCTTCGTCCGGCTGCCATTCGCGCATGTCCCACCACAACCATGCGGCAAAGGCGAAGGCCACCAGCCCCACCAGCGCAAAACCGCGCAGCATCCAGCGCCATGTGCCCCCACGCGACACGGCGCGCGCCGATGCCGTCCTTCGGGGACGCTTGCGGGCCATCCCCTGCCGCCTCAGCCCTTGATGTGCAACACGCAGATCAGCGTGAACAACCGCCGCGCGGTGGCGAAATCGGTCTCGACCTTGCCTTCCAGCCGCTCAAGCAGCAGCTCAGCGGCGTTGTTGTGGATGCCGCGGCGGGCCATGTCGATGGTCTCGATCTCGGTCGGGGTGGCCTTTCGGATCGCCTGATAATAACTGTCGCAAATGGCGAAATATTCGCGGATCGGGCGGCGGAAACGGGCCATGCCGATCAGCAGGGTTTCCAGCAATTGCCCGGCCTTGTCGCTGATATCCATCGCCAGCCGCCCGTCATTGACGGAAAGGTGCAGGTGATACGGCCCCTTGCCCCCGCGCTCGGCGGCGCGCAGCGGCTTGAAGGTGTTTTCCTCGATCAGGTCATAGATCGCGACCCGGCGTTCCTGCTCGACATCGGCGTTGCGCCACAGGATCGTCGCCTCGTCGAGCGTCACCTCCCCAATGCGGTACGCGCCCGAACCTCCGGCGGCGGGCGAGATGGGCAGGGAATCGGGCGGCAGATCGACCATACACCCGCCTTCGCAGATGCAGGGGCCGCACTTCAAGCACTTCGATGAAATCTCCCCGCTATCCACAGCCGGGAAAATAAATATTGGCGCGTTTCGCTCTTGCCTGATGCGTCCCGCACAGCGCATCAGGCGCGCATGGCCGAACCCGAAAAAGTCACTCCGATCAGCGCGTCAGCGCCTGCAGCGGACAGTCCGCTGCGCAAGCTGCCGGCGAATCTCGAGGCCGAGGCCGCGTTTCTTGGCGCGGTGCTGATCGATAACCGGGTGATCGAGGAATTGCAGGTGCCGATTCGGCCCGAACATTTCTTCGAACCGGTCCACCAGCGCATCCACGAACGCATTCTGGTGCTGATCGAGCGCAATGCCACGGCCTCGCCCGTCACCTTGCGCCCCTATTTCGAGGCTGACGAACCGCTCAAGGATCTGGGCGGCACGTCCTACCTTGCGCAGCTTACCGCCAGCGGAGCGGGCCTGCTGGCCCCGCGCGAACTGGCGCAGCAGATCTATGATCTGGCCCTGCTGCGCGAGCTGGTGAGCGTCGGGCGCGGGTTGGTCGAAGGCGCGCTTGATACCTCTGAAGACACCTCGCCGATGGATCGCATCGCGCAGGCCGAGGCTGATCTGTTCCGCGTGGCCGAAGGTGCGGCGACCGGGCGCGAGGCGGCGACCTTCCGCGATGCCGCGCTGACCGCGATCAAGATGGCCGAAGCGGCGATGAATTCGGGCGGCGGGCTGTCGGGCAAAACCACCGGGCTGGCCACGATCGACCAGAAAACGTCGGGCCTGCACAATTCCGACCTCATCATCCTTGCCGGACGGCCGGGCATGGGCAAGACTTCGCTGGCCACCAACATCGCGTTCAACTGCGCTGAACAGCATCTGGAATGGCAGCGCGACGGGGGCGAATTCAATTACGGCGCGCCGGTCGCCTTCTTCAGCCTTGAAATGAGCGCCGATCAGCTCGCCACCCGTATTCTGGCCGAACAAGCGGAGATATCATCGGAAAACCTGCGCAGCGGGAAATTGTCGCGCGAGGAGTTCCAGAAGCTGTCGTTCGCCAGCCAGCGGCTGTCCGAATTGCCGCTTTATATTGATGACACCCCGGCGCTCACCATCGCCGCCCTGCGCACCCGCGCACGGCGGATGAAGCGGCGGCATGATATCGGGCTGATCGTGGTCGATTACCTGCAATTGCTGCAAGGTTCGGGCCGCGCCAACGACAACCGCGTCAACGAGATTTCCGAAATCAGCCGGGGCCTGAAAACGCTGGCCAAGGAATTGCAGGTGCCGGTGATCGCCCTGTCGCAGCTGTCGCGCGCAGTCGAAAGCCGCGAGGACAAGCGCCCGCAATTGTCCGACCTGCGCGAATCCGGCTCGATCGAGCAGGATGCGGACATGGTGTGGTTCATCTTCCGCTCGGATTACTATCAGATGCTGGTCAAGCCCGACACGCCCGATGCCAACTCCACCCCGGACGTGCAGGAAAAATACCGCGCGTGGGAGGAAAAGTTCGAACAGATGGTGGGCAAAGCGACGCTGATCGTCGCCAAGCAGCGCCACGGTTCGACCGGCAATGTCCCGCTCCATTTCCAGAGCGACATCACCAAATTCACCTCACCCAGCTTCAAGGATTACTCCGACTACGGCTACGAATGAGGCGCGGCGAGGTGCGTTGGGGCAATGGCCGCTTTCGGGCGGTGTCTGGGCCGTCCTGCGTCAGGAATCGGGTGGTGAGCGGGCATAAAACCGGATGGATTTTGAAGTCGCTCGATCTGGCGGGTCAAGATAATCCACTTCCCGCGATCATCGGCGTGCCGCACGATACATTGGCGTAATGAGCGGTGAAAGGCGTTGCCGCCAAACAAGGTCATGAATTCAAGAAGTGGCCCTAGGTATTTGTCGGCCGTGGGCGATGCAAAACGCATCATAGGATCAGTCGCGAATGCGAGCATGACTGCCGACATGATCCGCTGACGGTCCTGAGGTGTTGCTGACGCAATCTTTGGTGGATGGTCGTGATGTATTTCTCCCCCCAAGCGATAACTTGCAGTGCGATCTTAACACACACTTCCCGTCATCTGGCAATTGGAGCGGTTTTCGTTCACCGATCCTGCCGATCCGTTACCGGCCGCCCGCTGGCCGGGGCAGCCGTGCAGCTTTCCTACCCGGCATATAACGGGCAGGCTTGCGTGCATGGACCATTGCCCCGCCCCGCAATCTGCCCACGATGCGCGTTTGGGGGGCGGGGATTTCCGGCCCTGTACAGTGTCTCATGTGTCTCCAACACGCAGGCTGGCGGCGACCCTTAGCGCGCTGACAGGCTGCTGACGCGATAATCGGCCAGCGACATCCAGTAGGCCAGCCGCCAGCGCAGCCGGGTGAACGGGCCAGCCAGCCGCGCATACCATTGCGGCGTGACAGCGATGCTCGCGCTTTCGAAATGGTCGATCATGCCGCGCAAGGCGGCGGCCACCGCGGCATCCTCGATCCGCACCATCAGTTCGACATTGATGCGGAACGAACGCTTGTCGAGGTTGGCGCTGCCGACATAGCTGGCATCATCGACCACAATCAGCTTCATGTGCAGCTTGCACGGCTGGAATTCGAAGATACTGGTGCCGGCCGCCAGCAGTTTCCTGTAAAGCAGCCGCGCCATGTCGATCGCCGCGCCGATATCGGATTTGCCCGCCATGATCAGCCGCACCCGCCCGCGCCGCGCAAGCTTGGCGATCTGAAGGCGGAAACTGCGCGGGGGCGAGAAATAGGCCGAGACCGCATCCAGCCGTTTGGCCCGGATCAGATCCTGGCGGAACTGCCATGCCCAATGCCCATCGCGCACCAGCGGGCCGCCGACCAGCAGGCGAACAGGGCCATCCCCGGCATCCCACCGGCTGACGATATCGCGCAACTGGCGCAACTGTTCGACCTGTCCGGATTGCTCGCTTTGGACCCAGCGGTTGACCAGCGCAAACCACGCCACGAACTTTGCAACCACCGGCCCTTCGATGATCACCGACAGATCGCACCAGCCGTTTTCCTCGGGCGGTTTGAAATAGTGATCCGAGACATTGGCCCCGCCGGTCATCGCCCTGAGATCGTCGGCTATCACGATCTTCTGGTGGTTGCGGACCAGATAGCGCATGCTCCAGCGCGAGGAGAACAGCGCGAAACTCCCGCCCGCCTCGATCAGCGGGTCGAAGAAGGCCCGGCCTGCGTCATTGCCGAAATCATCGACGATCAGCCGCACCGCCACCCCGCGCCGCGCTGCGTCTGCCAGCGCGTCGCGCACCTGCGTGCCGCACACATCATCGTCGAACAGATAGTAATACATGGCGATGCTCGCCTGCGCGCTTTCGATCATTTCGATCAGCGCGGACAGGCGATCGGCGCCGTGGGGCAGGAAGGTGAAACTGTGCCCTTGCGCTTGGACCGTGAAGGGATCGGGATCGCGGTAGGAGGCATCAGGAGGGGTATCCATCTCCTGATCTTAGCACGAAGCCGCAGGACTGGACCACTTTTCAACAAGGCACCAGGCCGCTCGCGACCGGGCGAGGCAACCGGGGCCGCAGGCAATTCCAATTTGCCCACCCTTACGCACTGCCGCGGCATCGTGGGCGGCTAACCACATCTTTACGCATTACTGCGTAGAGTCCTGTTTGTGCATACGAACAAAGCACCCCAGCCGTGTGCAGCCTCACTAACGGAGAATAGCATGAAGAACCTGATCCTGGCGGGAGCGTCACTTCTCGCGTTTACCACGGCGGCGGTGGCGACGGCGCAGCAGAATGACAGCAGCGTTGCGCAAGCCGGCAGCGACAATATCGTTACAGTCACGCAGAGCGGTTCCGAAAACACCGCCGATGTGACCCAGCAAGGCGAAAGCCGCTTCAGCGAAGCCACGCTAGAACAATCAGGAAGCGGTGCGAGGGCGACCATCGACCAGAGTGGCCAGGGCGCCGATGCCGCGAACCCCAACCGCGTTGCGGTGACGCAAGGGGGCGAAAGCGCATCCAGCGACACCACCCAGCGCGGCGGCTCCGGGCTGAGCGTAACGGTCAACCAGACCGGCAGCAGCGCCTCGGACGTGTTTCAGGACGGGGACGATGCGAACATTGCGGTCGACCAGTTCGGTGATAGCGGCAGCAGCCTTGTGCTCCAGAAGGCAAGCGACAGCACGATCACTTTGACGCAGACCACGCTGGATGATGGCGGGGCGAACGGATCGGGCAATGCCAGCGCGATCACCCAGTCCGGCGCCGGCAACATGATCGATGTCGAACAATTCGGCAGCGCGAATGCGGCGCTGCTCAACCAGACCGGCAGCGACAGCAGCGTGGCCCTGACGCAGACCGGCAGCGACAACCTTGCCGTCACGTTCCAGAATGGCTCGGAAAACCGCGCCGATGTGGCGCAGAACGGCAGCGGCAACATTGCCAAGACCGCCCAGTCCGGCGCGCTTGGCGAGGCGATTGTCGATCAGCGCGCCAGTGACAGCCGATCGGTGATCTCACAGGCGGGCGCCGGTGCCTTTGCCTCTGTCACCCAGACCGGCAGCGGCCAGGCCTCGATCATCAACCAGAGCCTGCCTGCCAACCAGTTCGAGCGCCTGCCCGGTGCATTCGTCGATCAGAGCGGTGCCGACAACCTGTCGGTGATCAACCAGACCGGCACGCACGGATTCTGGCGACGCCGCACCAGCCCGCTGACGTCGCCCAGCGCGACTGTCAGGCAGGCGGGAGAAGAGAACGTCTCGCTGATCGATCAGACCGGTGTTTCGAACTTCGCATCGGTGGCCCAGACCGGTGATCGCAACAGTGCGATCGTCGGACAGGATGGCAACAGCAATTTTGCCATCGCGTCCCAGACCGGCGATGACAACCAGATCGCGGTCAGGCTGGATGCCGACACCCCCTCGCGCACGCTGTCGCGGGTGGAACTGCGCCAGAACGGGGCCCGCAATCGCTCTGGCCTGATCCAGAACGGGATGTATGATCTGGGCTATGTCAGCCAGGTTTCGGCCGAAGTCCGGCAAACCGGCGATGACAACACCTCGGACGTGGTGCAATCGGGGACCAATGACCTCGCCTTCATTTCCCAGATTGGGGACAATAATGCGTCCTTGGCGATCCAGAAGGCCGGCGGCCTGAACAACCGCGTCGCGGTGATGCAGCAAGGCGACGGCCTGATGTCTGCAACGCTCCAGTACGGTAGCGACAATGTCGCGGTGACCAACCAGCGCGGGACGCTCAATGTCAGCAAGATCGAACAGGGTGGTCTTTCCAACCTGGCGACTGTCAATCAGGACGGCACGGGGAACCTGTCGCACGTGATCCAGATGGGCACCAACAACGCGGTGACGATCAACCAGAACACCCGGTAACCCGGTGATACCACCTGTCCGGGCTTCCTGCGGGGTCCGGACAGGCTCGGAGCGGCAGGCTTTCGGGCCTGCCGCTGTCCGTTTCTTGACTTCTTGCCCCGGTCTGCCTAGCTGCGCGCTTGACCATCCCCCGCGATTCTGACCAAAAAGGCCGCCCATGGCACGCGTTACCGTTGAAGATTGCGTCGACAAGGTTCCCAACCGCTTCGATCTCGTCCTGTTGGCCGCCCAGCGCGCGCGCGAGATTTCCGGTGGCAGCGAACTGACCATCGATCGTGACCGGGACAAGAACCCGGTCGTGGCGCTGCGCGAAATCGCGGAACAGACCGTCGCGCCCAAGAACCTGCACGAATCGCTGGTGACCAGCCTGCAGAAGATCCTGCCTGATGATGAGGACGAGGCGGATGAAATCGGCTCGCTCAGCCAGTCGGCAGAAGCGCTGCGGATTACCGCTTCGGCGCCGCCGCGCACCACTTCGCTGGGTAGCGATTACGACGGCTAAGGCCTGATTTTCCCGAAACAAAATGGACAGGGCCGCTTTCGGGCGGCCTTTTTCGTGGGCTGCTGAATGACCGGATTCTGACCCGCCCCGCCCTGCGCTTGCCTTTGCGGCTTGCACGCCTATCCCATCAGGCTGTAATCAAAGCGTAACATCCAGGGGCTGCGGCAAGGCATGGCAACAATTGCGGTCTACAGCGTGAAGGGCGGGGTCGGGAAAACGACGCTGGCGGTCAATCTGGCGTGGTGCGCGGCCAACATCTCGCGTCGCAAGACGCTGCTGTGGGATCTCGATCCGGCCAATGGCTCGGGCTTTCTGCTCGGGATTGATCCGAAGAAGAAGCGCGCGGCCGAAAGCGTGTTTGCTGACGGGGTCGATCCGGCCAGGCTGATCCAGACCACCGGCTACACCAATCTCGATCTGCTACCCGCCGATGAAAGCATCCGCACGCTGGGCCGTCAGCTTGATCGGCTGGGCAAGAAGAAACGCCTCCTCAAGCTGGTCGAAGGGCTGACCAGAAACTACGATCGGATCATCTTCGACTGCCCGCCGGTGCTCAACGAGGTGAGCGCGCAGGTGATGCGTGCCGCCGATCTGGTGATCGTGCCGCTGCCGCCCTCGCCGCTGTCGTCCCGCGCTCTTGAGGTGGTGGTCGAGGAAGTGCGCGGGTCGGGCAAGGGCCATCCGCCGATCCTGCCAGTGCTGTCGATGATCGACCTTCGCCGCACGCTGCACCGCGATGCCCGCACGGCCAATCCGAAATGGCCCGCGATCCCGCTGGCAAGCGCGGTCGAACAATGCGCGGTCGAACGCAAGCCGGTGGGCGCCTTTGCGCCGCGCGCCCCGGCCACGCGCAGCTTTGCCCAATTGTGGACCGCCATCGAACGCAAGCTCGCTTCGCGATAGCGGCAGGCATAGGCGCGGCTGGTCTCGGCTGATTTTTACCGTCACAATTGCGCTGTCACAAAGGACGAAAGGGCGCTGGCGATGAATGGTGTAGGTGAAGGGATCGGCGCGGTCATCGAAGGCGGATTGTTCGGCCGGGTGGTGGAGCCGGCCCATGGCGAGGCATCCGGCGCGCCGCATTCGCCAGCGGAATGCGCCAATTGCGGGGCCATGGTGACGGGCCATTACTGCGGGCAATGCGGCCAGAAGGCGCATGTCCACCGCAGCCTTGCGGCAATCGGCCACGATATCATGCACGGCGTTTTGCATCTCGATGGCAAGCTGTGGAACACCTTGCCGCTGCTGGCCTTCAAGCCGGGCCAGCTCACCCGCCGCTACATCGAAGGCGAGCGCGCCAAGTTCGTCAGCCCGATGGCGATGTTCCTGTTCGCGGTCTTCGCGATGTTCGCGGTGTTCCAGATGGTGGGCCTTTCCGCCCCGGCCGACCTGTCGGGCAACTTCTTCGGCACGGGCGAGGGTAGCGCCTTTCAGAACAATATCCGCGATCAGATCACCACGCTTGAGGAGGAGGGCAACAACCTGAGCGAGACCGATCCGCGCAAGGCCGAGATCGACAGCGAGCTCAAGGGACTGAACATGGTGCTCGACGGCCGCCCGAATAAGGCGACGGCGAAAGACGGGATCGAGGTCAACGTGACGGGGATCGAGACAATCGACCGCGGAATGGTCGAGAAGTGGCAGAAGAACCCCGGCCTGATGCTCTACAAGATGCAGGCCAACGGATATAAGTTCAGCTGGCTGCTGATCCCGCTGTCGATCCCCTTCGTCTGGCTGCTGTTCGCATGGCGTCGCAAGTTCAAGGCCTATGACCACGCCGTGTTTGTAACCTATTCGCTGGCGTTCATGTCGCTGTTGTTTATCGCCATGTCGATCATCAGCGCCCTTCCCGGCGGCCTCGGCTGGGCCTTCACGCTGTTTGCGATTGCGGCCCCGCTGCACCTCTACAAGCAGTTGAAGCATGCCTATGGCCTGACCCGGCTTTCAGCCCTGTGGCGCTTCTTCCTGCTGTTGTTCTTCATCACCATCGTGCTGCTGTTGTTCCTGCAGGCCCTGCTGGTGCTGGGGGCGTTCTGAATGCCGATGAAAAGGGCGCCCGGATCGCTCCGGACGCCCTCAAAATCAGGACAAGATCGGGTCAGGCGCCCTGAGGGGCCTCGTCTCCGCCCGATTCCTTCGAACCGCCAAACCGCTTGCCCGCCTTGGGAATGGCCGAACCGCGCACTGCCTGCGGGATGCTGGGGCCGCGCGGCGAATCCGGGCGATCGACCTTGCCGGTTTCCAGCAGGATCCTGATCTCCTCCCCGGTCAGCGTCTCGTATTCGAGCAACGCCTGAGCGAGCAGGTGAAGCTGATCCTCATGGGTCTTGAGGATATCGGTTGCCCGATAATGCGCGCCTTCGACCAGCGCCTTGATTTCGGCATCGATCAGCTTGTTGGTTTCATCCGACGCCATGGTGCGCATCGTCTGCCCCATGCCAAGATAGCCGTCCTGGCTCGATTCATACTGCAGCGGGCCGAGCTTCTCGCTCATCCCCCAGCGGGTCACCATGTTGCGCGCCAGATCGGTCGCATACTGGATGTCGGACGAAGCGCCCGAGGACACCTTGTCATGGCCGAAGATGATTTCTTCCGCCACGCGCCCGCCCATGCTGACCGACAGGTTCGCGTGCATCTTGTCGCGGTGATAGGAATAGGAGTCCCGCTCCGGCAGGCGCATCACCATGCCCAGCGCGCGGCCGCGCGGGATGATGGTGGCCTTGTGGATCGGATCGGACGCGTCTTCGTGCACCGAAACGATCGCATGGCCGGCTTCGTGATAGGCGGTCATCTTCTTCTCGTCGTCGGTCATCACCATGCTGCGGCGTTCTGCGCCCATCATGACCTTGTCCTTGGCGTCCTCGAATTCCTGCATCGCCACCAGCCGCTTGTTGCGGCGCGCGGCCAGCAGGGCAGCTTCGTTGACGAGGTTGGCAAGGTCCGCACCCGAAAAGCCCGGCGTGCCGCGTGCGATCACCCGCGGGTTAACGTCAGGCGCCAGCGGCACCTTCTTCATGTGCACGCCGAGAATCTTCTCGCGCCCGTCGATATCGGGGATCGGCACCACGACCTGGCGATCGAACCGGCCCGGACGCAGCAGCGCGGGGTCAAGCACGTCGGGACGGTTGGTCGCGGCGATGATGATGATGCCTTCGTTGGCTTCAAACCCGTCCATTTCGACCAGCAACTGGTTCAATGTCTGTTCGCGTTCATCGTTGGAATTGCCAAGCCCATTGCCGCGCGAACGGCCGACCGCGTCGATTTCGTCGATGAAGACGATGCACGGTGCGTTCTTTTTCGCTTGTTCGAACATGTCGCGCACGCGGCTCGCGCCGACGCCGACAAACATCTCGACAAAGTCGGAACCGGAAATGGTGAAGAACGGCACGCCCGCCTCACCCGCAATCGCGCGGGCGAGCAAGGTCTTGCCGGTGCCGGGCGAACCGACCAGCAGCGCGCCCTTGGGGATCTGGCCGCCAAGCTTGGAAAAGCGCTGCGGATCGCGCAGGAACTCGACGATTTCCTGCAATTCCTCGCGCGCTTCATCAATGCCGGCGACATCATTGAACGTGACTTTGCCCGAACGCTCCGTCAGCAGCTTGGCCTTGGACTTGCCAAACCCCATCGCGCCGCCGCCGCCGCCCTTCTGCATCTGGCGCAGGGCAAAGAAGGCAATGCCGAGAATCAGCAGGAATGGCAGCGAGTTGAGGAGAATATAAAGCAGCATGTTCGGCTGTTCGCGCTGGCGACCGGTGAACTGCACCCCGTTGTCTTCCATGAGACCGGTAATCTCGATGTCGTTGGGAACCGGAACAGTCGAGAAGGTCTCCCCGTTCTTGAGCGTGCCGGTGATCAGCTCGTCGCCAAGCTGCACGTCCTGCACCTCACCCTGAGCGACCGCATCGCGGAAGTCGGAATAACGGATCGCCGTGCCAGGGGTCTGCCCGGCATTGCTGAACAAGGTAACCACCAGCAACAGGGCGAGGAAAATCCCGCCCCAGATCATCAACTGCCTGACCCATGGGTTGGGCCCGTCAGGCTGCTGCTGCGGATCGTTCTGGTCGCTCATCGGCTGGATTCCTTTCTCACCCGTTCAATGTAGGGCGCGCAGGGTGAATGGCAAGATAATGCACGCGGGCCGCGGTGATGCTAATTTTCGAACAGGATGATGCGGATTATCGATGTCCGCTGCGCGCGCCGGGCCCACCATAGGCGGCAAGGAACACATCGACCGCACCGATAATGCGGGACTGCCGGCTTTCCGGGCTGACGTCGGCGCCGAAGCGGCGCTCGAGATCACCCATGCCCTTGCACATCGAAACGAATTGTTCGGCAGCCAGCTCGGCATCTTCGATCACCAGCTCTCCGGCCTCTACCGCGCGCCGCAGATAGGCGGCAAATCCATCTTTCATCCGCCGTGGTCCGGCCGCAAGAAAAGCCTCACCGATTGCCGGATCATGTTCGGTTTCGGCAGCGATGCGGCGTTCGAACTGGATCATCTCGGGTCGGAACAGGAAGGCGGACATCACCTCGGCAATCGCGATGAGACGCTCGCGGATCGGGCCCGAAGGCAAAGCATCGAGCGAGAAATGTCCGCGCATCTTTTCACATTCGAATTCGACCGCAGCCGTAAACAGGGCACGCTTGTCACCGAACTGATTGTAGATCGTGACCTTGGAAACCCCGGCATCGGCGGCGACCTGTTCGATCGCGGTGGCAGCGAAGCCGCCGTGAAAAAAATGCTGCGCGGCGGCTTCGATAATCGCACGCCGTTTGACCGAGTCGAGCGGACGGCCCGCACGGCGCGGGACGCAAAAACCTGTTTTTTCTGGCGAACCGCCGATTGACAAAGTGAACGACTCCGTTCATTTAAACGCAACCGTTCAATAATGCTTTGATTCGCCCACTCACGCAACCCCGTCTGCTCGTAAAGGTCCCCCAGCGTGCTCTGGATAGCCATCAGGATGCTTACCGGCGATGCCCAGAAGTTCTACGGGCTGCTGTTCGGCATCGCCTTTTCGACGCTGCTGATCACCCAGCAGATGACAATCTTCGTCAATCTGGTGCAGCGCGGGGCCAGCGGCGTCTACAACGCCCCCGAGGCGGAGGTCTGGGTGATGGATCCGGTCAGCCGCACCACCGATGTCAGCTATGCCATGCCTCCGACCGCGCTCGACAAGGTGCGATCGGTCAAAGGCGTCGAATGGGCTGTGCCGCATCTGCGCGCACAGGCCACTGTGCGCACCAGGGAAGGCGATCTTGAAGGCGTGGCGGTGATCGGGGTCGATGATGCGACGCTGATCGGCCTGCCTGAACGCATGGCCAAAGGCGATAAATCGGTGCTGTTCGCGCCTGATGCGGTCGCGGTTGATGATACTGGCGCGCTGAATTTCTTCCCATCGGAAATCGATCCCGTGGGCGAGCGGCTTGAACTTAATGACCAGCGCGCGGTGATCCGCGGGGTTGCCGATGCCATTCCCAGCTTCACCAGCACGGTGGTGCTTTACACCCGCTATTCCAACGCGCTGAATTTCGTCCCCGGCACGCGCAACCGCCTGAGCTTCGTGCTGGTCGGGGTGAGCGAAGGACAAACCCCCTCCGATGTCGCCGCCCGGATCGAACGGGAGACCGGCCTCAAGGCCCGCACGCGTGACGAATTCGCTCAGGCCGGGGTCAATTTCATCATCGAGAACACCGGCATCCCGACCAATTTCGGCATCACCGTGTTCCTCGGCTTCGTCGTCGGCGTGGCCATTGTCGGGCTGACCTTCAGCCTGTTCATCCGCGACAACATCAAGCAGTTCGGGGCCCTGAAGGCGATCGGCGTCACCAATGGCAAGATCATTACGATGGTCGGCGCGCAGGCCGGGCTGGTCGGGCTGATCGGCTATGCGCTGGGCGTGATCGGGACGGTGCTGTTCATCTCCGCCTTTTCCTCCAACCCCTTCTTCAAGGGCTTCTACATCCCCTGGCAGATCCCGCTCATCAGCTTCGTGGCGGTGGTGATCATTCTCGCCATTACCGGCCTGATTGCGATCCGCAGCGTGCTCAAGACCGAACCGGCTTCGGTGTTCCGGTGAGCGAGACGGCCATCATGAACACCCAGGCGATCGGCGGCTGCGACCCGCAATCTGCGATCTGTGCGCGCGGCATCACCCGCGATTTCGAGGCCGGGCAGACCACCATCCGCGTGCTGCACGGGATCGACGCCGACGTCCGTTCGGGCGAGATGACCTATGTCGTGGGCGAAAGCGGATCGGGCAAGACCACGCTGATCTCGATCATGTGCGGCATCCTCTATCCGACGGCGGGAGAGGTGAAGGTGTTCGGCACCGACATCTACAAGCTGACGGACACCGAGCTGGTCAATTTCCGTCTCAACAATATCGGCTTTATCTTCCAGCAGTACAATCTCATCCCCTCGATCGATGCCGCCGCCAATGCCGCAGTGCCGCTGATCGCCAAGGGCATGGCCGTGAACGAAGCGCGCGAACGGGCCAAGGTGCTGCTCGAAAAGCTCAACATCCTCGATCAGGCGGACAAGCTGCCGCGCCAGCTTTCGGGCGGGCAGCAGCAGCGCGTCGCCATTGCCCGCGCGCTGGTGCACGAACCGCGCCTCGTCGTCTGCGACGAACCAACCGCCGCGCTCGATGCGCGTTCGGGCCGGCGGGTGATGGACCTGCTGCGCGAAGTCGCGGTCGCTCCCGATCGCGCCTGCATCATCGTTACCCACGACAACCGTATCTTCGATCTCGCCGACCGTATCATCGTGCTCGAGGACGGGCGCATCACCCATGACGGCAAGGACATGCCCGATGATCACTGATGCCCCCCACCCTTCGCGCAGCGCTATCCCTTTCTCCCGCAACCCGAGGACATCATGGCTCTCCTGCCCCGCAATCTGAGTTTCTCGCGCCAGATCCTGCCGATCATTGCGGTGGTCGGGGTGATCATGGCGGCCTGGTTCATCATCGGCAAACTGCCCAACAGGGACACCGTCGAACCGGCCGAACAGCCGCCCAAGGCGGTCGGCGCGCTGGCCAATGCGCCACGCGTGGCCGGGGCAGGCATCGTCGAACCGGCGAGCGAGGTCATCGACATCGGCTCGGCGCTGTCGGGTCTGGTAACCGATGTAAGGGTCAAGCCGGGCGACAGGGTGGCCCAGGGCGAAGTGCTGTTCACCGTCGATGCCCGCGCCGCCCGCGCCAGCCTGACGCAGGCCGCCGCCGCGATCAGCGAGGCGCGTGCGGCCATTAGTGAGGCGATGGCGGCAGAGCGGACCGCCCGCCAGCAGCTCGATCTCTACCGCAGCCTGACCGACCCTGCCGCCGTCAGCCGCGCCGAAGTGATCCGCGCCGAAGGTGAGGAAGCCGCGGCCACCAGCCGCCTCGGCCTTGCCCGCGCCCGCCTTGCCGCGACGCAGGCCGCCGCCGCAGCTGCCCGCACCGAGATCGAGCGCCTGACCGTGCGCGCGCCGATTGCCGGGGAGATACTGGCCGTCAATATCCGCCCGGGCGAATTCGTTGCCACACAAGGCGGCGGCAACACCCAGCCCTTCATCCAGATGGGCGATACTGATCCGCTTCACGTGCGCATCGATATCGACGAGAACGAGGCTGCGCGGGTCAAGCTCGGCGCACCGGCAGTGGTCAGCCCGCGCGGGGCGGCCGAGCTCCACGTCAATGCCGCCTTTGTGCGCGCGGAGCCGCAGGTGGTGCCCAAGCGTTCGCTCACCAACAGCGCCGCCGAACGGGTCGATGTACGGGTCGTGCAACTGATCTATGCCTTGCCCGAAAGCGACGATTTCCGCGTCGGTCAGCAAGTGGACGCCTTCATCCCAGCCAAGGATGCGCCGGCGGATACGGAGGGCTAAGGCGATGCGCCCCGTTTCCCCAAAGCTTGGTCCGATCGCCAGCGCGGCACTGCTGCCGCTGGTGCTGGCCGCCTGCGTGATGCAACCCGCGCCAGAGATCGCGACGCCGATACCGGCGCTGCCCGAAAACTACTTCTTCCTGCCCGACCCGGCGTCGGGGAGCAGCCTGGCCGCGCTCTTGCCGCAGGATGATCCGGCCTATCGCGCATTATCGGGCGCCGCGCTGGCCAACGCGCCGAGCCTCGCAGAAGCGGCTGCGCGTATCGAGGCCGCGCGTGCAGGCGTACGCCGCGCTGGTGCAGAGCGAATGCCCAACATCGCCGCAGGTTCTGAGATCACCCGCAACCGCATCAACCCCGCACAATTCGGGCAAGCAGGGCAGCAGGGTTTCATTCCGCGCGAACAGACATCCTACGGCGCCAATATCGCCGCCAGCTGGGATCCCGATATCTTCGGGCAGCTGAAGGCACAGGAACGCGCTGCGATTGCCCGGATCGATGCTGCCAGTGCGCAGGCGCAGGGCGTGCGGCTGGCGCTGCTGGCTGAAATTGCCGCGAGCGTTACCGACTGGCGCGTGCTTGATGCGCGCACCGCTGCAATCCAGGCCGATATCACCGCGGCCCAGCAGCTCGCGGGGCTGGCAAAGGTTCGCGAGGATGCCGGTATTGCGCCGGGTTTCGACCGGGTGCGGGCCGAAGCAACCGCCAGTTCGTCGCAGGTGCGCCTCGCCGCGCTTGAAAGCGAGCGCGCGCGCCTGACCGGGCGGCTGGTGACCTTGACCGGGCAGGACGGCGCGGCCGTGCGCACGGCGCTGGCTGCTCCGGTGTCGTCACTGGCGCTCCCCGAAGCACCCGCCGCGCTGCCATCAGACCTGCTTGCCAACCGGCCCGATGTCGCCGCTGCAGCCGCCAACCTTGCGGCGAGCGATGCCGATCTCGCCGCCGCTGCGCGTGCACGCTTCCCGCGGATCACGCTGTCGGGCGTGATCGGCCTGCTGGCTTTCGATCCCGAGGATTTCTTCAACGATTCGATCGTCGGCACATTGACCGCCGGGATCGCCGGGCCGTTGCTCGATTTCGGGCGCGTGGGTGCCGGGATCGATGCCGCCGCCGCTGACAAGCGCGCCGCCTTTGCCGCCTATCGGGGAGCGGTGTTTCAGGCGCTGGGCGATGCCGAGGCAGCTTACGGCATCGTGGCTGCCGCCGATACCGAATCCCGACTGGCGGTGAATGAAAGCGACCAGCTCACCCGTGCGGCGAGCCTTGCCGAAACCCGTTATCGCGCCGGGCTGGCCAGCTTCCTCGAAGTGCTCGAAGCCCGGCGCGCAGCCGATGCCAGCGGCGAGCGCTCGGCGGCAGCGATGGGCCGCGCGTTGCGCGCGCGGATCCTGTTGTGGCAGGCGCTGGGCGGAGAAGTCAGGGCCTCAGCCACGCCGCTGGATCAGGGCTGACCGCTCGCACCTGCACACCACTTCATCGCGCTGGTTCCACATTTCATGGACCCAGGTGACGATCCCGGCATCGGCTCGTGACTTGCTGGCGCGCAGTTCCTTGACTTCGCTAACCGCGCGCAAGGTATCGCCGATGAACACCGGCTTGGGCGTCACCACCTTGTCGAAGCCGAGGTTGGCCACCAGCGTGCCCAGCGTCGTATCGCCCACCGACAGGCCAACCAGCAGCGCAAAAGTGAAGGTCGAATTCACCAGTATCTGCCCGTAACCGCTGGCCTTGGCTGCCTCGACATCGAGGTGCAGCGGCTGCGGATTGTGGGTCATGGTCGAGAACAGGAGATTGTCGGTCTCGGTCACCGTACGGCGGATCTCGTGCTCGATCCGCTCGCCGACAACCCATTCGTCAAAGAACTTGCCCGCCATCAGGCGCCTGCCTGCCAGCGCCCGACCACATCCGCGCCATCATCCGCGCTCGAACGAACGCTGCCCGGTGTGCGGCTGAAGCGCGGTGCGGGGGCCGTGTGCCATGCGCCCTCGTGCTCCAGATAAGCGCCGCGCGCTTTCATGTGCGGATGCTCGCGCGCCTCGTCGAGTTCAAGCACCGGGGCAAAGCATGCGTCCGAGCCTTCAAGCAACGCGCACCATTCGGCCTGCGATTTTGTGCGGAACAAAGTGGCGAGCTTGTCTGCGTAATCGTCCCAGTTCGCAGGGTTCATCTGACCCTGCGCCAATTCCTCCGGTGCGCCCGCAAGGCTGAGCATTTCCGCGTAGAACTGCGGCTCGATCGCGCCCAGCGAGATCTCCTTCCCGTCGGCGCAGGTAAAGCAGCGATAGAAATGTGCTGCGCCGCCGAGCATGCCCTGCCCGCGTGCTGTGGAAAGGTGCGGCGCATGGCGCACACCGAAGAAAAAGCTCATGAGGCTGGTCGCCCCGTCGACAATCGCGGCGTCGACCACTTGCCCCTTGCCCGACTTTTCGCGTTCATAGAGCGCAGCCATGATCCCGAAGGCGCAATACATCGACCCGCCGCCGAAATCACCGACAAGATTTTGCGGCGGGGTGGCGGTTTCACCCGGCTTGCCGACCGCTGCAAGCGCGCCGGTGATAGCAATGTAATTGATATCATGCCCCGCGGCGTGCGCCAGCGGCCCGTCCTGCCCCCAGCCGGTCATGCGGGCATAGACGAGGCGCGGGTTGAGCGCGAGCAGCTCCTCCGGCCCCAGCCCCAGCCGTTCCATCACGCCGGGACGGAACCCTTCGATCAGCACGTCGGCGCTGGCCACCGCGTCGCGCACTTGCGCTTTGCCTGCTTCGCTCTTGAGATCAAGCGCCAGCCGGTGCCGCGCACGCTCGACCACCGGATTGCTCACCTGCGTGCCGGGTCGATCGATCCGCACAACCTCGGCGCCGAGATCGGCAAGCAACATGGCGACATGCGGGCCCGGGCCGATGCCACTGAATTCGATCACCCTGAGGCCGGACAGCGGCCCTGCTGGCTGGTTCATGTCTTTCTCCCTTTTCGCCCGCGTCTCTGGCGTGCCTGATAGCTGAGGGCAAGTCTCGACATGGTTAGCCACAGCCCAAGGCGCGCCATCCCGGCGCAAAGGCAAAATCGCTTGTCGTGACGAGCGCAGCGTATAGCTGCGGTCGCATGCGCAGTTTGACCCATCTTGAGCGGCTTGAAGCCGAGAGCATTCACATTTTTCGTGAGGTTGTGGCCGAGGCGGAGAATCCGGTGATGCGGTCGGTGCGGTTCCGGACGCGGGGCTGCTACCCGCTGACCGGCGCGACCCAGAGCGATGCAGCCGACATGAACACGATCATCCAGGAAATGCTGCTCGCCACCAGTTCCGAACGGCAGGG
>NZ_FRDF01000015.1 GCF_900143235.1 Erythrobacter sanguineus | reverse complement strand
GAGCGTTGGCACCAGACCCTGAAGAACCGCATCCTGCTGGAAAACTACTTCTTGCCCGGTGACCTCGAGGCCCAGATCGAGGCCTTCGTCGAGCACTACAACCACCAGCGTTATCACGAAGCGCTGTCCAACGTGACGCCCGCCGACGCCTACCTCGGCAGGGCGGCTTCCATCCTCAATCAGCGTGAAAGGATCAAGCGACACACCATCGAACATCGGCGCTTGCAACACCGCAAGCTCGCCGCCTAAAACCAACCCCCAGACGAGGTCCGCACTCCGCTAATCTACGCCGCAAGTTGTGCCAAATGTTCTGACGACGGACAAGCCAACCCGGCGCTTGGCCCGATAGCGGTCATTCGCTCGCGCGCTGTCCCAGCGTGAACTCGGCCCATACCGGCAGGTGATCGGATGCGATCGTGGCGAGGGCGCTGCGGTGGACGCCGCAGTCCTTGGCGATCAGCCGTTCGCAATGCATGATCCGGTCGAGCCGCCCCACCGGGCGCGCGGCGTGGAAGCTGGGGCCGGTATCCAGAATGCTGAAATTGCGGCTGAACTCGCGGAAACAGCCTGCCTGTGCGCGCCATTCGTTGAGATCGCCCATCAGCACCGTGGGCCGGTGCTCGCGGGCTTCCTCGGCCAGCGCGGCGATCGCCCGGGCCTGCCGCACACGCCACAGGCCCGACAGATCAAGATGCATTCCGTAGATGCTGATGCTTGCCCCGCCGATCTCCAGCGTCGCTGTCACCACCCCGCGCGGTTCGAGGCAGGGCATGTGGATGATGTCGTGATGTTCCACCGTCACGCTGTCCTTCACCAGAATGGCATTGCCGTGCCACCCCATCGAATCGTGCTGCACGTCGAGCGGCACGGCGGTGTAATCCGTGTGGTTCTGGATCAGGAACGGCGGCAACACGCTGGCGCGCGTGCCAAACCGCAGATCGGCCTCCTGAAGCGCGACGATATCGGCGTCGATCTCCTCCAGCACCTTGAGGATGCGGGCCGGATCGCGCTTGCGATCAGTGCCAACACCCTTGTGGATGTTGTAGCTCGCCACCTTGATGGTGCGGGGCGGCAGGGGAGACAGCGTGGCAGATGGCGGGGGGGGCGGCGTATCGGACATGGCCGATCAGATAGCCGCGCTTGCCCCCCGCTGCCTAGCCCGCTGTCTAACCGGCGGCCAGCAGGCTGGCATTGCCGCCCGCCGCGGTGGTGTCGATCGTCATCACCCGCTCGGTGGCGAAGCGCGTGAGGTAATGCGGCCCGCCCGCCTTAGGCCCGGTGCCCGACAACCCCTCGCCGCCAAAAGGCTGGCTTTCCACCACCGCCCCGATCTGGTTGCGGTTGACGTAGAAATTGCCGACCCGCGCACGCGCCTGCACGAACCGCCGGGTTTCCGCGATGCGGCTGTGCAGGCCAAGCGTGAGGCCATAGCCGGTGGCGTTGATATCATCGATCACCTGACCCAGTTCGCTCGCCCTGAAGCGCGCGACGTGCAGCACCGGGCCGAAATGTTCGCGGCTCAGATCGCGGATCGAACCGAGTTCGACGATGGTCGGCGCAACGAAGCAGCCTTGCGCGATCCCGGGCGGGAGCGGAAGGCGCGTGACCTTGCGCTCGCTGGCAAGGCAGCGCGCGACGTGGCGTTCGAGCCGGGCCTGCGCGTCGGGATCGATAACCGGGCCGACATCGGTCGAAAACCGCGCCGGATCGCCGATAATCAGCGCCTCGAACCCGCCGCGGATCATTTCCAGCATCTGATCGGCGATATCATCCTGCAGATAGAGCACCCGCAGCGCCGAACAGCGCTGGCCGGCGCTCTGGAAGGCGCTGCCCAGCACGTCGCGCACCACCTGTTCGGGCAGGGCCGAGCTGTCGACGATCATCGCGTTCTGCCCGCCGGTCTCCGCGATCAGGGTGGCAATCGGGCCATCCCTGCCCGCCAGCGTGCGGTTGATCGCCTGCGCAGTCTCGGTCGAACCGGTGAAGGCGACCCCGGCCAGCCGCGGATCGGCGGTGATCATCTGTCCGACCGCCCCTGCGCCGGGCAACAATTGCAGCGCCTCGGGCGGGATGCCGGCCTCGTGGCACAGCCTGACAGCCAGCGCGGCAATCAGCGGGGTCTGCTCGGCGGGCTTGGCGATGACAGAATTGCCCGCCGCCAGCGCGGCTGCCGCCATGCCGGTGAAGATCGCCAGCGGGAAGTTCCACGGCGATATGGTGGCAAACACCCCGCGCCCATGGAGCGACAGCGAGTTTTCCTCCCCCGTCGGCCCCGGCAGGATGGTAGGCTGGCCGAATCGCTGGCGCGCGCCCTCAGCATAATAACGCAGGAAATCCACCGCCTCGCGCAGTTCGAGCACGGCGTCGAGCAGGGTCTTGCCGGCCTCGCGCTGGCACAGGCTGAGGAATTCGTCGGTATGCGCCTCGAACAGGTCGGCGGCCTCTTCCAGCAGCAGCGCACGCTTTTCGCCGCCCAATGCATCCCAGCCGGGCTGGATCTGTGCGGCGCGGGCGAAGGCGGCGTCGATTTCTTCGGCCGTGGCATCGCGGCGGGTGCCGACCACAGCGGAGAGATCATGCGGCATGGTGATCGGGGCGATTTCGCCGGGCGTGGCGGCAGGGAAGGTCGGCTCGGCCCGCCAGTGGGCGCTTTCGAGCGCCTTCAGCCGCGCCATCAGCGGGGCGCGCACCATGGGATCGGACAGGTCGATTCCGGCGCTGTTGCGGCGATCTGCGAAAATGTCCCCCGGCAAGGGGATCGCCGGATTGCGCCGCGGCGAGAGTGCCGCCAGTCCGGCCACCGGATCGCCGACCAGTTCCTCGGGCGCGGTGTCGGCATCGCCCATGCGGTTGACGAAGCTGGTATTGGCCCCGTTCTCCAGCAGGCGGCGCACCAGATAGGCCAGCAATTCCTTGTGCCCGCCGACCGGCGCATAGATGCGCACCGGCGTGCGGGCATGGCCTTCGATCGCGTGGAGCGCATCATAGACTTCCTCGCCCATGCCGTGCAGGCGCTGGAATTCGAAGGATTTTCCGGCACTCATCTGCTTGACGGATGCAATCGTATAGGCGTTGTGCGTGGCGAAGGCCGGGTGGATCACGTCGGCGTGTTCGAACAGGCGCGCGGCGCAGGCGAGGTAGGACACATCGGTCGCCACCTTGCGGGTGAACACCGGATAATCGGCATAGCCGCCCACCTGGCTGAGCTTGATCTCGCTGTCCCAGTACGCGCCCTTGACCAACCGCACGAACAGGCGGCGCCCGTGTCGCCGGGCCAGTTTCGCCACCCAGTCGCACAGCGGCACGCCCCGCTTCTGATAGGCCTGAACGGCAAGGCCGAACCCTTCCCAGCGGCTGCCGTCGGGGCGGCGGAACAGATCGTCATCGGCGACCAGTTCCTCGATGATGTCGAGGCTGAGTTCGAGCCGCTCGGCCTCTTCTGCATCAATGGTAAAGTGGATGTCGGCATCGCGCGCCTGCATCGCCAGCGCCTTGACCACCGGCACCATTTCGGCGCGGGCCTGATCGGCGTGAAAGAAATTGTACTTGGGATGCAGCGCCGACAGCTTCACCGAAATGCCCGGCGACCCGCCCACGCCCGCGCCAGCCTCGCGCGCCAGACGCCCAAGCGCAGACTCGTAGGCGCGGCGGTATTTCTCGGCATCGGCAAAGGTCATCGCCGCCTCGCCCAGCATGTCGAAGCTGTGGGTGATGCCCTTGGCCCGTTCGGGCTGGGCGCGCTTCAGCGCTTCCTCGATCGTGCGCCCGAACACGAATTGTCCGCCCAGAATCCGCATCGCCTGCATCGTGGCGGTCCGCACCACCGGCTCGCCCAGCCGGTTCATCGTGCGCTTCAACACCTTGCCCATGCCGCGCTGGTGGGCTTCGGGCTGTTCCAGCACCTCGCCCGTCAGCATCAGCGAGAAGGTGGCGGCGTTGACGAAGGTGGAGGCGCTTTCCCCCAGATGCTCGCCCCAGTCTACGCGCCCGATCTTGTCACGGATCAGCGCATCGGCGGTGGCGGCATCGGGCACGCGCAGCAAGGCTTCGGCAAGACACATCAGCGCGATGCCTTCATCCGTGTCGAGCCCGTATTGCTGCAGGAAGGCATCGACCCCGCTGGCCTTTTCCTGGCGCGCGCCCTTAATCAGCGCGATGGCGAGCGCGGAAGCCTGTTGATGCACGCGCGCCGCCGGGCTTGCCTGTTCGATCCGTTCTGTAATGCAGGCTTCCTCATCCGCGCGGTAGGCGCGGCGCAGGTCGGCGCGGTCGATGAGCTGGGCAGTCCGGGCAGGCAGATCGGTCGTGGTCACGGGCGATGCGCTTTCCTTGTTTTCGGGTCGGGCCTTGTTTTAGGGTCCGGGCTTGAGTTCGACTCGGGGTGTCTTGCGCGATCTGGACTTCATGCGCCGCGCATTCAAGCGAAGTCGCATGCTGGTGGGGCAGGCCTTGTGCTTGAACCCCTGCTGCCTGCTGGTAAGGTCGGCCTGCGCAACAACCCGCGCAATAGGGATCTACGCCATGCGGATGTTCTGCTTCCACTGCCGTGACGGAGAGGATGGCGGGCGGCTGCGTGGAATCCACCGTCCGGCGCATCTCGATTTCATCCATGCCAATGCCGATCATTTCGTGATCGTCGGCCCGTTGAAACGCGCCGACGGGCTGATCATCGGCTCGCTCTTGATCGTCAAGGCCGAGGATGAGGCCGCCGCGCGCACAATCCTGTCAGGGGATCCATACCTTACCGGCGGGGTTTGGCAGTCGATCCGGGTTGATGAATTCTCGCCCCTGCTGGGCGACTGGGCCTGAACGCTGCAGGCCCTGGCATGGTGCCTGCCCTGCGGGCGCTGGCTCATTCATCAGGGAACCAGCCGGGCGTGCCTTCGCGCGGGGCCTCGTAAGTGGCCCAGTCGCTCCCGTCGCGCGGGGCGGTGGGCGGATCGGCGGGACCGGGCTTTTCGCCCAGCCGCAGGCGGTGCAGATGCACCTTGGCGATCATGTTGGCGGCAATCGGCGCGGTGACGAACAGGAACAGCGACACCAGCAGTTCATGGGTGGTCCATTCGCCCTTCACCAGCTGGAAGAACACCACCGATCCGATCAGCATCCCGCCGAGGCCCAGCGTCGAGGCCTTGGTCGGCCCGTGCAGCCGCTCCATCAGCGAGGGCAGGCGCACCAGCCCCCAGCTTCCGATCAGGGCAAAGCTTGCCCCCACCACGATCAGCGCGGCGGTGAGCAGTTCGGCAAGGGGAAAACCGCCGATCATTCGATGATGTCCCCCCGCAGCAGAAATTTGGCATAGGCGACCGTGCCGACAAACCCGACCATCGCCAGCAGCAGCGCGGCTTCGAAGGCGCTGCCTTCGCCATTGGCGATGCCCGCCAGCACGATGATCCCGATGGTGTTGATCACCATCGTATCCAGCGCAAGGATGCGGTCGGCCACCCCCGGCCCCTGAAACAGGCGCCACAGGTTCATCGCCAGCGCCAGCCCGAGCGCGGCAAAACCGAAACCCAAAGCATATCCGATCATGCGAAGATCCTCTTCAGTCGCGCCTCGTAACGCTGCTTGACCCGGGCGATCTCGGCGGAAGGATCAGGCGCGTGCAGCGCGTGCACCAGCAGATAGGTGCCGCAGTCCGACACATCGGCTGAAACCGTGCCGGGCGTGAGGCTGATCGTCCCGGCGAACACGGTGATCGCTTCGGGGGTATCGAGTTCGAGCGGGATCACCAGCCAGACCGGCTGGAGTTTGCGATTGGGCTTGAACAGGATGATCGCCGCGACTTCGAAATTGGCGACGATGATGTCCCAGATGACCAGGCAAACATAGGCGCAGCCGGGGAGAAATCTGACCCGTGGCCGGCCGGGCCAATAGGCGGCGGTGAACAGCGGCACCACCAGCCCGATCACCAGCCCGAGGAACAGCGCGCCGAAGGAGACGTCGTTGACCATCGCCATCCACACGATCACCAGCAAGGCCGACAGGCCGGGGTGCGGGATCAGGCGGTTCATGGCGCGCCCTCCCCCAGCACCGCGCGGGCGTTGGTTGCGCGGTCGAGCACCTGCGCGGCGGCATTATCGCCATAGGCCGTGGCCCAGCCCGCACCGGCGGACAGGGCCGCAAGCAGCGCCAGCGCAATGATCGGTGCGGCAAGATCGGCGCGGGGCGCTGATTCCGGCGTGCCCCTGCACTCGGCCTCGCCCTCGCCATCGCTTTCGGCAACCTTCCAGAACACCGCGCTGCCCGCCCGGGCAAACCCGATCACCCCGATCAACGTGGTGACAAGGATCACGCCCCAGGCCCAGCCCCAGTCGGGCAGCACCGTCACCGATTTCAGGATCAGCAACTTGCCGATAAAGCCCGACAGCGGCGGCAATCCGGTAACGGCGATGGCGACCGCCATGAACATCAGCCCGACCACCTGCCGGTCAGCGAAATCGGTGCCCGAACTGATATTGTCGGAAAATCCCGCCCGCCGCCGCGCGACCACGTCGCTCACCAGAAACAGCGCCGCCCCGGCAATGGTCGAATGCACAAGGTAATACAGCGCAGCGCCCAGCGTTTCAGGCTGCCAGCCGGCGACCGCAATCAGCAGCGTTCCGGTCGACCCGATAATCGCATAGGCCGCCTGTTCCGAAAGCGTGCGCGCGACAAACACCCCGGCAAAGCCGACCGCCGTCGTCACCAGCGCCGCGGGCCACAGGAACGGCTCAGGGGCCCAGGCAGCGGCGCCCGCGCCTTCGCCGAACACCTGCGGCACCACCCGGATCAGCGAATAGACCCCGACCTTGGTCATGATCGCGAACAGCCCCGCCACCGCCGGGGTGGCAACATCATAGGTGCGCGGCAGCCACAGGTGGAGCGGCACGACCGCCGCCTTGATCGCGAAGACGCTGGCAAGCAGCAGCGCCGCGATCCTCAGCAACCCCTGATCGGCAGGCGCGACGTCGGCGATGCGCATCCCCATATCGGCCATGTTGAGCGTGCCGGTCAGCGCATAAAGCAGCCCCAGCGCGACCAGGAACAGCGATGAACCGACCAGGTTGACCACGACATATTGCACCCCCGCCTTCAGCCGTGCCGGCCCCTGACCATGCAGCAGCAGGCCATAGGATGCGATCAGCAGCACTTCGAAGAACACGAACAGGTTGAACAGGTCGCCGGTCAGGAAGGCGCCGTTCAGTCCCATCAGCTGGAACTGGAACAGCGGGTGGAAATGCCAGCCCTTGCGGTCAACCCCGGTCAGCACAGCATGGAGCAGCGCAATCAGCGCGAGGCTTGCCGCCAGCACCAGCATGATCGCCGAAAGCCGGTCTGCCACCAGCACGATGCCGAAGGGCGCGGACCAATCGCCCAGTTCATAGACATGGACGATCCCTTCGCCCGCCCGCCCTAGCAGGGTCAGCGCAATCGCCAGCATTGCAAGGCACGAAACGCCTGCAATCGCGATGGCCCAGCCCGGATGCCGCCGCATCAGCAACAGCGTTAACGGTGCAGCCAGCGCAGGGATGACCACTGGCATGACCGGGAGATGATCGAGCACGCTCACTCGCCCTTCCCCATGTCGCTGTCGTCACCATCGCACGGCACATTGTCGCCATCGACATGGTCGCTGCCGGTCTCAAGGAAGCTGCGCAGCGCGAGAATCACCACGAAGGCGGTCATGCCGAAGGTGATCACGATTGCGGTCAGCACCAGCGCCTGTGGCAGCGGGTCGGCATATTCGCTGATCGCCTTGTCCCAGATCGGCGGGCGGTTCAGCACCAGCCTTCCGGACGCGAACAGGAACAGATTGACCGCATAGGAAAACAGCGTGAGGCCCAGCACGACCTGAAAGGTGCGGGCGCGCAAGGCCAGGAAGATGCCGGCCGCCACCAGCACGCCGATCGCGCTCGACAGGAGGAATTCGTAGCTCACGGCGCATCCTCCGGCGCTTGGGCAGCGGGCTGTTCGGCAATCGCGCGCGCGGCGCGCTGGGCGATGTGGCTCAATTGCGCCAGCGCCAGCATCACCGCGCCGAACACCGTCAGGAACACGCCCGTATCGAACAGCATCGCGCTTGCCAGTTCGAACTTGCCGATCAGCGGCAACGAGAAATATTCGAAGGTCGACGTCAGGAAATTCGACCCGAACACCCACGAACCCAGCCCGGTCACCATAGCCGTCAGCACACCCCATGCGATCATCCGGTGTTCGCCAAAGCGCCGCCGCTTGTCGGTCCAGTCATAACCTGCGGCGAGATATTGCAGCAGGAAGGCAATCGCCACGACCAGCGCCGCGATAAACCCGCCGCCGGGCTGGTTGTGCCCGCGCAGGAACAGGAAAATGCCCACGGTCAGCGTCAGCGGCAGGGCGATGCGGCTGGCCATCACGAACATCATCGGATGCCGCTCGGGCGAATGCGGCATGTCTTCCTGCCAGCTCGCCAGCCGTGCGCCCGCCGCGCCGCGCGCGGTGGAATAGAGCAGGGCATAGATCGCCAGACCCGCAATCCCCAGCACGATGATCTCGCCCAGCGTGTCAAAGGCGCGGAAATCGACAAGGATGACATTGACGACATTGGTGCCGCCGCCGCCGGACTTGGAATTGGCAAGGTGATAGGCCGAAATGCTCGCCCCCGGCTCGCGGGTCAGCATCGCCCAGGCCACCCCGCCGATCAGCACGCCGCCCAGCGTGGCCAGCGCCCCGTCGCGCCATTTGCGCGGGGTTGACGACAGGATCGGCGGCGCCTTGGGCAGCAGGTTAAGCGCGAGCAGCAGCAGCAGGATCGTCACCACCTCGACCGAGATCTGGGTCAGCGCCAGATCGGGCGCGGAAAAGCGCACGAAGGCAAGGCTGACCACCAGCCCGATCACGCTGATATAGATCAGCACCCTGAACCGCTGGCGCGAATCGTTCACCACCGCCGCGGTCGCCGCGATCAGCAGCGTCCAGGCCACGATCGCCGGGGCCGAGGCCGGGATGCCGGGACGTGTGCCGGTAAACGCCCCGCCGCCGGCCTGCGCGCCATCGATGATCAACGCCACCACCACGCCAAAGGTCGCCAGCAGCATTCGTTGCAGCGATGGCGTGTGCGTGGCGATGATCGCCTTGCGCACCCAGGTATCGGCAAAGCCGAGCGCGCCCTCGAACATCTGCCGGGCATCGGAATGGGCGATGCTTTCCCACGCCCGCAGCAGCGCCGCATGCCGCCACAGCAGCAGCGCGCCCCCTGCCACGGCAAGCAGGCTGAGGATCAGGGCAAGATTGACCCCATGCCACAGCGCCAGATCGAAGTCCGGAGCGGGCGCTCCGATCACCGCGCCTGTCACCGCGCCCACCAGCGGCCCGGCGAGCAGCATCGGCATAAGACCCAGCAGCACCGCCAGCGCGGTCAGCACCGCGGACGGCGCCCACATGCCCACACCCGGATCATGCGCGCGGGCAAAGGGTTCCGCCTCGCGCGGCTGGCCAAAGAACAGGTGCCATGCCAGCCGCAGCGAATAGCCGACCGAAAAGGTCGCCCCGATGGTCGCCAGCACCGGCACCAGCCACGGCAGGCCGAACAGGGCGACATTGGGGGTTTCATAGAGCATCAGCTCCTTGGAGATGAACCCGCCCAGCGGCGGCAGCCCCGCCATTGATGCCGCAGCCAGCGTCGCGATCAGCGCCGTCACCGGCATCGCCTTGGCCAGCCCGCCCAGCCGCCGGATATCGCGGGTGCCGGTTTCATGATCGACAATCCCCGCCGCCATGAACAGCGCCGCCTTGAAGGCGGCATGGTTGAGGATGTGCAGCACCGCCGCCAGCGCCGCCAGTTCGAGCGAAAAGCCCAGCAGCATCACCAGCAGGCCCAGCTGGCTGATGGTCGAATAGGCAAGAATGCTTTTCAGATCATGCCGGAACAGCGCCACCACCGCGGCAAACACCATGGTGACAAGGCCCACGCTGGTCACGATCACGGTGTAAGCTTCCGTCCCCGCCATCACCGGCCACAGCCGCGCCAGCAGGAACACCCCCGCCTTCACCATCGTCGCCGAATGCAGATAGGCGCTGACCGGCGTCGGCGCGGCCATTGCGTGGGGCAGCCAGAAATGGAACGGAAATTGCGCCGACTTGGTAAAGCAGCCCAGCAGGATCAGGCCAAGGATCGCCGGATAAAGCGGCGAGGCCCGGACAATGTCCCCGCTTTCAAGGATTGTCGCAAGGTCGAACGATCCCGCCGCCAATCCCAGCAGCACCATGCCCCCGATCAGCGCCAGACCCCCGCCGCCGGTCACCGCCAGGGCCATGCGCGCGCCCCGGCGGCCTTCGGACTTGTGCTGCCAGAAACCGATCAGCAGGAAGGAGGACAGGCTGGTCAGTTCCCAGAACACCAGCAGCAGCAGCACATTGCCCGCCAGCACAATCCCCAGCATCGCGCCCTGAAACAGCATCAGGCTGGCGAAAAAGCGTCCGGTCGCCTCCCCATCGTAAAGGTAGAAATGGGCAAAGATCACCACGGCCAGACCAATGCCGAGGATCAGGCCTGCAAACATCAGGCCGAGGCCATCGACCATCAGCGTCAGTTCCAGCCCGAGCGTCGGCACCCAGCTGACCGTGGCAGAAGGCACCGCGCCGCCGATCACCGGCGCGGCCATGCTGGCCAGCAGGATCAGGCCCGCCGCACTTGCCGCGGCTGCCACACCCGAATGCAGCGCGCGCGATCCGCCCGCGACAAGCGCGATCATCAAGGCGGCGACAAAGGGCAGCGCCACGAGCGTGAATAGCGTCAAGGCAAAAGCCATTGGCGGCCCCGGTCATCCCCTGTGCCAGAATTAGCGTTGCGAATGTGCCCCTTGGACACCGCTCCGCCATAGACGAGGCTTTCGCGCAAGGACAAGTGAAAGGACGAAACGCGCGGACAGCGGGCCATGTTCCCGCCCGCCCAGTCTGGCTGGCGGTTCAGTCGCCGTCGAATTCCATCAGCGCGTGCACGTCCATGCCCGCGTCGCGCAGGCGGGCTGCGCCGCCAAGGTCGGGCAGGTCGATCACGAAAAGCGCCTGTTCGATCACCGCGCCGGCGCGGCGCAGCAATTCGGCCGAGGCCAGCGCCGTGCCGCCGGTGGCGATCAGATCATCGACCATCACCACCTTCTGCCCGGGCTCGATCGCGCCGGGATCCATTTCCAGCCGGTCGGTGCCGTATTCGAGCGCGTAGTCGATGCCGATGGTGGCGATCGGCAGCTTGCCCGGCTTGCGCACCGGGACAAAGCCGATCCCCAGTTTCACCGCCACCGCTGCGCCGAAGATGAAACCACGCGCCTCCATCCCGGCGATCTTGTGCGCGCCGGCGGCGTCGGCCAGTTCGGCCAGGTGATGGACGCTTGCCGCCATGCCCTGATGGTGGCCGATCAGGGTGGTGATATCGCGGAACTGGATGCCGGGATGGGGGAAGTCCGGCACGGTGCGGACCAGCGCCTTTAGCTCCTCGCGCGAGAGATGCGGCGGTGTCATGTCGAAAAGCCCCTTTCGCACGCTGCAATGCACAAGCGCCCCGCCATCCGCAAGGGACGACGGGGCGCCTGCCATCATTCGGTCAGCGCAGGAAAGCGCCTATTTCTTCTTCGGCTTCATGCCGGCCCAGATCTGCTTGTAGGACAGGAAGGCCAGCGCCGTGGCGAACAGCAGGAAACCGAGCACGAACCAGCCGGTCTGCTTGCGCTGCACAAGCGAAGGTTCTGCCGTCCATGTTAGGAACGCGGCCACGTCCTTTGCCATCTGCGGGATGGTTGCCTCGGTCCCGTCGGCATAGGAAACCTGCCCGTCAAGCACCAGCGGCGGAGCCATGGCGATGTTCACATTGGGGAAGTGCTTGTTGAAATAGAGACCCGGCGGGGTTTCAAAGCCAAGCTTGGCGGCCTTTTCCGGATCGGGCTCTTCATAGCCGGTCAGCAGCGAATACACGTAGTTCGATCCATCCGGCCGCGCCTTGGTCATCAGCGACAGGTCGGGCGGGATGGCATTGTTGTTCGCAGCCGCTGCGGCAATCGAATTGGCATAGGGCATCGGGAAATAGTCGGTCGGCGCACCCGGACGGGTCGTGGTCTCGCCGGTGTTGGGATCAATGCCCGGCACCGTCCAGCTGGCCGCCTCGGCATCGACTTCGGCTTCGGTATAGCCAAGCTGCTGGAGGTTCCGGAACGCCACGAACTTCATGCTGTGGCAGGCCGAACACACTTCCTTGTAGACCTGATAGCCGCGTTGCAGCTGGGCCACGTCCCAGGTACCAAGCGGCCCGTCAAAGGCAAATCCGCCCTCAGGCCCCTCACCATGCTCGTAAAAGGCATAGGAGGCCTGCTTTTCCGGCGCGGGGCCGAAGGCGAAATTCATGAAGCCGGGAACCAGCGACCACAACACCAGCACCGCAGTGATGGCAAGGCCGGCAATGATGCCTCCGAGACGAATAGTCATGACCGAGCTCTTTCTCGTTATCGGTTCAGATTGGTAGGGGCTGCGCCCGGCCGATCATTCGGCCGGTTGCAGCGAACCATCGGACGCACTGCCCGGCAGCCCCTTGACGACACCTTGCGGATCACCCCCCGGCGTGCCGCCGGGCTTGTCGCCGCCAACCACCGCTTCGGTGATCGAGAATGGCAGCGGCTTGGGAACTTCGATCTGGCTGACGATCGGGAGGATCACCAGGAAGTGCAGGAAGTAATAGGCGGTCGCCACCTGGCTGAGGATGACGTAGGGTTCTTCCGCCGGTGCGCCGCCGCAGATTGTCAGGACAATCATCGTCGGAATGAGGCCGAACCAGAAGAACCTGCGGAACAGCGGGCGGTAGTGGCCCGAACGCACCGGGCTCTTGTCCAGCCATGGCAGAATGAACCACACCAGGATCGACGCGAACATGGCGATCACGCCCAGCAGCTTAGCCGGCACAAAGGTGACACCGAACAACGCAAGGTCACCGGTGAACGCCCGCAGGATCGCGTAGAACGGCAGGAAATACCATTCCGGAACGATGTGGGCCGGGGTCGAAAGCGGGTTGGCCTCGATGTAGTTGTCAGGATGGCCCAGCGCGTTCGGCAAGAAGAACACGAACAGCGCAAAGGCGATCAGGAACACGCCCAGCCCGAACCCGTCCTTCGACGTGTAATAGGGGTGGAACGGCACGGTGTCGCTTTCGCTCTTCACTTCCACGCCGGTCGGGTTCGACGAACCCGGAATATGCAGCGCCCAGATGTGGAGAATGACAACCCCCGCAATCACGAAGGGCAGCAGGAAGTGCAGCGAGAAGAAGCGGTTGAGCGCGGCATTATCCGGCGCAAAACCACCCAGCAGCCAGATCTGCAGCGGCTCGCCTACTAGCGGGATCGCGCTGAACAGGCCGGTGATCACCTGCGCGCCCCAGAAGCTCATCTGGCCCCACGGCAGCACATAACCCATGAAGGCGGTCGCCATCATCAGCAGGAAGATCACCACGCCCAGCAGCCAGATCATCTCGCGCGGGGCCTTGTAGGACGAATAGAACAAGCCGCGGAAAATGTGCAGGTAGACAACGATGAAGAAGAAGCTCGCCCCGTTGGCGTGGGCATAGCGCATCATCCAGCCGTAATTGACGTTGCGCATGATGTGCTCGACCGTGCCGAAGGCGACCTGCGCGTTGGCGGCATAATGCATCGCCAGAACCACACCGGTGATGATCTGGATCATCAGGCAGAAACCGGCCAGAACGCCGAAATTCCACATGTAGTTGAGGTTGCGCGGCACCGGGTAACCGGCCCCCACTGCATTATAGACAAGCCGCGGAACCGGCAATTTCTCGTCGATCCACTTGGTGAAAGCGGATTTCGGTTCGTACTGTTTGGCCCAGGCAAAACTCATGGCGTTCTCTCGAATTGATCGAAGTTGCTGGTCGGGTCGATTATCGTTCTGTTGCAGTTACGCAAACCTAGCCGACGCGGATGACGGCGTCAGTCTTGAAGCTGTATTCCGGAACCGCCAGATTGAGCGGCGCCGGGCCCTTGCGGATGCGGCCGGCGACATCATAGTGCGAACCGTGGCAGGGGCAGAAATAGCCGCCGAACTCACCCTTGTTCTCGCCTTCGGCAGCGCCAAGCGGTACGCAACCCAGATGGGTGCACACGCCCATGGTGACGAGGATATCCTCGTTCCCTTCCTTGGTGCGCTCAGCCAGGGTCTGCGGATCGCGCATATTCGCCCCGTCATCCGCCTTGGCTTCGGCGATTTCTTCGGGCGTCAGGCGCTTCACGAACAGCGGCTGCTTGCGGAAGGTGGTCTTGATGCTCTGGCCGGGCTGGATCGCGCCGACATCGACTTCGGTCGAGCTCGCAGCGAGCACGTCAGCCGAAGGCGCCATCTGGCTGACCAGCGGGATCAGGACCGAAGCTGCACCAACGCCCGCCGTGCTGAGCGCGGCAATGTGAATCCAGTCGCGACGGCGGACGCCTTCGTCAGTGTCCGTATCGCTCATTGCGGCCGTGTCAGAAGCCATTTTGTCTTACCCTGCTCATCTTGCCGCGCCGGAAAAACGACCTGCGCGGCGTGGTGTTCCAGTTGCGGGGCGAATGCCCCATGACAGTCCGTCGATTGATCCCCGCTCCGGAAAGGCGATGCGCCACCTGGCGCACCATGTCCGGAACTCGCGCAGCAATTAACGGCAATCCAGCGAAAATCCAACCGTGTTTTAAGCAAGTCCGGTTTGCGGTTGCGAAAAGCGGTGTCAGGCCAGCGCGATCATGCTGATCTGCCTGCCGTAATCCGCCTCACGCGCCTGCGTGGACCTGCGATGCGAATGGTAACGCGCGACATGAGAAAAAGTATCCCGGCCAAGATCAGCTATTTTACCGATGCCTGCCCCGGCCAGCCGCGCGGTGATGTAGCCGGGCAGGTCGAACTGCCAGCGCTCAAGCCCGTCACGATCAGGCGCGGCTGCAAAAAAGCATGCGTCCGCATCGGCAAAACGGGCGCGGAACGGCGCATCGACCTCGTAACTGGCCTGCGCGATCATTGGCCCCAGAGCGGCGGCGATGCGGGTTCGGCGCGCACCAAGCTGTTCCATCGCGGCGATGGTGTTTTCAAGCACGCCGTCCACCGCGCCGCGCCATCCGGCATGGGCCGCGCCCACCACGCCAGCCTCCTGGTCGGCAAACAGCACAGGTCCGCAATCGGCGGTGACGATGCCGAGCACGATGCCCGCTGTCGCTGTCACCACCGCATCGGCAATGGGGCGACCTGCGGCGGCATCATCCCATGCCGCCTTGACCTCCACCACATCGGGCGAGTGCACCTGATGCGGCGCGGCAAGCTGGCCGCCGGGCAGGATTGTGTCTGCCGCTGCCGCTCTCAGCGCGCGCATATCGGTAGTTTCGCCCGGCCCGCCAAAGCCGAACTGGTGCGCCCCGCCCGCGCTGCCGAAAAAGCCGTGCGGCACACCGGCGAGGGCATCGCAGCGCTCGATCGCGAAAGGCGCGCTCTCAGCCATCAAGGCTGCGGCTGACCTGTTCAAACGTATCGCGCGACAGGTTGCCCGCCGCCATGATCCGTTCAAGCTCGGCCTTCATCAGCGCCGCCCGGCCCGGTTCGATCCGCCGCCACCGCCCGAGCGAGGGCACAAACCGCGCCGCCGTTTGCGGATTGATCGGATCAAGCGCCAGGATCACATCGGCGACCATGCGGTAGCCTTCGCCATCCGCCGCGTGGAAACCCTTGGGATTGCCGGCAAAGGCCATGTGCAATGATCGCACGCGGTTGGGGTTCTTCATGGTGAAATCGGGATGCTCGGCCAGCTTGCGGACATGCGCAATCACGTCCGGGTGGAGCGACAGGGCTTGCAGCGTGAACCACTTGTCGATCACCAGATCATTGCCCTTGTAGCGCTGATAGAACGACGCCAGCCGTTCTTCACGCTCGCGGCAATCCAGCCCGGTGAGCACCATCAGCGCGCCCTGCCGGTCGGTCATGTTGTCGGCAGCGTCATATTGCTGCGCCGCGAGCGTCGCGGCTCGCGCCGGATTGGCGGCCGCGATCAGGCTGAGCGCGATGGTCTTGATCTTGCGCGCGCCGCGTCCGGCCGGATCGTCCAGCGCGACCGCCGCAGCACGGGTGTGGAGGGCCTGCAATGCGTCTGCCAGCGCGGTGCCGATGGCGGCCTTCAACCCTTCGCGCGCGGTATGGATCGCACCGGGATCAGCCTTGCGCTCCCCGGTCGCCATCACTTCGAACAGATAGGTCTCCGAAGGGAGCAGCATCAATTCGCCGCGCATCGCATCGTCAAGCGCGCCGTCGGCAAGGCTTGCTGCGAAGGCACCGATGATCGCTGCTTCGCCCGCGCCCCGCTCGCCTGCCGACAATTCCCCGCTGGCCGTGCCGACAAGGTGGCTAACCGCAAGCTCCTGCAAGGCTTCGGACCGGGCAGAGGGATCATCATCCTGCGCAGCAAGGAACACAAGATCATCGCGCACCAAGGCCCGGTCAATCACCACCGGGGCGGTGAAACCGCGGTTGATCGATACCACCGGATCGGGGCCAGCCAGCGGCAGGGTGAAGCTCTGCTCGGCTTGTGCGAGCACGATCAGCTGTTCTGCGCCCAATGCGCCCAAGCGCGAATGCACCGCGACCCGCAACGGGATCGGCATCGGCTGCTTGTCGGGCTGGCCGGGAGTGGCGGGAACATGCTGTTTCAGGGTCAGCACGAGGCTGTCGCCCGCGACCGCCTCGCGCACGGTGACCCGCGGCGTGCCAGCCTGCGCATACCAGCGCCGGAACTGCGCGAGGTCGATCCCTGCCCCGTCCTCGATCGCGCGCACGAAATCCTCGCAGGTCGCGGCCTCGCCATCATGGCGGTCGAAATAGAGGTCGGTGCCTGCCCGGAACCGTTCCACGCCCACCATGCTGCGCATCATGCGGATCACCTCGGCGCCCTTGTTGTAGACGGTCGCGGTGTAGAAATTGCTGATTTCACGATAGGAATCAGGCCGGATCGGGTGGGCGAGCGGACCCGCATCCTCGGGGAACTGGGCGGCACGCAGGATCCGCACATCCTCGATCCGTTTCACCGCTTCGCCCCGCATGTCCTGCGAAAACAGCTGATCACGCAGAACGGTGAAGCCCTCTTTCAACGAAAGCTGGAACCAGTCGCGGCAGGTCACGCGATTGCCTGACCAGTTGTGGAAATATTCATGCGCGATCACGCCTTCGACCGCGTCGAAATCGCCATCGGTTGCGGTATCGGGATCGGCCAGCACATATTTGGTGTTGAAGACGTTGAGCCCCTTGTTCTCCATCGCCCCCATGTTGAAATCGCTGACCGCGACGATGTTGTAGAGATCAAGATCATATTCGCGGCCGAACACGTCTTCGTCCCACTTCATCGAACGATGGAGCGATTCGACCGCATGATCGGTGCGCGCAAGGTCTTCGGCCCGCACCCAGACATTGCATTCGACTTCGCGGCCCGAAACTGTGGTGAAGGGCTTGGAATTCGCCACCAGATCGCCCGCCACCAGCGCGAACAGATAAGACGGCTTGGGCCAGGGATCGTGCCATTCGGCCCAGTGAGTGCCGTCGGCGTTATCGCCCTCAGCCACGCGGTTGCCGTTGCACAGCAGGATCGGGAAGGCCGCTTTCTCACCCGCCATCCGCACGGTGTAGGTCGATAGCACATCGGGCCGGTCGGCGAAGAAGGTGATGCGGCGAAAGCCTTCGGCCTCGCACTGGGTGCAGAGCATGCCGTTCGAGGCATAGAGCCCCATCAACTGGGTGTTGGCCGCGGGATCGATTTCGGTCTCGACCACGATCAGGTGGCTGTCGCCATGGAGCGGCACCATCAGATCGGCCCCATCCATGCTCCAGTCGGTGGCCGCACCGTCAACCGTGACCGAAACCGGCTTGAGCCCGTCGCCGTTGAGGCGGATCACGTCGGCCCGGTCAGCGCGGGCGTTGCGCTGCACGGTCAGTTCGGCGCGCACGCGGGTGCGGGTGATACCGAGATCGAAGTCCAGCTTCACCTCCGGCAGCAGCCAGCCGAACGGTCGGTAATACTCGCGCAGGATCACCGGCGGCTGGTGCGGAGTGCGTGCAGCGTCCGCCAGTTCGGGGTTGCCTTCGGGGTTCGTCGGGGTGGTTGCGATATCCATGCCGCCCGATTTAGGTTGATTCGGGCGCAGGTCCAATGGTTAGGTTGGGCGATGGCGCGTTTGTTCACCTTTGGCCTCGGCTACACCGCTCGCAGCATTGCGCAGAACATGGGGATGCTCGGCTGGAAGACGAGCGGCACCGGCAGCAACGGCGATGTTGCCTTCACGAACCGCGACAATGTTCTGCGTGCGATCGACACGGCCAGCCACATCCTCTCCTCCGTCCCGCCTGACCGGGCGAGCGGCGGCGATCCGGTGTTGGAGGCCTATGCCGATGCGCTGGCAGGCAAGCCGCTGTTCTACCTCTCCTCAACCGGCGTCTATGGCGACCGGCAGGGCGCATGGGTGGACGAAGCGACGCCGACCATTGCCCAGAGCGGAGAGGGCCGCCGCAATGCGCGGGCCGAGGCCGATCTGGCGTGGCTCAACATGGGCGCAAGGGTGTTCCGCCTGCCGGGCATCTACGGGCCGGGGCGCTCTGCGCTCGACCGGGTGCGGGCCGGACAGGCGCGGCGGATCGACTTGCCCGATCAGGTCTTCAGCCGCGTCCATGTCGATGACATCGCCAGCGGGGTGGTAGCCGCGCTGGTGCAGGACGCGCCGCCGGGGGCCTACAACCTCGGCGATGATTGGCCGTGCAGCGGCAATGAAGTGACCGAACACGCCTGCCGCCTGCTCGGGGTGGAGCCGCCGCCGCTCGAGTCGCTGGAGGACGCGAACCTCTCGGCAATGGCGCGCGGTTTCTATATGGAAAACCGCCGCGTCGCGAACGGCAAGGCGAAGCGGGTGCTGGGCTGGCAGCCGCGCTATCCCACCTATGTCGAGGGATTAGCGGCGCTGCTTTGATCGCAGCGCCAATCCCATGCCCAGCAGCGCCAGCCCCGCCCCGCTCGCGGTCAGGGGCGTCCAGCGATAGCCTTCGAACGCCGTCGACAACAGCATCGCCACGCACACCGTCACGATCCCGTTATAGGCCGTGCGCCCCGCGCCGATCTCGCGCACCAGATTGTAATGCAGCGGAAAGGTCACCACCGATCCGATCAGCGCAAGATAGGCGGTCCCCGCCCAGAACTGCCATTTTTCCGGCAAGGGCGGCGGGCCTGCGGTCGCAAATGCAAAGCCGAGATCGAAAATCGTGCCGTACAGCATCGCCCAGGCCAGCAGGCTGACCATCTGCACCCCACGCCCGGTGGGGTTGGCCTGCACCACATTGGCAAGCGAGGCCGCCAGCATCCCGCCAATCGCCAGCGCGATCCCCAGCCCGACATTGCCATCCAGCGGAGCCGCGCGCCATTCGTGCACCAGCAACATTGCCACGCCTGCAATCGCCACCATGCTGCCACCGACAAAGCCGCCTTGCACCCGCTCGCCGATGAACACCCGCGCGAACAGGGCATTGGGCACCATCAGCAGCGCAAACATCACTGCGACGATGCCCGACGTGATGTGCAGTTCGGCATGATAGACGAACAGGAAATTGCCCGAGAACTGCGCCAGCCCCACGCCGATGGCGAGCAATTGCTCAGGCCGGTTCAACCTCAGGCGATTGCCCATCAGCACAGCCAGTAGAAACAGCGCCGGGGTCGCCAGCGCGAAACGGTAGAACACGCTCCACGCCGCTGGCACCCCGTCGATCTGCCCGGTGATGACGAACCAGGTCGAACCCCAGATCGTGCCGGTCAGCAGGAACGGTATCAGCACGCGAGGGCTGAGCATCGACGGCGCAGACAGCATGGTCATAACCCGGCGATGGCCTTGCCCAGCAAGGCTGCGTCCTCTGCCCTGGTGTTCCATGCGGTGACAAACCGCGCGGCATCCGCGCCCCAGTCATAAAAGGCGAAACCCTGCGCACGCAGCGCCGCGCGCTCGGCCTCGTTCAGCGCCACGAACAGCTCGTTCGCCTCGACCGGATGCATCAACCGCTCTGCGCAGCCCGCCGCCACGGTGCGCGCGGCGGCATTGGCGTGGGCGGCATTGGCAAGCCACAGGTCATCTTCCAGCATCGCGATGATCTGCGCGGCGAGATAGCGGCCCTTGCATTGCAATTGCCCGGCCCGCTTGCGGCGATAGCGCACTTCGGCGGCGCGTTCGGGATCAAACAGCACCACGGCTTCCGCGCCCATCCCGCCGTTCTTGATGAAACCGAAGGCGAGGCTATCCACCGGGCCGCTCGCCGCGCGCGCGGCAGTTTGCGCGCTGCCGCCCAGAAACGCCGCCGCATTGGCAAACCGCGCCCCGTCCATGTGCAGGCCCAGCCGCCGCTCCTTCGCAAACGCGCCCAGCGCGGCCAGTTCTTCCGGCGCGTAAGCGCGGCCATATTCGGATGCCTGCGTGATCGCGATGGCGTGGGGCTGCACCTGATGCACGTCGTCGCGGATCGGATCGATCAGCGCGGCGATGTCTTCAGGCGACAGCTTCGCACCATCGCCTTCAGCCAGCATCAGCTTCGCACCGTGGAGATAGAACCCCGGTGCGCCGCCTTCGTCGACCTCGATATGGGCTTCGCGGTGGCACACCACCCCGCCATGTGGCGCACACATGGTCGCCAGCGCGAGGCAATTGGCCGCCGTCCCCGTCGCCACCCACAGCGCCGCGCACTCGCGCCCGAACAGCGCGGAGAAGCGCGCATCAAGCTGCTGCGACAGCGCATCGCCATCATAGGGATTATCCGGATGGTCGGCGCTGCGCATCGCCTCCCACAAGCGGGGGTGGACCGGCGCGGCATTGTCGGAGAGAAAGGGCATGGGACGAGTCATCGTCAACCGCCTCTAACCGCGGCTGCCGCCATGACAAGTGGCTTGGTCAACCGGACGGGGCAAGCGGGCGGGGCAAGCGGGAGGAACGTCAGATGAGCGAGGCCAGCGCCGAAGTCACCATCACCCACCACGTCCAGGGGCAGGGCGGATCCTATGTCGCGGTGCTGCGGGATGCCACTTACGAAGCCTATCTCGAATGGGAGCCGGGCGGGACGCAGGATGGCAAGGAGGTGCGCGTCGCGGCGCATACCGTCGTGCCGCGCGCGATCAGCGGGCGCGGGGTGGCGCGGCAGCTGGTCGAACGGATGGTCGCCGATGCGGCGCGGCTGGGCTTTCTGATCCGCCCCGATTGCTCTTATGTCGCCGCCAAGTTCGCCGAGAATCCCGCGTGGGAATCGCTCAGGGCCTGATCCCGGCCTGCATCCAGCTGCGAGAAATCGGTCGCCGCGATGGTTTCCAGCACCTTGGCCCTGAGAGCGCGCGCCTCGGCCAGCGGCACGCCTTCGATCGCAAAGGCGCCCCCCGCCAGCCCGAGCTGCACCGTCGCATAGCCGCGTAGCCGCGCAATCGGCCCCTGTGCGACCTCGACCGAATGCAGCTTCAGCCGGGTCGCGATCTGGCTGGTGGGCGACAGCAGCCCGCGGGTTGAAAAGATCTGAGCCGCATCGATCGCATGGCGGCGGAATTCCCAGGCATAAAGGTTCGCGCCAACCGCCAGCACCGCCAGCCCAAGCGGGATGAAAACGACACCCGGGGGCGCAAGGATCGCCACCGGGATCGCCGCGAGCAAAAATGGCAATGTCCCCAGAATCGCCGTGTCGGTGCGGTGCTGCCTGCTTGCGCGGTGCCAGTGCGTGTTCTCATCCGGCAGACGGAACCCCGCCGCGCTGACAATCGGCGCGATCTCCTCCAATTTTGCGAAGGGTGCGACCACATGGCTGGCGCTTTCGGCATCCTGCGCAAGACTGACGAAGCTCAAGCCGTGCCAGCCGAACCGGTAACGGATCAGCCCGGTGGCGATCACCAGCGCCTGCACCCGGTGCGCGGGCATCACCACGTCGGTGCGGGTAAACAGCCCGCGCATCCGCCGGAAACCCCGGGCCGAGCGGGTCAGCACAAAGCCCCATTCACGCGCGAAGATGCGGGCAATGCCGGTCACCATCCCGATCATGACGAGGCCGATCAGACCGGCCATCGCGCCCGCCGCCTGCGCATAGGGGCCAAGCCGGGCAATGGTGGTGCCCTGTTCTTCCAGCCAGCCACGCCACAGATCGACGTTCCACACATCGATGCTGGAAACGGTGTCGACATATTGCAGCACGCCGGCCAGCACCGCAAAAACGGCAAGCGAGAATTCGAACAGGCCGAAGGTCAGCAGGCGGCGAGGCCCCATCCGGAACAGCGCTTCGCCTTCGACCGCTTCATCGCGCATGGGAGCTGCCACCATATCCGTGGCCGCAGCATGATCTTCTTCACGCCGCGCGCGCACCAGTTGGCGCAGGCGCTCGCCCTCGGTGCTGGCGAGGTATTTGAGCGCGATATCCTCGCCCCCGCCCGCCCCGGTCTCGAACTTGACCGCCACCAGCCCGAGCAGGCGCGGCAACAGCTTGGCCTCGATGCTGACATCCTGAATGCGTTCATAGGGTACGGACCGCGCCGCGCGGCTCAACACGCCGCTTTCGACGCGGATATCGGCCTCGCCCACGGTGTAGGTCAGCCGCCGCCAACCGATATAGCTCATGCCGGTCCCGATCACGATCACCGCCAGCCCGGCCGCGATGGCGATCAGAAAGCGGCCCGATCCGCCGATCCCCGAAAAGGCGATGGCGAGGGCTGGAATGATGGCATTCTGGATCGCCTCCAGCGCGCCGACGGCAATGGTCAAAGGCGCGGTGCGGCGGGCCGAGTCAGGGGGGGCGGGGTTCACACGGTTTCCCGGCGGATATGGGCGCGGATATCCTCGCGCATGTCGCGCGCCAGTTCTGCGCCCAGCCCGGGCAACGACACGCTGGCATTGTGGTTGCCCGCGGTGTGGAGCGTCAGCGTGGCAAGGCCGAAAAAGCGTTCGAGCGGGCCCTGATTCACATCAATATGCTGCACCCGCCCAAACGGCACCACCGTGTCCGAATGCCACAGCAATCCGCGCACCACCCGCAGCCGGTCGCCGCTGATCTGGTAGCCACGCGCATTGTAACGGCGGGCCGGCACGCGAATCACCAGCGCCAGCGCGATCAGCAGCACCGGTCCGGCCATCACGCCGGGCGGGAACAGCGCGGCTTCGCGCAGCATGGTTTCCGCCACCAGCGCCGCAATCAGGAACGGGATCGCGACAAGCGCCGCCTGCACCCGCAGCATATGGGTGTAAGCGGGGTGGAGACGGGTCAGCGCGCCGTCATCTTCCCATGATTGATCGGCAAGGGCGGCTGGGGGCGAATGATCCATGGTGCCTTACTGGCGCAATACAGTGCGCCCGCGCAAGCGATTTTGCGCGGCCTGCCAGCGGCCTGCCTGCGATTGCAGCCCCTAGCGCATTTATGAGGGCGACGGGCAGGCGCTGCGTGCCTAGAAACAGGGCAAATCCAAACGGGAGAGAACCGCATGACCACCCTGCATTCCAGCCTCGGCCCCAACCCCCGCCTCGTACGGATGTTCATGGTTGAAAAGGGGCTTGAGGAAGGGCCCGATTTCACCCGCGTCCATTACGATATCATCTCCGGCGCGAACCGGCAGGATGCCGGATATGTCGCCAAGAACCCGCTCGGCACCACGCCGACGCTGGAACTGGATGACGGCACCTGCCTCACTGAAAGCTGGCCGATCTGCGAATATGTCGAGGAACTGCACCCCACCCCCAACCTGTTCGGCGAAAGCCCGGTTGAGCGCGCGACGGTGCGCAAGTGGACGCGATTGTTCGATCAGGAAGTGGTGGTGCCGATGACCATGGGCTTTCGCGCCACAACGGGCCGCCCGATGTTCGAACCGCGCATGACCGTTGTCTCGCCCGAGGCCGGGGCAGAACTGTTCGCGATGGCGGATGAAAAGTGGCGATTGTTCGACGGCTTTCTGGGTGGCAGCAACCATATCGCACTGGGCCGCTTCACCTTTGCCGACCTCATCATCTTCGCTTTCGCCAATTTCGGCTTCACCGTGGGGTGGAAACTGCCCGAGGGGACCGACAACCTCGCGCGCTTCGTTGATACCCACAACCAGCGCCCCTGCGCCGCGATCTGGACGCAGGCGGAGTAAATGCCTGACCTGTCGGGAAAGGTCGCGATCATCACCGGTTGTGCCAGCGGCATCGGCGCGGCGACGGTGCGGCGCTTCGTGGCGGACGGCGCGCAGGTGCTGGGAACGGATGTGAACGAGGCCAACGGCGCGGCCCTGTGTGCCGAAGCCGGCGCGCTGTTTGCGGTGCAGGATGTGTCCGACCGCTCGCTCTGGCCGCAGATCGTCGCCCGCGCGGTGGAGGCCTTCGGGCGGCTCGATATCCTCGTCAACAATGCCGGCATGGTCTCGGGCGCAGGAATCGGCGACCTTGATGATAAGGCCATGTTCGCGGCCTGGGATCAGGTGCTGGCCGTCAACCTCACCGGAACGATGGCAGGCTGCCGCGCGGCGATTGCGGCGATGCGGGCGAACCCCGGCGGTTCCGCAGGCGCGATCGTCAACATCGCTTCGACCACCGCGATGGCTCCGCTCCCCACCGATGTCGGCTATTCGGCGAGCAAGGGCGCGGTGCGGGTGCTGTCGAAATCGGTCGCGACATGGTGCGCCCAGCATAAGCTCGACATCCGCTGCAACACCGTGATCCCCGGCGCGACGCAGACCGGCATTCTTGAAGCGGCAGAGCAGCAAGCCCCCGGCCTGATCGCGGCAGTGGCGAAAACCTCGCCCCTCAATCGCTTGGCCGATCCTGCCGAAACGGCAGCGGCGATTGCCTTTCTCGCCAGCGACGAATGTCCGTTCATGACCGGGGCGGAGATGGTGGTGGATGGCGCGATGATGGCGATCCATCCGGGATTCTAGCCCCGAATTACCCCCCGCGCATCCGTGCCAGATAGCCGCTCGGCCCCATCTGCGCCGCTGTCCATGCGAAGATCGCGAGCGACAAAAGCCCCGACACCAGGCACACGCCGAACAACGCCAGCGCCAGCGCGCTCTGCCCTTGTGTCGGCGCGAGCGTATCGCTGACCGCGCCGATCACCGCAAGGCCCAGCGCCTGCCCGACAAGGTTGTTAAAGAACAGCGCAATCGCCACCGCGAACCCCCGGCTGGCCGGTTCCACCGCCGCCTGAATGCCCGACATGATACCCGCCTGACTGGCGACATAGATCGCGTAAGCCACCCCGAACCAGCCGAGAAAGGCACCGAATCCGCTCGACGTCAGGCTCAACGCCAGTGGCACCACGCAGCCAAGGCTCACCACGCCGGGCAGCCATGCCCGCCAGCGCTCGTCTCGCCCGCACAGCCATTGCGTCAGGTAGCCGCCCAGAATCGGCCCCGGTATGCCGCCCAGAAAGAACGTGAAGCCGAGATACAGCCCGACATCCCCGGTCGAGATCGGAAACTGCCGCAGCATCACTGCCGCCATCCAGAAGGCGAGCGCATAGCCGATCATGATCTGCACCGCCCAGCCCAGTGCGAGGCCCATGAACACGCGGTTGGTCACCAGGCTCATGATCGTGCGCCCCAGCGGCAATTGCGCCATGTCGGTGCCGGCCGGGGCATAGCGCCCCCGCAAGGGCTCGCGCACGGTCAGGTAGATCACCCCGCCCAGCAGCAGTCCCGGAAGGCCCATCAGCACAAATGCCCAGCGCCAGTTGAACATTTCCGCCAGTTGCCCGCCGATGATGAGGCCCCCGGCTGTCCCCATGCTCGCGCCGATGGTCAGGAACCCCATCGCCTTGGCCAATTCGCCGCGGACGAAGAAATCGGCGACAAGGCTTTGCGAGGATGGGCCGGAACAGCCCTCGCCCACGCCCACCCCGGTGCGCGCGGCAAACAGCGTCCAGAACCCCGTGGCCAGCCCGCAGGCCGCCGTCATCAGGCTCCAGAAACTGATCGCGCCGGCAACGATGTTCTTGCGCACTGATCGATCCGCCAGCCGCGCAGCAGGGAAGCCCGCGAGCACATAGATCAGCGAAAACGCCGCCCCGCCGAGCAGGCCAAGTTCGAAATCGGACAGGGCAAACTCGGCCTTGATGTCCTCCACCAGAATGCCGAACACCAGCCGGTCCGCCACGCTGAACGCGCTCGTCAGCGTCAGCAGGCCGAGCACGTACCAGCGGTACGCGCCCGGCTCATCGCCAGCCGCCTCAGTGGTGCGGTCTGGCGTAGAGGCCATTATCCACCGGGATCGTTAGGCCGTTGAGGAAGCGCGCATCATCCGAGGCAAGGAACAGCACGCACCCCGCCACGTCCTGGGGATGGCCGAGCGCGTCGGCTGCCAGCGGGCCTGCGGGGATGTCCATCGGAGCCGTGCCCGCACGCCCGGAAATGCCCATCACCATCGGGGTTTCAATCCCGCCGGGCGCCAGCGCGTTGACGCGGATGCCATAGCCCTTGTCCTGAAAATCCATCGCGAGGCTGCGGGTCATCCCGGCAATCGCCGCCTTGGACGCGGCATAGGCAGGGATGTTGCCATAGCCCAGCAAAGCGGCGGTCGATGCCATGTTGATGATCGACGAGCCGCCCCCGCCGATCTTTTCATGGCGGTTCTTCATCAGCGGCACGGCGTATTTGCACCCGAGGAAGGTGCCGACCACGTGAATATCGAGATGCAGGCGGAAATGATCGAGCGAACATTCCTCGATGCTTTCGAAGATCACGTTGCCGGCATTGTTGACGAGGATATCGAGCCCGCCGTGGCGTTCCGCGACCGCACGCATCACCTCGGCCCATTGCACTTCGTCGGTAACGTCGAGCGCCATCGCATCGCCGCCGATCTCGTCTGCGACCTTGTGCGCCAGTTCGACCTCGCGGTCGGTCACGATCACAGTAGCGCCTTCACGCGCCAAAGCCTCGCAATCGGCCTTGCCCAGCCCCATCGCGCCGCCCGTTACCAGCGCCACCTTGCCCGCTACCCTGTCCCCCATCGATCTCTCTCCCCCTGAAGGCGTTTGTTTTCTGACGCGCAGCCTATCGGGCGCACGGGCCGCCGCCACTGTCGAAAGCGCGCATTTCCCGATAGCCGCCACCTCGCACAAGTCGCAGTCGTGCCCACGCCCGCCTTGGGCCTATTCGTGGCCCGTGGGAGAGCCGAGGATGATGGACCAAAGCGAAGTCGCGCAGTTGAAGGCGCTGATGGAATGGGAAGCCACGCGCACCGCGCCGCCCGAAGGCTTCCCCAGACTGCCCGACATGCCCGCCGCGCGCTATACCAGCGCGGAATATTTCGCGCTCGAACAGACGCATGTCTTCCGCAAGAGCTGGCTGTTTGCCGGGCATATGGACGAAATTCCCGAACCCGGCTGCTACATGCGCTGGCACAATGCCGGCGATCCGATCGTGATCGTGCATGGCATGGACGGGGTGGTGCGCGCCTTTTACAACACCTGTCGCCATCGCGGCGCACCCGTGGTGACCGAGGATCGCGGCAAGGCCAGCCGGTTGATGTGCGGCTATCACAACTGGACTTACAAGACCGATGGCAGCCTGGTGGGGGTGCCTGAACGGCGCGATTTTCCTGCCGATTTCGACATGAGCTGCCGGGGGCTGCTGCCGGTCAGGTGCGAATTGTTCGGCAAGGTCATCTTCGTCAATTTCGATGCCGATGCCATGCCGCTGATCGACTGGCTCGGCCCGCTCGCGCGCGAATGGGAAGAATTCGCCTTTGACCGCATTCGGCTGGCGGCGCGGCACAGCTTTGATCTCAATTGCAACTGGAAGGTGGCGATGGAGGCCAACATGGAAGTCTACCATGTACCCTTCATCCACCCCGCCACGGTCGCGCCGCTGGTCGACTCCGCCCGCAACTTGAACACGATGTATCCCAACGGCCATGCGCGGATGCTGGCTCCGGCGCCGCGCACCACCAACCGCGAACACGTGCGCGCGATCGATTCTCCGGCGGGCTGGCAACAGATCGACAGCGTCGGCGAACTGGGCCGCACCTGCACGCAAAGCTACACCCTGTTTCCCAACTGGGTTTCGCCGCTGTCGAACTTCTTCGTGCCGCCGCTGGTGTTCTGGCCGACCTCGCTCACCACCACCCGGCTGGAACTGGTAACTATGGCGCTCGACTGGGGAGACGCGCCTGCGCCCGATCTGTGGACCGTGCCGGACGACAGGCAGCCGAACGGACGACAGATGAGCCCGATCATCCTTGAAGACACCCAGTTTGGCGAGGCGATCCAGCATTCCATGCAATCAGCCGCTTTCCGCTCTGTCCCATTGTCCTATCAGGAAGCGCGGATCTATGCCTTTCACCAAAGCCTCGATGCGATGATCGGAGAGGGCAATATTCCCAGCGAATTGCGGGTCGAACAGGTCATTGGCGAGGCGTGGGTGTGGCCCAGCGAGCCGCGCCTTGCGCAAATGGAGCGGGATCGGGCAGCAGCCCCTCATCCGGGCTGAATGACGTTACGGCATTCTTTATTTTGCGCGCTTTAGCGGGCCAATGTGGCGTTTTTGTCGCACATTGTCCCGGTCACTATCGCTTTTGCTGATAGCGTGTTTGCACGCGTGCCATACACCTTGCGGCCATACCGAAAGGCGCGGCGAAACGCGTCACGGTTTGGGGAACCAGGGCGGCAGCTGATGCCGCCCGCAGGGGAGAGAAAGCCATGAACACACTTCGTGCCCGAATTGCATCTGGCGGCCGTGCGAGCGGACTGCGTACGGCGCTGCTTTGCGGCGCTGCCTTGGGCGGCGTTGTCGCCTTGCCGAGCGCTGCCTTTGCGCAGGACTCCGAGACGGCGGCATCCCAGGATGATGACTTCGGCGAGCGGGTGATCATCGTTCAGGCCCGGCGCCAGAACGAAACCCTACAGGAAGTCCCCGTCACCGTGACGTCGATCGGCGGCGAGACGCTGCAACGTTACAATGTCGATCAGGTCGCCGACATCACCAGCCGCGTGCCGACGCTGAATGTGCAGTCTGGCGGTTCGGGTTCGGGCGGCCAGATCAGCTTGCGCGGCGTGGGTTCGTCCAACATCTCTGCCGCCTTCGATTCGGCGGTGGCGTTCGAATATGACGGGGTGGTGGTTTCGACCATGCGCCTCGTGCAGGCGGGCTTCTTCGATGTCGAACAGATCGACGTGCTGCGCGGCCCGCAATCGCTGTTCTTCGGCAAATCGGCGACCGGGGGCGTGCTTTCGCTGCGGTCAGCCAACCCCACAGCCGACTGGGAAGTGGGTATGCGCGGGTCCTACGAATTCGAGGAAAAGGGCTACCTGATCAACGGCTATATCTCCGGCCCGATCACCGATACGCTGGGCATTCGTATCGCCGCCCAGTTCAATGATATCGACGAATTCCAGCTGCTTCAGGAAAACACCCCGGCGGTGAACCAGGAGCGCGGGCTGACCGATTTCATTGGTCGCCTCACGCTCGACTTCAACCCTTCGGATCGCTTCCGCGCCAACCTCAAGGTGCAATATACCAAGAACGAAAATGACGGCGCCATCGGCACGGCAGAGATCGGCTGCGGCGCCAATGGCGTGGCCGATTCGATCTTCCTGCTGGGCGGGGCGGTCAACCTTCCCGCCGGCTATGATTGCAACACCAATGACCAGCGCTATTACCTGACCGATGCTGCCGGGCCGCTGGCTGGGCCGGTGCCGGGCAATTCGCCCGCTGATGGCCGCAATGGTGTGCCTTTCGGCGAGACCGAGATCTGGTTCGGGCGGCTGCAGTTCGATCTCGACCTGTCCGATACGCTGACCCTGACGTCGGTCACCGGCCTGCTCAACATGGATGCGATCGATTTCGACGCCTACTCTTATGGCGGCTTCATTCCCGGCCCCAACGGAACCCGCCTGCCCGGCGGTGCGGGTGCATCCGATCCGATCAATACGCTCGAGCAATATAGCCAGGAACTCCGGCTGGCCTCGGACTTCGACGGTGCGTTCAATTTCATGCTCGGCGCGTTCTACGAAGACCGCACCTTTGTGTTCGACACCTCCCAGCAGGGGGTGAACATCTCGTTCGGCGGCGCCGACCCGGTGACCGGGTTCACCTATGACTGGGACAAGATCCACACAACCAAGACCGAAGCCCTGTCGTTCTTCGGCAGCGCAATGATCGACATCACTGACAAACTGGAATTGTCGGGCGGGATCCGCTGGACCGACGAGACCAAGGTCCAGACCATCTCGGTGCCCTATGTCCACGCGGGCTTTGCTGCATTCGGCGGGGCGTTCCTGTCGTCGGGCTTCTTCTCCGGCCCAATCAACTTCGCCGACGACAACCTCTCGCCCGAAGTGACCCTGCGCTATCAGGCGACCGATGATCTCAACATCTTCGCCTCGTACAAAACCGGCTTCAAGTCGGGCGGGATCGACAACTCGGCACTGCCGTCCAACAGCCTCAGCCAGGCGGCGGCGAGCGGTGACTTCAGCTCGCTAATCTTCCAGTCGGAAGAGGCCGAAGGCGGCGAAATCGGGTTCAAGTCGCAATGGGCAGGGCGCAGCTTCACGCTCAACGCCACCGCCTATTACTACGTGTTCACCGACTTGCAGGTGCAGAACTTCAATGCCGTGACCGTGCAGTTCGCCACCAGCAACGCGGGCGAACTGACCACCAAGGGTGTCGATCTCGAAACCCGCTGGATCACGCCGGTGGACGGGCTGAACATTTCGGCCAACCTGTCCTATCTCGATGCCGAATATACCGACACCTTCATTCAGCCGCTGGGCATCAGCACGGTCGATCTCAATGGCCGCCGCGGGAGCCAGGCACCCGAATGGTCGGGCAATATCGCGGCTGACTGGACCATCCCGCTGTCCGACAGCCTCGAACTGTTCCTGTCGGGCAACGCGGCCTATAATGACGGCTACATCACCGACGAAGCCACGCTGAACGACTTTGTCCAGCCCAGCTTCTGGACGATCGATTCGAACGTCTCGATCGGGCATCCCGATGGCAAATGGAAGCTGGCGCTGATCGCCACCAACCTCACCGATGAAATCTTCGTGATTACTTCGGGCGGGCGTCCGTTCCTTGAGCCGGGGGTGGGCGACGACCTCGTGCTCACCCAGAACCGCGGACGGCAAGTGTTTGCGGAGATCAGCTTCCGGTTCTGATTGCTCCGAGCTGCAAGAAAAGGGGGCGGGTCGGCAACGGCTCGCCCCTTTTCTTTTGGCCCCTTGCTTTTGGCCCTTTGCCAAAAGTGAGCATTGCCGCGCGCGCGGGGAAGCCGGATGCTGTGCGCCAAGATCGCTGCTTCGGGAGAACGAGCATGTCACGCGAAACGCTGGTCGCCATGACCCGCAATCTGGTTGCCCACGGCGCAGCCGATACGATGGAATATGCGGATGATGTCGTGCGCGTGCCCGCCAGCGCCTATACTGATCCTGCGCTGTTCGAGCTGGAAAAGAAGCAGATATTCCGCCGCCTGCCGCTGATGGTCGCGCCGTCTTGCGAACTGCCAAACCCCGGCGATTTCAAGGCAATGGACATCTGCGGCGTGCCGCTGCTGCTCAGCCGCCAGAAGGACGGCAGCATGGGCGCCTTCCTCAACATGTGCACCCACCGCGGCAACCCGCTGGCCGCGGGCTGCGGCAATGCCAGCCGCTTCACCTGCGGTTATCACGGCTGGACGTTCAAGGCCGATGGCGATCTGATCGGTGTGGCTGACGCGCAGGATTTCGGCAAGATCGACAAGGCCAAGCACTGCCTCACGCAGTTCCCGGTCCACGAGAATGCCGGCCTGATCTGGGTCACGCTTGACCCGGCGTCCAAGCTCGACATCGCCGATTACCTGTGCGGCTATGATGAATTGCTCAAAGCCTTCGAGTTCGAAGGCTGGACACTGTTCGCACAGCGCACGCTGGAAGGACCGAACTGGAAGACGGCCTATGACGGCTATCTCGATTTCTACCACCTGCCGGTGCTGCACAAGGACACGTTCGGCGCGGATTTCTATAACCGTGCCAATTATTTCGCCTTCGGCCCGCACCAGCGCCTGTCCACGCCTTCACGGTTCGCCATCAAGGTTTCGGGCGAGGACGACCAGCAGATGGACCTCTCAGCGATGAGCGACGAGGAACTGCCGCAGGAAGTGCTGGTGCAGGGCGTGTGGACGATCTTCCCCCACATCTCGATCGCGAGCTTTTATGGCGGCGGGCAGCGCGGGGCGTTGATCAGCCAGCTGTTCCCCGGCGCGGATGTGGGGACAAGCTACACCACCCAGTTCTACGTCATGGAAAACCAGCCCGAAACGCCCGAGCAGGTGCAGGCGGCGCACGACCAGTTCAACTTCCTCGAAATCGTGGTGCGCGATGAAGATTACGCCACCGGCAAGCGCCAGCATGAGGCACTGCAATCGGGGCTGATGAAGGAGGTCTTGTTCGGCCGCAACGAAAAGGGCGGGCAGGTCTTCCACGGCTGGGCCGAGCGGCTGGTCGCAGCGAGCGACGAGGAGCTGGTGGAAATCTTCGCAGCTGAACAGCGTCAGGCGGCAGAGTAGAGTGAGAAAGCGCCCTCTACAGCACCATTAGGCACCGCCCGAGGGAGCAAAAACCTCAGAATTCAAAGGGCCGGGCTGGAATGCCTGGCCCTTTTGCTGTCGGGTTGTCGTTGAGCGCCAGTTCGACCAACGCGGTGTCGAAAAACTCGTGCAGTTCCACGATCAACCCGTCCCGGATGGTGAGGATCTGGCAGTAGGTCTGCAGATACTCGTGTCTATTGGTGCCCATGCCGCCGCCGCGCATCAAACCAACGACTCGCTCCTCATCAGCGCACATAATCCGCCACTGGCGCGAGAAGCGGATAGTGTCAGCCACCAGCTTGCCGATCACACCGTCGGCCACAACCGGGCCAAAGCACTCTGCCTTACCCACCCAGCGTCCCGACACCGGCGTCGTGCCGACGAGGTTGAACACCACATCGTCGGCATGGAGCGCGGCGAGCGCATCGAAGTCGCCCGCCGCCAATGCTTCATAGTAGCGCGTGACGAGCGCAATATTCGCCTCGCGCAGCCCGCTCATGCGATCAACCGAACGCAGGCCGGAAGTTGCTTTCGCCCCACTCCTGACGCTTGGTCCATTCGCCCAGCGTCTCGAGCTTGCCGTCGAGTTCGGGGAAGCGATCGTAAACATGCTCCATATCGACTTCGAACGGCCGGGTCGGCGCGTCGTTGTTGTATTCGTAGAAGGCCTGGATCCCCTTGGCGAAATCCTCGCGCATTTCCGCGGGCATCGTGTCCCCGGCGGCCTCGACCAGATAGCGTCCGAATTCCTCGGGTGTGCATGGATCATAGGCGATATCCTTGTCCAGCGCTTCGGACAGGTATTGCGTCACCTGCTTGCCGACCAGCCGCTCCGGCCCGCCGATGTTCAGCCATGCGCCTTCCATGTCCGGCCGATCGAGGCTGGCGAGCATGAAGCGCGCGACATCATCGAGGCTGATCCAGTTGGCTTCCAGCGCCGGGTTGTGCGGATAGACATAGCGGCCTTCATTGACGATGAAGGGCCGCGCCCAGTTGGTCAGCAGGTTGTCCATGAACAGCACCGATCCAAACACCGTACCCGGCGCACCGGAACGCCACAGGGCATTGATGCCCTTGGTGTTCTCGCCATAGGTGAAGGGGTCGCCGGGACGATCGGGAATCCAGCTTGACGTGTTCCACACCACCCGCTTGACCCCCAGTTCGGCCGCGACCTTGCCAATTTCGCCGATCAGATAGGCACGGTCGGCGCGGGCCTGCAGCGGATGGGTGTAGAAGATATAATCCGTGCCATCGAGAGCGGCATGAAAGCTCGCGGTGTCATAGAGGTCCATCGGTCGCACCTCGACCCGCTCGACCCCTTCGATCGGCGCGCCGGCAAACGGATCTGCCTGCCGCGAGATTGCGCGCACGTCGTACCCGGCCGCCAGTGCCTGCCGCACCTGCGCCATACCTTGTCGGCCGCTTGCGCCGATCACCGTGATGGTTGCCATGTCTTTCTCTCCCGTCGTGTGGTCTGGCGGCAAGACTAGGAAGCGCCCATCGCCCGCGCACCGCGCCAAAATGATAGCCGGGCGGCTTTGGCCCCTAGCGAAAAGGCGGGGTTGCCGTGGCTGCGTGCCAACCGGACAGTGCGGCCATGCAGAACCGCTTCTGGCGCATTGCCCGCCGCCCCGAGGGAACCGATTTCGCCAGCGCGCTGGAGCTGGAGGCAGCCCCGCTTGCCGCGCTGGCAGAGGGCGAGATCCGTATCCGCAATTCGCATCTTTCAATGGATGCCGGCACTCGCCTGTGGCTGACATCGCGCGAGGATGGCTACCAGCCGCCGCTCCCCGTGGGCGCGCCGATGACAGGGCTGGTGCTGGGCGAAGTGGAGGAAAGCCGGGCCGAAGGTTTCAAGGCGGGCGATCTGGTGCGCGCGTTCGGCCAGTGGAGCGATGTCTCCACCGTGGATGCGGTGATGTCGGGCGCGCTGGTGCTTGATCCTTCAGTGGCTGACCGGCGCGCATGGTTCGGCCCGCTGGGCATGAACGGGTGGACGGCATTGTGGGGCGTCGAACAGACCGGCGCGGCCAAATCGGGCGAGCGGGTGCTGGTGTCGGCAGCGGCGGGCGCGACCGGGATCCTCGCGGTGCAGATCGCCAGGCTGCTTGGCTGCGAGGCATGGGGGATCGCGGGCGGCGCGGCGAAGTGTGCTTATCTGACGGATGAACTCGGGATCGCGGGGGCAATTGATTACAAGGCAGCAGACGTAGGCGCACAGCTGGATGCAGCAGGCGGCTTCGATGTCTATTTCGACAATGTCGGAGGGCCGCTGCTCGACGCGGTGCTGACCCGGATGAGCCACTATGGCCGGATCGCGGTGTGCGGATTGCTGGCGGATTATTCCTCCGGCACCCGCACCGCGCCAGCCGAATTCGATCAGGTGTTGATGCGGCGGCTGCGGATCGAGGGGTTTTTCTCGCCCGATTTCATGCACGAAGGCCCGGCTCTGACCGCGCGGCTGCGCAGCTGGCACGAGGCGGGCGATCTGGTGATGCCCTATGACGTGACGACGGGGCTTGAAAATACCCTCACTGCCTATGCCAAGCTGTTCACCGGCGGCAATATCGGCAAGGTGATTGTGGAGCTGGAACCATGACCGGAACCCTTGAAGACCGCGAAGCCATCCGTGATGTGATCGCCGCCTATGCCCATGCGATTGATCGGCGGCGGTGGCAGATGATGGAGCGCCTGTTCCATAGCGATGCGGTGTTCAAGTTCGGCGTGATCGAAGGCGATTGGCGCGGTTTTGTCGATCAGGCCCGCGGGGTGATCGACCCGTGCCTCGCCACCCAGCATCAGCTTGGGCAGGTGATCTTCGGCTTTGATGGCCCGGATATCTGTCACACCGAAACCTATATGACCGCGATGCACACCATCCCGCCGGGCTATCCGCTGGCGGAGGTGTTTCCGGACAAGGGCGTGATCTATTCCGCCGTCGTCGCGGGCCGATATGTCGACCGGTTCGAGAAGCGGTCCGGACTCAATGGCCCCGAATGGCGCATCGCCCAGCGCACCGGCCTGTATGACTGGCGCGAATTCCGGGTGGTGGAGGGCGTTGATCTCAGCGACACGCCCGAAGGCGCGGCGGGCTATCATGACGAACGCGACCCTTCGACGCCGGTGGTGGCACGCTGGCTCGGTTAGGCCACCCCTGTCGTTGGGCAGGCGAGCCTCAACGCCGAAACGCAAACACCCCGCTCATCGTCGCAATCTGCTCGTCTCCCCGCCAGACACCGCCTGAGGTATAGGCGGTGCGCCCGCCCAGCCGATCAACCCGTACGCGAGCTTCCAGCCAGTCCCCCAGCCTTGCTCCGCTGAGATAATTCACCGTCAAGGTCACGGTTGACGGGGCAAGTCGGGGCCGTTCGGCATCATAGACCGCATGGCTCAAGGCGACATCGGCGAAGGTCGAGATGACCCCGCCATGGGCTGCTTGCTGGTAATTGATGTGGTGCGGGCGGATCAGCAGGCCCACGGCCCGCACGCCATCGACCTGCGACCCGAGATAGTAAGGCCCGCCATGATCGAGGAAGCCGGGGGTGAAATCAGCCGGTTCGAAACCGGCAGGGATCGCGTCTGCGCTCATGCACGCCAACCTAGCGTGCTGGCGCGGCTGCGCCGCTATGAATTGTGCCAATGACAGCAGCCCGGTGTGCGGGCTATCCCTTCCGCCCATGGCAGACATCACAGAATTCGCGGGCGATTCCTTCTGCGACATCGTGCGCGAACACGCGCAGAACCAAGGCGATGTGATCGCCTTTACCTACGCGCAGGAGGAAACCAGTTTCGCTGCGCTGGATGAAGGCGCGAACCGGGTGGCGAACGGTCTCGTCGCGCTGGGGGTGAAACCGGGCGAACGCGTCGCCTTCCTCGGCAAGAACCATCCGCTCTATTTCGAGGCGTTGCTGGGCGCGGCCCGCATCGGCGCGGTGATGACCCCGGTCAACTGGCGGCTGGCCCCGCCCGAAGTGGCCTATATCCTCGACAATTCGCAGGCCCGGGTGGTGTTCGTGGGCGAAGGATTTGCCGCAATGATCGCCGAGGTGCGCGCGAGCGTGCCGCACGTCGCCGAAATCATCGGCATCGACGCGCCCGAACATGCCGGCACCGATTACCGCCAATGGCGCGACAGCTTCCCCGCCACGCCCCCGGCCCACAAGATCAAGCCCGAAGATGACGCGCTGCAGCTTTACACCTCGGGCACCACCGGCAAGCCCAAGGGCGCGGTGATGACCCATGGATCGATCCTTTCCAGCCGGGATGCGATGGCGTCGGGTGATGAAATGCGCACATGGCAGGAGCCGATCCCGGGCGACGTTACCCTGCTGGCCATGCCGTGCTTCCACATCTCTGGCACCGGCACCGGTATCGGGACGATGGTGGCAGGAACCAATTCGATCGTCCTGCCCGAATATGATCCGGCCAAGGCACTGGATCTGATCGCCAATTACAATATCTCGAAAATCTTCCTTGTGCCGGCCGCGATCCAGATCCTGCTCAACCACCCGCGCGTGTCCGAGACCGATTTCAGCCGCCTCAAATATGTCACCTATGGTGCCTCGCCGATTCCGCTCGAACTGATGCGCGAGGCGATGCGGGTGCTGGGCTGCGGCTTTGTGCAGATGTACGGGATGACCGAGACCAGCGGCACCATCGTCGCATTGGACCCCGAAGATCACGTGCCCGAAGGCAGCCCCCGGATGCGCAGCGTGGGCAAGCCGCTGGCGGGGGTGGAGATCAAGATCATCGACGAAGCGGGCAACCCCGTGCCTGCGGGCGCAGTGGGCGAGATCGCCACACGGTCATCCAAGAACATGCGCGGCTACTGGAACAACCCGGATGCCACCGCCGCCACCATTGATGCCGAAGGCTGGCTGCGCACCGGGGACGCGGGCTATCTGGATGAAGACGGCTACCTCTATATCCACGACCGGGTGAAGGACATGATCATCTCCGGGGGCGAGAATGTCTACCCGGCCGAGGTCGAGAACGCGCTCTATGCCCATCCCAAGGTGGCGGACGTGGCGGTGATCGGCGTGCCCGACGCCAAGTGGGGCGAGGCGGTGAAGGCCTGCGTGGTGGTGCAACCGGGCGAGGAACTGACCGAGGCGGATCTCATCGCCCACGCCCGCCAGCATATCGCGGGTTACAAGTGCCCCAAATCGGTCGATTTCATCCCCGCCCTGCCGAGGAATCCCAGCGGCAAGATCCTGCGGCGCGAATTGCGCGCGCCCTATTGGGCGGGCAGGGACCGGGCGGTGAATTAGCGTGCTGGCCGGCGGTTTGGCGGTTCGCCAGCTCGCCTACAAGGTCAATGATCTTGCAGCGGCAGCGGCGGCGCATCACCGGCAGTTCGGATCAGGGCCGTTTGTCGTGTTGCGGCACGTGGCCCTCGCGTCCTCGCAGCATCGCGGGGTGGAACGGCCATTTGATCACTCCAGCGCATACGGCCAATGGGGCAGCGTGATGGTGGAGCTGGTGGTGCAGCACAATCCCGACCCATCGGCCCTCCACGACATGTTCCCGCACGGGTCTGGCAAAGAGGGCCTGCATCACGCGGCGCTGTTCGTCGATGATCTGGAGGCGGCGATTGCCCGGTTCGAGCGGGACGGCGCGCCGCTCGCCCAGCTTTCGGTCACGCAGACAGGCACCGCCTTTGCCTTTGTCGATACCCGGGTGAGCCTTGGCCATATGCTCGAACTCTACGAGCCGACCGCACAACTCACCGGGTTCTATGAATTTGTGGCGCAAGCGGCGCAGGGGTGGGACGGCGCAGATCTGCTGCGCGAACTGGGTTAAGCCCCCGCCAGCCCCGGCAGATCAACCAGCGCAGCACGGCATTCCGCATCGGCCAGCGCCGTTACGACCGAGAAAGCGACAAACCCCGGCTCACCCAGATGCGTCACCAGCGCGGCGGCCTCGGCATCGCTGATTGCGGTGTGTTCAAACGGCATCCGCCGCGCATAGGCGAGGCAGGCGCAGGTGCCTTCGTCGAGCGCGCTGTCATCGATCGGCGCCGCCTCCATCCCGTGCACCTGTGCCACCGCCTGCCGCACCAGCGCCGCCAATGCAGGGTCGAGCGCCCCTTCAGCCTTGGCGCGGAAATCGGCATAGTGTGCCGCCAGCACCGGATCGCCTGCCAATGCGGCCTGCACCGGCCCGCTCATTCCGCAGCCTCCAGCACAGCGGGCGTGGGCAACACGGTGCGATCCATCACTTCCGGCTCCAGCCCCATGGTGATCAACGCCTTGGCGAGCGCGAGGAACAGCGTCACCCCCAGCCCAGCTTCCGCAATCTGCGCCGGGCTGAGGTGGCGTTGCAGGGCGGCCCGCGCATCGCCCGTCAGCAATTCGGGATCATGGATCAGCGCATCGGTGAATTTGAGCACGGCTTTCTCGGTATCGGTCAGCCGGCCTGAGCTTTCATAGCCATCGGTGATGTCGTCCACCACGTCCTCGCCCAGCCCTTGCGCCACCGCCTTGTCGAAGCGGACATTGCGGCAGAACCCGCATTCGGTGATGCGCGCGTTGCGCATCCGCGCCACCTCCTTGATCCGCGCGGGCAGCACGTCCGATCCCCAGAACCGGCCGTAAAGCGCAAAGAAGCTTTCCGCGATCTCCGGTTGGTGCGCCAGCACTGATCCGAAATGCGCTGGTTCGCCCGCAATGGCGGAGGATACGCGGGGGATGGTGGACATGGGCTTTCTCCTTGGGAGACAGGATAACAGGCCCGCCCGCGCGCCCGCCCTCGCCTTTTTCACAGGGGGGCTTGGGGCGATGTCATGGCACATTGCCGGCAGCACAGGGAGGCGAGACAATGACAGGCGAAGCACAGCGCGTGATCGAGGAATTCTGGCGCATTCAGGATGATGGCGACTACACCCGGCTGGTCGATCTGTTCGCCGAGGACGCGCTGCTCGAAGACCCGATCTGGGGCCGGTACGAAGGGCGCGAGGCGATCCTTGGCTTCATGACCACAATGGTCGAGGAAATGGACAGCCGCAAAGTGCACTTTACCGTCGATGAAATCTGCGGTGATACCCATGCCGCATGGGCGCGCTGGACGATGCACATGGAAGGCCACGCACCTCGTGGCGGGGTCGGCATCTACAAGGTCGAAGGCGGGAAGATGACCTATTACCGCGATTACATGGACCCTGCGGAGGAATAATCGCTGCTTCTCCCCTTCCCTCAAGGGAAGGGGCTAGAAGGGCCGGTAATCCGGATGCCCGCTGGCGATGATCTGGAGCACCGGCAGGGGAAAATCGGGGTTGGGTTCATTGCCGGGCTGATCGTCGAGCGGCAATTTCCAGTCCATGATGTAGCGGCGGCTGGCGATGCGCCATTCGCCCTCTCTTTTCTCGAATTCATCCAGATAGCGCCCACCATAGAGCCCGCCTGACCAGCTTCCATCCTCCTGCTGGCGGATGCCCGTGGCAAAGCCGTAGCATTCAACGCTGGCATGATCGGCGGAATCGAACGCAATCGCCGGAGCGGACAGGAAATGCCAACGCCGCTGGCTGGCGCGCTCGATTGCCATCACCACCGGCAGGAAATCCGCGGCGCTGCCGGTGAAGAACCCGTAGTCGATCGGTGCATCGGGCCAGAAACAGCCAGCCTGGCCCTCGTCATCCAGCCAATCGAGCGTGCGCGAATAGCGTTGCAGCACATCGGCGATTTCCTGCTTGTCGAGCAGCGCCTGAAGCTGTGCGTCCATACTCATGCGCGCCCGCTCCACCATGCAGCGATATCCAGCGGAAAACGTTCCTGCGCGGTGCGCATCGCTTCGCTGGCATCATCGGGCAGCGCCGGGTCTGACGTCGGCGGCAGGCTTCCGCCCGCGCCTTCGACCGGATCAATATATTCAAGCCTGATCCCCGCCAGCACATCAGCGAAATCATGGCCTTCGTGATGGTCGGACATCTGGTGATGATAGAACGCCCATTTGTCCTTGAAGCTGAGCAGGCAGTAATAGGAAAGCGGCTCCTGTCCCTTCCAGTATTCATAGCGGACCACGCCGTCTTCGCTGCCGAAGGTTTCGGCGACCATGTCGCGCATGATCGCTTCCCACTTGGCCTCCTTGCCGGGCTTGATCTGGATGTGGGCGAGCAGTGTGGCCATCGGTGCGTCCTTCGTTCAGGCGGGGGTGAGGTTGAGCAGGAGGCGGTGAATGCCGAGCATGATGCCGCCCTGATGGCGGAAATCATTGCCCGGCGCGCAAGCCATGTCGTCAAAGGCATCGCACAGGCGCTCCCACGCGATCATCTGTTCCAGCCGCGACAGGTTCGATCCCGGGCATGAACGCGGCCCCTGGCTGAAGGCGAGGTGGCGGGTCGCGGCCTTGCGGCCGAGTTTCAGGTCGAGCGGGTCGTCGAACTCTTGCGGGTCGATATTGGCTGCCGCCCAGCGCAGGTGGAGCATCGAACCGGCTGGCACCTTCACGCCCTGAAACACTTCGTCTTGCGCACAGATGCGGGTGGAAAGCCCTTGAGTGGGCGAACGCAGCCGCATCCCTTCCTCGATGAAAGTGCGGATCGCGGCGCGGTCGCCGCGAAGCTCGTGGAACATGCCAGGGCGTTCGCACAACAGCTGCGCCTGTTCGGCGATGGCATATTGGGTCGTTTCCAACCCGCCGATAACCATCGCATAGACCACGCCGTTGATTTCATCATCGGTCAGCTTGCGGCCCAAGGCCTGATATTCAACCTGCGTGAGGAAGCTGACCATGTCATCCTTGGGGGCCGCGCGCTTCGCCCGCGTCTGCTCGGCGACGTATTCCTTCATCCCCGCCAGCAGCCGGAACTTCTCCGCCGTCTGTTCCGGCGTAAGGATGTTCTTGTGGGTCGTCCCGTGGACATAGGACATGACCTGCGCATTGCCCCATTGTTCCAGCCGGGGGATGTCTTCGAGCGGGAAGCCTAGCACATCGGCCATCGTGCGCTGCGGCAAGGGGCGGGCGAAATCGGCGACGAAATCCACCGGCTCCCCCCGCTTCACCTTGGCCAGCATCCCGGCGATCAGATCATCGACATGCCGCCCGATCATGCCCGCATGGCGGGTGCAGCCCGGCCCCACCCACGGATCGGTCAGCTCCTTGCGGTGCGCGCGCCACAGATCAGGGTCGGGCCGCAGGGTGACAATCGAGGCGATCATCGCGTCGAGATCAGGAATATGGGTCGGCATTTCGCCAGAAGCCTGAATCTGCTCCACCAGCAGCGACAGCGTCGGCGGGAAGCGATCCCAATCGCGCACCACCCGCTTGATATCGGCATATCTGGTGAGGACGAAGGCATCGCTGCCGGGCGTCAGACCCTCGCCGGGAAGGCGCAGCACCGGGGCCTGTTCGTGGAGGATGGCGTAAGCTTCGTACCAGTGCTCCTGCGCGCCGGGGGCGAACAGATCGACATCTTCGAGCGAACGCGGTGCGTGCCCCTGCAAAACCGCCTCTCCCTGGCTTAGCGAATCCGCCAATTGCTGTGGCACCGGTTGTCCCCCAGCCTCTCCCCTACGGAAACGGGCTAATTTGCCAGTGCCGAAATGGGGAGAGAAACGTGAGCCGCCCAAAAAGCCGCATTGCCAAATTGCCTCCGGAACAATGGGATGAACGGCTGGTCAAGGCGATCCAGCCGGACAGCCTGACCGATCTCGAACAGGGTCTGACCCGCTATTTCGCGCATTGTCCGGAACAGGCGCTGGGGCTGATGGCGTTTGGCGGGGCGTTGAAGCAGAACCGCAGCCTGCCCGATCGGCTGGTGGAACTGGTGCGGCTGCGCATCGCCTTCTTCAACCAGTGCCGTTCGTGCATGGCGATCCGTTATTCCGATGCCGTGGCGGACGGGGTGACCGAGGGGCTGGTGTGTTCGCTCGAACGTCCGCAGGAGGCCGAGAACCTTTCAGCCGCCGAGAAGGTCGCGATCAAGTACGGCGAGCTGATGGCGACCGATCACCTTGCGATTGATGACGCGATCTACGCCGATCTGCGTGCACATTTCAGCGAAGCGCAGATTGTCGAACTGGGTATGACGGTCGCGTTCTTTGTCGGGTTCGGGCGGCTGGCCGCAACGTGGCACATGGTCGAGGAATTGCCCGAGGCGTTCCGGCAGGCCGAGGCGATTGCGCCCTGGGGCGCTGACAAGATTCAGGTGCGATGATGCCAAATCCCTCCGGCACCCCCCAGATCAACCTGTTCGATCCCGCGCTGCAACAATGCCCTTACGACGCGTATAAAACCCTGCGCGACGAGGCCCCGGTCTACAACATCCCCGGCACCCAGATTTACGTCATCAGCCGTTACGACCACGTGCGCGAAGTGCTGATGGACCCCGCCCGGTTCCCCTCCACCGCCGCCAACGAATTGCTGCGCGCCAGCCCCACCGACATGGAGCGCGGGCGCAAAGTGGCCGAACGCTTTCGCGAAAAGGGCTGGCTCCCGGCGCCGACGCTGGCCGGGCGTGATGACCCGAACCACAAGCAGATGCGCAGCATGTTCAACGAGGCATTCAAGCCCAGCCGCATCAAGGCCATTGATCCGCGTGTGGAAACGCTTGCCTATGAATTGATCGACGCGTTCGTGGATGACGGAAAATGCGACTGGGTGCGCCAGTTCTGCGTACCGTTGCCGCTGTTCATCATTGGCGAACAGATGGGCGCACAGCGTGAGGACATGTGGCGGATCAAGGGCTGGACCGATGCCTTCTTCCACCGCATTTCGATGATGCTGCCAGAGGATCAGCATCTGGAAATGGTCGACCGCGAGATCGAGGCGCAGCATTATTTCCAGCCGATCTTCGATCGCCTGCGCCAGCACCCCGATGGTTCACTCATCAGCGTGCTGGTCAACACCGTGATCGAAGGCTGGGGGCGGCCATTGAACGACAATGAACTCCACGCCGAGATGATGGCCGATACCTTTGTCGGCGGTTCGGAAACCACCACCAACGCGCTCGCGGCAGGGATGAAGCTGCTGATCGAGAACAAGGACGTGTGGCACAAGCTGAAAGCTGATCCCGACAAATATATGCGCACCTTCGTTGAAGAAGTGCTGCGGCTGGAAAGCCCGGTGCAGAGCCTGATGCGCTTCACCCATGCCGACGTGGAACTGGACGGGGTGGCAATCCCTGCCGGATCGGTGATCAATGTCCGTTATGGCGCGGCCAACCGGGATGAACGGTTTTTTGAATGCCCGGAGAAACTCGATCTCGACCGGCCCAAGCCCGGCGCGCACATGGCCTTCGGGTCAGGCACGCATCACTGCCTTGGTGCGCCGCTCGCCCGGCGCGAGCTGACATGGGGGTTTCAGGCAGTGGTCGACCGGTTTGACGATATGTGGTTTGCGCAAGGGCAGAACGATTTCAGCTACCACCCGCATTTTCTGCTGCGGTCACTGAAACAACTGAATATCGGGTTTGCGGCGAAGAAACGCTAGGCGTTGGCCAAAGCCGCCGTCCGCCCGGCCAAATAACCAAACGTCAGCGCTGGCCCCAATGTCCCGCCCGCGCCCGCGTAGATGCCGCCGGTGGGACAGGCGATGGCATTTCCCGCACCCAGCAGGCCGGGGATGATCTCTCCGTCGTGGCCCAGAATGCGCGCCTGCCCATCGGTGCGCGGCCCGCCATTGGTGCCGAGCAGGCCTGATGCGATCTCGACCGCATAGAACGGCGCCTCGCCGATCGCACCCAGCGTTACCGCCGTGCCTTCCCGCGAACGGTCGCCGTAAAAATGGTCATAGGCACTGGTGCCGCGCCCGAAATCGGGATCGTGACCCGCATCGGCATGGGTGTTGAACCGCGCCACGGTTTCTCCCAGCGCCGCACCATCGATACCGATCTGCGCCGCCAGCCCTTCCAGCGTATCGGCGCGCATCACCCAATCGGGAATCGGCTGCCCCGGCTGGCGCGTGCCCAAAGGATAGCGCGCAGCATATTGCGCATCAAAGATCAGATAGGCGGGCAGGTTGCGGTAATCGTAATTGGCCGGGTCGAACTGGTGGAACACGCCCCCCAGCGCCGAATAATTCGCCGCCTCGTTGCAGAACCGCCGCCCTGAGCGGTTGACCATGATCGAATGCGGCACGGTGCGTTCGATAAGGATGATCTGCGCGCGTTGTTCACCGCTGGCCCATGGCTGGTCTGGTGTCACCAAGGTCGGCGCCCACCATGCACTGGTCATATTGCCCAGCTTTGCGCCCGCTTGCATCGCCAGCTTCAACCCCTCACCCTTGGCGGTTGGCGGGCTGGCGGGCGCGGTGACAGGGCCGCGCAGGAAGGTCTGGCGCATCTCTGCATCCCATTCGAACCCGCCGGTGGCGATCACCACCCCGCGCCGGGCGTGCAAGGTGATCGGCTGGCCGTTCTGCTCTGCCTCGACCCCCGTGATCCTTGCCCCATCGCGCAGCAGGTGTCTGGTCGAAACGCCGAGCATCGGTTCAATCCCGCGCGCAAGGCAGGCTTTCAGCAGCCGCGCCACCATCGCCTGACCGAAGCCGCATTGCCGCGTTGCCATGCGTTCACCCAGCACCTCCATCGGCGGCATGGCGGTTGCCCCGCCGAGCGGGGTTTCGCGCAGCATCAGCGGCTTGGGTTCTTCAATCGCGTAAATCCGCTCGGCCCATTCGCCCAGTTCGCCAAGGCTGAACAGATCATGGTCAAGCGCACGGCTGCCTTCGGGCTTCGCGCCGGGGCGGTCGAGGTAGTAATCGGGATAGCCCGGCAGCACCGCGACTTTCAGCGCATCAATGCTTTCCAGAAAGGCCAGCGCCTCCGGCCCGCGATCAACGAAAGCCTCCAGCGTCTCGTCCACCAGATCGCCGTGATCAAGGCTGCGGAAATAGGCGAGCGCGTCCGCGCGGCTGTCTGCCATTCCGGCTTCGCGCATCTGCGGGTTATCCGCCACCCAGATCACCCCGCCGGATATGGCCGAAGTCCCGCCGACCCGGTCGAATCGCTCGACCAGCAGCACCTCGGCCCCGGTTTCGTGCGCGGCCAGCGCCGCAGCCATGCCCGCTGCGCCAGTGCCGAGGATGATGACGTCTGTCTCTATCATGGGCTGCATAGAGGCGCGCACAGGCCTTGGCGGCAACCCGTCATTTTGGCAAGGTGCGCGCCCGCGCCGCTGCGTCTACCGATGCGGACGAAGGAGACAAAGCGGATGAAACTCGAAGGCAAGGTCGCCGCCATCACCGGCGGCACGGCAGGCATGGGGCGCGGCATCGCCGAGGCATTTCTGGCCGAAGGCGGCAAGGTCGCGCTGTTCGCCCGCAATGCGGAAAAAGGCGCGGCGGTGCTGGCCGAACTGGGCGCTGGCGACCGGGCGATCTTCATCGCCGGGGACGTGATGAGCCAGTCCGACCTTGAAGGGTTCATCGACCAGACCATCGCGCATTTCGGCACGCTCGACATTCTGGTGAACAATGCCGGCGGCGCGGGCGATTTGCAGCCGCTGGTCAACCTGTCGGATCACGCCTTTGACGAAGCGATGAAGTGGAACGTCTATTCGACCTTCTGGGCAACACGCCGCGCCCTGCCGGTGATGCTGGAAAAGGGCGACGGGCGGATCATCAACATCTCGTCGATGGAGGGCAAGCACGGCAAGCCGGTGCTAACGGCCTATTCCGCGGCCAAGCACGCAGTGAACGGCATGACCAAAAGCCTCGCGCGCGAAGTGGGCGCACAAGGCGTAACGGTCAACGCGATCTGCCCCGGCCTTGTCATCACCGACATCATCAAGAACAACGGCCCCGCCACCGCCAAGGCGATGGGCATGGAGTTTGAAGAGATGATCGCGCTGTTCGCCAGCGAGGCCGCGATCAAGCGGCCGAACGAGGTGGAGGAGATCGCGGCGGTCGCGGTGTTGCTCGCCAGCAAGGCCGGGGCCGGGATCACCGGCGCACAGATCAGCGTTGACGGCGGGACAGCCCAGTATTGACGCCGGGGAGGGGTCCTGACCCCTTCCAGACCCCCGTCAGACCGGCTTTGCCCGCTGTTTCACGTGAAACAGCGGGGCCGCGCTCAGCCCTCCTGCAGCTTGGCCATCGCGGCGCCGACCGCTGCCTCGATATCGCGCGCCTGCGGATTGCCGCGCAGGGTCACCCCGCCGTTGGGCTGGATGTTCTGCCCGGTCACGAAGGCATGGTCGCTGCACAGCCACAGGCAGGCATGGGCCACGTCTTCCGAGGTGTTGAGCCGCCCCAGCGGATAGCGCGGCACGAAGGCATCGACGAGGCCGGGCACCTGAAAGCTTTCCTGCGTCATCGGGCTTTCGGTGAAGGCGGGCGACACGGTGTTGGCCTTGATGCCGAGATGCCCGTAATCATTGGCGACGCACTCGATCAGCGCCTCGCTCCCACGCTTGGTGCCGATATAGGCGGCGTGGTTGTTGATCAGCGCCTTGGTGGTGGCCGATGACAGGCTGATGAGCGAACCGCCGGTGGGCGCCTGTTCGCCCATCACCCGCACAAAAGCCTGCAGGAAGTGATGCACCCCCTTGAACTGCAGTTCGGTGATCTGGTCGAGCTGTTCCTCGGTGGTGTCGAGCAGGCTGGCAAGCAATCCCCAGCCGGTGGTGTTGATTGCGATATCGACACGCCCGAAAACATCCCGCGCCTTGTCGGCCATGGCGTTCACTTCGCCCTTGCTGGTGATGTCGCACAGGGCATATTCCCCGCCGATCTCACCGGCGAAATCGACCAGCGGGGTCTGCTTGCGCCCTGCGACCATCACCCGCGCGCCTTCGGTGGCAAACAGGCGGGCGATCACCTGCCCCATGTTGCCCGGCGATGCCGCTCCCAGAATGACAGCCGTCTTGCCTTCGAGTTGTCCCATCGCGTCTCTCCTCTTGCGTCCCTGCGCCTACCACGCATCGGCGCAAGACCACCCTTCCCAAAAGTGTCCATTGTCCCCGGCCATCCCCCGCCCGATAGCGTTCCGGCAATAATGGGAGAGCGCGCAATGTTTACCGGACCACTGGAGGATCGCGTCGCGATTGCCGAACTGAATGGTGTCTATGCCGATGGCGTGGTGCGTTTCGATGCCGAAACATGGGGATCGGTCTGGGCGGACGACGCCGACTGGGACCTGATGGGCCACAAGACCAAGGGCAAGGACGCCATTGTCGGCTTCTGGAACGGCGCGATGGGCGGGCTGGAGGCGGTGAGCTTCCAATGCGTGCCGTGCATGATCGCAGTCACCGGCAACACCGCAACATCGCGGGTGCAGACGCAGGAAATCCTCAAGCCCAACGAAGGCCCTGCGCGCCATGTCGGCGGACTTTATGAAGATGCGCTTGCAAAGGTGGACGGGCGCTGGGTGTTTACCAGCCGGACATTCCGCATCGTCGCCGAATTTGGCGCTTAGTTTTCGGATTCGCTCGCTCGAACCGCATACCCCCGCCCCGCCTCCCCACCCGGACACCAATGATGCCATCAGGCTATGGTGGCCGGGTGGGGAGGCGGGGGATCTGAACACCTGGAGACAAAATGGCCAAGATCCTGATTTCCGCCCAGATCGACCTCGATCCCGCGCAGCGCGAGGAAGCGCTGCGCACCGCCCGCCCGCATATCGAGGCGGCGCTCGCCGAAAAGGGCTGCATCCATTACGACTGGAGCGCCTGCAGCATGAACCCCGCGCGGGTCAACGTGTTCGAGGAATGGGAAAGCGAAGAGGCGCTCGCCGCGCATTTCCTGGACCCTGCCTATGCCGGAATGCGCGACCATATCGGCCAGTTCGGCCTGACCGGTGCGGCCAGCGCCAAGTACCGCGTCGATGCCGAAGGCCCGGTCTATAATGCCGAGGGCGTTGCGACCGAGGCGTTTGACTGATCCTGCACCCTTGCTTCTGGGGGCGATCCTCGCTGGCGGGCAGGCGCAGCGCTTCGGCAGCGACAAGGCGCAGGCGCTGTTTGCAGGCGACCGGCTGATCGACCGGGTGGCCGCCGCGCTTAATGCCCAATGCGGAGCGCATGTGGTGTGCGGACGCATGGAGCCGGGCTTCACCTGCCTTCCCGACTGGCCCGAACCCGGGCTTGGCCCGCTGGGCGGCCTTGCGGCGGCGCTGCGCCATGCGGCGGCAAACGGTTTTGCCCACGTCCTGTCCGCCGGGGTCGATGCGCCCAACCTGCCGCATGATCTTGCCGCCAGTCTGACTGGCGAAGGCGCGGCGATTATTGCAAGTCAGCCGGTTGTCGGGCTGTGGCCGGTTGCGGCGTGCCATCCACTGGAAGCCTTCATGGAGGGCGGCGGCCGGTCGCTTTACCGCTTTGCCGATGCCATCGGCGCGCGCCGGATCTACCTCCCCCGCCCGTTGATGAACGTCAACCGGCCCGAGGACCTGCCCTAAAGCTTGAGCATCTGCTTGCCGCGGTTCTGCCCGCTGAACAACCGCTGCAAGGTCGCAGGCGCGTTTTCGAAACCGTGCTGGATGTCTTCCTGATATTTCAGGCTTCCATCCTTGACGAAGCCTTCGAGCCGCTTGCGGATGGCGGGGAATTCACTCGCCCAGTCGAGCACGATGAAGCCCGCCATGGTGCCGCGCCGGAACACGAGGTTGAAATAGTTCTCCGGCCCGGCGGGGAGCGAACCCGTCTCATACCGGCTGATCCCCCCGCAGATCACCACGCGGGCATTGGTCGCGATGCAGGCGAGCATGTCGTTGAGGATCTTGCCCCCGACATTATCGTAGATCACGTCGACCCCGCGCGGGCAATGTTGGCGGATCTGTTCCTTCACCCCGCCCGCCTTGTAATCGATCGCCGCGTCATAGCCGGCCTCGCGCACCAGCCAGTCGCACTTGTCCTGACCGCCGGCGATACCGACCACCCGGCACCCGGCGAGCTTGGCAAGCTGGCCAACGATGCTGCCGGTGGCGCCCGCCGCGCCCGATACCAGCACAGTGTCGCCCGCCACGGGCTTGCCGACCTTGAACAGCCCGCAATAGGCGGTCAGCCCGGTCGTCCCCAGCACCGACAAAACAGCGGTGGGCGACAGATCGGTTTCAACCCTGGTCAGCTCCTTGCCATCGGTGACGAGATATTCGGTCCAGCCAGTGGTACCGAATACCATCTCGCCCACCGCGAACCTGCCGCCATTGCTGGCCACCACCTCGGCAATCCCGCTGCCGCGCATCACATCACCGATTGCCATTGGCGCGACATAGTCGGCGATGTTCTCCATCCAGCCCTTTTGCGCCGGGTCGAACCCGAGGAAATGCAGCTTGAGCAGCATTTCACCTGGTGCCGGATCAGCAAGCTCGGTCGTGGCAAGCTTGAAGTCATTCTCGATCTCGATCCCGCGACCGCGCGGATGTCCGTTCAAGAGCCATTGGCGGGTGGTGGTGGGCATCGGTCAATCTCCTTGCGTTCACCTGCCCTATTGCGGGTGCGGCGCGCAGCCCTCCACGGACAAAAGTGTCAGTCGAGCGGTTTGACCGCTGTGGTAGTTTGCGCAGGATAAAGGGAGAACCACGATGGGCGTTCAGACTCACAAGACCTTCTGCCGCTTCTGTCATGCCAACTGCGCCATGGAAGTGGATGTCGAAGGCGGGAAGGTGATCGAGGTGCGCGGCGATCCCGATGATCCGGCCTATGGCGGCTATACCTGCGTCAAGGGACGCGAATTGCCGGATTCGCACAATTCGGACAACCGTTTGCATCACAGCCTCGTGCGCAATGACGCAGGCGAGTTCGTTGAAACCCCGATGCCCGAAGCGCTTGCCCATGTCGCATCCGAGCTGCGCCGCATCATCGACACCCACGGCCCGCATTCGGTCGCAGTGTTCATGGGATCGGGCGGCTTCCAGAACAGCGCCGCGATGGCCGCCTCGCTCAGCTTCGCGCAAGCCGTGGGCAGCCGCAATTTCTACACGTCGGTGACGCTGGATCAGCCCGCCAAGGTGTTTACCACCGCCCGTTATGGCAAATGGATGGCCGGGCCAAACACCTTTTCGGAAAGCGATGTTGCGCTGTTCATCGGCAATAATCCGATCGTGTCGCACTATGCGCCCGTTGGCGGCGTGCCGCCCTTCAGCCCCTCGCGCCGCATCCGCGATCAGAAGGCCAAGGGGTTGAAGCTGATCGTCGCCGACCCGCGCGAAAGCGACGTGGCGCGGCTGGCGGATATCTATCTGCCAGTAAAGCCGGGTGAGGATCCGGCGATGCTGGCGGGGATGCTCAACGTGATCATTTCCGAAGGGCTGTATGATCGCAATTTCGTTGCCGCCCATGTCGACGGGTTCGATGATCTGGCCGAGGCGGTGAAGGCCTTTCCGCCCGAAGTCGCCGCCGAACGCGCGGGGCTGGATCGGGATCAACTCGTTGCTGCCGCACGGATGTTCGCGACCGGGTCCAAGGGCTGCGCCACCACCGGCACCGGGCCGGAAATGGCGGGCAACGGGACCCTGACCGAATATCTGGTCACCTGCCTCAACACTATTTGCGCCCGCTTCAAGCAGGAGGGCGAAAAGGCCGCGATCCCCGGCGTGTTCAGCCCCTATCAGACCGCGCGCCGCGCGCAGGTGGCCCCGCCGGTGCCGATGTTCGGGGCAGAGGGCATGCCCAAGTCGCGCTTCCGCGGCCTTGGTCATCTGGGCTGGGAAATGCCCTGCAACGTGCTGGCCGATGAAATCCTCACGCCGGGTGATGGCCAGGTGCGGGCGCTGATCTCGGTCGGCGGCAATCCGGTGGTGGGCTTCCCCGATCAGGCCAAGATGGTGCGCGCGCTCGATGATCTTGAGATGTTCGTGCAGATCGACCCGTGGATGAGCGCCAGCGCGCGCCGCGCCGATGTGGTGCTGGCCCCATCGCAATGCCTTGAGCGCGAGGACATCACCAACCTGTCCGAATGGTGGCACGAAGAACCCTATGCCCGCTATGTCGAGCCGGTTGTGGCCCCGCCGGGGGACGTGATCGACGAATATGAGATGTTCTGGACGCTGGCGCATCATCTGGGCATCACGATGCAGCTGATGGGCGGCCCGCTGCCGATGGACCGGAAGCCGACCAAGGAGGAATTTCTCGATCTGGCGGTGGCAGGCAGCCTGATGAAACCATCCGATGTGCGCCGCGATTGTCAGGCCAACGGCGGCGCGGCGGTGATCTATCCCGAAGTTCACCCCAGGGTCGAAGCATTGGACGAAGGCGAATTTCACCGCTTCGATCTGGCGGCAGGCGCGATGCCTGCGGAAATCGGGAAATATGCCGATAACCCGGCTTCGCGCGAAGGGTTCGATTTCCGCCTGATCAGCCGCCGGTCCAAGACCCGGTTCAATTCGATCGGCCATCCGCTGAAGAAATTGCAGAACAAGACCACCACCAACCCGGCCTATATCCACCCGGATGACATTGCTGCGCTGGGGCTGGAGGAAGGCGGATTGGTGGCGATCACATCACCCCACGCCACCATCCACGGCGTGGTGAAGGCGAGCGACAAGGTGCGCCGCGGCCTCGTGTCGATGGCCCATGCCTACGGCGATGCCGATGCGACCAAGAAAGATGTGCGCGAGAAGGGCTCATCAACCAACCGGCTGGTGAGCGAGGTGGTCGATTACGATCCGATCACCGGGCAATCCCTGCAAAGCGCCATTCCGGTCAAGCTGGAATCGGCCTGAGCTTCTCAACCAAAGGAATACCATGCCCACCAACCGCCGCTTCCTGCTGCAACGCCGCCCCGATGGCACCCCCGTGGCAGAGGATTTCGAACTCGTCAGCGAACCTGCGCCTGCGCTGGAGGAAGGCCAGTTCCTGATCCGCAACCACTATGCCTCGCTCGATCCGGCGATGCGGGGCTGGATGGATGCGGAAGGCAATTACATGCCGCCGATCCCTCTGGGCGATCCGGTACGCGCCAGCACCATCGGCGTGGTCGAGGAAAGCCGCGCCGAGGGGTTCGAACCCGGCCAGTGGGTGATGGGCCTGAACGCGCTGGAGGACTATTCGATCGGCGTTACCGGCGGCTTCACCCAGCCGATCGACCCCAGCCTCGTGCCGAGCGTCACCAATTACCTGTCGATCTTTGGCGCTGTCGGGATGACGGCCTATTTCGGCTTCCTTGAGGTGTGCGAGCCGAAACCGGGCGAAACCGTGCTGGTTTCGGGTGCAGCAGGCGCGGTCGGCTCACTTGTGGGCCAGCTTGCCAAGATCCACGGCTGCCGCGCGGTCGGGATCGCGGGCGGCCCGGCCAAATGCGCGCGCCTGACCGAGAAATACGGGTTTGATGCTGCCATCGACTATCGCGGCAAGGATGAAGCCGCGCTCACCGCCGCCATCGCCAAGGCCTGCCCCGATGGGGTGGACGTGATCTTTGAAAATGTCGGCGGGATCATCCTTGATGCGGGACTTATGAACCTCAACCTGCATTCACGCGTCGGGCTGTGCGGCTTGATCAGCGAATACAACACGGAACCGCGCGGTATCCGCAACCTGTGGCAGTTGATCGTCAAGCGCGCGCATATCAGAGGCCTGCTGGTGGCTGATTACGTGCCCCGCTTTGGCGAGGGCGCAGCGCAGATGGGCGTCTGGGCATCGCAAGGCCAGCTCACCATCGACGAACATGTCGACGAGGGGCTGGAGCACGCCTTTGACAGCTTCATGCGGCTGTTTGCGGGCACCAATGACGGCAAGATGATCCTCAAGATCGCCTGATCCTGTGGGCCGCTCTCTGCTCGTGCTGTCCGGGGGCCATCCTTACGAGGAAGGCCCCTTTGCCGAACTGCTGACAGGATTGGGCGATTGGGAGGTCACGCACCTGATCCATCCCGAAGCCGAAGAAGCAGTTGCGGCAGGCGCGGCGGAAAATGCCGATGCGCTGCTGTTCTACGACATGGCGGGCTACACCTTCGCCGATGGAGCGGTGACCATGCGCCCACCCTCGCAAGGCTTCAGCGATGCCATCGCCGCGCGCTTTGCCGCCGGGAAAGGTGCGGTGGCGATGCATCATGCGCTGGCAGGCTGGGCGCAATGGCCAGCGTGGCATGAATGGCTCGGCGGCGGCTTTCTCTATCAGCCGGGCGAATGGCAGGGTCGGGCCATGCCGGATTCCGGCTATCGCCACGATGTCGCCTATCAAGCCTGGATGGTCGCCGATCATCCGGTGACCCGCGGCTTGCCGGAGAGCTTCCCGGTGACCGACGAACTCTACCTCTGCCCGATCGACGAAAGCGCGCTTATCCCCCTCGCCCGCGCCGAAGGCTTTGCTTTCACGGCTGCCAATTTCCATTCCGCCGCGCAGGCGGTCGCAGGCCGGATGTTCAGCCGCGCAGGCTGGCACCACCCACCCGGCAGCAATTGCATCGCATGGGAAAGCCGCACCTGCCCCGCTCCGCTGGTCTACCTCCAGTTCGGCGATGGCCCCGCCACCTATGCCAATCCCCATGTGCGCCGGATGCTGCGCCAAGCGCTCGATTACACCTCAGGAGACCAGCCATGACCCCGACCGAAACCGTTACCGCCTTCATCGACCACTGGAACGGCGGCGACATGGAGGCCATGTACGCCCTGTGCGCGGAGACCGTCGTCTGGCACAATATCCCGATGGAGCCGTTCGCCGGCAAACCCGCCATGCGCGCGGCGGTGGAAGGCTTCATGGCCGATGTCGCGGCGTGCGACTGGCAGGTGCATGCTATCGCAGCGAATGGCAAGATCGTGCTGACCGAGCGGACAGACGGTTTCACCTTCAAGGACGGGCGGACAGCCGCGATCCGGGTGATGGGCACTTTTGAAATCGGTGAAGATGGCCTGATCACCGCCTGGCGCGACTATTTCGACATGTTGGAATTCCAGCGCGAATTCACCCCCGAAGCCGCCGGAGCCTGACGCGCGCGGGGCAATCCTAACACAAACGTGCATCGCATCGGGGCCGCCATCATGGCTAGGCTTGGGGCATTATTCCAAGGGTTGGAGCGATTTTGCGATGAACAAGCCCGAAGGCAATGTGTTTGCCCCCGAAACGCTGGTCGATCCGTTCGATTACTACCGCGCCATCCATGATGCCGGGGTGGAAATCGAACTGCTGGAGGGGATGAACACCTACGTCGTCTACAACTATGACCTGTGTAACGAAGCGCTCGGCAAGCCTGAGATTTACTCCAACGATTTCAGCGTCCTGATGGGGCGCGAGGCCGATGAGGAGATTCAGGCGATCCTTGCCGAGGGCTGGCCCGACGTGCCCACCCTGCTGACCGCCGATCATCCGGTGCACACCCGCAACCGCAAGCTGGTCAACCTCGCATTCTCCGCCCCGCGGGTCAACGCGATCGAGGCCGACATGCGCACCAAGTCGATCGAGCTGATCGAGGCCTTCGCCGACAAGGGAGCGTGCGAATTCGTCGAGGCATTCGCCGTGCCGCTGCCGGTGGCGATGATTGCCGGGCAGATCGGGCTTGATGACAACCCCCGCCAAGTCAAGGAATGGTCTGATGCGGCGGTCGACCGGTTCAGCCAGATGGTCGATCACGACCGCAAGCTGGAATGCGCGCGCAGCCTGGTCGAATTCCAGCATTACATGAAGGCCAAGATCGATGATCGCCGCGCCAATGGCGGCGATGACTTGCTGACCGATCTGGTCGAAGCGCGGGTCGAGGGGGAAACCCCGCTGACCGACCCTGAAATCATGTCGATCATGCAGCAGTTCATGGTGGCCGGAAACGAAACCACCACCTCGACACTGGCGGGCGGCTTGCTCCAGCTGATCCGCAACCCTGATCAGATGGCGAAGGCCAGGGCGGCGGCTGGCGGGCGCGATCCCAAGCTGATCGGCAACCTTGTCGAGGAAGCGTTGCGGTACGAAACGCCGACCGCGGGCATGTGGCGGATCGTCAAGGCGGATACCGAACTCGGCGGCACGAAAATCCCCGCTGGCAGCGTGGTCCAGCTGCGCTATGCTGCGGCCAACCGCGATCCGAAAAAATTCCCCGATCCCGACGCATTCGACATCACCCGCGCCAATGCCCGCACGCATCTCGCCTTCGGCAAGGGGCCGCACATGTGCGTGGGCAATATGCTCAGCCGCAAGGAAATGCTGGTCGCCTTTGACGAGCTGCTCGAACGGCTTGATGAATTTGCGGTGGCCGACGAGGACGAAATCCGCATCCTGCCCAATATCCTGCTGCGCGGCGTCACCCGCCTGCCGATCACCTTTACCCGGAAAGCCTGAGCCTCATGAATTTCGACCTGTCCGAAGAACAGGAAATGTTCGTTGCCTCGGCCCTGCGCTTTGCCGCGCCGGTCGATGTGGACGCGCGGCGGCAGCTGCGCCTGTCGCTCACCGGCTATGATCGCGGGCGTTGGCAGCAACTGGCTGAACTTGGCCTGATCGCGCTGGCGGCGGGCGAGGATGTGGGCGGCATGGGCGGTTCGGCGCTCGATCTGGCGCTGGTTGCCGAAGCGATCGGCAAGGCCAATGCGCCCGATCCGCTGCTCGAACACGGTATCTTGCCTGCGCTGTTGCTGGAACGCGGGGGTGCGCATGAGACGCTCGCGGGCGTGATTTCAGGCGAGACCATCGCCACCCTCGCCTGGACCGAACGCAGCCAGCGCTACAGCCTTGTGGCCAAGGGCATGAAGGCTGATGAAGGCGCGGACGGGTTCGCCCTCACCGGCGAAAAGACCATGGTGATGGGCGCGTTGATGGCGGATCTGTTCATCGTCACCGCAGACCTTGGCGGCGGAACCGCCTGCTTTCTGGTGCCGCGCGATGCCGCCGGGCTTGAAGTGCGCGCCTATCGCCTCGCCGATGGCAGCATTGCGGGTGAATTGAAGCTGACCCGCGCACCCGCTGCCGCCAAGCTGGCGCTGGATCCGGCGGAACTGGATGCCATCGCGGCCGAAATGCGGCTTTACGCTGCTGCGGAGATGGTCGGGCTGGGGCAGCGGCTGCTCGATGACACGCTCACCTATGTGAAAGAACGCGAACAGTTCGGCGTGGCGATCGGCAGCTTTCAGGCGCTGCAGCACCGGCTGGTCGATTGCTATGCGCGCGAGGAACAATCGCGCTCTATGCTCTACCGCGCCGCGCTGACGGACCGTGCCGATGCCGCCAAGTGGCAACGCGCCGCAGCGGGGGCCAAGGCCTTCATCGCTGAGAATGTCGATGCCATCGCGCGTGAGGCGGTGCAGATGCACGGCGGTATGGGGATCACCGATGAACTCGCCATTGGCCATGCGTTGAAGCGCGTGCTGGTGCTGACCCGCCTGTTCGGCGACATCGACACCGTGCTCGCCGAATATGCGTTGGCAGCATGATTGGGGCAGCGTGATTGGGGCAGCATGACTGCGTCAGCCTGAGGGGAACGAAGTGGGACAGAAAATCGATCCGGAACTGTGGAGCGACGGGCCAGAACCGCACCTGATGGGCGGGCGGCTGCCGTCGGGTGAAATCGTGTTCCCGATGCCGGTCGGCGACGCAGCCGAGGGTGTGGAGCCCTACAAGCTTTCGCGCCGGGGCAAGCTGTGGTCGTGGACATCGCAGGGGTTCTTGCCGAAGGAGCCTTACGAAGGCCCCGGTTCCGGCCCCGGAGAAGGCCCGCCGGATTTCCAGCCGTTCCTGCTCGGCTATGTCGAATTGCCCGGCGAGGTGATCGTCGAAAGCCGGATCACAGGTGCAAAGCTTGAAGACCTGCATCTGGGCATGGATCTCGAATTCTGCATCGTCCCGTTCAACGCGACGCATGACACCTTCGCCTTCCGACCCATCGCCAATATCGAAAGTCAGGCCGCATGAGCGAGAATGTCTACATCATCGGCGCAGGGATTCACCCGTTTGGCCGTACCGACAGCCGATCGGGCCGCGAACAGGGCGTCTATGCCGTGCGCGAGGCGCTGAAGGACGCGGGACTGGAATGGCCCGATATCGAATGCGCCTATGGCGGCAGTGCCGCCGCGGGGAACGCCGATATCATGGTCAACGAGCTGGGGCTGACCAGCCTGCCCTTCACCAATGTCGCCAATGGTTGCGCCACCGGCGGCAGCGCGCTCGCCGCATCGCAGCAGGCGATTGCCAGCGGCATGTATGATCTGGCGCTGGCGGTCGGTTTCGACAAGCACCCGCGCGGGGCGTTCAACGCCAAGCCGTCCGATTACGGCCTGCCCGAATGGTATGGCCAGACCGGCATGATGCTGACCACGCAGTTCTTCGCGCTCAAGATCCAGCGTTACATGCAATTATACGGCATCAGCCGCACCACGCTGGGCCGGGTGGCGGAAAAGGCGTTTCGCAATGGCACTTTGACGCCCCATGCATGGCGGCGCAGCCCGGTCGATCTCGAAACGATCATGAACGCGCCGATGATCAATGATCCGCTGACCAAGTACATGTTCTGCTCGCCAGCCGAGGGCGCAGTGGCGCTGATCCTCGCCAGCGAGACGAAGATGCGCGAATTGGGTGCAGACGGAGTCAAGGTGCGCAGCATCGCGGTCAAAACCCGCCCGCCCAATTCCTTCGAGGTGTTTCAGGCAGGCGTCAGCATCGAGGAAGGCGGAAAGCCGACCGTGCTTGCCAGTCAGGCCGCGTTCGAGCGGGCCGGGATCGGGCCGGAGGATATCTCCGTCGCCCAGCTTCAGGACACCGAAAGCGGCGCGGAAATCATGCATATGGCCGAAAACGGCTTCTGCAAGGACGGCGATCAGGAAGAATGGCTGGCCAATGGCTGGTCACAGATCGGCGGGAAACTGCCGGTCAACACCGATGGCGGCTGCCTTGCCTGCGGGGAACCGATTGGTGCCTCGGGCCTGCGGCAAGTCTACGAAAATGTCGAACAATTGCGCGGACGCGCGGGCGAACGGCAGGTGCCGGGTAACGTGCGCTTCGGATATTCACACGTCTATGGCGCGCCCGGCATGTCGGCGGTCGCGATTCTGGAGCGCGAATGAGCCGGCCGGAAAACAACGGACGCATGCAGGGCAAGGTCGCGCTGGTTTCGGGCGGCGCCGAGGGAATTGGCGAGGCCGTCGCGCGGTTGATTATCGCTGAGGGCGGCAGCGTGATGCTGGGCGATATCCAGCTGGCCAAGGCCGAGGCGCTGGCAGGTGAACTGGGCGAGCGGGCGGCGGCGACACCGCTTGATGTGCGTGACGCCGGGCAATGGGAGGCTGCTGTCGCCGCCACGCAGGCGCGCTTCGGCAAGCTTACCGTGCTGTGCAATATCGCGGGCATCTCCGAACCGGGCAATGTCCCCGACGGCGCGCTCGACGTGTGGCAGCGCACCATCGACATCAATCTGCACGGCCCGTTCCACGGCATGCGCGCGGCGATCCCGGCGATGGAGGCAAGCGGCGAGGCTTGCGCCATCGTCAATATCGGATCGATGATCGCGCTGCGCCCTGCGTCCTTCGTGGCGGCCTACAGCGCGTCCAAGACCGGCCTGCGCGGCTTGACGCAAAGCGTCGCGCTGGATCTGGCCGAACGCGGGTTGCCGATCCGCGCCAACATGGTGCACCCCGGCGCGATCCGCACGCCGATGTACAACCGCTACAAGTTTTCAGGCGCCGACACGCCCGAAAACATCGAGACGAATTTCGCCGCCACCCACCCGATGAACCGCATCGGCGAGCCCGAGGAAGTCGCCCGTGCGGTGGTGTTCCTTGCCAGCGACGACGCAAGCTTTACCACAGGCTGCGATCTTACGGTCGATGGCGGCGGCAGCATCAGAAGTTAAGGGTCAGGAACGGATATGCCAGAACAACCCGCCACCAGGATTGACGCGCATTTCATCGCCGCGGGCAAGTATCATGATATCGACTACCCCCGGCTTGAAATCCTGAAGATGCTGGCCGAACACCCGCATATCCGCACCACCGTGGCGGCGGATTATTCGGGGCTGGAGCGGCTCGATCAATGCCGCTTTCTGATCACCTATACCTGCGATCTGATGCCGACCGGGGAACAGGCGGCGCAGTTGCGGGCGTGGCTCGAAAAGGGTGGCAAGTGGATGGCCCTGCACGGCACCAACTCCATTCTGGTGTTCACGGCCGAAGGTCTGGTTGATACGCCGAATGATCGGCCCGACGTGTTCGACATGCTCGGCACCCAGTTCAAGGCGCATCCGCCAATCGGCCCATTCCCGGTCGAGGTGGTGAACAAGGATCACGAACTGACCCGCGGGATCGCGGATTTCGAAGTGGTGGACGAACTGTACCTGTCCAAGACCACCGCCCCGATCGAAACCCTGATGCAGACCACCTTCGAAGGCGAGGCGACCGGCTTTGTCGAGGCCCATTGGGAAAAGGCCGCCGTGCCTATCCTTTATACGAGGGATATCGGCGAGGGTCGCATCGTTTACAACACGCTGGGCCATTGTCGCGGTCACTATGACCTGCCCGGGATGGCCGATTTCTACCCGCACAAGGAAATGTGCGCGTGGAATTATGATGTGTATCATGACCTGCTGCGGCGCATGATCCGCTGGGCCATGAGAGAAGGTGCCTGAGAAGGTGCCTAAGACGGGCTCTGGAATGGGGCCTGAATTGACGGCTGAGCCGACAGACTGAATACGACGAACGGGATCGATTGACATGGACATGGACTTCTCGCCTCAGGACATTGCCTTCCGCGAGGAAGTGCGCGCCTTTCTGCGCGACAACCTGCCCGAGCGGCTGCGCGATGGCGCGCGGCGCACGCCGGGGGTGTTTGTCGAGCCCGACATCGGGATGGAATGGCACCGCATCCTGCATGAAAAAGGCTGGGTTGCCCCGCACTGGCCCGAGGCGGATGGCGGCACCGGCTGGACCCCCACACAGAAGTTCATCTTCGAAAAGGAATGCGCGCTGGCCGGGGCTCCGGCGCTGGCGATCCTCGGCCTGAGGCTGGTCGGCCCGGTGATCTGCGCCTTTGGCACGCCCGAACAGAAAGCACGGTTTCTGCCGCGCATCCTGTCAGGCGAGGATTACTGGTGCCAGGGCTATTCCGAACCCGGCAGCGGCTCCGACCTTGCCAGCCTCAAGACCAGCGCGCGGCTTGAAGCCGGATCGGGGGCAGGCGGCGACGAGTATGTGATCAACGGATCGAAGATCTGGACCACCCACGCCCACCACGCCAACTGGATCTTCGCGCTGGTCCGCACCGACGCGACCGTGAAGAAGCAGGCCGGGATCAGCTTTCTGCTGGTGCCGATGGACCAGCCCGGCGTGGAAGTGACCCCGATCCATTCGATGTCGGGCGATCACGAGGTCAACGCGGTGTTCTTCACCGATGCCCGCACCGGGGAAGAAAACCGCATCGGCGCGGAAGGCGCTGGCTGGAGCATCGCCAAGTTCCTGCTGGAAAACGAGCGCGGCGGATCCTGTTTTGCCCCGCGCCTGATCCAGTCGATCGATCGGCTGGAGGAACTGGCCCAGACCCAGCCTTCAGGCGTCAATGGCGCGATCGCCCATGATGCGCGCTTCCGCGACCGGCTCGCCCGGGTCAGGCTGGAGGCAGAGGCGCTGGAAGTGACCGAGCTGCGCATCCTTGCCGAACTGGCCAAGGGGCGCGCGCCGGGGCCGCAGACCTCGCTGGTCAAGCTGCTGGGTTCCAATATCGGCCAACAGGTCGATGTGCTCAGGCTGGAACTGCTCGGGCCGGATGCGCTGCAACTGCCGCTCGAACGCCCGCTCTACGGCAACGAAGCGCCCGAACCGGTGGGCAGCGAATATGCGCAAACCGCAATGGGCCGCTATCTCAACAACCGCGCGGCCACGATTTTCGGCGGTTCGGACGAAGTGCAGAAGAACATCATCGCCAAGACCGTGCTCGGTCTCTGAAAGGACAAGGGTCAATGGACGTATCGAAGCTGATGTTCCGTGAAGGCCTGATGGCGGGCGAGCGCATCCTCGTCACCGGCGGCGGCACCGGGTTGGGCCGCGAAATGGCGGAAGGCTTCCTGAAACTGGGTGCGACCGTCTATATCTGCGGACGGCGGCAGAACAAGCTGGATGAAACCGCGACCGAACTGACCGAAGCGCATGGCGCATCGGGCGGCCGGATCGTCGGCATGGCCTGCGACATCCGCGATGCCGACGCGATCCATGCAATGGTCGATGCGATCTGGGCCGATGGCGGCGCGCTGACCGGCGTGGTCAACAATGCGGCGGGCAATTTCATCAGCCGCACCGAGGATCTGTCGGTCGGCGGCTTCAACGCCATCGCCGACATCGTGATGCGCGGGACATTCTATGTCACGCTCGACATCGGCAAGCGTCTGATTGCGGAGCAGAAAAAGGCCAGCTTCCTGTCGATCCTCACCACCTGGGTATGGTCGGGCAGCGCCTTTGTTGTGCCGTCCGCCATGTCCAAGACCGCGATCAACGCCATGACCCAGAGCCTTGCGACCGAATGGGGCCGCTACGGGCTGCGCTTCAACGCCATCGCTCCGGGCCTTTTCCCGACCAAGGGCATGAACGCGCGGCTCTCGCCCGGCGGTCAGGGCGGCAATTCCAAGAATGATCTCAATCCGATGGGCCGTGCTGGCGAGATGCACGAACTTGCCAATCTCGCGGTGTTCCTGATGGGGCCGGGCGCGGAATATGTGAACGGCCAGACCATCGCCATCGACGGCGCAGGCTATCAGGCCAATGGCGGCACCTTCTACCCCATGCTCCACGCGCTGGGCGATGCCGAGTGGGAGGCGATGCGCGCGATGATCAAGGGCACCAACGAAAAGGACAAGGCCGACCGCGCGGTGGGCTAGGCCCGCCGAAGCAGGGCAGCTTGCTTCCCGCGTCCGGTCAGGGTGCTGCCTGTATTGCCAGCCGCTCATCTGCACTGGCGTAACGCCATTTGCTGCACGTTATGCCAGCGCGCCAGGATGCTGACGCATCATGCGCTGGAAATGCTCAAGCGCCGCACGGGCGTCGGCGGCTGATCTGGTGTCGGGGCGAGTTACGCCGCGTCGTGTGCGCAGCAAGCAAGTGCGCTTTGGCCAGACCGATTCTGTTACTCGTCCCGGTGACAATCGCGACCTTGCCATTGAAAGAGGGGGGTGCAGACGCGCTCATGCGGGCGGCATCCGATCATATTGTGGCAGGTCGTCGGCAATCGCTCACAGACGCGGACGGACTTGTGCGGCTTGAACTGGAGCGGCGGCTCGACGACCGGTTTGCGATTTTCATTGGCGGCGACATTTTCTATGGCGCACGCAGCGGCATATTCGGCCAGTTTTCGGATCGATCGAGGTTCGTGAGTGGGATCCGCTTCTCGCTATGACCTGAGCGGCAGAAACAGACTGAGCGGATACGGCCCGATTCCTGCTTCCGGTGCCGTGGGATGGTCTTCGCAACCATGACCCGATCAGGGCGTCACTGATGGTTCCTGCTCGACAATGTCTGGCGCTTCAACCAGTGACTGTCGCATGAAGTTCCTGCCGCATGCTCAACCTCCGGCCTGGCCGTTTCTGGCCTGGCTCTCTGCGGCGCTGGCCGGGGTTGTGGCGCCTGCCCTTGCCATGCTGCTGTTTGTGGAGGCACCTGCTCCGGCGCCGCTGGCCCTGATTGGTGGCCCGATACTGGCGTTAGGCCTGATGGGAGCCGGCATGATCGCAGCGGCCGCTGCCGGGCGCCTGTGGATCGGCGTTGTTCTTGCGCTCCTGACCGGGGCTGGCCTCATCCTGTTCGCGCAGGCACTGGGCATGCCACGCTTGGCACATCCGCTGTCAACCGGGCTGGCCCTTATCATCGCCAGCATCAGCTTTGCAGCGCGCGGCGCCCTGTTTGCCCGCAGCGCATCCGACAAGGGCTGGTTGATCGCCGTTGCTGTGGTCGCTGGCGAGGCTGCCATCCTGTTAACAGCCTCGGCCATGCCGGGCATGTTGCCGGATTGGCTGCTGGCCCTGTTGCCGGCGCAATGGGCCAGCACGGCGATCCAGACGGGGCTCACCGGCACCGGCATTGACACGCGCGCGGCAAGTTCTGCCTTGCTCGCCCTCGCCGGCACTGCGGCGGCGACGCTGCTGGTGGCCCGGCTGTGGCCACGTCGCTGGCCCTACTTGATCATGTTCACCGCGTGGCTCGGCCTGTCGGCGCTGGTCTGGCACCAGCCCGGCCCGCCGATGCCCGGCGCCGAACTTGCCAAGGCTGCGACGCCTTCCGGCCAATATGCAGCACGAAGCACCGACGCGGAACCGGATGCGGCTGCGTGCAGCGTCGCTGGGCCAGTCCATGATTGAGTCCTGTCCGCAGCGGGCGCTCGCGCGCCTTGATCGCATGCTTGCTTGCCGATTGGCGCGATAGCGATCCACCTTCTGAGGGGTTGAAGCTTCGGGAAGGTGCGCGCCCGGCACCGCTCACCATGTCTGCGGCACGTCCGTCCCGGTCGGCAGGCGCACAGCAAGCGATCGACAGCTTGCGGTGTTGACCCGTTGAAACCGGTGCAGCCTTGCGGCAATCCGTGATGCCATGACAATCGAATCTGAAAAGACCACCCTTGTCACCGGAGCATCTTCAGGCGTTGGCCTGTGGACCGCACGCGCCCTCGCCGCGCGGGGCTGGCATGTCATCATGGCCTGCCGCGAACTTCACGCCCGGTTCCACGCCGATACCAGGAGCATCTGCGCCACGGTCTACCCCGGCTGCGTCGCCGACACGCCGCTGTTCCACCACGCGCCCAGGGCTTTCCAGTCGATTTTTCCGTGGTTCCAGAAGAATGTGACCAGGGGTTATGTCTCCCAGCCATTATCGGGCGAGCGCGTGGCGCAGGTGATCGCCGATCCGGAGTTCACGACTTCGGGCGTCCATTGGAGCTGGGGCAACCGCCAGAAGCCTCACGCTCGCGCCTTCGCGCAACCCTTGTCGGCGAAAGCGGAAAAGTCGGCGAAAGCGGAAAACCCGCAGCGATCGTCCCGGCTGTGGGATCTCAGCGGCAGACTTGTCGGCCTCGAACGCCCTGCCATCCCGCAAAGCGCGTAGGGTTGGTCAGCCAGCCAGTTCCTTGAGCAGCCGGTACCAATGGTCGAGCCCGCCATGAAAGCTGTCCACCGACAGCCGCTCGTTGAGGCCGTGGGCGTACATGTCCTGCGGGCGGCTCGCCGCGCCCGAAATCGCGACCGTGGCATAGCCGCGGGCGCGGTAATGCATGCCGTCGGTGCCGCCTGATTCCATATAGGGTTGGATCGGCAGGCCCGGATAGCGCGCATCGATGGTCTTGCGCAGCGCTGCCATGACCTCGTCAGGGACAGCGGATTCCGGACTTTCCGTCACGTCGGTGACAAGCCTGAACTGCACCGCATCATTGGCGATCACCTGCTTGAGCGCCTCCTCGGTCGCTGCGGCGCCGATACCCGGAAAGATCCGGCAGTTGACCGTGGCGGTGGCGGATTGCGGCAGCGCGTTTTCAGCATGCCCGGCCTTGAGCATCGTGGCGACGCAGGTCGTGCCGAGCGTACCGACCGTTTCGGGATTGGCGCGCAGCACCGCGATCGCCGATTCGTCGGTAGGGTCGGCGGCAAAGCTGCGCATCGCTGCGCCCTGTTCGCCGGGCGTGATCTGCCCCAGCGCCCCGAGGAACGAACGGGTCAACGCGCTTGCCTGAACAGGGAACTGGTGATCGGCGATCCGCCGCAGCGCATCCGCCAGCTCGTAGATCGCGTTGTCGCTGCGCGGGCGCGAGGAATGGCCGCCGGGGTTGGTAACAGTCAGCTCGAAGGTCGCGAAGGTCTTTTCCGCCGCCTGCACCGCCATCGCCAGCGGGGTGCGGTCGGGGGCCAGCGTGATGCCGCCCGCGTCGGAATTGAGCACATAGGCCGGATCGATCACGCGCGCGACATAGTCCGCCTGCGCGCGGGTGGAGATCATCCCAGTCTCCTCGTCACCCGAGAACACCAGATACAGATCCCGGGCAGGCGTCCATCCTTCCTGCTTTAGCCGGATAAAGGTCTGGACGAGATTGGTGATGCCGTATTTGTTGTCACTGGTGCCGCGCCCGAAGAAATAGCCATCCTGTTCGGTCAGGGAAAAAGGCGGCAGCACCCAGTCCTCCGCCAGCGCATCGACCACGTCCATGTGGCCGAGCAGCACAATCGGCTTGCGCCCGTCCGGCTTGCCTGCGGCAAAGCGCACGATCAGGCCCTGCACCGGCTCGCCGGCACTGTCATAATCGCTAACTGCGATGTCGGCATCGGCAAAACCGCCCTGCTTCAGGCGGGCCACCAGATAGGCGACCATCTCGGGAGTCTTCGCCTGCCCGCGCGCGGTGCGGATCGCGATGATGTCGCGGTATATCTCGAACGCCTGCTGCCCATCCGCCGTCAGGGGCGCGCGGTCAGCAGCTTTCGCCCCGCCGACCGATGCCAGCAAGGCCGCGGCGAGCGCCAGCGCAGTTCCGGTTCGCATCCATTGGCTCTGGATCATGCGTGGCTTGCTCATGCCTGTCGTTCCCCTGTTCGTGCCGGGCCTATGCCAGCGCTCATTCGCTGACCGTCAGGAGACTGGACAGGTCCATCCAGTTATCCTCGCCGATCGGATCGCCCGGCGGCACACGGGCCATGCGCGGCAGGCTGGCCGCAAGCTGGGCTCGCTGATCGGGATCGCGCAGCCGCCGCGACAGGGCAAGCGCCCAGGCGCGTTCGGCCCCGCCGGCCTTGCCCCGCGCCAGCGCATTGCCAACGTCGTTGAGCTTCTGGTCGAGCGCGGCGGCCACCTCCGGCGTGGTGTCGGGCCGGTGCGCGACCTGCGCCATGGTGGACAACGTGCGGTAGGCGATGCGGCGCCCAAGGTCGTCCCCGGTCGAGGCCAGCACCATGTCGGTCAGCCGGTCCAACAGTTCGGTCACACCCAGCGCGGCAGGATTGCTGTCGCCTTGCAGCACCAGCCGCGCCAGCCTGCGCGGGGCGAGCAGCGTCTGCACGGTCAGCTGCGCCGCGGCATCGGCGGCAACCAGCGGATCGAACACCGGGCCGCCAGCAGTGGCGAATATTTCAGTTTCATACTGGCGATCAGTGCTGCCGTTTTGCGCGGCCGAAAGCAGCGGCACCAAGGCGGGCGGCACGCGCAAGGCCTCGGGCCGCAGCGTCGCCAGCGCCGCATCCAGCGCCGCCCGCTGCGCTTGCGGAGCAACCGGCTTGGCCGTCTCGCGCCCGCCGCCATTGACCGCATAGACAAAATCGAGCCCGCCGATCTGCTTGGCCGCTGCCACCAGCTGATAGCGGTGCAAGAGCCATAGCGGAACGAACCGGCGGCGCAGGTTCGACACCGGTTCGCCGGGGGTCAGCGCACCAAGGCCAAAGCGGGATAGCGCGGCACCGCGCACCGCCATCAGCCGACCCAGCTCGGCAACCGGATCGGCGCCATCGTCCCACAACCCGCCCCAGGCATAGGCAGCGTCAGGCGCGCGGGCGTTGTCGTCCTTCACATAGCGGAAGCGTGTCGCCGCTTCGGCTGTTTCGCGCTCGTCCGCCCCGGCATAGAGCCAGCGCACGGTCGCGGTGTCCCAGTCCCCGATCCCCTTGGCATAAGCATCGGACAGGTCGGGCTTGCCATCGGTCAACCCGATGCGCGGCGGCGGATAATCCATCACCGAGGCGCGGTCTTGCGTGCTGGCGGCAAAATTATGGGCGAAGCCCAGCGTATGGCCAACCTCGTGTGCGCCGAGCTGGGCCAACCGGTCGAGTGCGACCTTTACCGGATCATTGGGCCCGCCACTGTTCAGCTCTGAGGCACCGACCAGCGCTTGAAAGATCTGGATGTCCTGCCGCGCCCGCAATGAGCCCAGCACCACCATGCCCTTGACGATCTCCCCGGTGCGCGGATCGACAATCTGCTGGCCATAGGCCCAGCCGCGTGTGGCACGGTCGACCCAATTGACCATATTGTAGCGCACATCGAGCGGATCGGCCCCTTCGGGCAGCATTTCAACGCGGAAGGCATCGATAAAGCCGGCCGCGTCGAAGGCGTCGGCCCACCAGCCGATTCCTTCCAGCAGTGCCGGACGGATTGCCTCGGGCGTGTTACGATCGAGATGGAAGACAATCGGCTTCTTCACCAGCGAACGGAGCGCGGTCGGATCGACCTTTTCCAACCGGAAGCGGTTGGCCATGTCATAGACGACCGGCGCGCCCATCGGCGCGGAGAAATCCACCGCCTGAGTCGCAATACCGCCCAGCCGCGGATCGAAACGGCGCGGAACAAAGCCCGGCTCGGGCAGGCGCACAAAGCTGTGGTGAACGATGAAGGTGATCTTGCCGGGATCAGGAACAATGTTCTCGACCTCGGCGCCCGGCCTGTCGGAGACATAGGTCTGGACCGCGTCCACCTCAAGATTGTCGGGAAACACCCTGACCGAGGCTGGATCAGCAAGGCTGAGCTTTTCCTCCAGCTTGAACCCCTTGCCACCGATCGCCGTCGCCGAACCGATGCCGAACGGGTCCTGATCCTGGTTAAGCGAACCAGCAATGCCCAGCGCATCCAGCACGAGGAAAGGCGCGATGTCGATCACCAGCCGGCCATCGCTCAGCGTTTCGGCGATATTGGTCAGCCAGACCGTAGAGGTTCCGAAATCGCTGGCCACCGCCTTTTGCCGGTCGGGACCGCCGGCGCTCGCCCGGAAACGGGGGTTTTCGAACTGCACCGCAACCTTGCCGCCGATCCGCCGGAATGCAAGCAGCTGGGTGTTGCCGGTGCGACCGCGATCAAGCGTCAGCGGCGCCGAGCCGAGCCCGGTCTTGAGAGCGGTGCTGTAAAGCAGGCGCAGCGCCACGCCGTCCTCGGCCGGGCGCGGCAGTGTCAGCAGGATGCGCCCCTCGGCGGCATCGGTGCGAACCGGCAACAACCCGGTCTCTCCAGTCGGCACGGCGATCCCCTGTGAATCAGCCCTGGCGCCGAGCGGCGCAAGCAGCACGGACAGGGAAAGCAAAAGCACCGCCAGGCGCACGTTTCGCGTCTTTCTCATCGATCCACCCAGATTGCTCAAGTGCCCCAGACCCCATCGCCAAGCTTGATGTTCGGCCAAGAACCACAAAAGCTCAAGCAGGAATACTGCCGCAGCCGCCCAGCCGTCAGCGCGTGGATGAGAACCCTCGGAAAAGCCACACCGGTTTTCCCGCCCCCCAGCCGATGGCAAGGGATCGAAATCGGCCGGCAAAACCACTCTGTCACCGGAGACGCGGCGTCCCGAACCCATGACTGCGTGCCGGAATGTCGGTTTCTGCGGCTTTTGGGGGATTCTGGAGGATTGTGGAGCGGGTAGCGGGAATCGAACCCGCATAGCCAGCTTGGAAGGCTGGAGCTTTACCACTAAGCTATACCCGCCCGCTCGCTTGCGCCAATGCCATCAGGCAAGGGCGTGCGTCAACGCCGTTTTGGCCAATCAGGCGCTGCGAGGCTCCGCCGGCATGTTGTCGATCAGCCGTGTCCCGCCGATCCGTGCGGCCACGAGCAGGCGCGCAGGTGTATCGCCCAGTGCCTTGAGCGGGGCCAAAGAGACGGCATCGGCCAGCACAGCATAATCGATACTGTCAAAGCCTGCGGCGATGAGCGCTGCCTCCAGCCGCTCCAGCGATAGCACGACATCGGAACCGTTCTCGATCGCGGCGATCGCCGCCTGCATCGCAGCCGGAAGCGCTGCCGCCGATCCACGCTGCGCTGGCGAAAGGTAGCGATTGCGGCTCGACATGGCCACACCGTCCACTTCGCGCATGGTCGGCACGCCGATGATTGCGCCGACATGCGGGCGGGTAAGGTCGAGATCGCGCGCCATCGTCCGGATCACGGCGAGCTGCTGGAAATCCTTCTCGCCGAAAAACGCCATGTCGGGCTGGACCTGGTTGAACAGCTTCAACACCACGGTTGCCACCCCGTCGAAATGGCCGGGCCGCGCCGCGCCGCAAAGGCCTTCGCTCACGCCTGCCACACTGACATTGGTGGCAAAGCCCGCCGGATAGATTTCCTCCACCTGCGGCGCCCATAGCAAGGCGCAGCCCTCACCCTCCAGCATCGCCGCGTCCGCCGCCAGCTGGCGCGGATAGGCATCCAGATCCTCGTTCGCGCCGAACTGTTTCGGGTTGACGAAGATCGAGGCGACCACGTGATCGGCCGCCGTCCGCGCGCGGCGCACCAGTGTCAGGTGGCCTTCATGCAGCGCGCCCATCGTCGGCACCAGCGCGATTCGCCCCGCGCCTTGCTGGCGCAGCACATCAAGCGCATTTCTCAACACATCACGCGTTGTCGCAATTTGCACGGGCCTTCCCCTGCCGATAGAACCGGCGGCATCCCTAGCCGCGCCGCTCTGCTTTTCAAAGCGGGGGCGGGACGCCGCGGCGCAAGAACAAGAGGTTTTCGTTGATTATGGCCAGCACTGCCCCCGCACGGCGGATTCCCGGCAAGGCCCACCGCATCGTCTTCGCCAATGAAAAGGGCGGCACCGGCAAATCGACCACTGCCGTCCATGTCGCGGTGGCGCTGGCCTATCTGGGCGCGCGGGTGGCATCGATCGATCTCGATCCGCGCCAGCGCACCATGCATCGCTATATTGAAAACCGCCTGGCGACGCTGGAAAAGCGCCGCCTGACCCTGCCAACCCCCGATTGCGAGGTGTTCCGCGGGGAAACCCCCGAAGAACTGCTCGCGGCGATCAGCCGGCTGGAGGCGACCTGCGATTTCCTCATCATCGACAATCCCGGACGCGATGATCCCTTCGCTCGCATCGCAGTGGAGAACGCGGATACGCTGGTCACGCCGATGAACGACAGCTTCGTCGATTTCGACCTCATCGGGCAGGTCGATGCCGAGACCTTCAAGGTGAACAAATTGTCCTTTTTTGCCGAACTGATCTGGGAAGCGCGGATGAAGCGCAGCCGCATGACGATCGAACAGCAACGCCCGGAAATGGACTGGATCGTGGTGCGCAACCGCACCGGCCATGTCGAGGCGCGCAACATGGTGCGTCTGCAAAAGGCGTTGACCGAAATGGCCAGACGGGTGGGTTTCCGGGTGACGCAGGGGCTATCGGAACGCGTGATCTATCGCGAACTCTTCCCGTCGGGCCTGACCCTGCTCGACAAGGGGCATCTGGGTGAGCTGGGCACCAGCCATCTGATCGCGCGGCAGGAATTGCGCAGCCTGGTCAAGGCGCTGAACCTGCCCGAATTCGCGCGCCCCCAGAACGCGCTCGAACTGGCCTGACCGGATGTTGCGCTATGTCGTTCTGGCGGCTGCCGTGTGCCTCGCATGCCGCTGGGCGCTGGGCAAATGGCCATGGGATTACCTGCGCGGCCCCTCGACCCGCATATCGGCGCTGAGGCGGGCCCGCAGCCTGCTCGGGGTCGAAGCCGGCGCGAGCCGCGAGGAAGTGATTGCCGCGCACCGGCGGCTGGTCGCACTGGTTCATCCCGACCGCGGCGGGACCACGCCGGCGATGCAGGAAGCCAACGCCGCGCGCGATCTCTTGCTCGCCGAACTGCCGGCCCCGGGCGCAGGAGACGGACGCTAAGCCAACCTGAGGTCATCCCAGGATTGACACATTTGCGGCCCAGTCGCAGGCCACAACGGCATCGCAAGACAAAGGAAGCTGCCTCTCATGCAACACCAGTTCCACCCTACCGTTCTGCGCGAATACGACATTCGCGGGATCATTGGCGAAACGTTGGGTGCCGATGATGCGCGCGCGATCGGCCGTGCGTTCGGCACGCTGCTGCGCGAGGCGGGCGGAAAGACCGTGGCGGTGGGTTATGACGGGCGGGTCAGCTCGCCGATGCTTGAACATGCGCTGGTCGAAGGGCTGACTGGCAGCGGCTGCGATGTCGTGCAGATCGGCCTCAGCGCGACCCCGATGCTGTATTATGCCGAGGCGTCAGCCGAAGACGTGGATGGCGGCATTCAGATAACTGGCAGCCACAATCCCCCCAATTACAACGGCTTCAAGATGGTATTTCTCGGCCGGCCGTTCTTCGGCGCCGATATCCAGAAGCTCGGGAAACTGGCAGCAGACGGGGCGTTCGCCAGCGGCATGGGCGAAGTCACCACGCGCGATATCATGGGCGAGTATGTCGAGCGCCTGCTCGAGGGATTGGCCGGAATCGATCCCGCCAGGCTCGAAACCCTGCGGGTTGGCTGGGATGCCGGAAACGGCTCTGCCGGCCCCGCTCTCGAAGCGCTCGCCGCCCGGCTGCCCGGGGAACATCACCTGCTGTTTACCGAAGTTGACGGACATTTTCCCAACCACCATCCTGATCCGACTGTCGAGGCCAATCTGGCTGATCTGCGGGCGCTCGTCGCCGCAAAGAACCTCGATTTCGGAGTGGCTTTTGACGGGGATGGCGACCGGATCGGAGCGATAGACGGCACCGGAAGGGTGATCTGGGGCGATCAGTTGCTGATGATCTATGCCGAGGATCTGCTCAAAACCCGCCCTAATGCGACGATTATCGCCGATGTGAAGGCCAGCCGCGCGCTGTTCGACCGGGTCGCGGAACTGGGCGGTGAGCCGCTGATGTGGAAGACCGGCCATTCGCTTATCAAGTCCAAAATGAAGGAAACCGGCGCCCCTCTGGCCGGCGAGATGAGCGGGCACGTGTTCTTTGCCGATGATTATTATGGCTTCGACGATGCGCTTTATGCAGGTGTCCGGCTGCTGGCGGCGGCGGCGCGACTGGGCAAGTCAGTGACCGAGTTGCGGGCTGCGATCCCGCCGATGCTCAACACGCCCGAAATGCGCTTTCAGGTCGATGAGGCGCGCAAGTTCGCGGCGATGGCCGAAATCGCCGCGCGACTTACCACCAATCCCGGTGCCGAGGTCGAAAGCGTCAATGCCACCGATGGCGTGCGCGTGAACACCGCCGATGGCTGGTGGCTGTTGCGCGCCTCGAACACGCAGGACGTGCTGGTAGCCCGCGCCGAAAGCGAGAGCGAGGAAGGGCTCGATCGGCTGCTCGCCCAGATCGACGCGCAGCTTGCATTATCAGGGCTGGAACGCGGGCAAAGCGTGGGGCATTAAGGGCCTGAAACCCAAGGGAGGATCACAATGATACGACGCCGGATTATTGCCGCTGTCAGCGGGCTGGCCGCGCTGGCGCTGGTGCCGCAGCCGCTTGCTGCGCAGGACCCCGCAGCCACCAATGCCGCGCAGATGACCGAAGTGATGGATATGGTCGCGCAGATATTCCAGGCCGAGCCGCTTACGCCCGAACAGGAAGCGCGCCTTCCTGCGGCTGGTGCCCTGACCGCGACCATGCTTCCCGAAGGCTTTTATGCCGCCATGATGGGCGAGATGATGGACGGCATGCTCGCCCCCATGATGGGGATGTTCGGAGGCGAAGGCGGGGCATTGCTGGTGCTGCAATCGCGGCTTGGCGTCGATCCGGAAGTGCTGGATCAGCTCCCGACCGAACAGCGGATCGAGCTGGCGACCCTGCTGGATCCCGGCTTTGTCCAGCGCGGAGACGTGATGAACGAGATGATGCGCGGTGTCATGGCCGAGGCTGCAGTAACCATCGAACCGCTGTTCCGCGAGGGGCTGACCAAAGCCTATGCCGCGCGCTTCGATGCGGCCCAGTTGGCCGATATCGGCGCATTCTTCGCAACACCCACCGGCGGGCTTTATGCCAGCGAGAGCATGAAGCTGATGGCAGATCCGCAGGTCATGGGCGCCAGCATGCAGGCGCTGCCTGCGATGCTGGCCAGCATGGGCGACATTACCGCCAAGCTGGAAGCGAAGATGGCTGCGCTGCCACCCGAAAAATCGTGGGCCGACCTGACTACGGCAGAACGCGCACGGCTGGCAGAGGTGCTAGGCATCCCAATGGATGAGCTTGAAGACAGCGTTTTCGATCCGGCACCGGACGTGAGTGAAGTTTACTGATCGGCGCTTGCCCGCGCCAAGGCGAGCGGCCACACCGCGAGGTGTGACCGCCGATGACGCCGCCCTCCCGCCAGAAGTTGCTGCGTGGTTTGCTGCGCGCGGCTGGCGTTTGCGGCAGCATCAGCGCGACATGCTCGAAAAGGCCAGCTTAGGCCGCGATGCATTATTGGTGGCGGACACTGGGGCGGGCAAGACGTTGGCGGGATTTCTGCCGACGCTGTGCGCCTTCGTGCCGTCCGCCGGATCGCTCCCGCCAGAGGGTTTGCACACGCTTTATGTCTCGCCCTTGAAGGCGCTGGCGCAGGACGTGAAGCGGAACCTGATCGCGCCCATTGACGAGATCGGCCTGCCCATCCGCGTCGAGACGCGCAGCGGCGATACGCCGTCGAACCGCAAGAAGCGCCAGCGCGAACAGCCCCCGCACATCCTGCTGACCACACCCGAATCGCTATCTCTGCTGCTGTCCTATCCCGAAAGCGCTGAGCTGTTCGCGGGGCTGCGGCGGATCGTCATCGACGAGGTTCACGCCTTCGCCACCGACAAGCGCGGCGACCTGCTGACGCTGAGCCTTGCGCGGCTGCATGCCATTGCACCAACCGCGCAACGGGTCGCGCTGTCCGCGACACTGGCCAACTCTCGCGGTTTCCAGGAATGGCTCGCCCCGCAAGGCGCAGGCAAGACTGGCGAAATTACCGCTGCCGATCTGGTGCTGGGCGAGCCGGGAGCCGACCCGGAGGTTGAAATCCTGCTCCCCGTCGAAGAACGCGTGCCGTGGGGTGGGCATGCCGGACGCTGGGCGGTGCCGCAGCTCTACCAGGCCATCAAGGCCAACCGCACCACGCTGATTTTCACCAACACGCGCTTTCTCGCCGAATTCATTTTCCAGTGCCTGTGGGAGGAAAACGCCGATCATCTGCCCATCGGCATCCACCACGGCAGCCTTTCGACCGAAGCCCGCCGCAAGGTCGAAGAGGCGATGGCGCGGGGGGAACTGCGCGCGCTGGTATGCACCGCCAGCCTCGATCTGGGGGTGGACTGGGGGGATGTTGATCTGGTGGTGCAGATGGGCGCGCCCAAGGGATCATCACGCCTGCTTCAACGGATCGGGCGCGCAGGGCACCGGCTGGACACCCCCAGCCGCGCGGTGCTGGTGCCCGGCAACCGCTTTGAATTCCTTGAGGCCATTGCCGCCAAGCAGGCGGTCGATCAAGGCCAGCGCGATGGCGAGGCGTTTCGTCCCGGCAGCCTCGATGTGCTCGCCCAGCACGTGATGGCCTGCGCCTGCGCCGGGCCGTTCCACGAGGATTCGCTGCTGGCCGAGGTGCGCAGCAGCCTTGCCTATAGTTGGGTGGATGAAGCAACCTTTGCCCGCGTTCTGAACTTCGTGTCGAATGGCGGTTATGCGCTCAAGGCCTATGACCGGTTTCAGCGGATTGTGCGGGACAAGGCGGGTGTTTGGCGGCTCGCCCACCCCAATCAGGCGCAGCGCCACCGGATGAACGCCGGGATCATCGTCGATTCCGAAATGCTCACCGTGCGCTTCAGGAACGGGCGCAGCCTCGGCAAGGTGGAGGAACGGTTTGCCGCGCAGCTTTCTCCCGGAGACACGTTCTTTTTCGCCGGCATGAGCCTTGAGGTTGAAAGCATCAAGGACATGGACGTGGTGGTGCGCGCGGCGAAGAACAGCGCCACCATCCCGAGCTATGGCGGGCTGCGGCTGCCGCTCACCACGCATCTTTCCACCCGTGTGCAAGGTCTGCTGGCCGACCGGGCAGGCTGGGGGCGGTTCCCCGATGATGTGCGCGAATGGCTGGAGATGCAGGATTATCGCAGCCGCCTGCCCGCGCCGGGCGAATTGCTGGCCGAAAGCTTCCCGCATCAGGGCAAGCATTACACCGCCTATTATACCTTTGAAGGGTGGAACGCGAACCAGAGTCTGGGAATGCTTATTACCCGGCGGATGGAGAGCCGCGGGCTGTTGCCGGGTGGGTTCGTCGCCAATGATTATTGCCTTGCGGTGTGGGGGCTGAAACCCGTCACCGATCCCGCGCCGCTGCTGTCGCCCGACATCCTCACCGAGGAATTCGTGGAATGGGTCACCGAAAGCCACCTGCTGCGCCGCGCCTTTCGCGAAGTGGCGGTGATCAGCGGGCTGGTGGAACGCCAGCATCCGGGGCAGCGCAAGACCGGCAAGCAGGTCACCTTCTCGACCGATCTGATCTATGATGTGCTCAGGAAATACGAGCCGGATCACGTGTTGATCGAGGCCGCATGGGCCGATGCGCGGGCGCGGATGACGGACGTCGGCCGGTTGGCGGACTTGCTCGAACGCTCGGAGCGCGAACTGGTGCATGTGACGCTCGACCGAGTGTCGCCGCTGGCGGTGCCAGTGATGACGATGATCGGGCGCGAGGCGGTGCCACAAGGCGCGGTGGACGATGAACTGCTGCTTGAGGCCGAGGGGCTGATCGCCGCAGCGATGCGGCCTGATCCGCTGCCTGAAGACGACTAGCGGGCGATCAGTCGAGCGTGCGGTATTTTTCGTTGCCGACAAAGGCGAAGCTGGTTGCGCCCTCTTCCTTGATCAACGCGATGGTGCGCGCCGCGGCATCGTAGCTGACGAAAGCATCCGGTTCGAAACGCAGCACAGGCTGCTGCCCAAGCGCACTGGCGGCAGCGACCTGTGTGCGTAACTGGCCTTCCGAAACGGCGCCGCCATTCCATACCAACGGTCGGCGGAATCGATCATGATGGCGTTTTCAGCGGGCACCGGCAGCACCGGAGGCTTCGGCTTGCCCGGCAGGTCGACCGGAGTGACGTTGACCGGCATCGGCATGGCAAGGATCATCACAATCAGGACGTTGCCTGACGCGTACCGGTATGCGGTGCGCAACGGATTGGTCGCGCTGGCTCAATGTTCCGCAAATGTTTCACGTGAAACATTGTGCGGGGGCCGCGAGAAAGGGGCGCTGCGATCGCTCGCAACGCCCCTTTGGACTACTCTTGAGGTACCCTGCGGCGCCTCTGAAGCTTACTTGCCGAAAGTGCGGTACTTCTCGTTGCCGACGAAGCCGAACTTGGTCACGCCCGAGGACTTGATATCCTGCAGCACGCGGGCCGAGATTTCATAGCTCGCGAGCGCTTCGGGCTCGAACTGCAATTCGGGCTCGGTCGACATCCGGGTGGTTTCGGCCAGCAGCGTAATCAGCTGGCCTTCGTTCACCGGGGTGCCGTTCCACAGGATCTGGTCCTGATCGGTCAGGATCAGCTTGTTCTTGATCGGATCGACAACCACATCCTGCGGCGGCGGGTTGCCCTGCGGCAGATCGATGTCGACCGAGTGGGTCGCCACCGGGATGGTGATGATGAACATGATCAGCAGAACGAGCAAAACGTCGATCAGCGGCGTCATGTTCATGTCGATCATCGGTTGGCCGTCGAGCTTTCCTCCGGACATACCCATGTCAGTTACTCCTTAAATCGCGTGATGCCGGATCAGCCGTTCGGATCGACCGGGTTCGAAATGAACCCTACGGTCGGATAGCCGGCGGCCTGCACGTTGTAGATCGCCCCGGCGACGCAGCGCCACGGCGCGTTGACGTCGCCGCGGATGTGAACCTGCGGGATAAGATCGGGCTCGCGCATGATGGCTTCCGGGCCACCTGCACGGGTCACGATGTTATCAAGCCGCGTAAAGGCCTGGTCGTAGAGCTCCTCCGACGTCACGGGCGTGATGTTGTTGAAGTAGACCCGGCATTCACCCTGTCGCGATGCGCCAGTGAAACCCGGTTCCCCTGCGCTGCGACCGTCGGCATCGGTGGTGCTGATCGTAAGCAGCAGGTTTTCCGCCTTGTCCTTAGATTCGATCGATTCGAACACCGGAATTTCCAGCTTCTCGATCGTCTGGATCGCCACCGGAACCGCGATGAGGAAGATGATCAGGAGCACCAGCATCACGTCCACCAGCGGCGTGGTGTTGATGTCGGACATTGGGGTATCGGCCCCGCCTCCCGTCGAAATCGCCATTGTGAATTCCTACCTGTGTCAAAAATCTTGACTTGAAAGCATCCGTCGCGCCTGCCGCAGCGGGCAGGCCGACCGGCGGCCCGGCGGAGCCTGCACGCTATGGGCGCACAGGGTTCCGCCGGAACCTTCCGATCAGGACTTGGGAGCGGTCGCGACGCCGCCGGTGGTGGTGGCGGGCTTGGCCGGCTTCGTTGCCGGAGCCGCCGTCGTCGGGGCTGGCTTCACCGCACCGTTCGAGTTGATGAAGGCGAGAATGTCGGTCGAGAAGCTGTTGAGCAGCTCGCTGATCCGGCGGTTGCGCGACTGCAGCCAGTTAAACGCAAGCACCGCAGGCACAGCGACGAGCAGACCGATCGCGGTCATGATCAGTGCTTCACCGACGGGGCCCGCGACCTTGTCGATCGATGCCGAACCGGCGATCCCGATGTTGATCAGCGCGCGGTAGATCCCGATCACGGTGCCGAGCAGGCCGATGAACGGCGCGGTCGCACCGACCGATGCGAGGAACGGCAGACCGCCCGAGAGCACCGCGTTGATCGAATCTTCCGAACGCTGCATCGACCCATGCATGTAATCATGCGATTCGAGGCTGTCGGTCATCTTGCCATGCTCGTCCTGGGCCTTGACCGCATCATCGGCGAGCTGGCGCCATGCGCTGTCCTTTTCAAGCTTGGTGGCGCCTTCACGTAGGCTGCCCGCACGCCAGAAGCTGGTCTGCACGGCCTTGTACTGCTTCATGATCTTGTTCTGCTCGAACAGCTTGGTGAACAGGATGTAGAACGAGCCGACGCTCATGATGATCATCACGGCAAGGATCGACCAGGCAACCGGGCCGCCTTCCTTCATGGCTTCGACGAAGCCGAACTTGTTTTCGGGTGCCTCGGCAGCCGCGGCGAGAATGATAAGGTTCATTGCGAGTAGTCCTCTTGAAAGAATTGTCCTGGTGGTCGCGGCCTTCTCCACCAAGGCCGTGACCGGATTGGTCCGTCAGTTCAAACGATAGGTGATCCGCGTCGCGTAGCCGCCGCTGGTCGGGTTGCCAGCATCGTCAAGCGCCGGTTCGAACCGGGCATAACGTTCCATGCCGGCGCAGGCGGCCTTGTCGAGGATATCCGAACCGCTGGAGGCGGTGACCGAACAGCCGGTGGCGCGGCCGTCGGGCGTCACGGTGACGCGCACGCCGACGGTGCCCTCGATTTCCTCGCGCAGGGCGCGGGCAGGATAGTTTTCCTGAATGCGGGACGCCCAGCTACGCTCGTTCTTGGTGCGCGCACCGCGTGCCTTGGACGGCGCGGGCGGAGGCGCAGGTGGCGCGACCGGCGCAGGCGGCGGAATCCGCAAAGCCGGCGGTGACGGCGGCGGAATCGTCGGCTGCGTCTGTATCGGCGGCGGAGCCGGGGCGATGTTGATCGGCGGCGGCGGCGCGACCGGCGGCGGCGGCGCCACATCCGGTTGCTCTGGCGGCGGCTCGTCCGGTTCCTCAGGGGGCGGGGGTTCCTCGATGTCGACCGTAGTCACCCGCTCGACGACCTGCTTCACTGCATTGATAGCAAGGCCGGTGACGAGGAGGTACCCGATCAACAAATGGATCACCACCACGATGCCGATGGAAACGACCCTGTTTCCACTCTGTTGTTGGTCAGCGTAGGCCATCCAGTCGCTTTCTCTCCAATTTCAGGCCGGACAAGATGCCCGGCACAATTACCGCCCGCCGACCAAGCACGCCGGCAGGCAGATCCCGTAAATTTCAGTCCTCCCATGCCGGGAATTGAGACCGCGAGCGCGCAATGGCACCTTATCGCCTCGTCCAACCCCGACTGGCACGCACTCCACAAAGCCGCATACGCGGGCATTCGCACAAATGCACAACCATACCCACCGCGCGGCAATGTCCCCAGTCCCGTGCGATCAGCTTTCGGGGCTTTAACGAGCAAGCCCTACCCAATCAAACGCTTTATCGGTTCAGGGCGGATTCACTGCGCGCAATGTGCAATGGAGGGTGTTAGAAACGACGCAGGAACCAGCGGGTGAAAGCAGCAATGAAGCGACAGGTTAACTGGAAATTAAGGTGTTTTTCCAAACGTATGGCGGTGCATTGGGTCGCGGCGACCGGGTTGACCCTTGGTTCTTCCGCGGCCTTTGCCCAGTCCCCTACGGCGTTTGCCCCAGATGCGCCTGATGGGCCGACCTATGCCGATCTGGCCACGCTTTCGAATGCCGCCGACCTTGTCATTCGTGCAAGGATTCGGCGCCAGACGGCGCTCAAGCCGGAACGCGCGCCCGGTCTCGCCCCCGGATTCGCCCGCCTCTATATCGAGGCACAGACAGTTGCCCTGATCGCCGGCCGCAGCGCGGTGGGTGAGAGCCTCGCCTATCTCGTCGACATGCCGCTTGATGCCAGGGGCAAGGTGCCCAAGCTGAAGAACCGCGAGATGGTGCTGTTCGCCGATATTGTTGCGGGCCGCGCGGGCGAGGTGCGGCTGGTCAGTCCGGCGGCGCAGCTGGCCTACACGCCCGCACTCGAAGCGCAGCTGCGGCCGGTGCTGAACGAGGTCTATGCCGCCGATCCGCCGCCGCGCATCACCGGGATCAGCGATGCACTTGCCGTGCCCGGAACGCTGGCGGGCGAATCGGAAACCCAGATATTCCTTGCCACCGACGACCGCTCGCCGGTTTCGATCACGGTCCTGCGCCGTCCGGGGCAGCGGGTGCAATGGGGCGTGTCGTGGGGCGAGATCATCGATTCGTCCGCTCGCCCGCCCGCGCCTGAAACCCTGCGCTGGTATCGGCTTGCCTGCGCGCTGCCACCGCAGCTGCCGAGCAACGCCAATCTTGCCCGTGACCCTGTGCCACGGCGGCTGGCAGCAAGCGATTATGCCTTCGTGATCGAGGCGCTCGGCCCATGCGAACGGCGCATCACCAAAGGCGAGTAAGCCGCAAGGCGGGTTGACCACGCGCAGAGGCAGGTTAAGCGCGCTCTCCGACAACGTCTGGAGGCCCGCTTGACCACCACCGCCCCGCTTCGCACTGCCCCTCTTCGGATCGCCATCGCCGGTCTCGGCACCGTCGGCGCCGGGGTCATCCGGCTGCTCGCCACCAATGCGGGGATCATCTCTGCCCGCGCGGGGCGGCGAATCGAGGTGGTGGCGGTAAGCGCGCGCGATCGGAGCAAGAATCGCGGGGTCGATATCAGCGGCTTTGCATGGGAAGACGACATGAGCGCGCTCGCCCGGCGCGATGATGTCGATGTGGTGGTGGAACTGGTCGGCGGGTCTGACGGTCCGGCGCTCGCGCTCTCGCGCGCGGCGCTGTCGGCAGGCAAGGCTCTGGTCACTGCCAACAAGGCGATGATCGCGCATCACGGGCTGGAGCTGGCCGAACTGGCCGAGGCCAACAACGTTGCCTTGAAATTCGAAGCGGCGGTCGCGGGCGGGATCCCGGTGATCAAGGGGCTGCGCGAAGGCACCAGCGCCAATGCGCTGACCAAGGTCTACGGCATCCTCAACGGGACCTGCAATTATATCCTCTCGACCATGGAGCGCACCGGGGCCGATTTCGCCGATGTGCTGGCCGAAGCGCAAGCGCGCGGCTTTGCCGAGGCTGATCCAGCCTTCGACATCGAAGGCGTGGACGCGGCGCACAAGCTGGCGATCCTTTCTGCCATCGGCTTCGGCACGCGGGTGGATTTTGCCGGCGTGCGGGTGTGCGGTATCACCCAGGTGCGCGCTGCCGATATCGCACAGGCCGATGCGCTGGGGTTCGTCATCCGCCTGATCGGCGAGGCCGATGTCGAGGACACCGAAGATGGCCCGCGCCTGCTGCAACGCGTGCGCCCGTGCCTTGTCGCCAGAGGCCACCCCTTGAGCGCGGTTGACGGGCCGACCAATGCGGTCGTGGCCGAGGGCAATTTTTCCGGACGCCTGCTGTTTCAGGGGGCGGGCGCAGGCGACGGGCCGACCGCGAGTGCGGTCGCGGCAGACCTGATCGATATTGCCCGCGATGAAGTGGGCGCGCCGTTCTCGATTCCCGTGGCACAGCTCGCCGCCTTGCCCCCTGCCGAACCGGGCCACCGGACCGAGCGCACCTATATCCGCTTCATGGTCAAGGATCGCCCCGGCGTGCTGGCCGAGATCACCGCCGCGATGCGCGACGGCAATGTGTCGATCGAAAGCCTGATCCAGCAAGGTCGCGGCAACGCAGCGGGTGAAGTGATGGTGGCGATGGTGACCCACGAAGGGCAGGAAGCCAACGTGTCCGCCGCGCTGACACTGCTCGAAGGATCAGAAAGCCTCACGGGTGAACCGCTGGTGCTGCCGATTTTGCCGCTCTAGCGTAGCTACCCGTCGCCGGGATCGGCCTGCCGAGTTTCGGGCGGGCCCAGTTCCGCTTCGATCCGGGCGCGTTGCTCGGGTTTCAGCGGCGTCATGCCATTTTCATTTTCATTTTCATTTTCATTTTCGTGCTGCAGCCGCCCGCGCGCCACCCGCTCCGCATCGGGTCCTGCCAGCAGGAGGGGAAACGCTTCGACAGTGATGGTCCAGCGCCGACAGGAAGGCGCCATGCCGCAAGCAGCATGGCGAGCGATCACGCAGTGGCCGTCACCCGCCCGGCCTCATTTCTTCTTTTTCTTTGGCCGGGGCGGAACAGTGGTCTTGATCCCCATCGCCTCGCGCCGCGCCTTTTCTTCTTCCTCGGACAGTTCGCGGTCCTCGTTCAGCGGCGGAAGGCCGCGGGCAATCCGGTCGGCGTCGGAACCGGAGGGGGCCTTGGGCAGGGCTTCGACGTCGATGAATACCGCTGGAGGCGGCACCCCGCCAAGCCCGATGCCCTTGCCGTTATCGGCGATGCCGAACATGTCTGGCGGCGGCACTGTGCCCTTGAAGGCGGTTTCCTGCGCATAACGCTTCTGCGCTTCCTCGCGGCTACCGCTTAGTGAATTGGTGCCATCATCGCCGATCTGGCGGCACACCACGATCTCGCCGCTGATCGTGCCGGCATCGGCGCGGTCTTCACATTCCTGCGCCTGTGCCTGATTCACGTCGCCCCTTGGGACGGTGACCATGATGTTGATGGGTCGGCGTTCCTGCGGTTGGGCGGGCTCGGCCGGCGGCGGTGTCGCGCCTGATGTCGCAGCGCTGTCATCCTGCGCTGCCAATGGTTCTGCAAAACCCACCATGAAAAGCGGCGCCGCAATCAGCGCAAGCGCCGACATGGCGGTACGAAAACCCGGCACGAAGCGCGTGGCATTGCTCGACAAACCCGTCTCCATCAGCTTATGCGCCGGGGCAAGAATAGTCTGGACGCTACGAGAGCAGGCACCAGAGCGATAAAGGGCTGAATTGCGCATGAACTCGCCAACCGATACCGACCTCCTTGCAAGCAAGCAAGCCGGGAGCGAAAACGCGATCCAGCGCGTGCTGGTGCTGGAAATGGTGCGCGTCACCGAAGCGGCAGCGATTGCGGCGGCGGAACTGATCGGGCGCGGCGATGAAAAGGCGGCCGATGCCGCGGCCGTCGCGGCGATGCGCAAGGCGTTCGACAATCTCTACATGGACGGCACCGTGGTGATCGGCGAGGGCGAACGTGACGAAGCGCCAATGCTGTTCATCGGCGAAAAGGTCGGCATGGGCAAAGGCCCGAAGATCGACATCGCGCTGGACCCGCTTGAAGGCACCACCATCACCGCCAAGGCAGGGCCCAATGCGCTGGCAGTGCTGGCGGCGGCAGAAGAAGGCTGCCTTCTCAATGCGCCGGACGTCTATATGGACAAGCTCGCGGTCGGCCCAGGCTATCCCGAAGGCATCATCGACCTCGCCAAGTCGCCGACCGAAAATGTCATGGCGGTCGCCGCGGCCAAGGGCTGCAATCCGTCGCAGATCAACGTCTGCGTGCTCGACCGGCCGCGTCATGCGGAACTGATCGCCGAATTGCGCAGCATCGGCTGCGGCGTGGTGCTGATCGGCGACGGGGACGTGGCCGGCGTGATCGCGGTGACCGACGAGGATACCACGGTCGACATGTACATGGGCCAGGGCGGCGCCCCCGAGGGCGTGCTGGCGGCGGCCGCGCTGCGCTGCGTCGGCGGGCAGTTCAACGGGCGGCTGGTGTTCCGCAACGACGACGAAAAGTCGCGCGCCCGCAAGTGGGGCATCACCGATCTCGACCGCATCTACAAGCTGGAAGACCTCGCCAAAGGCGATTGCATCTTTGCTGCAACCGGCGTGACGTCAGGCTCGCTGCTCGACGGGGTCAAGCGCCGCCGCAAGCCGACAGGCGAAGTCTACATGACCACCGAAAGCGTGGTGATGCGCGCTTCTTCTGGCACGGTGCGGTGGATCAGAGGTGAGCACCGGATCGCCTGATCGGCTTGTAGGAACAGGGGTCGCAACAAGCGCGGCCATGACATTGGCGATCAGCCGGACGAACGGGCGTCAGGCCGGTCCGTTGCCTAGTTCTCGGCTGCGCGCTGGGAATGAAAGAAGTCGATCTTCCAGTCCCCGTTCTCGCGAATCAGGACAGCGGATTCGAGCCAGCGAACCGGTTCCAGATCGGGCGGGATGCCCACACTGCCGACATTCTCCCAAGCCGACCACGCCACGTCGCATTGCAGTTCTGTATCGATCGCGCCCAGCGACCAATTGATCTGCACACCCTGTGCGTGAGCGTCCTTGATGACATCGAAAAGCTCTGGCCCATCGAAGCGTTTGCCAACGTCAAACGCGTAGAATGACCCGGTGACGAGCCGCTGGAAGGCCCCCTGATCTTCCTTGCGAAGCGCATCGAAGAAATCATGAATGGCCCGCTCGATCTCGGCCCGGGCATCGTCCCGAGACGGGCAATCGGCTTGTCGGGCATGAACGCACCCCGTCAGCGCGAAGGTTGCTACAAGGACAAGCAAAGGCCTGAAAAACGTCATCCCCGAGAATTGCGCTCGTGAAGGGGCAAGTCAATGCCGGTCGCCCGGCACGCCCACTGGAACCGATCACGGTTTTGCTCCATTCGGATACAGCCGATGGGCGCAAGGCAGAGACGATGCAATGATGGATCGGAGAACATTGCTGGCCGCAATCTCGGCACATCTTGCAATCGGCAGCCCGGCCTTGCGACACCATGCCGGGATCGGACAGCCTCTCGCCGGGTACTTGCGGACCAACTGGAGCAAGGATCCGCTCTCGCTGGGATCATATTCCTATGCGGCGAAGACTGCCAAAGCGGGCGACAGGCTTTCCCTCGCAGAGCCGATCGCCGAAGCAGTGTTCTTTGCTGGCGAGGCCTGCCATCCCGATTATGGCAGCACCGTTCATGCGGCCTATGAATCCGGCGTGATCGTGGCGAAGGCGGTGGGCCGGACCTCCCATGAACGGATTGCCATTATCGGCGCAGGCATCAGCGGACTGGCTGCCGCGCAGGCGCTGGCGAAAGCGGGCCGCACAGTGACAATTTTCGAAGCGCGCGACCGGATTGGAGGGCGCATCCGGACTTCGCATGCTCTGGGCGTTCCGCTCGATCTTGGCGCCAGCTGGATTCATGGGGTCGACGGGAACCCCCTTGGCGAACTGGCAGACGCGATCGGCCTCAAGCGCTTCGGGATGTCTGACAGCCACGTGGTGCGCGATGGCCAGGGCCGCAAGGTGAGGGCGATGGCCCAACCCGATTGGCTGTTCGAAGAGGTCGAAGCGCAGACCGCTTTCGGGGCAGACCCGGATCTTGTCGATGCCGATGCCCTTGAAGGCAATGATGGCTATGGCGGGGGTGATGTGGCCTTTGCCAGCGGCTATTCGGCACTCCTGAAAACGCTGGAAGGCGATTACGATGTCGCGCTTTCCAGTGCGGTCAGCCGCGTCAGGATCATGGCGGCAGGCGTTGCGCTTGACGTCGAAGGGCAAGGCCTTCGGGCCTTCGATGCCGTCATCCTTACCGTTCCCCTGGGCGTGCTGAAGGCAGGGGCCATTGGTTTCGACCCGCCATTGCCAGCCGGCAAACTCGCTGCCATCGGGCGTTCGGGAATGGGTGTCCTCGACAAGCTCTATCTTCGATTTGATGCTGTCTTCTGGGACGACGCAACCTGGATCTACACCCCGGAAACGGGCTTGCCGCGCGGTCAGTTCAACCTGTGGCTCAATCTGCACCCCTATCTGGGCGCACCCGTTCTGGCGGCATTCAACGGAGGCTCGGCCGCGCTTGCGCTGGCGAACCTCGGCGATGATCAGGTGGTCGGGCAGGCGCTTGATGTCCTGCGCCGCGCCTATCGGGGGTAATGGCCTGATCCTGTGCTGCCTAGATCCTGTTCGGCTTATCTGCCGCGCGCGTGGGTCACGATCTCGCCTGCGACCTGCCCGATCAGTTCGGGCGGGATGTCATGGCCCCAGCCGGGGATCGTCACCAGCCGTGCGCCCGGGATCGCCCGCGCAGTGTCTTCGCCCGCCTCAAGCTTGACCAGCGGATCATCCTCGCCATGCAGCACGAGGCTCGGCACGCGCACATCGGCGAGGCGTGAACGGCGGCAGCCATCGTCGATGATCGCGGCGAGCTGTCGCGGAAGGCCCGGCGGATAGACACTGCGGCGGACATTGCGCAGCACCTTTTCGCGCTGCTGGTGAGGATCGAAGGGAAAGCCGGGGCTGCCAATATTGCGCGCGACGTTGAGCCCGTGGGCAACCAGCGCCTCCTCGTCCATGCTTTTGAGCGGCGCGATCAGCGCGTCCATCGCGTGCTTTTCGGCCTGCGGCAATTTGCCATTCCCGGTGGTCGACATGATCGAGGTGAGGCTGAGCAAGCGTGGGCCGTGATGCACCGCCATCAGCTGCGCGATCATTCCGCCCATCGATGCGCCCACGACATGCGCCGCCTTGATCTCCAGCGCGTCCAGCAGGCCGATCCCGTCATGCGCCATGTCGGCAAGGGTATAGGGCACGCGGGCCGGAAACCCGATCTTCTTGCGCAGCACCTGCATCGCAAGGCCGGGCGCGCGCGCGCCTTCCATCTTCTGGGACAGGCCGATGTCGCGGTTATCATAGCGGATCACGCGGTAGCCTTCGCTCACCAGCGCTTCTACCAGTTCATCCGGCCACAAGGTCAGCTGCGCGCCAAGGCCCATCACCAGCAGGATCACCTCGTTCGAGGGGTCTCCGTGGTCCTCGTAGAAGATTTCGATCCCGGTATTGGAGGTGGTGATGGTGGGCATTGGTGATCGGGCCTCTCGCACTGGTGCTTTGCGAGGGTTACTTCCACGCCGGGCCGGAGATGTCGAGGCCTTGCGCTTCAAGCCGGTCAAGCACGCCGTCGGATTCAGCCAGCACGCGCAAGGGCGCCACGGCAAGCGTAACACCCGGTTCAGCCTGCGCGCGGTTTATCGCTTCCACCCAGATCGTGCGCAATTCGCTGCCGAGCGTCTCGTCCGCCCATGGCCAGCATTGGCCCAGTGCCTGTTCGAGCGGGTTCGCCATCACCGCCGGAATATCATAGCGCCGCCAATCCGCACCGCGCTGTTCGACGATATCGGGGCCAGCCTCAACCGCATCCATCGCCGCGGTCAGGCAGGGGATGTGGGCCGCAGGTTCGGCTTCGGCGAGGTTGTCGATCAGATCCTCGCCGCGCAAGGTGGCGGCGCGTTCAATCGGCACATCGGCCTTGTCAGCGGCCTTCTTGACCACATCAGAAGCATCATCGGTGGTGTCGCGGTTGAAGCGCAGTTCCTTGCGCAGCATCTGGAACGAGGTGAGCAGGAAGCTCTTGCGGGCATAATCCTCGTCATGCGCCTCGCCCAGCGCTGCCAGCCGCGCCCATTGCGCGTCGCTTAGATATTTGCTCGCTTCGGTCTTGTCCGGCAGTTTGGTGAACTTGGAACCGCTGAACATCAGTCGCAGCACATCACCCGGAGAAATCTTGGGCCGCGCGCCAAGGATCACCCGCTGCGCTTCGGCGGTGGCATCCTTCAATCGGTCAGGCTGCCACGGGGTGGTCTTGGGGATCGCGCGGATCTCTCCGACGAGGATGATCGTGCCAGTGGGCGTATCAATCGTCCACATCGGCGCGCCGGAACGCTGGGCGGTGACGACGATGGAATTTTCGGATGCGGCGGGGTCCTGGGCGGTTGCTGCCTGCGGGATCAACGCGATAAGGCAAAGAAGAGGGAGGATTTTCTTCATCGGGGGCGCCCTCGGATAATGGTCGGCACGCTTGGCTAGAACGCATCAGATGAACCCCGACAGAACCTCGTTGTTCCAGAGGCGCTTGCCATGGCGGCTAGGGCACCAGCACCGTATCCTTCGCCTCATCCGCCAGTTCGGGATAATCCAGCGTGTAATGCAGCCCGCGGCTTTCCTTGCGCCGCAGCGCGGAGGTCACGATCAGTTGGGCCGATTGCAGCAGGTTCCTGAGTTCGATCAGGTCCGTCGTCACCCTGAACGCCCCGTAATATTCGTCGACCTCGCGCATCAGCAGGTCGATCCGGCTGGCGGCGCGTTCCAGCCGCTTGGTGGTGCGCACGATCCCGACATAGTTCCACATGAAGCGGCGGATTTCGGTCCAGTTCTGCTTGATGACGACTTCCTCGTCCGAATCGGCGACGCGGCTTTCGTCCCATGGCAGGATTGCAGGCGGCGCTTCGAGGCTGTCCCAGCGTCCCAGAATATCGCGCGCCGCCGCCTCGCCGAACACGAAACATTCGAGCAAGCTGTTCGACGCCAGCCGGTTCGCGCCGTGCAGCCCGCTTTCGGTGCATTCGCCCGCCGCCCATAGCCCCGGAATGTCGGTGCGCGCATCCAGATCCACCACCACCCCGCCGCAGGTGTAATGCTGCGCCGGAACGACCGGGATCGGCTGCGCCGTCATGTCGATGCCGAGGGTCATCAACTTGTCGTGGATCGTCGGAAAATGCCCCTTCACAAAATCAGCCGGCTGGTGGCTGATGTCGAGGTGCACGTAATCGAGGCCGAAACGCTTGATCTGATCGTCGATCGCGCGGGCCACCACATCGCGCGGGGCCAGCTCCATGCGCTCCGGATCGTAATCGACCATGAAGCGGCGGCCTGTTTCGGGGTGGAGAAGATGCCCGCCCTCACCCCGCACGGCTTCGGTAATCAGGAAGTTCTTGACGTCGAGATTGTACAGGCAGGTCGGATGGAACTGCATCATTTCCATGTTGGAAACCCGCGCGCCCGCTCGCCACGCCATCGCGATCCCGTCTCCGGTGGCGCCGCGCGGGGCGGTGGAAAACTGGTAGACGCGGCCCGCGCCCCCGGTGGCAAGGATGGTGGCACGCGCCACGTGGCGTTCGACCCGCCCGCTTTCCTCGTCGAGGGCATAGACGCCCCAAACGCGGCCCGCAGCCGAGAACTGCTCGCGGTGGCGGTCGGTGATGAAGTCGATGCAGGTGCGCCCCGGCAGCAGGGTGATGTTGGGGTTGGCCTCGGCCGCGCGCAGCAGCGCCTCCTGCACCGCCCAGCCGGTTGCATCGTCGACATGCACAATCCGGCGGTGCGAATGGCCGCCCTCGCGCGTCAGGTGCAGATCGCCGCTTTCGCGGTTGAACGGCACGCCCAGCTCGGTCAACCGGTCGATCGATTGCGGCGCGCGGCTGATCACGAATTCGACCGTGTCAGGATCGTTGAGCCCCGCACCAGCCACCATCGTATCGCGCACGTGATTGTCGAAAGTGTCGCCGGCATCGAGCACCGCGGCAATCCCACCCTGCGCCCAGGCGGTCGATCCGCCCGTCAGCGAACCCTTGGCCAGCACCAGCACCCGCCTGGTTTCAGCCAGCGCGAGCGCTGCGGTCAGCCCGGCTGCGCCCGAGCCGATGATCACCACGTCATGCGTCTGCCCTGATGCATCATGCGTCGCCATGTCTGCGCCATGGCGCGCAAATCGGCAGCGGGCAAGGGCGATGCCTTGTCACACACGCTTAAGCCATTTGACCTATGTATTTCTACGTCGGCGCGTCGGACAATGGCGCGCCCGCGGCGTGACCGGTGCAAATCGGGTCGCCGGGCCGATTATCGTTCGCGGACTTCGCATAGCAGAACCTCCAACCCTGAAACCGGGGCAACCCCTCCATGTCCTTCATTTCCCTTATCGGTTGCACCACGGGCCGCCACGAGCCGCAGCGCAGGGACGTCAAGTGGGACGGATCGCGCTATGCCGGCCATTGCCGGCACTGCGGCGCCCCCATCATCCGGGTCGCCCATCGCAAATGGCGCAAATCCGGGGAATGAACGGCCGCAGCCGCCGTCCCGAGCCCGAGGCGGGCCAGCGCTATTGCGCGCCCGCCGCGTCTGCCAGCGCCTGGGCGGTCTTGTAATCGGGCTTGCCGTTGTTGAGGCGGAGCGAGCCTTTGGTGAACAGATAAAGACGCGGGATCTTGTAGCCCGCCAGCCCTTCGCGCGCATGGGCATCGAGCGTATCTGCCAGCCCGTCTTGCGCCGCATCGCCTTCGGCTTCGATCACCGCCACCACCTTTCTGCCGAAGCGCGCATCAGGCAGGCTCACCACGCGCACATCATGCACCGCCGGATGATCGAGCAACACCGCCTCGACCTCCTCGGGAAAAACCTTCTCGCCGCCAGTGTTGATGCACATGTTGTCGCGGCCGATGAATTCCATCGTCCCGTCCGCCGCCCAGCGCGCGCGGTCGCCGGTCATCAACCACCGCTTGCCGCCGATTTCGGGAAAGGTCTGGCGGTTCTTCTCGTCCTCGCCAAGATAGCCCAGCGGCAGCGGGCCGGTGCGCGCCACGATGCCGACACCGTCGCTGCCGGGGGGAATCTCCTTGAGGTTTTCGTCGAACAGTTTCGTCTCGCGCCCCGGCAAGGGCTGGAACTTGCCCCCCCCTGTCGATCCCTGCGCGGTGGTGATGACAATCCCCGTGCCCGAGCTTTCCGACGAACCGAGCGCATCGATAATCATCAGCGCAGGATGATGCGCGATCAAACGCTGTTTCAGCGCGGGCGAGAAAACTGCGCCCGATGACGTCATCGAACGCAGGCTTGCCAGCACCTCGGCCCCGTCGCCGCGCGCGTCCAGCCTGTCAGCCAGCGGCAGGGCGAAGGCATCCCCGACGATGAAGATGCCCCGCGCGCCGATCCGCCTTACCTCGTCGAGCGCCAGATCGGCATCGAATTTGGGCGCGGGCAACAGCGCCAGCGTGCCGCCCTTCAGCAGGTGAATGACAGCGGTGAACTGCCCCGCCCCGTGCATCAGCGGGCTGAGCAGCAGCAACGGCGAGCTGCTGGCGGGATGATCCGGGCCGATGGTGGCGGCTTCGGCGGCCTGTTGATCAAGGCTGGCGGCAACAAAGGGCGGGAGGCCCGGCCCGCGCTGCCACACCCCAATGCTGAACGCCTGCCACGCCTCTGCCATCGGCCACATCACCGCCTTGGGCATCCCGGTGGTGCCGCCGGTGGCGGTCAGGAACAGCGCCTGCGGATCGGCATGAACAGCGAAGTCCGCGGCCAGATCATGGGTGCACAGCGCGCCCCAATCCGATCCGCCGACATCCACGGTCAGCGTGCCTTCCGGCATCGCCTCATGCGCGACTTCGGTGAAATCGCTCTCCGTGAACAGCGCCTTCAGCCCGAAGCGGGAGAAGATATCGGCCAGTTCGCGGGTCTTGTAGTGGTAGTTCACATTCACCGGAACCACCCCGGCCTTCACGCAGCCAAAATAGGCGAGCAGATAATCGGGGGTGTTGCGCAGCATCTGGCCTGCAATATCGCCCGGCTTCAGGCCGCGCGCCGCAAGACCTGCAGCGATCCGGTCAGTCAGGGAATCCAGCTCGCCCCAGCTTACGATCCGCGCGCCATGCACCAGCGCGGGGCGCTCTGGCGCGATGGCCTGCGCCAGCTGCTTTACCGCCAACCCGAAATTCGCGCCCTCAAAACCCATGTCCGACATACTCCTTTGTCATTTTCGCTAGCCCCCAGGCCACACTGTTTCCCCTACGTAATTGGAGAGGACATGGCGAAAAATTGCGCTAGTGTCCCGATTCGAAAAAACAAATGAGAGGAGCCAGGCACGCAATGGCCCATAATGTTGTCGAGCTGCGGACACCGCAAGGCCGTGAATCGCTTGAACTATTGCTCGAACAGGTGACCATCACCTGTCCCGAGGATATTCACGATGCCGCCGTTAACCTCGCCCGAATCGCGCAGGAACGCGGGATGCAGATCGCCGTATGCGATGACATTTCCTCCAAGGAACCGATGGTCGATGCCGACGGCACGATCCTTAATGCCGACATTTTCCGCTGGCTGGATGACGGCGCGCGCTGGTGGGAAGATCATCGCCTTGCGCTGCATTCGCCGCTGCCCCGCGCCTGCCGCTATGAAAGCGAACCCTTCTGGATCAATGCCCGCGGCTTCAACACCCGCTGGCGCAATTGCTACCTCGACGAGATCGACCTCGCCGACTTTGAAAAGCGTTCGCTCTGCAAGGCGGCGATCGTGGTTCCCGTCCACCTGCCGTTCGGCCAGATCTCTGCCAGCAGCTTCATCAGCATGGACCGCGAGAAGGAAGACCTGTCGGGCGAATTCGCCGAATATGGTGCGCTGTTCGCAATGGTCACGCGCCGCTTTGTCGCAGGCTATGTCCAGGCCAACCGCACCAAACGGCGGATCCCGTCCGACTGCGTGCTGTCAAAGCGCGAAGTCGAATGCCTGCGCTGGGCCGCGATCGGCAAGACCGACAAGGAAATCAGCATGATCCTCAACCGGTCACACGCCACGATCCGCTATCACATCCACCGCGCTGGGGAGAAGCTGGACTCGGTCAACCGTGCGCAGACGATCTTCAAGGCGGGGCAATTGGGGTATCTGGGCGCGTCTGATTAGGGAACGCGCGCGTGCGCTCGCGATGGCTGCGCCGACGGTCAGCGCTTACTTCGCGTCTATGCTCTGAATTCGGTCGCGCTAGCGACCGCAGCGATGCGGCCTTCAGGACGCATGAACGAGGATTTCGCGCGCCGAATGGCGTGCGGAACACAAGGAATCTTACCCCAGCTTCCTGAGCGGCTCGCTGCCATCCCAGCCCACGCCCGCGGCCTTGATCATCCCGAACAGGTCTGGCCCGTCCTTGGCCTGCTGGAGGATCTCCACCAGCGTCCCCGGCCCGCCACCGGCATCGACATAGATCACCCCGCTCGTGCCGAAGGTGCCCTCGATCACCACCTCCGCGCCGGCCTCGGCACACACCCGCCGCGCTTCGGCGATATCATCGACCAGAATGCACACGTGGTGCAGCCCGTTGCCGGTAGCGCCATATTCGCCGCGATAGATCGACGGATGATGATCGCGCGGGCGGATCAGTTCGATCTGGATATCGCCCCAATAAGCGAGCGCGAGATCGAACACCGCATCTGTCGGCTCGCCGCGATATTTCATGCTGTCAAGGTGGATGCCCTCGATCAGGAAGAACGGCCCGACACCCATGGTCTGCGTCCAGTGCGCCACCGCCGCGTCGAAATCCTCCGGCACGAAGGCCAGCTGCATGATGTCGCCAAGAGCCGCGATTTTTCCGCTGAGCGCCATATTCCTCTCCAATCCGCTAGGGTGACCGTGGGGCGAACCTGTGTGATATTCTCAGCTCGCAACACTGCACAAAGTGCGAGGATGAGAACGGGGACCACCCGAAAGGACGCAAGGCCCGATGAACGAGATCAAGGACATTGCCCGCGCTGACCGCTGCCCGGGGATCAGCTATACCGACATGCTCAACGGCGACACCCGGCGTCCGCCGGACTATCTGTTCGAGGAAACGACCATCGAAATGGGCGACGATCCCCTATCGGTGGCGCCCTATATCTCGGAAGAGTTCGCGCAGGCTGAACGCGAGAAAATGTGGCCCAATGTCTGGCTGTTCGCCGCGCGCGAGGATGAGCTGCCCGATGCAGGCGATAGCGTGGTGTTCGAAATCGCGGGCAAGAGCTTCCTGCTGATCCGCCAGAAGGACGGCGGCGTGAAGGCGTTCTACAATGCCTGCCTCCACCGCGGGCGCAAGCTGCGCACCGAAAGCGGCAATTCAGTGCAACTGCGCTGCCCCTTCCACGGCTTTACCTGGCGCAATGACGGGTCCTTGAAGGAAATTCCCTGCGCGTGGGATTTCAAGCACCTCGAAGACAAGGACATGAGCCTGCCCGAAGCCCGCATCGAGCTGTGGGAAGGCTTCGTGATGCTGACCGAGAACCACGATCTGCCCGATTTCAAGACCTGGCTTGGCCCGGCGGCAAACCATTACGAACGTTATGATTTCGGCAATCGCTACACCGGGATGTGGGTGCAGAAGAAGATCCCCGCGAACTGGAAGGCTACCGCCGAAGCTTTCATGGAAGCATGGCACTCGGTCACAACCCACCCGCAGCTGCTCGCCTTCCTCGGCGATGCCAATACGCGGTATGATCTGATCGGCGATCACTTCAATCGCGCGATCACGCCGTCGGGCGTGCTCAGCCCGCATATGAAGGGCAAGAACTCCGACTACGTTCTCGAAAAGATGAACGAGTTCTCGGGCGGGCAGGATGCACGCACCAACCGCCGCTTCAACGCCACTGAAGGCCCGGACGAAGCCTACGACGCGGGCGACCCGCTCGGCGCACGCAAAATCCTCGCGGAGGCGGGGCGCAAGGGCTTTGCCGAGAATTACGGCCATGATTATTCGGACGCTTCGGACACCGAAATTCTCGACAATTTCACCTATAATATCTTCCCCAATTTCTCGCCGTGGATCGGGTTTCTGCCGACGCTGGTGTACCGCTGGCTGCCCGGCGACACGCCTGACTGGTGCATCATGGAAATCCGCCTGCTGTTTCCCACCCCCAAGGGCGAGCAACGCCCCCGGGCAGTCGCACCGACCTATATCCCGGATGACGAACCCTTTGCCTGGGCGAATGACATCATGGGGCCGCAGCTTGCCAATGTGTTCGATCAGGACATGGCCAACCTGCCCTTCGTGCAGGAAGGGATGAAGACGATGAAGGAAGGCAAGATGGAGCTGGGCCATTATCAGGACAGCCGGGTGCGGCATTTCCAGACCACGCTGAAGAAATATATCGACGGAGAGCTGCCGGCGGCTAAATGATCGGGCATGGGCTTTTCCTTTGAACTGACGGGGCGCACCGCGCTCATCACCGGTGCATCATCCGGCCTCGGCACGCGCTTTGGACGGATTCTCGCGGCCAGCGGCGCGCAGGTCGCGCTTGGCGCGCGGCGCAAGGACCGGCTGGAGGCGCTGGCAGGCGCAATCGGGCCAAATGCCGCCGCGATCGGCATGGATGTCGCGCGTGAGGCGGATATCATCGCCGGGTTCGACGCGGCAGAGGCGGCCTTTGGCCCGGTCGACACGGTGATTGCGAATGCGGGCGTGGACGGTGCTGGCATGGCAACCTCGATCTCCGAAGGCGAGATCGAACAGACCCTCGCCATCAACCTCAAGGGCGCGATCCTGACCGCGCGTGAGGGCGCAAAGCGGATGATGGCGCATGGGGTGACCGGGGGACGGATCGTGATGATCGCCTCGATCACCGCCTTCGAACCTTCCCCCGGCCTCGTCGCCTATGCCGCGTCCAAGGCGGGCGTGGTGCAGGCGGGGCGCACCCTGGCGCGGGAATGGGCGCGGGCCGGAATCTGCGTCAACACTATCTCTCCCGGCTATATCCGCACCGCAATCAATGATGCGTGGTTCGATACCGAACCCGGCAGGAAACAGATCGCCCGCTTTCCCAAGCGACGGCTGATGGGCGAGGAGGGGCTGGACGCGATGATCCTGTTCCTGTGTTCCGACGCGTCGGAGTTCGTGACGGGCACGGATTTCGTGCTGGATGATGGCCAGACGTTGTGATGCGTTTTCGGTTCAGGCTGATGCGAACCGAAAAGCACGCTCAGGTGCCGTGCGGACTTGGTCGCGGCATCCCTGCGGGAACCGCTCCCGGTGCCTGACCGACTGATCTCGCTCGCCGCCGGGATCATGCCTGAGGCCACCCCTTCGCAACTCATCGAATGCGCCGCTGCGTCCGAATTCGACTTCGGCGGCATGTGGGCCGAGCGTGAAACATGGACCTCGGCCACCACCCGCGCCATCCGCCGACAGGCGCGGGACGCTGGCGTGCAATTGCTCGATCTGGAGGTCGCATGGATCATGCCCGGCCCGCCCGATCCGTGGCTCACCGAGCTGGTCGACATCGCCGCCGAGCTGGGCGCGCGCAACCTGCTTTGCGTTTCCAGCGATCCCGACATGGCGGCGGCGACGGCCAAGTTTCAGGCGATGGTTGACCGGGCGCAAGGCACTGGTGTGCGGGTCAATCTCGAATTCGGCATCTTCACCGAAGTGAAGACGATCCACATGGCCAGCACCATCCTCGAAGCCATCGAAGGCGAGGCCAAGGCGCTGCTCATCGACACGCTGCATTGGGCGCGATCGGGCGGAACCGCTGAAGACCTTGCGGCGATCCCGCACGAATGGCTGTCTTACTGCCAGCCCTGCGATGCGCCTGCGGACGGCCCTGACCTTATGAATTTCGATGCGATCATCGACGATGCCATCAACCGCCGGATGCCGCTGGGCAAAGGCGGTTTGCCGCTGGCCGCGATGGTGGACACGTTGCCCGGCCACCTGCCGCTGGCGGTCGAGGAACGTTCAGCCGCCTTGCGCGAAACCTTCCCCGACCTTGCCGAACGCGCGCGTGAAGTTGCCCGCACCAGCCGGGCATGGCTGGATCGGCAGAGCTAGGCCGCGACGCCGGAAATCCCTCGCGATGCTTCACGAAAGGTGATCATCCGGCGCTGATCTTCCGACCATAGTGCCAGCCTGAGCGGCCCCAGTGTCTCTCGCGCCGTGAACCTGTTCAGGTTGTGCAGATCGGGATTGGCCGCCAGCACTTCAGGCAAGCGATAAAACGGTATGCGGCTTGCAAGGTGGTGAACATGATGCACCCCGATATTGCCGCTGAACCAGCGCAGCGGCTGGTCAAGGTCGAGATGCGAACTGCCGTAAAGCGCCGCCTGGTGGAACGACCAGTTATCCGTGTCGTCCCAGTGCGCGTGTTCGAACTGGTGCTGGACATAGAACAGCAGCACCCCCAGCGAAGCCGCAACGAGCAAGACCGGCAGCACAACCAGTGTGGTCGTGCCGAGGCCGAAGGCGTAGGCCAGCCCCCCAAGGATCGCGATGATGGCAAGGTTGGTCGCCATGGCGCTGACCCAGTAGATCGCCCCCTTGTCCATCAGGCCGATCGGCAAGCGGTGGCGCAGCAGGAACAGGTAGGCAGGCCCGATCCCGAACAGCACGACCGGATGGCGATAAAGACGATAAAGCAGCCGCTGTGACCGCTTGGCGGCTTGGAATTCCCGCACAGTGAGCGTGTCGACGTCGCCATATCCGCGCGCATCCAGATTTCCGGTGCTGGCATGATGCATCGCATGCGAACGCTTCCAGCAATCATAGGGCGTGAAGGTGAGCACGCCCAGCGCCCGCCCCGTCCAGTCATTGCCGATCCGGCCGGGAAGGAACGCGCCATGGCCGCAATCATGCTGGATGATGAAAATGCGCAGCAGGAACAGGCCTGCCAAGGGCACCAGCGCAAGCGCCAGATAGTGCCCGGCTTGAACTGCAAACAGCATCAGAGCCACGATGCCCATAAAGGGAACCACGGTGATGGCGAGCTCCCAGAAGCTGCGCCCGGGGTGGGCCTCGGCAAAAATCCTGAGTTCACGCATGAGAATTCGCGGATCGAGCGCAGCAGTTTCTGCACCTTCTGCGCAGTCGGCATCTGTCATCAGATTCTTTCTTGGAATTGAAGTTTCGTCACCCTGATAGAAACATCTTTCCAAAAGCGAAAGCTTGCTGGCACTTTGCTGCCGAATGCCCTGCCGCCTTGTGCCCGTCCGCCTTACGCTCGCGCGGCGATTTCGGCGGCGTCGAAATAGTGGATGCGCAAGCTCTTGAGCAGGCCGTCTTCGAAACTGCCCGCCTCGCACACGGTCTGGCTGAAAGGCGCGCTGCCATCCTTGGGGTGCATCGTCAGCGTCAGCACCACCACCGCGTGGGTATCGCCGCCGGTGATGTCGTGGATGTCGACCCTGGCCTCTGCCCACGTGCCATACATCGCCGCGGCGCAGCGTTGCAGCGCGTCCTTGCCGCGCCATTCGCCCGCAAAGGGCAGCGAGTTCGCCTCATACAACACGAAATCGGGATGGATCAGGCTTTCCACCCGGTCCCAGTCGCGCGCACCCGCTGCGGCATAGATGGCAGCGAGCATCTCTCTCGGACTAGCCACTTGCTCCAGCCCTACTCGATCATCCCGATCAGATCGCCGACCTTGTAGACCGCGCCTTCCTCGCCCGTGGGACGGATGACCCCGCTGGCCTGCGCTTCGATTTCTGTCGTGCTCTTGTCGGTTTCCACCGTGTAGATGATGTCGCCCTTCTCCACCGCTTCGCCATCGCCGAACATCCATTCGACGAGGGTCATTTCGACAGCGCTCATGCCGAGCTTGGGAATGCGGATTTCAGATGCCATTCTAGAGCTTACCTACCGATGCTTTGATCTGTGCGACGATGTCCGACTTTTGCGGAATCCATGCTTGTTCGAGGTGGGTGGCAAACGGCACCGCAGAGAACGTCCCGCCGATCCGCCGCACTGGGCCCTTGAGATCATCCCAGCATTTTTCCTGAATATTGGCCGCGAGTTCCGCTCCGGTGCCGAACGGGCGCACCGCTTCATGCAGGGTGATCGCACGGCCGGTCTTGCGCACGGATGCCAGCACGGTTGCCTCATCATAGGGGGCGATGGTGCGCAGGTCGATCACCTCGACGCTGATGCCTTCCTTGGCGAGATCATTCGCCACTTCGAGCGCATCGAGCACGGTGCGGCCATAGGTGATGAGGCTGATATCAGTGCCTTCCCGCGCCACCGCGGCCTTGCCCAGCGGCACGCGGTAACCCGGGCCGGGGTCTTCGGATTTGAGGCCGTAGCACAGGATGTTCTCGATGAAGATCACCGGATCATTGGCGTCGATGCTCGCCCGCATCAGTCCGCGTGCATCGGCGGCGTTGGACGGGGTGACGACATGGATGCCCGCGACGTGCGCGAACCACGCCTCCAGCATATCGGAATGCTGGCCACCAAAGCCCACACCGACACCAGTGGTGGTGCGGATCACGATCGGGCAGGGGGTCTGCCCGCCGCTCATGAAGCGCAGCTTGGCGGCGTGGTTGACGATCTGGTCCATGCACACGCCGACGAAGTTCATAAGCATGATCTCGGCAATCGGCCGCTGCCCGGCGAGCGCCGCGCCAACCGCCGCGCCGATGATCGCGGTTTCGGAAATGGGCGTCGCGCGGATGCGATGTTCGCCATATTTTTCGGTCAGGCCCGAGGTGACCTTGAACACCCCGCCGCCCTGCTTGGCCGAAACATCCTCGCCAAGGCAGAACACGCCCGCATCATCGGCCATTGCTTCGTCGATGGCGAGGTTCAGCGCCTGGGTCATGGTGATCTGGGCCATCAGGCGGTCTCCTCCAGCACGTCTTTGTAGATTTCATCAGTGTCCGGCAGCGGCGCGTCGAGCGCGTGCTGCACGGCCGCATCGATCTGCGCGTCGATATCGGCCACGACGGCATCCAGCTCTTCCTCAGTGAACTGGTGTTCCAGCATCACCTTGCGCAGCTTGGGCAGCGGATCTTCCGCCTTCATTTCCTCGATATGTTCGGGCGGCATGTAGCTGAAGTCCGATCCGAAGAAGTGGCCCATCATGCGGTAGCACATGGCCTCAACCAGCGTCGGGCCTTCACCGGCGCGGGCGCGGGCGACGGCTTCCTGCATCGCCGGGTAGATCTGGTGCACGTCATTGCCGTCAACCGTCACGCCCTTCATGCCATAGCCTTCGGCGCGCGATGCGATGCTGCGGCTGTCGGTGTGATCGGCATAGGCGGTGTGTTCGCCATAGCGGTTGTTCTGGCACAGGAAGATCACCGGCAGCTTGTAAAGCTGGGCCATGTTCATCGCTTCGTGAAATCCGCCGATATTGGCCGCCCCGTCACCAAAGCTGACCAGCGTTACCCGGCCATCGCCGTTGTTCTGGCTCGCCATGGCAAGCCCATTGGCAATCGGCAGGCCGCTGCCGACCACCCCGGTGGTGACCATGATTCCGGTTTCGGGATCGGTGATGTGCATGGTGCCGCCCTTGCCCTTGCAGGTGCCGGTCGCCTTGCCGAGGCATTCGCCCCACCACTTTTCCATCGGGATGCCCTTGGCGGTCTGCTCGCCCTGCCCGCGATAGGTGCAGACGACGTAATCGTCCTTTTCCAGCGCCGCCACGGCCGCGGCGGAAACCAGCTCCTGCCCGCGCACGCAGTAATACATCACCGCCACCTTGCCGCCCATCAGCAGCTCGCGGAATTTCTCGTCGGTGCGGTTCACCTTCATCGTGCGGGTATAGATGTCGAGCAGCTTGTCGCGGTCGATCTCTTTGGCGATTTGGGCCATGAATCTGTTACCTCTCAGATTTCCGTTCGTGTCGAGCGAAGTCGAGACACCCCGCACCAAGCCTCTCGACTACGCTCGAGGCGAACGGAAGTTTGCTCTTAAAATTGAACGCGCTGGGTGAAGCCGCCGTCCACCACCAGATTCGTGCCTGTCATGTAAGGCACCGCCGGGCTGGCGACGAAGACGATCGCATTGGCCACTTCCTCGGGGTTGCCGAAGCGGCCCATCGGCATCTTGGCGAGGGTGCCGTCGAACAATGGCTTCATGTGCTCCTCGATCACTTCCCAGTTGCCGCCCTTGTAATAGATCGCGCCGGGACTGACGGTGTTCACCCGGATGCCCTTGGCGGCATAGGCCTGTGACAGCTGCGAGGCATAGGTGATCAGCGCGGCCTTGATCGCGTTGAAGGGGTTGGGCGCGATGAAGGTTTCGAGCGCGGCGGTAGAGGAGAGCATTACGATCGAGCCGGTGTCCGACGCTTCAAGATAAGGCGTCAGCGTCTCGACCGCGAAGGCCGCACCTTTCAGGTCCATGTCGAGGCAGGCCTGCCAGTCCCCCGCCCCACCGGTGCCCGAGGCGCTGGCGGTGTGAACGAAGATATCGCACCCGCCGAGTTCGGCCACGGCCTTTTCCAGCCATGCCTGATAGGCTTCGGTGCCCGATGCCATGTCGAACACCTCAGCGAAAACCTTGCCCGGCCCGGCAGCGTCGATTTCGGCCTTGGCGGCCTCGATCTTGTCTTCCTTGCGGCTGAAAAACGCGACATCCGCGCCCTCGGCTGCGAACAGTTTGAGCGAGGCCAGGCCAAGGCCATGCGCCCCGCCGTTCATGATGACTTTCTTGCCCTTGAGTCCCAGATCCATAGCGCACCTCTCCCTGGTTGCGGTTCTGCCCAAGGGGATAGCCGAGTGGGAGCGCGGGGCGTATCGTCAATTTTGTGGGGTGGGGGGAGTCTTTGTTGTTCCGCACTCGCGTCCGAGAGCGCGAAATCCTCGCTCATGCGACCTGAAGGTCGCGTAGCTACGGGCGGGCACTTGAACGTTTCGGCGGCCTTGCGGTCGCTGCGCGACCATTGGTCGCCAGAGAGGGTGGCCGCTTTCGGGCGATCTTCACTTGGCACTTTATGGCCGGTTGTGGGTGGGAAGCAGACACCTTGTTTCCCCGTCATCCCAGCGAAAGCTGGGATCGCTGGCGGTCAGTTGATCTGCTCGAAAAGGTCACCCCATTCAGGGTTGCTCTTTTCAATCTGCTCGATCTT
>NZ_FRDF01000004.1 GCF_900143235.1 Erythrobacter sanguineus | reverse complement strand
TGGCGAGAGCCAGGGCGAGAGCAACGTGAACGGCCAAGGCAACGCGAATAATAACGGTGGCGGCAACGGCAACGGCAACGGTAACGGTAACGGTAACGGTAACGGTAACGGTAACGGTAACGGTAACGGTAACGGTAACGGCGGCGGCAACGGCAACGGCAACGGCAACGGCAACGGCGGCGGCAACGGCAACGGCAACGGCAACGGCAACGGCAACGGCAACGGCGGCGGCAACGGCAACGGCAACGGCAACGGCAACGGCGGCGGCAACGGCAACGGCAACGGCAACGGCAACGGCGGCGGCAATGATAACGGCGACGATGGCCGTGACGATGATCGCGACGACGACCGCGACGACGACCGCGATGATGACCGCGATGATGACCGCGATGATGATGACGGCCGCGGTGGCAACGGCAATGGCAATGGCGGCGGCAATGGCAACGGCAACAGCAACAGCAGTGACCCGGCGATTGACTCGGGCGATATCGTCGCGGGAGTGGATGAGCCTTACGGCCGCGGAATGATTCTGGATAACGCCGTCGGCCCGAACTCCCCTCCCGCTGATCAAGGCGTGTCTGGCGATTACCCTCGGGCAGGAGCCAATATGTTCGAACGATCGCCCCGGCCCTGAGGGGCGGCGTAAGCACGCGTGAAACATTTGATCGCCTCGATCCCGGATATCCCGGATCTGCTGCGTCTGCGGCTGGCCGGAACGCTGGTGCTTGGCTTGCTTGTCGCGCTGCTCGCGATGGCTGGAACCTTCAGGCCCATCGATAATGCCGCTGAACAGCTGACCTTCAGCCTGTTTGAACGGCCGGCCAGTGGGCAGGTTCAGATCATCGAGATGGATGCCGCCAGCATGGCCGCGATCAACCGCTGGCCCTGGCCGCGCGATCACTATGCCCGGGTGCTCGAACAGCTCGATGCCGCCGGGGTGCGTTCGATCAGCTTCGACGTCGACTTTTCCAGCAGTTCAGAACCTGCGCAGGATGCAGCGTTAGGTGAGGCGATTTCTGCTTCCAATGCGCCGGTTGCCTTGCCGACCTTTGGCCAGAGCGCCGGATTCCGCGAGGCCCGTCAGCTTGATGCGCTGCCGATTGCGGTCTTGCGCGAACACGCCCATCTGGCATCGGTCTCGGTGGCTCCTGATCCTGACGGATTTGTCCGCCGGATGCAGTTGGGAACCGTGACGGGCAGCGTCGCGCGCCCTTCGATCGCGGCGTTCGTGGCCGGACGGGCCGGGAGCGTCAACCAAAGTTTCCCGATCGATTTTGCGATCAATCCCGGCGCCATTGCGCGTCACAGCTTCATTGCCGTCGAGCGCGGCGAGTTCGATCCGGCTGGCCTCAAGGGCAAGGACGTGATCATCGGCGCCACTGCGATCGAGCTGGGTGATCGCTATGCAGTGCCCCATCATGGCGTTCTGCCCGGCGTGGTTATTCAAGCCCTGGCAGCCGAAACACTGGTCGATGCGGTGCCGATCTACGGTTCCTGGCCCGCCCCCCTGCTTGTGGCCGCCCTGCTCGCTTTCCTGATCGGCTCAGCCACCGGGCGCAGGGTCGTGGCGGTGCGTTTCGCCTTGGCGGGCTGTCTCGCGGCCCTGCTGTGGCTGGTTGCCCGCTTGTTCGCTTCGACCTGGTTCGAGATCGTCCCGGCGCTGGTTTTGCTGGTTCTTGCAGCCGGACTGCGGCTGGTAATCCTGACGGCCCGCGAGGCGCAGCGCCAGCACCGGATCGACCCGGAAAGCGGCCTGCCCAACAAGCTCGCGCTTGATACGCGGGCTGATACTGGCGATCAGCGTTATTTCGTCGCTGCGCAGATCGATGATTTCGACGCGCTCCAGCTTGCCGTTGGCAAGGAAAGTTTTGGCGATTTGTTGCGCCGGCTTGTGGAGCGTCTGCAGGTCACCGGCTGTGCGGGCAGTATCTACCGTCTCGACAACCGGACGCTGGTCTGGAGCACTCCGCTTGATCTGGCAGAGATCGAACCGCTTCTCGCTGGCCTGAGGGCGGTCATGCGCAGTCCCTTTGAGGTGGCCGGACGCCGGTTGGGCGTGGCGTTGACCTTTGGCGTTGCGCCCGTTGACCTTATCGAGGCGGCCGCCAACGCCGCCCACGCAGCAAGCCTCGCAAAGCGTTCCGGCAAACCCTGGCGGCTGCATTCCGCCGACGAAGGGGAGACCGCAACGCAGCAGTTCTCGCTCATGGGTGAGCTCGACGATGCACTGCGCGAGGGGCATATCGGGGTCGTCTATCAGCCCAAGCTCAATCTCGTGACCGAGCGCATCGACGCGGTCGAGGCGCTGGTCCGCTGGAACCATCCGGTGCGCGGGATGCTGCCGCCCGACAGCTTCATTCCGCTGATCGAGGAGCATAACCGGATCGACGATCTTACCATCGCCGTGCTGGCGCAGGCGCTGGAGGATATGCGGATCTGGTGCCTGCGCGGGCTTGTGATCGGCGTTGCGGTCAACATCTCGGCCGGATTGCTGGCTTCGGAAAGCTTTGCCAACCGGGTGCTGGCGCTGGTTTCGCGAACCGGCGCTCCGGCCCATCGCCTGACCTTCGAAGTTACCGAATCCGCCCAGTTCGAGGATACAGGCATGGCGGTGGCCATGCTTGACCGGTTCCGCGAGAGCGGGATCCGCATCTCGATGGACGATTATGGCACCGGGCAATCCACGCTGAACTATCTCAAGCTGCTGCCGATCTCGGAACTCAAGATCGACCGGATGTTCGTGCAGCACGCACATATCGACCAGGGTGATGCGATGCTGGTGCGCTCGACAGTGCAACTTGCCCATGAAATGGGTCTCAAGGTCGTGGCCGAAGGGATCGAGGATGCGGCATGTCTGGCCTTCCTGCGGACCATTTCCTGCGACTATGCGCAAGGCTACTTCATCGGGCGTCCGCTTGGTGCACAGGATCTTGCCGATCGGGTTGCCGAACAATCGGCGCTGGCGGCCTGATCCGCTTCCTCGGGCTGCGATGTTGAACCCTTGGCTTGCGCTTTGCTGTGCCCGAGCCCAAGCTGCGCCCGGGTTGCGGCAGGCAAGGCACCAAGGGGAATGCGGGCATGACATCGGCAAGCGCACATCCGGACGATCCGCATTATATCCACCGCACCGGCTGGCTGCGGGCTGCCGTGCTGGGCGCGAATGACGGGATTGTCTCGGTTTCCTCGCTGATTCTCGGCGTCGCGGCGGCAACCAGCGACAGGGAGCCGATTATCGTCGCAGGGGTGGCCGGGCTGGTGGCGGGTGCGATGTCTATGGCCGCAGGCGAGTTCATTTCGGTTTCGTCGCAGCGCGATTCCGAAAATGCAGACATCAAGCGCGAAAAGCAGGCATTGGCGCAAACGCCCGAGGAAGAGCTGGCGGAACTCGCAGGCATTTACGAAAGCCGCGGCCTCAGCCCGCAGACCGCCGCCACCGTCGCCCGCGAATTGACTGCGCATGATCCGCTAAAGGCGCATGTGCGCGACGAACTTGGCCTGACCGACGCGCTTTCCGCGCGTCCTTTGCAGGCTGCAATTGCCTCCGGAACGACATTCAGTTCAGCCGCTGTCGTGCCCCTGCTTGCAGCATGGCTGGCGCCTGCAACGGCGATCATGCCGGCGGTTGTGGTGGTCTCGATTGTTGCGCTGGCAATCCTCGGCATGCTTGGCGCGCGGGCAGGGGGTGCCCCGCTTTTGCCGGGCACTGTCAGAGTGGTGGGGTGGGGCATTTTCGCAATGGCGATCACGGCCGCGGTTGGTTCGCTGTTCGGTGTCAGCGTCTGAAGCCGTATCTGCGCTTGCCCGGAACATTCGTGACGTCAGGGATGCATGCTTGCAGGCGATGGCCTGTGCTGCGGGGATATCAGTGTTGCGGGGATATCTGCGCTGAAAATGCCTGAAGTGCCAGCGCGCGTCTGATCCGGAAACCTTGTGGCGATATCACACTGGCTGGCTCTGCAAGGCCCAGCCTCCGCCTGCAAGCCACTGGCGCCTCAGGACATCCGGGCAAAATTGGCAACGCCGGGGGCAGGTGTGCGCAATGCTGCGGGTTCTTCGGGTGTGATCGCCATCCCGGGGCTGAGCGCGGCCAGCGCGGCAGTGACCGCGGCGATCTGCCGGGTTGCGATGGAATAGAACACCAGCTTGGCCTCCTTGCGGGTGTCGACCAGTCCCGCCTTGCGCAGAACGCCGAGCTGTTGCGAAAGCCCCGGCTGGCTGATGGCGGTGACCTGCTCGATCTCCCCGACATTGCGTTCGCCAGCGGCCAGAGCGGTGAGGATACGGAAGCGCAGCGGGTGGGCCAGTGCCTTCAGCGCTTCGATCAGATCGTCTTCGGTGATCATGCCCGCACTCCGCCTCCGTCTTCGCGCAGGAACCAGCTGGTCATGTCGCCGGCCCCGTAAACCTCGTCGAGATCATGGCTCGGCGGTCGCAGCATCGGTTCGCCCGGTTGCCAGTTGGCAGGGGCCAGCGCGCCCTTGGCGTCGATCGCCTGAAGCCCATCGAGAATGCGCAGCATTTCCGGCACCGATCGACCGAGATTGGCCGGATAACAGGTCATCGCCCGGATCACGCCTTCAGGGTCGATGAAGAAAGTGGTGCGCACCGTCGCGCTGTCGCTGTCCTGCGCCGAAACCATGCCGAAGGCGCGGCCGATCACCAGCGTCGGATCTTCAAGGATGGGGAACCGCACTTCCACGCCGAACCGGTCACGGATCATGCGCAGCCAGGCAAAGTGCGAAAACAGGCTGTCGACCGAAAGCGCCATCAGCGCACAATCGCGCGCCTCGAAGGCGGCAGCCTCGCGCGCAAGCGCGACGAATTCGGTGGTGCAAACAGGTGTGAAGTCGGCCGGGTGCGAGAACAGCACCAGCCAGCGCTTGCGAAAGGCTGACAGACGGACCGGGCCGATGGTGCTGCGCGCTTCGAAATCGGGGGCAATGTCGCCGATCCGGAGCCCCGCACAAGGGGGAGGCATGCTGTTTTGATCGTTCATGCAGCTCTCATAGCACTTGACACTCACATTGCAATACATATACACAGTTTATGTAATTAAATGGAGACTTGTCATGACTGAAGTTGATTCGGTGCTTGTTGCGGCCGCCGCGCAGATCGAACAGGCGCGGACTGACAGCGCGCTGCGCCCTGAGATTGCGGGCTTCTTTGATCCTGCGACCTTCACGGTCACCTATGTCGTTCATGATCCGGCGACCATGGAGGCGGCGATCATCGATTCCGTGCTCGATTTCGACCCCAGTTCGGGCCGTAGTTCAACCGCCTCGGCTGATGCCATTATCGATTACGTCCAATCGCATAATCTGAAAGTGAAATGGCTGCTTGAAACCCATGCCCATGCCGATCACCTTTCTGCCGCGCCCTATCTTCAGGACAAGCTTGGCGGGGCAATCGCGATCGGCGAGCAGATCACCACGGTGCAGAATGTGTTCGGCAAGCTGTTCAATGCTGGCACCGAGTTCGAGCGCGACGGTTCGCAGTTCGACCACCTCTTCAAGGATGGCGACACCTTCACCATCGGCACTCTGCCGGTCACGGTGATGCATGTTCCCGGCCACACGCCGGCCTGCATCGCCTATGTCGTGGGTGAGGCAGTGTTCGTGGGTGATACCATGTTCATGCCTGATTACGGCACCGCGCGCGCCGACTTCCCTGGCGGCGATGCGCGTTCCCTGTTCCGCTCGCTGCGCCGTATCCTGTCGCTGCCGCCTGAAACCCGGTTGTTCATGTGTCATGACTACCTGCCCAAGGGCCGCACAACCTATGTCTGGGAGACCACGGTCGCGGCCGAGCGGGAGGGCAACATCCACGCCCATGACGGCATTACCGAAGACGAGTTCGTGCAGATGCGCGAAGAGCGTGATGCGACGCTCGACATGCCGCGCCTGATCCTGCCGTCGGTGCAGGTCAACATGCGGGCGGGCCACATGCCGCCCGCCGATGATAATGGCGTCACCTACCTCAAGCTGCCGGTGAACGCGGTATGACCTTGCTTGCAACCGGACTGCCGGGTTTTCCCGATGCGGCCCCGCTTGCAGGGCTTGCGGGCGGGGTGTTGATCGGGTTGGCGGCGGCGTTGATGCTGCTTGGAGCCGGGCGGATCGCCGGGGTCTCCGGTATCGCCGCGCGCGCGTTTGGCATTGGTTCGGGCTCCATGCCCCGCATCGGCGCCTCGGCCTTCGTGATCGGCCTGCCGCTCGGCGCACTGATTATCATGGGCCTTTCGGGTGCAGCCGCGCCCAGCTTTGCGGGACCGGTGCCGCTGGTAATCGCGGGCCTGATCGTGGGCATCGGCACGCGTCTGGGGAGCGGCTGCACCAGCGGGCATGGGGTATGCGGCATGAGCCGGTTGTCACAGCGTTCGCTGGTCGCCACCGCGACCTTCATGGTAACCGGCTTTGCCACCGTCGCGGCGATGAATGCGCTCGGCATCACGGTGCTGCCATGATCCGCGATACGCTTCTTCCGCTCGTTTCGGGTACGATCTTCGGTGCAGGCCTTGCGCTGGGCGGGATGACCGATCCGGCGCGCGTGCGCGGATTTCTGCACCTGTTCGGCAACTGGGATCCGACGCTCGCCTTCGTGATGGGCGGGGCGGTGCTGGTGATGGCGCTGGCATGGCTGGTCCAGCGCCGGATGCAGCGCCCGATTTTCGCTGAGGGATTTTCCCTGCCCGATCGCAGTGACCTGACCGCACGTCTCATTGGTGGCTCGGCGCTGTTCGGCATAGGCTGGGGAATTGCCGGATTGTGTCCCGGTCCAGGCTTCGCTGCGCTTGCAATTGCGCCGACCTCTGCGGGGATATTTGTTGCCGCAATGCTTGCCGGGATGATTCTGGTGCGGCTTATGGAAGGGAAAACATGATGGAACTGCGCCCGATTGACACGAATTTCGTTGTCGCTCCGCAGATGCAGCCCGAAGAACTTGCGGGCCTTGGGACCGAGGGGTTCACGGCAGTGATCTGCAATCGTCCCGATGGCGAGGAGCCGGGCCAGCCCCCGCTCGAAGAAATGCGCCGCGCGGCGCAGGAGGCCGGGCTGGCCTTCCACCACATCCCTGTCGCAGGCGGGTTGTTTCCGCCCGCCGCCATCGCCGCCTTTGCTGCTATCCGGCGCGGGACTGAGGGCAAGGTGCTCGCCTATTGCCGCACCGGCATGCGCGCGGTGACGCTGGATGCGCTCGCCAATATTGATGAGCTGAGCACGCAGACCCGCATCGCACGCGCCAAGTCCGCCGGATACGACCTGTCGGCGCTGGCCGAGCGAATGGCGGCGAGCGACTAGCAGCGCGGCCCAAGGGAGGGATCATCATGACCACATCATCACACACAGTCGTTGTAATCGGCGGCGGCGCGGCAGGGATCGCCACGGCAGCTTCGATGCTGAAGCGCAGGCCCGGGCTCAACATCGCGATTGTCGAACCTTCCCAGACCCACGCCTACCAGCCCGGCTGGACGATGGTTGGCGGCGGGGTGTTCGATCTCGCCACCACCATGCGCCCGATGGCCAGTGTCATGCCCAGGGGCACGACCTGGATCCGGCAGGCGGCGGCCAGTTTCCAGCCTGAAGACAATCAGGTCACACTCGCCGATGGCAGCACGCTGACTTACGATTTGCTGATCGTTGCCCCCGGCATCCGGCTGGCGTGGGAGAAGATCGAAGGGCTGGAGGCTGCGCTGGGCCGCAATGGTGTCACCTCCAACTACCGCCCCGATCTTGCGCCTTACACGTGGGAACTGGTGCAGAAGATGAAGTCGGGCAGGGCGATCTTCACCCAACCGGTGATGCCGATCAAATGCGCAGGGGCCCCTCAAAAGGTGATGTATCTCGCCTGCGATCACTGGCTGCGCGCCGGCGTATTGAAGGATATCGAGGTCGAGTTCCGCAATGCTGGCGGCGTGCTGTTCGGGGTTGCGGACTATGTTCCGGCGCTGATGGAATATGTCGGGAAATACAGCATCGATCTCCAACTCGGCAGCAATCTTGTCGCGGTTGATGGTTTAGCGCAGGTCGCGGTGTTCCAGACCGCTGATGGTGAGGTGACGCGCAGCTTCGACATGATGCACGTCGTGCCCCCGCAGGTCGCGCCGCAATTTCTGGCTGACAGCCCGCTCGCGGCAGAGAGCGGGTTCACCGATGTCGATCACCACACGCTGCAGCACGTGCGCTATCCCAATGTCTTCGGGCTTGGGGATGCAGGCGCGATGCCCAATGCCAAGACTGCGGCAGCCGCACGCAAGCAGGCACCGGTCGTGGCAGTCAACGCGCTGCGCCAGCTTGATGGCAAGGGGCCGACCGCCGGTTATGACGGTTATGGTTCCTGTCCGCTGACGGTGGAGCGGGGCAAGATCGTGCTGGCGGAATTCGCTTATGGCGGCAAGCTCGCGCCGAGTTTTCCGACATGGCTGGTGGACGGCACCAAGCCGACGCGCCTGTCGTGGATTCTGAAAGCTGATCTCTTGCCGTGGATCTACTGGAACGGCATGCTCAAGGGCCGCGAATGGCTTGCCGGTCCCGGCGGGCTGATTGCACAGTAAAGGCAGCTGCCACGTGCTCCAGCGCTATTTTCCGATCCTCGAATGGGGCCGCACCTATGATCGCCCCGCGCTGACCAGCGACCTGATGGCGGCGGTGATCGTCACCATCATGCTGATCCCGCAAAGCCTCGCCTATGCGATGCTGGCCGGATTGCCGCCGGTGGTGGGTCTTTATGCCTCGATCCTGCCGCTGATCGCCTATGCGCTGTTCGGCACCAGCCGCACGCTGGCGGTGGGGCCGGTGGCGGTGATTTCGCTGATGACGGCGAGCGCTGCCGGAGCGGTGGCTGCGCCAGGAAGCGTAGAGTATCTCGAGGCGGCGATAACCCTTGCAGCCCTGTCAGGGGTGATGCTGGCAGTGCTGGGGCTGCTGCGGCTGGGGTTCCTCGCCAACCTGTTGTCGCACCCGGTCATCAGCGGGTTCATTTCGGCAAGCGGCATCCTGATCGCCACCAGCCAGATCAAGCATATTCTCGGGGTGACGGCCGGGGGTGAGACCTGGCCGGAAATGCTGGCCGCGCTGGCCGGCGCAATGGGGAATATCAATCTTCCCACCCTCGCTATCGGCATACCGGCATCGCTGTTCCTGTTCTGGGTGAGGAAGGGCGCAAAGCCTGCGCTGATGAAGCTTGGCCTCGGCCCCCGTGCCGCCGAAATGACGGCGAAAGCCGGGCCGGTGTTGGCGGTGGCTGTCACGATCCTTGCGGTCATCGCCTTCGGGCTGGAGGCGCGCGGTGTTTCGGTGGTTGGTGCCATCCCTTCAGGGCTCCCCCCCTTCGCGCTACCCTCCACCGATCTGGCGCTGATCGAGGTGCTGTGGGTGCCTGCGCTGCTGATTTCGATCATCGGCTTTGTCGAAAGCGTCTCGGTCGCGCAGACGCTCGCCGCCAAGCGCCGCCAGCGGATCGCGCCGGACCAGGAACTGATTGGCCTTGGCGCAAGCAACATCGCCGCAGCGCTATCGGGCGGCTATCCGGTTACCGGCGGTTTTGCGCGCTCCGTGGTCAATTTCGATGCCGGCGCGCAGACCCCGGCGGCGGGCGCATACACCGCGGTGGGCATCGCGCTCGCCAGCCTGTTTCTCACCCCGCTCCTGTTCAACCTGCCCAACGCGACGCTGGCGGCGACTATCATTGTCGCGGTGCTGAGCCTTGTCGATCTGAAAACTCCGGGGCGACTATGGGCCTATTCCAAGGCCGATTTCGCCGCCCATGCCGTGACTATCGCCATCACCTTGCTGGCCGGGGTCGAGCTAGGGGTGATTGCCGGGGTCGCGGTTGGTCTGCTGCTGTACCTGTGGCGGGCGAGCCGTCCCCATGCGGCCATCGTCGGGCGGGTGCCGGGAACCGAGCATTTCCGCAATGTCGAGCGCCATCAGGTGCTGACCTTGCCGCACCTGCTGTCGATCCGGATCGACGAGAGCCTGACCTATCTCAACGCCCGCTGGCTGGAGGAATATGTGCTGGAGCAGGTGGCTGAACGTCCGCCTTTGCGCCACGTCATTCTGATGTGCAGCGCGGTCAACGCGATCGACGCCTCTGGGCTGGAAAGTCTGGAAGCAATCAACCACCGCCTTGCCGATGGCGGCGTCAAGCTGCACCTGTCGGAGGTCAAGGGTCCGGTGATGGATCGCCTCAAGCGCGCACACTTCCTCGATGATCTTTCGGGCAAGGTGTTCCTGTCGCAGAACAAGGCCTTCGGCGATCTGGCCAATGATACTGGCGAGGCACCGGACGCGGATGATCCGATGGAAGCGCGCGGGCTGATCTGATCCGAGCGTGTTTCGCTTTCGCCATAATCGTAACTTTGGGCGTCGAGGAAAGGAATTTTCGTCCAAGGCGCCGCTGAAATTGCGATTTTGCGCGATTTGGAAAATTCGATTTCATAAAGCGAGTAAATGAGTTTTGCGCGCATCGCGGTTCCTGCTAGTCCGGTCGCACCCAAGCAAAGGAGACAGTATCATGAGCCTGCACATCGGCGACACCGCCCCCGACTTCACCGTCGCCACCACCACCGGCGCAATTTCGCTGCATGATTGGGCGGGCGATTCCTGGGTGTTCTTCTTCAGCCACCCGGCTGATTTCACCCCGGTCTGCACCACAGAAATGGGCATGACCGCGCGCCTTGCCGCCGAATTCGACAAGCGCAACGTGAAGCCGCTCGGCCTCTCCACCGACACGGTCGAGGAGCACCTCGCCTGGGTCAAGGACGTTGATGAAACGCAGGGCGTGACGTTGACTTTCCCGATCGTGGCTGACCCTGACCTCGCCATCGCGAAGCTTTACGATATGATCCACCCCGATCAGAGCGAGACGGCGGCGGTCCGCTCGGTGTTCATCATCGATCCCGACAAGAAAATCCGCCTGACCATGACCTACCCCATGAGTGTAGGCCGCAATTTCGACGAGATCCTGCGGGTGATTGACAGCTTGCAACTCGCCGACAAGGCCCGGATTGCGACGCCTGCCGACTGGCGCCCCGGAGACAAGGTGATCATCCCGCCTTCGATCCCGGACGAAAAGGCCAAGGAAATGTTCCCTCAAGGCTTCACCACCATCAAGCCCTACCTGCGGATGGTTCAGGTCGACTGACCATCTGCCCCCTGTGCACCGCCGGACACTCCCCCATACCCGCCCGGCGGTGCAACCCTTTTGGCCTTAATGCGTATATCCGGTGCAGCGATTGCAATTGATCGGTGCCGGCAAGGGATTAGCTGCTAGCCATGGAAAACCTCGACGCCCTCCTGCTCGCGCGGATCCAGTTCGCCTTTACCGTGAGCTTCCATTTCTTCTTTCCGGCCTTTTCCATCGGGTTGGCGAGCTATCTTGCTGTGCTCGAAGGGTTATGGCTGAAAACCGGCAAGGCGGTTTATCTCGACCTGTTCAAATATTGGCTCAAGATTTTCGCGATTGCGTTCGCGATGGGCGTCGTTTCGGGCATTGTCATGTCCTACCAGTTCGGCACGAACTGGTCGGTGTTCTCGGATGTCTCGGGCCCAATTCTGGGGCCGTTGATGGCTTATGAGGTGCTCACAGCCTTCTTCCTCGAAGCGGGCTTCCTTGGCGTCATGCTGTTCGGCATGAACAAGGTCGGCAAGAAACTGCACTATGCCGCAACCTTGATGGTGGCGCTGGGCACCTTTGTTTCGGCCTTCTGGATTCTGAGCGTGAACAGCTGGATGCAGACACCCACGGGCTATTTCCTCGCCGACAACGGGCAATATATGCCGGGCGACAGCTGGTGGGATATCGTGTTCAACCCCAGCTTCCCCTACCGCCTCGTCCACACGGTGATGGCGGCCTACCTCACCACAGCCTTCGTGGTTGGCGCTGTGGGGGCGTGGCACCTGCTCAAGGATCGCGCCAACCCGCATGCCCGCAAAATGTTTTCGATGGCGATGTGGATGGCGGCGATCGTCACGCCCTTGCAGATTTTCGCGGGCGACCTGCACGGTCTCAACACGCTTGAACATCAGCCCGCCAAGGTGATGGCGATGGAGGGGCATTTCGACAGCCACCCCGAAGGCGCCCCGCTGATCCTGTTCGGCATCCCCGACAGCGAGGCCAAGACGGTGCGTTACGCCATCGAGATCCCCAAGGCGTCTTCGCTGATCCTCAAGCATGACTGGAACGCACCGCTGGCAGGTCTCGACACCATCCCCGATGACGAGGAACCGCCGGTGGGCATGGTGTTCTGGAGCTTCCGGATCATGGTCGGCATCGGCTTTGCGATGCTGGGCATTGGCCTGTGGAGCCTGTGGGGACGGGTGCGGGGCAGGCTGTATGACATGCCCATGCTCCACCGCGCCGCTGTACTGATGGGGCCAAGCGGGTTTGCTGCCGTGCTGGCAGGATGGATCACCACCGAAGTCGGCCGCCAGCCCTATGTCATTTACGGCCTGCTGCGCACCGCTGACGCGGCCAGTCCGCTGGATGCGCCTGCCGTCGCGGCATCGCTGCTGGCCTTCATCCTCGTCTATTTCACCGTCTTCGGCATCGGCGTGTGGTACATCCTCAAGCTGATGGGCAAGCCGCCGCACGCGGGCGAATACGGGGTTAAACGCGGGGATACCGGCCCGATCCGCACCGCCGGGATCACGCCTGGGCCGGCCCAGAATCCGGGCGGCGAGGAAGCCCTGCCCTCGACCAAGCCGGAAAGGGAGCAGGTGTGATGGATCTGACCGTCATCTGGGCCTTCATCATCGCCTTTGCCGTGTTCGCCTATGTGGTGATGGACGGGTTTGACCTTGGCATCGGCATCCTGTTTCCGACCTTTGCCGTCGGGCGCGAGCGGGACCGGGCGATGAATTCGATCGCGCCGGTGTGGGACGGGAATGAAACCTGGCTGGTGCTGGGCGGGGGCGGCCTGTTTGCTGCCTTTCCGCTCGCCTATGCGGTGATTTTGCCCGCGACCTATCCGCTGATCATCGCCATGCTGCTGGGCCTTGTGTTTCGCGGCGTGGCGTTTGAATACCGCTGGCGCGATCCGGCGCACCGGGCGTTCTGGGACGCAGCCTTCACCGGCGGATCGCTGGTCGCTGCGCTGGCGCAGGGAATGACGCTGGGCGCTTTGCTGCAAGGGATCGAGGTGGTGGACCGCGCCTATGCCGGAAGCTGGTTCGACTGGTTCACGCCTTATACCCTACTAACCGGGCTGGGCACCGTGGCGGGCTATGCGCTGCTGGGCGGCACATGGCTGATCTGGAAGCTGGATGGCGAAGAGCAGGCCCACGCGAGGCGGCTGGCGGTGCGCGCCGGGATTGCCACCATCGTGCTGATGGGCGCGGTGAGCCTGTATAATATCGGGCTCAAGCCGGAATATGCCGCCCGCTGGCTGACCGCGCCGGAAGTCTACTGGGTCGCGCCGGTGCCGATCGTGACTGCGATTGTGGCGGTGTCGATGCTGCGGGCGATCCTGAAAGACCGCAATTCCAAGCCATTCTGGCTGGGGATCGCGCTGTTCTTCCTCGGCATGAGCGGGCTTGGGGTGACGATCTGGCCCTATGTTGTGCCTCCTGGCGTGACCATCTGGGATGCCGCCGCACCCGAACGCAGCCAGATCTTCATGCTGGTGGGCGTGGCGATCACCATGCCGCTGATCATCGGCTACACCGTCTGGGCCTATTGGGTGTTCCGCGGCAAGGTGGCGGATGAAGGGTATCATTGATGTCCTCAAGCAGCGCAGCGGTAGGACACAAGTAATGCTGGCACCGCCTGAGATGGAGCCGGAGAAGCCGCTGTGGCAGCGCCTCTTGTGGATGGCGGGCATCTGGGCGGCGAGCGTCGCGGTGCTGGGCGTGGTCGCCTATGTCATCCGCCTGTGGATCGCGCCTTGAGCGCACCGGTCAAGGTCTGGTTCGACGGTGCCTGCCCGCTGTGCCGCCGCGAAATCGCGCTGATGCAGCGGCTGGACCGGCGCGGGGCGATTGCCTTCGTCGATGTGGCAGATGACGCCGACCCATCCTGCCCGATCGACCGCACCACGCTGCTCGCGCGATTCCACGCCGAAGAGGATGGCATTGTCCACGATGGCGCGGCGGCCTTTGCGGCGATGTGGCGGGCGATCCCGGTTCTGCGTCCGCTCGGGTTGGCGGCGCGCAATGGTGCGGTGCTACGTGTGCTGGAAGCCGCCTATCTGCAATTCCTCAAGGTTCGGCCCCGGCTGCAGCGGTTCTTCGCCTAGAAAACGCTTGCCCTGCATCGCTGCATCGTCTGAATTCCGTTTCGAAGATAGACGGGAGAAACCAGACGCCATGACCTATTTCGGCGCGATGCAGAACGAAATCTACAATGCCGGGCTGAAGGGCATTCTGCCCACCTGGCCGGTCGATTTCGCCACACTCGAACAGCGCGCGCACGAAGCGCTCGGGCCGAGCCTCACCAGTTATGTCGCGGGCGGCTGCGGGGACGAGCACACGCAGGATCAGAACGCCGCCGCCTTCCACCACTGGGGCATGGTGCCGCGCATGATGGTCGATTGTTCGGAGCGCGATCTGTCGATCGAGCTGTTCGGGCACAGGTATCCGTCCCCGCTGTTCATGGCCCCCATCGGCCTGAACGGAGAAGCCTCGCAGGATCGTCACGGCGACATGGCCGCTGCCCGCGCTTCGGCGCTGACAGGGGTGCCGTTCTGCGCCTCGACGCTGGCGAATGACCCTCTGGAGGATGTGAAGGCGGCCTGCGGCGATACGCCCGCGTGGTTCCAGCTCTACACGCCGCGCAACCGTGAACTGGCGACCAGTCTGATCCGCCGCGCCGAGGAGGCGGGTTACAAGGCGCTGGTGGTGACGCTCGATACGTGGGTGACAGGCTGGCGCCCGCGCGACCTCAACGCGTCGAACTTCCCGCAGCTGCGCGGCAAGGTCTTGCAGAACTACTTCACCGATCCGGTGTTCCGCTCGCTGCTGACGAGGCCCCCCGAGGAGGACCCGGCAGCAGCGATCTTCACCTGGGCGGCGACATTCGGGCAGGTGCTGACATGGGATGACATGGAATGGTTCAAGTCGGTGACCAAGCTGCCGATTGTCCTCAAGGGCATCTGCCACCCCGACGATGCGCGCCGCGCGGTCGATTGCGGGGCGGATGCGGTTTATTGTTCCAACCACGGCGGGCGGCAGGCCAATGGCGGGATTGCCACCATTGATCTGCTGGAGGACGTGGTGAAAGCCGCGGGCAACACCCCGGTGCTGTTTGACAGTGGAATCCGGTCAGGCACCGATGCGGTCAAGGCGCTGGCGCTGGGGGCGCGGGCTGTGGGCGTGGGTCGGCCCTATACCTACGGCTTGGCGCTTGGCGGTGCAGAAGGTGCCGCGTGGGTGCTGCGATCAATCCTTGCTGAAGCCGACCTTCTGATGGCTGTTAACGGTTATCCGACCCTTGCAGATGTACGAAAAGCCGGCGCACGGAGGACCGATCGGTAATCGCTCTGCGCGCAAGTGTGTTAACCAAGTTTGCGCTACGTTTTCCACAGTTTTTCTGTTAATGTGTCCTTATAACAAAAGCGAATCGGGGACGTGATCAATGGCAAGACCAACTATCTGGTCCAGTGGGCCGGATCCCATGCAGCGCACTGTCTGCATTCAGGACGAACATTCGCGCCGTGCGCGCTATGGCCGCATCCAGCCGATGCAACGCCGCCAGTCTCTGCTTTCGCGGATCGCCAGCCTGATCGATTGATGGCAGCGGGCAAGCGTCAGCCGCCCGACCTCGCCATCATCACCAGCTTGGTGTCGGTGAAGGCAAGATAGCCTTCCTCGCCGCCTTCCGATCCAAAACCGCTGTCGCCCACCCCGCCGAATGGTGTTTCGGGTGATGAGACGATCAGCTGGTTGATTCCCACCATCCCGGCGCGCAAGGCCCGGCCAAGGTAATGCGCCTCGTCAAGATCGCCGCTGAAGGCATAGGCGGCCAATCCGTAACGCAGGCCATTGGCGATCCGCACTGCATCCTCGATCGTGTCATAGGGGACGATCCCGGCAATCGGGCCAAAGGGTTCTTCGGTCATGAAGCGGCTGTCGGGCGCGGGGTTGGCGATAACGGTCGGCTGGAAGAAGAAGCCCCCACCTGAACCGATCCCCTGAATGGCCGAACCGCCTGTCACCACTTCGCCGCGATTGCCGCCGGCATCGGCCACCACTGCTTCCATCGCCGCGATCCGGCGACCATGGGCAAGCGGCCCCATGTCAACGCTGTCATCCGCGCCCGGATCGCCGACTTTCAGCTTGCCGGCCTGTTCGGCAAATTCGGCGACGAACCGGTCGTAGATCGCCTTGTCGACCAGAAACCGCGTCGGCGACACGCAGACCTGCCCGGCATTGCGGAACTTGGTGGCAGCACACATCGCCACCGCACGATCAAGGTCGGCGTGGCGGCTGACAATCACTGGGGCGTGGCCGCCAAGCTCGGGGGTAAACCGCTTCATGTGGCTCGCCGCCAGCGCGCCCAACTGCTTGCCCACCGCGGTCGATCCGGTGAAGCTGACCTTGCGGGTGGCAGGCGCGGCGATCAGGTGTTCGGACACCGGGCCGGGATCACCATAGACCAGGTTCAGCACGCCTTTCGGCAGCCCTGCATCGACGAAACATTCGACCAGCAACTGCGCCGAAGCCGGGGTGTTCTCCGCCGGTTTCAGGATCGCGGTGCAGCCCGCCGCCAGCGCGCCTGCGATCTTTTTGCCCGGCAGGTTGACCGGGAAGTTCCACGGGGTGAGCAGCACGCTTGGGCCAATCGGTTCGTGCGTAACCATCTGCGCGATCAGCTGCCCTCCTCGGGCCGGGATCAGCCGGCCGCCCTTGCGCTTGGCCTCCTCGCCGAGGAAGTCGGTCACATCGGCAAGCCCGGTAATCTCGCCCACCGCCTGTGCGTGCGGCTTGCCCATTTCGGCGGTGATGATGCGGGCGATGGCAGGCGCACGTTCGCGCAGCAAATCGGCCGCGCGCCGCAGAATGGCGTAACGTTCCGCGCCGGGCGTGTGGCTCCACCCGGCAAAGGCATCATCCGCCGCCTTGAGCGCCGCGTCGAGCTGTGCCGGCCCCGCCTTGGGACATTGCCCAATGGTCGCGCCCGTCGCCGGGTTCACCACCGCCATGCTTCCCGCCTCGCCGGTCTCGATCCACTGGCCGTCGATCAGCATCCTGAGGGCGGGGTAGGCTGTCATGAGAGGCTCCTGAGTTTGAATCGACCTTGCGCGATATTGTAATTATATTGCGCATACTGTAGCGGCATTTCGGCTGCATCGCGAGGAGAGAATCATGCTGGTCGGCGTTCCCAAGGAAATCAAACCGAGTGAATTTCGCGTCGGCCTTACCCCCGAAGCGGTGCGCGAATATGTCGCCGCCGGGCATTCCGTCATCGTCCAGACCGGGGCCGGGCTGGGCATCGACAAGGATGATGATATCTACCGCAGGGCCGGGGCCGAAGTGGTCGGCACCGCCGCCGAAGTCTTCGCCCGCGCCGATATGGTGGTGAAGGTCAAGGAACCGCAGCCCGGCGAATGGGTGCAACTGCGCGAAGGGCAGATCCTGTTTACCTATCTCCACCTCGCGCCCGATCCCGATCAGGCGAAGGGTCTGATGGCATCGGGCGTTTCCGCCATCGCCTATGAAACCGTGACCGGGCCGGGTGGCGGATTGCCGCTGCTGGCACCTATGAGCGAAGTCGCCGGGCGGCTGGCAATCGAGGCGGGCGCGCAGGCCCTGCGCGCCAGCAATGGCGGGCGCGGCACGTTGATGGGTGGGGTGCCGGGCGTGCTGCCGGCGCGGGTCGTGGTGCTGGGCGGCGGGGTGGTCGGCACGCAAGCCGCGCGCATGGCGGTGGGACTGGGTGCGAGCGTCGAGATCTTCGACCGTTCGCTGCCGCGCCTGCGCCAATTGGACGAGATGTTCCAGGGCCGCGCCATCACCCGCTTTTCGACCGCGGGCACGATCGAGCAGGCGGTGGCGCAGGCCGATGTGGTGATCGGCGCGGTGCTGATCCCGGGGGCCAGCGCGCCGCACCTTGTGACCCGCGCGATGCTGCCCGACATGAAGAACCGCGCGGTGCTGGTCGATGTCGCGATCGATCAGGGCGGCTGTTTCGAAACGTCGCATCCCACCACCCATGAAAACCCGACCTACGAAGTCGACGGGATCATCCATTACTGCGTTGCCAACATGCCCGGCGCGGTGCCGCTGACCAGTTCCTATGCGCTCAACAACGCGACCTTGCCGTTCGGCCTTGCGCTGGCGAACAAGGGGCTGAAGGCGTGCGAGGATGACCCGCATCTCGCCCTCGGCCTCAATGTCCATCAGGGCCGGATCGCCAATGCAGCGGTGGCCGAGAGCCTCGGTTTTTCCTAAACCCCTGCCACCTCCTGCTCGATCGCGCCGAAGATCGAGTGGTTGTTATTATCGCGCATTTCGATCCGGACCGTATCGCCAATCTGCATGAACGGCGTTGTCGGCTGACCATCGCGGATGGTCTCGATCATCCGGATTTCGGCGATACAGGAATAGCCCGCGCCGCCATCTGCCACCGGCGTGCCGGCGCCGCCATCCGCGCCCTTGTTCGAGACCGTGCCGGTGCCGATCACCGTGCCTGCACCAAGGTTGCGGGTCTTGGCAGCGTGGGCGACCAGTTGCGCAAGGTTGAAGGTCGCATCCTGCCCGGCATTGGCGCGGCCAAAGGGTGCGCCGTTGAGGTCGACCATCAGCGGCAGGTGGATAAGGCTGTCCGCCCACGCCTCGCCCAGTTCATCCGGCGTCACCGCCACGGGTGAAAAGGCGCTGGCCGGCTTGGACTGGAAGAAGCCGAAGCCCTTTTCCAGTTCGGCCGGGATCAGCCCGCGCAAGGACACATCATTGACCAGCATCAGCAGCTTGATGTGGCCCGCCGCATCCTCTGCCGAAACGCCCATCGGCACATCATCGGTGATGCACGCAATCTCGCCCTCCATGTCGCAACCCCATGCCACATCGCCCAGCGGGATGCTGGCGCGCGGCGGCAGGAAGCTGTCCGATCCGCCCTGATACATCAGCGGGTCGTGATAGAAGCTGCCCGGCACCTTGGCCCCGCGTGCCTGCCGGACCAGTTCGACATGGTTGATATAGGCGCTGCCATCGGCCCATTGATAGGCGCGCGGCAGGGGGGAATGGGCCTGGCGTTCGTGGAACCGCTCGCACGGCACGGTTTCATGTTCGACATCGCGCGCGAGCACTTCGAGTTCGGGCGCGACCCGCTCCCAGTTGTCGAGCGCGTATTGCAGTGTCGGCGCGATGTATCCGGCGGCGCAGCAGCGGGTAAGGTCTTTCGACACCACCACCAGCTTGCCATCGCGGGTGCCGTTGTTGAGGGTTGCGAGTTTCATTGCGGTTTTCTCTCCGGGGAATCTTGTTGATTATCTGGGTGTGCGCGCTCGAAGGCGGGCAGCGCAAGGCAGGCCGCTTCAATCCGGGTCAGGTGCGGGCTGGCCGACAGGTCGTAAGCGAACCGTCGCGCATTGTAGAGCTGCGGGACCAGCACCACTTCGAAAAGGCCGGGCGCATCGCCGTGGAGGAAATCGCCCGCATCTAGCTGCGCCAGCCGCGCTTCGACCGGCACCAGCGTGCGGGCGAGCCAGTGGCGATACCACGTATCGATTTCGTCCTGCGTGTGGCCGAGCGGGTCTTTCAGGTATTTCAGCACTGGCAGGTTGTTGATCGCGTGAATCTCGGTTGCGATTGCATAGGCCAGTTCGCGCATTGTGTAGCGCGCCTCAAGGTCTTGCGGCAGCAGCGGCGGGACGGGATAGGCCTCGTCCAACCATTCCAGCAGCGCCATCGACTGCGCCCGGTCGCGCCCGTCCGCCTCCAGCATGGGGAGCGATCCGAAGGGGTTGCGCTGCGTGAAACCTTCGTCCTTGTTCTCGGCGGTGACGAGATTGACGGGGATGTTCTCGAACGCCAGCCCCTTCAGATTGAGCGCAATCCTGAGCCGATAGGAGGTCGAACTGCGGAAGTAGCCGTAGAGCTTCATTCCGGTGTCCCCGCAAGGCTGTAGGAGACACATGTTACACTGTCCAGGAAGCGAAAACCGGCCCCCATGCGCGCGCCTTTGATAACAGGTGCGAGGGCAGGGAATTTGCGGCGCTGCATGGTGTAATGATGGCACCGCCCGGCGCTGTAGGACAGGGGCGAAATCATGACGCGCATCAGAACGCCGCAATCCCTGTAATCGCGCGGCCCAAAATCAGCGCGTGGACATCATGCGTGCCTTCATAGGTGTTGACCGTTTCGAGGTTCACGGCGTGGCGGATCACCTGATATTCTTCCGAAATGCCGTTCCCGCCATGCATGTCGCGCGAGGCCCGCGCGATATCGAGCGCCTTGCCGACATTGTTGCGCTTGACGATCGAGATCATGTCGGGGGCGAACCGCCCCTCGTCGATCAACCGGCCCACGCGCAAGCTCGCCTGCAGGCCCAGCGCAATGTCGCTCATCATGTCGGCGAGTTTCTTCTGGAACAGCTGCGTGCCTGCCAGCGGGCGGCCGAACTGGTGACGATCGAGGCCATATTGGCGCGCGGCGGCAAGGCAGAATTCCGCCGCCCCCATCGCGCCCCACGAAATGCCGTAGCGTGCGCGGTTGAGGCAGCCGAACGGGCCTTTGAGCCCCTCCACATTGGGCAGCAGCGCGGATGCAGGCACGCGCACCTCGTCCATCACGATCATCCCGGTGGTCGAGGCGCGCAGGGAAATTTTGCCCTTGATTTTGGGCGCGGAAAGCCCGGCCATGCCCTTTTCCAGCACGAAGCCGCGGATCGCGCCGCCATGTTCTTCGCTCTTGGCCCAGACCACGAAGACATCGGCGAAGGGGGCGTTGGAAATCCACGTCTTGCTGCCGGAGATGACGTAATCATCACCATCCTTGCGGGCGAAGCTTTTCATCCCCGAAGGATCGCTGCCCGCGTCAGGTTCAGTGAGGCCAAAGCAGCCGATCAATTCCCCGCTGGCAAGGCCGGGGAGATATTTGCGGCGCTGTTCGTCCGAGCCATAGGCATTGATCGGATGCATAACGAGGCTGGATTGCACGCTCGCCATCGAACGATACCCGCTGTCCACCCGCTCGATCTCGCGCGCGATCAACCCATAGGCGACATAGCCCGCGCCCGCGCCGCCGAATTCTTCAGGGATGGTCGCGCCCAGCAGCCCGGCCTTGCCCATCAGCGGGAACAGTTCGGGCGCGTCTGTTTCTTCGCGGAAAGCGTCGATCACGCGCGGCTGCAATTCGCTTTGCGCAAAGCCACGGGCGGCGTCGCGGATCATCCGCTCTTCTTCGCTGAGCTGGCTTTCAAGGTCGAACGGGTCGTCCCACCTGAACGGCGCGATGCCGCTTTTGCCCGATGCGCTTGTCGGTGCCGGGGTGCCATGCATGGCGTTGCTCCTGCTTGTCTTGTTGGCCAATGCCTTCGCAGGCTTGCAAGCCCAGAGCAAGGGGCCGCGCCCGCCCGTTCAGCAGGTCGCCAGCATCCGGCCCACCGCATCAAGCAGCGCCGCCGGCGGGCAGGGCTTGGCCACCGCAATCGCGCGCGGAAAGCGGGCGGCGATTTCTTCGCGCTCGGCCAGTTCGGAATGGAGGATCACCGGCACATTATCGTCGATCAGCGTCTGCGCCAGTTCATAGGTCAGCCCGTCAATCAGCTCGATATCAAGGATCGCAAGATCGGGCTTTATCTTCTGGCAAGCCAGCATCGCCGAGGAAATCCCGGCATGCGGGCCTTCGATCTCGTAACCCGCCTCTGCAAAAGTATCGCACAGGTCGGAGGCGGTGATCAATTCGTCTTCGGCCACCAATATTCGCAAGGCCATCCGCCCTCTCCCCGTGTCAGCGACTCCCCAATGACAGGAGCGTAACACGGATTGGACGTAAAGTTTGCTTGAATATTATCCATTCCGGCCGAATTTTTCGATGAAGCCGGCCTCGTCATGCGCGGCGAGCAATTGGGCCTGTTCAACCCATTGGTCGCGCGTGATGCGGCCCTTGAACCGGCCAAGCTGGCCATCGACCCGTTCGATATCGGCTGCTTGCCACACCGCGATCTGGGCATAGGACGTGACGCTGAGTTCGCCCAGAAGTGCCACCAGTTTGGGGCCAACCCCCTTGATGCGCGAAAGATCATCCGCGGCAGGGGCCGGTGCGCTTGCGGGCGCTTTGGGCGGCGCGGCGGTGGTGGGCACCACTTGCGGCCCGGCCTCGGCATCGGTGCCGAGCGGCGCGGCGGCCACCGCCTGGGCGTTGGCGGCGGCGGAAACCGGGGCTTGTGCCGGTGTCGTCGCGGCCGGTGCGGCATCGATCAGCGCCTGATTGCGCTGCGCCCGTTCGGCCCCTTCGTCGAGCACGTCGCGGCGCAGCGCGGGTGCGGACTGGTCGTCAACCACCTTGGCCTTGCGGCTGATCCGCACCAGCATCCACAGGCCAAGGACGAAAAGCGCAAGGCCGAGCAAAATCAGCGGAAGCGAGACAGACGGATCGAGAGACATGACAGGGCAAACTCCAACGGGAATCAGATAGGGCTGCCGCTCTAGCAGCCGATGGCGCTTCTGCCCAAGTCCGTTGATGACCTGTAATATTGGCCTGAAGTTCCGATGCGGGTGTCAGCCGCCCTTCATGCTGGCCGCCAGCGCAGTCAGCTGGAGGAATTCCTGCCGCCAGAAATTGTCCTGCCCCGATTCGGTGCGATCCCCTGCAAGACTGCCGATTTCCGCGAAGCCGAAGCCCATCATCATGTCGTCCCCGCGCAGCACCTGCCCAAAGGCGGCAACGGCGGCGGCGAAGGCGAAATCGCCGGATGGCGCGGCGGCTGATCTGAGCGCGGCAGACGGCACCGCCTGTTCGATCAGCTTCGACCTGTCGCCATCGGGCAGCTTGTAGCGCAGCTTGACATTGGCGGCTTCGGCCAGCCGCGCCGTGGCGGCGGCTTGCGGCGCATCCTCGTAGCGGCGGGGAGCGATCCAGCCCTTGCCGCCCACCGGCACCACTTCGTAAAGCGCGGTGACCTGATGGCCTGCGCCGATATCGCCGGCATCGACCCGGTCATTGTCGAAATCTTCCTCGCGCAAGCTCCGGTTTTCATAGCCGACAAGGCGGTACTGGCTGATCACAGCGGGGTTGAATTCGACCTGGATCTTCACATCCCTGGCGATGGTGAACAGGGTGGAGCTCATTTCATCGCCCAACACCTTTTTCGCTTCCAATGCGCTGTCGATGTAGAAGTAATTGCCGTTCCCGTGATTGGCGATCTGCTCCATCATCGCTTCGTTGAAATTGCCCTGACCAAAGCCGAGCGTGGTCAGCGTGATGCCGCTATCGCGCTTTTTCTCGATCAGTTCGATCAGCGCGCTGGTGTTCGACACGCCGACATTGAAATCGCCATCTGTGGCAAGGATCACGCGGTTGACGCCGCCCTTGATGAAGTTGTCCTCGGCGATGTTGTAGGCCAGCGCGATCCCCGCGCCGCCCGCCGTCGATCCGCCCGCATTGAGGCTTTCCAATGCGCGGCGGATCTTCCCGGTGTCATTGGTGGGTTCCAGCACCATGCCCGCAGCCCCGGCATAGACGACGATCGACACCTTGTCCTGCGGCGACAATTCTCCTGCCAGCCCGGCAAGCGCGGTCTTGACCAGTGGCAGCTTGTCGGCGGCGTTCATCGATCCCGACACATCCATCAGAAACACCAGATTGGCAGGCGGGCGTTCAGCGCGCTCGATATCATAACCGCGCAGGCCGATGCGCATCAGGTACGTGCCATCGTTCCACGGGGTCTTGGCGACATCGGTCGTCACCGTGAAGGGCTGGCTGCGATCCTCGGGCCTCGCATAATCATAGCGGAAATAGTTGATCATCTCCTCGGTCCGCACCGCGTCCTGGGGTGGCATCATGCCTTGCGTCAGGAACCGGCGGGTGTTGGCATAGGCCCCGGTATCGACATCGACGCTGAAGGTGGAGACCGGCTCTGCCTGCGTCAGTTTGACGGGCGAGACTTCCTTGCCGTCATATTGCTCGCGGCCCGGATCGGTGGCGACCATCACGGGCGGGGCGAAATAGGCGCTTTCGGCCATCACGGTATCGTTGCGGATGCGCAGGCCTTTGGCGGCAGTCATTTCCGGGACAGCCGCGACCGAAGGTGGCGGGGGTGGCGGCGGCGCGGCGTTCTCCTGCCCGGCACAGCCTGCGACCAATGCGGCGAGCGCCGCCATTCCTGCCCAATGCATCACTTTCATCGCGTCTCTCCCCGCAATCAGCCCGGGGTCAGAAATCGATTCGCAGCCGTGAATAGCGACTGAACGCCCGCAGCTTACGGCGCAGCGCTATCGGGCGGGGGGGCGACCTGCTTGCGGAACAGGACCTTGTCCTCCTCGCCGAAGCCGCGCCGCCAGATCACCAGCGCATAGGTGCCGAGCACGGCGGGAATGCCGAACACCAGTTCGATCCATTCGGGCAGGAAGGTGAAGGCATAGCCCACCACCACCGCGGCGCCTGCGGCATGGACCAGCGGCCAGCGCCAGTTCGACACGGCTGCGCCCAGCAGGTGTTTGAGCAGCAGCGCCTTGACGAGGCTCGATACCGCCAGCGCGATCATCAGCGCGCCTGCCGCACCTGCCGCCTGATAGCCTTCGCCCAGCCCGGCATTCCTGACCGCGATGATCAGCGCGATCGTCAAGCCCGCCTGCAATGCGATCACCCCGACCGAAATAGCCAGATTGCGCTTGCGGGCGATGTAGACCAGCACGCTTTCGGATACGACCGCCATCGATGCGACCACCTCTGCCGCCAGCAGGAAGGCGAGCGCAGCCGTGCCCGCGACATAATCCGGCCCCCACAGGCCCATCACGGCCTCGCCCGGCAGGCCCAGCACCAGCGCGATGCCCAATTGCAAGGCAATGATCCAGAACCCCACCTGCCGCACCTGCGCGGCGATGGCACCCATGTTGCCGATCCGCAGGTTCTTGGTGATGACGGGGGACAGGATCGGTTCGAAACTGGTCTTCAGTTTCTGCGGCAGCGATGCGATCTGCTGCGCGGCGTAATAGATGCCGACAGCTTGCGGCGGCGCGAACAGGCCGAGGATGAAGATGTCGAGCAGCCGCGTGCCGCGTTCAATCGCGTCGGCCCCCACCAGCGGGAAGGCGCGGGTGGACATCGCCAGCATGGCGCGCAGGCGCGGCGTCCAGTTGCGCGGCAGGCCATAGGTGCGCAGGAACGGCCAGGCCGCTGTCAGCAAGCCGGCATAGATCGAAGCAATGAAGGCCAGCGCCAGCCCCGCATCGCGGGTGCCCGGCAGGTAGAAGAACACCCCCGCCGCGATCGAGATCGTCCACGGTTCGACAATCGCCCGCGCGCGCACCGTGGTGGCGATATCAAAGCGATATGCCTGCGCGGCGAGCAGGATTTCGGTGACCGCAAAAGCCGGGATCGTCGCGACCAGCCAGATATCCCATGCGCTGTTGGTGCCGTTGGGAAACATCGGTTCGGGAAAGGCCAGCAACAGCAGGGCGGCTGCACCCGAATAGATCAGCGCCAGCGCGATGCCATCATAGACAAGGTTCGCCTCCGCGCTGCGATCTTCGCCCGCGCCTTCGGACAGGCGCTGTGCCAGCCCGCGCTTTTCGCCCAGCGAACAGATCAGCGCGATAATCTCGATCAGCACCATGGCTGAGGCAAAACGCCCCAGCGCCTCGGCCCCGTAAAGGCGCGTGGCGATAACGAGGAAGGGGATGCGCGCCACCAGCCGGATGGCAAAGCCCATGGTGTTGGTGCGCCCGCCCTTGGCCAGCGTGGCAAGGTCATCGCCGCCCTTTTCGGGTGCGGGGGCGCTGTCGGCCTGGGGCTGGCTCACGCGTCCTGTTCTTTCTCGGGGTCTTCCCGTTCGGCCTTGAGCGGACGGGACAGCAGTTCGGCCACCACCTTCCCCGCGCTCTCGCCGCCAAGGATGGCGTTGACGGCAGCGACAATCGGCATGGCAATGCCGCGCGTCTCTGCCAGTCCGGCCAGCACCGGGGCGGTGTGCGCGCCTTCGGCCACGGTGCGGCGGTCAGCCATCAGCGCGGCTGCGGACGCACCTTCGCCAAGCGCCTTGCCGAGCGAGAAATTGCGGCTGGAGGTCGATGAACAGGTCAGCACCAGATCGCCCAGCCCGCACAGGCCCGCCAGCGTCTCCGCCTGCGCGCCCAGCGCCTCGCCAAAGCGCAGCATCTCGGAAAACCCGCGCGCGATCAGCGCGGCGCGGGCGTTCTGGCCGAGGCCGAGGCCTTCCACCACCCCGCAGGCAATCGCGAGCACATTCTTGACCGCGCCGCCGATCTCCGCGCCGGTCAGGTCGTCGGAATAATAGGGCCGGAAGGCAGGCCGGGCGATGGCAGGGGCGATCCGGTGCCACTGTTCCAGCCCGCCCCCGCAGGCGAGCGTCACGGCAGTCGGCAGGCCGGCGGCGACTTCATGCGCAAATGTCGGCCCGGACAGCACGGCGATGGCGCTTTGCGGGCAGGCTTCGCGCGCCACATCGTTCATCAGCCGGCCGGTGCCTGCCTCGATCCCCTTGGAACACAGCACCACATCGCGCGGGCTGCGGGGCAGCCCGGCCAGCACCCGGCCCAGCACCTGCGCCGGGGTGACCGCGAGGATGATGTCGAGCGCGCCGAAATCGCCAAGCTCGCCGGTTGCGCGGATGCTGGGCGCCAGTATCGCAGACGGCAGATAAAGCGGGTTGCGGTGCCGGGTGTTGATCGCGTCCACCACTTCGGGCTCATAGGCCCACAGCAGCACATCGCGGCCATCACTGGCGAGCATCTGCGCCAGCGCCGTGCCCCATGCGCCTGCACCGATGACGCCGATGGTTTCGCGCCTGTCCTGAGCTTGTTGAGGGATCATCCCTTCACTCCCGCCCCGCGCACCTTGCCTGCGTCCGGATCGAGCGGCCAGCGCGGGCGGGCCACGAAATCGAGAGGATCGCCTGCGAAATCCGAACTTGCAAGCGCCAACCGCTCGTATCCCGCCCATGCGATCATCGCGGCATTATCCGTGCACAGCGCCAGCGGAGGGGCGACAAAACGCATCGCGTGCTTCGCCGCCAGCCATTCCAGCGCGCTGCGCACGGTCTGGTTCGCGGCGACCCCGCCTGCAACCACCAGCGCCGGAAACGGGCCCGCGCCTGCCAGCGCCAGTTCCAGCCGATCAATCAGGCAATCCACCGCCGCCTGCTGGAAACTGGCAGCAATATCGGCAGGCTGGTGCTTGCCGCTGTCCACCGCGCGCAGCACCGCGCTTTTGAGGCCAGCGAAGGAGAAGTGCGGCTCTGCCGAACCTTTCATCGGGCGGGGCAGGGGGACGGCGGTCGGATTACCCTGTAACGCCAGCCGCTCCACCGCAGGCCCGCCGGGATAGCCCAGCCCGATCAGCTTGGCGGTCTTGTCGAAGGCCTCGCCCAGCGCATCGTCGATGGTGGTGGCAAGGCGGCGATATTGCCCCACGCCTTCGACGGCGAGGATCTGGCAATGCCCGCCCGACACCAGCAGCAGGAGGTAGGGAAAGGCAAGGTCCGCGTCTGCCAGACGGGGTGAAAGCGCGTGGCCTTCAAGGTGATTGATCGCCAGCAGGGGTTTGTCCGATGCCATCGCCAGCGCCTTGGCACTGACGAGGCCCACCATCACCCCGCCGATCAGCCCCGGCCCGGCGGTGGCAGCAATCGCATCGACATCGTCCAGCGTCATTCCAGCCTCGGCCATGACCTTTGCCAGCATCGGTGCGAGCCGTTCGGCATGGGCGCGCGCGGCGATTTCCGGCACCACCCCGCCATAGGGCGCGTGTTCGGCTTCCTGACTGGCGATGGCTTGCGCAATGATCGTGCGATCCCCGCGCACCAGCGCCACCGCCGTCTCGTCACAGCTCGATTCGATGCCCAGGATAACGGGTCTGGGCACGACTGCCGCTTCAGATGTGTGTGTGAGCGAACCCATGGCGCTTCCATCTAGTCTGTATGGCCGCTAGGGCAAGCATAGCCATGAACGAAGCATCACGAACCACGCCCCGCATCCGTCTGGGCACCCGCAATTCCCCTTTGGCAATGGCGCAGGCGGTGGAAACCGCTGCGCGTCTGTGCGCGGCCCACGGCTGGACGGAAGGCGCGGTCGAACTGGTCCCGGTGCTCGCCAGCGGGGACAAGGTGCTTGACCGGCCCCTGTCCGAAATCGGCGGCAAGGCGCTGTGGACCAAGGAACTGGATCAATGGCTGGGCGAAGGGCGGATCGATGCCTCGGTCCATTCGGCCAAGGATGTCGAGACAATCCGGCCAAGCGAATTCCACTTCCCCGCCTTCCTCCCGCGTGCCGACCGGCGCGATAGTCTGGTCGGCGCGGCCAGCATCGCCGCGATTCCGCATGGCGCGATTGTCGGCACCAGCGCGCCGCGCCGCGCTTCGCAGCTTTTGAACCTGCGGCCCGATTGCAAGGTCGTGACCTTTCGCGGCAATGTCGCCACGCGGCTCGGCAAGCTGGAGGCGGGCGAGGCCGACGTGACCTTCCTTGCCGCTGCCGGGCTGGAACGGCTGGGGCAGAGCGCGGTCGGCCATCCTCTGGGTCAGGATGAATGGATCCCCGCCGCAGCCCAGGGCGTGATCGCGATCGAATGCCTCGCTGCCAATGCGCAAGTCACCGCGCTGCTGGCCGCGATCGACCATGCGCCCACCCGCGCCGAGCTGGAGGCGGAGCGCGCCCTGCTCGCGGAACTGGGCGGCACCTGCCATTCGCCGGTTGCGGTATTGTGCCAAACCGGGGACGGCGAACCTGCCCGGAGCCGGCTTTCCATGCGCGCCGCATTGTTCAGCCCCGATGGCACCGAACGGATCGAAGGCACTGCCGATTTTGCGCCGGGCGATCATGCCCCCGTGCGCGCGCTGGCGGCAGACCTGCTGGCCCGCGCCACGCCCGGCATCGCCCCGCATTTCCGCGCCCAGAATCTCCAGAATGGCGGGTGAGGATGCAGATCCTCGCGCTCAGGCCCGAACCGGGGTTGTCCGCGACCCTTGATAAAGCGCGGGCAAAGGGGCTTGCGATCACCGGACATGCCTTGTCGGCAATCCGCCCCGTTGCATGGCGATGCCCCGATCCGGCCCAGTTTGACAGTCTGCTGATCGGCAGCGCCAATGCCTTTCTGCATGGCGGGGAGAACCTCGACAGGCTGAAGCACAAGCCGGTTTTCGCGGTTGGCGAGGCGACCGCCGAGGCCGCGCGCGCGGCGGGCTTTGCCGTGGCGCAGGTGGGCAGCGGCGGATTGCAGGGCGTGCTGGATGCGATTGTCCCACCCCGCCACATGCTGCGCATCGCCGGAGAGGAACACATGCCGCTGGCCCCGTCCCAAGGGGTAAGCTTCGATACGGTGATCGCCTATCGCAGCGTGGCCCTGCCGCTTGATCCCGCTGCGCCAATGCTGGCGAACGGGGCGGCGCTGGTGCTGCTCCATTCGGCGGCGACAGCGCGGCATTTTGCCGCCGAGTGCGACCGGCTGGGACTGGCGCGCACGGGTCTGGCGCTCGCCGCGCTTGGCCCGCGCATTGCCAGCGCAGCGGGCAAGGGCTGGCGCGCTGTCCACACCGCGCCGCGCCCCGATGAAGCCGCCCTGTTGGATTTGGTGTTTGACTTGTGCCAAGAGGGAGGCTCCATTCCCGTCGCTCCTGCCGGGACGCCGTAAGCGCGGCCGTGGCATGGTGGGGACAGTTCCTGATAGGATGGGCTCCGGCAGGGCAGGCCCCAATGGGACAGGCCCAACGGGACAGATAAGGTCGCAGAACGGATTCTGATGGAATCGAAATATACAAGCCGCCGCAAACCTTCCTCGGGCCGGGGATTGTTGCTGGCCGTGCTGGCTGCCTTCATTGCCGGTGGTATACTGGTGGGCTGGGTGGTGTGGTACAATTTCCAGCCCGAACGCAACGGCGCCCCGCGCCCCGATCCCGTGGTCGCCGTCGAAGCGGGGGAGGGAGCTGCGGCCCTGACCGAAGCGGGGTCTTCGCCTGCGCCCACGCCGCTGGCCGATGCGATCAAGGCTGAAAATGCCGAACAGGCGGTTGAAGCGGTGACCCGCGTGGCCGAACAGCAAGGCGGGCTGGATCAACGCCTCGCCGCCGCCGAACAGCGGCTCACCCAGCTTGATCTGCAGGCCCAGGCGGCGGCGGGCAATGCCGCGCGTGCGGAAAGCCTGCTGATCGCCTTTGCCACCCGCCGCGCGGTCGAACGCGGGGCCGAACTGGGCTATCTTGCCGATCAGTTGCGGCTGCGGTTTGGCGATCAATGGCCCAATGCGGTGGCGAGCATCATCGATTTTTCGCGCGATCCGATCCGGCTGGATGGGCTGGTCGCGCGGCTTGAAGGGCTGGGGCCGAGCCTGCGCGAAAGCAATGATGGCCCGTCGTGGGAGGCTTTCCAGCGCGAGCTGGGCCAGTTGTTCGTGTTCCGGCGTGAAAGCACCCCCTCGCCGCAGCCGCAGCGACGGCTGGAACGCGCACGCTGGGCGCTCGAACAGGGGCGCTATCAGAACGCGATCGACGAAGTGAAAGGGATGCCCGGCGCGGCCAAGGCCGAAAGCTGGATCAAGGATGCCGAACGCTACGCCAAGGCGATGGAAGCGCTGGAAGTGATCGAAACTGCCGCCGTGCTCGACCAGCGCGGCCTGCGCGACGGGGCCGGCAATCGGGTGCGGCAATTGAGCAGCCCGCTGGTGCTGCCTTAGTTTGGCAATTGCGCTGATGCGGGAGGCCTGCGCAGCCCAAGGTGACATGCAAACAGACCAATACCAGCGCGCCAAGATGCTGACGCGTCACGCGCTGGAGATGCTCAAGCCCGCAAGATCGCCGGCAGATCGCCCGATACGCCGCGCGCCTCGTCCATGAAGAAATCCTTGAGCATCGGGGTGCGCTGCACCGCCGCCATGCCCAGCCGCCGCACGGCGGATGCGGCCCTGCCCGGCACGCCGAACAATCGGGTCAACCCGTCGGTCGCCAACGCCACCATGAAACTGTCGAGCCCGCGCCATGTCTCGTAGCGCTTGAGCAGTTCCGGATCGCCCGGATCAAGCCCCAGTCGCGCGCCGTCCGCCAGCACTTCGACCAGTGCACCGACATCGCGCAGGCCAAGGTTCAGGCCCTGACCGGCGATCGGGTGGATCCCATGCGCCGAATCCCCGATCAGCGCGAGCCGTTCGCCCGTGATCTTGGCGGTGTGGTGGAAGCCCAGCGGCCATGACGAGCGGTGGCCGACAGTCTGCACCTTGCCCAGCACCCCGCCCATGCGTTTTTCCACCTCGGCAAGGAACGCCCGGTCGCCCAGCTTCATCACGCCCGCGCCATCCGCCTCCGACACGGTCCACACGAGGGATGACCGGTGGGTGCCGTCGGCATCATCGTTCAGCGGCAGCAGCGCAAACGGCCCTGCGGGATAGAAGATTTCCCACGCGACATTACCGTGCGGTTTTTCATGGGTCAGCCCGGCAATGATCGCGCGGTGCTTGTAATCCCACTTGGCCATGGTGATTCCGGCAGCGTCACGGGTCGGCGACTGGCGGCCTTCGGCGGCGATCATCAAGCGGCCCTTCAGCTTGACGCCGCCTTCCAGCACCGCGGCAACACCATATTCGCTGCGCTGGCGTTCAATCACCTTGGCCTTGGCCACCCAGTGGATCAGCGGTTCCTGCGCCGCAGCCTCGAACAGGGCGAGGCGCAGGCGGCGGTTGGGGAACATCCGCCCCAGCGTGCCGCCATCCGCGCCGGGCTGGAAATCGAGCCGGCCGGGCTTGTTCTGATCGGTCACGGCGATGCTGGCGATATCGCAGGCGAATTGTTCGAGGCCTTCCGCAATCCCGATATTTTCGAACAGGTGCCAGCTTGCGGTGGAAATCGCGGTGGCGCGGTCATCAAAACCTTCGGCGGTCAGTTCCGCCGGATCGGCGCGGTCGATCACGTGGCTCGACAGGCCCTTCTTCGCCGCCGCCAGCGCGAGGGTCATGCCGACCAAGCCTCCGCCAAGGATCACCAGGTCGCGCGTTTCAATTTCAGGCTTGGTCACGGGTTCGCTCCGATTGCGAAGATTGCGGCGCCAGCCTAGAGGGCTATCCGTGTCCCGCGCAAGAACCTTCCCGCTACCGATCCGTCAATTGCTTGCATGGATGCTTGCGCTGTTCGCAACCGTAATGCTGACGGGGGCGGGGCGCGCGCAGGATGTGCCGGACGAGGCGCGCTACGGCGATAAGAATATCGCCGTCGCGCTGTTCGCCGATGGTTCGCCGGTGGCGGGCGGGGAGTGGATGCTGGCGCTGCGTTTTACGCCCAAAAGCGAGGAGTGGCACGGATATTGGTCCAACCCCGGCGATGCTGGGCAGGGGATGCGGCTGAGGCTGGATCTGCCCGATGGCTGGGAGCTGGGCGAGCCGATCTATCCGGTGCCGCAGCGGCTGACGATCAGCGGGCTGATGAACCACATCTACGAAGGCACCTATGTGGTGCTGGTGCCGGTCAAGGTCGGGCCGGATGCCGATGTGATCGATCCGGGGCCGATCACCGGCCATGTGGAATATCTCGCCTGCACCGATCAGATCTGCGTGCCGCAGGACGCGGTGCTCGAAGAACGCCGGGGCGGCGATTTCGCGCGCTGGCGGGCCGAGGCCGCGCCGCTGCTGGATGCAAGGGCGCGCTTTGCCGTGGCCGGGCAGGGTTTGCAGGTGGCGATACCCTTGCCTGCGAGCGTGGGGCTGGCTGATCCGCATGTCTTCATCGCCAATGAACGGCTGGTCGATTACGCCGCGCCGCAGACCTTCCGCCGCGTGGGCGATGTGCTGATCGCGGAAATTCCGCTTGATGCGCGCCGCGCGGGCGAAGCGGCGATGGTGTCCGGCATTCTCGGTTTCGGCAACGGGGCGGGGGTGCGGTTCGAGGCGGCGCCCGGTGATGTCCCCACCGGCGGCGAATTGGTCGCCGGGCCGAAGCCTGTGGTCACCCCGCCGCTGTGGACGCTGATCCTTGGTGCGCTGGCCGGGGGATTGCTGCTCAACATCATGCCTTGCGTCTTCCCGATCCTCAGCCTCAAGGCGCTCAGCCTCGCCCGCGCTGGCGAGAGCGAAGGCGCCAAAGAGGGGGGGGCGCGCGCCGAGGGGCTGGCCTATACCGCGGGCGTGGTGCTGGCCTGCGTCGGTTTGGGCGCGCTGCTGCTGGCGCTGCGCGCTGCGGGCGAACAGGTCGGCTGGGCGTTCCAGTTGCAGGAGCCGGGCGTGGTCGTCGCCCTGCTGGTGCTGGCCGCCGCGATCACCGCGAATTTTGCCGGATTGTTCGAACTGCCATCGCTCTCGGTCAGCATGGGGGGAGAGCGGACCGGTGCCTTCGCCACGGGCCTTCTCGCGGCCTTCGTCGCCACCCCTTGCACCGGCCCCTTCATGGCGGCGGCGCTGGGTGCGGCGCTGCTGCTGCCGACGGCGCAAGCTCTGCTGCTGTTCGCGTTGCTGGGGCTGGGGCTGGCGCTGCCGTTTCTGCTCCTCGGTTTCGTTCCGGCGCTGCGGCGGATGCTGCCCAGACCGGGGGCGTGGATGGAGCGGTTCCGGCGGTTCATGGCGATCCCGATGGGGCTCACCGCGCTGGCGCTGGTGTGGCTGACGGTGCAGCTGGGTGGTCGCAGCTTCGGCCTTGTCGCGCTGGTGCTGGTGATCGGCGTGCTGATGGCGCTGTGGATTGTCGGACGCCTGCAGCGCAGCGGCAAGATCGCCTGGCCCGCCTTTGCCCTTGTCGCTGCGCCGTTTCTTGTCTTTGCCGCGATTGCCCTGCCTTCGGTCCACCAGACGGAGAAGGCGGAACAGGCGGCCAGCATCCACAATCCTCAAGCCTTCAGCGCCCAAGCCCTTGCCGCCGCGCGCGCCTCGGGCCAGCCGGTGTTCCTGTGGTTCACCGCTGACTGGTGCGTCACCTGCAAGGTCAACGAAAGCGTCGCGATCGAGCGCGAGAGCGTGCGTGACGCTTTCACCAGCGCAGGGGTGGTGACGATGATGGGCGACTGGACGGTGCGCGATGAAGCGATCACCGCCTTTCTGACCGAACAGGGCGCGGCCGGCGTGCCGCTGTATCTGTGGTATGCGCCGGGCGCGTCAAACCCGGAACAGTTGCCGCAGGTGCTTACGCCGGATCTGCTGACTGGTCAGACGCGGCAGAACTAGCACGTGCCGGGCGGCTTCGGACCTTTGAGGGTTCACCAGCGTGGCCGCGCGCCCGCAGCGATCCGATTTTCAGATTGCATGAACGCGGATAACGCACGCCCCGCAAGGGGTGCGTCAATCTGCACTTCCCCGGCATGCTGCCACCAGCTGCATCGGTAACGGGCTTGGATTGAGCCGCACCAGCCCCGCGCCGGGGACGGTGGCTGTCACTTCGCGCATACCGTCCAGCGCGTTCCATCCACGATGGATCGCAGGCGTCTCGCCCTCCCAGAACATCCGCTTGCCCTGCGCCGTTGCATCAACCGGCAGCCGCCCGATCGCGCCATTGCCGATCAGCGCCAGCAGCGCGGCTGCGCCCTCGTCAGCTGGGGCATGGCGCGTGATCCTGATCCGCGCCCGCGGCTGGCCGGCATCGACACATTCCAGCGCCAGCAACACTGGCTCGCCCGGAATGCCATAGACCAGCCGCATCGCCTGATCCTGACCGGCGCCGCTTTGCGCCCATAGGGCACCTTCGGTGTCGGGCGAGGCAAGCGGGGGCGATGGCCCTTCGGCTGCGGGCAGGCTGGCAGCGCGCGCCACGGCGGCATCGGTCGGCGGCGGCTTGCAGGCGGACAATGCCAGCGCGCCCAACAAAGCAGGCACCAGCGCAGGCGCAGCAAGGAGGCGCCTTGCCCCCATCACCGCGCCTTGATGAAGGTGCGGATATCGGCGGAAAGCTTGGCCCGGTCTTCGTCACGGATATACATCATGTGGCCCGCATCATAATATTTCCACGTGATCCGGTCCTGCGGAATCCCGGTGCGTTTCAGCGAATATTCCGCGCCAAAAAACGGCGTGGCGAAATCATACCAGCCTTGCGCGTTGAACACGCGCAGCCCGCTGTTCTGGCGCATCGCCTTGCCCACCAGAGGCGCGATGTTGAGATAGGCGTTGCGGCCCCAGCCGGCGCCCAGCGACCAGTCCCACTGCCTGCCGACATTGCCAATCGACTGGTATTGCCGGTCGGTGGTGTAGCCCAGCGTTTCACGCGCCCATTGGTTGATCGCGGCGGTATAGCCTGCGTCGATGCCGTAGAAGCTCGGATCATTGTCCGGCGTTTCACCCGCATTGTCGTAATCGCGGCCGGTGTAGCGCGAATCCAGCCGCCCCACGGTCAGCCCGCGATCGCGCAGCAATTCCTTGTAGAACCGCTGATCGGTAACACGCAGATCGGCCTGTTCGAGATATTGTTCCGAAAGCCCGGTCAGGCGGGCGAGTTCGGCGCGCACAGCCTCGCGTTCGGCCTGCGGCAAATCCTGCCCTTTCAACAACGCGCTCGCATAGGGCCCGATGGCGAACTGGCGCGCTTCTTCGGCAATGGCTTCGACCGATGCCGCCTGCGCCTTGCCGTGGAAATACGCCGCCGTCGCCATGTTGGGCAGTGCGACCACATAGGCCATTTCATTCCCCGGCGTCGGTTCACGCCCGGCGAAATCGAGGATCGTGGAAATCAGGATCAACCCGTTGAGGCCCACGTCGCTATAGGTGCTGCCCTCCAGCTCATCCACCACCATCGCGGTGCGGCTGGTGCCATAGCTTTCCCCGCCGAGATATTTGGGGGAGGACCAGCGGCCATTGTCATTGATCCAGCGCCGGATGACATCGGCGACGGCGCGGCCATCCTGCTTGAGTCCGTAATATTTCTTGGGATCGGTGCCCTGCGTCAGATAGCTGAAGCCGGTGCCGGGCGGGTCGATGAAGACAAGATCGGCGACGTCCAGCAGGCTGTCCGGGTTGTCGAGCAGCGGATAGGGCGGCGCCCCATCATCGCGCGCGTCAGACGGGATCGCCACCCGCTTCGGCCCGAAGGCCCCCATCTGCAACCAGACCGAGCCTGAACCCGGCCCGCCGTTGTAGATGAAGAACACCGGGCGCGTGGGGTCAGCGGGGGTCTTTATATAGGAGGTGGTGACGACGACCGCTTCAGGTTTGCCGTCATCGGAGGACAGGATCGTGTCGGCCATGGTCGCGCGATAGGCGATGCGCTGCCCGCCAAAGGTGCCGGAAAGATCGCGGGTGCGGACCTGTGGGGTGGGCGCGGCGGGTTTGGCGGCCTCAGCCGGTTGCGCGTCTTGCGCCATGGTGGGAACAGCGAAGGCGAGGGCGCCGACAGCGGCCAGCGCACTAATGACTTTGTGGTTCATCAAATAGGAAGTGGCAGTCTTGGCACGCGTGTTCAAGCACAGCTTAAGGCTTTCCGCCCATCTTCTTGAAGCGGGTCTTCCCATACCGCGTCTTGCGCGTTCCCGGCTTGCCCTCGTTCGACCGCCCTACAATCGGCGCGCGTTTTTGTTGGCCTGCCGCTCCGCTGCTTGAGGCCTCGCCGGGCAACCCAAGCTCATCCGCTTCCAGCCGCCGGATTTCGTCGCGCAGCCTTCCGGCTTCCTCGAATTCGAGGTTCGCCGCCGCATTGCGCATCCGTTTTTCGAGGTCTTCGATGTAGCTGCGCAGGTTGTGGCCGACGAGGTTGTTGCGCTCCTCATCGCCGGTATCCACCAGCACGCTATCCTGCGCCGCCGAATGGGCCACGATGTCGTGGATGTTGCGCTTGATCGTCTGCGGGGTGATGCCGTGTTCGGTGTTGAACTCTTCCTGCTTTGATCGGCGGCGGTCGGTTTCGGCCAGCGCCCGTTCCATGCTGCCGGTGATGCGGTCGGCGTAAAGGATCACCCGGCCATCGACATTGCGCGCCGCCCGCCCGATCGTCTGGATCAGTGACGTTTCGCTGCGCAGGAAGCCTTCCTTGTCCGCATCCAGAATCGCCACCAGCCCGCATTCGGGAATGTCGAGCCCTTCGCGCAGCAGGTTGATCCCGATCAGTACGTCATAGACGCCGAGGCGTAGATCACGGATCAGCTCGATACGTTCCAGCGTCTCGACGTCCGAGTGCATGTACCGCACCCGCACACCGGCTTCGTGCATGAATTCGGTCAGGTCTTCGGCCATCCGCTTGGTGAGCGTGGTTACCAGGGTGCGATAACCCTTGGCGGCGGTGGCTTTGCATTCGACGATGCAATCCTGCACCTGATCTTCGACCGGGCGGATTTCGACCGGCGGATCGATCAGGCCGGTGGGGCGGATCACCTGTTCGGCAAAAACGCCGCCGGTCTGGTCCATTTCCCAATGGCCTGGCGTGGCCGACACAGCAAAGGTCTGCGGGCGCATCGCGTCCCATTCGTTGAAGCGCAAGGGGCGGTTGTCGATGCAGCTTGGCAGGCGGAAGCCATATTCGGCCAGCGTCAGCTTGCGGCGGTGATCGCCCTTGGCCATCGCGCCGATCTGCGGCACGGTCTGGTGGCTTTCATCGACGAACAATAGCGCGTTTTCGGGCAGGTATTCGAACAATGTCGGCGGCGGTTCGCCGGGGAGCCTGCCTGTCAGAAAGCGCGAGTAATTTTCGATCCCGGCGCAGCTTCCCGTCGCCGCGATCATCTCAAGGTCGAAATGCGTGCGCTGTTCTAGCCGCTGGCGTTCGAGCAGTTTGCCTTCCGCCTCCAACTCCTTGAGCCGTTCTTCCAGCTCGAACTTGATCGCGGCCGCCGCCTGCTTCATCGTCGGGCCGGGGGTGACATAGTGCGAATTGGCATAGACCCGCACCTTCTCCAGCGCTGCCCCCTTGGTGCCGGTAAGCGGATCGAACTCGGCAATCTCCTCGATCTCGTCCCCGAAAAAGCTGATCCGCCAGGCCATGTCCTCATAATGCGAGGGGAATATTTCGAGGTTGTCGCCGCGCACCCGGAACGTGCCGCGGGTGAAGGCCGCATCGTTGCGTTTATATTGCAGCGCCACCAGCTTGCGGATCAACTCGCGCTGATCAACGGAGTCGCCCGCCTTGATGTCGAAGATCATCGCCGAGTACGTCTCGACCGATCCGATGCCGTAAAGGCACGATACCGACGCGACGATGATCACATCGTCGCGTTCCAGCAGTGCGCGGGTGGCCGAATGGCGCATCCGGTCGATCGCCTCGTTAACGCTGGATTCCTTCTCGATATAGGTGTCGGAACGCGGGACGTAGGCTTCGGGCTGGTAGTAGTCGTAATAGCTGACGAAATATTCGACCGCGTTTTCGGGAAAGAAGCTTTTGAATTCGCCGTATAATTGCGCGGCGAGGATCTTGTTGGGGGCGAGGATCAGCGCCGGGCGTTGCAGGGTCTCGATCACCTTGGCCATGGTGAAGGTCTTGCCGCTGCCGGTGACACCCAGCAGCACCTGCGTCTTCTCGCCGTCCAATGCGCTTTGCGTGAGTTCGGCAATCGCGGTCGGCTGATCGCCCGCCGGTTCGTATTCCGACACCAGCTTGAACGGGATGCCGCCCATCGACTTGTCGGGCCGGGCGGGGCGGTGGGGGGTGAAGTCCGAGCTCGTATCAGGCTCGTCCAGCCCGCGTCGGATTACAAGTTCTGCCATGGCCCGCCATATGAGGCCGGGCCGCACGCTTCTCAAGCCCGGTGGATTTTCCTGCCCGGTTTGCGGCATAATCGGTTATGGAGTGTGCGCAAGATGGGCGTCGTGATGGCGCCCCGGTAAAGGAGAATGCTGCATGAAGCGGATGGCGATGATCGCGGCTCTGGGCGCGTTGGTGGCGGGCTGTTCGGATGGCAATGCCGAGGGTGCCGCAAGCAATGCGGGCGCGGTGAGTGCCGACGAGGTTGCCCGCAAGGTCGAGGGCGCAGGCATCATGCCCGAACCCGGCCAGTACAAGGCCACCATCACCATGACCGGGATGGAGATCCCCGGCATGCCGGCCGACATGGCGGGCCACGGCAGCGGCATGACCACCACCAGCGAATATTGCCTGACCGAGGAAGACGTTGCCCAAGGCTTTGAAGAGATGATGAAGCGCGGACAGGACGGCGAATGCGCCTATGAAAGCTTCAACCTCGACGGCGGCAAGATGGATGCGGTGATGGTGTGCAAGACCCCTGCGGGCGAAGCGCGCATGACCATGAACGGCACCGCCTCCCCCACCACGTCCGATTTCACCGCGACGATGAAGATGAACGTGCCGGAAATGGGCGAGGGCACCATGAGCTTTGCCGCAAAGCACGAACGGATCGGCGACTGCCCGGCAAAATGACCTCGCCTGCTGAGCCTCGCGATTGTGACACTTCAGGGAAGGTTAAGCCGCACGGGGGCTTGAATGGGGATATGTCCCCGAACCGTGATGCCATCGAATTATCGCGCCTGCCCCGCCACTTCGCGGCGGCGGGGGAGGGCGCGCGGCAGGCTTACGAGCAAAGCGAACTGGCGCGCCGGGTCGCGCTCGCACGCGAGGCCTGCCCCGAGGAGCACGAAGCGGGCAAGCCGCGGATGGTGCGGATGCTGGGCGAGGCGCAGATCCTGCTCGAACCGCTGCGCCGCCATCGCCGCAAGCTGGCGATTGCGGCCACCGCCAATCCGCAGATGGTGATGATCCTGCCCGGCTTTGCCACCCATCCGGTGCGGATGCGCTATCTCGCCCGCCAGCTCGAAATCGCCGGACACCGGACCAAGCGCTGGGGGCTGGGTTTCAACTGGGGGCCGGACGAGGCGCGGTTCCGGCAGCTTGATGCACGGCTGGCCGATCTCCACGCGCGCCACGGCGGGCCGGTTGTGCTGATCGGCTGGAGCCTGGGCGGGCTGTTCGCGCGCGAACTGGCCAAGCGCCAGCCCCACGCGGTGGCCAAGGTCATCACCATGGGCGCGCCTTTTTCAGGTTCGCCGCGCGCCAATAATGTGTGGCGCGCCTACCAGTTCATTACCGGCCACAGCGTCGATGCGCCGCCGGTGGAGGCTGATCTCGCCGCAAAGCCGCCGGTCGAGACGGTCGCGCTGTGGAGCGCCAATGACGGCGCGATTGCCCCGCGCTGCGCCGCGGGCCGTCCGGGAGAGCGCGACCGCGCAATCGCGGTGCGCTGCACGCATCTCGGATTCACCTATGATCCGCAGGTGATCATGACCTTGCTGGGCGAACTTGAAGCGACCCGTTGAAGCCGCCTGCGCAAAGATATTGTGCCAGCTTCAGCATTAGCTTTCATTTTTCCCGCGCATCGGTAGATTGCTGCATTGCACCTAAGGGCACATGCGGGGGTCAATGAGCGCAGGAAGCAGCACGTTCGATGAAATGTTCGATGGCAGCGGCCAGACCCGGCCCGCCTATGACGAATATTGCCGCTGGTTTGACGAACAGCCGGGCGAATGGATGCGGCGCAAGGCGCGCGAGGCCGATGATACCTTCCGCCGCACCGGCATCACCTTCAACGTCTATGGCGAAAACGAGGCGGAAGAACGCCTGATCCCCTTCGACATGGTGCCGCGCATCATCACTGCGGCCGAATGGCGCAAGCTGTCGCGCGGGATCGAACAGCGGGTGCGGGCGCTCAATTCGTTCCTGTATGATCTCTATCACCGGCAGGAAATCGTGCGCGCGGGGCGGCTGCCGGAACGCCTGCTGCAAACCAATGATGCGTGGCTGGCCAACATGGTCGGCTTCACCCCGCCGGGCGGGATCTACACCCATATTGTCGGGATTGATCTGGTGCGCACCGGGCCGGATGAATTCTTTGTGCTGGAGGATAATGCGCGCACGCCCTCGGGCGTCTCCTACATGCTGGAAAACCGCGAGACGATGATGGGGATGTTCCCCGATCTGTTCAGCCGCGTCGGGGTGGAGAGTGTTTCCAACTATCCGCGCCGTCTGGCCCGCAGCCTTGCCGCCTGTGTCCCGCCGGCCTTTGCCGGGGGCAAGCCGACCGTGGCGGTGCTGACGCCGGGGATCTACAATTCGGCCTATTTCGAACATGCCTTCCTTGCTGACCAGATGGGCGCCGAACTGGTCGAGGGCAGCGATCTGCGCGTGGTCGAAGGGCGGGTGCAGATGCGCACCACCCGCGGGTACAAGCCGATCGACGTGCTCTATCGCCGGGTCGATGACGAATTCCTTGATCCGTTGACCTTCAATCCGGATTCGATGCTGGGCGTGCCGGGGATCATGGATGTCTACCGCGCCGGCGGGATCACCATCGCCAATGCGCCGGGCACGGGGGTGGCCGATGACAAAGCGATCTATTCCTTCATGCCCGAGATCGTGGAATTCTACACTGGTGAAAAGCCGCTGTTGCCGAACGTGCAGACCTGGCGCTGCGCCGATCACGATAGCCTTGCCTATGTGCTCGACAACCTCGCCGAACTGGTGGTGAAGGAGGTGCACGGATCGGGCGGCTACGGAATGCTGATCGGGCCGACATCATCAAAGCGCGAGATCGCCGCCTTCCGCGACAAGCTGAAGGCCAAGCCGGAAAACTACATCGCCCAGCCGACATTGGCGCTGTCGACCTGCCCGATCTACACCCGTGCCGGCCTCGCGCCGCGCCATGTCGATCTGCGGCCCTTTGTGCTGGTCTCTCCCGAAGGGATCGACATCACGCCGGGCGGGCTGACGCGGGTGGCGCTGAAAAAGGGTTCGCTGGTGGTCAATTCCTCGCAAGGGGGCGGCACCAAGGATACCTGGGTGCTCAAGGACTGATGGTGGGGGAACGCTCATGCTAGGCCGCACCGCCAACGGATTGTTCTGGATGTTCCGCTATCTCGAACGGGCCGAGAATACCGCGCGCCTGCTCGAAGCGGCGCTGCGCATGGCGTTGACCCGCGATCTCGTCGCTGCCGAGGCCGAATGGCGCTCGGTGATCGCCACGCTTGGCCTGCAACAGCCCTTCGAGGCCACAAACGAGAGCTATGACGGGTTGTCGGTCTGGAACTTCGTGCTGCGCGGGCCTTCGAATCCCGGCAATGTCCGGGCGATGTTCGGCGCGGTGCGTGCCAATGCGCGCACGGCCCGCACCAACATCTCGTCCGATGTGTGGGAAGCGGTCAACGACAACTGGATGAAGCTCGACAAGCTGCTCGCGCGTCCGGTCGGCCAGACCGCGGTGGGCGAAGTGCTGGGCACCATCCGGCGGGCCGGCACGCAGGTCCACGGCGCTTTCGACGGGTCGATGCTGCGCGACGAGGGCTATCATTTCAGCCGCGCCGGCACCTTCATCGAGCGCGCTGATTCCACTGCGCGCATTCTCGACATGAAATATTTCCTGCTGCTGCCCTCGCTCTCCTATGTCGGGTCGAGCCTCGATACCGGGCAGTGGGAACAGGTGCTGCGATCGGTCGCCGGAGCGCGGGTCTATTCCTGGCTCAACGCCGGGCAGATCGAGGCGCGCGGGATTGTCGATTTCCTCGTGCTTGATGATCGTTTTCCGCGCAGCCTCGCCTTCTGCCGCAGCGCGCTGCGCGAAAACCTGGCCGCGCTGGCCCGGATGCACGGGGTGGAAGGGCGCTGCAACGCCTTGATGCGCGATGCCGATACCCGCATCAGCGACCTGACCGTGGACCAGATCTTTGATCAGGGGTTGCACGAATTCCTCGTCGATTTCCTCGCCCGCAACGCTGCGATCAGCAGGGCGATCGCCGAAGATTACCGGTTCCACGCATGAGGACGCAGCCATGAGCAGGATGAGACTGGCGATCCGGCACACCACCCACTATTCCTTTGGCAAGCCGGTGATGCACGCGCTCCAGCGCCTGCGGCTGACCCCCAAGGAAACGCAGGGCCAGCGCATCATCGAATGGCAGATGCACCTTGAGAATGCCCATGCCGAGCTTGCCTATGACGATCAGCATTTCAACCATGTCACGCTGATCGGGGTGGAACCGGGCGCGCGCGAGGTGATCGTGACCTGCGAAGGGATTGTCGAGACCGAGGACAATGCCGGGGTGATCGGCCGCCATTCGGGCCACTTGCCCTTGTGGAGCTTCCTGCGGCAGACTCCGCTGACCCGTCCGGGCCCGAAAATGCGGGCCTTGCTGCGCGAGGTGCAGGGGCCGGTCGAGGAAGCGCCGCTCGATTTTCTTCACGCATTGTCGGCGCTGATCCGCGAACGGGTCGCCTATGAAACGGGGCGCACCCATTCGGCCACGACCGGCGAGGAAGCGGTCAGCCACGGGTTTGGCGTGTGTCAGGATCATGCGCATATCTTCATCGGCGCGGCGCGGGCAACCGGCATCCCGGCGCGCTATGTCAGCGGCTATCTGATGATGGATGACCGCATTGATCAGGAGGCCACCCACGCCTGGGCCGAGGCCCATGTCGATGGGCTGGGCTGGGTCGGCTTCGATGTCTCGAACGGCATCTGCCCCGATCCGCGCTATGTGCGCGTGGCGACCGGGAGCGATTATCGCGATGCTGCGCCGGTGACGGGCATCAGCTTTGGCGGTACCGAGGAGGTGCTCAGGGTCGATGTCGCGGTATCGGCCCACACGCCCGGCCCCGGGCAGAGCCAGCAGCAGGATCAGACCACGCAATAAGCCGACAGGCAGCAACGCGGAGCTTTGCGCAGCCGCCTGCTTTGGTCTAGGGCGACGCGCCCGCTTCCGGGGCGCTTGGGGAGACGAACCGACATGACCTATTGCGTTGGCATGGTGCTCGACAAAGGCCTCGTGCTGATGAGCGACACCCGCACCAATTCGGGCGTCGACAATATCTCGACCTTCCGCAAGCTGTTCCACTGGCATGTGCCGGGCGAACGCATGATTGCGGTGATGACGGCGGGCAATCTTGCCACCACGCAGGCGGTGATCAGCCAGCTGGAAGAGCGCACCAAGGCCCCGGGTGAGCGCGACAACGCGCTGCTGAAAGGTCCGACCATGTTCCAGGTCGCAACCGAGATCGGCCGTCTGCTGCGGGCTACCATCGAGGAAGCCCAGCGCGTCAATGGCGATACCGGCAAGGGGCGCTTCACTGCCACCATGATCGTTGCCGGGCAGATCGCCGGGATGCAGCCACGCCTGTTCATGATCTATCCCGAAGGCAATTTCATTGAGGCCAGCTGGGACACCCCGTTCTTCCAGATCGGCGAGACCAAATATGGCCGCCCGATCCTGATCCGCGGTTATGATAGCGACATGAGCTTCGAGGATGCGGTCAAACTGCTAGTGGTCAGCTTCGATTCCACCATCAAGGCAAACCTCTCGGTCGGCCTGCCGCTCGATCTGCTGGTGATCGGCAAGGACACGTTTGCCCCCACCCATGACCACCGGATCGGTGCCGATGATCCCTATTTCGCCACGATTTCATCGGGTTGGGGCGATGCGCTGCGTTCGGCCTTCCATTCGCTGCCATCCTACAGCTTTGACGGTGAAGGTTGACGGGCAGCAACAATCAAGGTTCGTTATGGACCAGTTTAACGATTTTTATTCAATGATTTGACTTTCCAGAGATATGGTAAATCCTCCGGATTGGTGGCGACCTTGCGTGAATTACCTAAGGGGTTGGCGCAGTCATCATCGCATGACACGCAAAGCCCCCCTCCATTTCATCGATTCCTGCAGCCGCCAGCGTGCTGAACTGGCGCGTGTGGGATTTGCCCTCGGTCATCATTGCGAGGTCTACGGCGATCTGTCCGAACTTTCGGTCCACCCGCCGCGCGAAGGGATCATCATCGCCCATGACACCGCCGAAGAAGGCGGGGTCGGGATGATCCTTGAAAGGCTCAGCCGGCTCGGGATCTGGCTGCCGGTGATCGCGGTCGAGGTGCAGCCCCGCCCGAACCGCATTGTCGAGGCGATCAAGGCCGGGGCGCTTGATTATCTCGCCCTGCCGCTGGATCCGGATCGTTTCACCCGCTGCCTCGCCCGGATCGAGAAAGAGGCCGAACAATTCGGTGTGGCCCGCCGCCGGATGATCGAAGCGCGCGACCGTATCTCGGCCCTGTCGGCGCGGGAGCGCGAGGTGCTCGAATGGCTGTCCGAAGGCAGCAGCAACAAGGCGATCGCGCGCGAGCTCGATATCAGCCCGCGCACCGTGGAAATCCACCGCGCCAACATGATGAACAAGCTTGGTGCACGCCACGCGGCGGAGGCCGTGCGGCTGCGGCTGGAGGCCAAGCTCGAACCGAAATTGCACGCCTGACCACGCGCAGTTCCCAGAACTGCAAGGTCCGCCAGCCGCGCCAAAACCTCTGGCTTGGGCGGGCAGGCCCGGAATGAAATTCGGATCCGGTACCCCCGGAGCGGCCCCGGTGCTGATGGTTCAGCGTGCCGGGGCCCGCCAACCTCGGGCCAACAGCGCCATTCTGCATCAGCAAGAAAACACGCGCCGCTTGGGCTTCGGACTGGCCGCGATTTCAGCGCCGCGCAATCGGCCTGCCGTGATCCAGCGCATTGTCGCGCCCGGTGGTATCACCCGGCGGGTCGGAACAACGCGGTCATTCACAACCCTGAAGCGGTTGATCCGATGCAATCGCATCGCAAACCGTTCTAGCGGCAGAATTTCGCGCCAGTGCCTTCGAGATGGAAGTGATCCTCGTGCGCAGCGTTGTATTTCGGGCCAAGCACGGTGCCGAAGCGCTTGCACGCGCTTTTGTGCACCACCCGCAGGAATTCGCGCGTCATCGCATCGCCGCCATCCCAGTCGCGCTTGAGCATGATCCGGCGGCCATCTTCCAGCACAAAGCCCGAAACGTCGATCGCCTCGGCGCGGGCATGGGCCGAGCGGCGTTCCGTCCCCGCGACATTGCGGCAGGCATAGGAACCCATCGTCTCGATCCGCGCGATCGGGCTGCCGAGGATCTGGCGCGCGGCGCGATCGACCCCGAAACGCGCCCAGTCGCTGAAGGCCTTGGCCGTGCCGCAGCGCAGCGGGCCGAGATTGCTCACCCCGAAGGTCGAACGGTCGCCCGCCAGCGCCGACAATTGCACCGTGCCAAGCTTGTTGCACCCCGGTGCGGCATAGGTATCGGGCAGTGGCTGGAACCGCGCGCCGGTTGCACCCAGATCGGCCAGGCAGCCGCGATCCATGCTGCTGGCGGCATAGCTTTGCGGGGCCGAGGCGATACGGGTCGCGGGGCGGGCCTCGGTTGCGGCCGAGCGGTTTGCCGCGCCCGGCGCAGCGCCGCCATTTCCTCCGGGGATGAGCGAACCACAGCCCGCCAGAACCAGCGTGGTGGCAAGCAGCGTCAATCCGCGGATGAATATCGGGGCTTTCATGAGTAGGCAGTATTGCGCAGAATTGGTTAACGCTGCGGAAACAACTGCGCTCAAGCGAAGCTTTGCGCCGATCTAAGGGAAAACCCCTGGCCGCGCGGCGCTCAGAATCGGGTGGTGAAACGCACCAGCGAATCCGGCAGGACATCAAGCAAAGCGGCCTCCAGCACCTTGTCCAGCCCGGACAGCACCAGCGTGCCGACCATCACCAGCGCCGCGCCGAACAGCGGCTTGCCATAGCGAGCCAGCGCCGCGGGGGTCTTGCGACGTTCGCCCAGCGCCAGCGGCCCGGCGCGGCTTGTGCCCAGCGCCGATCCGATCAGGATCGGCACCAGCGGCAGCACGCAGGGGTTTAGGATCGTCACCAGCCCCGCAAGGAAGGCAAGCAACAGCCCGCTGGCCATGATCAGCCCCGGTTACAGCGCGCCGAGCACGACAGCGCGCAGGCGCTTGCGGTCGGTTTCGGCAATCGAACGTGCGACTTCGCGCTGGCCCTTGAACACCAGCACAGTCGATTGGCGCGGGATGCGGTGCGCGCGCAGGAAGGCTTTCTGCTTGTCGAAATCGACCTTGATGAAGGTCACCTTGTCGCTTGCAAGTTCGGTGCGCAGTTCATCAAGGATCGGGGCCTGCGCGCGGCAGGTCGGGCACCAGCTGGCATGGACATCGACTACGATGGTCTTGTCCGCAGCCTGTGCCGCAGCAAATGCCCCGGCGTCATATGCCTGCCAGCCAGCGCCCGTTTCTGCGCGGGCGGTAACGGTAAGGGCAGCAGCCAGCAGCGCACCGATGGCAGTCAGCAGGGACAGGATACGCAGCATCGGGCAACCTCCGAAAGGGAACGCAAGGCGCAGGAGCGCGCCGCCCGTCCGGGGGGAGGGGGAAGGAAAGGCTGCGCGTTCCTGACATTACCGGTTTCGGGCGCGCAAGGCCGGGGGTTACACCGCCAGCAGCTTTTTCCGGGTCGCCTTGCTGACGATGATGATGGCCAGCATCGCAGCGGCAAAGCCCGGCACGATCTCGTAAAGGCCCGGCCCGCCGAGAAATGCCGAGTTCCAGCCCAGCGCGATCCACACGGCGACCACGCCCGCGCCGGTCATCAGCCCTGCCACCGCGCCTGCACCGGTCATGCCCCCCCTGCGTTCGCCCGCCCTGTCTTCGCCGTGCCACATCAGCGCCAGCAGGATCAGCGGGCCGAAGGCGGCACCAAAGCCCGCCCAGGCATTGGCGACAAGGCCCAGCACTTCGCTGCCAGGGTCGCTCGCCAGCAGACAGGCAGCGATGGCCACCAGCGCCACGGCGATGCGGCTGACATTCACCGCCTCGCGTTCCGAGGCATCGCGGCGCAGGAACAGGCGGTAGAAATCTTCCGTCAGCGAGGAAGATGACACCAGCAATTGCGATGAAATCGTGCTCATGATCGCAGCCAGCAGCGCGGCATAGAGAAAGCCCGTCACCGCCGGGTGGAACAGCAACTGCGCCAGCACGATGAAGATCGTTTCGGGATCGGCGATCACCAGCCCGTTACGCTCGACATAGGCGCGGCCCGCAATACCGAGGCCGATCGAGCCGATCAGCGCAATCCCCATCCAGCCAAGGCCAAAGGCCGCCGCGCGCGGCACGTTCTTCACCTTGTCGATCGCCATGAAACGCACGATGATATGGGGCTGGCCGAAATAGCCCAGCCCCCATGTCACCGCGCTGATAAATCCGATCGCGGTCAGCCCGTGGGTGAGGTCAAGAAAGCCTTCGACCGGGACATCTTTCAGGCTTCCGCCCGCTTCGCCCCCGGCGCCGAACATCACCACCGCCGGCATGATGACAAGCGCGCCCATCATGATCAGGCCCTGCACGAAATCGGTCAGGCTGACGGCAAGAAACCCGCCGATCATGGTGTAGGCCAGCACGATCCCGGCGGTGATCAGGATGCCGAGCATGTAATCGCTCATGCCGCTATTCGGCAGGATACCCGCGAAAGCCGTCTCGAACAGCTTGCCTCCGCCCACCAGCCCTGCGGCGGTGTAGACGGTGAAGAAGGCGACGATGATGATGGCCGAGGTGACGCGCAGCGCGGTGCCGCGTTCGGGGAAACGGTTGGCGAGGAATTGCGGGATGGTGAGCGCATTGCCGATCCGTTCGGTCTGTTCGCGCAGGCGCGGCGCGACCAGCACCCAATTGGCGACCGCACCGAGGAACAACCCGATGCCGATCCACGCCTCGACCAGTCCGGCCGCATAAAGCGCGCCCGGCAGGCCCAGCAGCAGCCAGCCCGACATGTCGCTCGCCCCGGCGCTGAGCGCCGCAACCGAAGGCGGCAGATTGCGCCCGGCCAGCAGATAGCCTTCGGAATCCCCGGTCGATTTTTTCCAGGCATAAAGCCCGATGGCGAGCATGAGGACAAAATATGCGGCGAGAGAAGCGAGGGTGGCACTGTTCATGGCGCGCGGGGTAACAAGCTGGCCCGTGCTTGACCACCGGCGGGCCGAAATTCGCAAGGATTGCCAAGACAATCCCCCGCCACCCTAAGCCTGTGTCCCGCCAGCGCGGTTTGCGGCAAGATTATGTCGCTTGCCAGATGCCTGCGCCCCCGGCCCGGGGGCGCGTGCGCCTCAATCCTCTTTCTTGCGCCGCGCTTTCTTGCGCTCGTGCGGGTCGAGGATCGCCTTGCGCAGGCGGATCGATTGTGGGGTTACTTCGACCATTTCGTCATTGTCGATATAGGCGATGGACTGTTCCAGCGTCATCCGGCGCGGCGGGGTGAGGCGGATCGCATCGTCCTTGCCGCTGGAACGCACGTTGGACAATTGCTTGGCCTTCATCGGGTTCACTTCAAGATCATCGGGCTTGGCGTTCTCGCCGATGATCATCCCGGCGTAGACCTTCATCTGCGCGCCGATGAACAGCTCGCCGCGTTCTTCCAGCATGTTGAGCGCATAGGCATTGGCATCGCCATCGCCGTTGGAGATCAGCACGCCGTTGTTGCGGCCTTCGATCGGGCCTTTGTAGACGTCATACTTCTCGAACAACCGGTTCATGATCCCGGTGCCGCGCGTGTCGGACAGGAATTCGCCGTGATAGCCGATCAGCCCGCGCGAGGGGGCCGAGAAGGTGATGCGGGTCTTGCCCACGCCCGAGGGGCGCATTTCGGTAAGGTCGGCCTTGCGGCGCTGCATTTTCTCGACGACCGTGCCGGAATGTTCGTCATCCACGTCGATGACGACCGTTTCGTAAGGCTCCATGCGCTTGCCATCTTCCTCGCGGAACAGCACGCGCGGGCGGCTGATGCCGAGTTCGAAGCCTTCACGGCGCATCGTTTCGATCAGCACGCCCAGCTGCAATTCGCCGCGCCCGGCGACTTCGAAGCTGTCCTTGTCCTCGCTTTCTGTGACGCGGATGGCGACGTTGGTTTCCGCCTCGCGCAGCAACCGGTCGCGGATCATGCGGCTGGTGACCTTGCTGCCTTCGCGTCCCGCAAGCGGGCTGTCATTCACGGCAAAGCGCATCGCCAGGGTCGGCGGGTCGATCGGCTGCGCGGCGATCGGTTCGCTGACGGAAGGATCGCAGATGGTGTTGGCCACGGTCGCCTTTTCAAGGCCCGCCAGCGCGATGATGTCACCGGCCTGCGCGGTTTCCACCGGCACGCGTTCCAGACCGTCAAAGCTCATCAGCTTGGTGGCGCGGCCGACTTCGACGACCTTGCCGTCCATGTCGATGGCGTGAATCGGATCATTGACCTTGATGGTGCCCGACTGCACCCGGCCGGTGATCACGCGCCCCATGAAGTTGTCACGATCAAGCAGCGTCGCAAGGAAGCTGAACTTGGCGTCCGGATCGAGTCCGGGCGAGGGGACGTGCTCGATGATTTTCTCGAACAGCGGAGCAAGGCTGCCTTCGCGCCGATCCTGGTCCTCGCTCGCATAGCCATCGCGGCCCGAGGCATAGAGCACCGGGAATTCGAGCTGGTCGTCGGCGGCATCGAGGCTGACGAACAGGTCGAACACCTCGTCGAGCACTTCCTGCGGGCGGCCATCGGGACGGTCGATCTTGTTGACCACCACGATCGGGCGCAGTCCCAGCGCCAGCGCCTTGCCGGTCACGAATTTGGTCTGCGGCATCGCGCCTTCGGCGCTGTCGACCAGCAGGATCACGCCGTCGACCATGCTCAGGATGCGTTCCACCTCGGCGCCGAAATCGGCGTGGCCGGGGGTGTCGACGATGTTGATCCGCGTGGTCTCGCCATCGGCCCCGTGCCACTCGACACTGGTGCACTTGGCAAGGATGGTGATCCCGCGTTCCTTTTCGAGATCGCCCGAATCCATCGCCCGTTCTTCCACCCGCTGGTTGTCGCGGAAGGTGCCGGACTGGCGGAACAACTGGTCGACCAGCGTGGTCTTGCCGTGGTCGACGTGGGCGATGATCGCGATATTTCTCAGCGAGGAGGACATTTTTTCGATTTTTCCACTCTGCAACCCGGGCGCAGCGGCTCCGGGCAGGTCAAATGCATGGCGCGCGGCCGGGCGCGCGGGGTTAGGCCGGGTTTATGGCAGGTTGGCGACAGGCGGCGACGTTACGGCATGGTGCCGCGAGCGCGCTGCTTGTTGCGTTGCAACATTGCCGCGCCGCCTAGCGCAACTGCGCCCAAGGGGCAAGCTTTGGGGCGCGGACAATGCTTTGCGGCGGGTCAGACACTGTTGCCTGCGCGCCACACAGGGAGGTTTTGCCTCGGAAAAGCGCGGGCTTTGCGCTTGTCGCGCAATCGTCACTCGCTTATCAGTCTCACCCACGACCGCGGGAGAGAGCGCATCGTATGATGCGAGCCGGAAAACCGGTACCGGGGTCGGGGGATTTGAGGAGAGGAATTTCCATGCGTTCGACCGTGACCGGCAATGCCGGATCGTACCGATTCACCCTGCTTGCAGGTGCCGCCGCTTTTGCCGTTGCCATGCCGGGCGCCGCGCTCGCGCAGGATCAGGGGCCCGAACTCGAGGCGCCCGAAAGCAGCAACCAGATCATCGTTACCGCCTCCAAGCGTGAACAGACGTTGCAGGAAACCCCGATCGCGGTCTCGGTGACCAGCGGCGAGGTGATCGAACTGGCGCAAATCCGCGACGTGCTCGACCTGCAGACCGTCACCCCCTCGCTGCGGGTGAGCCAGTTGCAGACATCGTCGGCATCGACTTTCATCATCCGCGGCTTCGGCAACGGCGATAACAACTTCGGCGTGGAACCTTCGGTCGGCGTGTTCATCGACGGCGTGTTCCGCTCGCGCTCTGCCGGGGCCCTGTCCGATCTCAACAACATCCAGCGCATCGAAGTGCTGAACGGCCCGCAATCGACCCTGTTCGGCAAGAACGCCAGCGCCGGCGTGATCTCGATCATCACCAAGGAACCGCAGTTCGAATTCGGCGGCAGTGTTGAGGCGTCCTACGGGAACTTCAACAACGTCTTCTTGCGCGGTGATATTACCGGTCCGATTACCGACAACATCGCCTTCTCGCTCGACGCCACCTACCAGAATCGCGATGGTACGGCTGAAATCGTCAATCTCGGGGTTGATCAGAATGATCGCAACCGCTGGTCGACCCGTGGTCAGTTGCTGATCGAGCCTTCGGCCGATTTCCGCATCCGCGCCATTGCCGACTATTCGCGCATTGATGAAGTCTGCTGTCAGGTCGGCACTGTTGTCGCCGGCCCGACCGCGCCTGCGCTCAACCTGCTCGGCGGGCAGGTGCAGACGTTCGACACCTTCTTTGATCGCACTGCGAACCTTAACATTGTGCCGGAGAACACGGTCGACAATTACGGCGGCTCGATCCAGATGGATTACACCGCCGGGGCGCTGAGCTTCACCTCGATCACCGCCTATCGCGAACTGCAGAACTTCTTCCGTTCGGATATCGACTACACCGCAGCCGATATCGCCAATGAACAGCGCGATCAGGGGGTCAAGACCTTCACGCAGGAGTTCCGGGTTGCTTCGGATTTCGATGGTCCGATCAACTTCCTGGTTGGCGGCTTCTACTTCGACGAGACGATCACGCAGGAAAGCCGCATCGAGAACGGCGACCAGATCCGCGACTTCTTCGAAATCCTGGCAGGGGGCAATCCGGCCGATGTGCTGGCTGGCAACCCCAGCGTGTTCAACGGGGTCGAGGCCGGGCTGGGCCTGCCACAGGAAAGCATTTTCCTGACCCCGCTGCTCACCAGCGAGAACTTCCGGATGGAAAACGAAGCCTTGTCGATCTTCGGCACGGTGGATTTCGAGCCGGTCGACGGCCTCGTGCTGACCGCGGGCTTCAACTACACTGATGACAAGAAGCGGTTCGCGCTGAGCCAGCAGAGCTTCGATCCGATGGCCAACATCAATTTTGTTGATGCGGTGATTGTCGGCCAGATTGCTCAGGCCACAGCGACGCCTCCGGCCAATGTCGGCCCGGCTGAAATCGCTGCATTCCAGGCTGCCAACCCGGCAGCTTTTGCGGCGATCGCCGGGGCGGCGACCGACCCGTCCATCAACACGCTGCTTGGGCTTCAGCCATTCCAGTTCCAGCCGCCCTTCCTCGCCATTCCCAACGCTGTCGAAGATGGCCGGACGAATGACGACGAATTCACGTACCTGCTGCGGGCCGCCTATTCGGTTTCGCCGGAGGTCAATGTCTACGCCAGCTACGCCACCGGCTTCAAGGCAAGCTCGATCAACCTGTCACGTGATAGCCGTCCGCTGGGTACCGACTTCACGGCCGGGCCGCGCGGGTCGACCATTCTGGCTCCGTCCTCGCCGATCCGTGACGCTGGTCTGGCCGTGCCGAACCTCGTTTCGGGTACGCGCTTTGCCGCGCCGGAAAAAGCCGAAGTCTACGAAATCGGCATCAAGGGTCAGTGGCCGGGCATCGGCTTCAACCTTGCCGTGTTCGATCAGACGATTCAGGACTTCCAGAGCTTCGCCTTCACCGGCACCGGTTTTGCGCTGCGCAATGCGGGCGAGCAGTCGGTCAAGGGGTTCGAGTTCGACACCACGATCCAGCCGACCGATGGTCTGATCCTGACCTTTGCGGTGACCCACCTCGATCCGCTGTTCGACAGTTTCGAAGGTTCGGTCGTCGGCGATCTGTCGGGCCAGCGTCCGGGCGGTATTCCGGCGTGGGCCATCTCCACCTCGGCGACTTACACGCATGAGTGGGATAGCGGTTCAAGGCTGATCACCCGCCTCGATTACAATCACGAGAGCAACACCGACATTAACAACGGCCTGCCGACCTTCAACGCTGCGCTGGGCAACACCCAGATTTTCCGCCGCGAGGTGAACCTTGTGAATGGCGCGGTGACGCTGGCGCTCAACAACGGGCTGGAATTCGGTCTGTGGGGCCGCAACTTGCTCGACGATGAGTACCTTCTGACGGTGTTCGATGGCGTTGCGCAGGCGGGCACGGTGTCGGGTTATCCGAACCAGCCGCGGACCTATGGCGGTCTGGTGCGCTTCCGCTTCTGATCGGATAGCGACGCAAACATGAAAAGGCCCTGCGCAGCGATGCGCGGGGCCTTTTTCGTTGCGCCTGCGGCAGGAATGTGATGCTTTGTCAGGGCTTCGTCAGCACAAGGGGATCATCACATGAATTATGCCGGCTTCTGGATCCGGGTCGTTGCCTATATCATCGACCTGCTGCCGCTCATCGTAATCGGTATCGCATTGGCGCTGCTGTTCGGCGATCCGCTTGTCGATACAGACCCCAGCCCGACCTTCGGAGCCTCGGATCTGCTCGGTCTGGTGATCGGCATCGCCTATTTCGTCGGCTTCGAAAGCTCTTCGTGGCAGGCCACGCCGGGCAAGCGGGCACTGGGCCTGATCGTGACCGATGCCGAAGGGCGGCGGATCTCGCCTGCGCGCGCCTTGGGCCGGTATTTCGGCAAGATTCTGTCGGGTGTGATCCTGCTGATCGGCTACATCATGATCGCCTTTACCGAACGCAAGCAGGGCCTGCATGATTTTCTCGCAGGCACACTGGTGATCAAGGGCCAGCCCGGCGACGTCGGCTATGACCCGACGGTGTTCGATTAATTCCTGCGCGGCGCGCGCGGGCGGGGGCTATAGCTCGCGCAGCGCCCGCGCCGGTTTCGCCCGCAACAGCGGCAGCGATCCGGCCAGCGCAAACGCCAGTACCAGGGCCACGCCGAGGCCGAGTACGCCGAGCACCTGCCCCCAGTCGGGCAGCCAGTCGAAGCTGAACAGCTGGGTGATCACCACCCACGCCAGCGCCGATCCCAGCCCCAGCGCGACCAGCGCCAGCACGCCTGCGATCAGGCCATATTCCGCCAGTTGCAGAAGCAGGATCTGCCGCCGGCTTGCGCCCAGCACCCGCAGCATTACCGTGTCATAGGTGCGTGCCGCGCGCGCCGCTGCAATCGCGCCCATCAGCACCGCGAGCCCCGCCAGCACCGTCACCGCCGCCGCCGCCAGCGTTGCCAGACTCACCTGCTGGAGCAGATTGCGCGCCTCCACCAGAATACCGCCGATCTCGATCACCGAACTGGACGGCAGTTTGCGCACCATGGCCCGCAACAAGGCTCCGCGCGCGGCAGGATCGGCATCGTCGGGCAGATCGATGGTGGCGGCAAGATTGTGCGGTGCGTCGCTGATGGCATTGCGGCTAAAGACCAGCGTGAAATTGAATCCCATGCTTTCCCAGTCGATCTCGCGCAGATTGGCGATCCGGGCGGTGCGTTCCACCCCGAGAATGCCGATGGTCAGGTAATCGCCGACCTTCAGGCCGGTCGCTTCGGCCAGTTGGGTATCGATCGAAACCAGCGGTTCGCCATCATGCATCGGGCTCCACCACTGGCCGGCGATCACGCGGTTACCCGGCGGCAGGCGGTCGGCATAGGTCAGACCGCGTTCGCCGCGCAGCGCCCAGGCGCCTTCGGGAATTTCCGCAAGATCGGCAACGCGGGTCATGGCATCCCTTGGCCCATAGGCCAGCACCGCCCCGCGCATGGTTGGGACAGAGCGGATCGCGGCCTTGGGGAAATCGGCCTGCACCAGTTCGATAAACCGGCGTTCCTTGTCGCGCGGCACGTCGAGCACGAAATAGTCGGGGGCTTCGCGCGGCACGCGGCTCTGGATATTGCCGTCAATCGCGCTCTGCACCGCGGCGAGCAGCACGAAGGCGGCAAGGCCAAAGCCCAATGCCGTCACCAAGGCGCCGGTGGGCGCGCCGGGGCGGTGAATATTGGACAAGGCGCTCCTGAGCAGCGGGTTGGCCGGACGCGGCAGGCGGCGGGCGAGGTGCTGGATCGCCCAGCCAAGCCCCGACAGCACCAGCAGCGCAGCCCCCGCTCCCAACAGGAACCCGCCCGACAACATCGGCTGATCGGTGGTCAGCAGCGCCAGCGCACAGATCGCTGCAAGGCCGATGCCGGTCGCAATCAGCGCGCGCCGGTCACGCGACAGCGGCACCACGCCTGACCGCATCAGCGCCATCGCAGGGAAGGTGCGCGCGCGCAGCAGCGGGGCTGCGGCAAAGGCGAAGGCCACCAGCAGCCCATATGCGCCCGCCAGCGCCAGCGGGGCAGGCGCGATGATAAATCCGCTGTCGACCGGCAGCAGCCCATCAAGCGCGGCGGCGAGCAGCGGCGTGACCAGCACGCCTGCCGCCAGCCCGGCGATGCTCCCTGCCAGCGAGGCAACGCCGATCTGCATGGCATAGATGCGAACGATGTCGCTGGAGGTCGCCCCCAGCACCTTGAGCGTCGCGATGCTGGTGCGGCGCTGATCGAGATAGGATGATACGCCGCCGGCAATCCCGATCCCCGCAATCACCAGCGCGGCAAGCCCCACGAGCGTGAGAAAATCGCTCATCTGGCGCACGAAACGGTCGGCCCCGGGCGAGGCGCGGTCGCGGGTGCGGATGTCGAACCCGGCATCGGGGAAAGCCTTGGTCAGCGCTTCTTCCACCGCTTCGGGATTGCGCCCCGGATCGGCAAAGGCGACGCGGTGCTTGCTCTGGTATAGCGCGCCGGGTTGCAGCAATCCGGCCTGCGCGGGGACATCTTCGGCGACGATCACCGTCGGGCCGAGCTGGAACCCTTCTGACAGGCGATCAGGTTCGTCCGCGATGACCCCTGCGGCGGTCAGTCTTGCGGTGCCAACGGTGAATTCATCGCCCACCTTGATGCCGAGCCGTTCCAGCGCGCTTTCCGCGATCCACGCGTCCGTGCCGGAAGGCGCAGCCACTTCGCGCCCATCGGCCAGCACCAGTGCGCCGAACATCGGCCATTTGGCGTCCACCGCCTTCAATTCGATCGGCGCGGCGGCATCGGGCGTGCTCGCCATCGCCTGAAGGCGGAACCCGCCCGACACTTCGCCATATTCGCCAAGCGCGGCCAATTCCTCAGCCGAAAGGTCGCGCTGCCACACCTCGACTTCGAGATCGCCGCCCAGCAGTTCCTGCCCGCTCGACGCCAGCTCGCGCTCGATCGCCGAGGTCAGCGTGCCGATGGCAGCCAGCGCCGCGGTGCCGAGGAAGATGCACACCAGCAGCAGGCGCAGTCCCCTGAACCGGGCGTTGAGGTCGCGCCGGGCGATGGTCCAGGCTGTGCTCCAGGACAGGTTCATGCCGCGCCCGAAGTGTCGGACACGATCACGCCGTCAGCCATGGTCAGCACCCGTTCGCAGCGCGCGGCAAGGCTGGCATCATGGGTGATGATCAGCAGCGTCGCTCCGGTTTCGGCGCGGCGGGCAAACAGCAGTTCGATGATTTCCGCGCCGGTGGCGGCATCGAGATTGCCGGTCGGCTCGTCCGCGAAGATCAGTTCCGGGCGCGGTGCGGTGGCCCGCGCGATGGCGACGCGTTGCTGTTCCCCGCCCGAAAGCTGGGTGGGATAATGCCCGGTGCGATGGCCAAGACCAACCGCTTCCAGTTCGGCAATCGCGCGCGGGCGGGCGTTTTCCATGCCCGCCAGTTCCATCGGGGTAGCGACGTTTTCGGCCGCCGTCATGGTGGGGAGCAGGTGAAAGGCCTGCAGCACGATCCCGATCCGGCCCCGGCGCGCAGCGGCAAGGCCATCTTCCGAAAGTCCCGCGAAATCCGCGCCTGCAACCATCACGCTGCCCCCGCTGGCGCGCTCCAGCCCGGATAGCACGGCCATCAGCGAGCTTTTGCCCGAGCCTGATGGGCCGAGCAGCGCGACCACTTCGCCGCGGGCGATGTCGAGATCGATACCCCGCAGGATCGTGACCGGCGCGGCACTGCTGCCGAGGGTCAATGTGAGATTGCGGGCGGAGATTGCGAGAGAGGGGCTTGTCACGGGGTTCCGATGGCATAGGTGAGACGATGCAACAAGCTACAGGTATGGAAGGCTCGCGGATGCACAAGCGCGGTTGGTCGAAAATCGGGACATTGGGCGCAGTTCTTGCGCTGATGACGCTGGCGGCATGCGACAATCCGGCCGAGGATGCGGCGGTTCCGCCCGCTTCGGGCGCAGCGCTGGGCGCAGGCGAAGGGCCGCCGCCGATCCCGGTGATGGGGCCCGAACGCCGTATCCTTGCCTTTGGCGACAGCCTGTTTGCTGGCTATGGTCTCGACCCGGCGCAAAGTTACCCCGCGCAGCTTGAGGCGGCTTTGCGCGCAAAGGGGGTGAATGCACGGATCGCCAATGCGGGCGTATCGGGCGATACCACCGCTGCCGGACTGCAACGGCTGGCCTTCACGCTCGATGCGCAGAACGAAAAGCCCGATCTGTTCATCCTCGAACTGGGCGGCAATGATCTGCTGCGCGGGCTTTCGCCGACAGAGACCAAGGCCAATCTCGACAAGATGATCGATGAGCTGAAGGCGCGGGATATTCCGGTGCTGTTGATGGGCATGCGCGCGCCGCCGAACTACGGGCCGGAATATCAGGCGCAATTTGATGGGCTCTACCGCGAATTGGCGAAATCCCACCGCGTCGAGCTGATCCCGTTCTGGCTGGAGGACATCTACCGCGAGCCCGAGCTGTTCCAGAACGACAAGATCCACCCCACCGCCGAGGGGATCGATCGATTGGTGGCCTCGACCATTGAACAGGTCGAGGGGGCCTTGCCTCAGCCCGCCGAAAGCTAGAGCCGTTCCACGCCTCCGCCGCTGACCCGCCAGATTGCCGCTTCGCCCCGGATCGCTGCGAACGGGGCAAGTTCGGTGCCGGTCATCCACACCTGTGCGCGTCCCTCCCGGAGGCGGCGGAACAATTCGGTGCGGCGCACGGGATCGAGATGGGCGGCGACTTCATCGAGCAGCAGCACGCTGGGGCGGCCCGCTGACGCCAGAATCCCGTGGGCCAGCGTGATCGCGATCAGCATCGCCTTCTGCTCGCCGGTCGAACAGGACGCAGCGGGCTGCCGGGTCGATGCCATGACCACTTCCAGTTCATCGCGCTGTGGCCCGGTGAGCGTGCGCCCGGCGGCCCGGTCGCGCGGGCGCTGGCGGGCGAGTTCGGCGCGCAAACCGGTCTCGTCGGTCGGGCCGCCGGGGCGATAGGTCAGGGCGGGGCGGGCGAAGGGTTCAGGCGGGAGGGCGGAAAGTTCATCCGCCAGCCGCAGGATCAGCTGCGCGCGGGTCGCGGCCACCGCAGCGCCATGGTCTGCCGCCTGCGCTTCGACCGCATCCAGCCAGCTGCGATCACCGCCATGTTCGAGCAGGCGCCCGCGTTCGCGCAAGGCGGCCTCCAGCGCATTCACCCGCTGCGCATGATCGGGCGCAATCGCCAGCGCCATGCGGTCAACAAAGCGCCGCCGTGCGCCTGCGCTGTCGGTGAACAGTCCGTCCATCGCCGGGGTCAGCCAGGACAGGGCCAGCCATTCGGCAAGGCTGGCCGCGCTGGCGGGTGCGCCATTGACCCGCACCAGCCGCCGTCCGGGCTGGCCGGCTTCGGTATAGGTGCCGAGCCGGGCGGAGACCGTGCCCGCTTCGGTCAGGCTGGCGCCGATGGCGAAAGGCAGCGGGTCATCGCCCGGCGCGGGCCTGCGGGCAAGGTCAGCAAGGTTGGCACGCCTGAGCCCCCGTCCCGGCCCGAGCAGCGACAAAGCTTCGAGCAGGTTGGTTTTCCCGGCGCCATTCTCTCCCACCAACAGGTTGAAATGCGCCGTCTCGCCGAGCGTCGTGGCCGCATGATTGCGGAAATTTTCGAGGCTGATCTTGCTGAGCGCCATGGCTGATGCGCGGTTAGCGAGAGGGCGCGGATTTGGCCAGTCTGTGGCGTGCAAAACCCAGATCCCAATCCTTGGGAAATTTTCCTAAACTTTCGGCAAGGTGAATGATGTGTCGCCCAGTTGAAAGCAAGGGAATGGCTGATTTCCGCCATTCCTCGAGTTTGGCACGCCTCCTGCAAAGTGTTCTTCGTCCCCGGGATGGTCCCGGAAAAACGCACGAAACACCAAAAGGAGACTTCACATGTTTGCCATTGAAAGCGCCAACCGCCTGTTCGCCGCCGCGTTCTCGGTCGTCATTTCGGCCGCGTTCTTTGCCTACGCGATCATTCCTGCCAGCCCCGGCCTTGTTGCCTGAGCCTGACCAGCATCCACACTTTTACAAAGGACCAGTTTCCTATGTTCGGCCCCGAAAACACTGCCTGCTTCGCCTCTGCCGCCTTCGCGGTGATCCTGACGATTGCGAGCTTTGCCTACGCCATCGTTCCCGCCAGCCCCGGTCTGGTGGCCTGACAACCCCTTTCGCAACAGGAGCCTTACCCCAATGAACAACGTGACCCGCAATCCCGATGGCAAGCCGCCCCGCGCCGGCTTCCGCCTCGACAAGACCAACGCCAAGGTCTTTGGCGTCTGCGCCGGGATTGCCGACTATTTCGGCATTGATGCCCTGCTGGTGCGGATCGGCTTTGTCGCCGGCACCCTGCTCGGCTTCGGCAGCTTCCTGCTGATCTACCTCGCAATCGCGCTGATCGCGGATTGAGCCTGGCATCTTCGACCAGAGCGGTTCCCGGTTTGTCGGATCCGCCAGGCACCGAATTGAAACAACCGGGAGGGGCCGCAAAGGCCCCTCTCTTTTTTCATTGGCTCTGTTTCGTCACATCGCCGAAATGCCGCCGTCGAGCTTCAGCTCCGCCCCGGTCATGAAGCGGCTTTCGTCGCTGGCGAGATACAGCACCGCATTGGCGATGTCGTTCGGTTCGCCCACGAATTTGAGCGGGATCTGCCGCGCCAGCTTTTCCAGCAGCACATCCTTGTCGAGCGATGCCGCCCTGGCTGTCCCGTCAAGGATCGGAGTGTCGACAAAGGTCGGGTGCACCGAATTGCAGCGGATATTCATGTTCTTTTTGGCGCAATGCAGCGCGATCGACTTCGACAGCATCCACACCGCCGCCTTGGACGCATTATAGGCCGGCATGGTGTCGCTGGCGATCAGGCCTGCGATGCTGGAGATGTTGATGATCGATCCCGGCGCATGTTCGCGCATCAGCGGCAGTGCCTTCTGGCAGCCGTGGAAGATCGAATTGACGTTGATGTCGAAACAGCGCTGCCAATCGGCAAAGTCGCAGGTTTCGATGTTCCCCGCCACCCCGATCCCGGCATTGTTGACCAGCACGTTCAATCCGCCAAGGTGTTCGCGTGCCGCGTCAACCGCCGCTTCCCATTGTGCCGGATCGGTCACGTCATGCGCGATGCCGAAAGCGGTGCCTTCGCCCATCTCGGCGTTGATCAGCGCCGCGGTTTCGGCAGCGCCTGCGCCATTGATGTCGGTCGCCAACACCCGCGCACCTTCCTGCGCCAGCCGGATGCAATGCGCGCGGCCAAGGCCCTGCGCGCCCCCGGTTACCAATGCGAGCTTGCCCGCGACCCGTCCTGCCCGTTCTGCCATAACTCAATCCTCTCCCAGATATTCCGGTGTCAAAAGCATCGCGATCCGCACATCGACCGCGTGGCCTGCGCGCCGCCACTCGGCCACGAAGCGCGAAAGATCGTGCAAGGCAACCCGGTGGACGATGATATTTTCGCCTTCGGTGCCGCCGCCATCGCCGACCTTTTCCAGATCGCGCGCGCGTAGCAGCGTGAAACATTCCGAGACCATGCCCGGCGATGAGTAGAATTCGCCCAGCACCTCCAGCCGTCCGGCGCGATAACCGGTTTCCTCCTCCAGCTCGCGCGCGGCGGCAAGGGTCGCGTCCTCGCCCTGCTTGCCTTCATCATCGCCGACAAGACCGGCGGGAATTTCGAGGCTGAAACGCCCCAGCGGCACGCGGTACTGGCTGACCAGCAGGACGTGGCGGGTGCCATCAGGATCCCTGTCCAGCGCGATGATCGCCGCTGCCCGGATGCCGCGCGCACGCCCGACATATTCCCAGCGGCCGCGTGTCTTGGCGGTGATGAAGCGGCCTTCCCACATCACCTGTTCGGGAAGGTCGGCGTCGCGGTCTTTTTGCAAGGGAAACTCCGTCGGGGCAGGCAGGCTTGATCCTGCGAGACAGGCTCTGTCGCGCCGGGTCAAGAGGGAAGGGTGCCTAAACCTCGATCAGCCGGTCGGGCAGTTCGTTCTCGTCATCGTCCCCGCGCGGGAAATGCTGGGCGAGTACGAAGCCGACATCGCGGATTCCCACCGCCAGCCCCTCGGCGATGCATCCCTTGCGTATCTCGGCGAGCATGTCGCCCATCGCCTCGCCCCAGACTTCGGCGGACACAAGTTGTGCGATGCTTTCGTCAGCCACGATTTCAGCCCGGTGTTCGCGCATGGAAAGGTAGATCATCACGCCCGTATGGCCGGTGGTGCGGCGTTCTGCCCCGACCTTGAACTTGCGCACCGCCTGTTCGTGGACCCGCGCCGTCTTGGCCGGGCCGGGGATCAGCGCGAATTTGAGCGGCTCCCACTGCTGCACCAGTAGCACCATGAGGAAGGTGACGAGGCCCAGTCCGATCACCATGCTGGCCAGTTCCCCGGTGGTCCATTGGTGCCCCCAGCCGCCGATCAGGCTATCCCACAGTTGCAGGAACGGGAGCGGGAACGCGGCAAACACGCTCATCACGGTAAACGCCGCGCCTATCGCCCAGAGCAGGGCGACATCGGTATAATCGTCGCTGCGGTCGGCCAAGACCGGCACGATCTCGCCCGAGGTCGCGCTTTCCGCTTCGGTCACCGCTTCGGCGACCAGTTTTCGCCCGGCATCATCAAGATAGGCCATGTTCTACCACCCTCCGGAGGCGCCGCCGCCCCCGAACGAGCCGCCACCGCCCGAAAATCCGCCGCCCCCGCCAAAGCCGCCGCCGCTGCCGCCACCGCCCGACATCGCACCGCGCAGGATCGCGCTGCCGACTTCCCACAGGATGATGTCGCGCGCCGTATCACCGACATCGCGCCCGCGATCGCCCCACGGGCCGCGCCCGCTCGAGCGATATTTGCGCCGCCGGCCCGACCGCATGATTGGCAGGACGAAGAAGAAGAACATGAAGGCCAGCCAGATCAGCACGCCGACGGGAAAGCCGCCGTCGCTTTGCCTCGCCTTGCCCGCTTGGGCGGCGACCTGCGCGGCTTCTTCGGGGGGCAATTGCAACTGGGTGATAATCGCGTCGGTTCCGGCCGCAATCCCGCCGGGAAAATCCCCGTCGCGGAAACGCGGCAAGATGGCGTTCTGGATGATCAGCGAGGACAATGCATCGGTAAGATAGCCTTCGAGGCCATAGCCGACTTCGATCCGCACCTTGCGATCATTGGGCGCAACCAGCAGCAGCGCGCCGTCATTGCGGCTTTCATCGCCAAGGCCCCATGCACGTCCAAGCTGATAGCCGTAATCGGCGATGTCATAGCCTTGCAGATCGGGAATGGTGGCGACCACCAATTGCCGCTGCGACTGCGTTTCCAGCGCCTCAAGCCGGGCGGTCAGCGCCGCTTCTTCCTCTGGCGAGAGGATGTCGGCCTTATCGATCACGCGCCCGGTGAGTTCGGGAAATTGCGGCTGTGCGGCAAGCGGGGAGGCAAACCACGCCCCCGCCAACGCGAGCAATATGAGCAGCGACCGGATCACGCCGATCAGTTGCTCGTCATGTCGAGCGTCGGGGCGGCTTCCGCGCCTTCGGTCACGGCGGCATAGGGCACCAGCGGCTCGGCCCCGTGGATGATGTTTGCGCCGATGATGTCGGGGAAGGTGCGGATCGTGGTGTTATACTTGCGCACCGCCTCGTTGTAGTCGCGGATGGCGACCGCGATGCGGTTTTCCGTGCCTTCGAGCTGGCTTTGCAGCGCAAGGAAGTTCTGGTTCGACTGGATCTGCGGATAGGCCTCGAAGCTCGCCAGCAGACGTCCGATGCCCTGGCTCAATTGGCCCTGCGCGGCGGCGAACTGCTCCATCGCGGCGGGATCGTCAAGATTGTCGGCGCTGACATTGACGCTGGTCGCACGCGCGCGGGCCTCGGTTACTTCGGTGAGGATCGCCCGCTCGCTTTCGGCAGCACCGCGCGCGACTTCGGCGAGGTTGGGGACGAGGTTGGCACGGCGCTGGAACTGCGCTTCGACATCGGCCCACTTGGCCTTGGCTTCTTCCTCGGCCGCGGGCACCGAGTTGATCCCGCAGGCCGCAAGGCTGAGCGCGGCCACGGCGGCGAACGCGCCGCGCAGCATGGTGGTGAATTTCATGAATCGATCCCTTCTGATGGCGCGAGCCCCCGATTCAAAGCAGCGCAGCAACTTCCTGTATTGTCGATATAGCACACCCCCTTGCCGGTTCAAGCCGTGAACGGACAAAATCACGTGGCTTGGCAGGTCGCCGCGAGAGTGCCAGAAGGGGGCAAACAGCACATGAAGGGGATTAGCATGTTGTCGGAATTCAAGGCCTTCATCGCCAAGGGCAATGTGATGGAGCTGGCGGTCGCGGTGATCATCGGGGGCGCGTTTTCGGGGATCGTGAAGTCGCTGACAGATGAGATCATCATGCCGGTTGTCGGCGCGATTTTCGGCAATATCGATTTCTCGGATCGCTACATCGTGCTTGCGGGCGAGGTCGAACCCGGCACGACGCTGGCCGCCGCGCGCGAGGCCGGGGCCAATGTGCTGGGGCTGGGGGCGTTCGTTTCGGTGATGATCAACTTCGTGATCCTCGCCTTCATCATCTTTATGCTGGTGCGCTATGCGACCAGGATCACCACCCAGTTCGAAAAGAAGAAAGAAGAAGTCGCAGCGCCCGCCGGGCCGACTGAAATCGAGCTGCTGGCCGAGATCAGGGACGCGCTGAAGAAGTGAGGGCATGCCTGGCCGCGCGCACGCTTTAGTCACTTTAAATTCAGGATCGGCGCGCTATATCAGCGGCGTCGGGCAACCGACTATGGCGATAAATTGCTGCGTGCAATAGATGCAACGGACCCGGGGGCAGTACCCGGCGGCTCCACCAGAAGCGGCGGCCCATCACAGTGGCAACCGCAACTCCTGATGGGGCCGAACCAGGATCGACGTGTGTTGAAAAGCGTAGTTTTTGCCCGGGCTGAGTAACCCGCATAAGGCTCAAAAACCATAAGTGCCAACGATAACGAAGCACTCGCAATCGCCGCGTAATTGATGGGCTAACGCCCTGATATTATAAGGCTAAAAAGCGCGGTTGGACCGACCGGGCAACAGAACGGATACCGGGGGCCCGGGGGAGCCTAGCAACAGAATCCCCCACCTTTCCCACGGTTGATAAGACGTACAAGGGCCGCTGTCAGAGCGACGGACCTGCTCCCCCGAAACGGGAGCGCGAGCCTAGCAACGCAAATCCCCCACCTTTCCCACGGTTGATAAGACGTAGAAGGGCCGCTGCCAGAGCGACGGACCTGCTCCCCCGAAACGGGAGTGCGAGCCTAGCAACGCAAATCCCCCACCTTTTGCCGTCCACGCACCGGAAGTCTGAAGAAAGTTCAGCCCGCGTGCCGGTTCTGATCCAGCGCCCGCGCCAGCGCGACAAAATCGGCCACGCCCAGCGTTTCTGCCCGCCGCGTCTCGTCAATGCCCAGCACCGCCAGCGCATCGAGCGCGCCCGGCACCCCCTTCAAGCTCTGGCGCAGCATCTTGCGGCGCTGGCCAAAGGCGGCTTCGGTCAGGCGTTCGAGCATCCGGGCCGATACCGTTTCGGGCATGTCGGCGGGGGTAACATGGACAATCGCGCTCATGACCTTGGGCGGCGGGGTGAAGGCGCTGCGGTGGACTTTCATCGCCAGCGCGGCATCGGCGCGCCACTGGGCCAGCACGGCCAGCCGGCCATAGGCATCGCTGCCCGGCGCAGCGACAATCCGATCTGCCACCTCGCGCTGGAACATCAGCGTGAGCGAGCGCCATTGCGGCGGCCACGCCTCTCCCGAAAGCCATTTCACGAACAGCGCGGTGCCGACATTATAGGGCAGGTTGGAAGCCACGTGAAACGGCGCGCCGTGCATCAACGTGGCATGATCAAGCTTCAGCGCATCGCCCTCGATCACCGTCAGCTGACCCGGAAACGCCTCACCCAGTTCGGCCAGCGCGGGAAGGCAGCGGCGGTCCATCTCGATCGCGGTGACCTTCGCCCCGGCGCGCAGCAGCGCCCGGGTCAGCCCGCCGGGGCCGGGGCCGACCTCCAGCACGCTTTCGCCCGTCAGATCACCGGGCAATGCGGCAATGCGGGCGAGCAATTGTTCGTCGAGCAGAAAGTTCTGCCCCAGCGCCTTCGACGCGGCGAGGCCGTGACGCTTGATCACCTCGCGGATCGGGGGAAGATCAGCCATTGCTGCCCGCTGTCGCCCGCGCTGCGGCCATCTCGTTCGCCATGATGATCGCTGCTGCCATTGCGCCGGGATCGGCAAGACCTTTGCCCGCAATGTCGAAGGCGGTGCCGTGATCCGGCGAGGTGCGGATGATCGGCAGACCGAGCGTCACATTGACGCCCTCGTCCACCTCAAGCGCCTTGAGCGGGATCAGCGCCTGATCGTGATACATCGCCAGCGCTGCGTCATAGGTGGCGCGCGCGCGCGGGGTGAACAGCGCATCGCCGGGGACGGCGCCGAAGGCGTCGATCCCCTCGGCCTGAAGGGCAGCAATGGCAGGTGCGATGATGCGCGCTTCCTCGTCGCCGAACTGGCCGCCTTCTCCGGCATGCGGATTGAGCGCAGCGACCGCGAGGCGCGGTGCGGCGATCCCGAAATCGCGCCGGAGGCCCGTGGCAACGATCCGTCCCTTGTGGATGATCAGTTCCGACGAAAGCAAACCCGGCACTTCGGCGAGCGACACGTGGACCGTCAGCGGCACGGTGCGCAGGCTCGGCCCGACCAGCATCATCACCGCATCGCGATAGGGCTGGCCGCAGGCATCGGCGAGAAATTCGGTCTGGCCGGGATAGTCCCAGCCGATCGCCGCCAGCGCGCCTTTGGAGACAGGAGCGGTCACAAGGCCACCCGCCACGCCGGAAAGCGCGAACCGCGTTGCCCAGCTGAGCGAGGCGAGCGCAAGCTGTGCGCCCTCGCGGCTCGGCGCGCCCGGCGTCCATGCCGCATCCAGCCCGGCCATCACCGGCAGGCCAGCAGATGATGCGAACAGGGCTTCGGCCGGATCGGCGATTGGCACGATCGGGCAATCGATGCCGAGTGTCTCCGCCGCCGCCCGCAACAGCGAAGGGCCGCCGACCACGAAGGCGGGCGGCGGGCGCCCTTCCTTGCGAAGGCGCAGCCACGCGCCGAGTATCACTTCCGGGCCGATGCCCGCCGGATCACCCAGCGCGATGGCGAGAGGCGCGGCCTGTGCGCTCAATTGTATTCGATATAGGCGTCGTTGCGCAGGTCGCGCAGGTAACGCTGGGCGCGCTTGTTGATGCGTTCCTGCTCGATCTGGTCCATCACCGCGGCAAAGGTCGGTGCGCCGGCATCCTCGGGATCGTCACGTCCGCACAGCATCAGCACGCGCACACCATCCTCGATCCCGCCGAACAGCGGCGTGGTCTGGCCGATCTGCAGGTTCATGATCAGCGGCCGCAGCTGTTCGGGCAGGCTGGCGACCTTCAGCTGGTCGTTGGAAATCACCTGCGCGCCGAACTGCGCCGCCGCCCCGTCAACATCGCCGCAGCCCCTGAGGGATTCGACGAAGGTTCCGAATTCGTTGACCTTGATTTCGGCCTGCGCTTCGGTCACGTCCGGCGGGAACGCGATCGAAATCTGCTTGAGGCTGAGGATCGCGTCGCTGGGATCGGCCATCAGCACCTGGCGCTTGTTGATCAGGTAAAGGATCGAGAAACCGCCTGGAATTTCGATCGGCCCCTGCAACTGGCCTGCCTGCATCTGCCGCGCCGCGGTTGCAAGCGGCGGCGGAAGCTGGCCGAGCCGCACCCATCCCAGATCGCCGCCAACCACCGCCGTGGTCGCTTCGGAGAACTGCCGGGCATAGGCGACAAAGCTGCCGCCCTGCTGCAATTGCTGCATGATCGCCTGAGCATTGCTCAACACCGCAGCGCGGTTTTCGGTAGTGGCGGAGAGGTAGATTTCGCCGAGCCGGTATTCATCTGTCCCGCGCGAGGCTTCGAGCCGGGCGAGCACGTCGTTCACTTCTTCGGCCGAGACATTGACGAAGGGCATGATATTGCGCCGCAGCAGGTTTTCCCAAGCGGCTTCGCCTTCGATCTGGCGCTTGAGCGCGGAAGGCGAGGAGCCGATCGAAAGCAGATATTCGTCCATCTTTTCGGGATTTGTGCCGAAGTTCTGGGCTGCGAGCTGTTGATAGGTCTGCTCGACCTCCGCCGCCGACACTTTCAGTTCGGCGGCCTCGGCCGCTTGCACCTTGAGCGTTTCGTCGATCAGGTTGCGCAGCACCTGCACCCGCAGACGCAGCAGTTCCTCGCCTTCGATCGGCGCTTCCGAGGCCGAAGTGACGAGCGCGACGCGCTGGTCGATGTCGGTGCCGGTGATGACATAACCGTTGACCACCGCCGTCGCCGTGCGGCGGTCGGGATCGGCCTTGCCGAAGATGGTGATATCCGCGGGCAGCCCGAAAGGGTTGTCGGCGGTCGGCACGGCGATGGTCTGGGCCGGAGCGGCCGCCGGAACCAGCGCCAGCCCCGCCAGACCCGCCAGCGCAGTCAGCATCACGCCGCCGCGCATCCCGAACTTGGTGGTCTTGGAAAACAGCTTCATTTTCACTCGTTCAATCCCGCCATTATGCGAATTCCTGCGCGACCCCTCACGCGATAACTCCGGCCCATGCGTTGGCATGGCTGAACGCAAGCTGAGTCTGACCCTGTCCCGCGAGGGTCGGGCGAGCTTGCGCCTTGGCCTGCCCCTTAGCCCGATTTGTCGGCGCTGCCAATTCGCTGGGCACCTAGCGGAAGCCGAGGTTCCGCAAGGCGAAGAACAGCTGGAATGTGTTGCCGCGCGCAGCATCGCCTGCGGTGATGAAATCGCGCCGCCAGGTCGCGCCGAATTCGATGCAGTCGTCCTGATAGGCGATCCCGAGCCGTGTGCGGATCGGCTCGAAACCGTCGGGCTGGAAAACCGGGTCTTCATCGGCATTGGTCAGGTTGAACACGCCCGACCCGAACATCGACCATTTGCGCCCGAAGGCGATTCGCGCAGCGGCGCGCAATTCCTCGCGGTCACGCAGATCCTCCACCGTCTGGATATCACGGTTGAGGCGCAGGTAGCCGATCTCGACATAGGTGCGGCGTGATCCGATGGCCGCGTCGATTTCATTGCGGCGGATCGCAAGGTCGTCCTTGTCGAGCCGGAAGCGGTGGGTCAGATTGAGAAAATTGCGATAGCGGATCTGGGTGCGCCCGACGAAATCGGATACGCGTTCAGACAGGCCGGTGCCGACCGGGAAGATCTGATCTTCGGGATCATCGAAGCGGTAGGATTGGCCGATGGTGGTCGACACGCGCCAGCCGGGGCGCTGCAATTCCCAATCGACGCCCCAGGTGATGCGGGTCCCGTCTTCGACCCGATCATAGCCGGGAAAGCGGTTGAGGGCGAAAAGGTTCGAATCCTCAAGATCGATCGCGCGCGCATCCTCGTTGGGCACGGCAAGATTGGTGAGCTTGGGGCTGGCAACGATCTGAACGCGCGGCTTCAGGACCTGCGTGCCGCCGAAAGCCTCGCCCGCAAACGGCCATTCGATGTCGATCGCGGCGGTGGCAATGCCGCGCGTTGTCCACCCCTCGGTCCCGCGATAGGTCGGGGTGGTGGTCGCCAGAATATTGTCGGTATTGTAGACATCGCCGCGCACCAGCGCGGTCATGGTCACCACCTGACCAAGGCCGGTCAGGCGGCGCAGATCCCATTTCGCCCCGGCAAAGGCGCGCTGGGTATCCTGCCCGTCATTGCGCAGCAGCGCGAGCGAATTGACCTGCAATTCAACCTCGCCGCCCAGCACCGGGTCGGCGACAATCTGGCGGAAATCGAGCGCGGGCAGGGCCAGCGGGATCTGCCCCTGTTGGGCATTGATCCGCAGCGTCTGCGTGGCCCAGCCGGCAAGCGAGAAATAGGATTTGTCGGTGATCCGTTCGAGATTGATGGTCGAGCGCAGCCGGTCATCGCGGCTGAGATCGTAGCGGCGCAGGAAGGTGCGGTCCGTGGCAAGGCGGATCGAGCTGGTGAGGCTCCATTCGGGCGAGAACTGGAACCGCCCGTTGCCTTCGATGTAGCCGCGCGGTTCATTCTGAAACCCTGCCGCACCGGTGAAATCGGTAAGGCGGTCGCTGGCGGTAAGATAGCCTGTGACCTGATAGGCACCCTTGTCGGTCAGATGCCGCCACTTGGCGCTCGCCATCGGCGCGACGTTGGAGAACACATAGGCGCCCAGCGTCAGATCGCGGTTGTCGCCAAGCCGCCAGTAATATTCCCCGCTCATCTCCAGCCCGTTGACCTGGCTGACCCGGAAATCGGGAACGAGAAAGCCGGATTCGGCCTTGCCGTCGGTGCGCAGCGCAAGACCGGGCAGTGGCAGGATGCGCGCCCCGAACAGTTCCAGCATCGCGCCGGTAAACCGTATGCGCTGTGTCTCCTGATCAAAGGTCACGCGCTTGGCGGTGATGCGCCAGCTCGGATTCTTGGCACAGCCCTCGGCATCGGTCACGGCGCAGGCGGTGTAGGCGGCATCAGTCAGCACCGCGATGCCACTTTCATCGCGCTGCGCCGAGCGCGCGGCGAGCCGTCCCCCGGCGCGCAGGGCGATCAGCAATTCGGCCATGGCCCCGGCTTCGAAGGTCTCGCTCAGTTCGATCTGGTCGGTGAAGAGCTGGTTGCCGGCCTCGTCCACCAGCCGGATGTTGCCGGTGGCGATGATGTTCCCCGTGCGGCGATCCCAGCTGACCTGATCGGCCCGCACCGAGCGGTCGTCCGAGCGCAGGATGACATTGCCGAGAGCGATGACGGTGTCGACTTCGCGGTCATAGGCCAGTTGCTCGGCCTCGAAATCGATCGCCCGCGCGGTTTCGGTTTCGGTTTCGGTCGGGGTTTGCTCTGGCGGGCCTGTTGGCACGGCTTTGTCCTGTGCGGCCAGCGCAGCGGGCGCGGCTGCGAAGGCCAGCGCAAGCAGGGCGCACAGGGCAGCGGCCCGCGCCGGGGGACGCAAGCCTGGGGACGCGGCGATGCGCGATCCATTCGTGGAGCCTCCCGACATGGCCTTGCCTATTGCACCGCTCGCGCTTAATCGCAATCTGGTTTGCGGCGTTGCGCGCGCCGTTTCCGGCAGGTGCGGGTCAGACCCTGCCAGCGCCGGGCGACCGCGCCTTTGCCTCCGGCGCTTTTCCTATCCTTGCGGAGACCCCATGCAGATCCTTTTTACCGCCACGCCGCCCTCCGCAGTCCGCCTTCACGCCCGGATCGTGAACCAGGGTTCGCCCCTGACCGGGCTTGATGCGGCGCTGACCGAAGGTGCGGCTGCCGCGCGTTTCTCCGGACGAGTCGGGCAGGTGTTCGAAGGTTTTGCCAGCGACGGCGGAACGCTGCGGCGGATCGCGCTGGCTGGCGCGGGCGAGGCAGGGGCGGCCGAACGCAAGCTGCATCTGGAACGCGCGGGCGCTGCCCTGACCGGCAAATACCTGGTTTCTGGCGAAGCTGCGATGGTGCTCGATCTGGGGCAGGCCGGGCTTTCGGCCGATGATGCCGCTGCGGTGCTGCTCGGTCTGCGCCTGCGCGGCTGGCGGCATGACAAGTATCGCACCAAACTGGCTGCCGACAAGCGGCCATCGCTCGCCACCATCCATGTGATCAACGCGCCCGGCGGGACCGAAGCTGTGTGGGAGCGTGAGGCTGCGCTGGCCAAGGGCGTGGAATTCGCCCGCTCGCTTGTGACGGAACCGGCCAACATCATTTACCCCGCCACCTTCGTGGCCGCCTGCGAGGAAGCCTTCGCCGGCACCGGGGTGGAAATCACGGTGCTGGGCGAACCGGATATGGAGGCGCTCGGCATGGGCGCGCTGATCGGCGTGGGCAAGGGTTCCGAGCATGAATCGAAGCTGCTGGCGATCCGCTGGAACGGCGGCGGGGGGGATGACAAGCCGACCGTGTTCGTCGGCAAGGGTGTCACCTTTGATACCGGCGGGATCTCGCTCAAGCCGCCGCCGGGCATGGAAGACATGAAGTGGGACATGGGCGGTGCGGGCGCGGTGGCAGGCACGATGCTGGCGCTCGCCTCGCGCAAGGCCAGGGCCAACGTGATCGGCGTGATGGGCCTGGTCGAAAACATGCCCGACGGCAAGGCGCAGCGCCCCGGCGACATCGTCACCACCATGAGCGGGCAGACGGTCGAAGTGCTCAACACCGATGCCGAAGGGCGGCTGGTGCTATGCGATGCCTTGCATTGGGCGCAGGAAGAATATGCGCCGGCCCGGATCGTCGATCTTGCCACGCTGACCGGCGCGATGATCATTGCGCTGGGCAATGAATATGGCGGCATGTTCGCCAATGACGATCTGCTGGCCGACCAGTTGACGGCAGCGGGCAAGGCCACGGGCGACAAGCTGTGGCGGATGCCGCTTGGCGCCAATTACGACAAGCTGATCGATTCGCCCGTTGCAGACATCAAGAATGTCGGCCCGCGCGAGGCCGGATCGATCACCGCCGCGCAGTTCCTGCAACGGTTCGTGAAGAACGGCACGCCTTGGGCGCACCTCGATATCGCCGGGATGGTGTGGGCATCAAAGCCCGGTCATTCATGGGACAAGGGCGCAACCGGTTACGGGGTGCGCCTGCTCGATCAGTTCGTGCGGGATGTCGTGGAAGGCTGATCGGGGAGACGTTTCATCCCCAAGATGCGGAAGAAGTCGGATTTACCGACCAAGACCTGCCTCGCCTGCGGGCTGCCCTTCACCTGGCGCAAGAAGTGGGAGCGGGACTGGGGCGGTGTGAAATATTGTTCCGACCGGTGCCGGAGAGGGAAATATTCGTCATGAGATCGTCAATCACTCATCCCCTCCTCACGTAGCGAAGCGGTAGGATAGGATGACACAAAAGCTCGATTTCTGGCAATACACCCGTGACCCGCTTGAGAAGGTCGTCGCGCTGATCACCAGGCGTGTGCTGGGCGAGGGCGAGCGCGTGCTGGTGGTCACCGCCGAGGCGCAGCAGCGCGCCGCGATTTCGCGCGAATTGTGGCAGGCCGGCCCGGAAAGCTTCCTTGCCAATGGCGAGGCGGAGGCGCCGGGGGCCGAGCGTCAGCCGATCCTGCTGTCGGGCGATCTTGCGGCTCCCAATGGTGCCAGTCACCTGATCCTTGCCGATGGCGTTTACCGGGACAGCGAAGGGTTTGCCCGCGTCTTTCTGTTGTTCCCACCGGAGGCTGCGCCCGAAGCGCGGCAGGCGTGGCGCGCACAGGATGGCCGCGCCGATATCGAACGCGCCTATTTCGCGCAGGAAGACGGGCGCTGGGTGAAAAAGGGCTGAAGGCTTGCCGCAAGCGTGCCGATGGGGAATGCTGCGCGCCGGATGTGACTGGGGAGAGAGAAAATGCGCATTTCGGCACTGGTTATGGCTGGGGTTATGGCTGGCGGCACGGCGTTGATGCTGACGGCTTGCGGTTCGGAAACCTCGGGGGAATTCACGACTGATGACGGCGAAACCGCCGAATATTCCATCGACAAGGACAGCGGCGAAACCTCGATGACGGTCAAGAGCGCGGATGGCACCGCCACCTTGCGATCGGGCACGGATGTACCGGTCGATCTGCCCGACGGCTTCAGCCTCTATCCCGGTGCCAAGGTCCTTACCAACACGGTCGTCAACCAGCCCGACGGCAAGGGCACGATGGTGATGTTCGAAACCGGCGACGCTGCCGACAAGGTGATCGCGCATTTCCGCAAGCAGGCCGAGCAGGCCGGTTTCGACATCCAGATCGACGCCAACATGAATGGCAGCCTGATGATCGGGGGCGAGCGCAAGCGCGACGGATCGACCCTGTCGGTCACCGCCAATCCCAATGAAGGTGATGCCACCACCGGCCAGTTGATCATCGGCAGCAAGGCGGGCTGAACGGCGTGGCTGGCGGCTGCCAGTTGATGGGACTTGAAACCGCGCCCGCCCGGGGCTAGGGGCGCGGCGCAATTTACCTGTCCCGCGATGCCGGGCGGGATTTCCCCCGTGCAGCCACCCCGCTGCCTTTCAAGGACACTCATACCATGGCGGTTACCCGCACCTTTTCGATCATCAAGCCCGATGCCACCCGCCGCAACCTGACCGGCGCGGTCACCAAGATGCTGGAAGACGCCGGTCTGCGCGTTGTCGCTTCCAAGCGAATCCACATGACCCGCGAACAGGCCGAAGGCTTTTACGGCGTCCACCGCGAGCGTCCCTTCTTCGGGGAACTCGTCGATTTCATGATGAGCGAGCCGGTGGTGGTGCAGGTTCTCGAAGGCGAAGACGCCGTGACCCGCAACCGCGACATCATGGGCGCGACCAACCCGGCTGATGCTGCCCCCGGCACGATCCGCAAGGAACTGGCCCTGTCGATCGGTGAAAACACCGTCCACGGTTCGGACAGCGAAGAAAATGCCGCGATCGAAATCGCGTTCTTCTTCAACGAAGACGAAATCGTCGGCTGATTTTTCGCCGCTTGCGATGCCAAGGGCCGTCCCGGCTGGGGCGGCCCTTTTGCTTTATTCTGCCTCTGCAAACCGCGCGAGTTGCGCAGCATGGGCGTGGTGGTGGCCTTCGGCGCTTGCTGCCATCACCTTGTGCATCGCGATCAGCGCGTCGGCCGACAGCATCATCCCCAGATCGGCATAGCAGCGCGCCATCGCACCTTCCCAATCGGCGTTCAGTTCATCGAAGGTCAGCCGCGCGATGGGGCCTTGCCAGCCCGCCAGCGCGCCTGTGATCCGTTCCTCGCGCAGGGCGATCTTGTGCCGCCAGCGCGCGGCGATCTGTCCAAGGTCGCAAGCGTCGGACTGTATTGCCATCTGGTTCGCTGCGAGGCTGACGGCGCTGCGCAGCACCGCCTCAGGCTCGCGCTGGGCCAGCACCAACCGCGCCCCGGGCAGCAGGGCGAGCAGCGTGGCGAGATCCTCGGCAAAGGCGGGGACTTTCAGCACGCGGGGACGGTCGGCGATACCGCGGTGTGCAGCGTCGGTCCTGAGAATGCGCAGCATCTCGCGGTAGACGGGCGCAGGGTCCTGGCCTTCGCTCCACGCGCTGTAAGCGGGGATATGCCACTGCGATTCGAAAATCGAATGGTGGAGCGCGGCAGATAGCCATGCCAGCTCCTCCTCCACGCCGCTGGGTGCCATCGGGTGGATCGATTGCATCCACGGATTGATCGCGCCCAGCATCGCCAGTTCGACCTTGCTGACGAGCCTGTTCATCCCAAAGCGCGCCGGAACCGGGTGATAGGCATCGCAATAGCGGGTGTGCGAATGCGCGGGGTCAGCGGCCAGCAGCTTGTGGATCCGGGTGGTGCCGCTGCGCATGTGTCCGATGACGATGATCGGCGCAGGCAGCGGTGTGGCGGGAAGGGCGGGCCGATCTGCCCATAGCGCGCCGAACGCCAGCCGGTTCTTCACCACCCGCGACAATTGCCCCCAGGCCATCGCTGTGCCGAGCGGGTTGAGATCAGCCTCGGCATGGGCCGCTGCGACCAGCCGGGTGAGCCGCTCCCGGAAATCGGCAACGTCCTCGGCGCTGCGCCCGCCCTGCTCTGCCGCTTCGGCCTTCGCGCCATAGGGCTTGGCCGCGAGCGCCCACAGTGCGTCTGGATCGAGATTGGGCGGGGGCAACCAGCCCTTGTCCCACGCCTTGCCGAGGAAGTCGTTCGCCCGCTGCGCGAGTGGCCCGCGCGCCAGCAGATGATCGCGGGCCGGAGCCATCAGAATTCGTCCGCTACATCCATGAAGCGCGTCAACCGTCTGGGCGCGACAGAGCGCCAGCTTCTTTGCAGCCACGCATCGACATCGCCCCAGTCCAGATCAGCCCGGTCGAGGGTCAGCCCGACCCAGCCGCTCGGCCCATAGAAGGCGGGTTTGAAATAGGTCTCCGGCTGATCCTCGACCAGTGCATGGAGTTCGTCCATCCCGCTGGTCTTGACCAGCAGCGCGATCCGTTCATGGCCGTGGGGCCGGTCGGAGAAATAGGCGAAATATTTGCCCGATTTGCCTGTGCCGACCCGGAAACCCGCCGAACCGAAGCTGTCCTGCTCGCAGGTTTCCGGCAGGGCGAGGGCGCGGGCGCGCACTGCGGCCAGCAGCCATGCCGGATTGCGCCAGCGCGACACGTAATCGGCCACCGCACGCGGGAATAGCTGGTGTTCGGCCAGCCGCACCCGCTCGGCAAGGCTGGCGGGCGTTTCGCCCGGCGCGATGGCGACGCGGGCCTGCGCCAGAACTTCGCCCGAATCGAGATCGGGCGTGACCAGATGCACGCTCGCTCCGGCATGGCTGTCCCCGGCCTCGATCGCGCGGGCGAAGGTGTCCAGCCCCTTGTATCTGGGCAGCAGCGAGGGATGGATATTGAGCATCCGACCCTCCCAGCGCTGCACGAATTCATCCGACAGGATGCGCATATAGCCGGCCAGCACGATATGATCGGCGCCTGCCTCCAGCACGGCGGCCTCCATCGCCGCATCATGGCTCGCACGGGTCATCCCCTTGTGCGCTTGGGCGAAGGTGGGGATGCCTTCCAGCCCAGCCAGCTTCAGGCCGGGCGCTGCGGGATCGTTGCTGGCGACCAGTACCACCTCATAGGGCGCGTCAGCCATGCGGCTGGCATAGAGCAGCGCGGCCATGTTGGTGCCGGCACCCGATATGAGGATGGCGATGCGGGCCTTTTCAGCCAAGATGGGTCGCGCTCCATTCGCCTTGTGCCGCCCACGTTTCGACCGAACCGCGCACGGTGCAGCCCTTGTCGCCGCTTTCGATCCGGCCAACCTCGAACACTGTTTCGCCCGCCGCTTCAAGCCGCTGGGTGACCGCCGCAACCTTGTCCGCCGCCACGGCCAGCACCATGCCAACCCCGCAGTTGAAGGTGCGGGCCATTTCCTCCGGCTCGATATGCCCCTGCGCTTGCAGGAACGCCATCAGGCGCGGCTGCGGCCACAGGTCGGCGTCGACATGGGCGTGTGCGCCATCGGGCAGGATACGCGGGATGTTTTCCAGCAATCCGCCGCCAGTAATATGGGCGAGCGCGTTGATCTGGCCGTCGCGGATCAGCGGCAGCAGGCTCGAAACATAAATCCGGGTGGGCGCAATCAGCGCGTCGATCAGCAGTTGCTCCTGATCGAACAGGGCGGGACGGTTGAGTTTCCAGCCCTTGTCCGCCGCCAGCCTGCGCACCAGCGAATAGCCGTTGGAATGGACACCGGATGACGCCAGCCCGATCAGCACATCGCCCGGCGCAACCTTGTCGCCGGTAAGCTGCTCTCCGCGCTCGACCGCGCCGACGCAGAAGCCCGCCAGGTCGTAATCACCGGGCGCATACATCCCCGGCATTTCCGCCGTTTCGCCGCCGATCAGCGCGCAGCCCGCGATCTTGCAGCCTTCCGCAATCCCGGCGATCACCCGCTCGGCAACGCCGTTTTCCAGCTTGCCGGTGGCGAAATAATCGAGGAAGAACAAGGGCTCGGCGCCCTGCACGATCAGGTCGTTGACACACATGGCGACCAGATCAATGCCAACGTTATCATGCCGGTCATGCTCGATCGCGAGCTTCAGTTTGGTGCCGACCCCGTCGTTCGCCGCGACCAGCAGGGGATCGTTATAGCCTGCCGCCCTGGGATCGAAAAACCCGCCGAATCCACCCAGCTCGCTGGTCGCGCCGGGACGCGCGGTGGCCCTGGCCAGCGGGGCGATGGCTTTCACAAGGGCATTGCCCGCAGCGATCGATACGCCGGCTTCGGCATAGGTGTAAGGGGAGTTCTTGCCGTTCATGCACGCCGCTTTAGCCTTTCGTGCTTGGATTTCCACTCGCCATTGGGCAAAAGGCGCGCGATTTCCCCGATGAGCGTGTCTCCCTCCCTTTCCGGCCCCGGTGCCGCCCCTGATCGCCCGGCGGCTCGTGCCCTGCTGCGCCAGTTGGGCGGCGTGGCGCTGGCGCTCGGTTTGCTGGGCGGCGGCTATGCGCTGGTGGCGCAGGTGGCGGGCGATCGCGGCATCGCGCCCACTGCCGCCAGTGCAGATATCGAGGTGCGCGGGATCAGCGTCGATGTCACTGGCGATTCTGCCGAAGAAGCGCGCGCCAAGGGCTGGCGCGAGGCGCAGCGCAAGGCGTGGGCCAAGATCAAGGGCCCCAAGATCGGCGACAGCCAGCTTGACGGCCTCGTTTCCGCCATCGTGATCGAGCAGGAGCGGCTGGGCCCCAAACGCTATATCGCGACGCTGGGCGTGGTGTTGGACCGGCAGCGCGCCAGTGGCTATCTTGGCGGGGCGCAGCAAGCCTCGCGTTCGGCACCAATGCTGCTGATCCCGGTCGAAGTCAGCGGCGGGACTTATACCGCATTTGAACGGCGCAATGCGTGGCAGCGTGCCTGGGCCGGGTTCAATCCGGGCGCCAGCCGGATCGATTACATCCGGCCAAGCGGGGCGGGGGGCGATTCGCTGCTGATCAATTTCGGCCAGACCGGGCGCCACAGCCGCGCATGGTGGCGCAGCACGCTGGATCAGTATGGCGCGGCCGATGCGCTTATGGCCTTTGCCCGGATCGACCACCAGTTCCCGGGCGGCCCGGTGAACGCCACCTTCACGGCGCGCTATGGCCCCGATAGTCATGTGCTTGAAAGTTTCACCCTGACTGCCGCCGGGCCTGATGAAGTGCCTGCGATGCTGGCGCGCGCGGTCGTGCAGATGGACGGTATCTTCACCGGCGCGCTCGTCAGCGGCAAGTTGCGGCCCGATCCGACCTTGCGGCTGGGCGGTTCGGGCGAGGTCGATCCGGCGATCGCGCGCCTGATCGACATTGGCCGCGCGGTGCGCGAGCGGGCCGAGGCCGAAGCAGCGGCGGCGGCTGGCGTTGCGCCGCGGATTGAAGCCCAGCCGGTGACCGGCGCCGAAACCGGCGAGGCAGCAGTGCGATCCATTGTCGTGCAGTTCGCCACCCCCGATGCCGCGGCGTTCGATGCTGCACTTGGCGCGGTGCGCGGCACCGCGGGCGTGCGCGGACTGGCCGTTACCAGCACCGCGATCGGCGGCACCTCGGTGATGAGCGTAAGCTATGCCGGAACGCTCGAAGAACTCGCCGGCGCGCTTGAGGCGCGAGGGCTAACGGTGCGGCGGGGGGCAAACGCGCTCGCCATCAGCCGCTGAGGCGCGGGGTGCCATCGCGCATGAGCCGCCATACTTCCTCCCAGATCGCCCTGCCTTTGTCCGCCCGCGCGCCGACCGAGGCGCAGCGCATTGTCGTCGGCAACGCCAATGCTGCGGTGATCGAGGCCTTGCAGGATCCCTTGCGCTGGCCGTTTCACGTGGCGGTGCTGACCGGCCCGCCGCGCTCTGGCAAGTCGCTGCTGGCCCGCTGGGCGCAGGGCCTTGCCGAGGCCGGACGGCTCGACGTGATCGACGATGCCGAGCAGCTGGACGAGACCGACCTGTTCCATCGCTGGAACGCGGTGCAGCAAGGCGGGGTGCGTGAAAGCGGGGCGCTGCTGCTGGTCGCCAATGCCGATCATCGCAATGGCGGCTGGCAGATCGCGCTGCCCGATCTTGCCTCGCGCATTGGCGGATCGCTGCAACTGGCGATTGGCGCGCCCGATGATGCATTTGCCGCGGAGCTGATCCTTGCCCATGCGGAGGCGCGCGGCCTGACGCTGCCCGATGGCGCGGCGGAATATCTTGTGCCCCGCACCGAGCGCAGCTTTGCCGGGATCGAGACGCTGGTGGCGACAATCGACCGCATCTCTCTTGAACGTCAGTCGCCCGCCACCATGTCGGTATGGCGCGCGGCGCTTGAGGCCATGCATGGCCCCGAGCAGCAGCGCCTGCTCTAGCGCATGAGTTGCATCGCGCGGCTTTTGGTGGGAATTATGGTGCCATGTTCGACCGTCTGAGCAGCTACCTCGACTCGGTGCGTGCGCGCGATCCCGCGCCGCGTTCGCGTTGGGAAATCCTGCTTTATCCCGGCGTGCTGGCGCTGGGCTTTCACCGCATCGCGCATTGGCTGTTCCACGCGCGGCTTTATTTCCTCGCCCGTTTCGTGAACCACCTGTCGCGCCTGCTGACCGCGATCGATATCCATCCCGGCGCAAGCATCGGCAAGAATTTCTTCATCGACCACGGCTTTACCGTGATCGGCGAGACGGCCGAAATCGGCGATAATGTCACGATCTACCAATGTGTTACGCTGGGCGGCACCAACCCGACCAGCGGCAAGGGGGGCAAGCGCCATCCGACGCTGATGGACAATGTCATCATCGGTTCGGGCGCGCAGATCATCGGCCCGATCGTGGTTGGCGAACGCGCGCGGGTCGGGGCCAATGCGGTGGTGACCGAAGATGTGCCCGCGGGCGCGACCATGGTCGGATTGAAGGCACGCTCGACATTGGTTCCAGCCGAACAATGGCTGCGCGAATTCATCCCCTATGGCACGCCCTGCGATGATCCTCCTTGTGACGACGAAGGCCGCCCGCGCCGCGATTGCATCGAAAAGCTGGAGGCTGAAATTACCGGCATGAAGGAAGAACTCGCCACGATGAAAGCGATGCTGGCCCAGCGCGATGCGCCGGTGCAGGATGAATTGCCGTTGAAAAACGGGACCGAAGATTGATCCGGGGTGGGTGATTGAAAAATACGGGACAGATTTCCGGTCTGGCCGGTCAGGTGGTCAGCTTTCCAGGCCGTGGCGCGCAACAGGTCGGGTTCGAACGGGCCGAACTGATGCGGATTCTCGATCTCTATGGCCGGATGGTCGCTGCCGGTGAGTGGCGCGATTACGCGATGAATTTCGATCGCCACGCCGCCACCTTCGCCGCCTTTCGCCGCGCTGCCGAACGTCCGCAGGCGCGGCTGGAAAAGCGCCCGGCGCTCAGGGCCAAGCAGGGGATGTGGACGCTGTTCGGTGAGCACGGACAGGTGCTCAAGCGCGGTCATGATCTGGCAAATGTGCTCGCTCCGATGGAGCGGCGGCTGTTGAAGGCGGTCGATTAGCACCCCAAAAGCAAAGGCCCGCCCCTTTTGCAGGGACGGGCCTGAATTATCCCGATGTGAACCGGATCAGCCGCGCGCGCTGGCAGGGCCAGTGCCGGTGACCTTCTGCATCGCCTTGAGGATATTGGCCGACTGCTCGCTGCCCGATTGCGGGGCGACAAGGTTGGTGAAGGCGTTGATATCATCCCAGCGTGCGGCGAAGCCTTCAACAGTGCGCTCGCCGTCCGGCAGCCACACCGCGTCGTTCATCACCGTCCACGAGGAATGGAAGCCGCCCGCGCCCGCGCCGACGATGGCATTGGTGGGCGAATCCTCGCTGACGAGGAACAGTGCTGCCGGAACCACGTTTTCCGGCGCGAACAGCTTGAACGCTTCTTCGGGGAACAGGTCTTCGGTCATGCGCGTGCCGGCGACCGGCGACAGCGAGTTGACGCGGATGTTGTACTTCGCGCCTTCAAGTTGCAGCGTCTTGGTCAGGCCTGCAAGGCCCAGCTTGGCCGCGCCGTAATTGGCCTGGCCGAAATTGCCGAACAGCCCGGTTGAGGACGCGGTCATCAGCACGCGGCCATAGCCCTGTTCGCGCATGGTTTCCCAGCACGCCTTGGTGGCGAAGGCCGAACCGGTGAGGTGGACCTTGACCACGAATTCGAAGTCGGCGGGCTCCATCTTGATGAAGGTCTTGTCGCGCAGCACGCCCGCGTTGTTGATGAGGATGTGCACGCCGCCCCACTTCTGCTTGGCGTCGGCGACCATCTTTTCCATCTGATCATATTCGGTGACCGATGCGCCATTGGCGATCGCCTCGCCGCCCATCGCCTCGATCTCGGCGACGACCTGCGCGGCCGCGTCAGACGTGCCGGTGCCATCGCGCGATCCGCCGAGGTCATTGACCACAACCTTGGCACCGCGCCGCGCGAGTTCCAATGCATAGGCCTTACCCAAACCGCCGCCCGCACCGGTGACGATGGCTACCTTGTCCTTGAAACTGATGGTCATGCGTGTTTCTCCTGTCTTGCGAGTGGAGCGCAGCGCTGATGCGCTTTACGCCCGCGTAAACCTGATTGGCGGGCGCTGCGTGGCACTTTCGGGCGCGCCATGCAACTGCCGAACTGACAGAGCCGGATGCCGTAAGGTCAGCTGGCGCTGCCAATCGCTTCAAGCGCGGGAATCAATTCGGGAAACGAATCGATCACCACATCCGCGCCCAGTTCATGCGGTGGCATGTCGCAATAGCCATAGGCTGCGGCAACCACCGGAACGCCGGCCCCGCGCGCTGCGCGCACATCATAGGTCGAATCGCCGATAAAGGCCATGTGACCGTTTCCTGTCGCCTCGCGCGCGGCGATGACCGGGGCTGGGTGAGGCTTGGCGAGGAACTGGCCATCTTCGCCCTTGCCCATCGAATCGCCGCCGATCACCGTCTCGAACGCGCCGATCAGATCAAGCTGGCTGAGCACATCGCGGGCAAAGCCTTCAAACTTGTTGGTGACCACCGCCATCCGCACGCCCTTGTTCGCCAGATCCACCAGCGCCTCGCGCACACCGGGATAGGGCACGGTGTGGATGGCATTATGCGCGGAATAATAGGTCAGCATCGCCTTGTAGAGCTGCTTGAACTCGTCTGCCGGCAATCCGCCCTGCGCATCCACCGCGCGCGCCAGCATGATCTTGGCCCCGCCGCCGATCAGATCCTTGGAGGTTTCGACCGAAACCTCGGCGAACCCGCCCAGCACCAGCGCATGGTTCACCGCCGCGCCCAGATCGCGGAAGGTATCGAGCAGGGTGCCATCAAGGTCGAACCCGATCGCGTCGAAGGGAAATTTTTGCATGCTTGCCTCCAGAAGAATGGGCGGGTGGCGGATGCTTCTTCAAACCGCAAGCAATTGCTGCCATGCGCGCGTTTCCCTAAGGACAGGCCCCATGACTGATACGACACATCCCTTCGCCGCCATCATTCTTGCAGCGGGCAAGGGAACCCGGATGAAAAGCGATCTGCACAAGGTGCTGCACCCGATTGCGGGGCGGGCGATGATCCTGCACCTGCTCGACAGTTTCGCCGAATTGGCGCTGGCGCGGACGGTGGTGGTGGCAGGCGACCGGCGCGAACAGCTTGAAGCGGCACTGGCGGGGCACGGGGTTACCATCGCCTTGCAGGAACCGCAGCTTGGCACCGCCCACGCCGCGTTGATGGCACGCGATGCGCTGACCGATTTCGATGGCGATGTGCTGGTCTGCTTCGGCGATTGCCCGATGGTGCGGTCCGAAACGGTGCGCGCCATGATCGAACGGCTGCATGCGCCCGATGCCCCCGCCGCCGTGGTGCTGGGGTTCGAGCCTGACGATCCGCTGCACTATGGCCGGGTGATCGCCGACGACGATGGCATCATCCTCAAGATGGTCGAATACAAGGACGCAGACGAAGGCGAGCGCGCCTGCCACTTGTGCAATTCGGGCCTGCTGGCCGCCCGCGCTGCGGATCTGTTCGCGCTGCTGGCGCGGGTCGGCAACGACAACGCGCAAGGGGAGTACTACCTTCCCGATGTCATCAACATCGCCATCGCCGACGGAAGGCCTTGCGCGGTGGTGACCGCGGCCAGCGCGGACGAAGTGGCCGGGATCAACAGCCGCGCCGAACTCGCCGCTGCCGAAGCCCGCTGGCAGGCGGCACGCCGGCTGAAGGCGATGGATGAAGGCGCAACCTTGCTGGCGCCCGACACGGTGTTCTTCAGCTGGGATACCGCAGTCGGCCGCGATGTCACGATCGAACCCAACGTGTTCTTCGGCCCCGGCGTACGTGTGGCCGATCACGTGCTGGTGCGCGCCAACAGCCATATCGAAGGCGCGAGCCTCGCCAGCGGGGTCAAGGTCGGGCCTTTTGCCCGCCTGCGCCCGGGCACGGTGCTGGAAGAGGGCAGCTTCGTCGGCAATTTCGTCGAGGTCAAGAACGCGGTGTTGCACGCAGGGGCCAAGGCCAGCCACCTCACCTATCTCGGCGATGCCACCATCGGTGCGGGCGCCAATATCGGTGCTGGCACAATCACCTGCAATTACGATGGCTATTTCAAGTACAGGACCGTGATCGGGGAACGGGCCTTCATCGGCTCGAATTCCGCGCTGGTCGCCCCCGTCACCATCGGCGCGGATGCGATTGTCGCAGCGGGCAGCACCGTCAGCCGCGATGTCGCCACCGGAGAACTGCGCATGGTGCGCGCCGAACAGCTGGTGAAACCCGGCTGGGCTGATCGGTTCCACGATACGATGAAGAAGAAAAAGGCTGCCGGAAAAGACAAGGCCAAGGGATGAGCGATGAAAGCGGTCTCACCTGCTGGCTCTGCGCGCGCCCGCTGGGCGATATCGTCCAGTGGCATCACCCTGTGCCCAAGGCCAAGAAGGGCAAGGTGAAGGTTGCCGTCCACCCGATCTGCCACAAGACGATCCATGCCAACTTCACCAACAGCGAACTCGCGCGCATCGGCGATGATGTCGATGTGATCCGTGACAATCCTGCCATTGCCAAATTCGCCGCGTGGGTGGCCAACAAGCCCGCCGATTTCGACGCGCCGACGCGATAGACTGTCGCACGCGCGGGAACCTTTGCGCTCCCCGACGGCTGATTGTCCGGGGGCTTTGCACAAGGAACTTGCCAATGCGCATCGGACGATGGATCGCCGCCGGAACGGGCATCGCGCTTGTAGGAGCTGCCGCTGTTTACGCCCAGTATCGCAACACTGAGGAACCCGAATTTACGCTGGTCCGCGCCGAAGGGGATTTCGAACTGCGTGATTACCCGTCGCTGGTGGTGGCCGAAGTCACCTCCTCCGGGGATCGCCAGCGCGCCAGCGGGGCCAGTTTCCGCCGCCTTGCCGCCTATATCTTTGCGCAGGATCGCCCCCAAGGCGGGGAAAGCATCGCCATGACTGCGCCGGTGATCCAGCAGGAAACCGACCAAGGCGCATGGCAGATGCGGTTCGTGATGCCGGCCAAGTACACGCTCGAAACCCTGCCGCCTGCGCCCGCCGATATTGCGCTGACCGAGGTGCCGGCCCGACGGATGGCGGCAATCCGTTTTGCCGGCAACGGGAGCGCAGGCGATCTCGCCGCGCATGAAGCCAGCTTGCGTGAATGGCTGGCCGGGCAGGGTATCGCCCCTGTGGGTGAGGCGGAATATGCCTTTTACGATGCCCCGATGGTGCCCGGCCCGCTGCGCCGTAACGAGGTCCTGATCCCGGTCGCGGCGGACTGACCTTCAGGCGTCCTGCATCTGTGCCCTGTCGCAGGCCGCATCGCCTCCGCTGGCGATGTAATCCTTCTCCCACTGTTCAAACTCGCTGCGGCTGAGCAGGTAACGCGTGCGCGCCTCGTGAAAACTGATCGCCCGTTCGCGCACGGCGCGCACCACATCATCCTTGCGCGCCTTCGACCAGTGGACGCGGTGGCTCTTTGGCAGGCTGTAGCGCCTGACCGCTTCGGCAATCGAGATATCCCTGGGGTAGGCCATGCGTCGGCTCCTTTGTGATCTTGCTGTCATCGCCCCCGATGCAAGGAATGTTGACGGTCAGGCTTAACAAGGGGCTGCCAGACAGGGTTAAGCGGGCGTTGATGAAGTGCACCGTGCCGCGCTTGCGACGAGCCGAGGGCAAAGTGTCGGATTGGTTAAGCCCGTGCGGCGCTTGAGCATTTCCAGCGCGTGATGCGTCAGCATCTTAGCGCGCTGGTATTACAGGTTGTCGCGGCTGCTCTTGTTCGCGAATGCAAAAGGGGCGGCTCCATCGCTGAAGCCGCCCCTGATCTTCCTTGTCGCGATCGGCGAAGTTCAGTCGCCGCCGGTTGCACCGCGTTCGTCCATCAGCCGCTGCATCAGGTACACGAATTGCAGGGCCTGCAGCTTGGCGCGCTGATCATTGTCGACCCCGCCCGAATGGCCGCCGGTGGTATCCTCGAAGTAGTAATAGGGCTGGCCCAGTTCCTTCAGGCGCGCTGCGCCCTTGCGTGCGTGCGCGGGGTGGGTGCGATCATCCGCGGTCGATGCCCACAGGAACGGGGCGGGGTAATCCACGCCCGCTACGATCTTCTGATAGGGCGAATAGCCTTCGATCCAGGCGCGCTGTTCGGGGATGCGCGGGTCGCCATATTCGCCGATCCACGAAGCCCCGCGCCCGATCAGATGATAGCGCAGCATGTCGAACAGCGGGATCTGCACGATGGCCGCGCCGAACAGATCGGGCCGCTGGGTAAAGGCGGTACCGACCAGCAAGCCGCCTTGCGATCCGCCCTGAATGCCGAGATGTTCGGGGCTGGTGAAGCCGCGCTGCACCAGATCATCACCCACCGCGATAAAATCATCCCAGGTGCGCTGCTTGTTCTCGCGGATCGCAGTCTGGTGCCACATCGGCCCGAACTCGCCGCCCCCGCGCATATTGGCGAGCACATAGGCACCGCCCTTTTCAACCCACAGCTTGCCGGTCGAACCGAGATAGGCCGGCAGGCGCGCGACCTGGAAACCACCGTAACCGGTCAGCAGCGTCGCCGTATCGCCGTCCAGCACCATCCCCTTGGGCTTGACGATGAAGTAGGGGATTTTCGTTCCGTCCTTGCTGGTCGCCTCGTGCTGCTCGACCTCCATGCCGTCAGGCGCGAAATAGGCCGGGCTGGTCTTCAGCACCGCCGGGGGCGCGGAGCCATCAGTGTAATACAGCGTGGTCGGCTCCAGAAACCCGCTGACCGTGTACATGATCTGGTCGGTCTCGTTCGACGAGGCCACGATGCCGAGCGTGGCGTTGTCGGGCAGGGCGACCTCGCGGCTGACCCATTGGCCCCCGTTCTGGCTGGTATCAAAGTTGAACTCCAGCACCTTGCCCACGACATTGTCGAGCAGCGTCACGAACAGCGCATTCCCGGTGATCGCGCCGCCCTGCTTGGTCTGGCGTTCGCCCGGCGCCCAGACGAGGGTCTTTGCCGCACCGTTCGGGTTGGCCTTCCATTCCTCCAGATCGACCGCGATCAGGCTGTCGGCAGGGAAGGTCTGACCTTCCACCTCCCAGTTGACATCGGTCGAATAGAGCAGGTGACCGTCCACGATGCCGTAGGGTGATGCCTTCTTCGGGATATCGAGTTGCAACCACTCGCCGTCCTTTTCGACGTAGTAGAGGCTTTCGTGGAAGCTGACGCCGCGAAATGCTGTGTGGGCGTGAATCGTTCCGGTGTTGTCGCGCAGCAGGCTCGCCCCTGCCCACACGTCGGTTGGCTCACCGCGGAAGATTTCGGGCGCATCGGCGATGTCCGTGCCGCGCGTCCACACGCGGCTGGTGAAGGGATATTCGCTTTCCGTGAGGGTGCCTTCGCCGAAGCCGCGGCCTACCAGCAGCGTGTCTTCATCGATCCACTGCACGCCGCCCTGACTTTTCGCGTCGAGCACAAAGCCGCCTTCGACGAACTGCTTCGTCGCGGTATCGAATTCGCGCATGATGGTGGCATCTTCGCCCCCGTCAGACAGCGCGATCATGCACTTGTTGAGCGCCGGGGGCAGGCAGGTCGAGCCCTGATAGACCCACTCCTTGCCTTCAGCCGCGGCCAGCGCGTCGACATCCAGAATGATCTCCCATTCGGGTTCGTCGGTGCGGTAGCTTTCAAGGCTGGTGCGGCGCAGCAGGCCCTTGGGGTTCGCCTTGTCCTGCCAGAAATTGTACAGCCCATCGGGGCGGAAGCTGACGAAGGGGATGCGATCTTCGCTGTCGAAAATCGCCAGCGCCTCGGCCTTCAGCTGGGCAAATCGCGGGTCAGCCTCGAACGCGGCGAGGGTGCGGGTGTTTTCCTTGGCGACCCAATCGAGCGCCTCCTCGCTGCGGGCTTCCTCAAGCCAGATATAGGGATCCTGTTCAGGGCCGGGGATGCCGGCGACGCCGCTTTCCTTAGCGGTTTCCTCGGCGGCCGATGCGCCGGTGGTTGCGGTGATCGTCATTGCGAGCGCCAGAGCAAGGGTTGAGACAAGTTTCAAGCGTCCTCTCCTTCAAAACGATTCCCATCGCCGCGGCATCACTGCGCAGCCCGGAAATCGTGATCAAACAAGCAGCGAAAGCGGCCTTGTGCTTTCAGGAATTGCTGGGCCCATGTGTGGCCGGATAACCAAGCAAAGGGAAGGGGATAGACGCAAGAAGGGCGGGTCATTCGCCCGCCCTCGTTGTTGGTTCGTCGATTGGTCGTGCAGGCTTATCCCTCGACATGCTCCGCGAGTACGGTGAGGCCCTTTTCACTGACCTCGGCAAAGCCGCCGCGCACCTGAATGATTTCCGGCGCGCCGTTGGCGCTGGCGAAGACCTGCACTGCGCCGTCGCGGATGGTCGACATGAAAGGCGCATGGCCTTCCAGCACGCCGAATTCACCTTCGGTACCGGGGACGACCACCATGTGGACATCCTCCGAACGGACGAGCTTGGCGGGGGTCACGAGTTCGAAGTGGAGTGGCATTATCCGTTTCCGTCCAGCGCGGCATCGAAGTGCTTCGTGGCCGCATCAAATTTGTCCCGGCACCCCGGGTTGCAAAAGCCCACGACAGCCCCGCGATACAGCGTCAGGCTGTCACCCGACACCGGCTTGCCCGACCACGGACAGGTCTGGTTGACGCAGTCGGCAAGATCGGGTGATCCGGCGTGCTGTGGGTTTGTCATCGCTGCTTACGCCTCTTCGGCCATCTTCTTGGCCTTTTCGATGACCTGTTCGATCCCGCCAACCATGTAGAAGGCCTGTTCGGGCAGGTGGTCATATTCGCCATCGACCACCGCCTTGAAGCTCTTCACGGTGTCTTCGATTTGCACGAACACGCCCGAAATGCCGGTGAAGACTTCGGCGACGTGGAAGGGCTGGCTGAGAAACTTCTGGATCTTGCGCGCGCGGGCGACGATCAGCTTGTCCTCTTCCGACAGTTCATCCATCCCCAGAATGGCGATGATGTCCTGCAGGCTCTTGTACTTCTGCAAGGTTTCCTGAACGCGGCGCGCGGTTTCGTAGTGCTCGGCACCGACAACGCGTGGTTCGAGCACGCGGCTGGTGGAATCGAGCGGGTCAACCGCCGGATAAATGCCAAGCTCCGAGATCGCACGGTTCAGCGTCGTGGTCGCATCCAAGTGAGCGAACGAAGCAGCTGGTGCCGGATCGGTCAAATCATCCGCGGGAACGTAGATCGCCTGCACCGAGGTGATCGAACCCTTGTTGGTCGAGGTGATGCGTTCCTGCAACTTGCCCATGTCGGTGGCCAGCGTCGGCTGATAACCCACCGCCGAAGGAATGCGGCCGAGCAGCGCCGACACTTCGGACCCTGCCTGCGTGAAGCGGAAGATGTTGTCGACGAAGAACAGCACGTCCTGGCCTTCGACGTCGCGGAAATATTCCGCCATGGTCAGGCCCGACAGGGCGACGCGGGCACGCGCGCCCGGGGGCTCGTTCATCTGGCCGAACACGAGCGCCACCTTGGAGCCTTCGCTGGTCGCATTGCCATCGGCATCCTTGGCGATCACCCCTGCATCGAGGAATTCGTGGTAGAGGTCGTTGCCCTCGCGGGTGCGCTCACCCACGCCAGCAAACACCGACACGCCGCCGTGGCCCTTGGCAATGTTGTTGATGAGTTCCTGAATCAGCACAGTCTTGCCCACGCCCGCGCCGCCGAACAGGCCGATCTTGCCGCCCTTGGCATAAGGCGCCAGCAGATCGATCACCTTGATGCCGGTGACGAGGATCGCCGCGTCGGTTGACTGGTCGATGAAGGCCGGGGCTTCGGCATGGATCGGGGCGGTGCTTTCCGCACCGATGGGCCCGCGCTCGTCAATTGCTTCGCCGACGACATTCATGATCCGTCCCAGCACCTTTGGGCCGACCGGCACCGAGATCTGCGCGCCGGTGTTGACGACTTCGCTGCCGCGCACGAGGCCTTCGGTTGCGTCCATCGCGATGGTGCGCACGGTGTTTTCGCCAAGGTGCTGGGCGACTTCGAGCACCAGCGTCTTGTCGCCGTTGCGGGTTTCCAGCGCGGTCAGGATCGCGGGCAGATCCCCTGGGAACTGCACGTCGACGACAGCGCCGATGACCTGGCTGATGGTGCCGTTTGTCGTTTGATTCAGGGCGGGTGCGGTGGCCATTTTAGGTTTCCTTGCCTTCTAACCTTGTGTGCTCCTGCGAACACAGGAGCCTAGTCGCGAGTGGCTCCTGCTTTTGCAGGGGCGCACGGGGTTCCAAAACTACAGCGCTTCTGCGCCTGCGATAATTTCAATCAGCTCGGTGGTGATCGCCGCCTGACGCTGGCGGTTGTAAACGATCGTCAGCTTGCTGATCAGATCACCCGCGTTGCGCGTGGCGTTGTCCATCGCGGTCATCGAGGCGCCCTGTTCGGAAGCCTCACGTTCGAGCAGTGCGCCGAACAGCTGGGTGCGCACATAACGCGGCAGCAGTTCTTCGAGGATTTCCTCCTCGCCCGGTTCGTAATCGACCACCGATCCGGTGTCCTCGGCCACAGTCGGCGCGGGGACAGGGATCAGCTGGTTGACGGTCGGGTCCTGCACCAGCGCCGACTTGAAGGTCGGGTAGACGAGGTGCGCGATATCGAACTTGCCCGCATCGAACATCGCAATCAGTTCATCGGCGATGGCTTCGGCTTCTGGGAAACCGGGCGTCTTTACCGTGCTGGTGTCAAAGCCTGCGCCGATCAGGGTCGGGAATTCGCGCTTCAACGGCGCGCGGCCTTTCTTGCCGACGAGGTAGAATTCCACCACCTTGCCCTCGGCCAGCAATTCACGCGCCTTGATCTTGGCGGCCTTGACGATGTTCGAGTTCAGACCGCCGCACAGCCCCTTGTCGGTGTTGACCACCACGAGGAGGTGACGCTGATCCGCGCCGGTGCCGCTGAGCAGCTTGGGCGCAGAATCGCCCGCAACCTTGCCAGCGAGGCTGGCCATCACCGCCGCCAGCCGCGTGGCATAGGGCCGCCCGGCCTCGGCCGCAGCCTGCGCACGGCGCAGCTTGGCGGCTGCGACCATCTGCTTGGCCTTGGTGATCTTCTGGGTCGATTTGACCGAGTTGATCCGACCTTTCAGTTCCTTGAGTGAGGGCACTGGGCGGTGTCCTTACGCGAACTGCTTGGCGAAAGCTTGCAGCGCGGCCTTGGTCTTGTCCGCGACGTCGCCTTCGAATTTCTTGCTGGTGCGGATCTCGGTCAGCACGTCGCCATGTTCGCGGCGCATGAAATCCAGCATCTGGCTTTCATACTCGCCCACGCGGTTCACCGGGATGCTATCCAGATAGCCGTTGGTGCCGGCATAGATCGACACGGTCTGTTCTTCGAACGGCATCGGGCTGAACTGCTTCTGCTTGAGCAGTTCAGTGAGGCGCGCACCGCGGTTCAGCAGCTTTTGCGTGGCGGCATCGAGGTCCGAACCGAACTGCGCAAAGGCCGCCATTTCGCGGTACTGCGCCAGATCGAGCTTCATCGAGCCCGAGACCTTCTTCATCGCCTTGGTCTGGGCGGCACCGCCCACACGGCTCACCGACAGGCCGACGTTGATCGCGGGGCGGATGCCCTGATAGAACAACCCGGTTTCAAGGAAGATCTGCCCATCGGTGATCGAGATCACGTTGGTCGGGATATAGGCCGACACGTCGCCTGCCTGCGTTTCGATGATCGGCAGCGCGGTCAGCGAACCATGGCCGTTGTCTGCGTTCATCTTCGCCGCACGCTCCAGCAGGCGGCTGTGGAGGTAGAACACGTCGCCCGGATAGGCTTCACGGCCCGGAGGACGCCGCAGCAGCAGCGACATCTGGCGATAGGCGACGGCCTGCTTCGACAAGTCGTCATAAACGATCACGGCGTGCATGCCGTTGTCGCGGAAAAACTCGCCCATCGCGCAGCCGGTATAAGGTGCAAGATATTGCAGCGGGGCAGGCTCCGATGCGGTCGCTGCGACCACGATCGAATATTCCATCGCGCCGTTTTCTTCGAGCTGCTTGACGATCTGGGCGACGGTCGACCGCTTCTGGCCGACGGCGACATAGACGCAGTACAGCTTCTTGCCTTCGTCGTCGCCCGCGTTGGCTTCCTTCTGGTTGATGAAGGTGTCGATGGCGACAGCAGTCTTGCCGGTCTGACGGTCACCGATGATCAGCTCGCGCTGACCACGGCCCACGGGCACCAGCGCGTCAATCGCCTTGAGGCCGGTCTGCACCGGTTCGGAGACGGATTCGCGCGGGATGATGCCCGGCGCCTTCACTTCGACGCGGCGACGCTCTGACGAAACGATCGGGCCCTTGCCGTCGATCGGGTTGCCCAGCGCATCGACCACGCGGCCCAGCAGGCCCTTGCCGACCGGCACGTCGACGATGGTGCCGGTGCGCTTGACCACGTCACCTTCGCCGATTTCCGAATCCGACCCGAAGATCACGACGCCGACATTATCGGCTTCGAGGTTCAGGGCCATGCCCTGCACGCCATTGGCGAATTCGACCATCTCGCCGGCCTGCACCTGATCGAGGCCATGGATGCGGGCGATCCCGTCACCCACGCTGAGCACGGTGCCGGTTTCGCTGACTTCGGCTTCAGTGCCGAAATTGGCGATCTGGTCCTTGATGACCTTCGAGATTTCTGCGGCGCGGATTTGCATGGTTCAGTCCTTTAGGCCTGCATGGCTTTGGCAAGCGAGTTGAGACGGGTGCGGATCGAGGCATCAATGCGCTGCGATCCGATGGTGACGACAAGCCCGCCCAGCAGATCGGGATCGACCTTGGCGGAGAGCATGACAGTGCGGCCTTCGCGCGCCGTCAGCTTGGTCTTCAATGTGGCGAGCTGGTCATCCGAAAGCGGGTGGGCGCTGGTGACGGAGGCCGTGATCTCGCCGCGCTGGGCGGCGGCAATCGCCTTGAAGGCGGCAATGATCGAAGGCAGCTTCGACAGGCGCCGGTTGGCGGCCAGCACGCTAAGGAAATTGGTGGTGAGGGCCGACAGTTTCAGCTTCTTTGCCACGGCCGCCATCGCTGCGCCCTGCGCGCTGCGCGACAATTCGGGGTTGGTGGTCAGCGCGGCCAGATCGGCCGATTCTGTCAGGGCAGCGCCAAGCGTTTCGAGATCGCTCTCGACCGGGGTGACCTTGCCGTTCTCGCTGGCGAGATCGAACAGGGCCGAGGCGTAGCGTCCAGCAAGGCTGGCCTTGATACCGGCGGAAATATCCACGCGTGTGCAGTCCTCTTGCGAGATACGAAGGGTAATTGCTTGGGCCTCGGGATCGGGGCGAGCGCAAGGGCTGCCCGCTGAGGCTGGCGCGCGCCTAGCAATTGATTCCCGCTCGCGCAAGCCGCAGGGCGGGATTCTCTGGACAGCAGCCGGTCAGCGCGACAGATTGGGCAACAAGAGGCGCGTGACGCCCAAGGGAGAGGATTGATGGAAATGAAGCCGATGGCCCCGCGCTGCGGGGTTGAAGTCGCGGGCGTGTCGCTCAGTCAGTGCAGCGATGCCGAAATGGCGGCGATCAAGCAGGCGATCTACGAACACGGGGTGGCGGTGTTCCGCAATCAGGAATTCGCGCCGCAGGATCACATTGCTTTTGCGCGAGCCTGGGGCGGGATTGATCTCAACAATTATTTCCCGCTGGACCCGCGCTGGCCGGAAATTGCCTTGGTGGCCAAGGCACCCGACCAGACCACCAATATCGGCGGGGCGTGGCACACGGATCACTCCTATGATCAGGTGCCCGCGATGGGATCGATTCTGGTCGCCCGCGTGCTGCCGCCCGCAGGCGGGGATACGCTGTTCGCCCACATGGGCGCGGCCTATGACGATCTGCCGGACGACGTGAAGGCGCAGATCGAGGGGCTTGAGGCGTTCCACACCGCCGATCATGTCTACAAGGCCGATGGGCTCTATGCCCAGACCGATCAGGGCCAATCCCTGCGCGGTCAGGACATCCGCACCGGCGCGGTGCATCCGGTGGTGATCCGCCATCCGGTGACCGGGCGGCGGCTGCTTTATGTGAATGGCGGCTTCACGATCCATTTTGTCGGCCAGACCCGCGAACAAAGCCTGCCGCTGCTGTCAAAACTGCTCGCCGCGGCCGTGCGTGATGATAACCAATGCCGGATCCAATGGGAGCCGGGCACGGTGGCGATCTGGGATAACCGGACGACATGGCACAATGCGCTCAATGATTATCACGGCCACGCGCGCGAAATGCACCGCATTACCCTGAGTGGTGAGCCGCTGGCGGCGTAGGGTCGCTCCTCTGGTGCAAGGCAGGCCGTTTGCGCGTCCTGCCTTACGCCCCGGCCCTTGCCTTCTCCTTGCAGCTATAGACCAACCGTTCGTTGGGCCGATCCGGCAGCAGCGCGGCCAGCGCGGATTGCTGTTCGCCCAGGGTGCGTGCCGCTTCGCTGACGCCGCAGGCGGCCGGGGTGTATTGCGCGCGCGCCTCGATCGCCGTGGCCATCGCTGACTGCCCCAGAAGATAACGATCAGTGCGGAAGGTGCGGGTTTCGGGGTCATAGGAATTGACCGCCACCGCCGCTTCATCCTCCAGCACCAGCACGCGGTTCCATGCGCCCCCGGCCAAAAGCCCGTATTGCGTGCGCCCGTTGACGCAGCCATCAGCGCGCCAGTCAAGTTCGACATCATCGGTGCGCGCGGCGGTAACCCGGCTGCGTTCGGGCAGGAACGAACAGATCAGGGTGCCATCGGCTGCAAGCGAAGGCCTTGCATCATTTCCGCCCGCGGCGCCCGTGCCATCAGCCTCGGCGATGGCGGCGGCAACCCGGTCCTCGATCTCGGCGAGTCCCGGACGCGTGAGCCACAAGAGCAACGCCGTGATCAGCGCGGCGCCTGCCACGCCGGCCGCCAGCCCTGCACGCTTGACCGTTGCAGGTTCGCGCCGCCACTGCGCCGCCGTCGCGCCGCTGCCCACCGCCACCAGCAGCGCGATCAGCGCCAGCGCCATGGCGTTTTCGCGCGCTTCGAGCACCTCCATCTGCGCCTTGAGCCGCGCTGTCTCGCGCACCTCGCCCAACCGCGCGGTGCGCGTTGCCAGCCGCTCGCGCGCCTCGGTCTGCTGGGCCACCATCCGCTGGCGTTCCTCGGTGTTCAATTCCTCGATCGAGCGGCAGGGCAGCGCATTCGTGACCGGTTCCACTCCGTTGTCGCGCAGGAACGGGAGCAGTTCGCGCAAGGACACCGCAAAATAGAACTCCGCATCCGATCCGCCCGCATCCGTCCCGAAGGAATTGACCCCCAGCACCCGCCCGCACGGGTCGAGCAAGGGCCCGCCCGAATTGCCGCGCGCGATCGGGGCGGTATGGAGGATGGTGTCGAACTGGCGGCTGGGCCGTTCACCCGACAGGTATCCGCGCGATTTGACCGGCGGCTGCGCGCGGAAGATATCAGCTATATCAAGCCCCTGCGCCAGATCGACATTCATCGGATAGCCAACCGCCGAAACCTCTCCCAGATCGCGGTTCACGCCGCCCGCCAGCGTCAGCGGCGGCAGACGCAGCGTGCCCTTGGCGATCTCTATCAGCGCCAGATCATTGCGCGGGGAAACCGCCACCACGCGCGCAAATGTACCGCCTTCACCCTCGCTCGGCACCACGCCGATGCGCAGCGTATCATCCTGCAACGCCTCGCGGATGACGTGGGCATTGGTGACGATGCGGGTCGGGCTGACGGCAAAGCCGCTGCCATGACTGACCGGCACAAGCTCGCCGCCGCTGTCGCCGACCAGCACCACGCGCACCACACCGCGCGCCGCGGCATCAATATCGCCGGGGTCGGCTGCGGCAGGGGCGGCGACAAACGCCAGCGGGGCGATAAGGAGCAGCGCAAGCGCGCGAAGGAACAGAACCATGGCGGGCTTATAGCGGGTTTTGCGGCGCGCGCGACATTGAACGCAAGCGCCGGGGGTGCAGGGCGCGCGCGCATGTGGCACAATGTTTCACGTGAAACAAATGCAGAACTTATCGGATGATCAGCGTTGGCAGATCGTGCTTGCCAAGGACCGGCGATTTGACGGCGCGTTCGTCACCGGGGTCCATTCGACCGGGATCTATTGCCGCCCAAGCTGCCCGGCGCGCGCGCCCTTGCGCCGCAATGTGCGGTTCTACGCGGCGCCTGCCGCTGCGGAAAAGGCAGGGCTGCGCCCGTGCAAGCGCTGTTCGCCGCACTGCGAGAGTGCGGAGGAAGCCTGCGTGCTCGCCGCCATCGCAGCGATCCGCGCCAATGTCGTGCAGGGGCGCGGGGCGTTGACGCTGGGGCAACTGGGCGACCTCACCGGCTATGCGCCGACCCACTTCCAGCGATTGTTCAAACGCATGGTCGGCCTGTCGCCCGCCGCCTTTGCCCGGGCCTTGCGCACAGAGCAGGTGCGCGCGCATCTTGCCACGGGGGCGAGTGTAACCGCCGCGTTGCACGAAGCGGGATTTGCGTCGCCCGCACGGTTTTACGAGGAAACGAAAGGAAAGCTGGGAATGACGGCAAGCGATTGGCGCGGCGGGGGTGCCGGCAAGCTTATCCATTGGGCGATAGCGGAAACCACGCTTGGGCCGATGCTGGTCGGCGCAACCGACCGGGGTGTGTGCTGTCTGGCATTCGGCGAAGGCGAGGCCGAATTGCGCGCCCGCTTTCCCAAGGCCGAACTGGTCCCGGCGGCGGAGGATTTGCGCGACCTGTTTGCGCAAGTCGTGGCGGCGGTCGAACAGCCGGGCGCGAATGGTGGGGGCAGCGCCGCGATCCCGCTGGATGTCAAAGGCACGGTCTTCCAGCAGCGCGTCTGGGACGAGTTGCGGCGCATCCCCTGCGGCGAAACGCGCAGCTATGGCGAGCTTGCGGCGGCATTGGGCAATCCCAAAGCCAGCCGCGCGGTGGGCGGTGCGAACGGGGCCAATCATGTCGCGGTGCTGATCCCCTGCCACCGTGTTATCGCGGCGGACGGGACGCTGGGCGGCTACGCCTATGGCCTTGAGATAAAATCCGAATTGCTGCGGCGCGAACGCGGCAGCTGATCGGCGACCTGCGCCCATTCCCCCGGTTCATCACGTAATGACACCCCCCGGCAGATGGCTAGCCTTTCACCATTCTGGCTGAGAATGGGTGGAGGTTTCGATGAGTCAAACGATCTTGCCGGTGTTCGACAAATCGCTGCAGACGACAGCAATCTGGCTGGACGAGATCGAGCGCGATATCGGCCCCGATCGCGCCTTTGCATGGCGCGTGCTGTCGGTTGTGCTGCAACGGCTGCGCGATCATCTTCCGGTCGAGCTGCTGGCCCATTTCGGCGCGCAGCTTCCGCTGATCGTGCGCGCGACCTTCTATGACCAGTTCGACCCCACCGGCCTGCCGCGCCCCAATGCCGGAACCGATCAATTCCTCGATGCCGTGGCCGAGGGACTGCAGGGCAGCCGCGGCGTCAACCCGCGGGATGCAGCAGAATCGGTGTTCGCGCTGTTGCAGCGCCATGTTTCGGCCGGACAGATCACCAAGGTCGAAAACGCCCTTCCCAAGGGCATTCGGGAATTGTGGCCGCAGACGGAACAAGCGCAGTAGCCGAGGCGATCCGCGCGGCGCTGCCGATCATCACCGCTGCCTGCGCGCGTGCTGGTCAGGCCTACGACTTGCTGTTCGCAAGCACGCCGAGCGCATCAGCCTCGCTGATGACTTCGGCATATTTGGCCTGCAGGTCGAACAGGTTGGCTTCGTGCGGGCCTTCGTGACGGTCGGCACAGGCATCGCGCACGATCAGGGGCACGAAACCATATTGCATCGCGTCCAGCCCGCTTGCCCGGACGCAGCCCGAGGTCGAATAGCCGGTGATCAGCAGCGTATCGATGCCACTCGCTGTCAGCATCGCCGCCAGCGAAGTCCCGAAAAAGGCCGAGGGGTATTGCTTGGTAATGACATGATCGCCCGGCTGCGGGGTCAGATCATCGGGGAAGGCGCCCAGCGGCGAGCCTTCATGGAACACCTTCAGCACCGGAATCTTGCGATAGAACACGCCGCCATCCACGCCGTCGGTGCGGTACTGGACGTTGGTGAAGATCACCGGAACCCCCACTGCACGTGCTGCTTCGGCCAGCCGCCGGTTGCTGTCCTTGGCGGCCACGGCAGTATCCATGAACAGCGGCGAGCCTTCGGTGAGATAGGCCACCACCACATCGACGATCAGCAGCGCGGGCCGCGTGCCGGGCTGGAGCCGCCCCTCGTACACCCCGGCGTAATTGTCGGATGCCGAAGGGCCAGCCATCAGATGATCCCCGCCTCAGCCAGCCGCGCCAGCTCGCCTGCGTCCAGCCCCAGCCGTTCGGCATAGACCTCGGCATTGTCCTGCCCCGGCGCAGCGGGGGCGGGGCGGCGGATGGTGGAGGGGGTTTTGGACAGCTTGGGGAAGGCGTTCTGCATCTTGATCCGCCCGCGCTGCTGCGTTTCGACCTCGATAATCGCCTCACGCGCCTGAAAATGCGGATCGGCCAGCATATCGGGCGCGCGGTAGACTCGGCCTGCGGGGATCGAATACTCGGTCATCAGCGCATCGACCTCGTCCACCGTCAGCGTGCCTGTCCAGGCGTTGACCAGCGCGTCCAGTTCATCCTGATGGATGCCGCGCGCGATGTGGGTGGCGTAGCGTTCGTCGGTGGCCAGTTCCGGCTGGCCCATCGCCTGCGCCAGCCGCGCAAAGATCGCATCGCCATTGCCGCCGATCATGTAGCTGCCGTCGGAGCAGGTGTAGACGTTGGAGGGCGCGATGCCCTTCAGCACCGAGCCGGAACGCTCGCGGATCACGCCGTTGCGGTCATATTCGGGTACGAGGCCCTCCATCACCTGCAACACCGCCTCGTAGAGCGCGGAATCGACCACCTGACCCTCGCCGGTCTTCTCGCGGTGATGCAGCGCGGCGAGCACGCCCATGCAACCATAGGTCGCGCACAGCGTATCGCCGATGGAAATGCCCATGCGGGAAGGGGGCCGGTCGGGCTCGCCGACGATATAGCGCCAGCCGCCCATCGCCTCGCCAATCCCGCCGAAGCCCGCGCGGTCGCTATACGGCCCGTCCTGTCCGTAGCCCGACATGCGGGCGATGATCAGGCCGGGGTTGATGGCGTGCAATTCCGCCGGGCTGAGGCCCCAGCGTTCGAGCGTGCCGGGCTTGAAGTTCTCGATCAGCACGTCGGCCTCGGCGATCAACCGCTTGGCCAGCGCCTGACCTTCGGGCACGCGCAGGTTGCAGGTGACCGAGCGCTTGTTGCGGGCGATCACTTCCCACTGCACCTTCTCGTCGCCCTGACCCCAGTTGCGCATCGGATCGCCCCCGACACCATTGACCACCGGCGGCTCGATCTTGACCACGTCTGCGCCCATATCGCCGAGCAATTGCCCGCAGAAAGGGCCAGCAAGGAGCTGACCCATTTCCACGACCTTGATGCCTTGAAGCGCGCTCATTCCGCTGCCTCACGCAGGTTCCAGACCGGCTGGATCGGGGCGGGCAGGCCGGTTTCGGCGAGGCAGTTGGCGCGCAGGGTGTCGATACCGGGGCCGTAATCGAACAGCGGCAGTTCGCCGCGGCTGGCAGTCATTTCGCTGCGCAAGGCTTCGGTTGCGGCGGCATCGACCGCGCCTTCAGCATCAGCGACAACGCCATAGGCCCGCGCGCCTTCCGCCGTGACCAGCCCTTGCCGGATTTCGAGGCCCACCAGCTCAGGATCGCGCGCCAGCGGGTCGCCCCAGCCGCCGCCGCCCCAGGTGACGAAGTGGAGCAGATCGCCCGCCTTCACGCTGACGTTCTCGACCTTGTTGCCGACGATTGCGGTGGTGCCATCGGCGCGTTCGAGAACCTTTTTCGCGCGTGCGCCCGGATGGCCGCCATTGACGCCCCAGGGCGGGACGAACCAGCGGTCGTCATGGATCGCGATCTCGCCATCGGCCAGAAAGCGATAGGTCATGTGGATGCCGTTGCCGCCCCGGTGCAGCCCTGCGCCGCCGCTGTCGGGCGCTGTGGCGTAACGCTCGATCCGCAAGGGGAAATAGCGTTCGAGGAATTCGTTCGGCACATTGGTGAAGCCCGGCCACAGCGAGTGCCCGTCCGGCCCGTCGCCCAGCGGACGGCCCGGAATGCCGCCAAAGCCGATCTGGAACAGCTGGAACCAGTCGCGCGTGCCGTCCTCGCGGTTGTCCCAGCCGGAATAGAACAGGTGGGGGCTGGAGGAGAAACCGGCGGCGTTCAAAAACTCCGGCGTCTTCTGACCGAGCAATCCGCCGAGAATGTCGAAGATCCGGCCCAGCGCATGGGTGCGGCCCGACAGCGCAGCGGGGAAGTGCGGCTTCAGCAGCGAGCCTTCCGGGATGCGCACTTCGATGAGATCATAGAACCCGTCATTGAACAGGATCTGCGGATCGAAGACCATGATCATGTAGATGCCGAAGAACATCTTGAACATGTTTTCATTGAGGAAAAAGTTGATCGAGGCCGCCGACTGCGGGTCGGTGCCTTCGAAATCGAGGATCACGCGGTCGCCATCGCGCCACATGGTGCAGCGGATCTTGTAGGGGCCGTAGCCCTTGCCATCATCGCACAGGTAATCTTCGAAACTGACCGGTTCTTCCGCCACGGCCATCGCCAGCAGCGACTTCATCGCGCGGTGGTTGCGGGCGAGCAGTTCCTGCGTGGCGGACACGTAAACATCATCGCCGAAGCGTTCAGCCATTTCGACCACACGGCGTGCGGCAACGCGGCAGCTTGCGATCAGGGCGTTGAGGTCAGCCTGACACCAGTCGGGTTTGCGCGTCTGGTGCATCACCAGCTTCATCAGGTCTTCGTTGTATTCGCCCTTTTTCCAGATCTTCACCGGCGGGATGCGCACGCCCTCTTCGAAGATCGAGGACGCGCCGATGGGCATCGAGCCGGGCACCGAACCACCAATGTCGCTCTGGTGGCCGAACATCGCGGTGTAGGCGATCAACCGGCCATCCTTGAACACCGGCAGCATCACCAGCCAATCGTTCGAGTGGCTGATGGCGCCTGCGCAGGAATAGGGATCGGATAGGAAGATCATGTCCCCATCCTCAATCGTGCCGTCATAGCTGATCAGGAAGCCGTCGATGAAGCTGCCGAACTGGCCGACGATCATCTTGCCGGCGGGATCGGAGATCAGCGGGAAGGCGTCGCCCTGTTCGCGGATGCCGGGCGACATGGCCGTACGCACCAGCGTCGCGTCCATTTCGATGCGGGCGTTGCGCAGCGCGTTCTCGATGATGTCGAGCGTCACCGGATCGATTGCGACCTTCTGGAAGGGCGTGGTGTTGGGTTCGATGATGCGGGCAGGCATGGTCTTACCCCTTCGTCTTGAGGTTGATCAGGATGTTGCCGACCGCGTCGACCGTGGCGCGGCAATCATGTTCGACCAGCGTGGTCGAATCCATTTCGGTGATGATCGCTGGGCCTTCGATGACGTCGCCCTGTTTCAGCTTGGCGCGGTCGTAGATCACGGCGGGCCGCTCGGAACCGTCGATCCATACGGTGTGATCGCGGATCTTGGCGGCAGCAGGATCGCCGTCACCCTTGGGCAAGGTCGCGGCGGGGAGGGCAGGCGCCTGCCCTTGAGCAACTGCGCGCAGGTTCACGATTTCGTGGGGCGTATCCATGTTGAAGGTGAACAATCGCAGATGCTCTTCATCGAAACGGGCAAGGATGCCTTCGATCCCGTCCTGTTCGAGAATATCCTGCGTGATGGTCAGCGGCACTTCAAAGGCCTGTCCGGCATAACGCACGTCGATTTCGAACAGCGACGTGATCTGCTCTTCAGGGATGCCATCGGCCAGCAATTCGCTGCGGGTCTGGGCGGCCATGTCATCCAGCACCGCGACCAGATCGGCAATGCTGGTGTCCTTGGCGAGGCGCGAGAAACTGCGCGCCGTTTCGGTGCGCATCCGGGTTGTCGCATCGCCCAGTGCGCAGAGCACGCCGGGGGAGACGGGCGAGATCGCGGGCCAGGAACCCATAAGCCGCGCCACGGCATTCACATGCAGCGGCCCCGCGCCGCCAAAGCCCATTAGCGCAAATTCGCGCGGGTCATAGCCCTGCTGCACCGAGATCATTCGCAGTGCGCCGAACATGTTTTCATTGACGATGTCGATGATCCCCCGCGCGGCCTCCATCAGCGTGACGCCGAGCGCATCGGCGATGGTCTGCACCGCCGCCTTGGCGCCCTCGCGATCCAGCTTGAAACTGCCGCCGAGCAGGTCTTCGGGCAGATAGCCGAGCACGACATTGGCGTCCGTCACCGTGGGCAGCGTGCCGCCCTTGTTATAGGCCACCGGCCCCGGCACCGCACCTGCGCTTTCCGGGCCAACGCGCAGCGCGCCGGTCAATTGCGGCACGTGCGCGATCGACCCGCCGCCCGCGCCCACGGTCTTCACGTCCAATGCCGAAGCGCGCACCGACAGGTGACCGACTTCGGTGGTGCGCTGGCGGCGCGGCTCAAGGCCCTGGATCAGCGCCACGTCAGTCGAAGTGCCGCCAACATCCAGCGTCAGGATGTTTTCAAAGCCCGCATTCTTCGCCACCCACAGCGCGCCGGTCACCCCGCCTGCCGGGCCGGACATCAGGATGTTGACCGGGTGTTCCTCGGCCTTCTGGCTCGACATCAACCCGCCGTCGGAACGCAGCAGCGACAGGCGGCCCTTGAAGCCCTCGGTCGCCAGACGATCACGCAGGTTCGAGACATATTTGCTAACCACCGGGCGCACCGCAGCATTGGCCACGGTGGAAAGGGTGCGTTCGTATTCCTGCATTTCGGGCAGGACTTCATGGCTGAGCGACACCGGAATGCCCGGCAGTTCCTCGGCCGCAATCGCGCCGATCCGGGCCTCGTGCGCGCCGTTGAGATAGGCGTTCATCAGGCTGACGGTCAGGGCTTCGACGCGCTCGCCCTTCAGCTTGCGCAGCGCGGCGCGCACGGCGTTTTCATCGAGCGGGGCGACCTCGCGCCCGGCTGCGTCCATGCGGCCCGGCACTTCGACCGTATGTTCCAGGCGGGCGAGCGGCTGCGGCTTGGGCCACACGATCCACGCCGCCAGCCCGCCGGGGACGAAGCTGCGCGCGATCTGCATGATGTCGCGGTAGCCCTGCGTGGTGACCAGGCCGACTTTCGCGCCCTTGCCTTCCAGAACAGCATTGGTGGCAACCGTGGTGCCGTGGAGGAAGTAGGCGATTTCCTCCGCGGTGATCCCGGCCTGCGCCATGATCGCCTTCACGCCCGTCAGGATGCCCTCGGAACTGTCGTGCGGGGTCGAAGGGGTCTTGTGCCGCCAGAACGCCCCGCTCGCTTCGTCGAACAGCAAGAGGTCGGTAAACGTCCCGCCTACATCCACACCCAGCCTGTATGTCATGCCGCTTCCTTATGTCTTATGCTGCACGCGCGACGGCTGAGGGCAATTCGCGCCCCAGCACATCCGCAAACCACTTGTTTGCCGCAATCGCGGCGTCGAGATTGATGTTTGTAACGATCCCGGAACGGTCCATCATATAGGTCAGGTCCTCGGTCGCTATGTTGCCGGTCGCGCGCGGGGCGAAGGGGCAGCCGCCCAGCCCGCCGAGCGAGGCGTCGAACACCCGCACGCCCGCCTTGTAGGCCTCCCATGCATTGGCAATGCCGGTGCCGCGCGTGTTGTGAAAGTGGGCGCGCAGGGGTATCCGGCTGCTGAACACTTCGCCCAGCTTCGCGAAGAGTTCCCCGGCCTCGAACGGCGTGCCGACCCCGATGGTATCGGCCAGCGCGATTTCCTCGGGGTTCTCGATCGCCAGTTCCTCGGCGATGGCGAGGACGGTATCGTGCTTCACCTCGCCTTCGAAGGGGCAGCCAAAAGCGGCGCTGATGGTGACCTGCGCACGCATTCCCTCGGCGCGGGCGAAGCGCAGCATGTCGCGGGTTTCAGCCAGCCCTTCGGCGATGGTCTGGCCCTGGTTCTTCTGGCCGAAGGTGTCGCTCGCCACGATCACGCAGCCGACCTGATCGACACCCCTCGCGCCGCCGTCGCGGGTGGCAAGCGCGCGCATCACGCCGCGTTTGTTGAGGACGAGGCCGATATAGGTGCAGTCGGCACGATCGGGCAGGGCGGCGATCACAGCCTCGGCGTCGGCCATCTGCGGGACGCGCTGCGGATGAACGAAGCTCGCCACCTCCAGCCGCCGCGCACCATAGTCGATCATCCGGCCGATCAGGGCCAGCTTGGTGTCGGTCGCGATGATGTCGGGTTCGTTCTGGAGCCCGTCTCGCGGGCCGACTTCGACCAGTTCGATACTCTCGGGACCCATGGTGAATCGCCTGTTCTGGAAATGAGACAGGGGCGTGACTTACCCAATTTGTATACAATTGCAATCGTGATGCATCAGGTTGGCAGCTTTGGAAGCAACGTGCCGGCTGAAATTTTCACGCGGCTTCGGCTTCCTCGTCCCCGGTTGCCGGGCCGACGGTGTTGGCAAAGGTGTGGAACGCACGGCGCAGGTGGCTTCCCATGACCGCGCGTGCCCATTCGGGATCGCGCGCAGCGAAGGCAGCGATCAGTTCGTCATGGTCGCGGGCCGACTGGCGCAGATCTTCGAGCGAGTAATTGCGCGCGGTGCGTAGCACCACCGGGGCCTCCACCAGCCGCGCCAGCAACTGCCCCAGCCGCGGCGAATGGGCGGCGTCGATGATCGCCTCGTGGAAACGGCGATTCGCTTCGAGAAAGCGGGCGACATCAGGCACCGGCTGCTCGATCGCTGCCCTGAGCGCATGGTTGACCGCTTCCAGCTCGGCGACCTGAGCCTGTGTGAGGCGGTGAGCGGCGCGCTCGGCAGCGTGACATTCCAGCATCTGGCGCAGCGCAAACATCTCTTCGATGTCGTTGCGGCTCCAGTCGGCCACGAACAGCCGTTTCGATTCGCTGCGCACCAGCAGCAACTCGTCCTCCAGCCGCCGCACCGCCTCGCGCACCGGGGTGCGGCTGACCCCGGTGATCTGCGCCAATTGGTCTTCGGTGAGCTGTTCGCCCGCCTTCACCGCGCCGCTCAAAAGATGCGCGCGAATCTTGGCGTAGGCCTGATCGGATGCACGGCTCATAAGAAGGTGACCTGTTCGGCGAGAGGGGGGCGGAAAGGCGCCATGTTGCGCCTTCTTGCGGTCAGCCGCCTTCCACCGCAAGGCCTGCGGCGACAAAAACACACTCGTCAAATCACTGTCGGCCGATTTGCGCAAAGCACTTGACGTAGGCGTTTTGTATACAATAACAGTTCAGGAAATGGCAACAGGGGAGTGCCGTGAACCGTATCAAGGTCATCGTTCCGATCGCGATGGATGAAGCTGGGGTGGCCAATCGCGCCGAACAGCTGCCCGATTCCTTCGTCCGTCCCGGCTTTGCGCCGACGTTCGAAGCGGTGCGCTGGGGCGCGGCGCTGGGCGATTCCTATCACGACACGCTGTTGATGGACTGGACAGTGTTCCAGGCCGGCATCACCGCCGAGGAGGAAGGTTACGCTGGCGTGCTGATCGACACGGTCAGCGACAGCGGGCTGTGGCCCTTGCGTTCAGCTCTCAATATCCCGGTGGTCGGGCCGGGCGAGGCGAGCTTTGCCGCAGCGATGATGCTGGGCAAGAAATTCAGCGTCATCACCATGTGGCCGCAGTGGTTCCCGCTTTACGAAAAAGTGCTGAACCAGCACGGCTGGGATCATCGCTGCGCTTCGGTGCGGTCGATCAACACGCGCCCCGATGTCACCGAACTGCTCGAAGGCAAGGAAGAGGTCGTCTTCGCCAAGCTGAAGGCGGAAAGCCTGCGCGCAATTGATGAAGATGGCGCCGATGTGATCGTGCTGGGTTCGACCACGATGCACCAGTCCGCTGCCTACCTCGCCAGCGAATTGCCGGTGCCGGTGATCAATCCCGGACAGGTCGCCTACAAGAGCCTCGAAACGCTGATCGAACTGGGTCTGACCCATTCGAAAAAGGCATTCCCCGCACCCGAAGTGCCGATGCACGCCAATATCCGAAAGGGCTGGTACTGATGAGCGAATGGGCAGAGAACTGGAGCGAAGGCGGAGCCGGACAGGCACCGCTGCCGTACCCCGTCTATATCGATATCGTCACCAAGCGGTATTTTGATGGTGTCGACAACAAGAATGTCGACAAGGTGCTCGATTGCTTCACCCCCGATGCGGTGCTGACCGAAGTCACCAGCAACACCGTGCATCAGGGCCGTGAGGCGATCCGGGCCATGTTCGTCAAGCTGTTCACCGATTTCGAAAGCATCTGGCACGGCAATTTCGTCCACACCGCCGATCCTGAAACCAACGCGATCTGCAGCCAGTTCACCGTGCTGATCACCCCCAATGGCGGGGACGAGCTGCGCTACGAAAACTGCAACCGTTTCTACCTCAAGGACCGGTTGTTCCACCATGTCTATGTCTACATGTCGGGTGACAACCTGCTGAAGGAAGGGGAGGCCTGATGCAGTACGAACCGACATTGTCGCGCGCCGAGCTGATCGATTTCGCGCTGAACAAGTATTTCGCGCGCGTCGATGCCAAGGACATGGAAGGCGCGCTGGCGTGCTTCCACGATACGGCCCTGTTCTGCGTCCAGACCGCCTTCACCCGCCACAGCGGCAAGGCCGAGATCCGCCGCATGTTCGAGGATTTCTTCGGCGCCTATGAAACCATCATCCACCGCGATTTCAACTGCACCGTGGACGAGAAGAACGGCCGGATCACCGCCAGCTTCATTGCCGAGCTGCACGATGCAGACGGCAATGTGACGCTGCTCAGCAACACCAATTTCTGGCGCCTGCGCCCGGGTAGTGCCGAGGGCGCCGAAGGCCCGAAATTCCAGGAAGTCTATGTCTACATGAGCGGGGCCAACGTCCTCACCTGAGGCGTCCGCGTGCATTATCAGTTTTAGGAGAGCCTTGATGAACCTTCGTATCGTTCTTGCCTCTGGCGCGGCTCTGGGCGCCATGGTCCTTGCTGCGCCTGCGGTTGCCCAGCAGGCCGCCCCTGCCGCCGACGCGGCGCAGGAAGATGACAATGCCATCATCGTCACCGCGCGCCGCCAGTCGGAATCGCTCCAGGACGTGCCGGCCTCTGTTACCGTGTTCGGCGCGGATACCCTCGCCAAGACCGGGGTTCAGCGCGCCGATGATTTCATCCAGCTGACCCCCGGCGTGACCATCGTCACCGGCACCGCCGACGCGGGCGATACCCAGATCAACATCCGCGGCATCAACGGCGCGCGCGATGCGGAAAGCTCGGTTGCGCTGGTGGTCGATGGAATTCTCAAGACCAACACCGCGCAATTGAACCAGAACCAGGGCACCTTGCGGCAGGTCGAAATCCTGAAAGGCCCGCAAGGCGCGCTTTATGGTCGCAACGCGGCGGCGGGTGCGATCGTGCTTCAGACCGTCAAACCCGGCGACGTGCTTGAAGGCGGCATGACCGTGCGGGCAGCGCAGGATAACACCTATCTTGCCACCGGCTTTGTCTCGGTGCCGGTCGGCGACACGGCCGGGCTGGTGCTGTCGGGCAATTATTCGACCACTGACGGGTTTTTCCGCAACCGCTTCCTCGGCAATTCCAAGACGATCGACGATCAGGAAGTGTGGGGTATCGATGGACGCTTCGTGGCCGAGCTTGGCCCCCGCACCGAATTGGACATGAAGGCGCGCTATTCCGATCTGACCGGTGCCTCGATCAATTTCAACGCGAGCTTCCACCTGCCCAATTTTGCGGGCGTCGATCCGGCCTTCTTCGAGGATGTAAACGAGCATCCCTTCGGCTTCTATTCCAACATTCGCCCAACCAACGACCAGACCACCTTCGAGGCCTCGGCCAAGATCGAGCATGAATTCGATGCGGTGACGCTCACCGCCTGGGCGCTCTACACTGACGTCGATCAGTCGCTGACCGCGGACAGCACCTCGGCCGATTTTGCGCGCTTCACCTTTCCCGGCGCGACCCCGGCATCGGTCGCGGCCTCGGATGCCTGTTTCGCCAGCACCGCAGCGTTGACCGGCTTTCCGCTCAATGCGCCGACCTTCATCGGCAATAATCCGGTTCCCTTCATCTTCGATCCGGTCAACGGATCGACCTTCGGCCCGTATAGCCCGACCACCTGCGACGGCACCCAGTACCAGATCCGCGAACAGAGCGATTTCAGCGCAGAAGTGCGCCTCGCCTCGAACGGCGACGGCGACGTCAACTGGCAGGTCGGCGCCTACTACCTGCATATTGATCGCGAAGTCGGCGTCAGCCTCGGCGCGGATCTGGGCTTTGGCGTGACCCGCCAGCTGTTCAATGGGCCAGATTCCACCAACCCGACCACCCAGCTTTATCACGATGGGTTCAAGACCGATGTCTATGCGCTGTTCGCATCGGCCGATTTCGATCTCACCGATCGCTTCAATGTGAGCCTTGCGGGTCGTTACGACATCGAGGACCGCAGCGTGCGCAGCCTTGTCCCGAACGTGTTCGACCCGATTACGGGTGGGCCGATCAATCCGGGCCAGCAGGTCGTGGGCGGGGTTGTCCAGCCGATCGCGGGCCAGTCGCAGACGTTCCGCCAGTTCCAGCCCAAGGTCTCGCTGCGCTATGAGGCTGCGGACAACGTCAATCTCTATGCCAACTGGGGCATCGGCTTCAAATCGGGCGGGTTCAACAACCAGGGATCAGCCGCGATCGTCGATCAGTCGTTCAACCAGTTCATCGGCACCAACGTGCTGATCGAGGATCAGTATCGCAAGGAAGTGTCGAGCGCGTTCGAGGCCGGGGTCAAGGGCAGCCTGTTCGATGATCGCATCACCTTTGATCTGGCGGGCTACTATACCAGCATTGATGACATGCAGTTCTTCGAATTCTTCGTCGGCGGGTTTGGCCTGTTGCGCGTGGTTTCGAACATCGACGAGGTCGAAATCTTCGGGGCGGAAGTCAATCTGACCGCCAAAATCCTTGAAGGCTGGACGGTGTTTGGTTCGGCTAACGTGACCGATAGCGAGATCAAGGCCAATGCCTCGCGCCCCGTCACGGTCGGCAACAAATCGCCCTACACCGCCGATTACACCATCAACCTCGGCACCCAGTTTGATCTGCCGGTTTCGAACACCATCGATTTCGTCACCCGCGCGGATTACCGCATCACCGGGCCGACGTGGTTCCACACCCTGCAGGACGACACCAACCCGACGCTGTTCAGCGGGTTGCTGCCGGGCTCCGCGCTGGCGCTGCCGGCATTCGTGGGCGATGCCGATTACTCGGTTTCGCAGCGCGATGCCTTTGGCGTTGTCGATATGCGCATCGGGCTTGAAAGCGATCGCTGGTCAGTGTTCGCCTATGCTGAAAACCTGTTCGACGAGAAATATCTCAACGAGGTGATCACTGCGGTCGAATTCGGCGGATCGTTCATCTCGCCGGGCGGCTTGCAGCGCTTTGGTCTGGAGCTGGGATACAAGTTCTGATCCCGATCCCTTTGGGTCGCACCGAAGAACCAGGGAAATGCGGTCGGTAGATGCCGCATCTCCGGAAACCGGATCGGTCTGGGGATGCCGCTTATACCAGCGCGCCAAGATGCTGACGCATCACGCGCTGGAAATGCGCAAGCGCCGCACGGGCTTAACCAATGCGCGATGAGTGATACTCATCGAGCATTGGTATTAGTCCAGTTTGGGCGGCATCCCCGGTTCGCACTTTGCCATGGCGCGTTGATAGGCTTCGCGCGCGCCGATGCGTTGCAGATAGGCTTTCAGGTTGGGCATGTGATCGATGCTCATGCCGTTGAAGGCGCGGCTGGTGGTCAACTGGAACACCATCATGATGTCGGCGGTGGTCAGTTGCGCGCCGCCAAAATAATCCGCTTGGCCCAGCCGCCGCTCGATCTGTTCCCACGCATTGGTGACGCGCTTCATCAGCGGGGCGGGCATTTCTGCCCCGGCAAAATTCACCGCGATCTGCATCATGCCATTGGTCATGAAGGTCGCGTTGGCGAAGTGGAACCAGTAGAGGTGATCGGCGAAGTCCGGGTGATCCGGGCCGGGGACCAGCGGCGTGCCGGGCGCATATTTGCCGATGATATATTCAACGATCGCCCCGCTTTCCCCCAGCACCAGATCGCCGTCAGTAATCACCGGCGCGACCTGCATCGGATGGATCGCCTTCAATTCGGGCGGGGCGAGCCGCGTTTCGGGATCGCGGTTATAAAGCTTCAGATCATATTCGATCCCGAGCTCCTCAGCCAGCCAGACGATGCGTTCGGATTGCGAGATGCGCAGGTGGTGGACGGTCAGCATGGTCTGGATTCTCCCGGTCAGTTGCGGGCCCATCCCTCGCCTGCGGGCACGAGACTGTCGAGGAATTTTTCCGCGCTCTCCAGATATTCGGCCTGCTTCGCCTCGCCCATCCGGTCCCAGGTGGCAAAGATGCGGCCGATGCGGTGATTGCTTTCCAGCCGCTCCCGGTTGCGGTCCATGAAGTGCCAGTAGAGCGGGTTGAAGGGGCAGGCATCCGGCCCGGTCTTGTGGCTGACCTTGTAGCGACACTTGCCGCAGTAATCGGACATCTTGTTGATGTAATTGCCGGACGCCGCATAGGGCTTGGTCGCCAGCTTGCCGCCATCGGCATAAAGCACCATGCCGGCCACATTCGGCAGTTCGACCCATTCGAAGGCATCGGCATAGACGGCCAGATACCAGTCCTGCACCTCGCGCGGGGAAATCCCGGCGATCAGGCAGAAATTGCCGAGCACCATCAGCCGCTGGATGTGGTGCGCGTGGGCGTCTTCCCGCGTGGTGCGGATGCAGTCTGACAGGCAGCGCATATCGGTGTCGCCGGTCCAGAAGAATTCGGGCAGGGGGCGGTTGGCGGCAAGCTCGTTCGCCTCGGCCAGCCCCGGCATGGTGTACCAGTAGAAGCCCCGCACATATTCGCGCCAGCCGATGATCTGGCGGATGAAGCCTTCGACCGAATTCAAGGGTGCGTTGCCCTTGCGGTATTCCGCCTCGGCGCGTTCGCACAGTTCAATCGGGTCAAGCAGCCCGATATTGAGGCTGGTCGAGAGCATCGAGTGGTACAAGTCGTCTTTGCCGTGCACCATCGCGTCCTGATAGGGGCCGAACAGGTTCAGGCGCTGTGCAAAGAACGCCTCGGCAGCCTTCAGTGCCTCGGCGCGGGTGACGGGCCAGCCGAAGGGTTCGAGGTCGCCGAAATGACCGGAGAAGCGTTGGCCGACGAGGTCGATCACGTCGCGGGTGATGTCATCGGGTTCAAACTTTGGCGCAGGCGGCGCTTTCATCTCGCCTTTTGGCGGCTCGCGGTTGTCAGCGTCGAGGTTCCACTGGTCGCCTTCCGGTTTTCCGTCATCGCGCATCAACAGCCCGGTCTTGCGGCGCATGTCGCGGTAGAAATACTCCATCGTCAGATGTTTGCGCCCGTCAGCGAATTGGCGGAAATCTGCGTGGGTGGCGATGAAGCGGGTGTCGGGCAGGATGCTGACCGGGCAGGGCAGGCGGCCCTCCCATTCGGCGATGGCCTGGCTCACGCGCCATTCGCTCGCCTCGGTGACGCGCAGTTCGGACGGGGCGCGGCGCTCCACGGCGCTGGCGACCTCGCCGGTGAAGCTGCCGGTGTTGGCGGGATCATCCAGCGCCACGTAATCGACCTGCCAGCCTTCGGCGCGAAGCTCTGCCGCAAAGTGGCGCATCGCGGCGAAGATCAGCACGATCTTCTGCTTGTGGTGCTTCACATAGGTCGCCTCGTCCCACACCTCCATCATCAGGATGGTGGCATCGCCGGGCGAAAGGCCGTCGAGGCTGGAAAGAGAGCGTGAAAGCTGGTCGCCGAGGATGGGGACGAGGATGGGGCGGGTCATGCGGGGGTAATGATCGGGCTCGGGATTGGTGCCTCACACAAAGCTATAGGGATCAATATCCACTCCGACCCGCACCCCCGGCGCAAACTGAACGCCTGCGATCCAGTCGCGCAAGACAGCTTGCAGGTTCGCGCTGCGACGGGCGTTCACCAGAAACCGATAGCGATAGCGCCCGCGCAGCAGCGCCAGCGGGGCAGGCGCGGGGCCAAGGATCTGGCAATCATCGAACCGTGGCCGCACATCGCCCAGCCGCGCCGCCGCCTGCCGCGCCTCCTTTTCATCCTCCGATGAAAGAATGATCGCCGCCCAGCGCCCGAACGGCGGGGCTCCCGCATCGCGGCGGGCTTCGGTTTCGGCGGCGTAAAAGGCATCGCGGTCCCCATCCGCCAGCGCGGCGATGACGGGGGCATCGGGATGACGGGTCTGGATCAGCACCTCGCCCGCTTTCGCCTCGCGTCCGGCCCGGCCTGCGACCTGCGCGATCTGGCTGTAAGTGCGCTCGCCTGCGCGCAGGTCGCCGCCCTCGAGGCCGAGATCGGCATCGACCACGCCCACAAGCGTCAGGTCGGGAAAGTGGAACCCCTTGGTCACCAACTGCGTGCCGATGATGATGTCGATCGCACGGCCTTCGGCCATGGCGATGAATTCCGCCGCGCGTTCGGGGGTGTTGAGCGTATCCGAGGTGGCAACCGCCAGCCGTGCCTGCGGGAACAGGTCGCGCACTTCATCGGCGATGCGTTCCACCCCCGGCCCGCAGGCGACCAGACAATCGCTCTCCCCGCATTCGGGGCATTTTTCCGGCACCCGCGTTTCAAACCCGCAATGGTGGCAGGCGAGCCGCGCCGACAGGCGGTGTTCGACCAGCCATGCGCTGCAAGATGGGCATTTGAAGCGATGCCCGCAATTGCGGCACAAAGTCAGCGGGGCATAGCCGCGGCGGTTCAGGAACAATAGCGATTGTTCGCCCCGTTCCAGCCGTTCGCGCAGGCCATCGACGAGCGGCCCGGCGAGCCAGCGCCCGCTGCCGGGCTTTTCCCGGGTAAGGTTGATCAGCCGCACCGTCGGCAGGCTCGCCCCGCCGAAGCGGCTCGGCAGTTCGAGCCGTTCATACACCCCGATATCGGCCATGTGCAGGCTTTCCAGCGCGGGCGTGGCGCTGGCGAGCACCACCGGCAGCCCTTCAAACCGGGCGCGCATCACCGATACGTCGCGCGCGTTGTACCGCACCCCTTCATCCTGTTTGAAGCTCGTCTCGTGCGCCTCATCGACCACGATCAGGCCAAGGTTTGCATAGGGCAGGAACAGCGCCGAACGCGCGCCGACCACCACCTGCGCGGAACCATCGGCAATCGCCCGCCAAGCCCGCCGCCGCTCGGTCGATTTCAAGGAGGAATGCCACAGCACCGGCGCCGCGCCGAAGCGGGCAGCAAAACGCGACAGAAAATTCTCGGTCAGGGCGATTTCGGGCAGCAGGACGAGCACCTGTCGCCCCATGCGGATCGCCTCTGCCACGGGTTCGAAATAGGTTTCGGTCTTGCCCGATCCGGTCACCCCGTCGAGCAGGAAGGGGGCGTATGCCTGCGCCTTCACCGCATCCACCAGCCGCGCTGATACCTCGGCCTGAACGGGGGAGAGATCGGGCGGCGCGTGATCCGGGTCGGCGGCGGGGTAGGGACGGTCGATATTCACCGTCACCGGCTCGATCAGACCGCTGCCCGCCATGCCGCGCAGCACGCCTTCTGATACGCCCGCGAGCGCCGCCAATTCGCGCATTGTCCCTTGTTCGCCGCTGAGCTTTTCCAAAGCGGTCTTGCGTTGTGCAGTCATCCGACCGGAGCCTTCCGAGCCGGTCAGCCGGTATTCGGTCATGGTCGCAGGCCCGCCCAGCGCCCCACCGCTCGCCAGCGCCATCCGCGCCACGCTGGCGAGCGCGGCGCAGTAATAATCCGCCGTCCATTCGATCAGCCGCCGCAGCGCCTCGGGCAGGGGCGGGACGGGCAGCACCTCAAGGATCGGGCGCAGGCGTTCAAAGGCGATTTCCTCCCCCGGCAAGCGGCCTTCGTCCCACACGATGCCGGTCACCTTGCGCGGGCCGAGCGGCGCGATCACCACGCTGCCGGCAGGCGCGCTCACGCCTTCAGGCAGCCGGTAATCCAGCGGGCCGAGCGCAGCGTTGAGGACAAGCAGGCGAATGCGGTTCATCGTAGCGCCATATGGGCGGAGGCAGGAGTTGGGGGCAAGCTGGGAGACTGTAAAAAATGTCCGTGACGCTCAACCTTACCCCCACCCGTCGTTCGCTGCTGTCCGGCGCCGCTGGCGCGGGTGCCTTGCTGCTGCTGCCCGCCTGCGTTGGCACCGACGGCAGTTTCAGCATGGTCGAAGCCATTCGCCGCCTGCTGCTGCTTTCCAGCGACAACGCCTTCGCCCGCCTGACAGAGCCGGGCGGATTCTGGGATGAACAGGTGGCGCGGGTGGGCCTTGGCCAGTTTCTCGGCGGGCGCGGCGATACCCTGTCGCGCATCCTGACCTCGCAATTGTTCAAGGATCGGCTGGAAGAACGCTTTGCCGAATTCGCCATCGACGCGTCTTTCCGCGCCGCCCCGGTGGTGACTGATGCGGTGCGGGTGATCGGGTTTGAAAACGCGGTTGATCTGGTGCGCGGCGGGCCAAACGCGGCAAGCACCTTTCTGCGCGCCGAAATGGGCACGGCGCTGCTCGATGCGATGGTGCCCGAACTGGGCGAGGCGATCCGGCTGGCCGAAGACCCGCTGGTGGGCCAGGCGATCGGCGCGCTGACCGGGGTCGATCCGCGCAGTGTCGCCGGCCGAATCGGGCGCGAGGTCGATGATGCGATCTGGGGCGAAATCGCGCGCGAGGAAGCCGCAATCCGCGCCGATCCGCGCAGCACCCGCGATCCGCTGCTGATCGGGGTGTTCGGGCTGGGCCGGGGGATCTAGAACCGGTAGGTCACCACTGCCTGCGGGATGTGGTTGGTGCGCGAAGGCAGGCCTGCGCGCGGGAAGATCACCAGCCAGTAGATCGCGCCGATATCGAGGTTTTCGCCGAGGCTGTGGACGATGCTGGTCTGAAAGCGCCACTGATCGGTTGACGCGCCTTCATCTGAATTGCGCGATTGCATGATGCCGAGCCATTCGACTCCGGCGGTGCCGCGCCAGCCTTGGGCAATGGGCTGGTTGTATTGCACCCGCTGGCGCAGCCGCAGTTCCATCCGGTCGGCACTGTCGAAGAAGCGTTCCTCCAGCCGGGTGCGCAATTCGAACCGACCGGGCGTGAACACGGCCTGCTGGGCCAGGCGGATTTCGGTGAGGCCGCCAGTTTCGAACACGCCGATACCGCCGCCGACGCGCGCCGCATCGCCAACCTGCTGTTCGACAAGAACGCGGATGGTGCGCTGATCGGAGCCTTCCTCCTCCTTGCGCCAGCGCTGCGTACCGTCGATTGTCAGGGTGGTGTCTTCGCTCAACCCTCCGGTGACGATGGTGTTGAGCCAGAATTGCGTCTCTTCGTCCGAAGCAAACGCTTTGGACGGTTGCCAAGCGGCGGCGAGGGCGGCAAGCAGCATCGGGTATCGGATAAAGGCTGGAATCATGGTCGCGGCCTATGGGCGGTCAATGCGTCAGACAATCATATACCAGGAGAGCTTTCGTGAAATTCTTTGTCGACACTGCCGAGATCGAGGCGATCCGTGAACTGGCTGCGACCGGCCTGCTCGACGGGGTGACCACCAATCCTTCGCTGATCGCCAAGTCGGGGCGGGATTTCATGGAGGTGACTGCGGAAATCTGCGCGATCGTCGATGGTCCCGTAAGCGCCGAAGTGGTCGCATTGGATCACCCCACGATGATGAAAGAAGCCGAGGTGCTGCGCAAGATCGCCGACAATGTCTGCATCAAGGTGCCGCTGACGGTGGACGGGCTGAAGACCTGCAAGGCGCTGACGGGCGAGGGCACGATGGTCAATGTGACCCTGTGCTTCTCGGCCAATCAGGCGCTGCTGGCGGCCAAGGCGGGGGCGAGCTTTATCTCGCCCTTCGTCGGGCGGCATGATGACAATGGCTTTGACGGAATGGACCTGATCGAGGACATCCGGCTGATCTACGACAATTATGATTTCGCCACCGAAATCCTGGTGGCCAGCGTGCGCCACACCACCCACGTGCTGCAAGCTGCCAAGATCGGCGCCGACGTCATGACCGCGCCGCCCAAGGTGATCCACGACCTGTTCAAGCATGTCCTCACCGACAAGGGCATCGAAGGCTTCATGGCCGATTGGGCCAAGACCGGGCAGAGCATCCTCTGACCATTTGTGATCTCCTGCAAAAGCAGGAGTCCGGCAGGCCAAACCACCTTTCTGGGTTCCTGCTTTCGCACGAACGCGCAAGTTGCTAAAGAAAACGGATAATGGCTGACCAGTCCCCGCTCGATCTGTTCAAACAGGCGCTGACCGGCGCGAGCCGCGCGATTGCGCGCGATCCGGAGGTCGAGGTTGCGTGGAGCGCCGATGTGCCCGGCGCAGCGGGCAATCGGTTCCGCGTGCCGCTGCCGGGGCGCGATCTGCCCGCCGATCAGGTGACCGAAGCGCGCGGTTTTGCGGACTCGTTCGCGCTCAAGCTGCGCCACCATAACGCCGCGCTCCACGCCAAATCCGCTCCGCCCGAACCCATCGCGCGGGCCTGCTATGACGCCATCGAGCAGGTGCGTTACGAGGCGCTGGGCGCGAACCGGTTCGGCGGGATCAAGGCCAATCTCGATGCCGCGACCGAATTGCGCACCGCGGGCGACAAGATCGTGCGGGCGCAGAATTCGTCCGAAGTGCCGCTCCAGACGGCGCTCGCATTGCTGGTGCGTGAGGCGCTGACCGGTGAGGCTGTGCCCGAAAAGGCGCAGGGCGGGATCGAGCTGGTGCGCGATTTCCTTGAGGAGAAAGTCGGCAAGGATTTCGGCGCACTGGCAGAGAAGCTGGGCGATCAGCAGGCGTTCCAGAAGCTCGCGCTCGACATGCTGCGCGAACTCGATCTGACCCGCCCCACCGATGCGCCCGATGAAACCGACAGCGATTCGCCCGATGATGAAGACGGCGCGGACGACGAACAGACCGGCGAGGACGAAAACCAGGGCGAAGGCGACCCGCAGGCCGCCGAAATGGCGGGCGACATGGCCGAAGGCGAAGGCGAGGGCGATCAGAGCTCCGAAGCCGAAACCGACGGGGAGATGTCCGAAGGCGAGCCGGGCGAGGAGGGCGATGCCTCCAACGCCCCCGTGCGCCCCAACCGCCCGCAGGCCGACATCCCGCCGAGCATTGATTACAAACCCTTCACCACCCGTTTCGACGAGGAAGTCGCCGCGCCCGACCTGTGCGATGCCGAGGAACTTGATCGCCTGCGCGCCTATCTCGATAGCCAGCTGACCGGGCTGCAAGGTGTGGTCACGCGCCTCGCCAACCGCTTGCAGCGGCGGCTGATGGCGCAGCAGAACCGCAGCTGGGATTTCGACATGGAGGAAGGCGTGCTCGATGCAGCACGCCTCGCCCGCGTCATCATCTCGCCCGGCACCGCGCTATCCTACAAGGTCGAACGCGATGTCGAGTTCAAGGATACCATCGTCACGCTGCTGATCGACAATTCCGGATCAATGCGCGGACGCCCGATCAGCATCGCTGCGATCAGCGCCGACATTCTCGCGCGCACGCTGGAACGCTGCGGGGTCAAGACCGAGATCCTCGGCTTCACCACCCGCGCATGGAAGGGCGGGCAGAGCCGCGAGGCATGGCTCGCCGATGGCAAGCCGCAGAACCCGGGGCGTTTGAACGACCTGCGCCATATCATCTACAAACAGGCCGACGAGCCGTGGCGCCGCGCGCGCCGCAATCTCGGGCTGATGATGCGCGAGGGCCTGCTTAAGGAAAACATCGACGGCGAAGCGCTGATCTGGGCGCACTCCCGCCTGCTCTACCGCCCCGAAGAACGCCGCATCCTGATGGTGATTTCAGACGGTGCGCCGGTGGACGATTCGACGCTGTCGGTGAATTCCGCCGGTTACCTTGAGGCGCACCTCAGAAGCGTGATCGAGTGGATCGAAAAGGTCTCGCCCGTGCAACTGGTGGCGATCGGGATCGGGCACGACGTGACGCGCTACTACCGCCGCGCGGTGACGATCATGGACGTGGAGCAACTCGGCGGCACGATCATGGAACAGCTCGCCGAATTGTTCGAGGATGAGAAGGGCATAAAGAAAAAATGACCGAAGCAAAGACTGTTACCCAAGCCGTCACCACCCGCCGCTCTGTCCGCGAGTTTCTCGACAAGCCGGTGCCCTATGATGTCATTCACCGCGTGATGGACACCGCCCGCTGGTCGCCTTCGGGGTGCAATTATCAGCCGTGGCAGGCGACGATCCTGACGGGCCAGCCGCTCGCCGATTTTCGGGCGCAGATCGTCGGCAAGCCGATGGGGCAGCTTGAATATTCCTGGGATGCGCCTGCCGCTCATGAAGAATACAAGGCGCGGCTCGGCTGCGTGTCGGCCAAGATGTTCGAAGCGATGGGCATCGCCCGCGATGATGGCGCGGCGCGCATGGCGGCGATGGCGCGCAACACCACCAGTTTCGATGCGCCCGCGCTGCTATTGTGCTATTTCCCCAAGTTCATGCTGGAGCCGCAATGGTCGGACACCGGCATGTGGCTGCAAACCGTTGCCCTGCTGCTGCGCGAGGAGGGGCTGGATAGCTGCTTTCAGGAATTCATGGCGTTTTATGCAAACGAAATCCGTGACTTCCTCGGGCTGGACCATGACAGCACGATGTTCTTCTGCGGCATGGCGATCGGCTACCGCGACCCGGATGCGCCGGTGAACACCTTTGAACGCGAACGGGTGCCGCTGGACGAACAGGTGAAGTTCCTCGGCTGGGATTGACCCGCAGGCCGTCCACAAGCAAAGCGCGGGGCATGATCGACGCGCCTCTCAAATTGTTCAACTCGCTGACGCGCGAGCTGGAACCTTTCGTCCCTGTCCACCCGGGCGAGGCGCGCGTCTATACCTGCGGGCCGACGGTCTATAACTACCAGCATATCGGCAATATGCGCGCCTATGTGTTCGCCGATACGCTGGGGCGGGTGCTCCAATGGAAGGGCTACAAGCTCACCCACATCGTCAACATCACCGATGTCGGTCATCTGACCTCTGACGCCGACGAGGGCGAGGACAAGATGGAGCGCATGGCGGCGCGCGAGGGCAAGAGCGCGTGGGACATTGCGCGCTTCTATCAGGAGGATTTCGAGCGCGATCTGGCGCGGCTGAATGTGCAGCCGAAACAGCACCCGCGCGCGACCGAATATGTCACAGCGATGATCGACTGGGGCAAGAGCATTGCGGACAAGCACTGCTACGAGCTTGAGAGCGGGCTCTATTTCGATGTGTCGACCGTGGCGGATTACGGGCGGCTGGCGCGGGCCGTGACCGAAGACGGGGAAGGCCGCATCGAAAGCGTCGAAGGCAAGCGCAACGCGGCCGACTTCGCGATCTGGCGCAAGACTCCCGCGGGCGAGACCCGCCAGATGGAGTGGGATTCGCCGTGGGGCCGGGGCGCGCCCGGCTGGCATCTCGAATGTTCGGTCATGGGCGAGGCGCTGCTCGGCTTTCCCTTCGATATCCACACCGGCGGGATCGATCACCGCGAAATCCACCACCCCAACGAGATCGCGCAGAATCAAGCGTTCTGCTGCACGACTGGGCTCGATGACCCCAGAAATTCGGGCGCGAAAATCTGGATGCATAACAACTTCCTCGTCGAGCGATCAGGGAAGATGTCGAAGTCCTCGGGCGAGTTCCTGCGGCTGCAATTGCTGGTCGACAAGGGGTATCACCCGCTGGCCTATCGGCTGATGTGCTTGCAGGCGCATTATCGTTCCGAGCTGGAGTTTTCGTGGGAGGGGCTGGGCGCGGCGCTGACGCGGTTGAAGCGGATGGTGATGGGGATCGAAACCCTCAAGGCCCGTCACGCTGAACTCGTTTCAGCATCCATTGAGCAACAAGCTCCGTCCAAGCGGGATGCGGGATGGGCCCTGAGACAAGTTCAGGGTGACGATTGGGGCAAGTTGCAGCCGATGCTCGACAAGTTCGATGCTGCAATTGCCGATGATCTCAACACGGCTGTTGCGCTGACCGCGCTGGATGATGCCCTTACCGCAAAGAAGGTTGATCTGACGAAGAAGTATGATCTGGCGGCGGCAATGGATTCCGTCCTCGGCCTCAACCTCCTTCACCTCACCCGTGCCGACCTCCGCATCCGACCCAAGGCGGCGACAATTGGCGAGGATCAAGTCAATGCGGCCATTGAGTTCCGCAAGGAGCTTCGCGCGCAGCAGAACTATCCCGCTCTTGATCGCCAGCGCGATGAACTCGGCCAGCAGGGCGTCGAGGTGATGGACGGCGATCCGCTCGGCTGGGAGTGGAAGCTCACCTAGCCCTTGTCGTCTCCCCGGGCTTGACCCGGGGCCCCGCTGCCTTCAACCGCTTGGCAAAGAAAAGCAGGGCCCCGGATCAAGCCCGGGGAGACGACAAGGGGAGAATCAATGACCATCGCTGCCATCTCAGGCCTGATTCGCCCGATGCTCGAACCGCGCTTGCCTGATGGCCTCGACGTGCGCTGGTTCATGAACGCCGAACAGGCGCTCGAAGCGGTGGCCGACGCGGAAATCGGCTGGTTCGACATGAACGATCAAACCGCGATGGCGGACACCCTGCGTGCGGCCAAAAAGCTCAAATGGCTCAATTCGATCTATGCGGGGCTTGATTTCCTGCCGATGGACGTGCTGATCGAACGCGGGATTACCGTCACCAACGGGGCCGGGATCAATGCCGTCACCATCGCCGAATATGTGGTGATGGGGATGCTGAATATCGCCAAGGGTTATCGCGAACTGGTGCGTGCGCAGGAGCGCCGCGAATGGCTGTTTGATTCGCCGGGCAAGCGCGAACTGGCGGGATCAAAGGCGCTGCTTTTGGGCTATGGCGCGATCGGCCGGCTGATCGAACCGCGCCTGCAAGCCTTCGACATCGCGGTGAGCGTGGTGCGGCGATCGGAAGCGGAGGGCACCTTGCGGCCCGACGAATGGCGCGCGCGGCTGGGCGAATTTGACTGGATCATCCTTGCCGTGCCCGCCACGCCCGAGACCGAAGGCATGATCGGCGCGGCGGAGCTGGCCGCCATGAAATCCGACGCGGTGATCGTCAACATCGCACGCGGCAGCGTGATTGATCAGCCGGCATTGGTCGAAGCGCTTGAAAACAAGGCCATCGGCGGGGCCTTCCTTGATGTCACCACGCCCGAACCCCTGCCAGCGGATCATCCGCTGTGGGCGCTGGAGAATGCGCATATCACCATGCACCTGTCGGGCCGCGCGCAGGACAAGATGTTCATTCGCAGCGCCGACCGTTTCCTCGATAATCTGGACAAATATCTGCGCGGGGAACCGGTGGCGCCGGTGTTCGATCCGCGGCTGGGTTACTGAATCGCGGCTTTGCTTTGCGGCTTGGCGCATTTCTGCAATACAGCTGACGTCAGCTGGTCCATCACGGATCGGTCACATCACCGCGTTAGCCTTCATCGGGACGGAGCGCGGCGACAAGGGTGCCAGCCGAGCCGGGGGCTTCGGGGCAATGGGGGGAAATTCAATAATGAGCGATACCAAGAAAGCTTCGGACGTTTTTGTCGAGTGTCTTGAAGCCGAGGGCTGCGAGTATATTTTCGGGGTTCCCGGGGAAGAGAACCTCGATTTTCTCGACTCGCTGAGCCGATCCAAGCAGATCAAGCTGATCCTGACCCGCCACGAACAGGGCGCTGGTTTCATGGCTGCGACCTATGGCCGCCATACCGGCAAGACCGGCGTCTGCGTGGCGACGCTCGGGCCGGGGGCGACCAATTTCGTGACGTCTGCCGCCTATGCCCAGCTTGGCGGGATGCCGGTGCTGATGATCACCGGGCAGAAGCCGATCAAGAAATCAAAGCAGGGCCGGTTCCAGATCGTCGATATCGTCGCGCTGATGAAGCCGATCACCAAATATGCGATTCAGATTGCGGCGGGCGACAACCTGCCCAGTCGCGTGCGCGAAGCCTATCGCCTCGCCGAAGAGGAAAAGCCCGGCGCAACCCTGATCGAACTGCCCGAGGATATTGCCGAGGAAGCCACCACCGACTGGAAGCCGCTGCCCAAGAGCATCGCCCGGCGTCCTTCGGCCGAGCCCAAGGCGGTGCGCGCCGCGGTCGAAGCGATCGAAAAGGCCAAGAGCCCGATCATCGTCATCGGCGCAGGTGCCAACCGCAAGAAGGCGGGCCGGATGCTGGAACAGCTGGTCGAGAAGACCGGCATTCCCTTCCTCACCACCCAGATGGGCAAGGGCGTGATCGATGAACGCCATCCCAAATTCGTGGGCTGCGCTGCGCTGTCAGCGGGCGATTTCGTCCACCGCGCGGTCGAGGCATCGGATTGCATCATCAATGTCGGTCACGACGTGATCGAAAAACCGCCGTTCTTCATGAAAGACAATGGCGTCACCGTGATCCACATCTCGACCAAGACGGCGGAAGTCGATCCGGTCTATTTCCCGCAGGTCGAGGTGATCGGTGATATCGGCAATGCGATCTGGCAGATCAAGGAAGACGTCTCGCCCAATCGCGACTGGAATTTTGACCACATCCTTGCCTATCATCAGGCCGAACTTGACCATACCAACGCGCTGGCCGCCGATGCGCGCTTCCCGATCTTTCCGCCGCATCTGGTGAAACAGGTGCGCGATTGCATGCCGCGCGACGGGATCATCTGCCTTGATAACGGGGTCTACAAGATCTGGTTCGCGCGCGGCTATACCGCCTACCTGCCCAACACCGTGCTGCTCGACAATGCGCTGGCGACGATGGGCGCAGGTCTGCCATCCGCGATGATGAGCGCGATGCTTTACCCGGAACGCAAGGTCATGGCGATCTGCGGCGATGGCGGCTTCATGATGAACAGCCAGGAGATGGAAACGGCGGTGCGGCTTGGGCTCAATCTCACGGTGCTGATCCTGCGCGATGATGCTTACGGCATGATCCGCTGGAAGCAGGCGAACATGGGCTTTGCCGATTTCGGTCTGACCTATGGCAACCCCGATTTCGTCAAATATGCCGAAAGCTACGGCGCCATCGGGCACCGGGTCGAGAGCAGCGATCACCTGCGCGAAGTGCTCAGCACTTGCCGCGATACGCCCGGCGTGCATCTGATCGATTGCCCGGTCGACTACACCGAGAACGACCAGATCCTGAACATCGACATCAAGCGGCTGAGCAAGGAGCTTTAGGCCTTTTCGTCACCCCGGCGCAGGCCGGGGTCCACTCCGACGCCGGGACTGGATCCCGGCCTGCGCCGGGATGACGACATGAAACTGAAAGACACCTACCCGCTCTACCTCAACAACAAGGCGGTGCAGCCCAACACCGATCTTGAGGTGACCGACAAATACACCGGCGAGGTTGCCTTCCGCACCGCGCTGGCGACGCCCGATGTGATCGAGGAAGCCATAGCGGGCGCGGTGCGCGCGGCGGAGCCGATGGCGAAGCTTGCGTCTTACGAGAAACAGGACGTGCTGATGCACTGCGTCGCGCGGTTCAAGGAACGCTTCGATGAATTGGCCTACGCCCTGTGCGTCGAAGCGGGCAAGCCGATCAAGGACGCCGAGGGCGAGGTCACCCGCCTGATCGACACCTTCCGCATAGCGGCGGAAGAATCGGTGCGCAATTACGGCGAGGTCCAGCCGCTCGACATTTCGGCGCGGGCCAAGGGGTATCAGGGGATGTGGAAGCGCGTGCCGATCGGGCCGTGCAGCTTCATCTCGCCGTTCAACTTCCCGCTCAACCTTGCCGCGCACAAAATCGCACCGGCAATTGCGATGGGCTGCCCCTTCGTGATGAAGCCTGCGTCGAAGACCCCCTTGGGCGCGATCATCATGGGCGAGGTGCTGGCCGAATGCGACGTGCTGCCCGAGGGCGCGTTTTCTATCCTCCCCGCCAGCCGTGACGGGGCCGACCTGTTCACCGAGGACGAGCGGCTGAAGCTGCTGAGCTTCACCGGCTCACCGGGGGTAGGCTGGGATCTCAAGGCCAAGGCGGGCAAGAAGAAGGTCGTGCTCGAACTCGGCGGCAATGCGGCGGTGATCATCGACAAGGACGCTGATCTCGCCGACGCATTGGAGCGGGTGATCTTCGGCGCGTTCTATCAGTCTGGGCAGTCCTGCATCGGGGTGCAGCGCATCCTGATCCACGACGCGGTGTATGATGCGTTCAAGGCGATGCTGGTCGAGCGCGCGGGCAAGCTGGTGGCGGGCGACCCCAAGCACCGTGACACCTTCATCGGCCCGATGATCTCCAACGGCGAGGCCAAGCGGCTGAAAGGCTGGATCGACGAGGCGGTGGCCGCAGGCGCAACCCTGCTGTGCGGCGGGGGCCTGTCGCGCGGCAACATGCTGGAGGCGACCTTGCTCGAAGGCGTACCGGACGATGCCAAGGCCAAGAACGAAGAAGCCTTCGGCCCGCTCGCGATCCTGCAACGCTTCGACAAGTTCGATGCCGCGCTGGAGGAGGTCAACAACTCCAAGTTCGGCCTGCAGGCGGGCATCTTCACCCGCGACCTGTTCCAGATGTTCGACGCCTGGGATCGGCTCGATGTGGGCGGGATCGTGATCAACGACGTGCCGAGCTACCGCGTCGACAACATGCCCTACGGCGGGGTCAAGGATTCCGGGCTGGGCCGCGAGGGCATCCGCTTTGCCATGGAGGACATGAGCGAGATCCGGAATCTGGTGGTCAGAAGAATCTAGCCCCCTCGTCTCCCCGGCCCCCGAGCCGGGGCCCCGCTTTCTTCGTCATGGCAGGAAGGCAGCGGGATCCCGGGTCAAGCCCGGGAAGGCGTGGTTGTAACTAGCCCTCCTCCAGCAACAGCAGCACCGCTGTCACTTCCAGCCGCTCCATCGCGCCGAAGCGGTGATCGACCTTGGTGATGGTGGCATCGGCGACCAACTGTCCGGGGATCGCGAATTCGTGATCGGGCAGGCGCTCGATCAACTCCTCGCCGCCGACCACGGCATCCCCGCCGCAGAACTCCATCACCATTTCGTGGCGCGTGCCGGAGAAGGTGATCGAGGCCCAGGCTTTCTCGTCATGGGAAAGCACGGTTCCGCTGCCGCCGGTCAATTGCATCAGCGCGGTGCGCACGCGGTCGGCGATGGTGCGGCGGGCGCGCAAGGCGGGGCGCGGGGCCGACTTCACCTCGTAATCCTCGCAATCGGCAAAGGCGTGCGCGAAGGGATCGCGGTGCGATTCGGTCAGCATCATGCGGCCTCCTTCATCGGTTCGGCAGCGCGTGCGGCATAGCCCTGCATCCATGCGCGGGTGCGCAGTTCGGTATCAGGGCGGGGGATGCGGCCCATGCGCAGATCGAGCACAAATCGCGGATCATGGGCAGCGAGCCGCCCGAACTTGGTGGCGGGCATGGCGTGTTCCCGCAGGAAGGTTTCGACGGTCCGAAGCAGCATGGTTTTGCGTCCCTGAAGTTGCTGACTGGGTGGCTTACGCCGGACGAATCGCCCGGTGTTCCTTAAATGTTCCACTTCATTTCCTACTTGTCTAGGAAAAATCCTAAGTGTAGGAAGAATCCATGGTTACCGACCCGCAAAACCCCCGTCACAGCCTCGATGCGCCGCGTGCGCGGCTGCTTGCCTTGTCGCAGGAGCGCGGGGTCAGCCTTGCCGCCCTGTCCGAATTGCTGGGGCGCAATCCATCCTATCTCCAGCAATTTATTCGCAAAGGTTCCCCGCGCAAGCTGGAGGAGCAGGACCGCGCCACGCTCGCCCGCTTCCTTGGTGTGGGCGAAGAGGAATTACGCGAGGTGAAGGATATATCCTACGTAGAAACCCCAAAGCGGCGCGAATCGTGTGAATGGGTGGATGTGTCCCGGCTTGATCTGGGCGCATCGGCGGGGCCGGGGGTGGTTGCGGGCGGGGAGGGTGCGTTCGACACCTTCCGCTTCTCGCGCCGCTGGCTGGCCGAACAGGGGCTGGAACGCGCGCAGTTATCGGCGATCCGGGTCGAGGGGGATTCGATGGAGCCGCTATTGAATGACGGCGACGAAATTCTCGTAGACCGCAGCCCGTGGCCGTTCCGCGACGGCATCCATGTGGTGCGGCTGGGCGATACCCTGATGGTCAAACGCGTGGCTAGTGCGGGGGCGGGGCGGATGGCTTTGCTATCGCAGAACCTCGCCTACCCACCGGTCGAGGTCGCGGCGGAGGAGGTGGCGATTATCGGGCGGGTTGTGTGGAAGGGGGGGCGGGTTTAAGCCCATCGCCATGACCGACACCCCCAAGCCCACGCCCCCCATGAAAGCCGCGATCATTCCGGTGACGCCGCTCCAGCAGAACTGCTCGCTGATCTGGTGCACCAAGACCATGCGCGGGGCGCTGGTCGATCCTGGCGGCGATCTCGACAAGCTGAAGGAAGGCGTCGCCAAGGCGGGCGTCACGCTGGAGAAGATCCTCGTCACCCATGGGCATCTCGACCATTGCGGGCAGGCGGGGATGCTGGCGGACGAACTGGGGCTGGAAATCGAAGGCCCGCACGAGGATGACCGTTTCTGGATCGAGCAATTGGACGATGACGGCCCGCGCTGGGGTATGGTGGCGAAAAGCTTCGAACCGACCCGCTGGCTGAAGCAAGGCGATACCGTCACCGTGGGCGAACTCACGCTCGACGTGATCCACTGCCCCGGCCACACCCCCGGCCATGTGGTGTTTTTCCACGAACCCAGCCGCTTCGCGATTGTCGGCGATGTGCTGTTTCAGGGCAGCATAGGCCGCACCGATTTTCCGCGCGGCAACCACCAAGACCTGATCACATCGATCACCCAGCGGCTGTGGCCCTTGGGCGAGGACGTGATGTTCATCCCCGGCCACGGCCCGACCAGCACCTTTGGCCGCGAGCGCAAGACCAATGCGTTTGTGAGCGATTACGCGCTTTCTTGATTGTGCTCGCGCCTCCGCGCGAGCATCCTCGGTGCTGTTCCCTCCGCTCCGCTACGGGGCACCTGCGGGCGGCCGGTCGGCCTTGCGGCCTGTCCTTTGGCGGGCCGAGACGCGTTCGTAGATAGTGGGTTACATCACCCCCATGACAACCAGCACAGCCACCACCGCAAGGCCAACCTGCACCAGCATCGTCGTGAGCGTCCCGATCATTCGGCCGACCTTGAGATTGCCGCCATCCATCCCGAAGCCATGCGCCACACGCCCGATGAAATAGGCCGCCGCGACGTAAGCCAGCCACCAGCTGCCCCGGCCCGCCAGTTCAAGCGCGCCGATCAGCACCAGCACGAAGGCGGTGTTTTCGACATAGTTCAGCTGCGCCCGCATCCGGCGCTGCAGATTCTCGTTCCCGCCATCACCAACCGAGATGCCAAGCGCCGTGCGCACCGCACCGATGCGGATCGACAGCCAGATATTGAGTATGGCAGCAGCCGCCGCAGCGGCGAGCGTTACAGGCAACACAGTCATGATGAGATCCCCTCGATGATATGCCCGCGGTGCTAGGGCCATGGGACGCGGGTTGCAACGCGCGAATTTTGCGTTATAGCGCGCGCCTTCCCGCCGCTGCTGGCCAAGGAATGCGTGCACCTGCTCGTGCTTGTGCGTGCTGCTTCCTTGCCGTAAGGGCGGCCTTCGAGAATCACGCCGTCGCAATCCGCAGGGCCGGTGGCGCAAACAAACGTATTATTTGAGGAATTGGTGCCGCCATGGCTGTCCCCAAGAGAAAAGTATCGCCTTCCCGTCGCGGCATGCGTCGTTCGCACGATTCGCTCAAGGTCGAAGCGTTCCACGAATGCCCGAACTGCGGCGAACTGAAGCGCCCGCACAATATCTGCGGCCACTGCGGCCACTATAACGGGCGTCAGGTTGTGGCCGTCGGCTGATCGCCGCAGGCCCAGACGATAGACCGGAGATTGACACCATGACCTTGCCGCGTATCGCCGTTGACGCGATGGGCGGCGATGAAGGCGTGCGCGTGATGGTCGAAGGCGCAGCGCTCGCCCGCCGCCAGCATGCTGACTTCCAATTCCTGCTGGTGGGCGATCAGCCACGCATCGAAGCCGCGCTGGAAAACCACCCGGGCATGCGCGGCGCCTCCGAAATCCTTCATTGCGACGATGTGGTGGGCGGCGACGAATTGCCCAGCCGCGCAATGCGCCGCGCCAAAACCACCAGCATGGGCCTGGCCGTCAACGCCGTGAAGACCGGCGCCGCCGGAGCCGCGGTCAGCGCGGGCAACACCGGCGCGCTGATGGCCATGAGCAAGATCGCGCTGCGCACCCTGCCGGGGATTGATCGCCCGGCGCTCGCCGCGATCATGCCGACCTTGCAGGCGCATGACGTGGTGATGCTTGACCTCGGCGCCAATACCGAAGCTGACGCCCGCAATCTTGTGCAATTCGCGGTGATGGGCGCAGCCTATTCGCGCATCGTCAACGGTTTTGAACGCCCGGTCGTGCGGCTGCTCAATATCGGGACCGAGGAAATCAAGGGTACCGAGGAATTGCGCGATGCCGCCGCGATGCTGACCGCTGCCTCGGCGCGCACCGATGGCGGGCTGGCGCTGGAATTTGATGGTTTCGTCGAAAGCGACAAGATCAATCGGGGTGAGACCCATGTGGTTGTGACCGACGGGTTTTCGGGCAATATCGCGCTGAAGGCGATCGAAGGTTCGGCACGTTTCGTCACCGATCTGCTGCGGCAGGCGTTCACGTCGTCGCTGCGGTCGAAGGTCGGCTTTCTGGTATCACGCCCGGCGACCGAACTGCTCAAGCACCATCTCGATCCCAATAATCACAATGGCGCAGTGTTCCTCGGCCTCAATGGCGTGGTGGTGAAAAGCCACGGCAGCGCCAATGCCAAGGGCGTGGCCAACGCGGTGGCGGTTGCGGCGCGGCTGCTGGAAAACAAGCTGACCGAGCGGATCGCGCATGACCTTGGCGCGCTGGGGCAGGATGCCCTTGGCCGCAATGGCAAGGCGCGCGGCGACAATGGCAGCGAGGCAGCTGCGTGAACGGTTCGCGCCTGCTGGGCACCGGGTCGGCACTTCCCCGGCAGGTGGTGACCAATGCCGACCTTGCCGAGCGGGTCGATACCTCGGACGAGTGGATCGTCGAGCGCACCGGCATCCGCCAGCGCTATATTGCCGGCGAGGACGAAACCACCGCCACGCTGGCCACGGCCGCGGCGCGCGCGGCGTTGGCTGATGCGGGCGTCGATGCGGCAAGCATCGGGCTGATCGTATTGGCCACCGCCACCCCCGACAACACCTTCCCCGCCACCGCCACCAAGGTGCAGGCCGCACTGGGTTGCACCGGCGGGATCGCGTTTGATGTGGCGGCGGTGTGTTCGGGATTTCTCTACGCGCTCGCCACCGCCGATTCGCTGCTGCGCACCGGCATGGCCAAACGCGCGCTGGTGATCGGGGCGGAAACCTTCAGCCGGATTCTCGACTGGGAAGACCGCACCACCTGCGTCCTGTTCGGCGACGGGGCCGGGGCCGTGGTGCTGGAGGCACCTTCGGGCGACGCGGCTGGCAAGGATGCGCCCGGTATCATCGCCACCCGTTTGCATGCCGATGGGTCGTGCCATGACATGCTTTATGTCGACGGTGGGCCCTCGACCACGCAGACCACCGGCCATGTGCGCATGAAGGGCCGCGAGGTGTTCCGCCATGCGGTGGTGAACCTCTCGGATGTTCTCAAGGAAGTTATTGAGGAAGCAGGGATTTCGGTTGATGAGATCGATTGGGTCGTGCCGCATCAGGCCAATGCCCGGATCCTGGATGCGACCGCGAAGAAGCTCGGCATTGCGCCTGAAAAGGTGATCGTGACTGTTCACACCCACGCCAACACATCGGCGGCCTCGGTGCCGCTGGCGCTTGATGTCGCGCGCAAGGACGGGCGGATCAAGCCTGGCGATCTTGTCATGCTGGAGGCGATGGGCGGGGGCTTTACCTGGGGGGCAAGCCTCATCCGGCTGTGAACTCCGGGGTGAGGTTTGCGGCGTGGCGCAATGGTAACGCTAACACAATTGCTGAAAACTCAACATTCAGCATTCCATCGCATTGCAATCTTGGCGGAAAATAGTAAGCTCAAGTTCTTCTGATGGGTCGCGCCAACGAAGGAGAAGGCGCATGATGCGTTCAGTAGGCACTCTGACCCGGGCTGATCTGGCCGAAACCATCAATCGCAAGATGGGCTTCAGTCGGGCGGAATCGCTCGAAATGGTCGAAGCGATCCTCGACAAGATGAGCGATGCGCTCGCCAAGGGCGAAAATGTCAAGATTTCCGGTTTCGGCAGCTTCGTGCTGCGCGACAAGAACGAACGGATCGGCCGCAATCCCAAGACCGGGGTGGAAGTGCCGATCACGCCGCGCCGGGTGATGACCTTCCGCGCGAGCCAGCTGCTCAAGGAACGGATTGCCAAGGGCTGACGGGCCACGGGCTGACAGGCAAGGGTAAGGGCCAATGACCGAATTCGGTGACGGGAAGGACGAGGGCGCGCTGCGCACCATCGGCGAAGTCAGCGAGGCGCTCGGCATCAAACCCCATGTTCTGCGCTACTGGGAGCAGCAATTCCCGCTGCTCAAACCGTTGAAGCGCAGCGGTGGGCGGCGCTATTATCGTCCTTCCGATGTCGCAATGGTCGAGATGATCGACCGGCTGGTCAACCGCGAGGGCTATACGCTGAAAGGCGCCGAAGCGGTGCTGCGCGCGTCGGGCAAGCCTGGCATTGATCGCCGGCACGAGGATCGCCGCAGCGGTGATCGCCGTGCCGTTGCCGATGGGGCCGACAGTCCGGGAGTGCAGCTGATGGTGACCGAAGGCCCCGAGATGAGTGAAACGATCGCGGCGATCAAGGCGATCCGCGCGCGGCTCGCAGCCGCGCTGGAGGCATGAAGGGGGCTACTCCGCCGCTATCAGCGCGGCTTCACCCAGATCGACGCTGACCAGGCGCGAGACGCCTTTTTCCGCCATCGTCACGCCGAACAATCGATGCATCCGGCTCATTGTCACCGCGTTGTGGGTGACGATCAGATACCGCGTGGTGGTGCTGCGAACCATCGAATCGAGCAGGTCGCAAAACCGTTCCACATTCGCATCGTCCAATGGCGCGTCGACTTCGTCTAGCACGCAGATCGGCGCGGGGTTGGTGAGGAACAGCGCAAAGATCAGCGCGGTCGCGGTCAAGGCCTGCTCGCCGCCTGACAGCAACGACAGCGATTGCAGTCGCTTGCCCGGCGGCTGGGCGTAGATTTCAAGGCCTGCTTCCAAAGGATCATCGCTGTCGACCAGCGCCAGATGCGCAGCGCCGCCTTCGAACAACCGGGTGAACAACACGCGGAAATGGCCGTCGACTTCCTCGAAAGCGGCGCGCAGCCGTTCGCGACCCTCGCGGTTGAGACTGCCGATGGAACCGCGCAGCCGGGCGATCGCTTCGGCAAGGTCGGCCTGTTCGCTGACATTGTTGCCATGCTCGGTCTCGATCCGGGCAAGCTCCTCAGCGGCCACAAGGTTGACCGGGCCGATCCGTTCACGCGTTGCGGTCAGACGTTCGAGTTCCTCAGATTCGCTGCTGGCGGGCGCGATGTCATCCTCAGTAAAGCCGAAATGTTCGCCCAGCAGCGGGGGCGGGCACTGAAAGCGTTCGCCAGAAATGCGGGCGAGTTCGGTGCGGCGCGATTCTTCGTTCTCGGCCCGTGCGGCAAGGCTGGCCCGGCCTTCGCGCGCCTGCGCCAGCGTTTCGGTGCGGGCGGCCAGTTCGGTATCGGCGGCGCGTTGGCGGGCCTCGGTCTCGCGCATCTCGCCTTCGGCCGCGGCGAGTTCGGCGGTCAGCCGCGTGCGGGTGGCCTCGCCCGCCTCGATCTCGGCGGTCAGCGCGGCGGGTTTGGCGGCGTGGACGGCGCGTTCTTCGGCGATTTCGGCCAGCCGCCGCGCAGCTTCGGCCATGCGCCGTTCGGCATCGCTCGATCGTGCTTTCCACCCGGCCTGCTCGGCCTGCTGCGCGGCCAGCCGCTCGCGCGCCACGGCCAGCGCCTGATCCTGCGCGGCCAGTTCGGCAAGGGCAGCCTGCACCGCGTTGCGGGCGGCTGCGTTCTTCGCTTGCGCAGCTTCCAGCGCCGCGCGCCCGGCATCGCGCGCGGGCAGGCGTTCGCGCGCCGCGCGGGTGGTTGCAAGATCGGTGTTCGCCGCCTCCACCTGTGTTTCCAGATCGCTGGCACTGGCGGCCAGTTCGGCCAGCCGCGCGGCAAGCCGTTCCTTCGCTGCCTCGGCCTGATCGAGCCGCCGCAGGGCCTGCCGTTCGGCCTCGATCGCGCCCGCTATGCCCCGTTCCTGCCCGACCAGCGCGGTCTGGAGCGTTGCCAGTTCCTCGCGCACGGCCTTGTCTTCGGCCTCTGCCGCAGCGGCGGCTGCGCGCAAGGGCGGGAGCGCTGTATCCAGTTCGGCAAAGCGGTTGGCGGCTTCCAGCTGGGCGGCTTCCGCTGCCCCTTCGCCGCGCGCGATGAACCCGTCCCACCGGCGCAAGTGGCCCGCGCGGGTCACCAGCCATTCGCCGGGGGTAAGCGTGCGGCCATCATCAGCATCCACGCAATGCACCATTGCAAGGCGGGCGCGCAGTTCCTCAGGGCAATTCCCCAGATGATTGAGCAAGCTGTCGGCCAGCGGTGCGGGCGCTTTGGCCCCGGTCCAGAACCGCCCGTCCTGCGGGGCGGCGGGCGCACCCAGAGGCGACTTGCCGTCACGCCCGAGCACCGCGGCCAGCGCACGTTCATGGCCCGGCGCAACCGTCACCCGGTCAAGCGCGGTGGCCAGCCCCTGGCGCCCGGCCTCGCGCTTTGCCCGCGCGTCCCGGTCGCGGGCCAGCGCGGCATGTTCGCGCTCGACCCCGGCGAGTTCTGCCCTTGCGGTGGCGAGCCTTGCCGATGCCTCGTCGCGATGGGCCTGCAATTCGCCCTTGCGCGCCTGACCGGCGGCGAGTTTTTCCTGCAACCGCGCCAGTTCGCCCGCCGCTGCCTCAGCCGCGGCGCGCGCGGCGACCACCTCGGCTTGCGGATCGCCGCTTTGGGAAAGTTCAGCGCGCGTGCGGGTGAGCCGTGCCAGTTCCGCCTCCTGCCGCGCCAGCCGCGCTTGGGCCTGCTCCACCGCTGCTTCGGCGACGCGCCATTCGGCCTCGACCCCGGCGTGATCGGCGGTCGCCTTGGCCAGCGCGAGTTCGGCGCTGCGGCTGGCGCGATCGCTGTCATCAGCGCGGTTGGCAAGCGCCGGGCGGGCGGCTTCGGCGTCGGTTACCGCGGTGCGGCTGGCTGCAACCTCGGCATCGAGCCGCGCCAGCGCCGCAACCGCGCTGCTGGTCAACCTGTCGGCGTCGGCGCGGTCTTCCTCCAGCCGCGTCTGCTGGCGGGTGAGATCGGCCAGCCGGGTTTCGGCAGCTTCGAGCTTTTCGGCGAGCGCGGCCATCCGGTGTCCATGGGCGCTGGCATCGTCGCGCCGGTCGGCCAGTTCCTCGCGCGCATCGGCGAGCTGTTGCGCGGCCTCGGCCTGTCCGGCCTGCGCTGCGGCGACCAGGCCTTGCGCCTCGGCAACGGCGGCATTGGCGCTTGTCGCGGCGGCGCGGGCTTCCTTTGCGGCAAATGCTGCTTCGCGCCAGCGGGCGAACAGCAATCGGGCCTCGGCAACCTGAATTTTCCGGGTCAGTTCGGTATAGCGTTCGGCCTGCTTTGCCTGCCGTTTCAGCGTGGACATCTGCGCGTCGAGCCCGGCCATCAGGTCTTCCAGCCGGGCAAGGTTCGTCTCAGCCCCGCGCAGCTTGCTTTCGGCATCCTTGCGGCGGACGTGCAGCCCGGCGATCCCGGCGGCTTCTTCCAGCATGGCGCGGCGTTCGGTCGGCTTGGCGGCGATCACCTGCGCGATCTTGCCCTGGCTGACCAGCGCCGGGGAATGCGCGCCCGTGGCCGCATCGGCAAAGGTCAGCGCCACATCCTTGGCCCGCACATCGCGGCCATTGACGCGGTATGCCGAACCCGCGCCGCGTTCGATCCGGCGGGTGACGACCAGTTCATCGTCGCCGTCGTCGCTGGCGTGCAGCACCACTTCGGCGAAATCGCGCGGGGGGCGGGTGGATGTGCCCGCGAAGATCACATCCTCCATCCCGCCCGACCGCAGCGACTTGGCCGAGGTTTCCCCCATCACCCAGCGGATCGCTTCGAGCAGGTTGGATTTGCCGCAGCCATTGGGGCCGACCACGCCCGTCAGCCCTGGCTCGATGCGCAGTTCCGCCGGCTCGACGAAGCTCTTGAATCCGCTGAGCTTGAGCCGGTGGATCTGCATCAGGCTATCGTTTCGCCCCGGTTGCCGTCAGCGCGCGCCGGCGCGCTGCAGGATGGGTTCAAGCTGCGGCCACTGGGTCACGTCGAGCTTCTTGCCGTTGAGCACGAAAGTCGGGGTGCCGGTGATGTTGAATTCCTTGGCCTGGGCCTCGGTCGTCTCGACCATGGTGGTGATCTTCGCGCCATCGCCAAGGCAGCTGCGGGCCTGATCGGCGCTCAGCCCGCGGGCGGCGAAGAAATCGATCAGACCGGTCACTTCGGCAATACGGGCAAAGCGCTGGTCGACCGGAAGCTGACCGGCGGCCTGCACCGCATCGGGATTGCCCTGCAATCCGGCGAAAACCTGCTGCAGGTTCTGCCATACTTCGTCCGACAGCGGCTGCATCCGTTCCTTTGCACCGCACTGGGCCATGGTGGCGATCACGATATCGAAGGGATTGAGGAAGATTTCGCGCTGCTCGAAGCTGACCACGCCGCTGGCGACATATTTGTCCTTGAGCGTTGGCTTGCCGGTCACCGAGAAATTGGCGCAGGCTCCGCAAGTGTGCGAGGCGAATTCGACCAGTTTGAGCGGGGCTTCGGGATTGCCGATCCTGTAGCCGCCTTCGGGGGTAACGGTGACGGTTTCGGCCCAGCTCGTGCCTGCCGGTGCGGCAATCGCGGGCAGGGCTTCGCCATTGGCGACCTCACCGGGGCCGGCGGCATCATCGCACGCGGCAAGCGCGAGCGGTGCGGCGGCGAGCAGGCAAAGTTTGAACAGGCGGCTGGCGTTCATCGGGAAAGGGTCCTTGGACTGGTGGGCAAAGAAAGATAACCGCGCGCGCGCCGTTGCAGCAAGGGTGCGCGCGGACGCTGTGAACAACTCGGTCAGCCGGAGGTGGACAGGCCGCCGTCCGGTGCAGGGGTGAAGTGGGCCGACAGCACCGGATAGAGCGAATCCCAGTTGTGGACGTTCTCCAGCAGCTTGCCATCAAGCGCAAAGCTCGGGGTGCCTGCCACATCGAATTCGGCATTGTCGGCGGCAGCATTATTGACCAGCTGCTGCGCTGCTGCATCATCCATCACGCAGGCATTGACTTCGGACAGCGATTGGCCGCGCTTGACCAGCATGTCGGTAAAGCCCAGCGCATTGGCAGCATTCATGCGCGAGGCCTTGTCGCCGCGCGCCCAGGCCGACTGCTGGCTTTGCGGCGCGTTCTGGTACTTTGCGATCCAGTCCCCCTGGCTGTACATGAAGGCGCGGTGGCGATCCTTGAAGCCCGCCGGATCGCCGCACTGCGCCAACAGCGAGATGGTCAGATCAAGCGCGTTGCGGATCACCGGACGCACTTCCACCCCAATCTTGCCGGGCATCAGCAGCGTCAGATCAAGCGCGGGCTCCCCCTGAACCGCAAAATTGGCGCAGTGGCTGCACGTGTAGCTGATGAATTCGATCAGGCGCGTGTCGGCATCGGGATTGCCGATCAGGTGGCCACGCTCGGTCCGGGCGATCACCGCGTGCCAATTGCCTTGCGGGCGATCATCGACGAAATCGCTGCCGGGATTGGCAAGGCTCTGCTGGCCAGCAACCGGCGTGCTCAAAGTGATCAGCGCGGCGCCAAGGGCGGCAAGGGGACGCAGGGAACGCAAGATCATGTCGGGTCCTGTTCCTGATTGGAGGGTTCGTTGTCGCCAAGGCTGCGGGCGAGAGATTCGAGCACGCTGCGCAATTCGGGATCGCCGATGTCGCGCAAGCTGTCGCCCAGTTCAAGCGGGATCGGTTTGAGCGATGGCGGGGCCTTGGCGGGCTTGTCGGCCTGCGCCGGCTTGACCGCGCCCTGCCGCAGCTTGACCCGCGCCACCGCCTTGTAACCGAAGAAGCGATTCACCCGGTCAATGATTTCGGGGATGACCTGGCTGATCAGCGGGGCATGGGCGGGGACAACCACCAGTTGCAGGATCCCTTCAGCCTTCTCGCCGGGAGGAAAACGGATCGCTTCGGGGCTGCAGATGCGGGCATGGGCCGGGCCGACGATTTCCGGCCAGCGGGTGACGACCGAGCTTTGCACAAAGCCGAACCGGCGGAACGCGGTGCGACCGATTTCGGGCATCAGGTCGCCAATCGCGCGCGCGCCGGTGCCGCGCGGCCGGGTGTAAGGCCGCGCTTTGGACGGTTTGCCGATCTTGCCTGTGTTGTCGCTTCCCATGAGACTTGTCGCCATGCCATAGGCGCGGCGTGACTGCCAGTATCTCCGATCATTTGCTCGCCTGGTACGACAAGCATGCGCGCGCCTTGCCATGGCGCCTGCCGCCCGGTGCGCCGTTGCCCGATGATCCGGCATGGCCGTACCGCGTGTGGCTGTCGGAGGTGATGCTGCAACAGACGACAGTGGCGGCGGTGAAGCCCTATTTCGAAAAATTCACCGCGCTGTGGCCCGATGTCACGGCGCTCGCCGCTGCGCCTGATGATGCGGTGATGGCTGCGTGGGCGGGGCTGGGCTATTATTCGCGGGCGCGCAATCTGATGAAGTGCGCGCGCGAAGTGGCTGTGCGCGGGGGTTTTCCAACGACCGAGGCGGAGCTGCGCCAGCTTCCCGGACTGGGCGATTATGCCGCTGCGGCCATCGCCGCGATCGCCTTTGGCCAGCGGGCCGTGGTGGTCGATGCCAATGTCGAGCGGGTAACGGCGCGGCTGTTTGCGATCACGGACCCGCTGCCGGGGGCAAGAAAGGCGATCCGTGCGGCGACCGCCGGTATCACGCCCGCAACGCGCGCGGGCGATTTTGCGCAAGCGATGATGGATCTGGGTGCGCAAACCTGCACCACCCGCAGTCCGCGCTGCCTGTTATGCCCCCTGCGCGCGCATTGCCGCGCCCATGCAGCGGGCGCGCCCGAACGCCTGCCGGTCAAACCGGCGAAGAAACCCGTGCCCGAACGATCCGGAACCGCGTTCTGGATCACCCGGCAGGGCGGAGCCGAGGTCTGGCTTGTCACCCGTCCGGGCAAGGGGATGCTGGGCGGGATGCGCGCACTGCCCGATGATGGCTGGAGCGCGAGGGCCGATGGTTCGGGCATGGTGCCGCTGGCGGGCGACTGGCGCGAACTGGGCGCGGTGCGCCACGGTTTTACCCATGCGCAGCTGACCTTGCGGGTGATGGCGCTGGACACGGATTCGCCGCCGCCGGGCGAAGGCCAGTGGCGGCCCGTCAGCCAGATCGAGGACGCGGGGCTGGCGACCCTGTTTGCCAAGGCCGCACGGCTGGCGCTGGCGGGCGGTTAAAAGAATCCGCCGCCCAGCATCAGCCGCACCGCCGCAATCAGCAGCACGACAAGGCAGAAATTGCGCCCACCGTCCTTTGACGACAGCGCGCCAAGGATGATCCCGATCACGATCAGCGGCAGCGCGAACCAATTGGCCCATCCCAGCAACGGGATCTGCGCGGGGATCACGATCACAAGGCTGACAAGGCCGACAAGATAGGCAAGGGCGTTGAGCATGTGTTTTATATGCATAGGACACCTGCGATTTGCAAGGTTTTGCAACAATGCAGCAGCCTGAGGCGATTGACCCATGCGCCCGCCTGCCGCAGACAGGGTAGGAAAATGTGCCTTTCGGAGATTCATTTCCCATGACCATCACCGCATTAGACTCCGCCGCCCTGTCGCGTCGTGCCCTGTTCCGGGGCGGTTCGTTGCTGGCGGCGGGCGCGGCGCTTTCGGGCCTGCCGTTCGGTCGCGCCTTGCTGGCCCATGATGTCAGCGAAGCCTGGCCCAATGTCGCGGCGATGGCCAACCGCTATGTTTCGGAACGCAAGGTCGCCAACATGTTCCTGACCTTCGGCTGGGGCCGTGAAAGTCATGCCCATACGGTTGGCGGCGGCACGCTGTCGCTGGCGCGGCCCACGCCGGTGGACGAGGATTCGCTGTTCCGCATCTATTCGATGTCCAAACCGATCACCGGCATGGCGACGATGATCCTGATCGACGAAGGCCGGCTTGCGCTTGATCAGCCGCTGCATGACATCCTGCCCGCCTTCCGCGACATGCAGGTGCTGGTCGACCCGGAAGGGCCGCTGGAGGATACGGTTGCAGCCGAACGTCCGATCACCATCCGCCAGCTGCTGACCCACACCGCCGGGCTGGGCTATCAGATCATCAACAAGGGGCCGCTGCTCGATGCCTATAATCAGGCCGGGCTGGTCGGTGGCAGGGTCAGCCGGATGCCGATTCCGGGCTTTCCGCCGGTCACGCCTGCGCCGGGGCTGGCGGCTTTCGCCGATCGCCTTGCAGAGCTGCCGCTGATCCATCAGCCCGCGACCAAATGGAGCTATTCGTGCAGCATCGACCTGCTCGGCCGGGTGATCGAGGTGGCGAGCGGGATGGCGTTCGAGGCCTTCCTGCGCCAGCGCATCTTCGAGCCCTGCGGCATGACCAGCACCTGGATGCAGGTTCCGCAAAGCGAGGCGGCGCGGCTGACCGACAATTACGGCATCATCGCGGGCAATGCCTTTCCGATCGATCCGGGCGTGAATTCGATCTTCCTTGACCCGCCCGAAGTGCCTGCTGGCGGCGGCGGGCTGGTGTCGAGCCCGAGGGATTATGACCGCTTCCTCAGGATGCTGCTGGGTTATGGCACCATCGACCGGGTGCGGGTGATGGGGCAGGAGGCGGTGCGGGTGGGCACGTCCGACCTGTTGCCCGCCACGGTCGATACCACCGGCAGCTGGATGGAAGGGCAGGGCCACGGCGCCGGCGGGCGGGCGGTCGGGCAAAGCTTTGGCTGGGGCGGCGCGGCGGGGACGCTGGCGGCGGTCGATTACGGGCTGAAATTGCGTTCGACCCTGTTCACCCAGTACATGCCGTCCGAGGCCTATCCGGTGCGTGACGAATTCCTTGCCGCGATGGAGGCTGATATGGTCGCCATGCGCGCAAAGAAGGCAGCGTGATGCATTTGCCCGTTTCTGCCGTACCCCCGATGGCCTTTGCCGGTTCGCCGATCGACCGTGCGGATAATATCCGCGTCGATCCGGCGGCGCTCGGCAATCTGATGAACTGGCGCGCGCGGGTGCTGAACCTTGATGGTCTGCTGCCCGAATTCGATGATGACGGGCGGCTGCTGTGGCACACGCTGGCGGATGTTGGCGAAGATACCGAACTGGTCTTCCTTGGGATGATGGACGACCGCGCGCATTTCGCGCCGGTCCCGGTCGAGGGCGCCAGCGGCCCCGCCATGCCGCGCGCGTGGCAGGTGATGCAGATGCTCCAGCCGGAAGATCTGGCGCTCTATGGCGGGGCGCGCAGCCTGATTGATTGGCACGCCCGCCACCGGTTCTGTGCCAATTGCGGTGCGCCGACCAAACCGGCCAAGGGCGGCTGGCAGCGCAATTGCGATGCGTGCGGCGCGCAGCATTTCCCGCGCACCGATCCGGTCACCATCATGCTGGTCGAACATGAAGACCGGCTGCTGCTGGGCCGCCAGCCGCGCTTTCCGCCGCGGATGTATTCTGCGCTGGCAGGCTTCGTCGAACCGGGCGAAACCATCGAGGAAGCGGTTGCGCGCGAAATCCACGAGGAAGCAGGCGTGCGCGTGCGCGATGTGCGTTACATCGCCAGCCAGCCTTGGCCCTTCCCCAGCCAGCTGATGATCGGCTGCACCAGTGTGGCCGACGATCCGGAAATCACCATCGACCGCACCGAGCTTGACGATGCGCGCTGGTTCACCCGTGCCGAACTGGAGGACGCCCGCGCCGCCGGGCCGGACGGCAACGAGCAGATGATCTTCCCGCAGAAATTCGCCATCGCCCATCACCTGATTGCATGGTGGCTTGACCAGTGACCGGCAACGAACCCCGGCGTCTGACGATCGACATCTATTCCGATGTCATGTGCCCGTGGTGCCTGATCGGCTATGGCCAGATATCGCAGGCGCTGAGCCAGCTTGAGGGCGAAATCACCGCCGAGATTCGCTGGCGACCGTTCGAACTCAACCCCGACATGCCGCCCGAAGGCGAACGGCAGGAAGCGCATCTGCAACGCAAGTATCGCCGCTCGGCTGAGGAAGGCGCTGCGCTGCAAGGGCAGATGAAGGCGATTGCCGAAAGCGCCGGGGTGTCCCTTTCCTACGAAGGCGCAGGCGAGGCGCCGCCGGCGATGATGTGGAACACCCGCGATTGTCACAAGCTGCTGGCCTTCGCGCTGGAACAGGCCGGGCCGGAGGCGCAGACCGCGCTCAAGCTCGCGCTTTTCCGCGCCCATTTCAACCGGCGTGAACATCTGGGCGACCGGGAGGTGCTGCTCGATATCGCCGCCAGCGCCGGGCTCCACCGCGAGGCGGCGCGGGCCGCGCTTGACGATCCCGATCTCGAAGCGCGCGTGCTGGCCGAGGAACAGCAGGCGTGGGACATGAACATTTCCGGGGTTCCGGCGATGATCGTGCAAGACAAGTTCCTGATCCCCGGCGCGCAGGCGCCCGAGGTCTATGTCAACGCGCTGCGCCGGGTGGCAGAGAAGATTCGCGCCGCCGGTTGATGCCGCATCCGCTGCGTCCGGCAGTCAGGGTGAATCCGCTATTCAGCTTTGGGGATTGACGCTGGCGGCGCAATGGTTGACGCTACGTCAATATTCCGGAGTCGTGCTGATGCCCTGGCATTACCGGTACGTCGGAAGCTGGGCTGCCTTTAAGGTGGGATGTCCGGAAGTCGAGAAAATCCGCGGACGGGATCATCCGCCGGGTTGTCGCAAGGGGCCGCGAAGAAGCCCCGCCGGTCTGCCCGCTTGTCCCGAACCGCGCAGGGGAGGGTGCAATGCAGTTGCATACGGGATCCGTCAGCACAAATTCAGCCAGCTGGATCGGCTGCCTGACCTATCAGAGCCGCGCGGTTTTGCGGCCTTCGGAAAGCGAACTCGAACAGCTTGTAGCCCACGCGCGGCAGCGCAATCGCAGCCTTGGCGTGACCGGGATGCTGCTTTACGAAAACGGCCGGTTTCTCCAGACGCTCGAAGGGCCGCCTGATGGATTGGCGACCGTGTGGTCATCGATCCAGTGCGACAAACGTCACCGCGATATCGAAATCCTGACCGAACACATGGTCTCGGGCCGGCTGTTTTCGGACTGGGATCTGCTGCTTTACAGCCGTGAGGACAATCCGCGCCGTACCACCCGCGCCAGTGATCTCGCCCCGCACGCGCTGGCGCATTACGTGCCGGGCCTGGCACAGCTCGCGCTGGCAGGGGATGATGCGCGGATCAACGCGCAACTGGCGAGCATCGCCGAACAGGGCTGGAGCGCGGATGACATCCTGTCGCACCTGATCGAGCCGGTGGCGCGGGCGATGGGCGATGCCTGGCTGGCCGACCAGTGCTGCGAATTCGATCTCACCATCGGGATCAGCATGCTGCAGCTGGCAGGCCATGCGGTGCGCACCCATGCCTGCACCGGCACCCTGCGCCGCAGCCGCTATTCGATCCTGCTGGCGACTGCGCCGGGCGAATCGCACATGCTGTCCACCGCGATGCTGGCCGACCAGTTCACCGATGCCGGCTGGCAGGTCGAAATGGCCTTTCCCGAAACCAAGGAAGCGCTTGCCAACCAGATTGCGGCGCAAGGCCATGACGCGGTCGATATTGCCTTGTCCGATGCCCTGACGCGTCAGCGCGCGCTGGTAAAACTGCGCGAGGCGGTGGAGGCCAGCCGCAAGGCGTCATCCGGGCATCTGGTGGTGGTTTCGGTCGGCGGGCGGCTGTTTGCCGAAGCGACGGCGAGCGCGGCCACGGTCGGTGCCGATCATGCGCGCCGCAATGTCGGCGGCACCAGCGTGCGGCTGGCGCAGTTGATCCGGCAGGGGCGCACGCTGCAATAGCAGGTCACACCAGCCCGAGCCGCTCCAGCTTCATCGCCAGCCTGCCGGGCAGCGCATCGCCGATATCCTCGCCCGCGGCAACATCGCGCGGAGCCTTGTCCTCAGTCAGGTAACGCCAGCCCTGATGCGCGCGTTTGGGCTGGGTGTGGACGCGGATCAGATCAGGCGTGAGGCAGATGTCCCAGCGCCCGTCCTCGGTCTTGGCAAAGCCGGTGATCGGCGAACGCGCGACAATGGCGTGATTGATGATCCAGTACAGCGATCCGCCCACCACTTCTTCATGCCGGGTCGGGCGGTTGCGGGTGGTCAGCCGGATATCGGATCGCCCCTCATACCATCCGGCCAACTGGTCATAGCTTTTCGCGCCGAACGCGATCTTGGTCAGGTGAAGTGGCATGGTGCCAATGTGGGCCAAAGCCTCGCGCGATCAAGCGATAGATAGGCCCCCGTCCACAATGAAGGGCGCCCCGGTCGCAAATTTGCTTTCGTCGCTGGCGAGATAGACCACCAGATGCGCGATATCATCGACCTCGCCCATGCGGCCGATGGGTTGCGCCACCGAAAACGCCGCGCGGGTGGCGTCCGGATCAGGCGTTCCGGCGATCACGCTTTCGACATTGGGCGTGAGGATCGTGCCCGGCTGCACGCAATTGACCCGGATGCCGTTCTGTTCGCGCGCGCAGTAAAGCGCGATGGATTTGGTCAGTGTCACCACCGCCGCCTTGGCGCTGTTATAGGCGGCCAGATCAGGCGAAACCTTGTTGCCCGCCGCGCTGGAGAAGTTGACGATGGAGCCCCCGCCAGAGCGCGCCATCAAGGGGATCGCCGCCTTGCAGCCCATGAAAATCGAATCGACATCGACCGTGTAACAGCGCTTGAAATCCTCCGGCGAAATGTCGGCGATCGAACCGAACACGGTGATTGCGGCATTGTTGACCAGCACATCGAGCCGGCCGTGCGTGGTCTCAACCTCGGCAATCACGTTCTGCCAGCGCGCCCAGTCTGTCACATCCTGCGGCAGGTATTCGCAGCCCAGTTCGGTTGCTGCGGCGCGGCCCGCCGCCTCGTCGATATCGGTGATGATCACGGTTGCGCCTTCGGCCAGCAGCGCCTTGGCCGAAGCCTTGCCCAGACCCATTGCGCCGCCTGTCAGCAGCACCACCTTGCCTTCAACCCGTCCTGCCATGATTTCTCTCCCCGATCATCTCTCGGGGAGGGGGTTAGAGCGGGGCGAGGCCTGCCGCCACTGCCAAACCTAAGAAGGCAAAGAAGCCCATCGAATCCGTGATCATCGTCACAAACACGCTGCTGGCGACGGCCGGATCCTGATCCAGCCGTTCAAAAATCACCGGCACCAGCACGCCTGCAAGGCCCGCCACCGCGATGTTGATCACCATCGCCAGCGCGATCACCACGCCCATCATCGGGCTGAACAGCAGGCCCGCCGCAACCCCGATCAAGGCTGCGATGGTGCCACCATTGAGCAGCGCGACGCGGAATTCGCGCCACAATATCCGCCGCGTGTTGGCGCGGGTCAGCTGGTTGGTGGCAATCGCGCGCACGGCCACCGCCATCGTCTGCGTCCCGGCATTGCCGCCGATGCTGGCGACAATCGGCATCAGCACGGCCAGGGCCACCAATTGTTCGATTGCCGCCCCGAACAGCGCGATGATCGAAGACGCGACCACCGCCGTGCCGAGATTGGCGATCAGCCAGCGCACCCGGCTGGAGAAGGCCTCGCGCAGCGGTTCGTTGATGTCGCCATCGCCAGCGCCCGACATCAGCAGCGCATCCTCGCCCGCTTCTTCGGAGATGATGTGCACCACATCATCCACCGTCATCTGGCCCACCAGCCGCCCGCTTTCATCCACCACGGCGGCGGAAATCAGCGCATATTTCTGGAACATCAGCGCGACTTCTTCCTGATCCATCGTGACGGGAATCAGGGTCTGGTCGCGCTGCATCAGGTCTGTCAGCCGGACAGAGCGCGGGGTGGTGAGGATCCAGTTCAGCGCGCAGGTGCCGACGGGGTGGTGGCCTTCATCGATGATGAAAACCTCGAAGAAATCATGCTCCAGATCGCCTTCGTCGCGCAGGAAATCGATCAGGTTGCCCACGGTCATGTGTTCGGGCACCGCCACGAAATCGCGGCTCATCAATCGGCCCGCGGTTTCTTCCGGGTAGGCCAGCGCGCTGGAGACAGCGGCGCGGGTTTCCGGCTCCAGTTCCGCCATGACGGCGCGCTGATCGGCCTCGTCGAGATCCTCGATCAGCTGCACTGCATCATCGGTGTCGAGCTGTTCGGCGATGACCGCCACTGCCTGCGCGGACAGGGTGTCCATCAGGTCTTCGCGGACGTAATCGTTCAGTTCCGCGATGACATCGCTGGTCATCAGATCGCTGATCGCCGAGGCGAGCTGCGCGCGTTCCGAGCGGTCGAGCAGTTCGATCAGGTCGGCAATGTCGGCGGCGTGGAGCGGCTCGACCAGATCATAGACCGCGCCCTTGTCGCCCGCTTCCAATGCGATGTGGACCGCGCTGACATAGGCAGGCTTGAGCCGGTTTTCCTGATCGTGGCGTTCGTCATCCACGCGGTCGTCAGGGCGCACTTCGACCTCGCCCGTATCGGCGATGAGCAGATCGTCGTCGGGAATGCGATCTTCGGCCATGTGCAGGCGTTTAGGCAGGGGGTGATGAAAAGCAAGCGGGGAGGGTGACAGTCACGCCACGCGCGCTATAGAAGCCGCCAAATTCATTCAGGAGACACGACATGGCCGATACCCTCACCTTCACCCTCGACACCGGCGACGGCGAGGCCCGCGACGTTGTGATCAAGCTGCGCCCCGATCTCGCCCCCGGCCACGTTGCGCGCATCACCGAACTGGCGAGCGAAGGCTTTTATGACGGGGTGATCTTCCACCGCGTGATCAATGGCTTCATGGCGCAGGGCGGCGATCCGACCGGCACCGGCATGGGCGGCAGTGACAAGCCCGATCTGGCGGCGGAATTCAACGCCGAACCCCACGTCGAAGGCGTATGTTCGATGGCCCGCGCGCAGAACCCGAACAGCGCCAATTCGCAGTTCTTCATCTGCCTCGACGATGCGCGCTTCCTCGACAAGCAGTACACTGTGTGGGGCGTGGTCGAAAGCGGCATGGAACACGTCCACGCCCTGCCCAAGGGCGAACCGCCGCGCGCGCCGGGCAAGATCGTCAAGGCGACCGTTTCGTAATTTCCCACAAGTGAGTTCCTGCGAAAGCAGGAACCCATTCTGCCAACACCCGTGCGCTCCTGCTTGCGCAGGAGCGCACGGGTGTTGGCATCTGAGGCGCATGCCGCTAAAGGCGCGGGCCTCATGAAACCGCAATCTCCCCCCAAGACCTACCGGGTCAAAAGCTTCGGCTGCCAGATGAACGTCTATGATGGCGAGCGCATGGCCGAATTGCTGGGGGAACGCGGCATCCAGCCCGCGCCCGAGGGCGAGGAGGCGGATCTGGTCATCCTCAACACCTGCCACATCCGCGAGAAAGCCGCCGAAAAGGTCTATTCCGACATTGGCCGGCTGGTGAAGGCGGGCAACAAGGCGGAGGCCCAAGGCGGAAGGGCGCCGATGATCGCGGTCGCCGGATGCGTCGCGCAGGCCGAGGGTGAGGAGATCATGGCGCGCGCGCCTGCGGTCAGCATCGTGGTCGGCCCGCAGGCCTATCACCGCCTGCCCGAGATGCTCGACAAGGCGGCGCAAGGCGAGCGGGCAACCGATACCGACATGCCCGCCATCGCCAAGTTCGACGGGCTCCCGGCGCGGCGCAAGCGCGGTCCCAGCGCCTTCCTCACCGTGCAGGAAGGCTGCGACAAATTCTGCACCTATTGCGTCGTGCCTTACACTCGCGGCGCGGAAATCTCGCGCCCGTTCAGTCATCTGGTCACCGAAGCGCGCAAACTGGTTGAGACCGGCGCGAAAGAAATCACCCTGCTCGGTCAGAACGTCAACGCCTGGAGCGGAGAGGACGAAAAGGGCAGGGCGGCGGGCCTTGCGGGCCTGATCCACGCGCTCGCCGCAATCGACGGGCTGGAGCGTATTCGCTACACCACCAGCCACCCCAATGACATGGACGAAGCCCTGATCGCCGCGCACGGCGAAGTCAGCAAGCTGATGCCCTACCTGCACCTCCCCGTGCAAAGCGGCAGCGACCGGGTGCTCAAAGCGATGAACCGCCAGCACACCGCCGAAAGCTACCTCAGGCTGCTGGAGCAATTCCGCGCCGTGCGCCCCGATATCGCCCTGTCTGGTGATTTCATCGTCGGCTTCCCCAGCGAAACCGAGGCCGAGTTCGAAGACACGCTGCGGATCGTCGATGAAGTCCGCTACGCCCACGCCTTCAGCTTCAAATATTCCCCGCGCCCCGGCACGCCTGCGGCCACGATGGACGGCCAGATCGCGCCCGAAATCATGGACGAGCGCCTGCAACGCCTCCAGTCGCGTATCGCGCAGCATCAGTTGGCGTTCAATCAGGCGAGCGTCGGCAAGACCTGCAAAGTGCTGGTCGAGCGCACCGGGCGCAACCCCGGCCAATGGCTCGGCAAGTCGCCATGGCTGCAATCTGTGTGGTTTGATGGCGACTATGCGATTGGGGACCTCGTCGAGGTGCAAATCGCCGAAGCTGGGCCGAATTCGCTGATGGGGCTGGTGCGCGAAAACGCCGCGGCCTGAACCCCGGCCATCCTGCCGAGGTTGCAACTCGGTGACTTTCCACCGCCATCTCATCGTCCCCGGCTTGCTTTGCCGCCAGCCGCGCCTACCTTTCCGACTCAAGCGCCGGGCTTTTCCTGCGCCCCGAAGCAAAGGAACCTATGGGCCGACGACCCTCACGCGCCGCCAATCCGGCCCTTTCGCCCGATCCGCGCGGCATTCCCGCTCCCCGGCGCGCCCGGGTTGAGCTGACCTTCGAGAACCAGTCATTGCTCGGCCCGCTGTTCGGCCAGTTCGATGCCAATCTGGTGCAGGTGGAAAACCGGCTCGGGGTGTATATCCACGCGCGCGGCCATCAGGTGGTGATCGAAGGGCCGGAGGATGAAGTCGCCCGCGCCCGCCAGACGCTGAAAGCGATGTATGAACGCCTCTCGCGTGGCGAGGATCTGGATAGCGGGGCGATCGAAGCGCTGATCGCGATGTCCAGCGAACCGACTCTGGAAGGCATCATTTCGGGTGAGAGCGATGCGCCGCCGATCATGATCCGCACCCGCCGCAAGACCATCGTCCCGCGTTCGGCCACCCAGATCGAATATATGCGCAGCCTTGCCAAGGACGATATCATCTTCGCGCTCGGCCCGGCAGGCACGGGCAAGACCTATATCGCGGTGGCGCAGGCGGTCAGCCAGCTGATCACCGGCTCTGTCCAGCGTCTGATCCTGTCGCGCCCGGCGGTGGAAGCGGGCGAAAAGCTGGGCTTTCTGCCGGGCGACATGAAGGACAAGGTCGATCCCTATCTGCGCCCGCTCTATGATGCGCTGAACGATTGCATGCCGCCCGAACAGGTGGAGCGGCGCATTGCCTCAGGCGAGATCGAGATTGCGCCGATCGCCTTCATGCGCGGGCGCACGCTGGCGGACAGCTTCATCATCCTTGACGAAGCGCAGAACACCACGCGTGAACAGATGAAGATGTTCCTGACCCGCTTCGGCCAGAACAGCCGGATGGTAATCTGCGGCGACCCCAGACAGGTCGACATCCCCGGCGGCCCGAACATGAGCGGGCTGAATGACGCGGTGACGCGGCTGGAAGGCGTGGACGGCTTCGGCACGATCCGCTTCACCGCCGCCGACGTGGTGCGCCACCCGATCGTGGGCCGGATCGTCGAAGCCTATGAGGGCGAGGGGGCCTAGACCAGCCCCGCGTCTCACGCCCCACGCCCCACGCCTCACACCCCGGCCCTTGCGTGCGCTCAGCCCGCTTTGGCAACCTGCCGCCAGTGGTGCAGCAGCGGTTCGGTATAGCCGCTCGGCTGCTCCACGCCCTTGAAGATCAGGTCCTTAGCGGCGCTAAAGGCGGGTGCATCCTCGTTGCCGGTCAGCGGGGTATAGAGCGGATCGCCTGCGTTCTGGGCATCGACCTTGGCGGCCATGCGGGTGAGCGAATCCATCACCTGCGCCTCAGTGATCACCCCGTGCAGCAGCCAGTTGGCGATGTGCTGCGATGAAATGCGAAGTGTCGCGCGGTCTTCCATCAGGCCGATATCATTGATGTCCGGCACCTTGGAACAGCCCACGCCCGCATCGACCCAGCGCACGACATAGCCCAGCAGGCCCTGACAATTATTGTCGAGCTCCTCGGTGATCTCGGCCTCGGACCAGTTCACGCCCTCGGCCAGCGGGATGGTCAGCAGCGCGTCCAGTCCCGCCGGTTCGGGCAGGGTCTGCTGGATCGCGAACACGTCTTCGGCATGATAATGCAGCGCATGCAGCGTCGCGGCGGTGGGCGAAGGCACCCATGCGGTGTTGGCACCGGCGCGCAGGTGGCCGATTTTCTCGACCATCATCTGCCCCATCAGATCGGGCGCGGCCCACATCCCCTTGCCGATCTGCGCCTTGCCCGAAAGGCCGTGCTTGAGGCCGATGGCAACATTGCGCGCCTCGTAAGACTTGAGCCAGTCCGAACCCTTCATCGCGCCCTTGCGCAGCATCGGCCCGGCGCGCATCGAGGTGTGGATTTCATCCCCGGTGCGATCAAGAAAGCCGGTGTTGATGAACACGATCCGGTCGCGCACCGCATGGATACAGGCGGCAAGGTTGGCGGATGTGCGGCGTTCCTCGTCCATCACGCCGACCTTGATCGTGTGGCGCGGAAGCTCCAGCAAATCCTCAACGGCGTCGAACAGGTCATTGGTAAAAGCGCATTCTTCCGGCCCGTGCATCTTGGGCTTGACGATATAGATGCTGCCCGCCCGCGAATTGCCGAAGCGCCCATGGCCTTCGACATCGAGCGTGCTGATGGCGCTGGTGAAGACCGCGTCCATGATGCCTTCGGGGATCTCGGAGCCGCCTGCCCCGGCCGCCGAGCCGGGGTCGGGCAGGCGGATCGCCGGGTTGGTCATCAGATGGCCGACATTGCGCACGAACATCAGACTGCGGCCCGGCAATGTCTGATCGCTGTCATCGGCTGCCTTATAGGCTTTGTCGCCCGCCAGCGTCCGGGTGAGCGTACGCCCGCCCTTTTCGAAGCTTTCCGACAGATCGCCGCGGATGATGCCGAGCCAGTTGGTGTAGGCCAGCAGCTTGTCTGCCGCATCGACCGCCGCGACCGAATCCTCGCAATCGGCAATCGTGGTGAGCGCGGATTCGACCATGATGTCGGCAATCCCGGCGCGGTCGGTTGCGCCGACGGGCGTGCTCGAATCGAAGACGACTTCGATGTGCAGGCCGTTGTTTTTGAGCAGCGCACCCTTCTCGGTTGCGCCGATATATTGCGCCGGTTCGGCGAGCGTGATGCCGTCGCGTCCTGCCAGATCGGCCCAACTCCCGCTTGCCAAGGGGAAGGCGGAATCAAGGAACTGCCGCCCGCGCACGATCACCGCTGCGCCGCGTTCCTCGTCATAGCCACCGGGCTTGGCGGGCGGCGCATCCAGCGCGTCGGTGCCGTAGAAGGCATCATACAGGCTCCCCCAGCGCGCATTGGCCGCATTCAGCAAGAACCGCGCGTTGAGGATCGGCACCACCAATTGCGGGCCTGCCATGGTGGCGATTTCGGGATCGACGTTCTGCGTGCCGATCTGGAACGCGCCCGGTTCGGGTACGAGATAGCCGATTTGCGTCAGGAACGCCTTGTAAGCTGCCGGATCATGGGGCTTTCCGGCACGCTCTGTATGCCATGCGTCGATCTGCGCCTGCAAATCCTCACGCTTGGCCAGCAGCGCCCGGTTGCGCGGGACAAAATCGGCCAGCAGCGCGGCAAAGCCTTTCCAGAACGCCTCCGCATCGCGGCCCAGCGGCGCCAGAACCTGCGTTTCAAGGAAGCTTGCCAGCCGGGAATCGATGGCCAGGCCGGCGCGGGTGGTCATTTCAGTCATGCGTGTCCTCTTGGGCTCCGGTTAAGCGGATCCTGGGGAGGAGAGAACGGGCCGCGCTATGACGCAGGGGAGGGCCGATTGCAACGGGTTGGACTGGCGCGCGTGGGCGGCTAGAGGTGGAAGGCCATGAATGATACCAACGCCTTTTCCGCCTTCGATGGCGCCGCCATGCTGGCGCAGGTGCAGGCGTGGAGCGCGATCAACACCGGCACCGGCAATCTTGCAGGTCTGGCCAAGCAGGCCGCCGCGCTGGCCGAGGCTTTCGCCGCGCTGCCCGGTACCGTCGAACTGGTCGATCCCGCCCCCGTCACCGCGATTGCCGCCGATGGCAGCGCCTTCGACAAGCCGCACGGCCAGCATCTGGTGGTGCGCGTGCGCCCGCAGGCCAATCGCCGCATCCTGCTGACCGGGCACATGGACACGGTGTTTCCGGCCGACCATCCCTTCCAGCACCAGCGCTGGCTCGATGACGAGACGCTGGGCGGCCCCGGCGTTGCCGACATGAAGGGCGGCATCGCGGTGATGCTGCATGCGCTGCTGGCGTTCGAGGCGACCGCCAGCGCCTCTGCGCTCGGCTATGACGTGCTGATCAATTCGGACGAGGAGACCGGCTCGCTGGCGAGCAGCGCACTGATTGCCGATCTGGCGGCAGGCAAGCTGGCGGCGCTGACCTATGAGCCCGCGGCCCTGCCCGATGGCACGCTGGCGCATGAACGCGGCGGCACGGGCAATTATTCGATCACCTTCACCGGCAAATCCGCCCACGCCGGGCGCAATCCGCATGAAGGGCGCAACGCGATTGTCGCGGCGGCCGATCTGATCTTGCGGTTAAAGGCGTTGGAGCGTGATGATATCACCATCAACCCCGCCAGGCTGGAAGGCGGGGCGGCCAATAATGTCGTGCCCGATCATGCCGTGCTGCGCTTCAATATCCGCCCGAAATCGACCGCTGCGATGGATAGTTTTGATCGCGATCTCAAAATCTTGCTGGATCAAATTGAGGCTACGCACGAAGTATCGACCCATCGCCACGGAGGCGTCACCCGCCCGCCCAAGGCGGTTGATGCGGCGGCACAGCGCCTGTTCGATCTCGTGCGCGCATGCGGCGCGGAACTGGGGCAGGACATCCGCTGGCAATCGACCGGCGGGGTGTGCGATGGCAACAACATCGCAGCTTGCGGCGTGCCGGTGGTCGATACCATGGGCGTGTGCGGCGGGGCGATCCATTCGCCGCAGGAATATCTGATCGTCCCCAGCCTTGCATCCCGCGCCGCCCTGTCCGCCCGCGTGATCGAGCGATTGTCTCAAGGCGCTTTGACACAAGGCGCGCTTGCCGAAGGAGCATTGCCATGAGCTTCCGCCTGCGCGCCGCGCGCGTCTCTGACCTTGAGGCGCTGTATGAAATGGCCAAGCTGACCGGCGGAGGCTTCACCAATCTGCCCCCCGATCGCGGCGCGCTTGGCGCGAAGCTCGAACGCGCCGAGGCCGCCTTTGCCAACGCCGTCGATGTGCTGACGGACGAACAATTCGTGCTGGTGCTTGAAAACGCGCAGACCGGCGCGGTGCGCGGCACCTGCCAGTTGATGACCAAGGTCGGCCAGCGCTGGCCGTTCTATTCCTATCGCCTCAACACCCTGACCCAATATTCGCAGGAGCTTGACCGCACGGTGCGGGCCGAACTGCTCAGCCTCGTCACCGATCTGGAAGGATCGAGCGAGGTCGGCGGGCTGTTCCTTCACCCCAATGAACGCGCCGGCGGCCTTGGCCTGCTGCTCGCCCGGTCGCGCTATCTGTTCGTGGCGATGCACCGCAAACGCTTTGCCGACCGCATTCTGGCCGAATTGCGCGGGATCATCGACGAACGCGGCGGATCGCCCTTCTGGGAAGGGGTGGCTGGCCGGTTCTTCGGGATGAGCTTTCAGGACGCGGATTATTTCAACGCGATCAACGGCAACCAGTTCATCGCCGACCTGATGCCCAAGCACCCGGTCTATATCGCGATGCTGGATGACGATGCGCGTTCGGTCATCGGCGTGCCTCATCCCACGGGCCGCGCGGCGATGCGGATGCTGGAAAACGAAGGTTTCCGCTATGAAGGCTATGTCGACATCTTCGACGGCGGGCCGACCATGATCGCGCCAACCGATGCTGTTTCCAGCGTGAAAAACAGCATCTGCAAGACCGTTGCCGGCCTGTCGATCGAGGAGGGCGAGCGCGCGATTCTGGCAACCGGCCACCTTGGCACCTTCCGCGCCTGTTACGGCGCACGGGTGCTGGATGCGGACGGCGGCATTGCCATCGATTCGGCCAGCGCCGATCTGCTCGACGTGTGCGCGGGCGACGAAGTGTGGAGCGTGGCGCGATGAGCCTCACTGAAATCAATTTCGACGGGATCGTCGGTCCTTCGCACAATTACGCCGGGCTCAGCCTCGGCAATATCGCCAGCGCCAGCCATGCGGGCGATCCGTCCTATCCGCGCGCCGCTGCCTTGCAGGGGGTGGCGAAGATGCGCAGCAATCTCGCACGGTTGGGGGTGCAGGGCTATCTGCTACCGCTGCCGCGCCCCAACCACGCGCTGGCCGCCGCGCTGGCACTGGACGGCAGCGAGGTGCCGCAGCTGCGCGCCGCGCCGTGGTCGGCATCGAGCATGTGGACCGCCAATGCCGCCACCGTCTCCCCAGCGCCCGATACCGCCGACGGGCGCTGCCACCTCACCCCCGCCAACCTCGTCACCATGCTCCACCGCGCGCAGGAATGGCCCGATACCCAGCGCCAGCTTGCCATCGCCTTCGCCGACACCCGCCATTTTGCGATCCATGATGCCGTGCCGCCCAGCTTCGGCGATGAAGGCGCGGCCAATCACATGCGGCTGTGCGAAAGCCATGACCAGCAAGGCGTCGAAGTCTTCGTCTATGGCCGCACCGGTGGGCGCTTTCCCGCACGCCAGCACGAACAGGCCAGCCGTCTTGTCGCCCGCGCCCACGGCCTCGCGCCAGAGCGCACCGTGTTCATCGAACAGAACCCGCAGGCGATTGCGGCGGGCGCGTTTCACAATGATGTGGTGGCGGTGGCGAATGGCCGGGTGCTGTTCACCCATGCCGAGGCCTTTGCCGACCAGCAGGGTGCCTATGACGCGATCCGCGCCGCCTTCCCCGCGCTGGAGGTGGTCGAGGTGCCATCGCGCGCGGTCAGCCTTGAAGAGGTGATCCGCACCTATCTGTTCAACGCGCAATTGCTGACCCTGCCCGATGGCACGATGGCGCTGATCGTGCCCGAGGAATGCCGTGAAAGCCCCGCCGTGTGGGGCTGGGTCCAGACCATGCTCGCAGGCAATGGCCCGATCCGGCAGGTCATCCCGGTCGATGTGCGCCAATCCATGGCCAATGGCGGCGGCCCGGCCTGCCTTCGCCTGCGGGTGGTGTGCGCGTCCGAAACGGTCGATCCGCGTTTCCTGCTCGACGAAGCCCGCGCCGACCTGATCGAGCGCACCATCGCCGCCCACTGGCCGCAGCAGATCGACCCGTCCGATCTGGGCAGCGAAAGCCTTGCCGCCAGTGTGATTGCGGCCCGGCTGGCCTTGCTCGATGCGCTCGATCTGGCACAGCTTGGTTAACGCGTTTGCGCAATTGCCCGCGATGGGTTTAGGGTCGCCCCAAGGTCAAAGCGGTGCCCAGGGACGGTGCCGGGATTTCGGGAGAGACCATGCTGCGCAAGGTCGGACGGCTGTTCGTGATCAAGAATCGCTTTGAGGCGTTCGCGATCATCTATGCGCTGGCCCTTGGCGCGACGGCGCGCGGTGCGGCCTATCTGGACGAATTTCCCGGCTTTGGCGGCCAGATGCTGTTCATGGCCACCACCGGCGCGGTGTTCCTTGCCGGGGCCAAGATCCTCGATTGCCTCAGGCTTGAACGCGAATTGGCGGTGCTGCGCGCGGATGATGGCCCGGCCTCTGCCGACTGAACGGCGCGGCGCGCTTTCCTACCGCCGGTTCTTCGCGCTATTGGCCAGTGCCATGAACCACCTGCCCATCCCGGTTGTTGTTCCCGCCTGTGCATTGCTGCGCGGCAGGGACGGGTTTTCTGTTCCTGGACAGTGTCTCATGTGTCTCCAACAGGCGCGCGATGCAGCTTGATATCGACATCGAGGATTGGCCTGCGGGCGCGTGGGACGCGCTGGCGCAGCGCGCCGCAATGGCGGCGGGGGCGGGCGAATCGCTGCTCGCCAATCCGCGGCTGATGGTGAGCCTGCTGTTCACCAGCGATGCGGAAGTCCACGCGCTGAACCGCGAATGGCGCGGGCGCGACAAGCCCACCAATGTCCTGTCCTTTCCCATGCTGGGGCGCGATGAACTGGCTGCGCTTGGGCCGGATGGCCCGCCGGTCATGCTTGGCGATATCGCGCTGGCGCACCAGACCTGCGCGCGCGAAGCGGACGAGAAGGGCGTCAGCCTCGATCATCATGCCGCGCATCTGATCGTCCACGGGTTGCTGCATCTGGCCGGTCACGACCATGTCGATTCGGATGCACAGGCCGAGGAAATGGAAGCATTGGAGACAGCGATACTTGCAAAACTGGGTATCGCTGACCCATATGACGCATGACAACAGGAGGAGCATTGTCAAAGGCCATGGCCGATTCCCCATCTTCCGCCTCTTCTTCGGGAGACGCGGACAGTAGCAGCGGGCTTTGGCCTGCTCTGCGCAAGATCCTGAAGCTGGAAAATGCGCGGTCCCTGCGCGAACAGCTTGAGGAAGCGATCGACGAACACGAGGACGAGAACGGCACCTCGGCTGCCGAGGATAGCGGCCAGCAGCGCGGCGACCTGTCGCGGGTGGAGCGCCAGATGCTGCGCAACCTGCTGCATTTTTCCGAACATGATGCCGACGATGTGGCGGTGCCGCGCGGAGAGATCATCGCGGTGGATGCGTCGATCAGCTGGGACGAACTGGTCGCGGCTTTCTCGGAAAACGGCCATTCGCGCATGCCGGTCTATCGCGAGACGCTGGACGATGTGATCGGCATGATCCACATCAAGGATGTCTTTCCGATCATCGCCAACGCTGCTCCGCCGCCCGCGGACTGGACCACGCTGCTGCGCCAGCCGCTCTATGTACCGCAGGCGCGCGGTGCGCTCGACGTGCTGGCCGACATGCGTGCACGACGGGTGCATCTGGCGATCGTGGTTGACGAGTTTTCGGGCACCGACGGGCTGATCACGATCGAGGATCTGGTCGAGGAGATCGTCGGCGAGATCGAGGACGAGCATGACGAAACGCCCGAAGCGCTGATCGTGCCGATCGGCGAGGGGATGTGGGATTGCGATGCCCGCGCCGAGCTGGATGATGTCGCCGAGCAGGTCGACCCGCGCCTTGCTGAGGTCGAGGAGGCGGTCGATACGCTGGGTGGGCTGGCCTTCGTGCTGGCCGAGGCGGTGCCGCCGGTCGGGACCATGCTGGAACATCCCAGCGGCTGGCGGATTGAAGTGACGGCAGGTGATGAAACCCACGTCAAACGCCTGCGGCTGCATCCTCCCGTGACGGAGGGCGAGGTGCAATAGGCGCAACTCGTCGGCTCTGGATGCAATTTTTCTTCGGTTTTTTGCATCCCTTTTGTGTTTTGTCCGTATCTCCTCCCAGCAAGGAGAGATTTTCATGCCGTCACGTCGTCTGCCCCCATTGCGCGCGCTTGAGGCCTTCATGCGCACGGTCCGGCTTGGCTCGGCCCGGGCAGCGGCCGAGGAGATCGGATTGTCCCCTTCGGCGCTGTCGCGGCGGATCACCAATCTGGAAGAATTCGTCGGCAAGAAGCTGTTCACCCGCGCCCGCCAGTCGATGCAGCTGACCGATGAAGGTCAGGCCTTCTACGAGGCGGTCAACCCGCACCTTGAAGCGCTGGCACGGGCGGTCGAAAGCCAGTCGGACAATATCGCCTTGTTGCGGCTGCGGCTGGGCGTGCTGCCGATGTTCGGCAGCCAGCGGCTGTTCCCGCGGCTGGGTGAATTGCGCAAGCGCCACCCGCTGCTGCATATCGACATCGACACTGCGCCGCATCTGGAAGACCGGGTGGGCGACACGCTGGATGCCGCGATCATCCTGTCGCGCGGGCCAGCCAGCGGACTGCACGCGGTGCGGCTCGACCACAATCTCGTCCATGCGATCTGCAGCAAGGAAGCGGCGCGCGCGATCGGCTCGGAAATCACGCCGGAAAGCCTGGCGAAGCAGACCTTCCTGATCCACAATGAACTGCCCGAAAGCTTCATGGCCTGGAAGAAGGCCAACCAGCTCGATGACATGGAAGCGGGCGCGATCGATCATTACGATTCGGGTGCACTGATGCTGGAGGCTGCCGCGCAGGGCCTCGGCATTGCGATCATGCACGATGATCACCTGCGGCGCGCCAATGACAACCGGCTGACCAATCTGCCGGGCGTGGCGGTGGAAAGCCCCTATTCCTACTGGTTCGTGTGCAAGCCGGTGTCGCTGGAAAGCCGCCCTGTGCGATTGTTCCATGATTGGCTGGTAAGGGCGGGGCTGTAGCGCGATTGGCACCGCCGCGCGGCACGGATAGCGCGGCCATGCAAACCGCTCTAGTCGGCGGCTTCGGTCTTCGGCTGGTAGCGGACGGGCGGCACGGTGTGGGCGAATGCCCGAAGAGGCCGTCCGAGAATGTCCAGCAGCGCTTCCTCGATCCGGCGCCGCGATTCATTGCCGATCGCCTTGCGGCCGAGGAAATCTTCCGGGCTGAAGGGTTCAAGGTAATGCAGGTGCAGCCGGAAAGTGCCCTTGCGCGCGAGCACCCGCTTGGCATTGTTGAGCCCGCCTTCCTCGCCGATCCAGCCGATCCACTCGGCCACCGGCCCGTAGTCGAGCACCACCGGCTGCACCAGCACGCCCGGCGGCGGCGGTTCGAGCACCGAAAGCATGCTGGTCTTGAACGGCAGCAGCGATTGCCCGTCGGTGGTGGTGCCTTCGGGAAAGACGGTGACCGACCAGTTGTCGACCAGCGCTTCCTTCAAGGCATTGATCTGCTCGGCCACGCCCATGCGGTGTTCGCGCTTTACGAACACGGTGCGGTTGAGGCTCGCCAGCCAGCCGACCACGGGCGATTGCGCGAGCTCGGCCTTGGCGACGAAGGCCGTGCCGCTGGCCCCGGCGAGCGCGAGGATGTCGATCCACGAAATGTGGTTGGCAACATAGAACACATCGCGCCGCAAATGCGTGCCGATCACCTCGACCTTGGCGCCGCAGACCCGCGCGGCATAGCGCAGGAACAGCATCGGGAAGGGCGAACCATAGGCGACCATGCGGTAGAGGAAATGCAGCGGCACAAAAACCGCGATCAATGCGACCAGCGCCAGCGTCCGCAGCGCGATGCGCACCCAGCCCATGGCCGGGATCGGCGTGATCTCGCCTCGCGCCGCGGCCAGCCTCAGGTCCCAGTCGTGCTGTTCCGAGGCAGACGAGCGCGGCGCGCCCGCCGGATCAGTCCTCACGCGAAAGCCGCACGCCATATAGCTCCATGCGGTGATCGACGAGGCGATAACCCAGCCGCTCGGCAATCTGGCGCTGGAGGGCTTCGACTTCGGGATCGACGAATTCGACGACCTTGCCGGTTTCGACATCGATCAGGTGATCATGATGGGCCTCGGGCACAGGTTCATAGCGCGACCGTCCGTCGCCGAAATCGTGGCGGTCGAGGATGCCCGCTTCCTCGAACAGGCGCACGGTGCGATAGACCGTCGCGATCGAGATCTTGGAGTCGATGGCCGAAGCACGCGAGTGGAGCAGTTCCACATCGGGGTGATCATCGCTTTCGGACAGCACCCTTGCGATGACACGGCGCTGTTCGGTGATGCGCAGGCCTTTTTCGGCGCATAATTGCTCAAGATCGATTTTCTGGCTCAATGACAGCTCCATCGCCAAAGGGGGCGCGGCCCGCAGGTCGGGTCCATGAATAGCAAAGCAACCCCTTCCTTATAGAGACGGGGCTGCTTGCTCAAGCTGGCATGCCACCCCTCTCAACAGGGGCGGGACGCGAGCGTTCAGGCCGGCTTCTTGGTCCGGCGGGGGGTGCGCGTGGCTCCGGGCTTGCGACCCAGACCGATCTTCTTGGCCAGATCACGACGCTTTTCCGCATAGGCGGGGGCCACCATCGGGTAATCGGCAGGCAGGCCCCAGCGCGCACGGTATTCTTCCGGCGTCATGTTGTAATTGGTGCGAAGATAGCGCTTGAGCATTTTCAGCTTCTTGCCGTCTTCAAGGCAGACAATATATTCAGGCTTGATCGAATTGCGGATCGCCACCGCAGGCTGCGGCTTGGGCTCTTCGACGACGGGCTTTTCGCCGAGATTGGCCAGCGCGGCATAGACGTTGGTGATCAGGCTCGGCACATCGCCCACGGCGACGTCATTATTGCTGACATGCGCGGCAACGATATCGCTCGTGAGGGTAATGAGCGTCTCATTCATTTCCAATTCCTGATCTTGCATGATTTCCTCTGCATATTGCTTCGGACCTTTCCGATTATTCAATCATGGCCGAAGCGCGGAGAATTTGCAACTCGGAGAATTTGCTTAGGACCAAGCTTTTGACGAAGCTGTTTCAACTAAACCGAACGGCCAAAAGTAATGGCATCGATTCTTTCGCCATTGGCCATGCGATAATAGTTGGGACGGTGTCCAATTGGCTCGAAGCCCAGCTTGCGATAAAGGCGGATCGCGGGGTTTCCGTTACGCATTTCCAGATAGATGCGGACTATCCCGCGGCTCTGCGCAGCCTCGAACAGCTGCGCGAACAACTGTTCGCCAATTCCGCGGCGGCGGCAGCCGGGAATTACCGCGATCAGCAGCAACTCCTCCTCGTCGAGGACATGGCGGCTCAACACGAAACCAGCCGGATCGCGCCCCGGGCCGACACCTTCGGCAATCGGATGACCATCGGCATCGACCACCAGCGCATGGGTGCTGGCAAGGGTGAGGGCATCGGCGACCTGACGCCGCTTCCACGCCTCGCCATAGGCTGGTTCGAACGCCGCCTCCATCACGGCCATGATCCGGTCGAGATGGTGCGGGCAGGGGGTCATGCGCGCGCCCGCTCTGCCATCGGCTTCGCATCGGCTCCCCGGCCATAGATCGGGGCGAGGTTGGCGGTCAGCAGGTTTTCAGGAACCATTCCGACCTCGCCGGCATCCGGCAGCAGTTCGATCACCAGCCGTCCATCGTCCAGCAGTGCGGCAAGTTCTTTCGTACGATTTCCGGCGATCGCCTTGTGCGCGCCGGCCTCGACCGCCGCCGCCGGAGCAAGCGAGCGCAATGCGTTGTCGGGAAGGCCATTGATGAAATCCTGCACAAACCATTCGCCATGGCCGCCATTCATGCACACGGTGACTGCTGCGCCGGGCTGTTCGGCCCGGGCCTGCGCCGCGACCAGTGCCAGCGTGGGATAGCCCAGCACCTCGGCACCCCAGGCAAAGCCCAGCGCGCGGGCCGTGGCCAGCCCGATCCGCACACCGGTAAAGCTGCCCGGCCCCAGCGATACGAGGATGCGCCCGGCCCGGCCCTTGTCCGGAAGCGCGGCGATCATCGGCACCAGTGCCTCTGCATGGCCGCGTCCGATCAGGCGGTGATCGCGCGCAATCACCCTACCACCTTCGATCAGGGCGATACTGCATGCCTCTGAGGCGGTTTCGATGGCGAGCACCCGCATGGCCCAGAGCGATGCCTCAGCCGGTCGCGGCGTGCAAGCGGCAGATGCGTGTCAGGCGATGCGGTTGAAGGTCGCGAAGTCCGGGCGCGGGCTGCGTTCGAAGATGCTGGCCGGGTCGCCATAGCCGATCGCGCAGATGAAATTGGCCCGGTGGCGCGGGTTGTCGGCGAAGAAGACGGCATTCACCGCATCCGCATCAAACCCCGACATCGGCCCGCAATCGAGCCCCAGCGCACGGGCGGCAAGCATCAGATAGGCGCCCTGCAAGGATGAATTGCGGAACGCGCCTTCCGTGCGTCCTTCCTCGTCGCCGTCGAACCAGCTTTTCGCGTCGGTATGCGGGAACAGCCACGGCAGTTCTTCGTGGAAGTCGATGTCATAGCCGATCACTGCGATCGCGGGGGCGGATGCAACCTTGGCCTTGTTGCCCTCCATCACGCATTCCACCAGCTTCGCCTTGGCTTCAGGTGATTTGACCCACACGATCCGGGCCGGCTGCATGTTGGCCGACGTCGGGGCCATTTTCATCAGGTCCCAGATTGCATGAAGCTGATCATCCGTCACCGCGCGATCGAGCCAGTCATTATAGCTGCGCGCTTCGTTGAACAGCTGCGCGAGCGCCGCGTCCGGCAGGACGTGGTCGTGAAATTTCGTCGTCATGGGAAATCCCCGTGGTGTTGGAGCGGTTTCGAGCGCGGAGCAATCACTGCGCGACTCGGAAATCGCGGAAAAAACATAAGCCTGGAACGTTCGGTCTGATGCAATCAGATCGGAAGCCGCTCTATTGCAAAACTCAGGCAGCCCTGACTTCAACGACTTCGGGGACATAATGTTTCAGCAGGCCCTCGATCCCGTGCTTCAGGGTCGCAGTGCTCGACGGGCAGCCGGAACATGATCCCTGCAGGGTCAGATAGACCACCCCGTCGCGGAAACCGCGATAGGCGATGTCGCCCCCGTCGCCTGCCACGGCCGGGCGCACGCGGGTTTCCAGCAGTTCGTTGATCGCGGCGATGACCTCGGCATCTTCGGCACGCTCTTCCACCACGGCCTCATCTTCCGGCGGAACCGCAAACCCGCCAGCGCTGCCGCCCGCGAACAACGGCGCTTCGGAGACGAAATGATCGAGCAGGATGGCGATCACCTGCGGCTTCAAGGCGCTCCAGTCCGCGCCGGGCGCTGCGGTGACGCTGACGAAATCGGCGCCGAAGAAGACGTTCACGACTTCGCCCGTATCGAAGATCGCCTGCGCCAGCGGGCTGGCTTCGGCTGCTTCGGGCGTGGCGAATTCGCGGCTGCCGGTATCCATCACGGTCTGGCCCGGAAGGAACTTGAGAGCGGAGGGGTTGGGCGTGGTTTCGGTTTCAATGAACATTCTCCCAATCTAGGTGACGGCGATGCCCCCCGCAAGCACAGATGCATGTGCAAGCATTCACTATCGCTTCAGGGTTCAGCGCCCTATAAGCCCGGTCATGACGTTGCTTTCCCGCGCGGCCCGCGCTTTCGCCCTCGTTCTTGCTCCGCTTGTGCTGGTGCAGCCGCTGCTGGCCGGGCAGGCTGCGCAGGCGCCGCAGGAAACGCCCCCCGCCGCGCCGCAGGTGCCAGCGCCCAAGGCGTTGCAGGCCGATGGCGAGGTGCCGTGGCTCTATCGCGGCTCGGACGTTCCGGTCGATGAAAAATGGCTGTTCGGCGAGATGAAAAACGGGCTGCGCTATGCGGTCCGGGGCAATGGCGTGCCGCCGCGGCAGGTGTCGATCCGGGTGCGGGTGGACGCCGGATCGCTGCACGAGGAAGACCCCGAGCAGGGCTTTGCCCATCTGCTCGAACATCTGCTGTTCCGGGAAAGCAAATATCTCGGCCAGGCCGAGGCGATTGCCGCTTGGCAGCGGCTGGGCGCGACCTTCGGCAGTGACACCAACGCCGAAACCAGCCCGACGCATACGGTCTACAAGCTCGACATTCCCGATATCAGCGATGCCAAGCTGTCGGAAAGTTTCAAATTGCTGTCGGGGATGATCCGCGATCCCGTGCTCAATGATGCTAATGTCGCTGCCGAACGGCCGATCGTGCTCGCTGAAAAGCGCGAACGGGGCGGGGCAGGACAGCGCATGGCCGATCTTACGCGGCGGACCTTCTTTGCGGGACAGCGGCTTGCCACCCGCAACCCGATCGGCACCGATGACACGCTGAACGGCGCGACCGGCAAGGCGGTGAAAGCCTTCTACGAACGCTGGTACCGGCCCGAAAACACCGTGATTGTTGTTGCTGGCGATGCCGATCCGGTGGTGCTGGCCGGGCTGGTGGAACAGTGGTTCGGCGACTGGCAGGGCAGGGGCAAGCCCGGCGTTGCGCCCGATTTCGGCGATCCTGTACCGCCGCCCGGTGCGCAGCAGAACCCGGTTTCTGGCACGGCCATCGGCGAGCTGGCGGTGGGGATCGAGCCCGATCTGCCGCGCAGTCTGACCTATGCGATCATGCGCCCTTGGCGTCCGGTACAGGATACGATCGTCTATAATGAAGGCCTGCTGATCGATGCGATCGCCCAGGCGATCATCAACCGCCGGCTCGAATCCCGCGCGCGCGGCGGCGGCAGCTTTCTGTATGCGCAGGTGCAGCAGGACGACATCTCGCGGTCGACCGATGCGACCTTCGTCACCTTTGCGCCGCTCACCGATGACTGGCAGGCCGCGCTGGCCGATGTGCGCGCCGTGATTGCCGACGCGCTGACCAATCCGCCCACGCAGGAAGAGATCGACCGCGAAGTGGCCGAATTCGACGTGGTGTTCGCCAACCAGGTCGAACAGGAGAGCGTGGAATCCGGCCCCAATCTTGCCAATAATCTCGTCAACGCGGTCGATATCCGCGAGACCGTGGCCGCTTCTCAAGTGGTGCTTGATGTGTTTCGCGGGATGAAGCAGCGGCTCAACCCGGCCGAAGTGCTGGCCCACACCCAGACCCTGTTCGATGGCGCGGTGACACGTTCGGTCTATGTCACCCCGGCGGCGGGCGAGGCGGACGAGGCTGCATTGCGGCTGGCGCTGGCGCGCGAGGCCGCAGTCGATGGCAGCGCGCGCTTGGCGGCGTCGAGTGTTTCTTTCGACCAATTGCCCCCCGTCGGCGAACCCGGCACGATCGTGAGTCAGCAGCCGCTGGGCGTGCTGGAGATCGATCAGGTCGATTTTGCCAATGGGGTCAAGGCGCTGATCTGGGCCAATGATGCCGAGCCGGGCCGGGTCACGGTGCGGGTGCGCTTTGGCGCGGGCTATCGCGCTTTCGATGCGGACAGCGCGGTCTATGCCGCGCTTGGCGAATCCGCGCTGGTCGGATCGGGGCTGGGCGAGCTTGGCCAGAACGAGATCGACCGGCTGGCGACGGGCCGCAAGCTCGGCTTTGATTTCGGTATCGACGATGCGGTGTTCAATTTCACCGCTCAGACCCGCTCGGACGATGTCGCCGATCAGCTGTATCTGTTCGCCGCCAAACTCGGGATGCCGCGTTGGGATCCCGATCCGGTAATCCGCGCCAAGGCCGGGGCGGAACTGGCCTACAACACCTATTCGACAAGCCCCGGCGGCGTTCTCAACCGCGATCTCGAATATCTCGTGACGGGGCGCGATGCGCGCTTTGCCACCCCTGATCCGGCGACGCTCAGGGGTGTGACGCCCGAAGGTTTCCGCAAGGTGTGGGAGCCGCTGCTGCAGCAAGGCCCGATCGAAGTGCTGGTGTTTGGCGAGTTCGACAAGCCTGCGCTTGTCGAGCAACTGCGCCTGACCTTCGGCGCGCTGCCACCACGCGCGCCAATCCCGGCCGAGATCGCCGCGCGGGTGCCAGACTTTGCGCCGACCACGCAGGAACCCGCGATCGTGACCCACCGCGGCGATGCCAATCAGGCCGCAGCCGTGGTCGCCTGGCCAAGCGGCGGTGGGGTCGCATCCTTGCGCGAAAGCCGCCAGCTCGAAATCCTGACCCAGCTGTTCAACAACCGCCTGCTCGAAGCCCTGCGCGAACGGGCCGGGGCGAGCTATTCGCCGCAGGTCTTTTCCAAGTGGCCCGAAGACCTGCCGAGCGGCGGGCGCATCACCGCGCTTGCTCAGCTTGAGCCGGAATTCGTGCCCATCTTCTTCACCGAGGCGGATCGTATCGCCCGCGAACTTGCCACAGAGCCGCCGACTGCGGACGAGCTTGCCCGCGTCACCGAACCGCTGGCGCAGCTGATCCGCCGCGCCTCGACCGGAAACCAGTTCTGGCTCTACAACCTCGAAGGCGCGACTCAGGATCCCCAGCGCGTTGCCCTGCTGCGCACGCTGCTGGCCGATTATTCGCAGACCAGCCCGCAGGTGATGCAGTTCCTTGCTGATCGCTATTTCGGGCAGGTCACGCCGTTCCGGTTGGCGATTATCCCTGAAGGGCAGGAGCTGGCCGAGGCGCCTGCGCTGGGGACGGCAATTTCAGGCCGGGCCGCAGCAGTCGGCGCGGCAGGGCGTTGACCGGCTTTGTCGGATACACACAGCGGGAAATAAAGTTGTCGCAAAAGCCATTCCCGCTTTACAATTGAAACCCGCCTCCTGTAGCGGGCGCCCCCGCGCCTTGCGCGCCGCAGAGTGAATGAAAGAGTTTGATCGTGCCCAAGACCTGGAATCCGGAAAGCTGGAAAAGCCACGAAGCCCGGCACCTCCCGCATTACGAGGATGCCGCCGAACTGGCCGAGGCCGAAACCACGCTTGCGTCCTATCCGCCGCTGGTTTTCGCCGGAGAGGCGCGCGCGCTCAAGGCTGATCTGGCCGAGGTCGCTGGCGGTCATGGGTTCCTGTTGCAGGGCGGGGATTGCGCGGAAAGCTTCGCCGAATTCCACCCCAACAATATCCGCGATACCTTCCGCGTGCTGTTGCAGATGGCGGTGGTGATGACCTTCGCCAGCAAGCGTCCGGTGGTGAAGGTGGGGCGCATGGCCGGCCAGTTCGCCAAGCCGCGGTCCTCTGCCACCGAGACGATCGGCGACATGACCCTGCCGAGCTATCTCGGCGATAATATCAACGGCATCGATTTTGATCCGGCATCGCGCCGTAATGATCCCCAGCGCATGGTGCGCGCCTATTCGCAGGCCGCCGCGACCTTGAACCTGCTGCGCGCCTTTGCGGGCGGTGGCTATGCGAACCTGCGGCAGGTTCACCAATGGACGCTGGATTTCATGGGCCGCACTCCGTGGGCCGAGAAATTCAGCCAGATGGCCGACCGGATCGGCGAAGCGCTCGATTTCATGGAAGCGTGCGGGATCGATCCCGGCACCGTGCCGCAATTGCAGGGCACCAGCTTCTACACCAGCCATGAAAGCCTGCTGCTGCCCTACGAACAGGCGATGACGCGGCAGGATTCGCTGACCGGGGACTGGTATGCAACCAGCGCGCATATGCTGTGGATCGGGGATCGCACCCGCTTTCCGGGCAGCGCCCATATCGAATTTGCACGCGGGATCGGCAATCCGCTGGGCATGAAGTGCGGGCCGTCGCTGGAACCGGACGCATTGCTCAGGCTGCTCGATGAACTCAACCCGGCGCGCGAGGCCGGACGCATCACGCTGATCAGCCGTTTCGGCCACGACAAGGTCGAGGATGGCCTGCCCCGTCTGGTGCGCGCAGTGACACGCGAAGGCCATCCGGTGGTGTGGAGCTGCGATCCGATGCACGGCAATGTCGTGAAATCGGACAGCGGCTTCAAGACGCGCCCCTTCGATCGCATCCTGCGCGAAGTGAAAGGATTTTTCGCGGTCCACCGCGCCGAAGGCACGCATCCGGGCGGGATCCATATCGAGATGACCGGGCAGGACGTGACCGAATGCGTCGGCGGGGCAGTGGCGATCACCGAGGAACGCCTCGGGGACCGCTACCACACCCATTGCGACCCGCGCCTCAATGCCGAACAATCGCTTGAACTGGCGTTTCTTGTGGCCGAAATGCTCAACGAGGCAGCCGGATCGCGCGATGCCGAGGTCAGCGCCGACGCGGCGTAAACGGCCGGCCGATTTGCGTTCGCGGCAAGCGGGAGGCTATGCCTTTCATTTGTCACGGGCCTACGGCATGGTTGGCCCCTCGAAGCAAGGCGGCAACAGGAGAAGCCCGTGCCCCGAAGCGAGCCCATTGGCGATGCCGGTGATCCCGCAGCAGCATCGCCGAGCGCGCAATACCGTTCCACTCGCGCCCTGACAGAGGCGCTGGTTGGCCCGCTCAGCGATGCCGATGCGAGCCTTCAGTCGATGGAGGATGCGTCCCCCGCCAAGTGGCATCTGGCGCATACGACGTGGTTCTGGGAAACCTTTCTGCTGCGTGCTTCTGCGCCGGGATACCGGCTGCACAATCCCGAATGGCCGTTCCTGTTCAATTCCTATTACGAGGCAGAAGGCGCGCGGATCGACCGGTTTGCGCGCGGGATGCTGTCGCGCCCGACGCTTGAAGACGTGCTGGAATGGCGTGCCGCAGTGGATGACGCCATGACGCCGCTGCTGGATGATCCGGCGCTGGTGGGCCTGATCGCATTGGGTGTTGCGCATGAACAGCAGCACATCGAATTGCTGCTGACCGATATCAAGCACGCCTTGTTCCAGAACCCGCTTGGCCCGGCGATGTGGGGCGGGAGGCCGCCGCCCGCAGCGCCGTGCGCGCCGCTCGGCTGGCTTGAACATCCCGGCGGAATGGCGCTGGTCGGCCATCAGGGTGATGGTTTTGCTTTCGACAATTTTGCTTTCGACAATGAAGGGCCGCGCCACCGCGTACTGCTTGAACCTTTCGCGCTGGCTGACAGGCTGGTGACGAATGGCGAATGGGACGAATTCATCGCTGATGGCGGCTATCGCGAGCCGCGCCTGTGGCTGGCCGATGGCTGGGGCTGGGTGCAGCGCGAAGCGATCACCGCACCCCTTTACTGGCGCGAGGACGGCTATTTCACCCATCAGGGCTGGCACGAGCGCGACCCCAACGCGCCCGTCACCCACATCTCGCATTTCGAGGCCGATGCCTACGCCACTTGGGCCGGTGCGCGCCTGCCGACCGAGTTCGAATGGGAGGCGATAGCCGCTGGCCATGATCCGGCTGGCGGCAACCAGATCGATCATGCCGCGCCGCCCATGCCCCGAGGCGCAGCGGGCCTGTTCGGCGATGGCTGGCAATTCACCCGCTCGGCCTATCTGCCCTATCCCCGGTTCCGCCCGGCAGAGGGCGCGGTGGGCGAATATAATGGCAAGTTCATGAGCGGGCAGGTGGTGCTGCGCGGGGCAAGCTGTGCCACGGTAAGGGGCCATTCGCGCGCCTCCTACCGCAATTTCTTCTACCCTCATCAGCGCTGGCAATTCACCGGTCTGAGGCTGGCAAAGGATGTCACGACATGACGAGCCCCAAGGGCCTCAAGCTCGTCGAGAGCGATGCCAGCGGGGTCAATCCCGCGTTCCGCGCCGATGTGCTGGCCGGCCTTTCCGAGGCGCAGAAGGCGATCCCAGCCCGCTGGTTCTATGACGATGCCGGATCGCAGCTGTTCGAGGACATCACCCAGCTCCCCGAATATTATCCGACCCGTGCCGAGACCGAGATCCTGCGCGCGCAGGCTGACGAGTTCGCGCGGTTGATCGGGCCGGGGCGGGCTGTGGTGGAATTCGGCTCGGGCTCGTCGGTCAAGACCCCGCTGCTGCTGTCGGCCATTGCGCCGAGCGCCTATGTCCCGCTCGATATCGCAGGCGATTTCCTGCGCGCGGCGGCGGCGGAACTGGCAGCGAAGTTTCCGGGGCTTCCGGTCTGTCCGGTCGAGGCCGATTTCATGCGCCGGGTGGAATTGCCGCGCGAGGTGGATGGCCTGCCCAAGCTTGGCTTCTTCCCCGGATCGACCATCGGCAACATGGTCGCCCGCACGGCGACCGACCTGCTGCGCTCGATGCGCGAGACATTGGGTGTGGGGGCATTGCTGCTGATCGGCATGGACCTGATCAAGGACGAGGACATTCTGGTCGCCGCCTATGACGATGTCGCCGGTGTCACGGCACGGTTCAACCTCAACCTGCTGGCCCGGATCAACCGCGAGCTGGGCGGCGATATTCCGATTGATGCCTTCGTCCATGAGGCGCGCTGGAACGATACCTATGCGCGGATCGAGATGCATCTGGTGGCGCGCAAGGCTGTGACATTCACCGTCAGCGCACAAAGCTTCGCCATGGCCGAGGGTGAGAGCATTCACACCGAAAACAGCCACAAGTTCACCCGCCGCACCGCCAATGTCCTGCTGGCGGCGGGCGGATGGGAGCCGCGCGCGCGCTGGACCGATGGCGAGGGGCGCTTTTCGCTGTTGCTGGCGGAGGCTCGGCCCCCACGCAGCGCACCCTGAAACTTCGCCGCGCCGAAACCTCTTGTGAGTTTGGGCGTTGGCGCGGGATGGACGGACATTTCAGCGATTTTCTTGTCATTGGTGCGGGCATGGCCGGGCTGGCCTGCGCCGCGCAATTGTCGCGCACTGGCGCAAGCGTCACCGTGATTGACAAGGGGCGCGGACCCGGCGGGCGGATGGCGGCCCGGCGGGCCGAGATTGGCGGGCAAAGCGTCAGCTTCGATCACGGCGCACAATATTTCACGGCGCGCGAGCCGGCGTTTCAGGCGGCTGTCGCGGCATGGGAACACGCGGAGGTGGTGGCGCGCTGGCCTGCTGCTGGCGACGATGCATGGGTCGGGGTTCCGGGCATGAATGCGCCGATCCGCGCCATGGCCGATGCGCTCGACGTGCGCTGGGGCGTGCGGGCCGAGACGATCACGCGCGCTGCGGATGGCTGGCAGGTCGGGGCAGGCGCGCAAGTCTTTGCCGCTGCCACTTTGCTCGTCGCCATTCCTGCCGAGCAGACCCAGGTGCTGCTTGCGGAAGTCGCGCCTGACCTCGCAGCACTCGCGGGCTGCGTTGAGTCCGCGCCATGTTGGGCGGTGATGGTCGCCTTTGGCACGCGGCTGCCAATCGCCGAAGACGCGTTCCGCAGTGGCACCGCGCCGGTCAGCTGGGCGGCGCGAAACTCCGCCAAGCCGGGACGAGCGGGCGTTGAGAACTGGGTGATCCACGCCAGCCCCGCGCGCAGCCGCCAACTTATCGATCTGCCCAAAGACGCGGCCGCCAAGACCCTGCTGGCCGATTTCTTCGCCGCCACTGGCATCATGCCCGCCGCGCCCCTTCACGGCGATGCGCACCGCTGGCTTTATGCCCTGCCCAAGGCGATGCCGGGCGAGGGCGCGCGGTTTGACCCGGCGCTGGGAATCGGGATCGCGGGTGATTATCTCCACAGCCCGCGCGTCGAAGGCGCGTGGCTTTCGGGCCGGGCGCTGGCGGAAATGGTGCTGGCCTAGGCTGCGACCGGCGCGGGACAATAGCGCGCAAGATAATCGCCGTGCCCCGGCATGTGCTGGACGAGATAGCGGATCGATTTTTCCATCTCGTCGATCTCGCTCCGGGTCTTGCCCGGATCCAGCGCGTCGGCCATCGCGTTGTGCCCGTCCATGCCGATGCCCTGACCCATCATCACCGCCGCCCAGCTGGTTTCGGTGAACAGCTCGTCCTCCTCGCGGAAGATCTGCCCGTTGGCTTTGAATATCTCCACCTTTTCGGTGAGCGTATCGGGCACCTCCATCGTGCGCACATAGTTCCAGAAATCGGAATCGTCGCGCTGCGTGGCGTTGTAGTGCAGGATCAGGAAGTCACGGATGCGAGCATATTCGCGCCCTGTCAGGCGGTTGAAGGCATCTTCCTGCGCCTGCGTGATCCCATCAAGCGACAGCAGCGATAAGAGCTTGTCGAGCCCGGTGTTGATGAGGTGGATCGACGTGGATTCAAGCGGCTCCATGAACCCTGCCGCAAGCCCCAGCGCCACGACGTTCCTGTTCCAGAACTTCTTGCGCCGCCCGGTGACAAACCGCAGGAAATTCGGCTCGGCCTGCGGCTTGCCCGCGATATTGCCGAGCAGGATGTCGAGCGCTTCGTGATCTTCCATGTAACTTGAACAATAGACATGGCCGTTGCCGTTGCGGTGTTGCAATGGCACCTGCCACTGCCATCCGGCCTTGTGCGCGGTGGCGCGGGTGAAGGGCGGGGGCGGGCTGCCGTCCTCGCGCAGGCAGGGCAGGGCGACCGCGCGGTTGCAGGGCAGATAGTGGCTCCAGTCGTCATAGCCGGTTTGCAACGCCTGCTCGATCAGCAAACCGCGGAAGCCCGAGCAATCAATGAACAGATCGCCGGCGAACTGGCGGCCATCATCAAGCGTGACCCCGGTGACGAATCCGGTTTCGCCGTTCAATGCGACATCGGCGACCTTGCCTTCCTGCCGCACCACGCCCCGGCTCTCGGCAAGGCGGCGAAGAAAGGCGGCATAGCGGCCCGCATCGAGGTGATAGGCGTAATTGATCGGCGGCAGATCGTCGCGCGCAAAATCCTCGGTCCGGGCAAACTTGCCGAAATAGGCGGCCATGGTTTCAAGGTTGAAGACCTGGATCGGTCGCTTGTCACCGGCGTCTGCCATGCGGTGCCAGACATGGTGGAAGGAAATCCCGCCCATCGTGTAACCATAGGCACCAAAGGGGTGGATGTAACTGTCGCCCAGCTTGCCCCAGTTTTCGAACTGGATGCCCAGTTTGAAGGTGCCGCCCACCGCTGCCAGCATTTCGCGCTCGTCGACGCCGATCAGCTGGTTGAAGCCGACAAAGGGTGGAATCGTTGCCTCGCCCACGCCCACAGTGCCGATGCTCTCGGATTCGATCAGGGTGATTTCCACAGGCCGTCCGGCCTTGAGGCGCGACAATGCGGCCGCCGCCATCCACCCGGCCGTGCCGCCGCCGACGATGATTATGCGTTGAATTACCATATGTTCCTCGATCCCCGCAGAGCGGTTGTGCGCTTGATCTCCGGGTTTCTGCCGCCCCGACAAGTGTTGCCAGAATGCAATATGCCACGCAGATTACAAGTCTTGAGAACGCTAACAACATGCGCTACGAATCCATCGGCAAGCTCCAGTGGTCGGCAAGAATGTGCCACGGGGTCAGGGGAGAGTTGAAACATCATGAAATACGCAAGAGTTGCGCCGCATCGGCGTCTGTTCGTTCTCGGCACCGCATCGGCGCTTGCCATGTCCGCAGCCCTCGCATCACCTGCCCTCGCGCAGGATGCGGAAGATGATGCCGATCAACAACAGTCTGCCGACGCGGATGAGGTAGCAGCCGATCCGGTCGCAGGCGAGATCATTGTGTCCGGCTTCCGGGCATCGCTGTCCTCCGCCCAGAATATCAAGCGCGATGCCGACACCTTCGTCGATGCGGTGACTGCCGAGGATATCGGCGCTCTCCCCGATCGTTCGGTCGCCGAGACGCTGCAGCGCATCCCCGGCATCACCATCGGCCGGTTCGAGAAGGCAACCGATCCTGACCGTTTTTCGGTCGAGGGCACCGGGGTCATTATCCGCGGCCTGCCGTTTGCGCGGTCGGAGCTCAATGGTCGCGATATCTTCTCGGCCACGGGCGGGCGTGAACTGAGCTTCAACGATGTCTCGCCCGAATTGCTCGGCCGGGTCGAGGTGTTCAAGAATGTCACCGCCGACATGATCGAAGGTGGTCCCTCGGGGACCGTCAACCTCGTCACCCGCAAGCCCCTGGATACCAAGGGGCTCAAGCTCGCTGGCACGGTCGGCGCCAATTATGGCGACCTGCGCGAAGAGTGGTCGCCCGAATTCTCGGTGCTGGCTTCGAACACCTTTGAAACCGGCGCGGGTTCGTTCGGGATCCAGGCGTCCTATGCCTATTCCGAACTCAAGAGCCGCACTGATGCATCGCAGGTGGCCGATCCGTGCTATCGTGCACCGTCGCTCGACGGCCCTTGCTTGCGTGCGCTGTCGGTCGGATCTGGTGGCTTTGTCGGCGATTCGAATTTCGATTCGTCCAATTTTCCGCCGGCAGGTTCGGTGCTGGTGCCCAAAGGGGCCGGGATCCGCACCACCGATCTCGACCGGACGCGCGAAGCATTCTCGGGCGTTCTTCAGTACGAGGACCCGACCGGGAATTTCGTCGCGACCTTCCAGTGGTTGCGCGCCGAGGCCAGCTTCGAAACCGAGGAATTTGCGCTCATCTCGCGTGTGGATGACGAGCTGCTGTTCCCGGAAGCCCGCGCCGGCACCGCATTTGAATATGATGCGAACGGCATCTTCCAGCGCGGCATTTTGAGCCAGCGTCAGGGCGATGCCTATGCAAACCCCTTTGGGCGCGGCGGTATCCCGCTGGATTCGCTGCGCTTCCTGCGGGCACTGGACACGACGACCGAGGATTTCTCGCTCGACATCAAGTGGAACATCACGGATCGTTTCCGGGTCAATTTCGAAGCGCAGATGATCAGTTCCGATCTGACCCGGGATTCGGTGTTTGGCGCGCTTTCGACCTGGGCCGACGTTGATCTTGACCTTACCGGGTCGGTGCCGAACGTTCAGTTCCTCGCACCCGTGGGATCGCCCGCCGATTACTTCACTTCCGGGCTCAACAGCTATTATTGGTTCGGCCTCGACAGCCGGGAAAAGAACGAGGGCGAACTCGGCAGCCTGCGTTTTGATGGTGAATATGACATCAGCGACGATGGCTTCTTCAAGGCTGCACGCTTCGGTGCGCGCTGGGCCGAGCGCGACCGCACGACCCGGAACACCAATTTCAGCACCTGGGGCAACCTTTCGGCCCCGTGGGCGGGCCGCGCCGGTTGTGCGCCATGGGGTGAGGGGCCAGGATGCGGTGCCAGCGGGCCAGGCCCGTTTGGTAACGGCTTTATTCCCGGGCGGTATTTCACCGGCCTTCCCGGACAGGAATTTGCCATTGCAGGCGGTGCCTTCGTCGACGAATTCCCGAATTTCGCACAATATCGCACTCCGTTCGGCGATAATTTCCAGCGCGGCAATGTGCCGCTGCCGATCGAGAATGGCGCTGCATGGTATTTTGGCGGCGATGATTTCCTCGGCGAATATCTCTCGGGCCTGACCGACCAGCAGTTCGAAGAGATCCAGACCTTTGGGCAGTCGCCCGAGCGGTTCAATTACGGAGTCAACGACCGCGTCCGTCCCGATGAGGTCACCGGCGAACTGCTGCCCTGCGATATCGAAGGCGTCTTCTGCCCGGGCGAAGTCTCGGTGGTGACCGAAGTCACCAAGGCGGCCTATGCCCGGATCGATTTTGGCCATGATTTCAGCAACGGCTGGAACATCGAAGGCAATTTCGGCCTGCGCTATGTCGAAACCGAAATCTCGACTTCCGGGCGCATCGGGTTCCCTGATCCGGAACGGTTCGATACGCCCGTGATCGACAATGGTGTGCAGGTCGGTGGCGGCAATGGTGACGGCGTGGTTCAGCCTGCCGAAGTGACCGCCGGCTGCAATTTCGGCAATGGTGCGCCGCCGCCGATCAGCCTTGCGGGGATCTGCCAGTTGTCGCCTGAGCGGATTGCCCAATTTGCCGCTGCCCATACCGGCGAAGTGCTGATCGATAACCGTGACATCGTGTTCGAACACTGGCTGCCGAGCGTGAATGCGAAGCTGGACGTGGGCGACGGCCTGCTGTTCCGTGCCGCAGCGTCCAAGAACATTTCGCGTCCGGACCTCCAACTGTTCCGTGCCGGCGGCGGGATCGGTGACAACACTGTCGCGCTGGCCAATGCGGGCGGCAATGCGCTCGCCAACGGGCCGCTGTTCGCGCTGCAGACGGGTAACCGGAACCTTTTGCCGGTCGAAGTCTGGAACTATGACCTTTCGGTCGAATGGTACTTTGCCGAGGTCGGTTCGCTGACCTTCTCGGTGTTTGCCAAGGATGTGAACGGGTTTATCGACACCGGTTTTTCGCGGGTGAACTACGAAGGAGCAAACGGTCCGATCGATGTCAATGTTGAGGGGCCGGCCAACTTCCAGGACGGCTGGCTCAAGGGGTTCGAGATTGCGCACCAGCAAGTCTACGACTTCCTGCCGGGCGTGCTCAGCGGACTTGGGACGCAGTTCACCTACACCTATATTGATGGCGGTGACTTCTCGAACCCGAACCTGTCGGATTTCGGCCAGTCCTCGATCACCAGCGGCGCGAACCAGCTTGGTGGCGGTGCATTTGTCGGACAGCAACCGCTGGCGGGGATTTCCGAGCACACGATCAACGCGACGGTCTTCTACGAGAAGGGCCCGCTTTCAATGCGTGCCGCCTATAACTGGCGTTCGGAGTTCCTGATCACACCGCGCGATGATATCTTCCCGTTCTCGCCGATCTGGCAGGAAAGCACCGGGCAGCTTGATGCGTCGATCTTCTATTCGGTCAACAAGCAGCTGAAAATCGGCATCCAGGGCGTGAACCTGCTCGACGAGATCACCGAGACAAGCCAGGTGGTGGATTTTGATGGCACCCGGGTGACGCGCTCGGCGTTCCGCAATGACCGCCGGTTCACGTTCCTCGCGCGGTTCGACTTCTGAGGGAGGCACGGATGATGGCAGGGCGGCGCAGGTTCAGCATGCTGGCGGCGCTCCTGCTGATCGCGGGCGGGTGTGCGGCTTCGGCCATATCCCCGCCCGCTTCGTCCGAAGTGCGGCTTGCCCCGCTCGAAGGCGCTGGCTGGGAGATGGTCTGGGCTGACGAATTCGATGGCGACACGCTTGATCGCAGCAAATGGCAGCCCGAAGTCTCATGCTGGGGCGGGGGCAATGCCGAGCGGCAGTGCTATACCGACCGTCCGGATAACATCGTGGTCGAAGGTGGGCTGCTGCTGCTGAAGGCGCGCGAGGAGCGCTTCACCGGCCCCGCGCGTCCGCCGGAAATTGCCGCAGACCCCAACCCCCGTCTGACCCAGCCCTACACCTCGGGCAAGGTTCGCACCCGCGGGCTCCACGCGTGGCGCTATGGCCGGATCGCGGTGCGCGCCAAGGTGCCGCCGGGGCAGGGGATGTGGCCGGCGGTGTGGATGATGCCGGCCGAAGATCACTACGGCCCATGGCCGCTCTCGGGCGAAATCGACATCCTCGAAGCGGTCAATATCGGCGCGACGTGCAAGGCCTGCAAAGGCGGACGCGGGGAGAACCGCACCATCAGCGCGCTGCATTTCGGCAACCTGGCACCCCGCAACCGTTTCGTCGACAACCGCACTGCGCTGCCCGATCTGGCGCTGCCATCCGACGGGTTCCACGTTTATGCCGTCGAATGGGGCGAGGGGCTGATCCGCTTTCTGGTCGATGACCGGGTGCATCTGACAGTCCCTGCCGAACGCTGGAGCACGGCCTCGCCGCTTGCCCGCGGGAACCCGGCGGCACCGTTCGACCGGCCCTTCTATGTCATGGCCAACCTCGCCGTGGGCGGACGTTTGTCGGAAGAAAACAACGCGAAAGGGCTTGCAGCCGGCAGCTTTCCCGCGCAATTCGCGATCGACTGGATCAGGGTCTATCGCTGCGCTGCCGATCCCGATACAGGGCGTGCGTGCATGCAATAAACGGGACGGAAAGACGCAGAGCAATGGCGCGCGGGCGCAAGACAGTCACGATCAGAGACGTTGCCGATGACGCTGGGGTCTCGCTTCAGACCGTAAGCCGGGTCGTCAACGGCGGGCCCAACGTGCGCCCGCAGCTGCGCGACAAGGTGCGCGCCTCGATCGACCGGCTCGGCTACGTCCCGTCGCTTGCTGCCCAGCGGATGAGCGGCTCGCGCTCCTACATCATCCTGGCCATCAATGATCGCGAACGCACGCTGGCCGACTGGCGCGAACGGCGCGGCACCGATTGGGTTGACCAGATGCTGCTGGGCGGCATCCTGACCTGTTCGAAGCATGGCTACCGGATGATGGTGGAGTTGATCGACACCCATTCCGACCATGTCGAGCGCGAACTGGGCGCGGCGATCTCGGCGCTCCAGCCTGACGGGGTGGTGTTGACCCCGCCGCACTCGGAAAACCGGTTGATCACCGATCTGCTGGCGGAACGCGGCATCCCCTTTGCGCGGATCGGTTCCAAGCAGCCGGGGCCGGGCATTGCGATGACGATGGGCGATGAAGGCGCGGCGCATCTTGCGACCAGCCGCCTGGTCGAACTGGGCCACCGCAGCATCGCGATGATCGCAGGCCCTTCGCAATACAGCCTCAGCGGGTGGCGTATCGAAGGCTGGAAGCGGGCGCTGGCCGAGCATGGCCTGCCGCATGACGGGCTGCTGGAAGGCGGCGATTTCGGTTACGAATCCGGCACGCGCGCGGCGCGCGCGCTGCTCGATCGCAATCCCCATCTTACCGCGATCATCGCCAGCAGCGACCAGATGGCGCTTGCCGCGCTCGAAGTGGCGCGCGACCGCGGGCTGCACGTTCCGCGCGACCTGTCGCTGGTGTCCTTCGACAATACCCCGATCGTGCGCTTTACCCAGCCGCCGCTGACCGCCATCGATCAGCCGATTGCCGAAACGGTGTCGCGCGCGGTCGAGCAACTGATCGCGCGCGCGGAGCACAGCGAAAATGACGCGGTGATCGAAGTTACCGCCGGTCTGGTCGAACGGTCTTCCACCGCGCTTGCGCCTGCACCCGCGTCGGGCACGGCTTGATCGCGCCGCTGCCGCCGGATCCGCAACGCCAGCCAACCTGGTTCGTGGCCCTGTTCGCGCTCGCGGCGGCGGGCGGGGCTGTCGCCTTTGTCCCGCTGCTGACCGTGCTTTTGCCGCAGCGCATCGCCGACCTGCAAGGCGGCGAGGATGTTGCGGTGCTGGCGCAGGTGACGTTCTTCGGCGCGGTGGTGGCCAGCCTTGCCAATATCGCCGCCGGGATGGTGAGCGATCGCACCGGCACGCGCCGGGGGTGGATATTGGCAGGACTGGCGCTGTCCAGCGTGCTGTTGCTGGCCGCGGGCGAAGCGCGTTCGGCGGGCGAGCTGGTGCTGCTGGTGATGGCTTGGCAGGTCGGGCTCAATCTCATGCTCGCGCCGCTGATGGCATGGGCGGGGGACTGCTTTCCCGATAGTCAGAAAGGCATGCTGGGCGGGGCGCTGGCGCTGTCTCCGGCGCTGGGCGCGCTGGCCGGGTCGCTGGTGACCTATGGGGGGCTGGTCGCGCTCGAAGCACGGCTGTGGCTGGTTGCGATGCTGGTGGCGGCGTTGGTGCTGCCTGCGGTGATTTGCGGTGGCGGACGGACGCGCCCGGAACTGATGCGGCCGCGCCCGTCCGTTCGACCCGGGGCCCTTATCCCGTCGGATGAGGCCGTGCGGCGGATGTGGCTTGCGCGGTTTCTGGTGCAAGTGGCCGAGGGCGGTATGTTCGCCTTTCTGCTGTTCTGGCTGCGCTCGCTTGCGCCCGGTTTTTCCGAAAACACCGCGGCCAACATCTTCAGCCTCGTGCTGGTTTGCGCCGTGCCCTTGTCGCTGCTGCTGGGGCGCTGGTCGGATCGCCATGCCCGCCCGATCCTGCCGCTGGCGGGCTGCGCGCTGCTTTGTTCGACAGGGATGCTGGTGATGGCGACGGCCGGCACCCTGGCGATGGCGATTGCCGGTTATGTGATCTTTGCCATTGCCGCTGCGATTTTTCTTTCGCTCCATGCCAGTCAGACGCTGCGTGTCCTGCCTGCGCCCGAACATCGCGGGCGCGATCTTGGCCTGTTCAACCTCACCAACACATTGCCGGCGATGGTGATGCCGTGGCTGACCGTGCTGCTGGTGCCCGGTTTCGGCTATTCGGCGCTGTTCGTGCTGTTCGCGCTGCTGTCGCTGGCGAGCGCGGGGCTGTTGGCCTCTTTTGCCCGCCCTGTGGGAAGTCCGGCAACCTGAACGCTTGGCGCTTGCAAAACCGGGCGGGGTTTGTAGTATATTGATAACGTTCTCAACTGAACACCTGGCCAGCAAAGCAATGGTCTTGGGAGGGACTTGTCTGGTGATGCGAAAGAATTTCGGGCAGCTCGCGGCGAGCGCGGGTCTTGCCGCGCTGCTGGCTGGCTGTGCGGCCACGCCGTCGGTGAAATCAACCGGTGCAATGGTCGGCGCTTCGTCAGAGGCCGGGCCTGTCACCCCGGAGCGCATGCTGGCGCGCATGAGCCTCAAGCGCAAGGTCGCGCAGATCATCATGCCTGATATCGGTTCGATCACGCCTGCTGATGTCCGGCGTTATCGCTTTGGGACGATCCTCAACGGCGGCAATTCCGGCCCTGGCGGTGATGACAAGGCACCCGCGCGGGAATGGCTGGCGTTGGCCGATGCCTTCTGGGACGCTTCGAACGCGCCGCTGCGTGGCGGCGAACCGGCAATCCCGGCGCTGTGGGCGACCGATGCGGTGCATGGCCATGCCAATATCATCGGGGCGACGGTGTTCCCCCACAATATCGCGCTTGGCGCGACGGGTGATACCGATCTGATCCGCCGGATCGGCGCGGCCACCGCGGTCGAAATCGAAGTGACCGGTATCGACTGGACCTTCGCCCCGACGATTGCAGTGGCGCGCGACGATCGCTGGGGCCGCACCTATGAAAGCTATTCCGAAGACCCGGCTTTGGTTGCCCGGCTCGGCGCGGCGATGGTCGAAGGGCTGCAGGGCCGCGCGGGCGATCCGGGTTTCCTCGGGGTCGGCAAGGTTGCGGCCACGGCCAAGCATTTCTTCGGCGATGGCGGAACCGAACAGGGCGTTGATCAGGGCGATGTCAACGGCGATCTGGCCGAGCTGATGGCGATCCACGCCGCGCCTTATCCAGCCGCGATCGAGGCGGGCGTCGCCAGTGTCATGGCCAGCTTCAACTCGATCAACGGCACCAAGATGCACGGCAATGCCCCGCTGCTGACCGGCGAACTGCGCGGCAAGCTCGGCTTTGGGGGATTGGTGGTCGGGGACTGGAACGGCCATGGGCAGGTCGACGGATGCACCAATGCCAATTGCCCGCAGGCGTTGCTGGCGGGGCTTGATGTCTACATGGTGCCCGAGGACTGGAAGGCGCTGCATGACAGCCTTGTCAAGCAGGTGAAGAGCGGCACGATCCCGCTGGCGCGGCTGGATGAGGCGGTGCTGCGCGTGCTGCGATTGAAGCAGGCGCTCGGCATTTTCGATGGCGAAGTGAAGCCTTCGGAACGGGCCAATGGCGGACGCTGGGAATTGCTCGGGTCGCGCGAACACCGCGCCATCGCGCGCGAGGCGGTGGCGAAATCGCAGGTGCTGCTCAAGAACCACGGCCTGTTGCCACTGAAGCCCGGCGCGCGCATCGAAGTCGCCGGGATGGCGGCGGACAATATCCCGCAGCAGGCCGGCGGCTGGTCGGTGACGTGGCAGGGCGGCGGTGAACTGACCGCTGATGATTTCCCCGGTGCGACCTCGATCTTTGACGGGATTGCCCGGGCCGCGCGCGATGCGGGCGGCGAGGCGTTACTGGCGCAGGACGGCACATCCGGCACCGCGCCCGATGTCGCCATCGTCGTCTTCGGCGAGGAACCCTATGCCGAATTCGTCGGTGACCGGAAGGATCTGGCCTTCCGTGACGAGGAAGGGCTGGCATTGCTCAAGGCTTACCGCGCGCGCGGCATCCCGACTGTTGCGGTGTTCCTGTCTGGCCGCCCGCTTTGGGTCAACCGCGAGCTCAACGCCGCCGATGCCTTTGTCGCGGCATGGCTGCCCGGCAGCGAGGGCGCAGGCGTGGCCGACGTGCTGTTTGGCCATCGGCCCGCCACCGGGCGGCTGTCGTTCAGTTGGCCTGCCGGTTGCGACGGGGCTCCGCTCAACGGGGCAGAGGGCGCGCTGTTTCCGCTCGGCTTCGGGCTTGGGCTTGGTGATGAGGTGCGGCTGTCCCCGCTCGACGAGACCTGCGATGCGCTGACCGCCGATAGCGGCGCGGTGTGGTTTGCTGCCGGGCGGCTTGGCGCGCAGGTGCAGGCGGTGGCAGACAATGCGGTGCTTCCCGATCTGCGCGGCACCGGCAACGGCATCACTGCCACCGGGGTCGACCGCAAGGCGCAAGAGGACGCGCGCCGCATCGCCTTTGCACCGGGGGCGCAAATAACATTGTCCGGGCCGAAGAGCGCCGCGGGCTGGCGGATCGCCTATCAGGTGAACGAACGCCCCAAGGCCCCGGTGACGGTCACCGCCGGCGGCAAGGCCTTCAACATCACGCAAGCGCTTTCCGTCGCAGAGGGCAAGGGCTGGCGCGAGATGGTGCTGACCAGCACCTGTCTTGGCGAAGTCGGCGACCGCCTGACTTTCAGTTCAAAGGGAAGGTTCGGCATCGAGATCAGCGAGATTTCCCGTGACGAACGCAGCGAGGCGGCGGAGTGCTCGTTCTGACCGAAACGCCGGGTCTGGGAACAATCGGCCCCTTTTCATGAAGGCGGCCTTGGCCTAATCGCGCGGACATCGTGCCGCGTAATCGCTCTCCGTCTGTCCGTTTTGCCCTGCTGGTCGCTGCGCTGGCAGCGCTGCTGCAATGGGCGGTGCCGCATGGATGGATGGTGGGGAATGGGCGCGAAGGTGCAGCGCTGCTGGTGCCCTGTCCCGGCGTCTCGCCAGCGCTGGCCGCACTGGCTAAGCGCACGCCTGCCTCGCCTGCGACGGAACATCGCATGGGGCATGACGGGCATCATGCCCATCACATGCCGCACCCGTTCGCGTATAGCGCCGCGGCCGAGCCAGCCGCCGATCATTCAGGGCATGACGAAGATGCAAGCTTTGCCAGCGCGTTGTGCGATTTCGCCGCGCTCGGTGCTCCGATATTGCCGCCCGGCTCGCCCGTTCCCGAAATTCCTGCTCCGGTTGCTGCTGACCGGCTGGCGCTGACACCTCTGGCCACCGCGCCCGGCCGCGGTCTTGCCGCGCCGCCGCCGCCTGCAACCGGTCCTCCCTTGGCCACGGCCTGATTCCAGCCGCGCTGCCTGCGACCCCGACCAATATCGGGCCGCGGCGTGCTGTCATGCCTTGACCGGGATTTTCCCGGGCCGTCGGCGCTGTCCGCAAGCACGGACTGCGCCGGGCGGAGATTGTGGATGCAACATCATGAATTTGTGTAACCTGCCGCGCTTGCTGAGCGGCGCCTCCATGCTCGCCATTCCGGCGTTGTTCACCGCAGCGCCAGCCGCTGCCGAACATAATCCCCCGTCCGCCGATCCTGACGCGGTGCTGACCGACACCATCATCGTTACCGCCCGCAATGCCGAAGCGATCACGCTTGATGGCATCGCCCCGCCGCAGCAGATCCCGCTGCCCGCCGATGCTGCGGCAATTGCCGCGCGTGTGCCGGGTGGCGACATCTTCGGCAATGGCGCGCTGTCGGGGCAATTGTCCTATCGCGGCCTTGCGGGAGAGCGGGTGCTGGGCCGCGTCAACGGCCAGCGTTTTGCCACCGGCGGCCCCAATGCAATGGACCCGCCACTGCATTATGCGCCGTCAATCCTCGTCGATCGGATCGAGGTCGCGCGCGGGGTCGCGCCGGTGAGTATCGGCCCGGCCCTCGCAGGGGCGGTCAATGCCGAGCTGGTGCAGGCGCAATTTTCGGACAGCTCCAGTCTCACGCCGCAACTGCGCGCCGCCGCGCAATATCGCAGCGTCGATGACAGCTATGCCGTGGGGGGCATAGCGGGGCTCGCCAATGAAAGCTGGCGGCTCGGCGTCATCGCCGCGCGCGAGCAAGGGGAAGACTATGATTTCCCCGGCGGGAGCGCCGTCGGCACGGCGTTCGAACGCAATCTCTACGGCGTCCACGCGGGTTTCCGCACCGCGTCGGGCGAGCTGTTCATCGAATATCGTCGCAGCGAAACCGATCCTTCGGGCAACCCGCCCTTCGCGCTCGACGTCGTCTTTTTCGATACCGATTTCGTGCAGGGCGGTTTTCGCGGGGAGATTGCCGATGATGTGACGCTCAACCTGCGGCTCGGCCATGTCGCGGTGCGCCACCTGATGGACAACCAGACCGCCCGCCAGCCGGCCGTGCCGCCAATGCGTGCGCGCGCGACCTTTGCCGATGCCGACACGACGACGGCGGAGGCATCGCTGCGGTTCGGCGGTCCGGGCAGCTATGTCCAGATCGGCGGCGATGCGGAGCTGACGGAGAAATTCGTCACCATCACCAATCCCTTCAACCCGGCCTTCTTCGTCGAAAGCCAACCCGATGCCCGGTCCGACCGCATCGGCGGTTTTGTCCAGTGGCGCGGGGGGCTGGGCGCGGCGGAATTCGAGGCGGGGGCGCGGATTGACCGAACCCGGCAATCGGTCGGCATGCCGCGGCTGGGGGACGCGGTGCCGATGGGGCCGCGCAATCTTGCCTCCGCTTTCATCGCTGCCGGTCGCGAAGCGTCCGATACCACGATGGATGTGGTACTGCGCGGCTGGGCACCGCTGGGGGCCTTCATCCCGCGCATCACGCTTGCCCGCAAGACCCGCGTGCCGAGTGTGCTCGAACGTTTCGGCTGGCTGCCGACCGAGGCGAGTTTCGGGTTGGCCGACGGCAATATCTATGTCGGAAATCGCGCGCTCCGGCCCGAAACCGCGTGGATCGCCGAAGCGGGGTTCGATCATGATGGCGATTGGCTCACCATCCGTCCGACATTGTTCTATCGCCGGGTGGATGATTTCATTCAGGGTGTGCCGGTCGATGCCACGATCGGGGTGATCGAAAGTACGGTGGAAATGGTCGCCAATATGAACGGCGATTCCACCCCGCTGCGGTTCGCCAATACCGACGCCGAGCTTTATGGTGCCGATGTCGATTTCAGCATCCGCCCGCTGGCGCAGATCGAGTTGTCCGGCACGGCGAGCTTCGTGCGCGGGACAAGGCGCGATGTGAACGATGATCTCTACCGCGTGCCGCCTGCCAACCTCCGGCTGTCAGCCGTGTGGGCGAACAACCGGTTGGCGCTGGGGGCCGAGCTGTTCGCCGCCGACGCGCAGGAACGGGTGGCGGCGAGCAATGGCGAAGACGCCTCGGACGCCTTCGCCACGCTCGGCCTCTTCGCGCGCTACGCCCTTGCAGAGGGGCTGGCACTCGAAGCCGGGGTCGAGAACCTGCTGGACGAGGCTTATGCACCCCACCTCGCGGGTCGCAACCGGGTCGGCGCGTCTGACGTTCCGGTGGGCGAGCGCCTGCCGGGGGCGGGACGCGGCGGCTGGGTGCGGGTGACGGCGCGCTTCTGAGCGCGTGGCGCTGGCCGGGAGAGGCGGGTCAGGCCCGCACGATCCCGGCCAGTGGCCGGGTTGTCCGTCCCGGACAAAACCTTGCCATGGCGACCACCGGGTCAAGCCCCAGATGTTCGGCCACCGCGCCTGCCAGCACGCTTTCGAGCGCAATGGTCGGTGCAAGGTCGCGGCCTTGGTGGAGCTGGCCGGGAGTCAGCCACGGCCAGTCAGCCACCACGCGTTCGCCGCGCACGTTTCCGCCGACGACCAGCGCCTGCTCCGGCCCGCCTGCAGCATAGCGCCGTCGGAGGATCATGCGCGCGCCCGGCTCGTGCGCCAAAGCAACGAAGGCCGCGCCATTGGTCTGGTCTTCGGAAAAGCGCCCGATCCGCCCGATCCCCGGTATTGTCCAGCCCGTCAGCGCGCGGGCAAGTTCGGTCACGTCAGCCTGCGTGTATCCGCCGCCCACACCGAGCGTGTGCAGTTCGAGGAATTCGCGCGCGAGGTTCTCGTTCAGGCCGCCGCGTCCGCCCGCCTGTGCCGGACGCCGTCTGCGGCGCTGCTGGAACGGCGATAACGGCCCGGTCGACTGGAACTGGTCGAGATAGAGCAGCATCGCCGGGTGCAATGCTGCCGGCTTGAGCATGTCGGAAAAGCGGCCCAGCACATGCGGGCGGATCGCCATGAATTCGTGTGGCCCGACCTCGTACTGCGTCCCGCCTCTGCCATCGCCGGGTCGGCCATCTCCCGCATCTGCTCGCGCAGATCCCGCAGCAATTGCAGCATCTCGCCGGTCTTGCCACGGCTCGCGGCGCGCGTCGCGCCGTTTTCACGGCTCGACGATGGTATAACCCTGCGGCATCGGGTCGAGTGCGTCGATCAGGCGTTGCAGTGCGGCCGCATCGCCTTCGACCTCAAGCCCGGCGGCCTGCATCGCTGCAACCGGCTGTTTCAGGAACAGCAGCGCCAGCAGCAGCGCGCGCGGGCCGCGCACAGTGACCTGCGGCGTTTCCGGCAGCATCCCGACGCGCCCGATCAACACCCGGCCATTGGTTTCCAGCATCGCCTGTTCCGCGCGGTCAGTCAGCTCCAGTCCGATCATCAGGCGGCCTATGCCAAACCGTTCAGGCGCAAAGCGGGTGGCAGCGGAATCGAGCAGTTCCTGCGTGGCGACCCCGGCGATCAGATCGGTGCTCTGAGTCGCTGCGCTCCGGACGGTGCCTCCGCGCAGATCCCGCGCTGCGGCAAGGAACTGGTTGCGCCAGATCGCACTTTCGGACTGGTAGCCCTGCTGTTCGTAGCTTTCCGCCAGCAACATGCGCGCTGCCGTATTGTCCGGCTCAGCAAAGACGAGGTTCTGGAGCAGATCGGATGACCAGCGGTAATCTCCGCCCGCCATGGCAGTGCGGGCCAGCGCCAGCACCCGCTCGCCGCCGCCCAGCGCATCGACAAGCTTCGCGGCGCGCTCGGTCGGAGGGTGCGGGTGGAGGTTGGCAGGAACGGCATCATACCAGCCAAGATAGAACTGGTAGATCGCTTTGGCATTGTGGCTGTAGGTGCCGTAATAGCCGTGGGTCGACCATTCCTGCCCGAGATCGCTGGGCAGTGTTACCGCCTCGGCAATCTCGGCCATGGTCTCGCCGCGGTTCATCCGCCGCACGGTCTGATCGTGGAGATAGCGGTAATTGTCGCGCTGCGCCTCGAGCCATTTCGTGCCTTCCGCGCGCCCGAAGATGGGCCAGCAATGGCTCGAAATCACGTTGTCGCTTTTCGGGGCATAGCGTGTCGCCGCCTCGTCGAGATAATGCGCCCATGCCCGCGCATCGCGCACCTTCGCCCCGCGCGGGGTAAGGATGTTGTGCATCGTGCAAGTCGCGATCTCGGCGGCGAGAAAGGTCTTTTCGGGCGCGATGAAGACGTTGAACTCCGCCGGAGCCTCGGAACCCGAGACAATCTGGAATTCAAGCGCGACCCCGTCCACCACCCGTGTCTCGCCAGTCGCGCCAATGGTGGCGGTCGGCGCGATCAGCGACAGGGTCCCGCCCGAAACCGCCATGCCGATCCCGCTGCCCATCTGGCCCTTTGGCCCGGGCTCCATGCCGGTGGCGAACTGATAGGCTGCGCGCCGCAGCATTGCGCCGCCGGCCATGATGTTTTCCGACGTCGCCTCTTCCATGAAACTTTCAGGCGCGATCACAGCCACGCGGCCTTCCGCCGCATCCGCCGGGTCGATCACCCCGCGCACGCCGCCGAAATGGTCGGCATGGCTGTGCGAATAGATCACCGCGCTGACGGGGCGTGTCCCCAGCGTGGCGTTGATGAGCCCCATCGCCGCCCTAGCCGTCTCGACGCTGGTGAGCGGGTCGATCACGATCCATCCCGTCTCGCCCCGGATAATGGTCATGTTGGCAAGGTCGAAGCCGCGCACCTGCCACAGGTTATCGGTGACGCGGTAAAGCCCGTGATGCTTGAGATGGCGCATGTGCCGCCACAGGCTGGGGTGAACGCTGTCAGGGGCCGGGCCGTCGACAAAGCCGTAGGCATCAAGGTTCCAGACCGGATCGCCTGCCGCATTGCGGATGACCGGGTCGGGCAGGCTGGCAATGAATCCGCGGGTGGAGAATGCAGCATCGCGCGTGCCGTCAGCGGGAAGCGCGGCAGCGGCAGATTGCTGCGCGGCAATGGTCGCCTCTGACACGGGCGATGCCGTGTTTGCAGGTTGTGCATTCACACCGGTAGCCGCCAGTATCGCCAGCCCGGCGGCCGCACCCAAACCCGATTTGTTCATTGTTTTCTCTCCTCGTCCCACATTGCTGATGCCCGTGCCGGAAAACACATTCAAGCAATCTTGCAGGCCGAGCATCATCGGTTGACAGGCAGGAAGGCCAAGCGCGGGCTTATCACCAATGCCAATCTGCGGCATGTTACTCCCCATCTCGCGCCGTTCGGCTGGCATGACAAGGAGTTGCCGATGCGTCTGTTTCCGTGCGCCATCGCGGCCAGCCTGCTTGCTACACTCGCAGCTGCAACCGAGGATGATTTCAACATCTGGCTTGGCCAGTTCGTCACCATCAATGCCAGCGATGCCATCTTCGTGCGGGTCGAAGCGCAGGAACGCTTCACCAACGACGCTGGCCGGCTTGGCCAGTTGCTGCTGCGTTCGCTGGTGGCTTACCGGGTCGACAGGGATGCAAATATCGGGGCGGGCTATGCCTTCATCCTCACCGACCCGGTCGGGCCGGGGGCACTCAACGAACATCGCTTCTATCAGGAGCTCAATATCCGCCTGATCGGCACACAGGACGGCGTGACGCTGGATTCGCGCACCCGGCTCGAACAGCGCATGTTCGAGGAGCGCGGTGGCACTGCGTGGCGGTTGCGGCAGTTCGTGCAACTGCGTGCACCGATCAGCGCGGCGCTCAAGCTGGTCTCCTATAGTGAACCCTTCATCGAACTCGACCAAACCGGGGTGCAGCGCGGTGGCCTGTCATTATGGCGCAACTTTGTCGGGGTCTCGATACCGCTTGCCAGACGCGTGGAGCTGGTGCCGGGCTATCTCAACCAGCATGTCGTGCGCGCCGGGCCGGACCGCACGGATCATACGGCCAACGTCAACCTGTTCATGACGTTCTGAAGAACGCGGCTTCATCCCTGACGGAAATCACCGGGCCTGAGGTTGTGGCGCGCGAGCTTGTCGTAGATCGTCTTGCGCGGGGTCTGGAGCATGTCCTGCAGCCGCGTCACATCGCCTCGGCATTGCCGCAGCGCGTCGGCCAGAACGGTGCATTCGAAATCGGCAAGGATCTGTTGCAGGCTGCGTTGCCCCCCATCTGCCGCCGGGCCGGAATCAAGATCCGTCAGACCCAGCATGAAGGCGCGGGCATAGCCGTTGAGTTCGTGCAGGTTGCCTGGCCACGCGTGGGTCTGGACGTGCCGCCATTGCGCCTCGCCGATGGTGCGCGTCTCTTGCCCGAGTTCGCGCGCGTGCTGGATCACGAAATGGCGGAATATTTCGGGGATGTCTTCGCGCCGGGCGGCCAGCGGCGGCAACGCGATGCTGATGGCGCCAAGCTTGTGTTCGAGCGTATCAGCATGGAGGTCCGCGCCGTTCTCGTCAGCGCCCGGATGCCGGGCGATGATGATGCGCAAATTCAGCGGACGCGCGCGATCCGCCCCTATCGGCAGGACGTTGCGCTTTTCCAGCAGGGCCATCAGCCGCGTTCTGAGCTGCCCCGTCACGGCATCGATCCCGTCGAGAAAAAGGGTGCCGCCATTGGCGCGCTCTGCCAGTCCCGTGCGTGACAGGCCCGCACCCGGATCGCGCCCGAACAGCAGCAATTCGGCATCCTCGTGGGTGAGCACCTCGGCATCAATGGTGACGAAGGGGCGGGTGCGACGCGGGCCAAGGTCGTGGATCAGCCGCGCGGCGAAGCTCTTTCCGGTGCCCGCTTCGCCCGTCAGCACGATGTCGATCTCCGAGCGGGCGACAGCCTCGATCACCGAGCGCAGCTTTTGCGCCGCTGATGAGGTGCCGATGATCGCCGATCCGGCGCTGCGGCCCAGTTCCTCGCGCAGGCGCCGGTTTTCGAGCGCAAGCGCACGCCGTCCGGATGCGACCCGCACCGCGCGGATGAGATCGGCCGAGGAATAGGGCTTGGTCAGGAAATCGGCTGCGCCGTTCTTTAGCGCCTCGACCGCCATGGCGATGTCGCCATGCCCGGTCGTCAGGATCACCGGAAGTTCAGGATCAATGTCGCGCAGGCGGGCAAAGAACGCGAGACCATCCATCCCCGGCATGCGGATGTCGGTTACCACGATGCCGGGATGTTCCTCGCTCAGTGCCGCGAGCGCGCTGTGGGCGTCTTGAAAGGCGACCACGTCTGCGCCTTCGAGCATCAATGCCTGAGTGGTGGCATCGCGCAAGGCGGTGTCGTCCTCGACCAGCACGACATGCAGAGGGGCATCGGACGAAGTCATGCGGCGGGGATCATCATGGTGAAACATGCTCCTGTTTCGTTGTCTTCCAGCACCAGATCGCCGCCGATCCGGCCCATGATGTCGCGCGCAATCGCAAGGCCCAGCCCGATCCCCTCGGGCCGTCCGGTGATGAAGGGCTGGAACAGCGTGTCGCGCAGTTCGGTGGCAACACCCGGCCCGTCGTCGCTGACGCTGAGACGGACCTGCTGCCGGTCGGCCGCTACCGCGATGGTGATATGGCCGCCTGTCCCGCAAGCCTGAAGCGCGTTCTGAAGCAGGTTCACAAGCACCTGTTCGAGCTGCACATGCTGGGCGCGCACCATCACCGCCGCTTCGTCATGTTCAGGCAGTACGAGCGTGATGCCGCTTTGCCGGATCTGGTCGCGCAGCAGCAGCAGCGATCCCTCGATCACCTCGGTGAGCGGGATGTCCTTGGGCTCGCTTGGGGTGCGGCGGCTGAACTGGAGCGATTCTTCGGTGATCCGGCCGATCTTGTCCGCCAGCCCTGCGATCTTGTCGAAATTGCCCGCCGCCTCGTCCTTGCGGTCGGCAGCCAGCAAGCGCCCGCCGCTTTCGGCATAGACCCGCATTGCAGCGAGCGGCTGGCGGATTTCATGCCCCAGCCCCGCGGTGATCTGGCCGAGCGTGGCGAGCCGGTTGGCCTGCTGCAACTGCTCGCGCAAGGCGGCAGTCTGCGCCGCGACTTGCGCTGTCGCCCGCTCGCTGCGCTGGCGCAGCCAGATAAAGCCCCCCGCGCCCGCAAGGCCCAGCAGCGCCAGGCCGAGCACGCCGGCAAGCCTGCCATTGGCAATCGCTGTCGACAGGCGCGGGGCCGGGTCGGCGAGCAGATGCAGTTCCCAGCCGACCGGCGCAATTGGCTGGATTTTCTCGATCATCCTGATCCGCGAAGTGGCAGGGCCAGCCCATGGCAGCGCCAGCGTCTCGATCTGCGCGATACCGAAGCGCATTGCATCGCGGGCCGGATCGCGCGCCGGACGTGCGCCAGCGGCGGTTTCCGCCTCTGCCGCCCGAAACCGCCAGTCGGGATTGCTGGCGAGCAGCACGATTCCGTCCAGGTCGGTCACGAACACCCCGTCTTCGGCATCGCGCCATTTGCGTTCAAGGCTGTCAAATTCGACCTTTACGGCCACCACCCCGAGCGGGCGGTCGGCCGGGCCGACCCGTTCTGCAAGATACAGGCCGGGGCGTCGGCTGACGGTGCCGAGCGCGAATTCGGTATGGGTGCCATCGCGCAGCGCCCCGGCAAAATAGTCGCGAAAGCCGTACTCCGATCCGACGAAGCTGTCTGGCCGGTCCCAGTTGCTGGCTGCCAGCGTGAGCCCGTCTGCATCCATCAGATAGATCGCTGCCGCATTGGTTTGCCGTGCCAGCGCGGCAAGGCGGCGATTGAGCACACTGCGCTCGCTGCGGTCGCCAGCCAGCAATGTGCCGACCTCGGGGTCGACCGCCAAGACCCGCGGCACGAGGCTGAACTTGTTGAGCTCGCTCTCCAGCCCGGCCGCGAGGATGGCTGCCTGACTGGTTGCTGCGGTGCGGGTTTCTGCAAGTGCGCTCACCCGCATCGCCCGGTCGAGCCCGAGCATCGCAAGCGCACCGATTAGCAAGGCAGCCACCAGCGCGATCAGCAGCAGATGCCAGCGGCCCAGCCTGTGTCCCATGATGCCTGCGGTGCTCCTCTGGGATGTGCTTGTGCGCTTTTCCGCATTCCGGGCAAGAAATTTGTGCGGATATTCGCACAGGAATGGCGCGCGATCCCGCTAATCCTTTGAATATGCGAACCGCCGATTCTGTGGGTGATTTGCTTGCGAGCACGGCCTTGTGGCCCGATTCTGGGGGTTGAGAGACAGGATCCGGGGAAACCAGCGACCAATGGGCGCGCACGCAGCCATCACACCGGGGGCCATTGCCCTGCCGGCGAAGAAGCCGCTCTATCGCCAGCTTTATGTGCAGGTGTTGGCGGCGATCTTCGTCGGCGCGCTGATCGGCCACCTCGCGCCTGAGGCTGGCACGGCATTGAAGCCGCTGGGCGATGGCTTCATCAAGCTGGTCAAGATGATCATCGCGCCGGTGATCTTCCTCACCGTTGCCACTGGCATTGCCGGGATGAGCGACATGAAGCAGGTCGGCAGCGTCGCGGGCAAGGCCTTTGCCTATTTCCTGTTCTTTTCCACGCTGGCGCTGATCATCGGGCTGATCGTTGCCAATGTCGTCCGTCCGGGTGAAGGGCTGAACATTGATCCGGCCACGCTCGATACTGCCGCAGTCGAAGGCTATGCCAAGACTGCCGAGGCGCAGTCGATCAGCGGATTTCTGCTCAATATCATTCCCGAAACCCTGTTCAGCGCGGTGACGGACGGCAACATCCTGCAAGTGCTGCTGGTCGCCATCCTCGCCGGCGTCGCGATTGCCGCGACCCGCCCGCACAGCGATCTGGTGATGGACGTGCTGTCGTCCTTCAGCGAGGTGGTGTTCAAGCTGGTCCACATGCTGATGAAGTTCGCGCCGATCGGGGCCTTCGGCGCGATTGCCTTTACCATCGGCGAATTCGGATTGGGCTCGCTCGCCAACCTCGCGGCGCTGATCGCGACCTTCTACGTGACCTCGCTGCTGTTCGTTCTGGTGGTGCTGGGGGTGGTCGGTTACCTCACCGGCTTCTCGATCTTCGCCTTGATCCGCTATCTGCGCGAGGAACTGCTGCTGGTGCTGGGCACGTCATCCTCCGAGGCCGCGCTGCCGAGCCTGATGGAGAAGATGGAAATTGCCGGTTGCCGCAAGGCGGTGGTCGGGATGGTGGTGCCGACCGGCTATTCCTTCAATCTCGACGGCACCAATATTTACATGACGCTGGCCGCGCTGTTCATCGCGCAGGCGCTGGGGATCGACCTTTCGTTGTCGGAACAGCTCGCGCTGGTGCTGGTGGCGATGATCAGTTCCAAGGGCGCGGCGGGTGTGACGGGGGCGGGCTTCGTGATCCTTGCCGCCACGCTGTCGGTGGTGCCGAGCGTGCCGGTGGCGGGGATGGCGCTGATCCTGGGCATCGACCGGTTCATGAGCGAATGCCGCGCGATCACCAATTTCATCGGCAATGCGGTGGCGACGATCGTGGTGGCGCGGTGGGAGAACGCGCTCGATCGCGAGCGGCTGGCGGCGGCGATGGCGGGCATCCCCATGCCGCTGCCCGAGGAAGACATCGAACGCCACGAACGCAGCGGCCCGGTGAGCGAGAAGATCGCAGAAATGCTGGAGAAGACCCCGTGATCCCTCGTCGTCATCTGCTGGCGCATGGAGTTCTGCTGACCATGCTGGCCGGAGCCTGGCCGCTTGTGCCGCTTGCCGCCGCGCAAGGCACCCCTGAAGAAATCCTGCTGTGGCCGGGCCGTGCGCCTGCCAATGGCAACGTCACAGGGCCTGAGGTGCTGGGCGACAAGGGCGGTGCCTATGGTGCGGTGTGGAACATTTCCACCCCGCGCATGCGTGTCTATCGCCCGGCCAAGCCCAATGGCGCGGCGGTGCTGGTGGCGGGCGGAGGCGGCTATTTCCGCATCCAGCTGTGGAAGGAAAGCACCCCGGCCGCCGAATGGCTGCAGGCGCGCGGCTTCACCGTGTTCGAACTGATCTATCGCCTGCCCAATGATGGCTGGGATTCCACCGCTCCGTTCATGGATGCACAGCGGGCGATGAAGATTATCCGCAGCCGTGCGAGCGAATTCAGCCTCGATCCCGCAAAGATCGGAATCATGGGCTTTTCCGCAGGCGGCCATCTTGCAGGCTTCACCGCCTATCAGCCCGACCGCGCGCTTTACGCCGGGGCCGATGCTTACGAAAAAGCCTCGGCGCGGCCCGATTTCGCGGTGCTGCTGTTTCCGGTCGTGACCCTGCGCAGGCCCTATGACAACACCCGCACCCGGCGCGAGATCGTGGGTGACAAGGCCAGCACCAAGGCCGAGACCGAATGGTCGCTCGATACCCATGCGGACAAGCACGCGCCGCCCACCATCATCTTTGCCGCCGCCGACGATGCGATCACGCCGCCGGGCCATGGCATTTTATTGTTCGAGAAACTGGTCGCCGCCGGGGCGAGCGCGGAGCTGCACATGTTCCGCGACGGCGGGCACGGCTGGGGTCTCGGCAAACCCGATCAGGTCATCAGCCAATGGCCTGCGCTGTTCGAGCACTGGGCGCGCTCGATTGAAATTATTGAAAAACAGGGAGAATGAATATGTCGACACGGCTTCTGGGCAGGCTTGCTCTGATGTGCGGTGGCAGCCTGATCGCCGCCACCGCGGTTAACGCGCAGGATAATGCCGCGCCAGATGCAGCTGCGGAGGTAACCACTGACGCGCCGCGGCTGGAGCGCGAGATCATCGTCACCGGCACCCAGATCCAGGGTGCCAAGATCAACGATGTGTTGCCGGTGACCGTTGTCGACGAGATCGACATCCAGAACATCGCCGGGGCATCGGGTGATGATCTGTTCCGCGCCATTCCGCAGGCGGGCGGCGTCGCGTTCAACGAACAGAACGATGTGTCCCAGAACAACGCCCGCGGCGATGTCGCCTCGATCAACCTGCGCGATCTTGGCACCGGCAACACGCTGGTGCTGATCAACGGGCGGCGCATGGTGCTGAGCCCCGGCTTCCAGACCGAGCTGCTGGTGCCTGTGGTCAGCGCGGATGCCAATGAAATCGCGCCGGGCAGCGTCCGGCGGCTCGAAGTGCTGCGCGACGGCGCTTCGGCGATCTACGGCGCAGACGCAGTGGCCGGCGTGGTCAACACCGTGCTGCGCGGCAACCGCAAGGGCGGGTTTGTCGAGGCGGAATGGCGCGGGTCGGAAGGTACCAGCCTTTACAGCACCATCTTCAACGGCGGCTATGGCTTCGACTTCGCCGAAGGGCGCGCAAACCTCACATTCTATGGCAGCTATTTCCACGAAAATGGCATGCCGTCTTCCGAGCGTCCCTATTCCGCCGATGACAATCGGCTCCCGCTGGTGGAGGGCACCGATTTCGAGGGTGATACGCAGTTCAACAACCGCAACACCTTTGGCCCGTTCGGCCAGTTCGACATTCAGGCGCCCAACAACGCCACGCCGATCCGCGATGACGACTTCTATCTGCAGCCATCCAGCTTTCCCGGCTGCCGGCTCGATTTCGGCGATGGCCTGTGCGCCCGTAACGGCACCACGCCGACGCCCGATGTGCGTTATAACCGCGCCTTCGGCACCACGCTGATCAGCGAAAAGACCCGCTACAACGCAGCCGCATTGTTCAGTTACGAACTCTCCAACAGCCTTGAGGCCTATTTCGAAGGCACCTATTTCCGTTCGGAAAGCAGCCGCAACATTACCCCCGCAGCGATCCTCAGTGCGGTGCCGGTGGGGATTTCGCGCAATGCCTACTGGAACCCCTTCGGTGCGACGACGCTGCCGGACGGAACGGCCAATCCCAACCGTCTGGCGGGCACCAGCATTCCCGCTGGCGGCGCGGACCTTATCATGGAACGTTACCGCTTCGTCGATGTCGGCCCCCGCACCGTGGATGTCGACAAGGACACCTATCGCCTCGTCGGCGGCCTGCGCGGCAATTTCGGCGCGTGGGATTTCGACACCGGCTTCGTCTATTCCGAAGCCAAGCTGACCGACCTCGAAGGCAACCGCGTCTCGCTGACGCTGATGCAGGAGGCGATCAACCGTTCGACACCCGATGCCTATAACCCCTTCAATGGCGGCTGCGTGACCGGTGATCCGGGTCAGGGCGATTGCACCCCCAACCCGCAAAGCGTGATCGATCCCTTCGTCATCGACGTGTTCCGCCGCGGCGGCACCACCCTTGCGTTGGCAGATTTCAAGGTCAGCAACAGCAGCCTGCTCGCGCTGCCCGGCGGCGATGTCGGGATTGCGGCGGGGATTGAATGGCGGCGCGAAACCTTCTTCGACGATCGCGACCCGCGGCTTGATGGCACCATCACATGGACCGACAGCGTCACCGGCGTGTTCAACGAAAGCGACGTGGCGGGCACCAGCCCCTCGCCCGATACCAGCGGCGCGCGGCAGGTCTGGTCGGCCTTTGCCGAAGCCTTTGTCCCGCTGGTGAGCGAGGATATGGATATCCCGCTGATCGAGTCACTGAATCTCCAGCTGGCGGGCCGGATGGAGCATTTTGCCGACATCAACGAAACCGCCGTGGTCCCGCGCGTTGCGGCCTCGTGGATGGTGATCCCCGGGATCAGTTTCCGCGGTGCCTGGTCGCAAGGTTTCCGGGCGCCGAACCTCGTTCAGGTCAATGACGCCGGCACCACCCGTTCCAACACCCGCGATGATTTCGTGATCTGTCAGGCACAGGTTGAAAAGGGCATCATCGATGATCTCGGCGTGTGTCCGGGGGCGGGCGTGATCAGCTTCCGTTCGGGCACCGACCAGCTCGAACCGGAGGACAGCACCAGCATCAACCTCGGCCTCGTGCTCGAACCGAGGTTCCTGCCCGGCCTGACGCTGACGGCGGATTACTGGCGCGTGAAGCAGCGCGGGCTGGTGGGCACCTTCGGGGATGACAATGCGATCGCGCTCGATCTGCTGCGGCGGCTCACGGGCGGCGTCAACCCCAACGTGGTCCGCGCCGCTCCGACCCAGGAAGAGATCGACCTGTTCGCCGGGACCAGCCTTTCTCCGGCGGGCGAGATCTTGTTTGTGGACGATCCCTATCTCAACCTCGACAGCCGTGTTTCGAAGGGCTGGGATTTCGGTCTGCTCTACAACGTCCCCGATTTCGGCATCGGCAAGTTCCGTCTGCGCTTCAACGCGGCGCGTCTGGACAGCTTCGTCCAGTCAGCCGGCCCTGATGCGCAGGAACTGATCGATGGGGTTGCCAGCGGGGTTCTGCCACCAGAAGTCGTGGTTGGCGGACTTGGCGAAGTGCTCGAGCTCGACGGACGGCCCAAGTGGCGCTTCAGCGGATCGGTCAACTGGGATACCGGGCCGGTCGACCTGTCGCTTTTCGCGAATTACGTCGGCGAGGTCTGGAACACCAGCGTGACCCGTGACAACCCGATCGTGTCGGATAATCCCAACGCGAACTTATTCCGGGTGAATGATTTCCTTACCATCAATGCCGCGGTCGCCTATACCATCGACAATGACACCGCGCTTGATGGTACCCGCCTGCGGTTCGGCATCAACAACCTGTTCGACAAGGATCCGCCGCTGGCTGATGAAACCTATGGTTACCTCAGCGCGCTGCACACGCCGCGCGGGCGGGTGTTCCGGGTCGAACTGCGCAAGCCGTTCTGATGCGGAGTGCGGCGCGGTGGTGAGGCACTGGCCTGTCATTGCCAGCCTTGTCATGGCAACGGGGGCGTGCGCGCATGCGCCGTCCCCCGCGCCGCCCCCGACTACGGCTGCGCCGGCCAGTCCGGCAACGGGAGAGTGCCGAACCGCGTCGGCCAGCCTCCATTTCGATTTCCCAGGCGCGTCGGCTTCGGCCTGCGCGGTCACCGGGGAGCGGGAATTCACCTTGCTGGTGACCCCCGAACATGCGCCCCCGATCAATCCCAGCCCGTGGTATGCATTTCGCTACGAGGCCGAAGGCAGCGCTCCGGTCACCGTGATATTGCGCTATCTCGGCGGGCGCCACCGCTATGCGCCCAAATATCATGACGGCAGCACATGGCGCGATCTGCCGGTCGAGCCGGGTGAAACGGACATGGCGGCAAAGCTGCACCTGCCACCGGGCAAGGCGCTGATTGCCGCGCAGGAGATCATCACGCCGGGCGATGCCCGTGCCGACCTTCAACGCTGGAGCGGGGCAACCGGATCGCCGGTCTTCACGCTCGGCCATTCGCATGATGGGCGCGCGGTGGAGGCGATCCGGCTGGGCCGCGCCGATGCGCCGCGGTTGGTGGTGCTGCTCGGCCGTCAGCATCCTCCAGAAGTCACCGGGGCAATCGCCATGCAGGCCTTTGTTGATCAACTGGTCGCGATGATCGGGGGCAATGCGAAGGAAACCGGCGACCTGCAGTTCCTGATCGTGCCGATGCTCAACCCCGACGGCGCGGCGCGCGGCCACTGGCGCGCCAATCGCGGCGCGGTGGATATCAATCGCGATTGGGGGCCCTTCACCCAGCCTGAAACCCGCAGCGTCAAGACGTGGCTCGATGCCTTGCCGCAGGGCGTGCGCCCGGTTCTGATGGTGGATTTCCATTCGACCCGCAGCAACCTGTTCTACGTACAGGGTGATGAGGCAAGCCCGCAGCAGCGGCGTTTTCGGGCGGCATGGCTGGATGGCCGCGAGACGGCCTTTGCCAGCTACCCCTTCACGATCGAACCGCGCAACGCCAATCCGGGCAGCGGCACGGCCAAGAACTGGTTTCACGCCACCTATGCGATCCCCGCCTATACCTACGAGGTCGCCGACGACGCTGATCGGGATGGAGCACGCAGCGCGGCCATGGCGCTTGCATCTGCCTTGCCTGCCGCCCTTGCAGCGATGGAACGCTAGCGCCTCGCACCTTCGTCGTCTTTCCCATGGCCTGCGGGGCAACGGGTTGCTATACACAACCCATTCGAGGAAACGGGGAGTTCTGCGCAGTGGCAATTGCCTTTACGGTCAATGGCAAAGGGGTGAGCGTCGAGGCCGAGGCCGATACGCCGCTGCTGTGGGTGCTGCGTGAGGATCTGGCGCTTACCGGCACCAAGTTCGGCTGCGGGATCGCCGCCTGCGGGGCCTGTTCGGTCCATGTCGACGGGGCGTTGACCCGTTCGTGCAGCGTCCCCGTCAGCGAGATTGCGGGCAGGGCGGTGACCACCATCGAAGGGCTGAAGGGCGCAGACGGCACGCTCCACAAGGTGCAGCAGGCCTGGATCGATGCGCAGGTCCCGCAATGCGGATATTGCCAATCGGGCCAGATCATGGCCGCGGTCGCCCTGATCGAGCGCAATGGCACGCCGTCCGATGCCCAGATCGACGAGGCGATGACCAATATCTGCCGCTGCGGCACCTATCCGCGTATTCGCACGGCGATCCTCGCCGCAACCGGCAGCGCCGCTGCGGCCGTGCAGGGAGAGGCATGATGGCCGACAATCCCAATCCCGACATCGAAGAGACCGAAGCCGCCGCCGCGCCCATAGCGCCGGTAAAGAAGAAGGGCGTCAAGCGGCGCATCTTCCTGGTCGGATCGGCGCTGCTGGTGGGCGGCGGCGCGTTCGGCCTGTACTGGGCCGACAGCAGCGCGCGTGCCCGGGCCAAGGCGCTCACCACCGCAGAGGGCGAGCACAATTTCCTGACCTGGATGAAGATTGCCGAGGATGACACGGTCACGGTGTTCTCTCCGCATATCGACATGGGGCAGGGCACGCACACGGCGCTGGGCCTGATGCTGGCCGACGAACTCGATGCCGCGTGGGACAAGGTCAAGGTCGAACAGGCGCCGTCTGATGTGGCCTTTTCCAACACCGCGCTGGTGCAGAGCTTCCTCGGCGAAATGAGCGGCTATCCCGGTGTCATCAACGCGTTGCCGGTGGCGGTGATCGGGATGTTGACGCGGTCGCAGAAGATCCAGATTACCGGCGGTTCGTCGGCGGTGCGCTTTACCGGCCAAGGCGGGATGCGCGTTGTCGGCGCGGCCGTGCGGCTCGCACTGATCGAGGAGGCGGCGAGCCGGCTGGGCGTGCCTGCGGGCGAATTGACCACGGCTGACAGCGTGGTGACGCATGCCGCATCGGGCCGCAGCTTGCGCTATGGCGAACTGGCGGCAGGCGCGGCGGAACGCTCGCTCACCCGCGATCCGGTGCTCAAATCGCGCAAGGATTACAAGCTGATCGGCAAGCCCGTGACCCGGCTCGACATCCCGGCCAAGGTCGATGGAAGCGCGGTTTATGGCATCGACTTCACCCTGCCTGACATGCGCGTGGCGACCATCGCGGCGGCGCCGGTGCGCGGCGGCAAGCTCGAATCCGTCGACGAGGCGCCCGCGCTGGCCATGCCGGGGGTTGAGAAAGTGGTGACGCTGGACGACGCGGTGATCGTCGTTGCCAAGGGATACTGGCAGGCCTTGAAGGGCCTCAATGCGCTCTCGCCCAAGTTCACCGATGGCGGTCATGGTGCGATGTCGACTGCGGCGATCTACGCTGCGCAGGACAAGCTGCGCGAAGCGGGCAAGCCCGATGGCGAAGCGGGCGCGGGTGATGTCGATGCGGCGTTGATGGCGGCGGGCGACAAGACCATCACCGCCGATTTCCGCGTTCCTTTCTTGCACCATGCGATGATGGAGCCCTTCGCGCTCACGGCCCATTTCAAGGATGGCAAACTGCACCTGTGGGGCGGGTTGCAGGACCCGATCGGTGCGCGTGATCGCGCAGCCGCGGCTGCGGGGCTGGAGATGGATGATGTGATCTTCAATCCGATGATCATGGGCGGCGGCTTTGGTCGGCGGTTTCCGGGCGTGACCGAAATCATCGATCAGGTCACGGTGCTGGCCATGCAGGTGCCCTATCCGGTCAAGCTGATCTGGAGCCGCGAGGAAGAGGTCCGCCATGGTACCTATCGTGCGCAATCCTCGGCCCGGCTGTCGGCCACGCTCGGCGATGATGGCCGGATCGCGGCATGGCGCACCGATTACGTTCAGGGTGACAATTCCGAAAGCGAGGCGGGCTTCATCTATCAAGTCCCGGCCACTTCGCGCCGCCATTTCGGTTACACCTCGAACCAGATCGACGGCCCGTGGCGTTCGGTCAATTCAACCCAGATCGGCTTTTACAACGAAAGCTTCATCGACGAGCTGGCCGATGCCGCGGGCGAAGATCCTTACCAGTTCCGCCGCAAACATCTGCCCGAAGGTTCGCGCCACCAGAAGGTGCTTGACGCCGTGGCCGAACGGTCAGGCTGGGGTGCGCCCTTGCCCGAAGGGGCCGGGCGCGGGATCGCGATTGTCGAAAGCTTCGGCACAATCGTGGCCGAAGTGATCGAAGCGACGGTCAAGGACGACGGCAGCCCGAAGGTGCTCAAGGCCTGGGCGGTGGTCGATTGCGGCACAACGGTGAACCCGATCAACGCCGAAGCGCAGATTGCAGGCGGCATGATCATGGGGCTCTCGTCAGCCATCGGCGAGGCCATCACGCTGGAAAAGGGCGCGGTGGTTGAAAGCAATTTCAACGATTACAATCTGTTGAAGCTGGTCGATGCCCCGCCAATGATCGATGTCCACTTCATCGAAAGCGATGCGGCGATGGGCGGGATTGGCGAACCCGGCGTGCCGCCGGCCTCGGCCGCGCTAGCCAATGCGCTGTTCGCGGCGACCGGAAAGCGTATCCGCGCCCTGCCTTTGCTGACGCAGGCGAAGGCCTGATCACCGGACGCGCACCATGACCCTTGAAGGCTGGGGTGCACTGGTGCTCGCGGCAGGAGCTGGGCGGCGTTTCGGCGGAGGCAAACTGCTCGCGCTGCTCGGCGGCGTTCCGGTGATCCGCCGCACGCTCGACATGGTGCTCACGGCAGGGTTCGGTGAGGTGGTGGTTGCCGTCGGCGCCGATCACGAAGCGGTTGCGGGCGCGGTTCAAGGCCTGGCGTGCCAGATCGTGTCAACGCCTGACTGGGAGGATGGCATGGCCGCCTCGCTGCACACCGGCCTTGCGGCGCTTGCCGAGCCGGGGAAGGGCCTATTCGTGTTCCTTGGCGATATGCCGCTGGTGCCGGTTCACCTGTGCCCGGCGCTCGCCGGCATGGCAGAAGAAGCAGGCTATGCTGCCCGTCCGCGCGTGGGCGGCAGGCCCGGCCATCCGGTCGCCTTTGCTCCAGCGGCGCTGCCCGATCTGGCGCGGCTGACGGGCGATCAGGGCGCGACCGGATTGCTCAATCGGCGTAGCGCAGGGGTGGCCTATCTCGATACTGATGCGATGGGCGCGGTGCTGGATATCGACAATCGTTCAGATCTCTCCGCTGCCGAGCGGGCGTGGAAGGCGCACGCCACCTGTGCCACCAGCGACAGCGCGATGTCGCGCGGAGCCTTGCCGAAGCCGTGAAGCCCGATCGGCGCGTGGAGCCGGGCAATGTCTGCCTCGCTCACCCCGTGGCCGCGAAGCTTGGCTATGCGCGCCTCAAGCCGCGCCCTTGCGCCGATCGCGCCGACATGGAACGCATCCGAAACCAGCGCAGCGGCCAGTCCGCGCTCGTCATCCTCGCGATCATGCGAAAGCACCGCGATCGCGGTCCAGCGGTCGATGCCGATCGCAGCAAGTGCCTCAGGGGCAGCAGCGCGGTGATAGGCAATCCCGGGAAAGGGCGGCTGATCGGGGCCACCCGGCGTGATCAGCACCGCCTCCATGCCCGCCTGCACGGCCATCGCCGCAGCGGCCAATGCGGTTCCATCTTCGCCGATCAGGACAAGGCGCGGGACGGGCTCGAACAGTCTGGCATAGTGTGCGCCATCCCATGCGAAAGCCGGTGCATCGCCGCCAGCCACCACATTGCGGGTTGCGCCATCACTCTGCCACAGCACCGGACGGCGCGTGACATGGCTGTCCAGCAGGGATGCCACCGCCTGATCTGTGGCCGCGACCGGTTCGACCAGCACCGTGATCCCGCTGCCGCAGGCAAGTTTGATGTCGATCCACGGGCTGCCCTCGCCATAGCGCAGCCGCCGCGCTGCGCCCGCCGCCATGGCCTCGCGTCCATGGCGGGCGACATCGGCTTCGATGCAGCCGCCCGAAAGGAAACCCCAATAGTCATCGGCGCTGATCAGCATCTGCGCGCCCGGATCGCGCGGGGCGGAACCTGAAATCTCGACCAGTGTGGCGATTGCGCAAACCTCTGCGCGCTGCTGCACATCGGCCAGCGGCACCCTGATATCGTCAATCTGGCCCGCCAGACGCCAAGTGGTCATCGGTTGTTGGTTCCCTGCTGCCGCGCGACATTAGAAGCCCAAAGCAATTGCGGCAATCGCAAGCCGGAGCCTGCGGCACAAGGCCGTTCTGCGATCCGGACGCATCTCCGCCTCCGCGTCTGACCTGCAACAAAGAGAGACGCGACAGGGCCTATCGGGAAGTTTGCGGATGGCCGATCCTTGCGAAATTCAGGCATTTCCAAGGTGCATCGTTCAAGCCGTGTCCGCTGCGCGTTAGCGGATGGCGGCCAGCAGCCAATCGCAGGGGACCCAGATGACCACCGCCCACAAGACCAGTTCGCATTCAGCAACAAGCCCCGAAGTCGCATCCCTGCTCGACTGCCTGACGCGCCTCGATGGCAAGGCGCGCGTGATCGTTGATCGCGGCGGCAAGGTGCAGGCGAGCTCGCGCAATCCGCTGCCCCAGGCAAGCGAGGCGGAATGGGACCGTGCCAGAACCCTGTGGCCCGATGGCCAGGGTGCGGCCCGCGCGGGAACCATTGCGCGGCTGCTGGCGGTGCGCGGCGATGAGACCGAGATTGCCGTCATGGAGCCGCCAGCTGGCGGCCCGCCTCTGCTGGTGCGGGCAGCGGCGGTGGACGAAGAGCATGTGTGCCTCGTGCTCGCCATCCCCGGACATAATGGATTGCCGCGCATTGCCGACCTGCAGAAGCTGTTCGGCCTAACGGATTGCGAGGCACGGATCGTTGCCGACCTGATGGAGGGCCGCGCACCGCAGGCGATTGCGAAAAAGCGCAGCAACTCGATCCACACGATACGGGCGCATATCCGCCAGTGTCATCAGAAGATTGGCGTCAAAACCAAAGAAGAAATGTTCAGCAGAATAACAAGTTTCTGCATATAGAAAATTTTGACTAGCCAATAATCGCGATGGACGAAATTTATATTGTCATGATGCAATAGTTAAATTTTGTTTAGTATAAAACCGTATTTTTGAAACCCTGCATTTCATCGATCCTTACAGACAATCAATGGCCGCATAAGTTTTTGGATGCGAACATTATTTTCGCTTGCCCGATCTGGCAGGCAACAGGAGGGATCATGCCACAGGCCCATTGCGCCGCTGCACATCGACTGGCTTCGGGATTGGTGCCGGGATTGGTGCCGGGATTGGTACCGGGATTGGTGGTGGCCGTGCTGTCTGTCGGCCTTGCGCAACCGGTGCTTGCCGGTGATCAGGCCGCGTCAACCCTTCCCGCGCCGGCTCCCGCCAAGGAAGGCGAGATCATTTATGCCCGCGATGTGGGCCACGCCATTGGCGATCCGCATTTTCCCGGCAGAAGCCATGCGACGGTGACGGCGCCGACCGGGGCCATCACCGGCACCATCGCGCTCGGCCTTGCTCCCTTGACCGATAGCGAGACATCGCGCGTCACCAGTTCGCTGCCGCTGACAGCACCGCTGGCCGCGATGTCGGACTTCGCGCCGCTCGGCGGGGGTGCGCAGCCATCGCAGACGGGCGCGCTTGTCGCCTCTGAAACTGCGAGTCTTTCAGGCGGTTCGGCCATCGGTCAGGCAATGGGGGCGCTGTCAGGCGCGCTTGGCAGCCTCTCGGCCATTACCGGAGGTCGCCCGTGAGCCGTCTCGCGCTGATTGCGCTCGCTGCGGGACTGGTCTTGCCGCCGGGCAGCCTTGCCGCAGAAGCCGGCGAACAGCCGGTTGACAAGGTGATCCTGACCGGCGGCGAGGGCGCAGGCCATAGCGGGCGGCTAGCTGTCAACATCGTGGCGGGAAACCGCAACCAGCAGGTATCAAGCGCGGTTATCGCGATCGGCGATGTGGCTCTTGGTCAAGACCGGATCGTCCAGCACGCCGATGCGGGCAGCGCCGATCGCGCCACCCGGATCGTGCTCGGGCCGGGGGCATTTTCGGGGCTTTCGGGCCTTGCCAGTATCAACATCACGGCCGGAACCCACAACCAGTCTGCCAATCTGGCGGCGCTGGTGATCGGCCAGGCGGGCGCGCTGACGGACCAGCAGCTCCAGCAAACGCGCGCGCCGATCGAACCATCCGGGGGCACGGCACTCGCCGCGACCGGGCCGAACGACCTCATCGCCATTGACGATGATGCCTTCGGTCAGGGCAGCGGCGTGTTCCAGGCCAACCTGATTGGTGGCGAGAGGAATTCCTCTGCCAACACCTTCTCGCTGACCGTGACGGCCAGCGGGCAACCCTGAGGTAAATGAAGGAGAAGTGAGATGAAAAAGCTATTGCTTGCAACCACGGCGGCCGCAGCATTCGTTGCCATGCCCGCCATGGCGCAGAACCACAACGGAGCGCCGCTCGATGTCGAGGTCGATGCCAGTGTCGACATTGAATACAGCAACAACATCGACACCAGCCTCACCACCGATGCGACCTTCGTCAAGCTGGTCGGCATTCTCGGCGGTGCCTTTGTCACCGGCGAAATCGCGGTCGACAGCGCGGCGGTGGCGATCACCGATGCCAAGCAGCTGCTGCAAGGTGTTGCCGTCACGTATCGTGAGGAGAACGAGCTCAACGGCGAGAACGGCTATGTCGATCCGGTGTTCGGCCCGGGCTGGAGCGAAGCGGGCAATGACCCGAATGACGGCCTGATCGATGGCGTGCTCGAACCGCAGATCCGGGCTGGCTATTTCGCCCCGGTGATCAACACGGTCGATAGCTTCGCGATCGATTCCTCGGGCAATACCGGGATCAACCTGGCTGCCGGCTACTTCAACATGCAGATGAACTCGGCAACGCTGGCGACCTCGAGCAATGCTTCGGATGATGCCGTTGGCGGCTGGTCGGAAGCTTCGACCACCGCGTTCCAGTCGCAGCTCGGCGTGAGCCAGCAGGGAACGCCGGGCTTCACCTCGCCGGGCGATGATCCCGAATTGGGCGGTGACAATAACAACTTCCGCGACCGCAATTCGGTGCTTGGCGGGACGATCGCCGGTTCGGGCAATATCGGTGTCAACGCAGCGGCGGGTAGCCTCAACCAGCAGGCCAACCTGATGACCCTCGCGGTGGCGAACGATACGACCCTCGCCGAAGCCAATGCCGGGCTGATCCAGACCTCGACCCTGAGCTTTGTCGAGCAGCAGGACAGCCAGAATCTGGTCACCGGCCTGGTGATCGACGGCACCTCGGGCAACGTCGGGGTGAACTTCGCCTCGGGCGTGGGCAACCAGCAGCTCAATGCTCTGACCATCGCCTCCTCGGCGGGCGGTGCGCCTGCCAATGGCGGCGGGACCGGCGGCGGCGATCCGGACTGATCGTCGTCAGGCTACGGGCTTCCGCCACATTGCGACCCATGGGCGGAAGGCCACCGGCAGATCCAGGTCCCCCCGAGCAAGGATCTGCCGGCCGTGACGGGGAAGGGCTTCGCGCCCTTCCCCTGATCACCTGGGGGGAAAAACAATCAGGGGCGCGATCAGGGGAGAGGGTGATGGCACAGATGAAGCATCCGATGCAGACACGGCTGGCGTTCGTTCCCGGACTGCTGGCCTGCGCTCTGGCTGGCGGCTGTTCGACAGTGCCCGAAGGCACGGCAACCCCGCTATGGCTTGGCGCGGTGAGCACGACCGCTCCCACGCTGGCTGTCTCTCTCGACAGCTGGAAAGATCGCAAATTCACAAACCTCGTGCGCCAGCGCACCGATTTCAGCTGCGGCGCGGCCGCGCTTGCGACCATCTTCAACTACGCCTTTGGCCGCCAGACCACCGAACAGCAGGTGCTGGTCAACATGCTGCGCGTCGCTGATCCCGACATCGTGCGGCAGAAGGGCTTCTCCCTGCTCGACATGAAGACCTATGCCCAGTCGGTCGACTATCAGGCCGAAGGATACCGGGTCGATTACGCGACGCTGCGTGAACTTGAAGTGCCTTCGATCGTGCTGCTCGACATCCGGGGTTACAAGCATTTCGTGGTCGTCCGCCGCGCCTGGGATGACCGGGTGGCGATCGGCGATCCGGCGCTTGGCAACATGACCATGACCCGCCCGCGGTTCGAGGAGGCCTGGAACGGCATCCTCTTTGTCGTCTCGGGCGAAGGCTACGTTGCCGACAACATCCTGCTCAACCCGCCCGAGCCGCTCTCCGCCAAGCGCCTGCTCGAGCTTACCGCGACAATACCCGGCGCCGAGCTGGCCGAATTCGGGTTCGGCCCGCGAATTTCGTTCTGAAGGAACATGACAATGTGTACGTTTCGCAAGTCTGACCGCGCCAAGGCCCGGCGCAGCTCCACCCTCATCGCGCTCGCCTGCGCGCTGGCTGCGGCCCCGGTTGCCGCCGGCAAGCCCGACCTTTCGGCCCTTGGCGGGGCGATGCTGGTTGCCGACGACGAGCTGGCCGACATGCGCGGCAAGTTTGTGACCCCGCAATCGGTCTCGTTCTTCGGGATCACCATGCTCACCAGCTGGCAGGATGCGAGCGGGGTGACCACCCTTGCGCGGCTGCTGTTCAGTGTCGATTTCCTGCCGGGCGGCAATGGCGGGGCGCCGGTTCCGCAACTGATGATCGCGTGGTCGCGGGGTGGCGAGACGGGCGGCGATCCGGGAATGGATGTCACCGATATCCACGAAGGTTACGTGCCCTATATCCCGCCGCAGGATGCCTTTGGGGTGGGCGCGCTGGAGACCTTTTCGGGGGCTGCGCAGGCCAATGTCATCGCCGGGGCGGATAATCGTGCGCTCAACGGGATGCAGGTGATGATCGTGCCGTCCTCGGCGGTGCCGGCGCTGTCGCAAGCGGGGATGAATGCCGCTGGCGGCCCCGTCGACATCGCCTTTCCCGATGGTGACCGGATCCACTTCCGCATGGCCGACAACCAGCTTGGCATCATCATGAGCGGCAATGGCGGGCTCGACAGCACCAGCCAGCTTGCGGGCGGCGATATCGGCCAGCTGCTCCAGCAGACCATTCTCGTGAGCGACAGCAACATGATCGAGAACCGGGCGTCGGTGATCTTCGGCGTCGATGCCTTGCAGAATCAGCAGATCGTGCGCGCGCAGGAGGCGCTGAGCGCAATGAAAGGCCACGGCTTCTGACGAAGGCGGGCCACAATCGGGGAGACATCGAGATGAAAATGCATTTGCTTGCGCCAGGCCTTTTGGCGGTTGCACCGCTGGTTGCGGCCAACGCCCAGGACAACCCGCGCCAGTTTGCCGTCGAAGGCGCCGGAATGCTGACCTGCGAGCGCTTTATCGCGGCACGGGGGGATACCACCTCGCCCGATTACCAGCGCATGATCGGCTTCATCGAAGGCTATCTGAGCGCGGCCAATCTCTACGAGCCCGATACCTTCGATCTGACCCCGTGGCACAATGCCGCCGCGCTTGATCTGATCGTCGAGAACCACTGCGCGCAACACCCTGAAGACCGGCTGGTCGGGGTGACGCAGCGGATGGTGGGGGGGCTGCGTCCGTACCGGATCGCGCGCTTTTCGCAGATGCTCGAGGTGGGCGACGGACAGAACCGTGCCTTTGTTTACGAGACGATCCTGCGCCGCGCGCAGGCCGCGCTGCAATTGCGCGGGCTTTACTCAGGCGCCGAGGACGGCACCTACACGCCCGCCTTGCGCGACGCTTTCCGCGATTTCCAGCGCAGCGTCAGGCTCAATGAAACCGGCGTGCCGGACCCAGCCACCCTGTGGAAACTGCTTAATCCATAATGATCGGGAGAAGGATGATGACCAGGAAGTTTTCGTATCCGATGACCGCGATGGTTGCGATTGCGGGTGTGCTTGCCCTGCAACCAGCGGTTGCTGCCGCCCAAGACTTGCCGGATGGACCCGGTGATGTCGAAACCTTGCGCGAGGAGGTCGAAAGCCTGCAGCAGCGCGAAGCAGAGTATCGCCGCCGGCTGGCCGAGCTTGAGGCGCGGCTGGCGCTGATCGAAAAGGCCGAAGCCGTGCCACTCGCCTCGATCGAAGCGGCCGAGGCGGCGGAACTGCGCGGAGCCTATATCGCGCCGCAGAAGCTGGCGATCCCCGATGATCCGGCGCTCGCCTTCTTCCGCAAGCAGGACCTTGATCGCGGTTTCGTGCGAGCGGCGCAGGATGAACCTGCGCCGGGCAGCGGGGTGGAAGGAGAGGAACCGGATCGCCGTTCTCCCGCCCCCAGCGATGCGGTGGTCGAAGTCGCGCAGGAACAGCAGGGCCGCTTCGGCGACCGGCTCGGTTTCGACCTCGGGCTGGGCTATTCGCATTTCGATAACGCGCGGATTTCGCTCAATGGCTTCCTCGCGCTTGATGCGATCTTTCTTGGCACGATCAGCATCGATCAAATCAAGTCGGATATCTTCACCTTCGATCCGACCATCCGCTACGGTATCACCGACCGGCTGTTTGTCGATGCCAACGTGCCGTTCCTCTACCGCACGTCCAATTTCCGTTCCGGCGGGGCGGGAGGCTCGGCCTCGGCGCTGGTCGAGCGAACGGTTCACGACGAAGGCTTCGGCGATGTCAGCATCGGGGCGAGCTACCGGGTGAAGGCCGAGACCCTGCGTTCGCCCGATGTGGTGGTGAGCGCGCGGGTCAAGTTCCCGACCGGGCGCGATCCCTTCGGCGTCGATTTCATCGAGGTCGAGAACACCGAAGGCAATCTGCAGGTGCCGGATCGTCTGGCCACCGGCAACGGGGTCTATGGCGCATCGCTCGGCGTCGCAGTGCTCAAGACAATCGATCCGCTGGTGGTGTTCGGCAACCTGACCTATTTCCGCAACTTCTCCCGCGATTTCGATGATATCGACGAGAATCCGGGTGATCTTCCCGGACGGGTCGATGTGGGCGATGCGTGGCAGTTCGGCGCGGGGCTGGCCTTTGCCCTCAATAACAAGTCGAGCATCTCGATGTCCTACAGCCAGCGGCTGGTACAGCGCACCCACCTGACCCCCGAAGCCCAGGAACGCCGCGCGGTGGTGGGCAGCCAGGCCAATGTCGGGATCGCCAATTTCGGCGCGACCTTCACGCTCGGGCCGCGCCTTGCGCTTGTCACCAATCTCGGGATCGGGCTGACCGATGACAGCCCGGACATGTCGCTGGCGATCCGCCTGCCGTTCCGGTTCTAGGGGAGGTTTCGCCCTTTCGGAGCTCCTGACGCGACCAGGGCGCTTCGGAATGGTCGGAAGGCGCTCTGGCTGGCAGTCGGCGCGGCTTTGCGTGAAGTGCAGACAACCGGGAAGCGCTTTGGGGGCAGCACGCTTGCCGCGATTGCCTGCACCGCCACTCAACCACAGCAGTGCCGCCATGCCATATCCGTGAATGCCCCGAGGCTTTGCCGCACCCGGTTTCAGCGCCGAACGGAAATCAGGACGTCTCGCCTTCGCCCTGCGGCTGTTCATCCGCAGTGGCGGCCTCGGGCGCAGCGCCTTGGGCTGGCACCGCGTCAGGGGGGACATTGGTCATCGGGGTCTGCGGCAGTTCGACTTCGACACCGCCGGGCGCGGTCGTCCATTCGGTGCTGGGCGGCGGCGCGGACGCAGCGCGATTGCCGCTCATCTGGTCGAAATAGTAATATATGGCTGCGGCGATCGCGACGCCTGCCAGCACGATCAGTATCCACGTGGTCGTGCGTTTGGGTTCAGTCTTGTACGAGGTCATGTGATCGGCCTTTCATCCATCTTGCGAGGTGATTTCTGCGAGACTCTGCGGCCCGGCCCACTGCGCCCATCCGGTAATTTCCGGAAGTGCGCAGGTCTGTAGGTTTACCGATCCCGCCTGCGCCGCGGCGCGGATAGTCTGCCTGCGTGCTGACCGGCCTGACCAGTTGCCGCCACGGTGGCGGCACGGGGCTGCAAGGGTCAAAAGGAGGAAAACAGCGATGAACAGACAGGCAATGGCGGAGATGCGGCCATCTCCCGATCAAGGCGTTTCGACAATGTTCCGGCGCCTGCGCCACGAGATCGACCAATTGTTCGATGATCTGACCATGCCGGGCCCTGTCCGGCGCGTCTTCCAGCTGTCCAATGGTACGGATTTCAGCCCGCTGGTTGAGCTCAAGGACAAGCAGGATCATTACGAACTGGCAACCGAACTGCCCGGTCTCGAGGACAAGGACATCAATGTCGAATTTGCCGACGGCGTCCTGTCGATATCAGGCGAGAAGCGCGCCGAATCGCAGGAAAAATCAGGCGACAGCCTGATCAGCGAACGCAGCTATGGCGCATTCGAACGGCGGTTGAGCCTGCCTTCGGATGTTGATCCCGAACGGATCGAGGCGAAGTTTCGCCACGGCGTGCTCAAGCTCACGCTCGGCAAGGACAAGCAGGCGACGGGCCGCGTCCGCAAGATCGCGGTCGATTGAGCGTGACACAAGCGCCCCATGTCAGCGGCGGCATCCCGCCGCTGCCGCCCGACCGGATCTCGCCGGATGAGCCGCCCGGGATCATGCCGGTGCCGCCCGAGCCTGCGCGGCCCGAACTGCCCGAAACCGCGCCACCTCTGCCCGATAGTGACGAGCCGGGGCGGGGGCCTGACGAATATCCGCCTCCGCCCGATGATGCGTCCTTGGGGCGCAGGCGGATCGATAGGAACGCAAGGGGTGCCGTATGAAGAACATATTGTTGCTGGTGCATGATGATGCCGGACAGGAAGCGCGCCTGCAGGCGGCGCTTGATGTGACCCGCGCGATGGGCGGCCATCTCGAATGCCTCGAACTGCGTCATCTGCCGATGCTGGCGATGGGCAATTACTCCGGCGGCGCAGAGGCCGTCGCGCTGGTCGAGCTCGAACGCGCCCAGCGCGCGTTGCGCACCCGAATAGAGCAGCGGCTGGCGGGTGAAGACGTGCGGTGGTCGTTCGGTCTGAGCTTTGATCGGCCGGTCGATGCGCTGGCCCACGGGGCCGATCTGGCCGACCTCATCGTGCTGTCGTCGCGGCTGGAGGAAGATGGAGACGAGGATGTCCGCCCCCAGTCCCTGCCGATTAAGTCCGGACGGCCGCTGCTGGCGGTGCCGCCTGCGGTGCGCGGTGTTGCGCTAGGCAAGCCGGCGCTGATCGCGTGGGACGGGTCAGACCCCGCGATCGAGGCGGTGCGTGCCGCGGTGCCCCTGCTGCGCTGCGCTGCCGAGGTGGTGCTGCTGGCCGTCGATCCGCCCTCTGGCAGCACGCCAATGGCGACGATTGCAACTTACCTGTCGCGTCACGGCGTGGTGCCGGAACTGGTCGAACGGCGCAGCGATGATACGGTTGCAGCGGTGCTGGTCGATCATGTCCGTGCGATCGACGCCGGGTTTCTGGTGATGGGTGCCTATGGCAGCCCGCGGCTTGCGCAGGCGGTGTTCGGCGGGGTGACCCGGACGATGCTGAAGACCTGCCCGGTTCCGCTGCTGCTGGCGCATTGATCCGATTGCGCGCGCGAAGGTCTTCGGCATCCTTCGCAGCGCCCGGTCATTCGCCCTGGCGCTGGTGTGCGATCAGCGTATGCGCTTCAAGCCAGCGGCGTTCGGAACCCAGCCCGGCGGCAAAGGCGATGCGCAGGGCATCGGCAAAGCTGTGCACGCCCAGCTTGTCCATGACATTGGCGCGGTAGACTTCCACCGTGCGGGCGCTGATGCCAAGGTCATAGGCGATGGTCTTGTTGGGATAGCCGCAGGCCAGACCGTCGAGCACTTCCTGCTCGCGCGTTGTCAGGCGCCCTAGCTGGGTCTTGGCCCAGTCGGAGCGATTGCGCTGCTCCTCGCTATTGCTGATTATCTCCAGCGCCGAATTGACAGCGGTTATGACACTTTCGCGGTCGGCGGGCTTTTGCAGGAAATCGATCGCTCCGTTCTGCATCGCCTGCACCGCCATGGCGATATCACCGTGGCCAGACAGGATGATGATCGGAAAATTGAAGCCTTGGACTTTCATCTCCTTCTGCAAGGCAAGCCCATCCATCCCCGGCATGCGGATGTCGATCATGGCGCAGGCTGGCACCATCTTCTGGGCTTCCTTGAGGAAAACCTCCGCACTGGCCCAGCGTTGCACCTCGTAGCCTGCATGGGACAACAGGAAATCGAGTGATCGCCTTACCCCTTCGTCATCATCGACGACATGGACAAGCCTGTGCTCACTGGGCATCGTCATTCTCCTGCGTGAAATGTGGAAGGGTGAAGACGAAGGCCGCCCCACCGCCGGGTGCCGGTTCGTACCAGATCCGTCCCCCATGGGCCTCGATGATGGAACGGCAGATGGGCAGACCCAGTCCCATGCCGTCGGTCTTGGTGGTGCTGAAAGGTTCGAACAAGCGCGCGGCCCGGTCAGGCGATACGCCCGGCCCTGTGTCGCTGACCGTGCAGCGTATCTGATCGGCTTCAGCTGTGATTGCGACGGTGACCTTGCCGTTTGCGCCGACCGACTGGATGGCGTTCTTGGTCAGGTTGAGGATGACCTGCTGGATCTGCACCCTGTCGACCAGGATCGGAGGGATCCCGGCCGCGCAGTCGACGTTGCAGCCAATATTGCGATAACGGGCCCTTGCGGCCTCGAAATAGACCGCATCCTCAGCCAGCTTGGACGGGTCTTCCAGCGTTTTTTCCAGATCCCCGCGTGACAGGAACCCGCGCAAGCGGCGCAGGATGTCGCCTGCGCGCAAGGCTTCGCGTCCGGCCTCGGCGAGGGCTTCGGCCAGAACCACTCGGCTGGCTGGGTCGCCGTTCTTCAGGATGTCGGCAGCGGTCTGGACGATGTTCGTGATCGCCATGAGCGGCTGGTTGAGTTCGTGGGCGATGGTGCTTGCCAGCGTTCCCATCTCGTGGACGCGCGATATATGGGCCAGTTCGCGCTGCAATTGTTCAAGCTCGGCGTCGGCCGCCTCTTTCTCGCTCAGGTCCTGCATGAAGCCTGCGATCATCTGCTGCCCGCCGCCAAAGGCCTCGGCAATCTGGAGCGTATGGGGAAATTCGCTGCCGTCCTTGCGTCGGCCGATCAGGCGGCGTTTGCTACCCATCATCCGGCTTTCGCCGGACTGGCGATAGTGCCGCATGTAACCATCATGCGCCTTGCGTTCACGCTCGGGCATCAGCATCGAAACGTCGCGACCCAGCACCTCACTTGCCGAAAAGCCGAACATGGCCTCGGCGGTCGTGCTGAACAAAAGGATGCGGCCACTGATGTCGATCACCACCAGGGCTTCGGGGATGGTTTCGAGGATTGATCGCAGCAGCACGGCATTCGCCTCGAGCGAGCGGGCCTGAAATTCCTCGCTGGTGACATCGCGCACAACCTCGCCGAAGCCGCCCGGCAGCACATCGTCGCCTTCGATCCGCGTGATGATCACTTCGGCACGAAAGCGGGTGCCATCCTTGCGCATCCGCCAGCAGCGGTCGCGGAACACGCCGTTCCTGCGGGCAAGATCGATCTGGGACGCGGGTAGTCCCTCAGCCTGGTCTTCCGCATTGAACTGGAAGCCATAGGTCTGGCCCACCGCCTCGGTTTCGCGCCAGCCGGTCAACCTTTCGGCTCCGGAATTCCAGATTGTCACCTGACCCTGTTCATCGAGCAGGGCCAGAGCAAAGCCCTCGGCGCTGTCGACAAACAGCGACAATTCCTCTTTCAGCACCCTTGTCCGCAGGGTCTGTTCCATTTCGGCAGTGACATTCTCGCACACCAGCATGGCGCCGCGCACCTTGCCCCTGGTGTCGCGCCACGGGGCGACGTGCGAGCGGAACCAGTATTTTGAACCGTCGGATGTTTCAGGCGCAGCAGCCTCGCTGGAGAAACTTTCGCCGGCCAGCGCTCGCTCCAGATAGCCGCGGAGCAGCGTGCAGCCATTCGGGATCAGGCCGTTGCAGTCGTGTCCGACCGGATCGGCAGCGGGTACCGGGAATTGTGTCAGCCAGCGCGCGTTGACCATCACGCAGCGCAATTTGGCATCGAACACCGCAATAGCGGCCGGTATCTGGTCGATCAATGGACCAGCCAGCCGTGTATAGGGCACCCGCCCCTGACCGCCTATGGCATCCCCCTGTCGCATTCCCCTCCTGCCGATCTCGTATATTAAAGCTTCGGTAACTTTTCCAGAGAGACGGATGTGAAAGCCGTTGGCACTCGTAATTATCCGGGGTTGCGCGTTCCATTTGTGCGAGGGTCGGCGTCAGGCCCGTGAATTATCGGATTCCCGCAGCGGTTCATGATGCGATGTTCGATCGCGCACAGAAAAATCACCGTGGGAGCGATTGTCATGAACACTATCATCAGGCCGGCTTTGCTGGTTCTCCTCGCTCTGGTGCTTGCGGCTTGTTCGCGCGCCACGCCCTATCAGCCCGAATCTGCTTCGAGTTCGGTCCGGGGCGGCTATTCGCACTCGCAGATCGGCCCTGATCTGTTTCGTGTCCGGTTCAACGGCAATGCCCTGACCTCGCGCGAAACGGTCGAGGCGTACCTGCTTTACCGCGCGGCCGAACTGACGATCGAGCAGGGCGGGGACTGGTTCACCGTGCTTGACCGTGAGACCGAGCACACCGTCACCCGCGAAATCCGCCGCGATCCGCTTTACCGTCCCTGGTTCGGCCCGGATTATGGGGCGTGGTCGCCCTACTGGAGCTATCGTCTGCGCGGGCGGTCATGGTATTACTGGGACCCGTGGCTTGCCCGTCCGTTCTGGGCTGACGGGATCGATCAGCGCGAGATCGACGAATACGAAGCCAGTGCGGATATCCGGATCGCACAGGGCGATGTCCCGGCAGATGATCTGCGCGCCTATGATGCACGCCAGGTCCTGACCGATATCGGCCCGCGCGTGGTCCGCCCGAAAGGCTGAACCACTTTGCGGATATTCTGACGAAGGCATCCAAGGGTAGCGGCCGATTCTGGCCCAGCGCGATGCCTTTCGTGGTCACCATGCTGCGGTATTGTCCGCAGCGTGCTTCTGGCGTTGGCCCGGAATCGGTGCTGTCTGGATAATCGGGAATGGTCGCAAATTCGCAGTCCATCCAGCTTCGTCCCGCGCAATCGCACGGGCGCCCCGGCTCGCGAAAGTTAAAGAGCGCGGGCCTGAAAGCATCGGCCTTCAGACCCGCGAGGTGATCGGGGGGATAGTGTTGCGAAACCCGCGGGGTTCCCTGACCCGTGATGCCCGAAGGCATCTCGTTTTGGGAACTCCCGCGAGCCGCGGTCGTACGATCATCGCGTAGCTCTGGGCCAGAATCATCGCTTCCGGTCAGATTCAAAACGAAGCTGTTGCTCCCGTCCGACAATTTCGTTTTAGGGCATCGACCCGGCGCGTTTTATCGGGAAATATCCCTAGCCACATGCAGCGTTCCGCAATGCGGCGTGCGCTGCACTGTCTCCAGTTCCTTTGGTGAATTGGCCCCTCCGGTTATTTGCCCCTCCGGTTATTTGCTAAGCGCCCTGACCGGCAACGCGCGGCAGATTGGCCCGGCAGGAAGGGGAATATCCGATGCCGCACGCACTCATTATCGATGACAACATCGCCATCAGCCGCGCGATCCAGCACTATCTGGGCGAGCTTGGCTTCGGCACCTTTGATCACACCTTGACCGAACATCAGGCCTTGGCAGCGGCGCGGCACCGCAGGCCTGACATCATCGTGATCGGGGACAGAATCGCAGCCGGTTGCGCCATCCGGGCTGCGCGGGCCATCTGTGAGGATGGGGACATACCGGTGCTGATGGTAAGCGGCGATCCTGCGCTCGCCTCGCGCCGGATCGCGCATGCCAGCAGCCATGACGGGCCATTCCGGCTCAACCAGATCGACGAAGCCGTGGCGCTTGCCTTGCATGGCGGCCCGGCGGCCCATTAGAGCGCCTTCGAGCCGGGCGTATCACCCGGCGAACCGGAAAGCGCGGCAATCCGGAAATCTGGAGCGGTTGATCCGCTGCAATCGCATTGGAAGCCGCTCCAGCCACCAATTCCCTGTCACCTTGACGCAGACGACTTGGCCCGGCGCAACGACCGAGAAGGGGCACTGCGCCGGGTCAAGACCGGGGGCGTGTTGTCTTGAAGGTTGTCTTGAAGGGATCGGGCCTTATGGGATGGGGCCTGATGGGATGGGGCGCCCGCAAGCTCTCCACAGCGCCTTACGGGGCTTTGTTCCGATCCTTGCGGGTTGTCAGCCCGGCGGTCGCCATCATCCTCGGGCGCCAACCTCAGGCGTGATGCGCCGAAACCGCCTGCAAGGTTTCGCCTGCCAGCGATGCGGGCGCGCTTGCGGCAACATCGCCAAGCGAGAGCATCCCCACCATCCGGCGATTTTCGTCGATCACCGGGAGACGGCGGACCTGCTTGCGTTCCATGATGCGCACGGCATCTTCGAGATTCTCGTTCGCGGTGCAGAATATGATCGGTTCGCTCATCACGTCGCGCGCGGTGAGCTGCAATGGATCGGATTTCTCGGCAAATGCGCGCACGGCGATGTCACGATCGGTGACCATGCCGATCAGGCGATCATCTTCACCCACCGGCACAGCGCCGATATCCTCTTTCTCCATGCGCTCGGCAATATCCGCGAGCGGCGCATTCGGATCGACCCAGCTTGCCCCGCGATGCATGACTTCGGCAACCTTGACCATGACAATTTCCTTATCCTTGCTGTGCCGTCGCAGTTTGCGTGGCAGTTTTCCGGGAGGTCAATTTGCGCCCGACGGATAAGCGATTCCCTTCGTAAATGTCCCGATCCCCGCAGACGAAAACGCAAAATGCGCACAGCGCCGCCGGCGTCACATGCGCCGCAGAATCGAACCGCACGGGTTAGCCCACGCAGAGCGTGCACTCTCGGGTCATGAAGCGGAAAATCGCGGGGAACTGGCTGGGGTGGCAGGATTCGAACCTGCGCATGGCGGTACCAAAAACCGCTGCCTTACCGCTTGGCTACACCCCAGCAGAGCCGCGCTCTATAGCGCGTGATTTTGCGTTGTGAAGGGGCGGCGATGCGGATTGGTGCCGCCCTCGCATTCAGAACGTCCAGTCGAGGTTCTTGCCATCGAAATCGCCCGGTCCGCGGCGTTCGCGCAGCTGGGTATCATCCTCGCCCCAGGTCTTGTTGACGATCCGCCCGCGTTTCACTGCCGGGCGCGCGGCGATCTCGCGTGCCCAGCGGGCCACGTTCTTGTATGCGTCGATCGCAAGGAAGGTTTTGGCATCATTGTAGATCTGCCCCGCCACAAACGGCGCAAGCCACGGCCAGTTGGCGATATCGGCAATGGTGTAGTCATCCCCGCCCAGGAACCGGCTATCCGCGAGCCGCTGGTCGGCGACATCGAAGATGCGCTTCACCTCCATCGCATAGCGGTTGATGGGATATTCGTATTTCTCCGGCGCATAGGCATAGAAGTGGCCGAACCCGCCGCCGATGAAGGGGCCGGTGCCGACCTGCCAGAACACCCAGGACAAGACCTCCGCGCGGGCCGCCGGATCGGCGGGCAGGAAGGCACGGAACTTTTCGGCCAGATGGACGAGGATCGCCCCGCTTTCGAACACGCGGAACGGCACGGGGCCGCTCTTGTCGATCAGCGCCGGGATCTTGGAATTGGGATTGGCCGCGACAAAGCCGCTGGTGAATTGTTGGCCTTCGCCGATATTGATGGTGAAGGCGTCATATTCGGCCCCGGCATGGCCCGCGTCGAGCAATTCCTCCAGCATCACCGTCACCTTCACCCCGTTGGGCGTGGCGAGCGAATAGAGCTGGAAGGGATTGTCGCCTTCCGGCAGCGCCTTGTCCTCGCGCGCCCCTGCGGTCGGGCGGTTGATCCCGGCAAAGCGCCCGCCGGACACGGTATCGGGGTTCCAGACCTTGGGCGGGGTGTAGGTGGGATCGGCCATGGGCGTGCGGCTCCTTGTTGGTACTGGATCACTTGCAGCCTTGTTCGCACAGGCGCAAGCTCCGGTGACAATCGAATGGCTTGGCTTGACCAAAGCAGGACTTTTGCGGCGCATGCTAGGAAGCGAAAGGATTAGGCGCTAGAGGCAGCGGACAACCACCCGGAGCGCGCGCCCATCATGAGCGAGACATCGCACCCCTTTTTCGACATGCACGCCCACGGCTTTGTGCGGGTGGCGACAGCGACCCCCTGCGCGCGCCCGGCCGATGTCGCCTTCAACACCGCAGGCGTGCTGGACGAGGCGCGCAAGGCCCACGCCGCGCAGGTTGATCTGGTGGTGTTCCCCGAACTGACCTTGTCATCCTATGCGATTGATGACCTGCTGTTGCAGGACGCCTTGCTTGACCGGGTCGAACAGGCGGTGGCCGAGGTGATTGCGGCTTCGGCCGAGCTTGCGCCGGTCTTGGTGCTGGGCGCGCCGCTGCGGCGCGGGGGCAAGTTGTACAATTGCGCGCTGGTGATCGCGGGCGGCGAATTGCTTGGCGTGGTGCCCAAGAGTTTCCTGCCCAATTACCGCGAATTCTACGAAAAGCGTTATTTCGCGCATGGCCGGGGCTGCACCGATCTGTGGATCGCAGTGGCGGGCGAGGAAGTGCCGTTTGGCACCGATCTGGTGTTTGCCGCCGCCAATCTTCCCGGCTTTCGTTTCGGGGTCGAAATCTGCGAGGATTTCTGGGCGCCGATCCCTCCGGGGATGACAGCGGCGCTGGCTGGCGCGCTGATCCTGTGCAACCTTTCCGCCTCTCCGATCACCATCGGACGCGCGGATGATCGCCATCTGCACTGCCGATCATCCGCCTCCCGTGCCATTGCCGCCTATGTCTATTCGGCCAGCGGCCACGGCGAGAGCACCACCGATCTGGCATGGGACGGGCAGGGCGTGATCTACGAAATGGGCGATCTGCTGGCCGAAAGCGCGCGGTTTGATCTTGCGGGCGAGTTATGCGTGATCGATATCGACACCGACCGCATCGCTGCCGAACGCCTGCGCAACCAGACCTTCACCGATGCGGCCGAGGCCGCGGGCCACCCCGAGGATTCCTATCGCCGGATCATCTTCGAGCACGCCTATGCCGGGGGCGATATCGGCCTTCTCCGCCCGGTCGCGCGCTTCCCCTTCGTGCCCCACCGGCCCGAACGGCTGGACGAAGACTGCTACGAGGCGTTCAACATCCAGGTCGACGCGCTGATGCGGCGGATCGAGGCGACCGGCGCGAAAAGCCTCGTGATCGGGATTTCGGGAGGGCTCGATTCCACCCACGCGCTGATCGTGGCCGCCAAGGCGTGTGACCGGCTGGGCCTGCCGCGCACCACCATTCGCGGCTACACCATGCCGGGGTTCGGCACGTCGCAAGGCACCAAAGACAACGCCCACCGCCTGATGGAAGCGATGCAGATCACCGCTGGAGAAATCGATATCCGTCCGGCGGCGACCAAGATGCTGGAGGATATCGGCCATGCCTTCGCCAGCGGCGAGCCGGTGCATGACGTGACCTTCGAAAACGTGCAGGCGGGCCTGCGCACCGATTACCTGTTCCGCCTCGCGGGCCAGCATCATGGCTTTGTCGTGGGCACCGGCGATCTGTCCGAACTGGCGCTGGGCTGGTGCACCTATGGCGTGGGCGATCACATGAGCCATTACGGGGTCAATGCGGGCGTTCCCAAGACCCTGATCCAGTATCTGATTCGCTGGGTGATCCAGACCGGCCAGTTCACCAATGCCTGTGGCGAGGTGCTGGGCGCGATCCTCGATACCGAGATTTCGCCAGAACTGGTGCCGCCGGGTGCCGACGGGCAGATCCAGTCGACCGAGGAGCTGGTGGGACCGTATGAATTGAACGACTTCTTCCTCCACCACGTGATCCGTTACGGCCAGCGCCCTTCGAAGGTGGCGTTTCTGGCATTGCATGCATGGCGGACGCGCGATGGCGGGCTGTGGCCGGCGGGCTTTCCTGATGCGCGCAAGAACACCTATGATCTGGCGACCATCGCCGATTGGCTCGACAAGTTCCTGCACCGCTTCTTTGGCTTTTCCCAGTTCAAGCGTTCTGCGCTGCCCAACGGGCCGAAGGTGTCTTCGGCCGGCGCGCTGTCCCCGCGCGGCGACTGGCGCGCGCCATCGGATGCGGTCGCCACCGTGTGGCGCGAGGAATTGCGTGAGAGCCTGCCCTCCGATGTCGTGGACGAGGTATTCGGCGACACTGCCACCTGATGCCCGCAAACCTGCCTCTGTCGGCGCTGGCGATCATGTTGTTCTGCAACATCGCCTGGGCCATGAATGTCGTGGTCAGCAAGATTGCGGTGAGCACGCTCGGCCTGCCGCCGCTGTTCTACACCGTGCTGCGATCGCTGATGGTGCTGGTGGTATTGTTCCCGCTGCTGCGGCAGATCCCGGCGCGCCTGCCGCTGGTGCTGATTGTCGGCTTTGCGGTCACCGGAGGCAGTTTCGGCCTGCAGTTTGTCGGGTTGCAGACAGCCAGTCCTTCGGCGGTGGGAATCGTCAACCTTGCGGGCGCGCCGCTCACCGTGCTGTTCGCGATCCTGTTTCTGGGCGAGGAAGTGCGCTGGCGGCGCGGCATTGGCATGGCGCTGGCGCTGGGCGGGGTGGGGCTGGCGATCGGTTCGCCTTCGGCATCGGGCAGCCTTGTGGGCCTCGCCTTCGCGTTCGGCGGCGTGCTGATGGGCGCCTTCGCCTCGGTCTTCGTCAAACGGCTGGCGATTGGCTCGGTCGCGCTTCAGGCCTGGGCGGCGCTGGCCTCGCTGGCGGTCATGCTGCCCGCGACACTGGCGCTGGAAAATGGGCAGGTCGAGGCAATGCGTGCGGCGCCGCTGGCGATTGGGGCCTGCGTCGTGTTTGCGGGGCTGGTGGTCTCGGTTGGCGCGCATTCGGCTTATTTCAAGCTGTTCCAGACGCATGATGCCAACCTGATCGTACCGCTGACGCTGCTCACCCCGCTGCTGACGATTGCCTTCGGGACATGGCTGACGGGCGATGAGATCGGCTGGCCATTGCTGGCGGGCGGTGCCCTGGCGCTGGTCGGCGTGGCGATCATCGTGATCCGCCCGAGCCGCAACATCTTCAAACCGCTGCTGGTCCGTAACCGGCTCTGACGGGCGATCCTGCCCTGTTGCGTCACGCAAGCATCAATTTCGGCACTTATGGCCCCGTGCCGCTACCGCAAGAGTAACGCGTGGTGATGCGCGTTATCAGGCAGCAAGTCCGATGGCGGCGTCCTGTGCCGCGGCAATCTTCGCCTCGCCGCCTTCGCCCATGATGGCGTCGGCGGCGACGATGTCCACGTCGGCGATGCCGAGAAAGCCGAGGAAAAAGGTCAGCCAGCGGCTCATGAAGTCGATATCGCTGCCCACCGGAGTGCCGCCGCTGGCGATGGCGAGATAGGCCTTCTTGCCCGTCAGCAGCCCTTCGGGGCCGGTTGCGGTGTAGCGGAACGTGGTGCCCGCCCGCGCGACCAGATCGGCCCATGCCTTGAGGCTGGCAGGCGCACCGAAATTGTAGATCGGCGAGGCGATCACGATGATGTCGGCGGCCTGCAATTCCGCGATCAGCGTGTCAGCGATGGCGGCAAGGTCTGCCTGTTCGGGCGTGCGCTCGGCAGAGGGAGTCAGGTTCGCGGCGAAGCGTGCGGCGCTGACATGGGGCAGATCATCCGCGGCCAGATCGCGGGTGATGACAGCAGCGCCGGTTCTGGCGGCAAGGCCATCGACAAGCCGCTGGCCCAGCCCGCGCGAAACGCTCTCGCTTTCGCTGCGGATGCTGGCGGTGAGGTAGAGAATGGTGCTCATGGCGGTGATCCTTCGGTGCAAGGCAGGGTGGAGCCGGCTGGCGAGGGGGGGGCCAGCCGGCTCCGGGGGTAAATCTTCCCTCCCCGAGAGGAGGGGGAAAGACGCTCAGGCTGCGTCGACCAGCACCACTTCGCTGTCTTCGAGCGCGGTGATGGTGACGCGGTCGAGCGCGGTGATGGCGACACCGTCACGTGCCTCCGCCTCGACCTCGCCAATCCGGACCTTGCCGGTGGCGGGCACGAGGTAGAGCCGGCGGTCTGCCGAACGTGGCACGTAGGTCACGCTTTCTCCTGCCTTGATCGTCGCGCCCAGGACCCGCGCATCCGCCCGGATTTTCAGTGCGTTGTCATCATCCGCCGCGCCGCTGGCAAGCGGGACGAATGCGCCTTCGCGCCCCTCCCTGGGGAACTGGCGGGCCCCCCAGCCCGGTTCGCCGCCGCGTTCATCCGGGATGATCCAGATCTGGAACAGCGTGGTTTCCGTGTCTTCGAGATTATATTCCGAATGACGCACGCCGCTGCCCGCGCTCATCACCTGCACATCGCCCGCTTCGGTGCGGCCTTCATTGCCCATCGAATCGCGGTGGGTGATCGCGCCGGTGCGAACATAGGTGATGATTTCCATGTCGTTGTGCGGATGGGTCGGAAAGCCGGTGCCGGGGGCGATGCGGTCATCATTCCAGACCCGCAAAGCGCCCCAGTGGACGCGGGCGGGATCGTGGTAATTGGCGAAAGAGAAATGATGATGCGCGTCAAGCCAGCCGTGGTTGGCAGCGCCGAGGGTGTTGAAGGGACGCAGTTCGATCATGGCGTGTCTCCCTATTTCCGTGGGGTGTCCTTGTTGGGAATGAGATAGGCGCAGCGAATTGAACGGATAAGTGCGATAAAACTTGTCAAGATGTTCGGATTATCCGAACATGTTTCTATGAAGATCGGTGAACCCACGCTGGATCAATTGCGCATTTTTGTCGCCGTGGCCGAATATGGCAGCTTTGGCGGCGCGGCGCGGGCGATGGGGCGCGCTGTCTCGGCGGTCTCTTACGGCATTGCGCAACTCGAAGCCCAACTGGCGGTCAGCCTGTTCGACCGCGAAGGATCGCGCCGCCCGGTGCTGACGGCGGCGGGCGAGGGGCTGCTGGCCGAAGCGCGCGGGGTTGCAGACGGGGTGGACGCGCTGCTGGCCAAGGCGCGCTCGCTCCATGCCGGGCAGGAACCTGCGCTGACGCTGGTGGTCGATGTGATGGTGCCGGCTGAAGTCACCGCGCGGGCGCTGGGGAAGTTCCGGCAGATATTCCCGACCTGCGCGCTGACCTTGCGGATCGAAGGGCTGGGTGCGGTTGCCGCGTGCCTGATCGAGGGCGGGGCGAATCTGGCGATCGGTGGCCCGGTGATCGGCGATCAACCTTCGCTGGAACGGCAGGCGGTGGGCGCAATCGATCTGATCCCGGTTGCGGCGCCGTCCCACCCCCTTGTGCAAGCGGGTGTCGCACCGGGAGAAAGCCGCCGCCACCTGCAACTGGTGCTGACGGATCGTTCACCGCTGACCGAAGGCCGCGAATTTTCCGTGCTTAGCCCGCTGACATGGCGGCTGGGCGATCTGGGGGCAAAGCATTCGCTGCTGAAAGAGGGGCTGGGCTGGGGCAATATGCCGCGCGCCATGGTGGCAGGCGATCTGGCGGCCGGGACGCTGGTGGAGCTTGATCTGCCCGAAAAACCGGGCGCGCATTATGGTCTTTCAGCCTTGTGGCGGCGCGACACCCGGCTTGGCCCGGCGGCAAGCTGGCTGGTCGAAGCGTTTCGCGACGGGTTGGCGGCTGGGGAGGGGTGAGGGGTGGTTTGCGACCTGGTGGCAATAATGGATCAGGACAACCGACCTTCGGCTTGCGACCCGTTGCGGTTATCCGGCAGCGCGCCATCTGCTTATGGTCCGAAACGGATCGGCGCGTGGTCCGCTTTCCATGGCACGAATTTGGGCATGATGCTGGCGAACAGGTCTGATGCCTTGTGCTGTTCCAGCCACGCCTGAAGACGCGGCAGGGGTTGGGCGGCGAACCATTCGGGATCGATATGGGCGAACTGGCGGATGAAGGGGAACAGCGCGATATCGGTCAGGCTGCGCGTGTCGCCGCACAGAAAGGGCGCGTTCTCCAGTCGGGCCTCCAGCGGGTGGAGCAGGGCGAGTGCTGCGGCGCGGTGATCGGTGCCGTCCTCTTCCTGATACCGGCCCGGATATTTGGCGCGGTCGAGGTGGTGTTTGAAGGTGCCATCATTGCGCCCGATCAGCGCCGCATCATCGCCCGCCAGCCAGTGTTCGGGGTCGTTTTGCGCCAATGCCCAGCGCATGATGGCGAGGCTTTCGTCGATCACGGTTCCATCGCTTAGCACCAGCACCGGCACGGTTGCCTTGGGGGAGGCTTCGATGAGTTCGGGCGGCTTGGCGGCCAGCTTCACCTCGCGCAATTCCACCGCGATTTCCGCCGTCCACAAGGCCATGCGCGCCCGCATCGCATAGGGGCATCGGCGGAAGGAGTAGAGGACGGGGAGCGCGGTCATTGCGCGTCAGGTTTGGGGGCAGGCCGCACCGCGCCGACGTGCAATTCCCCGCGCTGCCGGGCCAGCGCATCCTGCCGCTGGCGTTCGGCGTAACCGGCGCGTTGTTCGGGTGTGCGTTCGGTGATGCAGGCGGGGCAGCTCACCCCGTCCTTGTAATCGGGATGGGCGAGGGCCGCGGCATCGAGCGGGCGGCGGCAGGCGCGGCAGAGCTGGAAGGTGCCTTGTTCAAGCCCGTGGCGCACTGTCACCCGCTCATCGAAAACAAAGCATTCACCCTGCCACAGGCTTTCGTTCTCAGGCACTTGCTCGAGATATTTCAGAATGCCGCCCTTGAGGTGATAGACCTCGTCGATCCCCTCGGCGCGCAGAAAGCTGGTCGATTTCTCGCAGCGGATGCCCCCGGTGCAGAACATCGCGACCTTCTTTTTGCCTTCGAGGAGCGTCTCGCGGTGTTCGCGGAACCATGCCGGAAAATCGCGGAAACTCGGCGTCTGCGGATCGACCGCGCCCGCAAAACTGCCGACCGCAACTTCGTAATCATTGCGGGTGTCGATCACGATGGTGTCCGGATCGGCGATCAGCGCGTTCCAGTCATGCGGATCGACATAGTGGCCGGCGGACAGGGTGGGGTCGATATCGGGTTCGCCCATCGTGACGATCTCTTGCTTCACCCGCACCTTCATGCGGTAGAACGGCATTTCGGGTGCGTGGGAGAACTTCACGTCGCAATCAGCGCACCCCGGCAGCGCACGGATATGCGCGATCACCTGCGCAATCGCGTTCTCGCCGCCCGCGATGGTGCCATTGATCCCCTCGCGGGCGAGCAGCAACGTGCCCTTGATCCCGACCGCCTCGCACGCGGCGAGCAGGGGGGCGCGCTGGGATTCAGGATCGGGAAAGGGCGTGAACTTGTAGAGCGCGGCGACTGCAATCAAACCCGCATCACCCAGGCATGCGTATCGGCGATTCGCCCGGTCTGGATGCCCACCAGTGTTTCGCGCAGCTTCGCGGTGGTCTGGCCGATGCCGCCTGCGCCGATGGTGAACGCGCCCTCCGGCCCGGCGACTGTGCCGACCGCGGTGACGACCGCCGCCGTGCCGCAGGCCATCACTTCGACCAGATGTCCGCTTTGCGCATCCGCGCGCCACTGGTCGATGGAGTAGGGGGCTTCGGATACTGTCAGCCCTTGTTCGGTCAGCAGCGCCATCAGGCTGTTGCGGGTGATGCCGGGCAGGATCGTGCCGGTCAGCGGCGGGGTGATCACCGTGCCATCGGCAAAGACGAAGAACAGGTTCATGCCGCCCAGTTCCTCGACCCACTTGCGTTCGACCGCATCAAGGAACAGCACCTGATCATGGCCCTTGGCAAAGGCCTGCCCGGTGGGGACCAGGCTGGCGGCGTAATTGCCGCCGCACTTGGCCGCCCCGGTGCCGCCGGGGGCGGCGCGGGTGTAGTCTGAGATCCAGATGCTGACTGCCTTGGCCCCGGACTTGAAGTAATTGCCCGCCGGGCTGGCGATCACGATGAACTTGTATTGCTTCGCCGGGCGCACGCCGAGGAAGGCCTCGGTCGCAATCATGAAGGGGCGCAGATACAGCGCGCCGCCCTCGACCGCGGGGAACCAGTTGCCATCGGCAGCCAGCAATTCGCGGATCGCGGCAAGGAACAGCTCGGGCGGGAGATGGGGCATGGCCAGCCGCTCGGCAGAGGCGTTGAAGCGCGCGGCGTTGGCTTCGGGCCGGAACAGCCCGAGCCCGCCGTCTGGGTGGCGATAGGCTTTCAGCCCTTCGAAAATTTCCTGCGCATAATGCAGCACGCTGGCCGCCGGGTCCATCGGGATGGGCTGGCGCGGGCCGATATGCGGGGTCTGCCAGCCGCCCAATGCCTCGTCATAATCGATCACCACCATGTGATCGGTGAACACCGTTCCGAAGCCGGGATCGGCGATCAGCGCAGTGCGGGCGGCATCGGGCGTGGGGGCGGGGTGGGGCGTGCGGGTGAAATGCATGATTTGCGCCTAATCCTGCAAACGTCCCAGAGCAAGATGAGTGTTTGACGCGAGAACGGTCGCGCAGCGACCGCAAGGCCGACCGGCCGGCCGCAGGCGCTCCGAAGCGAAGCGAAGGAGGCGCGCCGAGGACGAAGGCGCGGAGGCGCCTTCGCAAAACATGGACGATCGGGCCAAAGGCCCGCAAGGCCGACCGGCCGCCCGCAGGGGCCCGTAGCGCAGCGTAGGAACAGCCCCGAGGACGAACCCGCGGAGGCGGCTTCGCAAAACAAATATGTAAAGGGCAGCTCCGCGCCCCGGAAAATGGGGGGCTGGAACTGCCCTTTGCATGGTCAGCGGCCGGAAGTGCCGCTCACGAAGCCTTACTCGGCCTGAGGATTACCGAGTATGCTCCGTAGGGATCTTCACCGACCTCGCTACTGAACCATGAGACATCGGATCACCTCCTTTCACGCTTGTGAGCCAGACCCGCCGTTTCACCGGGGGCCGAGAGCCGCGTTCCCCGCTGGCCTCGGGATGCAATGTGAATCATGGAAGTGACAGTGACAAGTCTTGTATAAAACTTTTCCCGCGTCATACTCTGCCTCCGCCGCGCAACACCGTGGCCCGCTGCGCCTGAGGGAGACCTCGGGCGTTTTTCGTTTGAGCGGCGGGGTGTGGACAGGCTGGGGGCAAGCCTGTGGATATTAATGTATGGAATCGGGAGGGATCACCCCCGGCAATCCTCGATCACGCGGCTGACTTCGGCCCATGCGGGCAGGTAGAGCGGCGATTGGCCATCGGTTTCGACTGCAAAACGCCCCTTGCTGAGGGCCATCGCATCAAGCAGCGGATCCTGCGGGTAAAGCGGAATGATCATGTCGCGGTCACCGGGCCGGGCTTCCACTGTGCGGGTGGCGGTTTCGGTACGGATCGTGACCAGCGGGCGCGCCGCGCCGCTTTGGGGCAGCGAAAGGGCCAAGTTCCGGGTGGCCGTGATACAGACCAGCCTGACCATCGGCGCATTCGTGGGGCTCCAGAAGCCCGCCTCAGTGTCTGATCCTTGCGTGCCGTAGCGCCAAGTCCCCGGCGTCGCGGGCGCATCCATCCAGTCGTCACTCGCCATCGCCTGCACCGGTGGTGGCGGTGCGGGAGCGGGGGCAGGTGCCGGGCGGGCGACCGGAGCGGGCGCAGGCGCTGGTGCAGGCGCATCGACTGATGGCACGCAAGCAGCCAGCGCGAGGGCGCAGGCAAGAGCGGGGACAAGGTTCGCAGCTTTCATGCCCGCACTTTGTGCGCTAGGAGCGGCTCTTGTCCATGCCCGATCATCCATCCCGCCCTGCCAAGCCTGCAAAACGCCGCGTCGATCAGCTGCTGGTTGATCGCGGCCTCGCCGAAAGCCGTGCGCGGGCGCAGGCGCTGGTGATGGCGGGGCTGGTGTTTGCGGGCGAGACCAAGATCGAGAAGCCGGGGCATCAACTGCCGGAGGATGCGAGCCTCGACGTGCGCGGGCGCGATCATCCGTGGGTCAGCCGCGGCGGGATCAAGCTGGCCCACGCGATTGAACATTTCGGGCTCGACCCGGCAGGCGCTGTGGCGATGGATATCGGATCATCGACCGGCGGATTCACCGATGTGCTGTTACAGAAAGGCGCGGACCATGTGTTCGCCGTGGACAGCGGCACCAACCAGCTGGCGTGGAAATTGCGCGAAGACCCGCGCGTCACGGTGCTGGAACAGACCAGCGCGCGCATCCTGACCCCTGCGATGATCGATCACCCCTGCAATTGGGTGGTGTGCGATGCCAGCTTCATCGGCTTGGCCAAGGTGCTCGAACGCCCGCTGGAATTGGCCGCGCCGCAATGCCAGTTGGTCGCGCTGATCAAACCGCAATTCGAAGTCGGGCGCGAAGAAGTGGGCAAGGGCGGGGTGGTGCGCGACCCGGCGCTGCACAGCCGGGTCTGCGATGCGGTTCACCAATGGCTTGAAGGGCTGGGCTGGGCTGTTTCAGGCCTTGTCGAAAGCCCGATCACCGGGCCGCAAGGCAATGTGGAATTCCTGATCAGCGCCCGGTGCGGCTGAGCCTGCATCCCGCAAAAAGACCTGTATCGCGCAAAAGAAAAGACCGGCAGCGACCTGATGGTCACTGCCGGCCTGTTTCTGTGCGTCGTCCGGTGTTTCACACCGGAACCGGCAAAAGCTGGCGATTACTCGGCAGCAGCTTCTTCAGCCGGGGCTTCTTCAGCAGCAGCTTCTTCAGCCATCGCTTCGCCTTCAGCCGGGGCTTCTTCAGCCATGGCTTCTTCGGCAACGGCGGTTTCGTCAGCGGTGGTGTCGGCTTCTTCGGCGGCCGGCGAACAGGCGACGGTGGCAACGGCGAGGCCGGCGACGGCGATCAGTGCAGAAAACTTCTTCATGATAATTCCCCTATATGGCCGAATGGACGGCCCGTGATAAACGGAAGCGCGCGGGTCTGATACCTTCCTGCCGCCACCACGCTTCCGAATCGCGGCAGGAATGTGGCATGGCCTAGCAGAGGGATATGGCATGGCCCAAGCCTTTCATTGAATTTCCTGTTCGGACAGCAAGCTTGCCGTCCGCCGTGTGAACATGTGGTTCATTGCGGGTCAGATTCCCGCGCCGGGTTTGGCGCTGGTGCGCGGCTCTGGTATCGGAGCCGTCGACGGGCGGGCGCGTCAGAATCGTTTGTGCGCTGGTACTGCGCCGGTACAGGGAGACCAAATGAATATCCTTGCTTCCAAAGCGCAATTGCGCGCGAGTTTTCTGCGCTGGGCGCTGTTCCTGGTGCCGTTGATACTGCTGATCGGCTTTGCCGCGGGGCAATTGGGCGGGCCGGACACGCCATGGTTTGCAGGTCTTGCCAAGCCGGCGATCTACCCGCCGCCCGCCGCCTTCGGGATTGTGTGGAGCATCCTGTTCGTGATGATCGGCCTGTCGCTGGCGCTGGTGGCAAGCGCCTGGGGCGCACCGGGGCGGGCGCTGGCGCTGGGCGTGTTCGCGCTGCATTTCATCGGCACGCAGGCCTGGACTGCGGTGTTTTTCGGCATGCAGGACATGACCGCAGGCCTTGCGGTGCTGGGTTATGGCGTGGTCAGCCTGCTCGTTGCTCTGCCGCTGATCTGGCGGGTGCGCCGCAATGCCGGGCTGCTGCTGCTGCCCTATCTGGCATGGCTGTGCTTTGCGAGCGCGCTGAATTACCAGTTCATCGCCGCCAACCCCGACGGCGGCCAACGCGGCGGCAGCGGAGCGGAAACGCGGGTCGAGTTGTAGGGCGCGCATTCGGTCGTGCGCTTTTCGGACGGCGAAGTCGTCCGCGAGGCCGACCGGCCGCCCGCAGCGACGCGCCTGAAGGGCGCATGAGCGAGGATTTCGCATCGCGGATGCGATGCGGAACACAAAGACGCTCGAGGAGGGTGCTTGCACTTTCGTGCAAGCACCCCCAAAAAGAAAGAATGCAAAGCCAGAACCCGATCATCGCCGACCTCGTTAAACTCGCCAACAGTGCCGCCGGAACGATGGCGGGCATGTCCCGCGAGGCGCGCGAATCCGCGCGCGAGCGGCTGCGTGAGGCGATGGGCGGGATCGATTTCGTTTCCCGCGAGGAATTTGACACGGTCAAGGCCATGGCCCGGAAAGCGCGTGAACAGGCCGATGCGCTTGAGGCGAAGGTCGCCGCGCTGGAAGCCAGGCTCCCCAAGAAGTAACCGGCCCGCGCGCGCATGAACTTGCGCAGCATCGCCGTTCTGCTCGCCAGCCGTCAGCAGGGTGAAACGGGTGCGATTGCGCGGCTGATGACCGCTGAATACGGCCTTGTCGCCGCCTATGTCGCGGGCGGACGCGGGCGGCAGATGCGCGCGGTGATGGTGCCGGGTAATCGCGTCGCGCTGGAATTGACAACGCGTTCGGCCAGCCAGCTGCCCTTTGCCCGGCTGGAACTCGAACATTCGCGCGCTGCCTTGATGACCGAGCCATTGCCGGCCGCCGCGATCCAGTGGGCCTGCGCGCTTACCGCCGCAGCTTTGCCCGAACGTTACCGCGCCCCTGCGCTTTACCAAGCGCTGGAGGCGCTGCTTGATGCGATTGCGGTGGCCCCTTCGGCGCGCGGCTGGGTGAGCGGGCTGATCGCCTATGAAACCATGTTGCTGGGCGAAATGGGATATGGCGGCGACCGCCCTGATCCGGGCGCTGATCTGCCCGCCCAGCTCAAGGCGCTTGGCCAGCTTGAGGCACCTCTGGCGAACTCGCTGCTTGCAGGGCGAAAGGGCGATGTTATGGCCGCCCGAAGGCTGCTGACAGAGCGGCTCCAACGCATGGCCTGAAAGACAGCTACTTATGAAGATTGCAATCCTGCCCGGCGACGGGATCGGCCCCGAAGTCACGCGCGAAGCGGTGGCGGTGCTTGAATGCCTGGCGCTGCCGGGCCTGACCCTGTTCGAAGGCGATGTCGGCGGCATCGCCTATAAGCGTCACGGCCATCCCTTGCCGGACGAGACGCTGGACATGGCGCGCGCCGCGGATGCCATCCTGTTCGGCGCGGTGGGAGATCCCACCTGCGATGCGCTGGAACGCCATTTGCGGCCCGAGCAGGCGATCCTTGGCTTGCGCAAGCATCTTGGCCTGTTCGCCAACCTGCGCCCGGCGCGCGTGTTTGCGGGGCTGGAGCATCTTTCGCCGCTGCGCGCGGATATTGCCGCCAGCCTTGATATGCTGATCGTGCGCGAGCTGACCGGCGATGTCTATTTTGGCGCGAAGGGCCGGCGGGTGAGCGAGACGGGTGAGCATGAGGGGTGGGATTCGATGTCCTATTGCGACAGCGAGGTGCGCCGCATCGCCCATGTCGCCTTCCGCGCCGCAGCAGCGGGCGGGCATCTGCTGACCAGCGTCGACAAGGCCAATGTGCTGGAAACCAGCCAGTTGTGGCGCGACGTGGTGATCGAGGTGGCGGCGGATTATCCCGCGGTCGAACTTGATCACATGTATGTCGATAATGCGGCGATGCAGGTGGTGAGCCACCCGGATCGGTTTGGCGTGGTGCTGACGGGTAACCTGTTCGGAGACATTCTGTCCGATCTGGCAAGCGCGGCGGTCGGCTCCATCGGCCTCTTGCCAAGCGCGTCGCTGGGTGAGCGCGAAACCGCGTTCGGCACCTTTGGCCTCTATGAACCGATCCACGGCAGCGCGCCCGATATCGCCGGGCAGGGCAAGGCCAACCCGATGGCAACGATCCTGTCTGCGGCGATGATGCTGCGCCATTCCTTTGGCCGCGATGCCGAGGCCGGGCGGATCGAGAATGCCGTGTCAGCTGCGCTGGCCGATGGTGTCCTCGGCGGCGATCTTGGCGGCAGCCACGGCACGGCGGCGATCGGCGAGGCGGTGCGCGCGCGCCTGTGATGTGATGGCGCTGGACCTCGCGATCATCCTGCCGACCCTGAACGAGCGCGGCAATCTTGCCCCGCTGGTGGAACGGATTGCGGCAGCGATGGGGGATGTGGGCTGGGAGGTCATCATTGTCGATGACGACAGCCGCGATGGCACCGCCGAGGAAGCCCGCGCGCTGGCACTGGGCGATCCGCGCATCAGGGTGATTCAGCGGATCGGACGGCGCGGGCTGGCAAGCGCCGCGATCGAGGGGTTCTGCGCCACGGCTGCGCCTTTTGTGGCGGTGATGGACGCTGACCATCAGCATGATCCTGCGCTGCTGCCCGCGATGCTGGCGTCGCTGCAGGCGCAAGCGGCGGAGATTTGCGTTGCCAGCCGCTTCGTCCCCGGTGCCAGCACTGCCGACTGGGCCGCGCCTGAACGTGAGCGGTTGTCCGCCTTGGCCAACCGCGTCGCGCGGCGGCTGACGGGGGTGGAACTAACCGACCCGATGAGCGGCTATTTCATGCTGGAAACCGCGCGCGCCCGCGCGCTGGTGCCGCGCCTTTCAGGGATCGGGTTCAAGATCCTGCTCGATCTGCTGGCGACCGCGCCAAAGACCCTTGGCACGCCTATGCGGGTCAAGGAATTCCCCCTCCAATTCGCCGCCCGGCGCGAAGGGACAAGCAAGCTCGACCGTGCGGTATTGTTCGATTTCCTCGCCGGGCTTTATGACAAGACGCTGGGGCAGGTGATCCCCACCCGCTTCGCGCTGTTCGGCACGGTTGGCGGGCTGGGCGTGATCGTGCATTTTGCCGTGCTGTCTGCGCTATTGTTCGTGCTTGGCGAAGGCTTTGCGCTGGCGCAGACCGCAGCAGTGCTGGTGGCGATGAGCTTCAATTTCTGGCTCAACAACTGGCTGACCTATCGTGACAAGCGGCTGAAGGGCTGGAGCGCGGTGCTGCGCGGCTGGCTGGGCTTCTGCGCCACCTGCGCGGTGGGAGCCTTCGCCAATGTCGCGGTGGCGACATTCCTTGAAGGGCGGGGCCTGTTCTGGGCGCTCGCCGCGCTGGCGGGGATCGTGGTGGGGTCGGTCTGGAACTACGCCCTGTCGAGCCGTTTTGTGTGGGGGCGTTTTTGATGGGCGTTCAATTCACGGCGATTTTCGGTCGCGAAGCGACCGCAAGGCCGACCGGCCGCCCGCAGCGACGCGGCCTTCAGGCCGTATGAGCGAGGATTTCGCGCGCCGGAGGCGTGCGGAACACAAATTCACCGCCACCCTGCCAGCCAGGTCCATTTCGCGAAACTCGCCGCGCCTTCCAGCGGCGCTGCGGCGAGCACCTTGTAGAACAGCGCGAACAGCCCTGCCGATCCCGCCAGCATGCCCCATGCCAGCCAGCGGCCCAGTCTCTGGCCCAAGCCCGCCCGCCGCAGGTCGGACAGCGACAGTGCCAGCGCGGCCAGCAGGAAGAAGTGCGGCACGAAATAGTGGTAGTAGAACTGCACCGGCTTGGGCGCGATCAGCCACAGGCCCAGCGCCGCGCCATAACCGATCACCACCGCCAGCTTCGTCCAGTCGCCGCGCCATGCGCCGCTCGCCAGACACCACGCCAGCGCGGGCAGGCCTGCCAGCATGGTCAGCGGATTGCCGATCAGCAAGACCCCGCGCTGCGACCCGTCGATCACCTCGTATAGATACCAGATCCCGCGCGTGTTGAGCAGCCATTGCGGCCACGTGCTCTGGTAATTATGCGGCGTGATCACCTGCTGTTGCAGGCTCAGGATCTCGCGGTGAAAACCGATCAGCCCGGCTTCTGCAAGCGGCGATGGGCGCAGATAGCCCCCCAGCCACCAACCCGGCGCGAAGGTGAGAGCATAGGCCAGCAGCGGCACAATCCCGAGCCACACGAACGCCTCGACCAGCGTGATTCCTGGCACCGGTGCGCCCCGGCGGCTCATGAACAGACGCCGCCGTCCGGCCGAAAGCCGCGCCGCGAAAAAGGCCAGCCCCGGCAGCATGGCGAGGGGAATCGCGTTCCATTTTGCCCCCATCGCGCAGCCCAGCGCCAGCCCGGTGAGCGCCAGCCGCCAGCGGCCCTTTTCCGGCTGCGCGCAAGCTCCGGCGAATTGCCACGCCGCAACCGCCAGAAAGGCGGCCATGAAGATATCGAGCATGGTGATGCGCGATTGCACGAACAGGTGGAAACCCGTGGCCAGCAGCACTCCGAAGGCGATGGTGGCGAACCGATCTTCGCTGGCATGCCACAGCGCCCGCATGCCCGCGAACAGCACCAGCGTGCCGCAGGCCAGCGGCATGATCCGCCAGCCCAGCGGATTGTCGCCCAGCAGCGCCATGCCGACTGCGATCAACTCCTTGCCCAGCAACGGATGTTCGCGATTGAGATAGGTGCCGGACCCGGTCTCCATCAACGCCAGCAATTCGCGCGCGGCGGGCAGATAGTGAACCTCGTCGAAGAACGGGATTGAAGGGATCGCCAGTCGCCAGCCCGCCAGCAACGCGTAAAGCCCGGTCAGCGCCAGACACCATGCCAGCGGGTCGCGCGGGTGAACCGGCGCGGCGGTGTCGGGCGGGGAGAGATCGCGCGCCTCGGCCATGCGGCTGCGATTAGGCAGCGGCAGAGCCTTGGGCAAGCGGGATTATGCCGCTGTCTCGGCCCCCGCGCGTTCGATCCAGAACAGCCGCGCGCACATCGCCAGCAATCCGATGCTGGCGGTGGCGACCACAAACAGCGTCCACAGGGGCAGGTTCATCCCTGCGGCCCGCGCACGCGGCGCAATCAGGAACAGCGCGATGGTGAGGGAAATCAGCAGATCCAACCAGACCTGCACACCCCACAGGTTGCCGGTGTGGTTGACGATCACCGGCACCACCCCCTCGACCGCGATGGTGACAGCGGTAAAGGCGGCAAACCCCGCGCACAGCATCGCTGCAAGCGCCGGGCTGCCGATCGGTTTGTCCTTGGCGACAATCCAGCCGATGGCGACCAGTGCAACGACAAGCCCGCCCACGAACAGGCCGAGAAATGGGGTGAGTGCTGGTTCCATGGCGCGAATCTCCGAAGCATGTAGCGAGTGCTACGCCCGCTTGTAGCTAATCGTAGCACTTGCTACAAGACGTCATGCCACTCGCTCCGAAAAAACCCCCGATGTCGAAAGAAAGCCTGCTGCCACTCCTCGCACGGCACGTGCTCGCCCATGGTCTGGGGCAGGCCAGCCTGCGTCCGCTCGCCAAGGCCGCGGGGACGAGCGACCGGATGCTGATCTATCATTTCGGCACCAAGGAAGCGCTTTTGGCCGATCTGCTGGGCTTTGTGGCCGGCACCTATGCGCAAGCGCTCGATGCGGCGCTGGGCGGCGAGCGGGCAGGAACAAGGGGACAGGCGCTGGCGCGGATCCTTGCCCATGCCCAAAGCGAGGCAATGCAACCCTTCATGGCGCTGTGGTGGGAAATCGTCGCGGGAGCCGCACGCGGGCTGACCGGCTTTGCCCTGGCAGCGCAGGCGATCATGAGCGAATTGCTCGGCTGGCTGGAAACGCAGATGCCCGAGCGCGACCCCGACCCGCGCGGCGGCGCGCGTTATCTGCTCGCCCTGATCGAAGGCACTCTGATGCTCGATGCGGTTGGCCATGGCGAAACGGCGCGTGAAGGCCTGCTTGCGAGCGGGCTTTCACCAGCCTAAGCAGCGCGGCATGAAGAAGACCACCGGAATGGATCGCGCCGCCACCCAGAACTGGCGCCCCGCCACCAGGGCGCTGCGCGGCGGCACCTGGCGCAGCGAACATGGCGAGACCAGCGAGGCGCTGTTCCTCACCTCGGGCTATACCTATGACGACGCCCAGACCGTCGCCGACCGGTTTGCGGGCGAGGCCGAGGGCATGACCTATTCACGCCTCCAGAACCCGACCGTCGCCATGCTGGAAGAACGCATTGCGTTGATGGAAGGGGCGGAGGCCTGCCGCGCACAGGCAAGCGGGATGGCGGCGATGACGGCGGCGCTCCTGTGTCAGCTCAAGACCGGCGATCACGTGGTCGCCGCGCGCGCCGCCTTTGGATCGTGCCGCTGGCTGTGCGACCAATTGCTGCCCAAGTTCGGGATCGACGTCACCATCATCGACAGCGCCGACAACGCCGCGTGGGAGGCCGCGATCCGGCCCAATACCCGCGTGTTCTTCTTCGAAACGCCGGCCAATCCCACGCTTGATATCGTCGATCTGGCCCATGTCTGCGGCCTCGCCCGCGCGCATGGCATCACCACCGTGGTGGACAACGCCTTTGCCTCGCCGGTCTTGCAGCGTCCGATGGAATTTGGCGCGGACGTGGTGGCTTACAGCGCGACCAAGCTGATGGATGGGCAGGGCCGCGTGCTGGCGGGCGCGATTTGCGGATCGAAACAGTGGATCGATGAAGTGCTGATGCCGTTCCAGCGCAACACCGGCCCGACGCTGTCGGCGTTCAATGCGTGGGTGGTGCTGAAAGGCCTCGAAACGCTACCCTTGCGCGCTTTCAAGCAGTCCGAGCAGGCCGTGGCGCTGGGCCGGTTCCTTGAACCGCGCGTGATGGCGGCGGGCGGCCACCTGCTCCACCCCGGCTTGCCAAGCCACCCGCGCCACGCGCTGGCATCCGCGCAGATGGATGCGACGGGGCCGATTTTCGCGCTGGATGTCGGCACCCGCGCACGGGCCTTCTCGCTGCTCGATGCGCTGCAACTGATCGATATCTCGAACAATATCGGCGATGCGCGCAGTCTGATGTGCCACCCGGCCTCGACCACCCACGCGAACATGGGCGACGAGGCGCGTGCGGCGATGGGCGTGACCGAAGGGCTTTTGCGGATCAATGTCGGCCTCGAAGATATTGCCGATCTTACCGAAGACATGGACCGGGCGCTTGGCGCTGCCGGGATTTGAAGGACGACACATGACCAAGCGCATTGAACTCGTCTTCGATTTCGTCTCCCCCAACGCCTATCTGATCTGGTGGCCGCTGCGGGAAATTGCCGCGCGCCACGGGGCCGAGATCGACGTTGTCCCCGTGTTCCTCGCCGGGATGCACAAGCTCACCGGCAATGCCCCGCCGATGATCCGCGATGGCGAGGTCAAGGGCAAGAACGCCTATGCCCAGCTGGAAATGGACCGCTTCATCGCGAAGCACGGGTTGACGAAATATCGCCTGCACCCGCATTTCCCGTTCAATTCGATCACCTTGCAGCGGATGCTTGCAGCAGCCTGCGAAGACGGGCGCGGGGCGGATTTCGTCGAGGCGCTGCTGGCGCCGATCTGGGAGGATGGGCTGGACGTGTTCGACCCGCAAGCGATCGGCGCGGTGCTGGGGGCTGCGGGTTTCGATGCTGCCGATCTGTACGCCCGCGCGCAGACCGACGCGGTCAAACAGGCGCTCGCCGCCAACACCGATGCGGTGGTCGAACGCGGCGCCTTCGGGATACCCACGATGTGGGTGGGAGACGCAATGTTCTTCGGCAAGGAGCGGTTGGGCCAGATCGAGGAGTTGCTCGACGAGGGGTGAGGGCGAGGGCGAGGACTCGGCGGCAGCTTTCGGGTTTGCACAAAGTCGGTGCTCATGACCGATTGTGGGTGGTTTTCTGCCCTTTTCGTCATCCCAGCGAAAGCTGGGATCGCTTTCGGTCGTTTGATCTGCTCGAAAAGGTCACCCCATTCAGGGTTGCTCTTTTCAATCTGCTCGATCTTCCATGCACGCTTCCATGCCTTCATCGCTTTTTCTCGGGTGATGGCGTCCGCGATCTCGGCATGAGGCTCCGCGTAGACCAGTCGGTCAAGTCCATAACGACGGCAGAAGGCGGAACCCTTGCCTTGCTTGTGTTGCATGATCCGCGCGGGCAGGTCGGCGGTGACGCCGATATACAGCACGCCGCCGCGTTTGTTGGTCATGATGTAGACCCAGCCGCCGATTGCCGTGAGCTAGCACGCGGGCGAGAGCGATCCCAGCTTTCGCTGGGATGACGGTAAAGTCCGTTCCGGGGTCGCTTGCTGAACGTCCGCAATTACACCGTCAGGTTTGTAAACGGACTTTCTTTTGCGCCGCCCGCAAAACCTTCATCCCGCCGTCACATCCTCCAGCGGCACGTCCATGATCGGGTAAAGCCGCCAATCGGCCCAGTCGTAGTGCCACCATTCATTGGCGAGCGGCACGAAGCCTTCGGCCACCATCCAGCCTTCCAGCATGCGGCTGGCGGCCAGCGCCTCTGGCGGGGCGGCGGTGTTGCTGCGATAGGCGGCCGGGGTGAAATCGTCGTAGGGGCTGGGCATCGCCACCTCCGCGCCATCGCGGTGCAGCGACAGGTCGAGCGAACAGCCGCGATTGTGGCGCGATCCGCTGGCCGGGTCGGCGACGAATTCGCGTTTGTCGGGCGGGGTTTCGTCCCACATCATCTTGGTGATGCGCCACGGGCGATAGGCGTCGAAGATCAGGAGGCCATAGCCTGCCGCCTCGGCGTGGGTCTGCACCCGCACAAGCGCCTCGGCCACCGGGCGCTGCGCCACCGCGCGGGGCAGCGGGTAGAGCACCCGGCCCATGAAATTGGCAGGCGTGGCATAGCGGATATCGAACCGCAGGCGCGGATCGAACCGGGCAAGGTCGACCAGATCGGGCCGCGCCGTCGCCGCAGGATCGACCGGCATGGCAAGGCTCGCCCCGCCGCGCCCGGCACAGCCCGCGACAAGCCCCGTCAGCGCCGCTCCGCCGATACCCCGCAGCATCGCGCGGCGTGTCAGCCCAATCTTTGCTGCGGCTGGATAGCAATGCAAACCTGTCACTCCTCTTTGCGCCGACCCATACCATGCCCGCTCGCGGGGCGGCAGGCGAGCCATCGGGCCGGTTGCAGCGCCGGAATCTTGCCACCCAGCGGGATACAGGGTGGATTAACCGCGTTGAGCCTCTTGTGACCCTGCACAGAATCGCTACGTTGAGGCCCGATATGAAAGAGCTCTTCCAGCACGCCGCCACCACCGATGGGGTTACCGTCCGGGTGGCCGTCAACTACCTGCCCGAACAGTCTCACCCAGAGGCGGGCAAGTGGTTCTGGGTCTATCATATCCGCATCGAGAACGGCAGCCATGAACCCCTGCGCCTGCGCACCCGCCACTGGCGCATCACCGACGGGCGCGGGATGGTGAACCACGTCGATGGCGAAGGCGTGGTGGGCGAACAGCCGCTGCTCGACCCGGGGCAGAGCCATGATTATGTCTCGGGCTGCCCGCTGACGACGCCGTTCGGATCGATGGAGGGGTTCTACACCTTCACCCGCGCCGATGGTTCGCCGCTTGAGGTGCGGATCCCGTTCTTCCCCCTGTCCGCGCCCGAAACGGCCGAGGGTCGCCAGCCGCGCTGAGCCTTGCCCTGAGCCGCTGGCGGGCCTAATCCCCGTCGCGTGAAGCGCACCCATCTCCCCCTCAATGCCCTGCGCGTGTTCGACGCGGCGGCGCGGCATCTGTCGTTCACCCGCGCGGCGGATGAACTCGCCGTCACCCCTGCCGCGGTCGGCCAGCAGATCCGCGCGCTGGAGGATGTGCTGGGCGTCGTCCTGTTCCGCCGCACGTCCAAGGGGCTGGAACTCACCCCGGAAGGGCTGGCCGGGCTTGATCCCTTGCGCGAAGGTTTCCTCAGGTTCGAGGAAAGCGTCGATGCGATGCAGGCCGGGCAGGCGTCCGACCGCTACACCATCGCTGTCCCGCGCGAATTCTACGCCGAATGGCTCGCGCCGCGTCTGGCGAAGTTTCAGGCGGGAACGCCCGGCGTGCAGTACATCCTCGCGCCCGACGAACACGCCGATTTCACCGAGGCGAACCTCGATCTCGCCATCCGGCTGGTCGATGGGCCGGGCGAGCTTGAGGGCGTGCAGCTTGCCCCGCCGATGCGCGTCACCGTCGCCGTGCCGGAGAGCCGCGCCAATGACTCTGGGCCGTGGATCGACTGGCCCGGTATGCCGCTTCCGCAAGGCATCACCCCCTGCATCAAGGCGGGAAGCCCCGGACAGGCGCTGGCTTCGGCGGTGGCGGGGATGGGGCGCACGGTCCTGCCGCTGGCGCTGGCCGAAGCGGCGATTGCGCGCGGCAGCCTGATGGTGCTGGACGGGCCGGAGCCTGCCATCCGCACCTACTGGCTGCTCGCCCCCCCGCCGCAATGGCGCGCCAAGAAGGTGCGGGCGCTGGTGGGGTTTCTCAGTTCCTGAGGAGCGCACCTGCCTGCGCGGGCGCGCTTTCCTCGTGTTTTTGTGTTCCGCACGCCATCCGGCGCGCGAAATCCTCGCGCCTTCGGCGCTGCGGGTGCGGGCCTGCGGCCCGTGACAGCGCTTTCAGGTGAGGTCGTCTTCTTCGTCGGAGTAACCCGCTTCGCTTAGCACGTCGGCTCGGATCTGTTCGTAGAGCCAGTGGCCGGGCCCGACATCGCGCGCGTCGACATATTGCGCGTGGCGGTGGCGGATCACGAAGGCGAGCATTGAATTGACGCGCGGGTTGGAGAAGCCTTCGGCCAGCGCGCGCTCGATCGCGCAATCCTCCAGCCGCAGCACCCCCCATTCGAGCGCCTCGTCCCATGCGGCCGCAAAGCCCTCCGCGCCCGGTTGCTGGCGCAGCTTGTAAAGCGCCTCGAGCGAGCGCCCGATATGGATTGCCGCCGCCTTGACGATGCCGGTCTCGGCGAGCCGCGCAACAAAGGCGCGCTGGAGATCGGGCGTGATCGAATTGCGGCGCGGTTGCTTGTGGCGAAAAGGCGGGAAGTCGAGCAGCGGATCGGTGTCGGATATGACCGCCGGTTCGAACTCCCACGCGACCTCGGAGGTGGCCTGGCGCGGGATCTTGCGCTTGTTGCGCTTGATGGGGGCGGGGGTTTCGTCGGAGAGCATGGGGGAGGGGTGGCAGGGTTTATACCAACCTGTATAGATCATGACCCATGTGCCCAGTTGCGGCGGCCGATGGTCATGATGCGCCAAGGCTGGTCGATGAGCTTGTTCCAGGCCTCGCAGCAGTGGTCGACGATGTTGTCGTAGGACTTGAAGACCCTGTTCGATAGCCAGTTGTCGCGCATGAACTGCCATATGTTCTCGACCGGGTTGAGCTCGGGGCACTTGGCGGGCAGCGCGATTATGCTGATGTTGCCGGGGATCTCAAGCTTGCCGGTGGTGTGCCATCCGGCCTGATCCATCAGCACGACCGCGTGAGCCCCGGGCGCGACAGCGAGCGATATCTCGGCCAGGTGCAGTGCCATGGTCTCGGTGTTGCA
>NZ_FRDF01000014.1 GCF_900143235.1 Erythrobacter sanguineus | reverse complement strand
CGCCCGCCGACGCCTACCTCGGCAGGGCGGCTTCCATCCTCAATCAGCGTGAAAGGATCAAGCGACACACCATCGAACATCGGCGCTTGCAACACCGCAAGCTCGCCGCCTAAAACCAACCCCCAGACGAGGTCCGCACTCCGCTAATCTACGCCGCAAGTTGTGCCAAATGTTCTGACGACGGACAGCCTCTGCCATCAACGCGCGGATCCCTTCTACTAGGCGCAGCGTTTCCTTTGAACTTTCGGCAACACTGTTGATCATGAAGAGCACCCAAGGCTCCCATTCACCAACAGCAGGCGCGCAGCAGCCGTTAAAATTCTCGATAGTCCAACGCGCCGCCCATGCCATCGCTCTGCCCCATCGCAGGCACCAGATATGACGCATTCTCTACACGCCGGAACAAATACTGATACATCACCGCGTCATCCACAATCAGCTCAGCGCGCGAAGAACCCAAGGGCCCACGGCGCAAAACCTGAACGATTTTGATGCCCAACTCACTCCCGGGACCCTTGGGCAAGACTAAGGCATAAAACTTGAGGTCCTTGTCCGAAGGTGAGCCCTTATCGCCGCTTGCACCGCGCGTGCCGCTGATCTGCCCGGTTGCACGGTCAATTACGTCGAGCTTGTAGCCTGCCTCCTTGAAGACTGCGACGGTCTGCTCGAAAGTCGTCTCGATCGGCGCATTATAGGCGTATCGCTGATAGTTGTTATCAAGGCTGAAGATGGAGCGATCAGGCTGCAGGGCCGAACCACTCGAGCAAGCCGACACCGCCAAGCTCATTAGCGCCGCAAGCACCAAACGTCCCCATGCCATCATGCCATCTCCTTCTTAGGTGCCCGCGCTAACTTCTTTGGGACTGTCTCTGCTTCTACAATCGCCTGCTCGCCAGCGGAAGAGAAATTGCCGCGCTGTCCACCCGCCCGTGCGCCCGCTTCGCAGCGGGGCGCCTGGTGGCACGTGCAGACACATCCCAAAAAGACTTTATTTGCACCGGTTCCGCGTCCACATCACGCATCATGCGCACCATTTTCGTTACCGGTTCGGCCGGGTTCATCGGCTATCACCTCTCGCAGGCTTTGCTCGACGAAGGTTTTCGCGTCGTCGGCTATGACGGGATGATCGATTACTATGACGTGCGGATCAAGCAGCGGCGCCACCAGATGCTGCTGCAACACCCGCATTTCACATGCGTCGAAGGGATGCTGGAGGATTTCGATCGCTTGCACGCCCTGGCGCTCGCGGAAAAGCCTGACGTCATCGTGCATCTGGCCGCGCAGGCCGGGGTGCGTTATTCTCTGGAAAACCCGCGCGCTTACGTGGATGCCAACCTGATCGGCACCTTCAACGTGATGGAATGCGCGCGCGAGCTTGCCGTCGATCATCTGCTGATGGCCTCGACCAGTTCGGTCTATGGCGCCAATACCGACATGCCGTTTGGCGAGACGCAGAAATGCGACACGCCGCTGACCCTCTACGCCGCGACCAAGAAGGCGAACGAGGCGATGGCGCATTCCTATGCCCACCTGTGGAACCTGCCGACCACGATGTTCCGGTTCTTCACTGTCTATGGCCCGTGGGGGCGGCCCGACATGGCGCTGTTCAAGTTCACCCGCGGGATCCTCGAAGGCACGCCCATCGACATCTATAATGACGGGGAAATGTACCGCGATTTCACCTATGTGAGCGATCTCGTGCGCGGTATCCGGCTGCTGATCGACGCCGCGCCGGTGCGGCCCGACGGCCCAGAGGACATCGCCGAGGGCGACAGCCTTTCGCCCGTTGCCCCCTTCCGGGTGGTCAATATCGGCAATGGCGAGAAAGTGCGGCTGATGGATTTCATCACCGCGATCGAGGCGGAATGCGGACGCGAGGGCATCAAGAACTTCATGCCGATGCAGCAGGGCGATGTGCCTGCGACATGGGCCGATGCGTCCTTGATCAAATCATTGACCGGCTACGCCCCGCAGACCCCGTTCCGCGAAGGCGTGGCGCGGTTTGTCGCGTGGTACCGAGATTATTACCGGGTGTAGGTACTACTCGGGCTGATCGCTGCGGGGCTGCGTCGGCGATGGAAGATCGCCCTCGCCTGGCAGTTCAGCCTGCCGTTCACGCTCGAGCCGCTCCATATATTCGCGCTCGATCATCTCGACCCGCTCCTGCTCGGCAGCGGCCTCAGCATCGATAGTGGAGAGGCGTTCCCGCCGCGCCTCCTCGATCAGCGCGCTGAAGCGCACATTGTCGGCTTCGGCCCGATCCTTGTAGGCGGCCTCGATGAACTTCTGGTTGCAGCCGGTAAAGCCGCCCGCGCCCGCCGGGCTGCAGCTCATCGCGCCGAAATCGCCGACATATTTGATTTCCTCGACCCGATTCGCCCAGGCATTGTTCTGGGGCGAATCGCTGTGGCGCAGATTGGTGGGAATGCGATAGCGTTCGGCCTCGACCAGAATCTCGCAGATCACCACCTCGCCGGGCTGGGCGACCGGACATTCATCCTCGCTGTAGGCGATCACCATGTTGATCTTCTCGTTAGTGCTCTGAGCACTCGCAGGATTGGCGGCACCCACGGCAGCAGCGACAGCGATAAGGGCAGGGGCAAAAAGATGCATCATAGCGAATGATCCTTGTGGCGAGCACGGCAATGCCGCTGCAATGCCTGTGCACGGGGGGCTTTGTCTAGACCGCAAGCGCTGAACCGCCGGTGAAGCCCGGGCAAGCAGGCTCTGTTTGCCGGGTTTGGCAGAAAATCGATATGCTCTGGCCGCATGGGCATCACTGCGCGCCGCGCGCTGGTGGATCAAAAAGACGCGCTGGTTCACGCCAAATTACCAGAAGAACTCGCTTGCCCGAAACCCTCAAGCGTTTGCTGCGAGACCACAAGCCTTGATGCGGAGCAGGAAAATCCGCTTGGACAGGCGATGCTCGCGGTCTAAGCCCAAAGCTTGCAATGCTCGATTTTCACGCAGACAGGCCATGATCATTCGCAGGGCCCTTATGGCACCGATCTGGATGCTCCAGCTGGCTACCGGAGCCAAGAGCTTCCTCGACAACCCGTGGATCGGTTCGCGGCGGCTCAACCAGCGCGGGTTGCATGTTGCGCGGGTCAGGCTCGCGGCAGCCCTCTCCGCTTGGCGACGCCGGCGCCTCGCCGCAATGGTTCGGCCCGAATGGCGCGCAGCCTTCGACCGCGACGGCTTCGTTGCTATCCCCGACATCATCCCGCCCGCACATTTTGCCGCGCTGCGCGAAGCGATCCTCGGCTACGAAGGCCCGGCGCGGGAAATGCGGCAAGGCGATGCGATCACACGGCGCATGGCAATCGATCCCGCCATGCTGCGCGCCATTCCCCAACTGCAATATCTGCTGGAACGCAAGGACATCCTTGCGCTGTTCCACTATGTCGCCAGCTACCGCATCACCCCGCTACACTACGTCCAGACGATCGTAAGCAAGACAGGCGGGAACGAAGTCGACCCCCAGGAGACGCTGCACGCCGACAGCTTCCATTCCTCACTTAAAGCATGGCTGTTCCTTAATCCGGTGGCGGTGGAGGAAGGGCCGTTCACCTATGTGGCCGGATCACACCGCTTTACGCCCGAAAGGCTCGCCTGGGAGCGGGCGCGCAGTGTTGCTGACCCCCGCGCCATCGACCGTCTTTCCGCACGTGGATCGCCGCGCGTCGGAGCCAGCGAGCTGGCGGCGATGAAGCTTCCCCCGGCCAGCGCGCTGGCGGTCGATGCCAATACGCTGGTAGTTGCCGATACCGTGGGCTTCCACGCTCGGGGGCCATCGCTGCGGCCGGGCGAGCGAGTGGAACTGTGGTCTTACGCCCGGCGCAACCCATTCCTGCCATGGCTCGGCGGTGATCCGAGCAGCCTGCCGGGTATCGCCGAGCGGCGGGTCGGACTGGTATGGCGCGTGCGCGATGGTCTGGCGAGGCAGATTGGCCAGCCTTGGCAACCAGTGGGTCAGCGCACCCCGATCGACAAGCGATGAGGCGACCCGCTCCGTGCGTCAGAAGCGCTCGCTCACCTTGATCGCAAGGCGGCAGCCGAGCCGGATTGCGCCTGCCAGCAGCGGATAGGCGGGCGCCCGTTCGGCGCCATTGGCCAGCGCGGCGTCGCGATGTTCGCGTTCATCCTCGCGGAAGGCCTCGATCATGTCGGCCAGTTCGGGGTCAGCCCCACTGTCAGCCAACCGGTCAAGCTGCTCGCTGTAATGCTTGTCGATCTCGGTTTCGACCGCCGCGGTGCAAGCCATCGCCGCTTCGGGGCCAAGCAGCGCCGTGCCCGCGCCCAGGGCATAGCCCGCCGCCGACCAGAACGGATGGAGCATCGTCGGGCGCACCCCGCGTTTGACCAGCAGCGCATCGAACTTGGCGCGGTGATCCTTTTCCTGTTCGGCCATGTGGCGGATTTCCGCCGAATGCGGCCCGCGGTCGCCCATCACGGCAAGCTGGCCTTCATAGATCCGGGTCGCGCCGAATTCGCCGGCCTGATCGACCCGGATCATGCGGTGGAGTTCATCGCGTTCCATCATCGGCTCCTTTGCGTGAAGCATTGCTGTCGCATCGCTTTAGGCCGAAAACCGGTGCCCACTTTTCGGCGCGATGCTTTCGCCCTTACTTCCTATACGCGGCGAGCGCCACAATGGCCGCACCCGCCCCGCAGGAAATCAGGAAATTGAACCCCGCCAGCGAAATCCCGAAGAGGCTCCACGGGGCGACATCGCAGCGCACCAGCGGCGCGGCGGAGACATTCATCACGTCGGTCCCCGATGGCAGGGTGGAACAGCCAGTGATCCCCGGCCACCAGCCATATTCGACCCCGGCGTGAAAGCCCCCGATCAGGCCCGAGGTGATGATCGCCAGCCCCGCGAGCGCCGTCCACACCCGCGCGGGCTGCATCACGAAAGCAAGGCCCGCGAGGCCGAGCGCGGCGAAATGCGGGTAACGCTGCCACCAGCACATCTCGCAAGGGAACAGGCCAAAGACATATTGCGAAATATACGCCCCGGCCAGCAGCGCTGCGGGAACCAGCACGGCCAGCAGCCGCGCCTTGCCAAGACCATCCATGGCTTGCGCGCCCTAAGGTCTGGCGGGCCGAAGGGCCACGGTGCTCTTGGTCGTCCGCCGCAGGGTTTCCATCGCGTAATGCAGCTGGAAATCCTCGACCCCCTGATCCTTGAGCTCGTCGGCGGTCAGCTGGAAGCGCGGATCGGCGACGGTATCGGTCTCCATCTCCTCGTCCTTGATGCCGAGTTCGTTGATCAGGTGGCCGCGCAGATCGCTCTCGCGCGTCTGGTATTTCTGGCGCAGCGCAAAATCGGGGTCGGAGATCTGCGGCACCGCAATGTCGGGCTTGATCCCGCCTTCCTGCACCGATTTGCCCGCCGGAGTGAAATAGCGCGCCGTCGTCAGCTTGAGCGCCGCGTCGCGGCCCAGCGGCAGCAGCGACTGGACCGAACCCTTGCCGAAGCTGCGTTCGCCCATGATCAGCGCGCGGCGGTGATCCTGCAATGCGCCCGCGACGATTTCCGAGGCCGAGGCCGAACCGGCATTGATCAGCACGATCATCGGCACACCTTCGGCCATGTCGCCACGATAGACGGTCTCGGCATCATAGAGCATCGTCTCGCCCCGCGCGCGGCCGCGCTGGCTGACGATCCGGCCCGAGGTCAGGAACAGATCGGCCAGCGCCACCGATTCATCCAGACTGCCGCCCGGATTGTTGCGCAGGTCGAGCACCAGACCGTTAGGGCGCCCGGCGGCATCCTTGCGGATTTCCTGCCAGGCGGAGAACACATCCGCGCCGACATCGGCGGAAAATTCGTTGACGGTGATGACCCCGATATTGCCCGCCGCAACTTCGTGGGTGACCGGTTCGAGTTCGATCACGCCGCGCGTCACGTCCACTTCCATCGGCTCGTCACGGCCCGGGCGGAAGATCGTCAGCTTGATCGCGGTGCCCGAAGGCCCGCGCATCTGCGCCACCGCATCATCAAGGCTGCCGCCATAGATCAGCTTGCCATCAAGATGCGTGATGAAATCGCCCGCCTTGATGCCGGCTGAATCCGCCGGACTGCCGCGGAAGGGGGAGACGACCTTGACCGCGCCATCCTCCATCACGACCGACAGGCCGAGACCCGAATAATTCCCGTCGATCATGGTTTCGAGCCGCTGCAGATCGCCGCCATCGAGATAGGCCGAATGCGGATCGAGCGCGGCCAGCATGCCATCAATCGCGCCGCGGATCAGCACGTCATCCTCAACCGGCTCGACATAGCTTGCCTTCACCCGCTGGAACACCGCGAACAGCTTTGCAAATTCGGGGCCGGCGCGGCCATCGACCTGCGCCATGGTGGCAGTGGTGGCGGGGATCAGCGCCACCGCGGTGACAAGCGCGGCGCTGCGCAGGAGAGCGGCGAATTTCATGGGACGTGCAAGGCTCCTTTGGGCGGCGAATGTACAGGTTCGGCCAGCTTAACACCAGATAGTCGCGCGGGCGGCCTGAAACAGCGTATCCGGACGGGACAGCCAAACCTGCATCCGTGTTGTCAAGATCGGGCCTAGCGCAGGAATTGCAAGGGATTGGCAGGCTCTCCATGGCGCCGCAGTTCGATCGTGACCGGCTCCTCGCGCCCACCCGCGACCCCGATCGGACTGCCGCCGATGACAGTGTCGCCGACCGCGGCATCGACCCGCGCAAGGCCGGTGACCAGGCTCGTCCAGCCGCCATCATGTTCGATGATGACGATTCGCCCGAAGCCGCGATAGGGCCCGGCGAAAGCCACCCGCCCACGCGCCGGGGCGACCACCTGCGCGCCTGCGACCGGGGCAAGCACAAGGCCGGTGCTGGCAAGGCCGCTGTCGCGCTTCGCGCCGAAGCCGACCAGCGTGCGCCCATCGACCGGGAGCTGGAAATCGCGCGGTGGCTTGGCGCTACTGGTGGCGGCTGCGACGGGTTGCGACGCAGTGGGCAAAGCAGCGGCGAGGTCTGCCGGGCGCAGGACGGGGCCGGGCAGCGCCGCCAATTCGCGCCGCAGGGCCGCAATATCATCCAGCCGCGCCACCAGCCCATCAAGATCGCGCGCTTCCTCGGCCAGCGCCAGCGCACGCTCGGCCTCCCGCACAGCAGCGCCGCGCGCCGTGCGCGATGCGACACGCTGCCGGTTTTCAAGCGCGGCGAGTTGTGCGCGGCGTTGACGCAAGGCTTGCTCCCCATCGCGCAGGCTCTCCAGCGCAGCAGCGGCTTCGGCTTCGAGCATGCGGCCCTTGTCCAGCTCGGCTCGCAAATTGGCTGTGCGCGCGCGGATCTGCGGCACCGCACTGTCGAGCACGGCGCGGACATAGACGACCTCTTTCAATGATCCGGGCTGCAGCGCAGAAAGCGCAAGTGGGCGGCGCGATGCGGTTTGCAGGGCGGCGGCCAGGCGGGCGGTCGGCTCCTGCTGTTCGGCCAGTCGGGCGGTCAGTTCAGCGCGCTCGGCCCGCGTGATGGTCAACTGCGCACGGGCGACTTCGATATCGGCTTCGGTCTGCTGGATTCGCGCGGCGAGGGCGGCGGTTTCAGCCGCAACGTGCTCGGCCGCCTCGGTCGCGGCTTCGGCCTCGCGGGTCAGGCGGGCCACGCGCTGTTCGGCGCGGCGGCTTTCGCGCGCGGCGCGGGCCAGCCGGGCCTCGGCATCATCCGGCGCAATCAGCAGCACATCGGTGCGGGCGCGGCTTTCCGGCAGGGCAACGACCAGCGCGGCGCAAGCGGCGACGGTGGTCAGCAAGGCAAGGATCACCGGACGGGTCATGCGCCTATCCTGCCCGATGATAGGGATGCCCGGCAAGGATGGTGGTGGCGCGGTAAAGCTGTTCCATCAGCATCGCCCGCGCCATCAGGTGCGGCCAGGTGGCGGGGCCAAAGGCGAGAAGGAGGTCGGCGTTCGCCCGTTCGGCATCGGAATGGCCGTCCGCCGCGCCAAGCATGAAGCGCGTCTCGCGCACGCCTTCATCACGCCAGCGCCCGAGCATGGCGGCGAAATCCTCGGAAGGCAGGGCTTTGCCGCGTTCATCGAGCAGCACGGTGCGGCATGGCGTCATCGGCTCAGCAACCTTGCCCGCCCCGGTATCGGGCCATTCGGTCAACTTCACCGGCCACGTCAGACGCTTGGCATAGCGATCCAGCAGATCGCCCTCCGGCGACCGGCCAATCTTCCCGCGCGCGATGATGTGGAGGAGGATAGCGGTGTCCTTTTCTCTCACGGCACAAGGCTTGGCCTTGCCTCCGAGGGGCGGCCTACCGGCCGGCGGGCAGTCGCCCTTGCGGTCCGCGTCACGGCCCGTTTCGCATTGGAACGGTCACGCAGTGGCCGCAAGGGCGGATGGCCTCATGTAGCGAAGCGATAGGCCAACAAAAACGCCCGCCCGCAGGTGCTCAGGCCCGTAGGGCTTGAAACAGCACCGAGGACACGCGTCCGCGGAGGCGGGCGCGCAAAACAGGAAAAAGCTTCAGGCCCTGCCTTGCGTGGCCTCGCCCCCCTCGAACGACCACATGCGTTCAAGGTTGTAGAAGCTGCGCACTTCGGGGCGGAACAGGTGCACCACCACGTCGCCCGCGTCGATCAGCACCCAGTCGGCAGCGGGCAGGCCTTCGATCCGGGCATGGCCGAATCCGGCCTGCTTGATCTTCTCGGCCAGCTTCTGCGCCATCGCTGCCACCTGCCGGGTCGAACGTCCGCTGGCGATCACCATGTGATCGGCAATCGAGCTTTTCCCTTCGAGCGGGATCGACACGATTTCCTGCGCCTGATCATCATCAAGCTGGGTCATCACCAGTTGGTGCAGCGGATGGTCTGCCATGTCAGGCTGCACGAGCGACTGGCCCGCCTTGGCCGCGGCGTGCGCCGGGCCAAGCGGAATGGATGCGACAAAGGCCTCGGTAATCGGCAATCTTGTATCTCCAGAGTTCAGGGCGATGAAGGCCGGCAACACGCAGACGGGCAGGTGAGGAAGCCGAAACGCGTGGGTCGCGAATCATGCCCCTTCCTCTGTCCGGATGCTGCGAAATGTCAGCCGGTCGCGCAGCGGCGTATCGTGTTTGTCGTCGTTCCGATCCGGCCCAGCCAAAGCTTCAGCCCACCCGGCATTGGCACGGCGGATAGCCGTGGCCGAGCGGTGATCCGGATCGAAACGCAATAACACCAGTGCCGGTGCGCTCCATTGCCCCCGTTTCCGAAAACTGGCGGCGGGCACTCGGTAGCGCCTGAGCCAGGCCATGGCGGGGCTCGTCATGGCGGCTGCATCATAGCCGGGGCGGGCGATCACCGCAATCGGCATTGTCCGGGCGATCTGGCGCCAGTCTTTCCACTGATGGAACTGGGCGAGATTATCGGCCCCCATCAGCCACACGAACCGCCGTTTCGGATAGCGCCGGACCAGCGAGCGGAGCGTATCGATGGTGTAGCGTGTGCCAAGCTGCCGTTCGATCGCGGTCGGCACGATCGGGGCGCGGCGGGCCTGCTGCCGGGCGGAACGCAGCCGGGCCTTGAGCGGGGCCATGCCCGCGCGCGGTTTCAACGGATTGCCGGGGGAGACCAGCCACCACACCTCGTCCAGCCCCAACGCCTGGGCCGCGAACAGGCTGATGCGCCGGTGCCCGCCATGCGCAGGGTTGAAGCTGCCCCCGAGCAGCCCGGTCAATTGGGGGGGAGAACGCAAGCGCGCCGGTCCGCCGGTCTCAGGGCCTGATCGTCATGGACGCGTCTGGCCTTGCCCGCGCACCTGCCACTTGTAGGTGGTCAGCCCTTCGAGCGCGACCGGCCCGCGCGCGTGCAGCCGCCCGGTGGCGATGCCGATTTCCGCGCCGAGGCCGAATTCGCCCCCGTCGGCGAATTGCGAGGAGGCATTGTGCATCACGATCGCGCTGTCCACTTCGGTCAGGAAGCGTTCGGCCGCCGCATCATCCGACGTCACGATGGCATCAGTATGGCCCGAGGAATGGCGGGCGATATGCGCCAGCGCAGCGTCGAGGCCATCGACCATCGCCACCGACAGCACGGCGTCGAGATATTCGGTGTCCCAGTCATTCGCGCTGGCCGGGATCACGCGGTCGTCTAGCAAGCGAATGCGTTCATCGCCGCGCACTTCGCAGCCCTTGTCGATCAGCGCGGCGACCAGTTCCGCCGCCTTGGGATAATCGGCATCCACCAGCAGCGTCTCCATCGCCCCGCAAATGCCGGTGCGGCGCAGCTTGGCGTTGAGCGCGATGTCCTGCGCCATGACCGGATCGGCGGCGGCGTGGATATAGGTGTGGTTGATGCCATCGAGATGCGCGAGCACCGGCACGCGCGCGTCGGCCTGCACCCTTGCGACGAGGCTTTTGCCCCCGCGCGGCACGATCATGTCGATCAGGCCTGCTGCCCCCAGCATCGCGCCCACCGCCGCGCGGTCCTGCGTCGGAATCAGTTGCACGGCTTCGGCGGGCACGCCGCCCTCCACCAGCCCTTCGACCAGCGCGGCATGGATCGCGCGGTTCGAAAAGACCGCCTCGCTGCCCCCGCGCAGCAGCACTGCATTGCCCGCCCGCACGCACAGCGTAGCGGCATCGGCGGTCACGTTGGGGCGGCTTTCATAGATGATCCCGATGGTGCCTACAGGCACGCGGATGCGCTGGAACCTGAGGCCATTCGGCTGTTCGGACTGGTCGATCACCTGGCCCACCGGATCAGGCAGATCGGCCACCGCGCGCACCGCGGCGGCAATCCCGGCAAGGCGCGCTTCGTCAAGCGCCAACCGGTCAATCATCGCTTTGGCAAGGCCGCGCGCCTCGCCCGCGGCAATATCCCTCGCGTTGGCGGTGAGGATCGCCGGGGCGGCGGCTTCGAGCCGGTCGGCGGCAAGATGCAGCGCCGCCGCGCGCTGCGCGCTGGTCATGGCGGCAAGCTGGCGCTGCGCCAGCCGTGCTTCGCGCGCGAGCGTCTCGACCAGCGTCTGAGGGTCTTCGGATTCGGGACGGGTATTGCGGGATGCTGTCTGAGTCATGCGCGGGCCTTAGCAGCCGCATGGCCCGCTGTCAGGCCTGCCGCAAACGGCGGGGCTCGCCCTTCGGCACGAATCAGGAACATTGCACGCGTCGATACGCAATTTCCGATAAGACAGCCGACAGGATGTGGAAGATGTCTCCGCGATGAACCGCTCGCCGCGATTCCGCTTCGGTTCACCCCTTGCCTGCGGCGCGCGATTCGACCCCCCGCATTTGCCCTGATAGCGCCTGGAGGTGAGGCATAGATAAAAAATCGGGGCCGCAGTGTCAGACAGAATTTCGGCGCGCAATTGGGGCGAACAGCTACGTCGCTGGTTTCCCGAGCGCGAATTTTTCATGCGCTCTCAGGGGCAGGTGCGGTTCATCAGGATCTCCGCCCGATTCCAGATGCGCGCAGCCGCGCTGGCATTGGTCGTGGTGCTGGGTTGGCTTGTTTCGCTCGCTGTGATGGCCTGGGGCCAGTACCGCGCCGAGGCTGATCTGGCCTCCTTCGAACAGGAAAAGGTGCGCGTGGCGACGGCCCGCGAACGGCTTGATGCCTATGGCGGCGATCTTGACCGGGTGGTGGACGATCTCCAACAGCGTCAGGACTTCCTCGAAGAAATGGCGCGGATGCTGCCTGAGGACATCATCGCCGAAGGCGGCGGCGCCGGCACCGTCACCGATTCCAGCGCCGAGGCTGCCAAGACGGTGGAGAAGGTCGGTGCCCTGATCCCGCAGGCGCGCGGCCTGGCCGAGGTCGAAGCCCGCCAGATCGCCGTGGTCGAACGGCTCACCCGCTTCGCCGATGCCCGCGCCCGCCGCGCCGAGGCTGCGATGCGCAAGCTCAACCTCGATCCCGCCGCACTCAGCCGCCAGACCCGTGCGGCAATGGGCGGCCCGTTTGAGGCGATTTCACCGTCAGGCAATGGCGAAATCGACCCGCGGTTCGAACGGCTCGGGCTGAGCCTGTCGCGCATGGCCGTGCTGGAACGAGCGCTGGATGGCATTCCGCAGGTCGTGCCGGCGACGGTCGAGAATATCACCTCGGGTTTCGGTTACAGGCGCGACCCGTTCAATGGCCGCGCAGCGATGCATTCGGGCCTTGATTTCAAGGGCGCGGTTGGCTCGCCGATCTTTGCCGCAGCCGAGGGCCGCATCACTTTTGCCGGGCGCAAGGGCGGCTATGGCAAGGTGGTGGAAATCACCCACGCCAATGGCATGATGACCCGTTACGCCCACCTGTCGCGGATCGATGTGAAGCCCGGCCAGCTGGTCGAGACCGGCGCAACGCTGGGCGGGCTTGGCAATTCCGGGCGTTCGACCGGCCCGCATCTGCATTTCGAAGTCCGCATCAATGACCGCGCGGTCAATCCGCGCCCCTTTCTGGAGACCGCCTCCGATGTTCTCAAAGAAGTCCGCAGAGCCGGACCGGACCGCACCCCCGCCCAGCCGGCCGGCCAGTAGAGGCAGCACGATGGCTTCGGGTTCGACCTTTTCGGTGATTGGCGCGGATGTGGTGATCAAGGGCGATATCAGCGCCACCGCCGATCTTCACGTCGACGGCACGATCGAGGGCGACATCAAGTGCGCCAGCCTCGTGCAAGGCGAATCGAGCAACATCAACGGCGCCGTCACCGCCGAGAGCGCGCGGCTCGCGGGCCGCGTTGCCGGTTCGATCACTGCACGCGAACTGGTGATCCTCAAGAGCGCGGTGATCGAAGGCGATGTCCATTATGATGCGCTGACGATCGAACAGGGCGCACAGGTCGATGGCCGATTTGCCCCCAATGCGCGCCAGCCGGTCAAGGCCGTGCCTTCGGCAAGCGTCGAAGCGGCGGAATAAGGCGGGTTACAGCACCTCGGCGCGCAAGGCCTTGCGGTCGAGCTTGCCAATGATCGTCTTGGGCAGGCTTTCGCGGATCACCACCTGATCGACGCGTTCGTGCTTGCCGATCTTGGCGTTGAGCCAGCTGGCCAGCTCCTCGGCTGTGGCGCCCGCATCGCTTTGCAGCGCGACATAGGCGCGGGGCACTTCGCCGCGATATTCTTCGGGCACGCCGATCACCAGCGCCTCCTTCACCGCGGGATGTTCAAGGATCACGTCCTCGACCACGCTCGGGAACACCTTGAACCCGCCGACCGCGATCATGTCCTTGATGCGGTCGACAATTTCGAGGAACCCGTCTTCGTCGATCCGCGCGACATCGCCGGTGCGCAGATAGCGTTTGCCATCGCGTTCGACGAAGGTGTCGGCATCGGTTTCGGGCCGGTTCCAGTAGCCGCGCATCACCTGCGGGCCGCACACCGCCAGTTCGCCCGGCTCGCCTTCCGGAGCGAGGTTTTCGGGGTGCTCCTTGTCGAGCAGGATCACTTCGGTTCCCGGAACGAGTTGGCCGATGGTGCCGCGCTTGCGGGTGCCTTCATAGGGGTTGACCGAGACCACGCCGGCGCTTTCGGTGAGGCCATAGCCTTCGACCAGCCTCACCCCGGTCGCGGCTTCAAAGCGGGCATGGACGGGGCCGGGCATCGGCGCGCCGCCGGAAATGCAGACCTTGAGGCTCGACAAGTCGGTTTTCGCCAGATCGGGGTGATCGAGCATCGCCTGGAACATGGTCGGCACGCCGGGAAAGCCGGTGCAGCGATAGCGCTCGATCGTTTCCAGCACCTGCTTTGTCTCGAACCGCGGCACCATCGCGATTGACGCGCCGGTCGCGACCGCGTGGTTGAGCAGCGCGGTGTTGGCGAAGACATGGAAAAACGGCAGCGCGCCCATGAAAACTTCATTGCGGACATCATCAAAGGGATTGATCGCCGCAACCTGCTGGGCGTTCACCGAAAGCTGGTCATGCCCCAGCATCGCTCCCTTGGGCCGCCCGGTGGTGCCGCCGGTATATTGCAGCAGGGCGAGGTCTTGCGGCGTCACATCGGCGGGGGTGAAAGCCCGGTCGGGCGTCATCTCGGCCCAGCTGCGCACGCCGGGACCATAACCGACATCGGCAATCTGGCTGCGTTTCAGCAGCTTCAATGCGATGCCCTTGTACCACGGCAGCATGTCGGCGAGGCGGCCGACCACCAACGTTTCCAGCGAGGAGGCGGCCAGCACCTTGTGCGCGGTCTGATAGAGTTCGGGCACATCCAGCGTCACCAGCACGCGGGTGCCGCTATCCTCAACCTGCCAGTTCAGCTCCTCGACCGAATAGAGCGGCGAGAAATTGACCACGATTGCACCGGCCATCATCGCCCCGTAATAAGCGGCAGCGTAGATCGGGACATTGGGCAGGAACAGGCCCACCCGGTCGCCGCGGGCAATGCCAAGCGCCTGCAACCCTGCGGCAAAGCGCTGCGCATCCTCGAAGATTTCGCGATAGGAATAGGTGCGCCCGAGGAAATGCAGGAATGGTGCCTGCGGATCGGCACGCATGGTGCGCTCAAACATGGCCGGCAGGCTCAACGCTTCGAACAGGGTGCCTTGCGGGGTCGGGTGATGGTAGGCGACGTTACTGACAGACATGTCAGTAATTGTGGCTGACAATGCCCTCGTGCACAAGCAAAACTCGTGCCCGCAGCGCTGATTTTTCGCAATGGCGCGAAGCGGTTGCGCCGCGCGCGGGAGGGCGCGGCGGCCGGAGTGATCACAGCACCCCGGCCAGCCGCGCTCAGTCCTTGATGAACCCGCTTTCGGGGTCGATCTTTTCCTCGGCAGCTTCGGCTGCGCGGCGTGCGGCAAGCCAGGCTTCGGCCTCGGCTTCCTGCGCGGCTTCGGCAGCGGCCTTGTGGGTCGCATCGCGTTCGGCGCGCAGTTCCTCGATCAGCTTTTCGCGGTCATTGCGCTCACCCTTGACCGGGGCTTCGACATCCTCGGTCACGCCTGCGCGCTTGGCGGCCTTGGCGACCACTGCGTCAAGCTCGCGCTGCGAACACAGGCCCAGCGTCACCGGATCCTTGGGCTGGATGTTCTGGATGTTCCAGTGCGACCGCTCACGGATCGCGCCGATGGTGTTGCGGGTGGTGCCGATCAGCTTGGAAATCTGCGCATCCGACACCTCGGGATGGCTGCGCAGGATCCACGCGATGCCATCGGGCTTGTCCTGCCGCTTCGACACGGGGGTGTAACGCGGGCCCTTGGTGCGGGTCACTTCGACCGGGGCCTTGTGCATCTTGAGCGAATAGGACGGGTCGGCCTGACCAAGTTCGATCTCGCCTTGCGTCAACTCGCCCGAATGAACCGGGTCGCGCCCGGTATATTTGCTGCCCGCCAGATCGTCGGCCATCGCCTGCACTTCAAGAATGTGCAGCCCGCAGAATTCTGCAATCTGTTCAAACGACAATCCGGTGTTGTCCACCAGCCAGGTCGCGGTGGCGTGCGGCATCAGCGGCTTGGGCTGATCCTTGATAGCCATGAGGGAAATCTCCGTTCAAAATAGAAGGGCCGCCCCTTTCGGAGCGGCCACCTTGCCGGCCTAGATAGGCGATTGCCTGCCAAACGGCAAGCAAACCTTGATTCAGAACGCCGGCGCTGCTGCGAAGGGCAAACTGCGCTCTTCCTCCAGCGCCGCCAGCCCCGATCGGAACTGGTGTGTCGCCGCTTCCCATGAATAGCTTGCGCCATAGGCCGCGCAGGCCGTGCGATCGCAATACCGCGCGGCGTCGATGGCGCGGGCGAGGTCTTCCGACAGGGCGCCCACCTGGGGCGTGACGATGTCGATCGGCCCTGCCACCGGGAAGGCGGCGACCGGGGTGCCGCAGGCCAGCGCCTCGATCATGACAAGGCCAAAGGTGTCGGTGCGGCTTGGGAACACGAACACATCGGCCCCGGCATAACAGCCCGCCAACGCCGTCCCGGTCTTCTTGCCAAGGAAGCGCGCCTTGGGGAACTTCGCCTCCAGGCCTGCGCGGGCCGGGCCGTCACCGACCACCACCTTGGTGCCGGGATAGTCGCAGGCCAGGAAAGCCTCGATGTTCTTTTCCACCGCGATGCGCCCGACGTAGAGCAGGATCGGGCCTGCGATATCGGCATATTCGGGCGGCGGCGGGGCCTGGGGAGAAAATGACACCAGATCGACCCCGCGGCTCCAGTGGATGAGCTGGGTCAGGCCCTGTTCGCGCAACTGGGCGCGAATCGTCTCGGTCGCCACCATGATGGCCTGTGCCGGGCGGTGGAACCAGCGGATATAAGGCCAGAACGCGCGCGCGGGCAGCCCCGTCCGGCGCGCGAGGTAATCGGGGAACTGGGTGTGATAGGCGGTGGTGAACGGCAGCTTGCGGCGCAGGCAGTAACGCCGCGCGGCAAAGCCCAAAGGCCCTTCGGTGGCGATATGCACCGCTTCGGGCGCGATACTGGCCAGCCGCCGTCCGACTGCGCCCGGCGCTGTCAGGGCAAGGCGGATTTCCGGATAGGTCGGCGCGGGGATCGCAGGATATCCCTCGGGCGAGATCACCGTGACCTCATGCCCCCAGCCGCGCAGCACATCGCAGGTGGTCGACAGCGTGCGCACCACGCCATTGGTCTGCGGGTGCCACGCATCGGTGACGATTGCGATGGAGGCGGGGGCGATGGAAGAGGGGGCGATCGCGGCGTGCGCGGTTTCCGGCAAGATGGAGCTCAGCCGGTTCACGCCGCCTCGCGCGCAGTACCGGTTTCAGAGGTGGTGGCCGGGGCCTCTGCCGCAAGCCGCCGCTTCATTTCCTCGGGCCAGTGGAGGATCTCCATCCGCCCGTCGTGATGCTCGACCAGCGCGTTGCAACCTTCCACCCAGTCGCCATCATTCCAGTATTCGATGGCCTTGCCATTATGGTCGAACATCCGGAATTCGGCGGTGTGGATATGGCCGCACACCACCCCGTCGACCCCGCGCTCGCCAGCGGCACGGGCGACGACTTCCTCGTATTTGCCGATGAATTCCACCGCGTTCTTGACCTTGTGCTTGGCAGCCTTGGACAGCGACCAATACGGCTTTCCCAGCCAGCGGCGGAACGCGTTGACCGTGAGGTTGAGCTTCATCATCAGGTGGTAGGCATGGTCGCCCACGAAGGCGAGCCAGCGGTGCGACAGCATCACCGCGTCGAATTCGTCGCCATGCAGCACCATCAGCCGCCGCCCGTCGGCCGTATCGTGAAAGGCCGCACGGCGGATCTCGATCCCGCCGAAGTTCAAGCCGGTGAACTGGCGGAACATCTCGTCATGGTTGCCGGGGATGTAGACCACCCGCGTTCCGCGCCGGGCGCGTTTCATGATCCGCCAGACGATGTCATTATGCGCGGCGGGCCAGTAGAACTTCTTTTTCAGCCGCCAGCCATCGATAATATCGCCGACCAGGTACATCACCTCGCTGTCGGTATTGTCGAGGAAGTCGATCAGCAGCTCGGCATTGCAGCCCTTGGTGCCCAAGTGGACATCGCTGATCCAGATGGTGCGATAGCGCCGCCGTTCAGGGCCACCCAGTTCAGGCACCTCGGGTTCGGGGGTCTTGGGGGCGGTCAGCGGAAAGCTGGCGACATTTGTGCTGATCAGGTCAGACAGATCGGAACCGGTCATGGCATAATCCCTGGATGTCATGTCTTGCTCGCAAGACGCCATGACAGGGAAATGTTACAGGGGTTGAGCAGGCGAATGACGGTTTCGCGTCATTCTCCAATAATTCAGTCGGGGCTTTGGCCGCTGCGGCGAACCATTCGCCTATCCGCCAGCGACCTCCAGCACGATCTTGCCGATATGTTCGCCCGCTTCCATCCGCGCATGGGCGGCTGCAGCTTCGGCCAGGGGGAGGGTCATGTCCATCACCGGCGACAGCTCGCCATCGGCAAACAGCGGCCAAGCATTATCGGCGATCTCGTCAGCCAGCGCGGATTTGAAGTTGTCGGTGCGCGGACGCAGGGTCGATCCGGTCAGCGTCAACCGCCGCATCATCACCAGCGCCATATTGATATCGGCCTTGGCCCCGCCCAGCACCGCGATGGTGACATGGCGGCCATCTTCGGCAAGGCATTTGCAATTGCGCGCGACATAATCGCCCGAAACCATGTCGAGCACGATGTTCACGCCCTTGCCCGCCGTGTGCGCCATCACCGCCTCGGCAAAATCGGTCTCGCGGTAATTGATTGCCAGATCGGCCCCGATCCGCGTCGCTGCGGCGCATTTGGCCGCGTCGCCGCAGGTGACGATCACCTCCATCCCGAACGCCTTGGCCAGCATGATCGCCATTGTCCCGATGCCCGATGTGCCGCCATGCACCAGCACCCGCTCGCCATCGCGGGCCAATCCGCGCTCGAACAGGTTGTGCCATACGGTGAACAGGGTTTCGGGGATGGCCGCAGCCTCGGCCAGCAGCATGCCCTGGGGAACCGGCAGGCAATGCTGCCAATGCGCGGCGCAATATTCGGCATAGCCCCCGCCCGGCGTCAGCGCGGCGACAAACTGCCCGATCATTTCACGCGGGACTTCGCTGCCGACCGCAACGACCTCTCCCGACACTTCCAGCCCCAGCAGCGGCGATGCGCCCGGCGGCGGCGGATAGACCCCGGCACGCTGAAGGCAATCGGGGCGGTTGACCCCGGCATAGGCAACACGGATCAGCAGATCATCAGGGCGCAGGAGCGGCAAGGGCAGCGTCTCGACCTGCAGCACATCCGGCCCGCCGGGCGCGCTGAATCCGATTGCAGCCATTGTTTTGGGAAGGTCTGTCCCCGACCCTGCGACCATTATCTTGTCCCCCTGAACATGCCCCGATAAACATGTGGCCTGTTAACCACATCGAAGGCGCGAATAACCGCCTTGCCGATTGACAGCAAGCCGCTTGGCTTGCGATGCTGCGTTCGAATGGAAGAACCCGATCTCCCCAGACCCAAAGGCGACGCAGCCTCGCGCCTCGCCGCCGAAGATCTCGGCCCCTATTCGCAGGCCGAGCTGGATGATCGCATCGCCCTGCTCGAAGCGGAAATCGCGCGGGTTACGGCGCATCGCGGCAAAGCCGCCGCCCACCGCGCCGCCGCCGACGCGCTGTTCGGAAAGCCTGCCGGGTGAGCCAACCCGGTTTTCCTCCGGCACCCGTACAATGGGATTCGCAATTTGCAGCGACCATCCCATATACTGCCGCAACGACTCCCCCCGCTCGCTCGTCACGAGCATCCCTCGCCCTCCCATAGAGATTTCCCATGCCCAGCTTCGCACAGAACCTCGAACGGACCCTGCACAACGCGCTCGGCAACGCGTCCGAGCGCAAGCACGAATATGCGACTCTGGAGCATCTGCTGCTGGCGCTGATCGATGATGAGGATGCCGCCGCGGTGATGGGTGCCTGCGGGGTGGACCTTGCCGAACTGGGCGAGGTGGTGAAACAGTACCTCGATCAGGAATATCAATCACTTAAGACGGAGGACGGGGCCGATCCGCAGCCCACCGCCGGTTTCCAGCGGGTGATCCAGCGCGCGATCCTGCATGTGCAATCATCGGGCAAGGACACCGTCACGGGTGCCAATGTGCTGGTCGCGCTGTTTTCCGAACGCGATTCCTACGCGGTCTACTTCCTCCAGCAGCAGGACATGAGCCGGCTGGATGCGGTGAGCTATATCAGCCACGGCATCGGCAAGGGCGGCCGCCAGATCGAAGGCAAGACCCCGCAAGGCGCCGACAAGGCGGACGAACCGGCACAGACCAAGGACAGCGCCAACAAGAAGGAAACCGCGCTCGACCAGTTCACCGTCAACCTCAATGCCAAAGCCGAAGCGGGCAAGATCGATCCGCTGATCGGACGCGGGCCGGAGGTTGACAGGACGATCCAGATCCTGTGCCGCCGGTCGAAGAACAACCCGCTTTATGTCGGCGATCCCGGCGTCGGCAAAACCGCAATTGCCGAAGGGCTTGCGCGCAAGATCATCGAAGGCGACGTGCCCGAGGTGCTGCAGGAAGCGGTGATCTACTCGCTCGACATGGGCGCGCTGCTGGCCGGCACGCGTTACCGCGGCGATTTTGAAGAACGCCTGAAGCAGGTCGTCACCGAACTGGAGGCGATGCCGCACGCGGTGCTGTTCATCGACGAGATTCACACCGTGATCGGTGCAGGCGCGACCAGCGGCGGGGCGATGGATGCCTCCAACCTCCTGAAACCCGCCCTTTCGAGCGGCGCGATCCGCTGTATTGGCAGCACCACCTACAAGGAATTCCGCAACCATTTCGAAAAGGACCGCGCCCTTCTGCGCCGGTTCCAGAAAATCGACGTGAACGAGCCCACGATCGAGGACACGATCAAGATCCTGAAAGGTCTGCGTTCTGCGTTCGAGGATCACCACAAGGTGAAATACACCCCCGATGCGATCAAGACGGCGGTCGAGTTGTCGGCGCGCTATATCAATGATCGCAAGCTGCCCGACAAGGCGATCGACGTGATCGACGAAGTCGGCGCGATGCAGATGCTCGTCCCGCCCAGCCGCCGCAAGAAAACCATCACCGCGCGCGAGATCGAAATGGTGATCGCGACGATGGCGCGCATCCCGCCCAAATCGGTCAGCAAGGACGACAAGAAGGCGCTCGAAAACCTCGAACGCGATCTGAAACATGTCGTGTTCGGGCAGGACGAGGCGATCCAGCGGCTTTCGACCGCGATGAAGCTGTCCCGCGCAGGTCTGCGTGATCCGGACAAGCCGATCGGCTCGTTCCTGTTCTCCGGCCCGACCGGCGTCGGCAAGACCGAAGTCGCGCGCCAGCTCGCCAGCATCATGGGGATTGAGCTGAAGCGCTTCGACATGTCGGAATATATGGAGCGTCATTCTGTCTCCCGCCTGATCGGCGCGCCTCCGGGCTATGTCGGCTATGATCAGGGCGGGCTGCTGACCGATGCGGTCGATCAGAACCCGCATTGCGTGCTGCTGCTGGACGAGATCGAAAAGGCGCACCCTGATCTGTTCAACATCCTGTTGCAGGTGATGGATAATGGCCGCCTGACCGATCACCACGGCAAGACGGTCGATTTCCGCAACGTGGTGCTGATCATGACCACCAACGCCGGCGCGTCCGACATGGCGCGCAGCGGAATCGGGTTCGGCGATGTGTCCAAGGAAGACGCCGGAACCGAGGCAGTGCAGAAGATGTTCACGCCGGAATTCCGCAACCGGCTCGATGCGATCGTGCCGTTTGCCTATCTCGGCAAGAGCACGGTGGCCCGCGTTGTCGACAAGTTCATCCTCCAGCTCGAACTGCAACTGGCGGAACAGAACGTCCATATCCAGTTCGACAGCGATGCCCGCAGCTGGCTGGCGGACAAGGGTTACGACAAGCTCTATGGCGCGCGCCCCATGGGCCGGTTGATCCAGGACAAGATCAAGCAGCCGCTCGCCGAGGAACTGCTGTTCGGCAAGCTGTCCGACGGCGGCGAGGTGCATGTCACCGTGAAGGACGGCAAGCCGAGCTTCGAAATGACCCCGGCCCCGCCCAAGGTGAAGCCCAAGCGGAAAGCGCCAGCAAAGAAGAAACCCGCTGCAAAGAAACCCGCGCCCGAGGCGGGCGAAGGCTGAGCGGCGCACATCCGAAACAAGGGGCGCGGTCGGGGAAACCTGTCCGCGCCCTTTTCGTTTGAACAAGCGTGAGCGCCCCCTTTGCCTGGATCCGGCCCGAACCGTGGGGCATCCATATCGTCCCCGCCGATACGTGGGTCGATCCCTCGCGCGCCGTGCCGCGCGCGCTTGTCACCCACGGCCACGCCGATCACGCGCGCGGCGGGCATGGCGAGACGCTGGCCACCCCGGCAACGCTGGCGATCATGCAATTGCGCTACAACACGCAGGCAGGCGCAGTCCCGGTGGATTACGGCGAGAGCATCGCGATTGGCGGCGGGGTGCGCGCCACCTTCCTCCCCGCCGGTCACGTGCTCGGCTCGGCGCAAATCCTGCTGGAGCGCGCAGGCGAGCGGGTCATCATCACCGGCGATTACAAGCGCGCACCCGATCCCACCTGCGCGCCCTTCGCAGTCACCCCCTGCGACATCTTCATCACCGAGGCGACCTTCGGCCTGCCGGTATTCACCCATCCACCGATCGGAGAGGAGATCTCCAAGCTATTGAAATCACTGTCGGAAAATGCGGAAGGCAGCGTGCTTGTCGGCGCTTATGCGCTGGGCAAGGCGCAGCGGGTGATCGCCGAACTGCGCGCAGCGGGACATCATGACACCATCTTTCTGCATGGCGCGATGGAGGCCATGTGCCGCCTTTATGAAGAACAGGGCGTGGCGCTCGGCGATCTTCGGCTGGTCAGCGATGCGCCGTCAAAGGACGCAATGCGCGGGGCCATCGTGCTCGCGCCGCCATCCGCCCTCAATGACCGCTGGAGCCGCCGCCTGCCCGCGCCCCTAACCGCAATGGCGAGCGGCTGGATGCGGGTGCGCGGCCGCGCCCGCCAGCGCGGGGTCGAGCTGCCGCTGGTGATTTCCGACCATGCCGACTGGAACGAGCTGACCACCACCATTGCAGCTGTGAACCCGCAGGAAACCTGGATCACCCACGGACGCGAGGAAGCCCTGCTGCGCTGGTGCCAGCTCAATCAGCGCCGCGCCCGCGCGCTGGCGCTGGTGGGGTATGAGGACGAGGACGACTGATGGAGGAGTTCGCCGCGCTTCTCGATGCCCTGGTCTATACCACCAGCCGCAACCGCAAGCTGGCGCTGATCGCTGCCTATCTGCGCAGCCAGCCCGATCCCGATCGCGGCTGGGCGCTGGCTGGATTGACCGAGGGGCTGAATTTCCCCGCGGTCAAATCCTCGACCATCCGCAATCTGATGATGGAACGGATCGACCCGGTGTTGTGGGCGCTCTCCCGCGATTTTGTCGGCGATACGGCGGAGACAGCCAGCCTGCTGTGGCCCGGGCCGGAGGATGCCGCGCCGCAAACCCCTCTGTCGCTGGCGGAGGTGGTAGAGCGCCTGTCCGACCTCACCCGCGCCACCGCCCCGAAAGAGCTTGCCGACCTGTTCGACCGGAAGGACGCCAAGGGCCGCTATGCGCTGATCAAGCTCGCCACCGGCGGGATACGCGTGGGCGTGTCGGCGCGGCTGGCCAAGACCGCCTTTGCGCAGGCCTTTGATGTCGCGGTGGAGGAGGTCGAGGAATATTGGCACGCGCTCGTCCCGCCCTATGCCGAATTGTTTGATTGGGCCGCGGATGGCGCAACCCCGCCCGATCTGGCAGGCGTACCGCGCTTCCGGCCCTTCATGCTCGCGCATCCGCTGGAGGACGGGGAGATCGATCTTTCAGACTATGCCGCCGAGTGGAAATGGGACGGCATCCGCGTGCAACTGGTGCGCACCACCAATCATGAAGGGCGCGCCGAAACGCGGGTCTATTCACGCTCGGGCGACGATATCTCCGCGACCTTCCCAGAATTGCTGGGCGCGCTGCCGGTGGACGCTGTGCTGGATGGCGAATTGCTGGTGCGCGGCTCCGCGCAAGGCGGTGAAGCAGGCGGCGCGGCGAGTTTCAATGCGCTCCAGCAAAGGCTCGGCCGCAAGACGGTGTCGGCCAAGATGCTCAAGGAGTCCCCTGCCTTCGTGCGGCTCTATGATGTGCTGCTGTGTGAAGGCACTGACTGGCGCGAGGCCCCATGGAAGTTGCGCCGCGCGACTTTGGAAGCCCTGATGCCGCACCTGCCCGCCAGCCACTTTGACCTGTCCGCATTGGTCGAGGCCGATGATTTTGCCCACCTCGCCCGCATCCGTGAAAGCGCGCGTGACGCGGCGATCGAGGGCCTGATGCTCAAGCACCGCGACAGCCCTTACGTGGCGGGGCGCAAGGCGGCGCTGTGGTACAAGTGGAAGCGCGATCCGCTGCTGGTGGATTGCGTGGTGATGTATGCCCAGCGTGGCAGCGGCAAGCGCAGCAGCTTCCATTCGGATTTTACTTTCGGCTGCTGGGACGGCGATCCCGATGCGGGTGCGGAACTGTTGCCGGTGGGCAAGGCCTATACCGGCTTCACCGATGCCGAATTGAAGCAGCTCGACAAATTCGTGCGGCAGAACACGCTGAACCGTTTTGGCCCGGTGCGCGAAGTGAAGCGTGAACTGGTGTTCGAGGTCGCGTTCGATTCTGTCCACACCTCCAAACGCCACAAATCGGGCATCGCCATGCGCTTCCCCCGCATCCACCGCATCCGCTGGGACAAGCCCGCGCACGAGGCGGACAAGATCGCTGCGCTGCGCGCATTGATAAAGGACTGACCGCAGCCTACCTCACCCGCAGATCAACGGGAGAGAACCATGTCCTACGCCACCGCAGCGCTGGCCACTTACGCCAATACCCTCGGCACGCTCGACAACCTCGTCGCCAAGGCGGAGAGCCACGAAAAGGGCGAAGCACTGCTGCAAGCGCGGCTGGCCGAGGACATGTTCCCGCTCCACACCCAGATCCGCTTCACGCTGGATCAGGTGGTGACCGCTCTCAAGCGGCTCGGGTCAGTGGATCTCACCTCGGACGAAAGCGACATTACCAGCTTCGCCGATGCGCGTGCGCGGATTGCCGCCACACAAGCGATGGTCGCCGCAACCGATGCCGCCACCTGGCCTGCGAGCGGCGACACGGTGGAGTTCACCGTCCCCAACGGCATGGCCTTCGCGATGCAGGCGCACGAATATTGCCGTGATTGGGCAACGCCGCAGGTCTATTTCCACCTGATGAGCGCCTATGCGATCCTGCGCATGGAAGGCCTTGCGATCGGGAAGATCGATTACGTCGGCTACATGCTGAAATATCTCAAGCAGCCGGCAAGCTAGTCTAGCGCCGCTGCCACCGCCTCGGCATGATGCTTCGCGTTTTCGGCGTAATGCGCCACGCCGATGCGCATCCCCGCAATCGCAGCGTCATCCAGATCGCGCATCTTGCGCGCCGGACGCCCGCCCCACAATTCGCGCGGCTCCATGACCTTGCGCTCGGTCAGCATCGCGCCTGCGCCCAGCATCGCGTCGCTGCCGATCACGGCCTTGTTCATCACGATCGCGCCCAGCCCCACGAAACCGCGATCGTGGATCGTGCAACCGTGAACCATCGCCATGTGGCCGATCAGCACATCATCGCCGATCACCAGCGGGCAGCCATCGGGATCACCAGGGCGCGGCGGGTCGCAATGGAGGATGCTGCCGTCCTGCACATTGCTGCGCTCGCCAATGCGGATGCTGAACACGTCGGCGCGCAGCACGCAATTGTACCAGATCGAAGACCCTGCGCCGATCACCACATCGCCGATGATGGTGCAGCCCGGGGCGATGAAGGCGGTGTCGTGGATCTGCGGCGTCTTGCCATGGATCGGGATGATGTTGACGCCGGGGCGATGAATCATGACTGGGCCTCCCATTGCTCTTGGTTGAGCGAATACTGGATCATCGGATTGTCGGCCGGAGGGAACGCAGGGTCGGTGAAATCGAGGTCTGCGCGCCGCTCCATCCCGAGCTTTTCCATCAGCCGCCAGCTGCCGCGATTGGCCAGTGAGGTCAAGGCGACGAGGTGCGGTGCGCCATGCTGCAAGAACGCCCAGTCGACCACCGCAGACATCGCTTCATGAGCATAGCCCCGACGCCAGCGTTCCTCGCACACCAGCCAGCCGATCTCGTGATCGCCGATATTCGCCGCGAGCGGATTGTCGACTCGCTTCATCCCGCAATGACCGACCATTTCGCCCGTGTCCCGTTCCCACATCATCATGAAGCCGAAGCCGTCGCTCTGCCACAATGCCTGGGTGCGGGCGTGCTTTTCAGCGACCTGTTCGCGGGTCTTCACCCCACCCAGATGCTTCATCACCGATGGCGTGTTGAGCAATCGCAGCTGGCGGTCGATGTCGTCCGGCACGATGCGCCGCAGTTCAAGCCGCGCGGTGACGAGAACCACCTCACCCATTCAGCAGACGCGCGACATGCGCGGCGTGATAGGTCAGGATCCCGCTGCATCCGGCGCGCTTGAAGGCGATCAGCTTTTCCAGCACCAGCGCATCACGATCGCCAATCCCGGCCGCCTGCGCGGCCTCGATCATCGCGTATTCGCCGCTGACCTGGTAAGCGAAAACCGGCACGTCAAACCGCTGCTTCACCCGGTAGATGATGTCGAGATAGGCGAGACCCGGCTTCACCATCACGCTGTCGGCACCTTCGGCAATGTCCATTGCGACTTCACGCAGCGCCTCGTCACCATTGGCGGGGTCCATCTGGTAGGTCTTCTTGTCGCCTTTCAGCAACCCGCCCGAACCCACCGCATCGCGGAACGGGCCGTAAAAGGCGCTGGCATATTTGGCAGCGTAGGACATGATCTGGACATTGGAATGCCCGTTAATCTCCAGCGCCATGCGGATCGCGTGGATGCGCCCGTCCATCATGTCCGACGGGGCGATGATGTCCGCCCCGGCATTGGCCTGGTTGACCGCCTGATCGACCAGCACCGCCACCGTTTCATCATTCACGACATAGCCGGCATCATCCACCAGCCCATCCTGCCCGTGCGAGGTATAGGGATCGAGCGCGACATCGGTCAGCACGCCGACCGAATCCCCGCATGCATCCTTGATCGAACGGATCGCGCGGCACATCAGGTTGTCGGGATTATGCGCTTCGGCCCCGTCGTCGCTGCGCAATTCGCGCGGGGTGTTGGGGAACAAGGCCACCACCGGAATACCGAGCGCCGCCGCCTCTTTCGCGCGGGCGACGATGCCATCGACCGACCAGCGCGAGACGCCGGGCAGCGTTGCGATCGGTTCCTCCACGCCCTCTCCTGCCGTCACGAACAGCGGCCATATGAGATCGGCAGGGGTGAGCATGGTTTCGCGGTGGAGCGCACGGCTCCAGCCATGGGCGCGGCTGCGGCGCAGGCGGGTGTTGGGATAGCTTCCGGTCATGGGCGCAAGGTTTAGGCGCAATCGGCCGCGCCCGACAAGCTCTCGTTACAGCGAGCGTGGCTGTCCGGTCCGCTTGGCGAGGTCGATTTTCTCGATCTCGCGCACCGGCTCCTCGACCTCGGTCGGTAGCGGTTCGAGATCCTTGAGCGCCGCGCCGGTTTCCACCTCCTTCAGGCGGATCAGCTGGCGGCGGAAATCGATCAGCTCGGTGCCGGTCAGCTCGGCGCGGGTGACAAAGGCGACGCTGGCCGGATTGATCGCCTGCCCGCCGCGATACATCTCGTAGTGCAGGTGCGGGCCGGTCGAAAGGCCGGTGGAACCGACATAGCCGATCACCTGCCCGCGCCGCACCTGCTGGCCGCGGCTCACCGCCATGCGGCTCATGTGGCAATAGCGGGTGGCAAGGCCTCCACCATGCTCCAGCCGCACCGCGATACCGCAGCCGCCCGCGCGCCCCGCAGCGCTGACCCGGCCATCGCTGGCTGCGACGATCGGCGTGCCATGACGCGCCTTGAAGTCCATCCCCGCATGCATCCGGCGATAGCCAAGGATCGGGTGGCGGCGCATCCCGAAGCCCGAGGTAATCGCCCCCGGCACCGGTGCCAGCAGGCCGTTGCGCTGTTCACCCACGCCCGAAGCCTCGTAAAACCGCCCGTCCTTGCCCCAGCGCATCAACTGCGCGCGCGGTTTGCCGCCGCGATCGACCCCGGCATAAAGCAATTGTCCCGCCTGCCGTTCGCCGGTGGCGGCGCGGCGATAGGCAAGGATGATGTCGAATTCGTCACTGGCGCGCACCTCGCGCTCCATGTCGACCTGGGCATCGAGCGCCTTCAGGTATTCCTGCACCGCGCTGGCCGGGACGCCCGCCTGCCGCATCGAGCGATACAGGCTGGAACCGACCGTGCCGCGCACGCGCAGCGGGGTTTCATCGACGCGAATGATGTTGCGTTTCAGCGCGAGGGGTCCGCTCGGGATGACAGGGGTGCCGTCCTCGGCGGTTTCACCCACACCGGGGCGGGTCAGTTCAAGTTCCAGATCGAAACGCGCGCGAAAGGCGAGACTGTCAAGCGGGCGCGGTTCACCCGGAGCGGGACGACGACCGAGCAGCACGTCGATCTGCGTGCCGGGGGTAATGTCGGCCAGCGGCACCGTTTGACCGACCAGTGCGGCGGCGCGATCAATGTCGCTGGCCGCAACACCGGCACGGCGCAGCATGGTGGCGAAACTGTCCCCTGGGGCAAGCGTGACCATCAGCTGGATCTGCGGGCGTTCGGGCGCGTTCTTGAGCGGGATCACCTGACCCGTCGGCCCCATGCGGCGGCCCGAATCCGCGCCCAGCGCCAGCGGCAGGATCATCTGGCTGCGCAACTCGCTGGTGACTTCCTCGTCCTGCGGCATGGCAGGGCGCGCTTCCAGCGGAGTAAGGTCAGGCCAGAACGCCAGCGCCAGCGCGCCAAGGCCGATCATCGTGCCAAGCCCGCGAAACCAGCGGCGGCTGCCGATATCCTCGGCCAGATCAGGCGCGAGATCGATCCCGTCAAACCAGCGCGAGGCGGCGAGCTTCCATTCGTCATGGCGTTCGCTGAAACCATTGACCCGCGCGACCACCTTGCGTCTGGCCTCCTGCGCCGGGCCTGGCTGGGCGAGCTTCTGCGAATTGCGCAGATAGGGCAGCAGACCGCGCGCGGTTTCCGGATCGAGCGCGGGGGTCGGGTCGACAGGCGACGACGGGCCCTCGGCAGGGCCGTCCTCTGCCTCGGGCAGATCGCTCAGATTGCGCGCATGGTCCAACATCATTGCCCCGAGAGCCGCACCCGTCACCGGCGTGCCGGGCTCAGGCTTGTCGCATTTCCTACACCGATCAAAGTAAAGTCCGCGTTAACCAGCGACCAAACGCATCAAGGGTGCGATAAGTTGTTTCCCTTATGCCCCGGCGCGGCTCGTGCGCGGCCTTGCTCCGCCCCGCCAAGCCTGACACAACCGCGGGGCCGTGACCTTCCCCGCCCATCCCCGTCCCGCCACAGCGCGAGATCGCAGCTCTGCGGATGATCGGGTGCGCGCGGTGCTTGGCCCGACCAACACCGGCAAGACCCACCTCGCGATCGAGCGGATGTGCGGCCATTCGTCCGGCATGATGGGTTTTCCGCTGCGCCTGCTCGCGCGCGAGGTCTATGACCGGGTGCGCAGCATCAAGGGCGACAAGGCCGTGGCGCTGATCACCGGCGAAGAACGGATCGAGCCTCCGCAAGCGCGCTATTTCCTCTGCACCGCAGAGGCCATGCCAAGGACGATGGGCGAACACGCCTTTGTCGCCATCGACGAGGCACAACTGGGCGCGGACCCCGAACGCGGGCACATCTTCACCGACCGGCTGCTGCATGCCCGCGGGCGCGAAGAGACGATGATCCTCGGTTCGGCCACGCTCGAACCAATGATCAAGGCACTGATTCCCAAGGCCGAAATCACCACCCGGCCGCGATTTTCAACGCTTTCCCATGCGGGTATCTGCAAACTTTCGCGCCTGCCCAAACGTTCCGCCGTGGTCGCCTTTTCGGTCGAGCAGGTCTACGCCATGGCCGAGGCACTGCGGCGCTTCCGCGGCGGGGCGGCGGTGGTGATGGGCGCGCTCTCGCCCGAAACCCGCAACAAACAGGTTGAGTTGTTCCAGTCGGGCGAGGTCGATTACATCGTCGCCACCGATGCCATCGGCATGGGGCTGAACCTCGATCTCGATCACGTGGCCTTTGCCGCGCTTGCCAAGTTCGACGGGCGGCGCAAGCGGCGGCTCACCCCGTCGGAAATGGCGCAGATCGCCGGGCGTGCCGGGCGGCACCAGCGCGACGGCACCTTCGGCACGCTGTCCGGCATGAGTGCGGTGCAACAAGGTGAACCGCTCGCCTTCACCGATGAAGAAATCTACGCGACCGAAGAACACAGGTTCGCGCCGCTGACCCACCTGTTCTGGCGCGAGGCAGAGCCCCGGTTCGATACGCTGGGAATGCTGATCGCCGATCTGGAATCCCGCCCCGACCATGCAGTCTTGCGCGGCGCGCCCGAGGCGATTGATCTGGCTGTGCTGAAACGCCTCGCCGAAGACCCGGTGGCGCAAGGCGTGGGCGGCGCCGGAGCAGTGCGGCGGTTCTGGGAAGCCTGCTCACTCCCCGATTTCCGCAGCCTTGGGGTGGAACAGCACGCGCGCTTCGTCGCGCGGCTGTGGCAAGACCTCGGCCAGGGCTATCTGGGCGCAGATTTCGTCGCCGCGCGCATTGCCGAGCTTGACCGGATGCAGGGCGACATCGACACGCTGCAAGGGCGAATCGCGGCGGTTCGCTCTTGGGCTTACATTTGCCAGCGGCCCGATTGGGTGCTGGCGCGCGACGAAATGGCAGCGCGGGCTCGCGCGGTCGAGGCGAAGCTTTCGGATGCGCTGCACGCGCGGCTGACCGAACGCTTCGTCAACCGGAGGACGACACTTTTGATGAAATCGCTGGGGCAGGACGCAAGCGCGCTGCCAGTCACCCTTGAGCCCGATGGTCATCTGACGGTCGAGGGCGAAAGCATCGGCAGGCTTGAAGGCTTCCGCTTCCATGTCGATCCTTCGGCGGGGGTGGCGGACCGGCGGATGCTGCTGGCGGCGGGGGAAAAGGCCCTGCCCGCGCTGCTTGCCAGCCGCGCCGAATGGTTGCTGACGCAAGGTCTGGGCGAGCTGGAAATTGCGGGCGGCGCGATCCGCTGGCAGGGCCAAGGACAAGGACGGGCGCTGGCCGAGATCACCTTTCCGGGCCAAGCTGGTTCGGGCCAAGCTGGTTCGGGGCAGTTCGGTTCGCCCCGGCTGGCGCTATCGCGCGATCTGGCGCTGCTGCCCGAGGTGTCGCGCGCGAGCCTCGAGGCAGGCCTTGCTGCATGGCTGGAAGCGCAACTCGAACCGCTCGCCCCCTTGCGCAAGCTGGCCGAGGCCGCGCGCGACCCCGAGGCCGGGTCGCAGGCGCGCGCGCTGATCATCACCCTGATCGAAGCCCGCGGCGTGGTCAGCCGCGAAGAAGCGGGACTGGAGCATCTGCCCAAGGAAATGCGTCCCTTCCTGCGCAAGCTGGGGGTGACCTTCGGCGCGCTCGATATCTTTGCCGCGCCCTTGCTCAAGCCCGCGCCGCGCCGCTTGCTGCACGCACTCGGCCTCGACCAGCGGGCGGTCAATGAAGCCATGCTACCGGTGCTGGCCGAAGGTGCGTGGACAAAAGGCCGGCTGCCCGCCGGATACCGGTTTGCCGGGACACAGGCGATCCGGGTAGATCTGGCCGAGAAAATCCTGCGCGCCGCCTTCGACGCGCGCGCTGGCGTTGCAGCGGCCCATCCCAAGGACCGCAATGTCCGCTTCCCGCTCGATCTGGCGCTGGCTGTCTCGATCGGGCTGGAGGCCGAAAACGCCCGGCGGCTGTTGGGCAACGCAGGCTTCCATTGCGACCGTGCCCGCCCGCTTCCCGAAGGGGCGCATGGCGCTCCGGCCCCAGACCGCTGGCACTGGCGTCCGCGCCGCCCGGGCGAGCGCGGCGAACAGCGCGGCCAGAACCGCGGCGATCGGCAAGGCAACAGGCGAGGCAAGGCTCCGGAGGCCCGCGCGCCCGGCTCCAGGGACCACGAGAAGGATAAGGCCAAGGATAATGGCATTCCCGATAAGCGCCCTGAAAAGCGGCCCGGCAAAGGCGAGCGTCGCCCCGATCGGCCGGCGCGACCGGCGCCGAAACCCGATACCGGCCCGGCGCGCGCGGGCGGCGCGTTCGACAAGCTGGCGGATCTGCTGCGCGGATGATCGGGGCCGGCGCGACCGGCTGCGAGGGGCCGATTCGCGGCCCTTCGATCCGCATCGACCGGCTGCTGGTCTATCTGCGCTTTGCCCGCACCCGCTCCGCCGCGCAGGCGTTGATCGACACCCACGCTTTGCGCCGCAACAGAAAACATGTGCTGCGCGGCAGCGAACAGGCGCGTACCGGGGATGTGCTGACGATTGCGCTGGGCGACCGTGTGCGGGTGATCGAACTGCTCGCTCTGCCCGACCGGCGCGGCCCGCCAGCGCACGCCCGTTCCCATTATCGTGAGGTTGACGATGGCAATCTTGACCCTAAAGGGCAAATGTCCCTAGCAGCGTCGCCTCACGAGGCTGATGTGCAGCCCGATCAACCCGAAGATTTCCCGTGAAAGAGCCGCAATGACCTACGTCGTCACCGAAGACTGCATCAAGTGCAAATATACCGACTGTGTCGAAGTCTGCCCGGTCGATTGTTTCTACGAAGGCGAAAACATGCTGGTGATCAATCCCAGCGAATGCATCGATTGCGGTGTGTGCGAGCCGGAATGCCCGGCCGAGGCGATCCTGCCCGATACCGAGGACGGGCTGGAGAAGTGGCTCGAACTGAACACGACATATTCGGCTCAGTGGCCCAACATCACCAGCCAGAAATCCCCGCCCGACGATGCCGACGAGCACAAGGGCGAAAAGGACAAGTTCCAGAAGTATTTCAGCACCGAACCCGGCGAGGGTGATTGATTTTGCCTGCGAAGCTGCGAATCCGCAGCTTTACGCAGGCGCAGGCAAACGCCGACTCGCAATTTTGTTGCGGGCGTGCTATATGGAAGTCACACCGCGCGGTCTTGGGTCGATAATCAAGGGCTGGCGCAGGCGTTGAAACCAGGAAGGCCACATACCAGCAACCCCCTCCGGACGATCCGATCCCGGCGCTTTCGTTCCATCCGGAACAAGGTCGCGCCGCCCGGCAGATCGTCCCTCTCCCCCTGCCGGTATGGCCCATAGAAAGGAACTTGCATGGCAAGCACCGCAAACGCATTCACCGTTGGTGACTATGTTGTCTACCCCAAGCACGGCGTGGGCCGGGTGATCGAACTGCAGAGCGAGGAAATCGCCGGAATGCAGCTCGAACTCTACGTGCTGCGCTTTGAAAAGGAACGCATGACGCTCCGCGTGCCGGTCAACAAGGTCGAATCGATAGGGATGCGCAAGCTGTCTTCCGACAAGACCCTGAAGCAGGCGATGGAAACCTTGAAGGGCAAGCCCAAGGTCAAGCGCACCATGTGGTCGCGCCGCGCCCAGGAATACGAAGCCAAGATCAACTCGGGCGACCTGGTGTCGATCGCCGAGGTGACCCGCGATCTGTTCCGCCCCGAAGACCAGCCCGAACAGTCCTATTCGGAACGCCAGATCTTCGAGGCCGCTTCCAGCCGCCTCGCGCGTGAACTGGCAGCGATGGAAGAAACGGACGAGCCGGCCGCGCTGAACAAGATTCTCGACGTGCTGCGCGAACACGCCCCGCAATATTACGAGAGCGCCGAGGAAGGCTGACGCTTTCACCGCATTGTGAACACATCAAGGGCTGCCCCCGCCGGGGCAGCCCTTTTTGTTTGTCCGGCTTGCGCCACCCGGATTAGTGTATTATATCGGCAACACGCTAAACACGCCTCGGAGAAAATCATGATCAACCCGTTCTTCAAGCGCATGGCCCCGCTCGCCGCGCTCGCACTCGGCACTGCCCTTTCGGGATGCGACGGCACAAATATCCGGATCAACGGCAAGGAAGGCGTGCCGCTGGCCGAACTCGACATGAGCGGCCCGGCGCCGACCGAACTGGTGCTGTCCTCTGGCGACCAGGTGATCCTCACCGAAGGCGCGGCGTTCAATCTCACGGTCGAAGGCGAAAGCACCGATAGCTTGCGCTTCGTGCGCGACGACAAGCTGATCGGCATCGCCCGCGAGGATGGCTGGAAGGATGGCGGCCAGGCCACGATCCGCATCACCATGCCCCCGCCCGAAGAACTGGTGATCGCCGGCAGTGGCAGCGTGAAGGCGCAATCGCTCGCCAACACCTCGTCGATCAATATCGGCGGTTCGGGTTCCGTCGAATTCGCGAGTGTCGCTGCCGAGACCTTCGAGGTGAACATCGGCGGCAGCGGCAAGATCAAGGGCGCAGGCACGGCCCAGCGGCTGGAAATCAATATCGGCGGTTCGGGCGATGTCGATCTGGCCGGGCTCAAGGCCGACCGCGCCGAAGTGGCGATCGGTGGTTCAGGCGATGTCGCCTTCGCCTCTGACGGCACGGTCGAAGCCAGTATCGCCGGCGCGGGTGACGTGAAGGTGACAGGCAGCGCCAAATGCACCGTCAACGCCTTCGGGTCGGGCACACTGACCTGCAATCCGGCAGCGGCAGAAACCGCACCGTCCGCCCTGCCTGCCGAAGAACCCGCAGAATAGATTTGCATTTCGCCGGGGAGCGCGCGACACACCATGCATGCGCGCTCCTCAGCTTCTCGCCCTTGGGCTTGCCTCGCTTGCCCTGCAAGGCTGTCTTGCCCGTGCGGCGGTCGATGTTGTCACCCTGCCGGTGAAGGCGGTCAGCGCCGGGGTGGATGCGGCGACCACCAGCCAGTCCGAAGCGGATGAAAAGCGCGGGCGAAAGCTTCGCAAGCGCGAGGAGCGGATTGGCGCGCTCGAACGCGATTACACCAGGGCGATGAAACGCTGCGGTAATGATGATGATGCGGCATGCGAGCGCGCTCAGGCGATCCGCGCCGAGCAGAAGGCGCTGATGCAGGGTGTGCCGGTAGAGCCTGACCGCGATTAGCCCGCCGGGGCGGCCGCCCGCCGCAAGCGGTCGTTGATCGCGCGGCCCACGCCCTTGTCCGGCACTGGGGCGATGGCAATCCGGCGCTGATCGGCGCGAGCGGCTTGGTGAAGGCAGGCATAGAGCTGCGTCGCCGCTTCGTTGACGTCACCACTCGCCGACAGCGTGCAGTCACCGGGAACCGCGCCGAAGCCGATCAGGAATTCGTCCGGCGCGGCCCCTTGCGCATTCAGCCGCACGGGTTTGCCCGGCGCATAATGGCTGGCGAGCTGGCCCGGAGCCTCTATCCGCGCTTCGATGCGCGCTTTGGCCCTCCCGGATTGACCACTCACCGGCAGGCCCGTGTCGAAGTGGTGGCGGTGGAGAGCGTCGCTATCCACTGGCCCGGGCCGCAGCTCCCTCCACGTCCCGTGACGGTCGATCGCCAGAATTGTCGATTCCAACCCCTGCGACGTCGGTCCGGCATCAAGCACCAGATCAATCCGCCCATCGAGCGAGGCAAGCACATGCTGCGCCGTCGTCGGGCTGATGAAGCCCGAGCGGTTCGCCGAAGGCGCGGCGAGCGGAAACGGCACGGCCTCAAGCAGCGCGCGCATCACAGGGTGACTCGGAGCGCGCAGCGCGACTGTCGGGAGGCCTGCCGTCACAGCCTCGGCCAGAACGGCCTCGTCCCTTTTCGGCAGAACCAGCGTCAGCGGGCCGGGCCAGTGGATCCCTGCGGCAAGATCTGCTTCGTCGAGCCACTCGGCATATTCCGCCGCCTGCTCCGCATCGCGCACATGCACGATCAGCGGATTGAAATCCGGACGTCCCTTCGCGGCATAGATCTTCGCCACCGCCTCGGCGCTGTCGGCCCTTGCGGCGAGGCCATAGACCGTTTCGGTCGGCACCGCGACCAGCCCGCCCGATTCGAGGATTTGCACCGCTTTTGCGATTCCTGCGGCATCTGCCAGCACCACTTCCGTAACGTTCTTGCCGCTCATGGGCCAAGCGCTATAGACTGGCGCGCGCCCTGCCAAGTGTGCGGCGCATCGCCTCTCCTTCACGCCAGCCCCACAGGATTCCTTGCCGTGACCCCCTTTACCCCGCCCACCGCCGACCAGCTGCTCGCCATCCGCGTCAATGCCGGGATCGAGGAGCTTGCCCAGTCGGATCGCTTCGCCCATGCCGAACCTGATCTGGTCGAAGCCATCGTCGAGGGAGTCGGCCAATTCGCCGCCGGAGAATTCGCGCCCTTGAACCGCATCGGTGATCTGGAGGGCGCTCGCCTTGAAAACGGCGTGGTGCGCCTGCCCGACGGGTTCCGGCAAGCTTACGACGCCTATGTCGAGCAAGGCTGGAACGCGATTGCCTCGCCCGAAGCCTTCGGCGGTCAGGGCCTGCCCTTCACCCTGTCGTGCAACGTGCTGGAGAACCTCGGCGCGGCCAATATGGCGTTCACGCTGCTCCCCATGCTCTCGGTCGGCGCGATCGAGGCGCTGGAACATCACGGCAGCAAGGGCCAGCAGGCGAAATACCTGCCCAACCTTGTCAGCGGACGGTGGTCGGGGACGATGAACCTGACCGAACCGGGCGCAGGCAGCGATGTCGGCGCGCTGCGCAGCACGGCGGAACCGATCACGGAAGGCCCCCACGCCGGAAACTACAGGATCACTGGCCAGAAGATCTACATCACCTGGGGCGAGCATGATCTTGCCGACAACATCATCCACCTCGTCCTCGCCCGCCTGCCCGGTGCGCCGGAGGGTTCGCGCGGGATCAGCCTGTTCGTGGTGCCGAAATATCATGTGAATGCCGACGGAACGCTCGGCCCCCACAATGATCTGCGCTGCGTCAGCCTTGAACACAAGCTGGGCATCAATGCCTCGCCCACCTGCGTCATGTCCTATGGCGACAACGGGGACTGCATTGGCGAGTTGGTGGGCCACGAGAACAAGGGCCTCGCCGCGATGTTCACGATGATGAACAATGCCCGCATCAATGTCGGCAACCAGGGCGTGCAGATCGGAGAGCGGGCGACCCAGCAGGCGATGGCCTATGCCCGCGACCGGGTGCAATCGGCGCGCGCCGGGTCGCCCGACAAGACCCCCGTGGCGATTATCGAACATCCCGATGTGCGCCGCATGATCCTGCGCATGAAGGCCCTGACCGAGGGCAGCCGCGCGCTGCTCTATTACTGCGCAGGCCAGGTCGATCGCGGCAATCTGGGGGACGAGGCGGCAAAGAACCGCGCCGACATCATCGTGCCGCTGATCAAGGCGTGGGGCACGGATATCGGGGTGGAAGTGGCCGGGCTCGGCATCCAGATCCACGGCGGCATGGGCTTTGTCGAGGAAACCGGCGCGGCCCAGCACTGGCGTGATTCCCGCATTGCCCCGATTTACGAAGGCACCAACGGGATTCAGGCCGCCGATCTTGTGACCCGCAAGCTCGGCCTTGATGGCGGTGAGGCAATGGTCGCATTGTTCGACATGATCGCGCGCGAAGCCGCAGGAGAAGCCGCGCTGGCCAGCCTCGCACAGGATTGCGCCGGGATCGCCCGGTGGATGCGCGACGAGGCGAGCCTCGATGATCGGCTCGCAGGCAGTGTGCCGTTTTGCACAATGGCCGCCGTCACGGTCGCCGGATGGCAGCTGATGAAGCAGGCCGCAGCCGTGGCCGAAGGCGCCGCGCCCGCGCTGGCATCGACCAAGCCGGTGACCGTGCGCTTCTTCCTCGACCGGATCGTGCCCGAAGCAGCGGGCCTCAAGGCAGGCGCAACCGCCGGGGCCGAGGGGCTATACGATCTCCCTGCCGAAGCGCTGGTCGGCTGACATGACGGGCGGGGACGAGGTCTGGGAACGGATCGCGGCCGCGCTCGAACGGCTCGCCCCCGCCCCGGTGCGGCCGACAGACTGGCTTTCCCACCCCGCCTATGTGTGGGAGGGCGAGTGGGCGCGCAACGTTCCGGTGCTGGATGCATTGCCGATGGGTCGGCTGCACGGCATCGACGCGCAGAAAGTCGCGCTGCGCAACAATTGCGCCCGGCTGGCGCATGGCGCTGCGGCACATGATGTGCTGCTGTGGGGCGCGCGGGGCATGGGCAAATCCGCGCTGGTGCGCGCCGCTGTGGCCGACGTGCAGGCGGAAAAACCCAAGGCGCTGGCGCTGGTGCAGCTTGCCCCCGGCGCACTGCCGACCTTCCCCACGCTGATCGCAGAGCTTGCCGGGCAGAGCCGCGCTGTCCTGCTGTTGATCGATGATCTTGGCTTCGGCGCGGATGGCCGGGCCGAGATGCTGGCCTTGCGCAGCCTGCTGGATGGCGGGGTTGCCGCGCGGCCGCCGCATATCCGCATCATCGTGACCGCCAACCGCCGCGCCATCACCATGCGCGAAGATACCAGCTCCGCGCTGCACGAACGTGACGAGCGTGACGATGCGCTGGCGCTGGCGGATCGTTTCGGGCTGACGCTGGGGTTCCACCCGGCGGACAAGGACACCTATCTCGCGATCCTTGAAGGCTATACCGCGCCGCTCGGGCTTAGCTTCGACGCGGAGGAGGCCATGGCCTTCGCCATCCAGCGCGGCAACCGGTCAGGCCGCACCGCGCTGCAATTCGCCACCGAACTGGCGGGGCGCGCTGGTATTTCCCTTTAGTTCTGCTGCCCGGCCTGCTGGCGCAGGTAATCCTCCTCGAACACCGCGCGCGGATCGCGCAGCTCGCGCTGGGGCGGCAGGCGTTCGCTGGTCAGCCGTGCAATCGCCGCGGCCGGCGAGGCCGAGGGCGAACGCACCCGCCAGATGATCCCCGCCGTATCGTCCGACACCAGCAAGGCGCCGTCGCCCGCCCATTCGACCCAGGTCGGGCGACCGCGGGTGGTGCCCTCGCCGGTCAGGAACCCGGTCAGCACCGGCTGCGGCTTGCCCACCGGATTGCCGCGCGCATCAAACGCCACATAGACCACGTCATAGCCCGAGGGCGGCTTGCGGTTCCACGATCCGTGCCGCGCCACGAAAACCCCGCTGGCGAAATCATCGCCCATCACATGGCCTTCACGCGCGAACACCATGCCCAGCGCCGCGACATGCGAGCCGAGCGCATATTCGGGCTTGCGGGTATATTCCATCAGATAGGCCGGCATCGGCGTTTCGACCCGGCGATCAATATTGTTTTTGAAATAGATCCACGGCCAGCCGTATTGCGCGCCCACCGGCACATTGGTGAGATAATCCGGCACCAGATCCGAACCAAGCATGTCGCGTTCGTTCACCGTGGTCCACAGCTCGCCGGTCCAGGGGCTGAAATCCATCCCGTTCGGATTGCGCAGGCCGACAGCGAACTGGCGCTGGCGACCGGCCTCCAGATCATATTCCCAGATCATGGCGCGGCCTTCTTCGGCCTCCATCCCGGCCTCGCCGATATTGCTGACCGATCCGACCGCAACGAACAGGCTCTTGCCGTCGGGCGCCAGCTCCACGTTGCGCATCCAGTGGCCGCCCCCGCCGGGCAGATCCATTAGCTTGCGCGGGGTGCTGGTGACCTTGTCGGTGCCAAGCGTGTAGGCAAAGGCCAGCACGGCATTGTGATTGGCGACATAGAGCGTGCCGTCCTGCCAGCTCATCCCCGAAGGGGAATCGAGCCCTTCTTCAAGCAGCACCTTCTGCGTTTCGGCGGTGCCATCCCCATCGGCATCGCGCAGCAGCACGATTTGGTTGGCCGATTCGCCCGCCGATCCGGCCTTGGAAAACAGGAAGCCTTCGATCCAGCCGCGGATCGTGCCCATGATCCCGCCATTCCCGCTGTCTCGCTTGGGCGCACGGGTTAGCGCCACCAGCACATCGCCATTGGGCAGGGTGTAGAGGGTGCGCGGATGATCCAGCCCTTCGGCAAAGCGTACAACCTCAAGCCCCTCGGCCGGAACTGGCGCCTCGTCCGCTTTCCAGCCCACCGGCTCGGCGATCTTGACCGTCGGGAAACTTTCCGCCGCAGGTTCCTGCAGAACGGGATCGGTGCCAGCGACCTCCTCAACCGTCAGATCCGCGGTGTCGCCACGGGAAAGCCAGAATAGTCCGCCTCCGACCAACAGGACGACGACAAGGACAGCGATTGCGATTTTGCGGGATAATGCCATGTGAAGGGAGATAGAGCCGCCCCGCCCCGGCGGCAACCTGCAAGACAGCAAAGGCCCCTTGTCCGATGTATGATTTCAAGCCCGATCCCGCGCTCGATCCGGCAGAGACGCACCGCCAGCTGTGCGAAGCCGCCGACGCGCTGACCGCGGGCGAGCCGGACGCGGTTGCCAACATGGCCAATGTCGCGGCGCTATTGTGGGATTTCCTGCCCGATCTCAACTGGGCGGGCTTCTACCGCGTCGCGCCAAGCAAGGACGGCGCGGGCAGCGAACTGGTGCTTGGCCCGTTCGTGGGCCGTCCGGCCTGCATCCGCATCCCCTTTGGCGCAGGCGTGTGCGGGGCGGCGGCAGAAACCCGCGCCACGCAATGTGTCGCGGATGTCCACGCCTTTCCCGGCCATATTGCGTGTGATGCGGCCAGCCGATCGGAACTGGTGGTGCCGGTGCTGCGCGATGGCGCGGTGATTGCTGTGATCGATTGCGACAGCCCCTCCCCGGCACGCTTCACGCAAGCCGATGCGACCGGGATCGAGGCGCTCGCCGCGCTGCTGGCCGACCGCATCTGACAGATGCGCGCGTCTGACCGGCCCGAAACGGGACAGCGCCCACAGCATCGCTTGGGAACAAGGGGTGGTGGATGGTAAGCATTTGCTAACCATCAGCCGCGCCGCCTGTCGGGATTGGCTGTTTAAGGGAAAATTGCCAATGTCCACCCGTCTTCGGATCCGACCTTTCACCGCGCTGGCCATTGCGCTGCCCGCACTGGCCCTTCCGGTCGCCGCGGCCGCCCAGAATTACAGCGACATGCCGCCGCTCGCCCCGATGAGCGTGGACGAAGTGCGCACGCTGCCGCTGGAGTACCGCACTGCCCCGGCCATGAGCGCGAATCCGACCACCCAGACCACGATCGGCGCTGACGGGGTTGAAACCATCACCCGCACCCGCCGGATTGACGGCCCGCCGCCGCTCCCCGCCACCCCGCAGGGTCATATGGGGCAAGGCTATACCCACACCCATGCCGCGCCGATGGCCTATGCCCCGGCCCCGCCCGTGTTCGAGCGTGACCAGTGGATCGATGAATGCCGCCGCCGCACCCGCGGGCGCAACAAGAACGACACCGGAACCATCATCGGCGGATTGCTCGGCGCGATCGCGGGCGGGTTTGGGGGCTATGAGATTGCCGGGGCCGGCGACCGGGTGCTTGGCACCGTGCTCGGGGTTGGAGGCGGCGGGTTGATCGGCGGTCTGATCGGCAGCCTGTTCAACAGCAACAAGCGCAAAAACTTCTATGATTGCGAGGCTGCGCTGGACAGCTACCTGTCGCAATATGGCGCGCCGGGCGCCCGGATCGCCGCGCGCGAGATTCCCTATGCCCCGTATCAGCAAGGCCCGGGCTATGGCTATGGCTATCCGGGCGGCTATAATTATGGCTATTCCTATGCCCCGCCGCCGCAGATGGTGATGGTGCCGGTGCGCGGCCAACAGCAGCAGCGGGTGGTGGTGCGCGAGACCGTGCGCGAGGAAACCTATACCGTCCCCGGTGCGCCGCCCGCGCGCCCCGCGCCGCGGCCTTCGCCCAAGATGATCAAGACCGGCCGTTAAGGCGCCCCAGCTCCTGCCTTGCCCCCGGCCTGGGGCTGGATGGCGGATAAGCAAAGGCCCCGGAAGCAGCCTCCAAAACGGAGCGCGACTTCCGAGGCCTTTGCTATCCGGTTACCCGGCGAAAGGGTTCAGAACTCACCCCCGGTAAGCCGCTGACACAACAGATCGAGCTGATCGAGCGTAGTGTAGCGGATCGTAATCGTCCCTTTGCGCGGATCAATCTCGGGCTTGATGCGCACGCCAAGCCCAAGAAATTCCTCAAGATGTTGCTGAACCGCCAGAATATCGGCGTTTTCGACGGTCTCGCCGCGGCTCTTGCCAGCGCCGCTGCCGGTGGCATCACCACCCTTGGCCAGCTTGCGGCTCAGCACCTCGATATCGCGCACCGAGAGGCCTTCCTTGACCGCAATTTCCGCCAGCTGCGCAGCATCGTCGCGCCCGACCAGAGCGCGGGCATGGCCGACGCTCAGCTTGCTCTGCTCAACCAGGTCGAGCACCATATCGGGCAGGGTCAGCAGCCGCTGCATGTTCGCAACATGGCTGCGCGACTTTTCGACCATCTTTGCGATATCGGCCTGAATCATGCCCTCGTCGTCCGAAAGCCGCTGATAGGCGCGCGCTTCCTCGACCGGGTTGAGATCCTCGCGCTGCAGGTTCTCAATCAGCGCGAGCGCCATCACTTCGCGATCGGTCAGGGTCCGCACCAGCGCCGGAATTTCGTGCAACCGCGCCTTCTGGGCCGCGCGCCAGCGGCGCTCACCCGCGACCAGCTGATACCCCTGACCCTGGGGATGCGGGCGGACAATGATCGGCTGGATCACCCCGCGCGTGGCAATCGAGGCCGCCAATTCCTCCAGCGCCGCTTCATCGAAATATTGGCGCGGGTTGCCCGGCAGCGGCTTGATCGTGGCCAGCGCAAGCATCCGCAGCACTGGACCGCCCGATGCAGGCGCATCTTCAGGCTCATCACGCCGAGCGAGCGGTTCCTCGCGCCGGGTTTCCCCCAACAGCGCGCCCAGACCCTTGCCAAGCCGCCGCGGTTTTTCCGCCGCCATGCGAGAAGGAGCACCCAAATCAATCGGTTGCGTTGTATCGTCGGTCATGCCGCCTGCCTTTCTGCGGGAAAGCGCCCGATCAATTCGCGCGCCAGTGCCATATAGGCGCGGCTGCCGGCGCAGTGCTGATCATAGATCAACGCGGGCAAGCCATGGCTCGGCGCTTCGGACAGGCGCACGTTGCGCGGGATCACCGTGTCGAACACCAGCTTGCCGAGGCAATCACGCACGTCATCCGAAACCTGATCGGTCAAACGGTTGCGCCGGTCGAACATCGTCAGCGCCACCCCGATAATACCGAGCTGCGGATTGAAGCGCTGCTGCACCTGATCGACGGTCTGCAGCAGCTGGCTCAGCCCCTCGAGCGCGAAAAATTCGCATTGCAGCGGCACCAGCAGCGTATCGGCGGCGCACAGCGCATTCAGCGTCAGCAGGCCGAGCGAAGGCGGGCAGTCGATAAAGGCTATATCATGGCCCGTGTGGTTTTCCAGCGCGCGGCGCAGCCTTGCGGTGCGCTCCTCAACCGAAACCAGCTCAACCTCAGCGCCGGACAGATCGACCGTCGCCGGAACGATATCCAACCGTGGGATGCTGGTGGGCACGATGGCACTTTCCAGCGCAACCTCATCAACCAGCAGATCATAACTGGACACTTCGCGCGCCGACGAATGCACCCCAAGCCCGGTCGAGGCATTGCCCTGCGGATCAAGGTCGATCAGCAGCGTGCGCCACCCGGTCGCGGCCATGGCCGTGGCGATGTTGATCGCAGTGGTGGTCTTGCCCACGCCGCCCTTCTGATTGGCAATCGCGATGGTGAGCATGGCGTAACCCGTCCTTCCCGCAGCCGGATTCCGGTTGAATCCAAAGCGCCTTTTCGTGTCAGGCCTTCACGATGATCCCGGCCTCGGGATCGGTCAAGGAATGTTTCACGTGAAACATTGCCCGAATCGCAGGCTTCACTGCTTCCAACTCTTGCGCCGCCGAACGTCCCTTGGGCAAGACATAGGCGGTCGCCCTTGTGGAGAAGGGTGCGGACAAGCTGAGGAGCTTTGGCAAGGGCGCAAAGGCGCGTGCCGAAATGGCCCGAGCCGGAAACGGTGTGACGCGCTCAAGCCGCTGGCCTTCGACGCGGCATTTGGTGAGTCCGAGCGCGGCAATCGCGGATTCGAGAAACACCGCCCGCCGCGCCCGCGATTCAACCAGAACCACCGGCATGTTCGGGCACAGCGCCGCAATCACCAGTCCCGGAAAGCCCGGCCCACTGCCAAGGTCAAGCCACGGTCCGACCGCATTAGGGCCCAATGTTTCACGTGAAACATTTTCGATAAGCTGCGCCGAATCGGCAATGTGGCGCTGCCAGATGTGGGGTTCGGTGGCTTTGGCGATCAGGTTCTGGCGCTGGTTCTCCGCCAGCACCAGCGCAGCAAAGGCCTCGATCCGCGCCATCCCAGTTTCGTCGGTCAGCCCGGCAACATAAGCGCGGGCTTCGGCTTCGGTGGTAATCACGCCGCGCCCTGCCCGCTAACCAGGCGGCGCGCATGGACCAGCAACGCCGAGAGCGCCGCGGGCGTCACCCCGGGCACCCGGCCCGCCGCCGCCAGCGACGCCGGTGCAGCTGTGGTCAGGCGTTCGACCATCTCGTGGGAGAGGCCCGGCACCTGCGCGAAAGGGAAATCCGCCGCGAGCGGCAGCGCCTCACTCGCACGCAGATCGCGCAGTTCGGCATCCTGCCGCGCAAGATAGGGCGCATAGGCCGCATCCTCGGCCATTTCCTCGGCCAGCAGCGGGTCGAGCGCCGTCGCCTCTCCCAACCACGGGGTCAGCGTCTCGGGCGTTACCCCATCATAACGGAGCCATTCCGCCAGCGCCTTCTCCCCATGATCGCGCCGCACCGGCAAGCCCGCATCGGCGAGTTCGCGGGCGTGGACCTTCTGCGAATGTTTCACGTGAAACATTTCGCGCAGATCCTCGCGCCGCTCCCACCAAGCCCGACGCTCCTCGCCGATGCAACCTGCCGCAATGCCCAGCCCGGTCAGGCGCGTTGCGGCATTATTGGCACGGAGCCGCAACCGATATTCCGCGCGGGCGGTCAGCATGCGGTAGGGTTCCGAAACGCCCTGCAAGGTCAGATCATCGACCATCACCGCAATATAGGCATTGGCCCGGTCGAGCACCGGCGCTGCTTTGCCGAGCGCAGCAGCGGCCGCTTCGAGACCCGCAACAAGGCCCTGCGCAGCGGCTTCCTCGTAACCGGTGGTGCCGTTGATCTGCCCGGCGCAATAGAGGCCGGGGATCGCCCGCACCTGCAGATCGGGCGTCAGCGCGCGCGGATCGATGTGATCATATTCGACCGCATAGCCCGGCTGCACGATTTCCACCCGCGCACAGCCCGGCATGGTGCGCACCACTGTCTCCTGCACATCCACCGGCAGCGAAGTGCTGATGCCATTGGGATAGACCATATGGGTGTCGAGCCCCTCCGGCTCCAGAAACACCTGATGCCCCTCACGGTCGCCGAAACGGTGGATCTTGTCCTCGATCGAGGGGCAATAACGCGGGCCAGCGGCCCCGATGGCACCAGAGAATAACGGCGAGCGGTGGAGATTGGCACGAATCGCGTCATGCCCCGCCTGCGTAGTGCGGGTGATCGCGCAGAACACCTGCGGGTTGATCCGGCGCGGGGTGAGCGGGGACATGGTCCAGGCCTCACCATCGGAAGGCTGCTCCTCCAACGCGGCCCAATCAATGGTGCGCCCATCGATTCGCGGAGGCGTGCCGGTCTTGAGCCGCGCCATCGGCAGGTCGGCCCCGCGCAACTGCTGCGCCAGCCGCCTGGCCGCGTTCTCACCAATGCGCCCGCCTTCAAAGCGCTCCTCGCCCCGGAACAGCACCCCGCCGAGGAAGGTGCCGGTGCACAACACCACGCGCCGCGCGTCAAGGATCGTGCCGTCCGCGAGTTCCAGCCCTGCGACCCGCCCAGCTTCAAGCTTCAGTGCTGCCGCCTCGCCCTGCACCAGCGTCAAGTTCGTCTGCGCCCGCACAATTGCCTGCACCGCCGCCTTGAACCGCACCCGGTCAGCCTGCACGCGCGGGCCCCACACGGCGCTGCCCTTGGAACGGTTGAGCATCCGGTAGTGAATCGCGCCTGCATCCGCCGCGCGGCCAATCACGCCATCCAGCGCGTCGACCTCGCGCACCAGATGGCCCTTGCCCAAACCCCCGATCGCCGGATTGCAGCTCATCGCGCCAATCGCATCGAGGTCAAAACTGACCAGCGCCGTGCGCGCACCCATCCGCGCCGAAGCGCAGGCGGCTTCGACCCCGGCGTGACCGCCGCCGATGATGATGACATCAAAGGAATGCATAGGGCGGCAGATAGGACGCAGGATGCGGAAGGTCAAAGATGATTCAGTGCCGCCAATGTTTCACGTGAAACATTTTCAGCACCATCACTTCCCGATGCAGAAGCGCCCAAACAGCGTGTCGAGCATGTCTTCGGTCGTCGCCCGCCCGATCAACCGATCGAAAGCAAGCCGAGCGCGGCGCAGTTCCTCGGCAATGAGCAAGGGGTCGGAAAGCGCCTTCGCCGCTTCAAGCGCCGCCGCCGCCTCGCCAAGCCGTGCGTGCTGGCGGGCATTGAGCGCAGCTTCGCCCGGCTTGGGTAAGGCTGCGCGCGCCCTGTCTACCAGCGCCGTCTTGAGCGCAGACAGGCCCTCTCCCTTCATCGCCGAGACCGTAAAGCGCGCTGAGTCCTTGGGGGTGAAGCCGGGTCGGTCCGCCTGTGCGGCGATCTCCCACGCATCGTGAGGCCCAATACCCTCCGGCCCCAGCCACAGCACCAGATCAGCGCGCGCCAACGCGCCTTTCGCACGATCAATGCCGATAGCTTCAATCGCGTCGGCCACCGCCGCGTCACGCAGGCCCGCTGTGTCGACAAGAGTAAAGGGCACCCCGCCAATCGCCACGGTGCGTTCAATCACATCGCGGGTGGTCCCCGCAATCGGCGAGGTGATCGCCGCTTCGCTCTCCACCAGAGCGTTGAAAAGGGTTGATTTCCCGGCATTGGGCGGCCCGGCGATCACCACCCGGAACCCCTCTCCCAGCCGCTCTGACCGCGGGCGGGCGAGCCATGTCCGCAATTCTTCGGCGAGCGCGGCAATGTTCCACGTGAAACATTCCGGCAAGCCGCTCGCATCTTCCTCGTCGGAGAAATCGAGCACGCCTTCGACCTCGGCGGAGAGAACCAGCACCCGCTCGCGCCACGCCTCGACCTGCCGCGACAGCGCCCCGCCCGCATTGGCGAGCGCGGCGGCGCGGGCCAGTTCGGTTTCGGCCGAAAGAAGATCGGCCAAGCCTTCCGCCTCGGCGAGATCGATCCGGCCATTGGCAAAGGCGCGGCGGGTAAATTCGCCCGGCTCGGCAGGGCGGAGGCCCGGCAGTGCGGCCAGGGCCCCCTCCACCGCCGTAATCACGGCGCGGCCACCATGGCAGTGCATTTCCGCCAGGTCCTCACCAGTCGCTGTGTTCGGCCCCGGAAACCACAGCACCAACGCCTCATCCAGCAGCGCGCCGGCCCCATCGCGCAGGCGCGCCAGCGACGCGCGGCGCGCGGTCGGCATCCGCCCGGCCAGCGCCGCCAGTGCCGCGCCAGCCTGCGGGCCTGACACGCGGATCACGCCAATGGCGGATGGCACCGTGCCGCTGGACAGGGCGAAAATGGTTGGGTTGTCAGTCACGCCAGAAAATTCAGTCCGAGTCCTTTGGCCCTTCGTCGCGCTTCGATGCCGCTTTCATCCCGCCTTCAACAAAGCTCTGGAACAGCTTCAGCCCGACCTGCCCCATCGGCGCGAGCGCCGAGGCATATTCCTGCAATTGTTCAGGGTTCGAAACCCCGCGCATCGCCTTGGCAATGTTTTCGACATAGACGTTATTGGCCGCGCTGACATCGGGCAGACCCATGAAGCTGCGGGCTTCTTCGGGCGTGCATTCGATTTCGATGTTGATCTTCATGGGGTATCCTCCTGCCACCTAGTCCATTTGGGCTTGGCAAGCGGGCAAGGCAATAGATAGGACTCGCCCGACATCCCTTCCCCGAAAGCGAGAGAGACACCATGAGCCTGAATGAAACCATTCCCACCCTTGACGGTGACGCCAGCTTCCAAGCCTATGTCGCGCGGCCCGAAGGCAGGCCAAAAGGTGCGATCATCGTCATTCAGGAGATCTTCGGGGTGAACCCCGGCATCCGCCAGAAATGTGACAAGCTGGCCGCCGAAGGCTGGCTGGCGGTCGCACCCGATCTGTTCTGGCGTCTGGAACCGGGCGTGGAATTCGATCCCGATGTCGAAGCCGAGTTCCAGACCGCGCTCGATATGATGGGCAAGTTCAACCAGGACGCCGGAATCCGCGATATCGAAGCGACGATCCACCACATCCGCCGCACGCTGGGCGTCGCCAAAGTCGGCTGTGTCGGCTACTGCCTCGGCGGGCGGCTCGCCTATATGACCGCGGCACGCACCGATATCGACGCCAGCGTCGGCTATTACGGGGTCGGCATCGACGGGCTGCTGGGCGAAAAACACGCCATCGCCAATCCGCTGATGCTGCACATCCCCACCGCAGATGGCTTTGTCGGTCCTGAAACCCAGCAGGCGATGCACGAAGGGCTGGACGATCACCCGCGGGTGACGCTGCATGATTACGAAGGGCTGGACCACGGCTTCGCCACGGAAACCGGCAAGCGCCGCGATGATGCCGCCGCCACCCTCGCCGACAGCCGCACCGCCGCCTTTTTCGCCGAGCATCTGGGGTGAGCGCCGCCGCTCGGGAACACGAAGGCCTCGCCCGCTGGCACGCCTATATGGAGGGCGGGAGCGATCCGGCCCTCCTCTCCGACCTGCTGGCCGACGATGCCGTGTTCCATTCACCCGTGGTGCACACGCCGCAGGTCGGCAAGCCAGTGGTCATGGCCTATCTGGTCGCCGCTTCCCACGTGCTGGGGAATGACAGCTTCCGCTATATCCGCGAGCTGGTGGACGGCAACGAGATGATGCTTGAGTTCGTCACCGAGCTGGATGGCATCACCATCAACGGGGTCGATATCATCCGCCTCAATGATGGCGGAAAAATCAGCGATTTCAAGGTTATGGTGCGCCCATTGAAGGCGATCAACGCAGTCTGGGAGATGATGGGCGCGCAGTTGGAACGTGCGGCGCGATAGCCGCTATTGCTCTGCCGGCGGCGCAAGATCGTAATCTGCGCGCGCCTGCGCAGCCGCACCGGGATGCCTTAGCCTTCGAGCATCTGTGCCGCCACCATCGCTTCGACCCGTGACACGATGATGGCAATGGTGACCACGTGCGTGGAGCGTCAGACTAATTCAGCACCGCGAAATTGACGATCATCTTGCGCACTTCAGGGTCGAGTCCTTCGGGCAGATCGCTTTCGAGCATCTCACGCCGGCTGGCGATGCTTTCAGCAATCATCACCCGTTTCATGGCCCAATCGGGACAGGTGCGCGCGTGGATCCCGCGCCGATCGAGCACCGAAACCCCGCTGTGACGGGGATCGGCGGTGATCGTTTCCATCAGCGCGTTAACCTCGCCCTCCGCGCCTTCGAGCAGCTGGAGGAAATTGCGACCGTTGAACAGCAGCAGCCCTGTGATGCCGCGCGCCGGATTATTGCGCGCGCTGGTGGCGAGAATCGAATCGACCTCTTCGCGCAGCAATGTCGGCGCGGTGCTGATATAGAGATACTGGCTAAGCACTTGTCCCGACCCGTCCCTTGTCCGTCTGTCTGACGCCCACCCCCCGGCGCGCGCGATCCTACTGGTTCATCGTATCGAAGAAATCGTCGTTGGTTTTGGAATCCTTCATCTTGTCGAGCAGGAACTCCATCGCATCTACGGTGCCCATCTGCATCAGGATGCGGCGCAGCACCCACATCTTGGACAGGCGGTCCTTTTCGACCAGCAGTTCTTCCTTGCGGGTACCGGACTTGCCAACATCAAGCGCGGGGAAGATGCGCTTGTCGGCGACCTTGCGATCGAGCACGATTTCGCTGTTGCCGGTGCCCTTGAACTCTTCAAAGATCACTTCGTCCATGCGGCTGCCGGTGTCGATCAGCGCGGTGGCGATGATCGAAAGGCTGCCGCCTTCCTCGATATTGCGCGCCGCGCCAAAGAACCGCTTGGGCCGCTGCAACGCATTGGCATCGACACCGCCGGTCAGCACCTTGCCCGAAGACGGCACCACGGTGTTGTAGGCACGGCCCAGACGCGTGATCGAATCGAGCAGGATCACCACGTCATGCTTGTGTTCAACCAGACGCTTGGCCTTTTCGATCACCATTTCGGCGACCTGCACGTGGCGCTGCGCGGGTTCATCGAAGGTGGAGGAGACGACCTCACCCTTCACGCTGCGCTGCATGTCGGTGACTTCCTCGGGCCGTTCATCGACCAGAAGCACGATCAGGAACACCTCGGGGTGGTTGTCCGTGATCGCCTTGGCGATGTTCTGGAGCAGCACGGTCTTACCGGTGCGCGGCGGGGCGACAATCAGCGCGCGCTGGCCCTTGCCCTGCGGGGCGATGATGTCGATCACTCGCGCGCTTTTGTCCTTCACCGTCGGATCAAGGCTGTCGAGTGTCAGCTTCGAATCCGGGTAAAGCGGCGTCAGGTTATCGAAATTGGTGCGCAGACGCACCGCATCGGGATCGTCGAAATTGACCTTGGCGAGGCTGGTCAGCGCGAAATAACGCTCGCCATCGCGCGGCGCGCGGATCTCCCCCTCCACGGTATCGCCGGTGCGCAGGCCCCAGCGGCGGACCTGATTGGGCGAGATATAAATATCATCCGGCCCGGCAAGATAGTTGGCTTCGGGCGAGCGCAGGAAACCGAAACCATCCTGCAGCACCTCGATGGTGCCGATGCCCATGATCTTTTCTTCGTATTCCTCATCCTCGGCCAGTTCGCGCAGGATGCTGAACAGCAGATCCTGACGTCGCATGGTCGAGGCGCCTTCGACGCCCAGTTCTTCGGCCATCTGGACCAGTTCGGCCGGGGTCTTTCGCTTGAGGTCTTTCAAATGCATTGTGAATTTTTCCGAAAGCAAGGGTGGCCGGATGGTCAGTACCTCTTGGGAAAAGAGGCGCCCCGACGGATCATGCCTGCACTTGGACGATACAGGACGGACGGGGCTGGGCTTGGAGAAAGCAGACCTGCCGAAGCGAACAAACGCTCCGATTTACCGGATAGGTGAAACGCGAAATAGAAGCGCAATCGAGCGCGGTCAATCGCGGAAATATGCGAAGGGTGACGCCGCTGTCAGAACGGCTTGAGATAGACCAGCGCGACGATCAGCACCAGCAGCAGGCCCGGCACCTCGCCGATCAGCCGCAGGCGGGCTTCGGTCAAAGGACGTTCCCCACGGGCCATCTTCTTGGTCTGCCCGACCAGCCAGCCATGATAGCCGGTCAGCACCACCACCAGCGTCAGCTTGGCATGCAGCCAGCCCTGGCTGAAAAAGCCCATCGCGATCGCCATCGTCAACCCCAGCACCCACACGATGATCAGGCTGGGCGTCAGGATGATCTTGCGCAGCTTGTCCATCCGGGTGGCCCACTTGGCCTCGCCTTCGGAACCCGGCGCGTGATCAAGCATGTAAATGCACTGGCGCGGCAGCATGAACAGGCCTGCCAGCCAGAACACCATGAAGATCACGTGTCCGATCTTGAGGAAGGGGTAGATGGTGAGGAGGGTCGATTGCATGGCGCCTTAACCCCTGAGCGCCGCAAGCAGTTCCTCGACATGGGCAATCGGGGTGAATTGCCCGATCCCGTGACCAAGGTTGAAGACATGCGGGCGATCTTCGAAGGCCGCGATGATGGCGCGCACCCGCTGGGCGACCGCGGGGCCGCCCGCTTCGAGCAGCAGCGGATCGAAATTGCCTTGCACCGGCATGCCTTCGGGCAGGCTGGCATGCGCCCAGGCCGGATCGAGCGTCTCATCCAGCCCAACCGCGTCGACACCCGTTTCACGGGCATAGGCGGGCAGTTTCGCGCCCGCACCCTTGGGGAAACCGATCACCGGCGTATCGGGATGCGAAGCCTTGAGCTGCGCGGTGATCACGGCATTGGGGGCGACCACCCAGCGTTCAAACTGGTCAGGCGCGAGGCTCCCCGCCCAGCTGTCGAACAATTGCACCGCTTCGGCCCCTGCATCGATCTGGCCGCGCAGATAGGTGACGGAGACTTCGATGATCGCATCGATGATCGCCTGCATGTGCGCCGGATCGCGATAGGCCAGCAGCCGCGCCGGGCCCTGATCCTTCGACCCTTCGCCAGCGATCATGTAGGTCGCCACGGTCCACGGACTGCCCGCAAAGCCGAGCATCGTCACCTCAGGCCCGATCAGCGCGCGGGTGCGGCGCACGGTTTCATAGACCGGTTCGAACCGGTCGGGCGCGGGAGTGAAACTGGCAAGATCGGTTTCCAGCAGGGTGGGCGACAATTTCGGCCCCTCGCCCGCCATGAAGGCCAGCCCCTGCCCCATCGCATGCGGCACGATCAGGATATCGGAAAACAGGATCGCGCCGTCGAACGCGAAGCGCCGGATCGGCTGCACGGTGATTTCGGCCGCCGCTTCGCTATCGTAAACCAGTTCAAGGAAACCGCCCTTTTCGGCCCGAAGTTCTCGGTATTCAGGCAGATAGCGCCCAGCTTGGCGCATCAGCCACACGGGGGCAACGTCCTGACGGACACCTTTCAGCGTATCGAGCAATGGGCCGGGCATGGCGTTCCTTTAAACAAAACAATCTAACTTATAAAAGGATTGATGGAGTCTGTTGGCCCTGTGGATACCGGGAATTACCGGTTCCTGCCCGATTACCCCCAGCCTGCACAAGCCCAATCACCCCCATCGAATCCGCAAGGCTTCGACGTCAAGCGGGCTTTATCCCCACTCTTCCCAGCCTGTCGACAAGACTTCTCCCATGTGGGCAAATACCCCGAGGAAAAGCCCCGCAGCGGGCAGGAAAATTGCTCCCCTGCTTGTTCGCCATCCTCTCCCGTGGTTTATGCGCGGCTCTGTCCACAGCCCTAGCCGGAGCGGGAAAACCCCCGTCATGAATCGACTCAACCTGCATCTTGTCTCGGATTCAACCGGCGAGACGCTGGAAATGATCGCCAAGGCCGCGCTTGCGCAGTTCGACGATCCCGATGTCAGCCGCCATTTCTGGCCGATGGTGCGATCGCTCCAGCATCTTGACCGGATCGTGCCCGATCTCGCCGCGCATCCAGGGCTGGTGTTCCATACCCTGGTCAATCCCGAAACGCGCAAGCGGCTGGAGGAGCATTGCCGCCATCTGGGCCTGCCCGCGGTGCCGGTGCTCGATCAGGTGACCGCCGCGCTCGAGGCGCAGCTCGGGCAGGAGGCTCATGGCCGCCCCGGCCGCCAGCACATGATGGACGAGGATTACTTCAAGCGGGTCGAAGCGATCCAGTACACCATCGCCCATGATGACGGGATCGGGTACGAGGAATGGGAAGAGGCCGATATCGTCCTCGTCGGCGTATCGCGCTCGTCCAAGACCCCGACCAGCATCTACCTTGCCAATCGCGGGTTCAAGACCGCCAATATCCCGCTGGTGGTGGAAAGCCCGCCGCCGCCCGCCTTGTACGGGCTGCGCCATCCGCTGATCGTTGGCCTCACCACCTCGCCCGAACGGCTGGTGCAGATCCGCCGCAACCGGTTGCTGTCATTGAACGAGGCGACCGAGACCGCCTATGTCGACAATGACCGGGTCAAGGCCGAGCTGCAATTCGCGCGGCGGATGTTCGGTGATAATGGCTGGCCGGTGATCGATGTCACCCGCCGCTCGATCGAGGAAACTGCTGCTGCGATCATCCGGCTGGCGCAGGAGCGTGACCGCAAACCAGCAAGCGAAGGCGGGGTGGGCAAACCGATATGAGGTGGCCGATATGAGCCTAGAGACAGCACCGCGCTTGATCCTCGCCAGCAAATCCGCCTCGCGCCGGGCAATGCTCGATGCGGCGGGGGTGGCCTATGATGCGGTGCCTGCCGATATTGACGAGCGCGCGGTGGAGGCTGGGCTGACGGGTGCAGCCCCCGGCGCGGTGGCAGAAGCGCTGGCCGTCGCCAAGGCGGCGGCAGTCGCTGCGCTTCACCCCGGCGCACTGGTGCTGGGCTCGGATTCGCTGGTGGTTGCGGCCGGACAGCGCTTCGACAAGCCGCGCAGCCGCGATGAAGCGGGCGAGCACCTGCGCCTTTTCTCAGGCCGCGTGATGGAATTGCACAGCGCCGCCGCGCTGGTGCGCGCCGATGGTTCGGGGGCGGGCTGCGAATGGAGCCAGGCCAGCATCGCGCGGCTCCATGTGCGTGACCTGTCGGAAGATTTCATCACCGCCTATCTCGACCTCGAATGGCCCGCCATCGGTCACACCGTGGGCGCGTTCCGGATCGAGGGGCCGGGGGTGCAGCTGTTCGACAATATCGAAGGCGATCAGTTTACCGTGCTCGGGATGCCGCTGCTGCCGCTGCTGGGCGCGCTACGCGAGGCTGGAGTGCTGATCGCATGATTTACGCAGAGGTGATCGGCGATCCCATCGCCCAGTCGAAATCCCCTGCAATCCACAATTTCTGGCTCGAAAAGCTGGGGATCGATGCTGAATATCGCGCTTGCCATATTCGGCCCGAGGCGCTGGCCGATTACCTTGCAACCCGCCGCACCGACCCTGACTGGCGCGGATGCAATGTCACCATGCCGCACAAGCAGGCGGTGATGCCACTGCTGGGCAAGATCGCGCCGCCCGCTGATACAATCGGTGCGGTCAACACGATCCTCCCGACAGGGGGCGGCGCACTGGCCGGCACCAACACCGATGCGGCAGGCTTTCTCGAACCGCTGGCTGCCGACCTTGCGCAGACCCATTATTTCCGCATGGCGCGCATCATCGGCACCGGCGGCGCGGCGCGCGCGATCATCACTGCGCTGGCGGGCCAAGGCTTCACGCTGGTGGTGGCGGGCCGCGATCCGGGCAAGGCGCGGGCGCTGCTCAATGAACTGGCGCCCGCGGGCGATCATCACACCTGCCCCCTCGCCCATTTTGCCGATCCCACGGATTTCGCCTTCGACGACCGCGAAGGCTGCCTTGACCTCATCGTCAATGCCTCCAGCCTCGGGATGCAGGGCCAGCCGCTGCTCGCCTTCGACTGGAGTCATGCGCCGCCCGGCAGCATTGCCTATGACATCGTCACCGCCCCGCCCGACACACCCTTCCTGCATGGCGCGCGGGATGCCGGACATCGCACCATCGATGGGCTTGCGATGCTGATCGGGCAGGCGGCGGTCGCCTTCGAAAAATTCTTCGGCCAGCCCGCCCCGCGCGCGCATGATGCCCAATTGCGGGAGCTCCTGACGCGATGACACGACCCAAAATCATCGGCCTCACCGGTTCCATTGGCATGGGCAAGTCGACCGTTGCGCAGATGTTTGCCGACGCCGGCATCCCGGTGTTCGACGCGGATGCTGAGGTTCGGGCGATGCAGGAGGCAGGCGGCGCGCTTGTCCCCGCGATCGAGGCCGCCTTTCCCGGATCGACCGGGCCTGAGGGTGTCGACCGCGACCGGCTCGGCCAGCAGGTCTTTGCCGACAAGGCCGCGCTGGCCCGATTGGAAGCCATCGTCCACCCGGCGGTGGGCGCGAGGCGCGCAGCCTTCCTCGCCGGGCACCATGACAAGCGCGCGGTGGTGTTCGACATCCCGCTGCTGTTCGAACGCGGCGGGCATGAAGCGGTGGATGTCATCGTCGTCGTCTCCGCCCCCGAGGATGTGCAGCGCGCCCGCGTGCTCGCCCGTCCGGGGATGACGGAGCAGAAGTTCGAACATATCTGCGGCCTTCAGCTCCACGATTCGGAAAAACGCGCCCGCGCCGACCATGTGATCGACACCGGCACCTCGCTTGAAGAAACCCGCGCTGAGGTCGTCGCGCTGATTGCTTCACTTTGATGCAAGGCGGCTCTTGCCAGCGGCATGGCTTGGGCAGATAGTGCGGCCAATGCGTGAGATTATCTTCGACACCGAAACCACCGGACTCGATCCCAGGACCGGTGATCGCATGGTGGAAATCGGCTGCATCGAAATGGTCGGCCGGGTCGAAACGGGCCGCACCTTCCACGCCTATTTCAACCCCGACCGCGACATGCCGATCGAGGCGGAGCGGGTGCACGGCCTGTCTGCCGCCTTCCTTGCCACCAAGCCGCGCTTTGCCGAGCTGGCGGATGAACTGCTCGAATTTCTCGGCGATGATCCGCTGGTGGCGCACAACGCCGGGTTCGATTTCGGCTTCCTCAATGGCGAGCTTGAACGCGCCGGCCGCGTTGCGATCAGCCTTGATCGCATGGTCGACACGGTTGCGCTCGCCCGCAGGAAACATCCCGGCGCAAAGAATTCGCTTGATGCGCTGTGCACCCGCTACGGGATTGATCGTTCGCACCGGGTCAAGCACGGCGCGCTGCTTGATGCCGAATTGCTGGCGCAGGTCTATGTCGAACTGACCGGCGGGCGGCAGATCGGGCTGGGGCTGGTCGAGGCGGAGAGCGTCACCTTGGTGGAGACCACCATTTCCGCTGGTGCCGCGCCTGCGCCGACGCGTCCGGTGCGCTCGCCCCGCCCCCACGCCGCCTTGCCCGAGGAGCTGGAGCGGCATCGCAGCTTCATCGCGGGGATCGATAACGCCATCTGGACGCGCTGACGAATCGGCGCGCACCACGCATCACGGGTTCCTCATCACCCAACGGAGGGCAATGACATGGATATTCGGGTTTCAGGCCATCAGATGGACACGGGCAGCGCGTTGCAGGAACACGCCGCCGACCGGCTTGGCGCGGTGGTCGAGAAATATTTCGACAAGGCGCTGTCCAGCCACGTCACCTTCGGCAAGGCACCCGGCGGGGCGTTTACCTGCGACATCATCACCCATGTCATGCAGGGGCTGATGCTCAAGGCGCAGGGACAGGCGCAGGATGCGCATTTCGCGCTCGATGATGCGGTTGCCAAGATCAACAAGCAGCTGCGCCGTTACAAGCGCCGGTTGACCGATCACCACCAGCAGGCCGACCATTCCCGCGCCGAGGAAGAAGCCGCCTACACCATCTTCGCGGTCGAAGTGGATGACGAGGAGGAATTGGCCGCCGATGCCCCTTTGGTGATTGCCGAGACCCGGGTCGACATCCCCACCGCCAGCGTGGCGGATGCGGTGATGATGATGGATCTCAGGAACACCACCGCGCTGTTCTTCAAAAATGCTGGTACCGACAGGCATAATATGGTTTACCGGCGTGCCGATGGCTCGATCGGGTGGGTTGAGCCGAAATAGGGTTCGGGCCGGTTATTGGGGGCATTTTGACCGCCCGGCGCAAGACTCAGGCGGCAGCAGCAGGAGGGCACACCGCCCCGGTCGGCAGGAACCCTCGTGACCCTGTCAGGCCGGACTTGCACTGCTTGCAGGCATACTCATTCGGGATTCGCAAAAAATGGATGTAAATCTGGCCCTTTCCCCGCAGGCGATCCAGTTTGACCGGATCGACAGCAAAGCGGGGGTGCTGGCGGCCATCGCGCAATTGCTGGCGGATGCCTATGATCTCGACCGGGAAGAACTGCTGGAAAACCTCGAAGCGCGCGAAGCGCTGGGCAGCACCGGTTTCGGTCGCGGGGTGGCGATTCCGCATTGCCGCAGCAAGAATGTGCGGCGCCCTTCGCTGGCGCTGATCCGGCTTGATCAGCCGCTTGAATTCGCGGCTGCCGATGCCCGGCCTGTCACGCTGGTGTGCGGGCTCGTTTCGCCCGAGAACGCCGGAGCGACCCATTTGCATGCGCTCGCCGCGATCTCGCGCCTGACCCGTGACGAAGCTAAGCTGCAGATGCTGGCTGATGCGCCCGATGCCGAGGCGGTCTATGCGCTGCTCACCCACCAGTTTGAACGTGATGCCGCCTGACGCACCTGCCCCAAGATCATGAGTACGACCGAACATGCCGCCCTCGCTTCGGCCTCCGCCACTGGGGCCGAGGGCCATTACCGCGCACTGGAGCGCCTTTATGCCTCCGCGCCGGTCAACGCCAAGTTTGCTTCGCACCTGCACATTCCGGCTGAAGGCCTTTCACGCCTGAGCTTCACCATCACGCCCGATGATTACCACGCAGCAGGCGCGGCCCACGGGACGATCTATTTCAAGATGCTCGACGATGCGGCCTTCTATGCGGCCAACACGCTGGCGACTGATCGCTTTCTGCTTACCACCAGTTTCAACCTGCATTTCACCAAGCCGGTGCGCGCCGGCACCGTCACAGCCGAGGGGCGTTGGGTCAGCGGGCGGCGGCGGGTGTTTGTCGCCGAAGCGCGGCTGGTGGATGCAGAGGGCGAGGAAATCGGGCGTGGCACCGGCACCTTCATGCGCTCGCGCATCGCGCTGTCCAGCCTGCCGGGCTATACGGCCGAGCCGTGAGCGACCGCATCCCTGCGCATCTGGAAGCGGGTGCGATCCTGCGCCTTGCCGAATCGCAAGGCGGGTTCGGCACGGTTCTGGCCAAGGGCGAGCGCGATGCGGGGACGGTGCTCGTGGTAACCACCTATCGCGGGGAAGCATCAACGCTTTATGAAAGGATGCCCGCGCTTGACGGTTCACGTTCTTTTGTTGCTACAAAAAACGAAGACCCTGAAAATAGACAGGAATTTTCCGAATATCTGACGCGGCGGCGGCGTCAGGACCCGGATATCTGGCTGATTGAGGTGGATATCGCCAATGCGGAACGGTTCATCGCGCAAATTGCGTGATTAACTTGACGCCGGAGCGCGCATGGCTATTTGGCGCGTCAACTTCCTGGCGCAGGCTGGCGCGGCAACAATTCGGTTGTCCGATCAGCACGCAGACGGGGAGCGGCCGGCAGGCTTTTTTGAACCCCTAACATTCACGTGAAATTTCACACAGGGTTTCCGCCTGCGTCGGAGCGCGCTCACCGCCCGAATAGTAGAGTCCATGAGTCGCAAGACTTTTTCCCTTGTCGCACTGGCCGCACTGGCCGCCGCGACCGTCACTGTTCCCGGCGTCGATGGCGTTGCGGCTCTGGCCCCGGATGCAGATGCATCGGCCAATGACCAGTTTTCCCTTTCCGGTGCGGCCGATCCGGCCCCGGCAACGGAACTGGTTCCTGAACCAACCGTGTTCATTTCCGAAGAAGTGGTGCAGCCGCTTCCCCCAGCGCCCGCAGCGCCGGTTCTGACCGAGGCCGGATCGCTTGGCGAACTGGTGGGCATGATCGATGCCGATGCCGCCTTGCTCAGCGATGACATGCGCTGCCTTGCCGGCGCGGTCTATTTCGAGGCGCGCGGCGAGCCGCTGGCGGGCCAGCTGGCGGTGGCGCAAGTGATCATCAACCGCAGCGAGGATAATCGCTTCCCGGCGAGCTATTGCGGCGTCGTGCGCCAGAAGGGGCAGTTTTCCTTCATGCGCGGCACCCGGATGCCGCAGGTTCGCACCGGATCAGCCGCCTGGGGTCGCGCCGTGGCGATCGCGCAGATTGCGCATCAGGGCATGTGGCAATCCGAAGCGGGCGATGCAGTGTTCTTCCACGCCAGATATGTCCGCCCCGGCTGGAGCCAGCGCAAGACCAAGCTTGCGCAGATCGACACGCATATCTTTTATAGGTGATCCTCGCGGCTGCTGTGGGGGCAAGCCCCCACGCCGCTGCGGGCGCCCGTGCAGGTGTGCTTCGCACGTCTGCGCCTTCGGCTTCGACTCCGGGCTTGCGGCGCTTCGCGCTGATCAGAGACAGCCAACGGGAGTAGCGCCGGAAGGGAAACCGCCCTCAAGTAGCGCAGCGGTAGGGCGACAAGGACCCGGCGAGGATCACGCCTTCAGGCGCACCCAGACAGGCGCATGGTCGCTGGCCTTTTCGCGCCCGCGATGAGCCTTGTCGACGCCGACGCTTTCCAGCCGGTCGGCGCATTCGGGTGACAGCAGGATGTGATCGATCCGGAAGCCGTGGTCGCGCTGCCATGCGCCGGCCTGATAATCCCAATATGTCCACACGCCCCCGCGCGGATTGTGGGTGCGCAGGGCGTCAGTCCATCCGTCATTGAGGAAACGCGCATAGGCATCGCGCGATTCGGGCTGCATCAGCGCGTCGTCCTGCATCGCCTTGACCGACCAGGTGTCATCATCTTCGGGGATGACATTGAAATCGCCGAGCACCACGGCGGGGACCTCTTCGGCCCAGATTTGCGCCATGCGCGCGCGCAAGGCCTCCATCCATGCCAGCTTGTAGGTGAATTTCGGCCCCGGCTGGGGGTTGCCGTTGGGCAGGTAGAGACAGGCGATGCGCACCCCGTTCACTTCCGCTTCGAGATAGCGCGCCTGCTCGCCCTCACCGTCCTTCGGCCCGTCGACGCCGAGCCCGCGCTGCACTTCGGTGATGGTGTAACCGGCCTGACTATCGACGAGGATGGCGACCCCGTTGAAGGCTTTCTGCCCGTGCCAGATCGCGCTGTAGCCGAGTTCCTCGATCTCGCCAGCGGGGAAGCCTTCATCCTGCGACTTGATTTCCTGCAGGCAGGCGACTGCGGGCCGCGTTTCGGCAAGCCATTCCTTGAGCCGCGGCAAGCGCGCCTTGATGCCGTTGATGTTGAAGGTGGCGATTTTCATGCGCGCCCTGATGCCCCAAAGCGGCGCGCGGGTCTAATTCAAATCCCGAAGCTTGACCCGCAGCCGCAACCGGCGGCCGCTTGCGGGTTTTCGACCTTGAACGCCGCGCCGCCGAGCGATTCGACGAAATCGACCACGCTGCCCGCGATCAGATCGAGGCTCATCGGATCGACCACCAGCTTCACCCCGTCGGTCTCGCTCACCATGTCGTCACCCTCTGGCGCGTCGGCGAGGTCGAACTTGTACTGAAACCCCGAACAGCCGCCCCCTTCGACCGCAAGGCGCAAAATCGCCGGGCGCGCCTGCTTTTCGGCAATCAGCGCGATCCGTTGTGCGGCGGACGGGGTGAGCGTGAGGGTCTGGGTTGTCATGATTGCAATTTAGGGTGCCCGGCGGCCAAGCTCAAGCCTTCAGACCGCCTGAATGTAATTGCGCAGCGCTTCGGCCTCGTGCTGCACTTCGTCGATCTTGTGTTTCACCAGATCGCCGATCGAGATGAAGGCGACCAGCTTGCCGTCCTCGACCACCGGAAAGTGGCGGAACCGGCGGCGGGTCATCATCGCCAGCGCATCGTCGATCGAGGTCGATGGTTCGACCGTTACCGCAGGCGAGGTCATGATCTGTTCGACCGTCAGATCAAGGCAGTCGCGCCCATGATCGGCAAGACGGTAGATCACGTCACGTTCCGACACGATCCCCGCCACCCGGCCATCACGCAGCACCGGTAGGGCGCCGATGCGCTTGCTCGCAAGGATGCCGACGGCCTCGGCCACCGGGGTCGAAACGTCGCAGGCGATAATGTTAGACCCTGCGCGGTGGGCGATGATGTTGGCAATGTTCATGGCCGACTCCTCTCTCCGGGGGGAAAGTGCCATGTCTGTGGTGAAAAAGCGAATCCGTGGCTGGCGGCGCTTGCATGGCGCGAACCGGGGCTTGCATCCTTTGCGCGTTGCAATGCGCCGGTGTGCGGGCCATGTCGGGCCGATGACGCGCAAATCCCCGCTCGATGATCCTGTGAACGCGGCCCATGCCTGGGCGCGCTATCGCCAGATCATGAAATTGCTGCTGGCGGTCACCACACTGGTGGTGGCGGTGGCGATGGGGCTGTTGTTTGCCTATAACGGTATGATTTCGGTGCATTTCTACATCGCGGTGGCCTTGGGAATCAGCCTCACCATGCTGCTTGGCGGCGGATTGATGGGGCTTGCCTTCCTGTCCAACGGGACGGGTCATGACGAATCGGTCGATAATCGCCTGCCCGGGCGCGACGAATTCTGGCTGCCCAAGGATGATTAGGCGGGCGGGCGGAGCCTGAAGTCTTCCACCGGGACGCCGCCGACCAGATGTTCCTCGATGATGCGGTCGAGCACGTCGGGCGAGCACGAGTGATACCACACGCCGTCCGGCCACACGACCGCGACCGGCCCCGCCGCGCAGATCTGCAGGCAATCGGCCTTGCTGCGCTGGATGCCGCCCCCCGCACCGCGGTTGCTGTCATCCCCGCGTTGCGGCCCGACCAGTCCGCGTTCCTTGAGCCGGGTCTTGAGGAATTTCCACGCTTCCTCCCCGTCCTCGCGCGAACAGCATTTCTGCTTGTCGGAAACCGAACACAGCATGATGTGACGGGTGATCTGCGTGCCCTTGGCCGGATCGCCGTAATGCTTGGCAAGCGAGGTCTGGGCCGAAAGCAGTTCCTTGCGGCTCATTCGCTCGTCTCCGGCTTTTCCTGCTTCAGCCAGCGGTCCAGCCATGCGAACACGGTGTTATGCCATTGCAGCGAGTTCTTCGGACCCAGCACCCAGTGGTTTTCATCCGGGAAGACCAGCAATTGCGACGGGATGCCGCGTTCCTGCAAGGCGGTGAAGCTTTGCAGGCCTTGCGTATAGGGCACGCGGAAATCGCGCTCCCCGGCGACCACCAGCATCGGGGTTTTCCATTGATCGACATGATTGGCCGGGTTCCAGCGTTCATAAGTCTCGCGCGCCTCGGAGTAGGAGCCGCCGAAATCCCAGCGCGGAAACCACAATTCTTCCGTGGAATAGTAAAAACTGCGCATGTCGAACAAGCCATCATGCTGGATCAGGCAATCGAACCGGTCAGCCCATTGCCCGGCGATCCAGTTGACCATGTAACCGCCATAGCTCGCGCCCATCGCGCAGGCCCGTGAGCCATCGATCTGCTGATCCGCAGCCAGCGCGGCGGTGAGGCCTTTCTGCAAATCTTCCAGCGGCTTGCCGCCCCAGTCGCTGCGAATCGCATCGGTAAAGGCCTGCCCGTATCCGGTGCTGCCGTGGAAATCGACCGAGATCACCGCGTAGCCCTGGCTGGCGACAACGCGCGGGTTCCAGCGGCTCGACCAGCCATCATTGAAGCTGCCCTGCGGCCCGCCGTGGATATAGAGGATCGCCGGGATCGGCCCGGTCTGATCGGCCAGCCGGGTGATCTGGCCCCACACCGTGTCGCCGTTCGCTCCGGCAAAGCTGAAGCGACGGGTGACAATGCTGGCCATGGTTCCCATGCGGGTGGTCGCGACATCGGTCAGCGGGCGGCCCTGCTGGCCTGCGTCGGCGAGATAGAGCTCAGAAGGCGCGCCCAGCGAATCGCGGGTGAACAGCAGCCGCCCCCCCGGCAACGCGGCGAGATTGGCAATATGCGCCTCGTTCCCAGCCATCAGATCGAGCCGGGCCACTGCGCCGCTCACCGGATCGATGCGGAAGGCGGGGGTATCAAGCACTTCCTGCGCGGTCGCGATCAGGCTTTTGCCGTCTGCTTCCCACGTCAGGCTGCCGAAGCTGAGATCGGTATCGGCGGTCAGGTTGCGCGCCTTTCCGGTGGCGAGGTCGAGCAGCCGCACCGACAGGCGATCAGCCTCGTAGGTTGGCCGGTCCATCGCCAGCCATGCAAGATAGCGCCCGTTGGGCGAAGGCGTCGGCGCGGTGTCGGTTGCTGCGTTGCCTGCGGTCAGCAGGATCGGCGCAGCGCCCGAAAGGTCGGAGACGTAGATGTCGAAATTGGTCGAGGCCGGTTCCGCGCCGTCGGCTTTGCGGGCGACGAAATAGAGATGTTCGCCATCGGGCGCCCAGGCGATATCCTCACCCCCGCCGAACGGCATGGTCGGGGTGTCGCCGGTGAGGCCGTTGGCCGGATCGGTGCCGTCAACCGGCACGCCGTCGCCCACCGCCATGCCGTTTTCCAGCCCGAACACGAAAACGCGGCTATAGGTACCGGGCGTTTCCCACTGATCCCAATGGCGATAGAACCCGCCAGCGCCATCATAAAGCCGTCCGGTGCCCGGCCCCGGCAGGTGCGCCGCAGTGGCCTCGGGACACGCGAATCGCGGGCATTCGCGCGGCACTTCGCCCCATAGTGCGATGGCATCGCCGGTCGGCGCCAGTTTGAACCCGGCGATGTCGGTGCCGGGCGTGTCGGCGACCAGTTCGGGCGCGCCGATCCGCCCCGCATCGTCGATGCTGATCCGCCACACGCGGCTGCGCGCTTCGGCGTTCGCTTCCGGATGTTCGCTGCTGAGGAAATAAAGCCGCCCGCCCGGCCCAAAGGCGAGCGACGAGGCCTTCATTCCCAGATCGAGCGCCACCGGCCCTGCGCCCGGTTGCGTCAGATCGAGCAGGTAATGGGCGGTGCTGCGCGTGAGGCTTTCCGGATCGGTGGTGGTGACCCCATAGACCGCCAGCGTGCCAGCGGGGTTGACCATTGGCGCACCCAGTCGCGGCATGGTGACAAGGTCACGCGCGCTCATCGGCGGGGCGGACAGGCCGGGGATGCTCACGCTTTGGGCGGGCGCTGTCCCGGCCGCATCCTGCGCGGCCAAGGGAGCGGCAAAAAGGGCGGCGGCGAGCATGATCGGAATCAGGGCGCCGGAAACTGCAAGATTACGCATGGCCGCAAGGATTAGCCTGCGTGGCGGCGCGGCGCCAGCCTTCAGACTTTCCAGCCTTCAGACTTTCTTGCCGACGATCCGGGCGATTTCCGCCTGCACCAGTTTTTCGACCATGGCGGGCAGATGGGCTTCGAGCCACTGGGCCAGCATCGGGCGTAGCAATTCGCGCGTCAGGCCTTCCAGTGAGGTTTCGCCCGAGCGCACGATCTGCGGCCTGGCCCCCGGTTCTGCCAGCATCGCCAGCGCGGCGAGGTTTTCCTGCATGGCACTGCGCACAGTATCCGCGATCAGCGGGCTTTCGTCCGGGTTACCGCGCGCGTTTTCAATCGGTAGCGCGGATGATTCGTCATCCGGGGCGAATTCCATGTTGGCCAGATCGAGCACTTCTTCCGCGTCGCGCACCTGATGCTGGCGCGGGCGCTCGGCAGTTTCATGGGGCGGGGCTTCGGCGTCGGCCTGATCGGCGGCCTGTTCACGAAGGCGCCGTGCCTCAAGCGCGCCCGCGCGGTTATCGCGCGCGATCACTTTCTTGATCGATTCGAGGATTTCCTCGACCGAAGCTTCGCCCTCTTGCCCCATCTCATGTCCTCGTGCTGCTGCCTGCCTGTCCCGAATCGGGAATCACATTTCGCGGGGCAGAAGTTGCGGTCCGATTGTTGCGTCAGGGGCTGGAATGTCAACGGTTCTGGTCGATTTCGCTTCGGCCTTGGGATCGCGGTCCCAGTCCCACATCTTGGCGCTGACCCGCTGGGCGTTGATCGTCGGATCGTAGAGCACGCCTTCGATATCGAGATTGAGATCGCGCGCCTCGGCCTTGCCCATCAAAGCCAGCAGATTGAACCCGGCGACATAGGCGTTGCGCCGCGCGGTGACGAGCTGCGCGCGGGCGCTGACCAGTTCCTGTTCGGCATTGAGCACTTCGATGATCGTGCGGTTGCCGATGGAATTTTCCGCGCGCACCCCTTCAAGGCTGAGTTCGGCGGCTTCGACGGCGGCCTGCGCGCTCTTGATGACGCCATTGGCAGCCTGCCAGTTCGACCAGGTCGAACGGGTTTCGGCGATGATCTGGCGTTCCGAGGCGATCACGTCTTCGAGCGCGGCCGATTCGCGCGCTCCGGCCTGACGCTGGCGGGCAGCGGGCAAGCCGCCCTGAAACAGCGGCACTGTGACACGCACGCCGGCATTGGCTGTCACTTCGCGCTGCACGAGGCCGGGGAAATTGCTGGCCAGCGTGCCGAAGAAATCGCTGTACTGGCCGTTGACGAACAGGCCGACGGTGGGCAGCCGCCCGGCGCCCGCAACCTTGGTGTCGAAACCCGCAGCCTCGGCGCGCAGCTTGGCGGCTTCGAGGTTGGGGTTGTTTTCCAGCGCGCTGACGATGGCATCGCCCATCGTATCCGGCAGGCCGGGCAGCGGCGGCGGCGGGGCGAGTTCGCCCGGCGCCTGCCCGACCAGGCGGATATAGGTTTCACGCGCAGCGATCAGGTTGGCCTCGGCCTGTTGCAGATCGCCCTCTGCCACCGCGAGACGCGAGCGCGACTGGGCGACGTCGGTGATGGTGACATCGCCGATCTGGAAGCGGTCGCTGGTCGCCTCGAGATTGGTGCGCAGCACCGCGACATTGTTCGCCGCCAGCGCGGCCAGCGCCTCGGTGCGCAGCACGTCCATATAGGCGGCGACAACCTGCGCGAAGATGGTGCTTTCGGTGTTGCGCAGATCGGCCTGCCCGGCCTCGACCCGGTCCTTGGCTGCGGCGATCCCGTTGCGCACCGCGCCGCCCGAATAGACCGGCACCAGCAGCGCGGTCGTCACCCCGAGGTTGCGTTCCGGCGGGGCGAAAGCGTTGGCCGACTGGCGGATGAACTCGATATGGGTCGCAGTGACATCAAGCGAAGGCAGGCCCGGCGCGCGCTGGATCGGCACGCCTTCGTCGGTGGCGCGCTGGTTGGCGCGCGCAGCTTCGAGCGTCGGGTTTGAACCATAGGCCTCCACCAGGGCTTCACGCAGGTTGTCGGCCTGAGCGGGCGCAGCGATTGCGCTGATTGCCAGCAGGCTTGCCGAACCGGCCAGCTGAAGCAGGGCTGGAATGCGTGTCACGCGAAGGACCAGCCCTTGCGCGCGGCAAAGGCGTGCAGCACCGGAATGCCAAGATCCTCGAACGGTTGCAGCGCCACGCGCCCGCCGATCTTGCGCCCGGCGGCGAGCCGGGTCACCTGCCGCAGGAGCAGGCCCGAGACGATCCGGCCATCTTCGGCGAGGTGGGCGGTGAGTGCTTCGGGCAGTCGTTCGATCGCACCGTCGACCACGATCAGACTAAAGGGCGCTGCGGGCACGAGTTTGCCCGTCGCGGCATCATCTGCGCTGGCGGTTTCCAGCGCGGCGACCAGCGGACGCAGCAATTCGGCAAGGTAGCCGGTGCCGCCTTCGACCACCAGAACACGGTCAGTGGGGGCGGGCGCGGCTTCCAGCAGCAGCTTGCCGTAGAACAGCGGAGAGGCAAGGTGCCCCCCCGCATGACCCGGGCCGCCCAGCACAACCATACGGTCGATATAGGCCTGCGAGGCCTTGTCGGCAGGCAGGAAATTTTCGCGCGGGACGGCCAGCATCCGCGCCAGCACATATTCCTCGTTCACGCCGCTGGTGCGCAACTGGCTGTCGATCATGGCCCGTCGGGCGATTGCCGTGTCCGGGGCCGTATCGGGGGAGATTTGGGTGTCACGGTTCATGGTAATGTCGGTCATTCTTGCTCCGCGAACTGTATTATATCAGTAACACAGTTCGTCAAGTCCTCTGGCGGCTTGCCCTTAGACGCGGCAGCCGCTTGTTCCAAGGTCTTTGCGTTGTTGGCCTGTTCGCGTCATTTCGGGCTTTGACCTCGCTCGCCACCGGTGCTTAGGGGAGCGCGCAATCAAGCGGGATTGTATTCGACTTACGTGAGGGTGGCTTCGATGAGTGACATGACGAGCAATGGCGCGGCCAAGTATGGAGAGACGCGGATCGAAACGGATTCGCTGGGCGAAGTGGCGGTTCCGGCGGATGCCCATTGGGGCGCGCAGACCCAGCGCAGCATCGTCAATTTCCCCATCGGCGGCGAGAAAATGCCCCCCGCACTGGTGCGCGCGCTGGGCATTCAGAAGCTTTCCGCCGCGCGCGCCAACATCAAACTGGGCGTGCTGGATGCCAGGCTGGGCGAAGCCATCGTGCAGGCCGCGCGCGAAGTGATCGACGGGACGCTGGCAGATCAGTTCCCGCTGGTGGTGTGGCAGACGGGTTCCGGCACCCAGTCGAACATGAACGCCAACGAGGTGATCGCCAGCCGCGCCAACGAGATCCTGACCGGCCACAGGGGCGGCAAGGATCCGGTGCACCCCAATGATCACTGCAACATGGGGCAATCATCAAACGATACCTTCCCCACCGCGATGCACATCGCCGCTGCGCATGAGGCGATTGCCAACCTCATTCCGGCATTGGGGAAACTCCACGGCGCGCTGGACGACAAGGCCAGGGAATTTGCCGATATCGTCAAGATCGGCCGCACCCATTTGCAGGATGCCACCCCGATGACGCTGGGGCAGGAGTTTTCCGGTTACGCCAAGCAGATCGAATACGGCATTGCCCGCGTGCAGGCGACCTTGCCGCGCGTGCTGGAACTGGCGCAGGGCGGCACAGCGGTGGGCACCGGGATCAACGCCAAGGTCGGCTTTGCGGAGGAATTTGCGAGCCAGGTGGCCGCCGAGACCGGCCATGCCTTCGTCACCGCACCCAACAAGTTCGAGGCGCTCGCCGCGCATGATGCGATGGTGGAGATTTCCGGCGCGCTGAATGTGCTGGCCGTCAGCCTGATGAAGATCGCCAATGATATCCGCCTGCTTGGCTCTGGCCCTCGCAGCGGTCTTGGCGAACTCAGCCTGCCTGCTAATGAACCGGGTTCCTCGATCATGCCGGGCAAGGTCAATCCGACCCAGTGCGAGGCGATGACGATGGTCTGCGCGCAGGTGATCGGCAATCACATGACGGTGACGGTCGCGGGCACGCATGGGCACCTGGAGCTGAACGTGTTCAAGCCGGTAATGATCTACAACGTGTTGCAGTCAATCAAGCTGATTGGCGATGCCAGCCACGCCTTCACCGATAATTGCGTGGTCGGGATCGAAGCCAACGAGGATCGGATCAACCAGTTGCTCAATGAAAGCCTGATGCTGGTGACCGCGCTCAATCCCCATATCGGCTATGACAATGCGGCAAAGATCGCCAAGAAAGCCCATGCCGAGGGTACCACGCTGAAGGCCGCGGCGCTGGAACTGGGCCTGCTGACCGAAGAACAGTTCGCCCAGTGGGTGGTGCCGGCCGACATGATCAAGCCCAGAGCATAGGATTGCACCTGAACGAAGCGGGGCGCCCTGATCGGGGGCGCCCCATTCGACCAAGGCCCGATGCTGACCGACGACAAACGCCCATGCCGGTGGCGTTGGCGCGGCGGCGCGGTTATCGGTGGGTTCCATAATGGCGACCAAACCACCGAGCGAAGCGGCCCCTGCCGCCCCCCCCGTGACCGTACCTTTCCGCATGGTGCTGGTCTCGATGCTGGTGCTGTGGACGACCTATTTCGCGCTCATCACAGTGCGCAGCCTGGTGATGGATTTCGGGCTCCAATTCGAAATGGGCTGGCGACGCTTCGCGGTGACGGGGGTGGGGGTGGCCTTCACCATGCTGCTGTGGCTGCTGCTGCGCCTGTTCGATCGCAAGCCATTATGGCTCAAGATTTCCGCGGCGATCATACTGGCCCTGCCAGTTGCGCTGGGGATCGGGCAGGTCAACCAGTGGGTGTTCGAGGATATCCAGCTGGCCCAGGAAAGGGCCTATGCCGCGAAGTACAATCTCAACCTGCGCCGCGACGAAGCCGGCAACCTGCTGGTCGATGTGCCGGTGCGGCGGATCAGCCCGGCTGCACCGGGTGTCAGCGGGGCGACAGCGCAAGAGGAAGTGATTGGTTCGGAAAGCGTGCTGATTGCCCCGGCGGTAACCTATGCCGATTTCTGGCGCAGGCTGCTCCATGTGGCGCTGGGGCGTTACTTCCTGCTGCTGGCCTGGGCTTCGACCTATTTTGCCCTGCTCGCCGGGGTACAGGCACGCGCGGCTGAGCGGCGCGAACAGCAGTTCCGCTCTGCCGCCAAGGCCGCTGAATTGCGCTCCTTGCGTTATCAGGTGAACCCGCATTTTCTGTTCAACACCTTGAATTCACTGTCCGCGCTGGTGATGACAGGCAAGGCTGACCGGGCCGAGAAGATGATCCAGACGATGAGCCGGTTTTACCGCCACAGCCTCGCCAATGAACCGACCGCCGACGTGTCGCTCAAGGACGAATTCGACCTTCAGCGTCTCTATCTCGATATCGAGGCGGTGCGTTTTCCCAAGCGGCTGGCGTCCGTGTTCGATCTGCCCGAAGACCTTGAGAATGCGCGCGTGCCGGGCATGATTCTCCAGCCGCTGGTCGAAAACTCGGTCAAATATGCGATTTCTGCCGTGGCGCGCACGGTCACGGTGACGGTCGCCGCGCGCGAGGAGTTTGATCGGCTGTTGATCACCGTCAGCGATGATGGCCCCGGTGTGCCGCAGGGTGCGGGCCACGGGTTCGGCATCGGGCTGGCCAATGTCCGCGATCGGCTGGAGGCGCGCTTTGGCCCCGATATCGGCTTTACCTCGGCGCCGGTTCCGGGCGGCTACCGCACCGAAATCCGTATCCCTTTGACCCGCTTTGCGACCCGCCATGACTGATGCCGACATCGAACAGACCGCGCTCAGAACCCTGATTGTCGACGACGAACCGCTGGCGGTCGAACGCGTGCAGGTGATCTGCGCCGAAATCCCCGGCGTGCGGGTGATCGGCACGGCCAGCGACGGCGCGGCGGCGCTGCGGCTGGCGGAAAAGCTGGAACCCGATCTGGTGCTGCTCGACATGACCATGCCCGAGCTTGACGGGCTGGGCGTGGCGCGCAAGCTGGCCGAGCAGGAACAGGCCCCGGTGGTGATCTTCGTCACCGCGCATGATCATTTCGCGGTCGAGGCGTTCGATTGCGAGGCGGTCGACTACGTGCTCAAGCCGGTTGCCGCCGACCGGCTCGAACGTGCGATCGAGCGTGCCGTTGCCCGCCGTGGGCAGCGCCGCCAGAAATCGAGCCGTCATCTCGACGAATTATGGGTGCCGCACCGTTCGGAACTGCTGCGCATTGCGGTCAGCGAAGTGCACCAGATCGATGCCGAGCGCGATTATGTGCGCCTGCATGTCGGTGGCGAGGATGCGCCGCGGTCCTACCTGCTATTACAGACCATCGCCGGGCTGGAAGCGCGGCTTGATCCTGAACAGTTCATTCGCATCCATCGCTCCACCATCCTGCGGCGCGACAATATCCGCGGGCTGCGGCACGACGGGCTTGGCGTATGGTCGGTGGAATTGCAGAATGGCGAGGCGCTGCGGATCGGGCGCACCTATCTTGCACGGGTCAAGGCGATGGCAGGTCGTTAGCTGGCGGTTGCGCCATTGCAGGTGGCTGCCCAAAAAACGGCCCGAACCCCAGGGACTGTGAGGGTTAGGGCCGTATCGACTGCACCGCGGGGTCATACCAATACTCGATGAGGTTGACTCATCGAGCATTGGTTAAGCCCGTTCGGCGTTTGAGCATTCCCAGCGCGTGATGCGTCAGCATCTTGGCGCGCTGGTATTAGAGGTGCAGGATCAGTGCGCGGTTCAGCCGCCGCGCCGCCGGTCTTCGATCAAAGCGGTCATCTGTTCGCGGGCCTGGGTGCGGGCCTTGGCAAGGCAGGCGCGCGCCTGCTGGCTGATGATGCGGGTGCCGGTGTTGGGGTGGTTGGCGCGGCACACGGTGCGTGCGGCCTGTTCGATCTTGCGTTCCAAAAGCTTCTGGCCGGCTGTGGTCGAAAGATCGAGCCCATCAACGCTGACGTCGACGGACATCGGCTGGGTATCGGCGGCGAAGGCAGGATTGGCGGTGCACGCGAGGCCAAGCGCGGCGGCGATTGCAAAGGTCTTTGTCGGGGTCTTCATCGGTCATCCTCCAGTGACAGATGGCCTGTGATCGTGCGGGGGTGCCGATCCGGGGGTTGCAAGGCGACCTGTCGACACAAGCAATAGGCTGGTTCCGACCACCGATCAGCCACAGGTCGATCAACCGGCGGCCACTGCTCGACCGGCGCGGGGCGGCGCGGACGGATGCCGTGCCGGTGCCGACAAATGGCGGTTTCCAATCGACCGGCGCATCGCCATAGTGACAAAGATGGGATGGCCGACAATCGTGATCTTTGTGCTCGGGGTGGGCAATTTCGCGCTCAATCGGGCGGTGTTCGAAAGCGGCCACCCGCTGCTGGCGCGGCTGCCGCACCGGAGCCGTGTGCTCGGCCATCGCGCCGCGCTGGTGACCGAATTCGCCGTGCTGTTCTTTGCGCTGCTGCTGGCGGAAAAGGGGTGGCCCGGGTTCGTCTGGGCCTATGGCGCCTACACCGGCTTCAACACGCTGGCCGCATGGCTCATCCTCAACCGGAAGGTCTGATTCTGCGATGACCACCCGCCTGTTCCATATCAGCGATGTGCATTTCGGGGTCGAGGACCGCGCCGCGCTCGATGCCGTGGCGCGCGCCGTGGCAGAAGAGCGTCCCGACGCAGTGATCTGCACCGGCGATCTGACCCAGCGCGCCAAGCATTCCGAATATGCCCGCGCGGCCGAATGGTTCGCCTCACTGGGCGTGCCGGTGGTGCTGGAGCCGGGCAATCACGACATGCCCTATTACAACCCGTGGGAGCGTTTCACCGATCCCTTCCGCCGCTACAACCGGCTGCGGAAGACGGTGGGGAGCGAACTTGCCTCGCCCGATGTGGTGCTGGTGCCATTGCGCACCACCGTGCGGATCCAGCGCCGCATTCCATGGTCTGACGGGGTGATCAAGCGCGCCGCGATCGAGGAGACGCTGGCGCGGCTTGCGACGCTCGAAGGCGATCCGCGCACCATCCTCGTCACCGCGCATCACCCCCTGCTCGGCCCGCGTGATGATGGCAAGAACCCGACCATCGGCGGTGATGAAGCCTTCGCCCGGATTGCGGCTGCGGGCGCGCATGCGATCCTGTCAGGCCATGTCCATGTGCCCTTCGACGAGGTTCGCTCCCGCGCCGGGCATAGTGCGCGAATGATCGGGGCGGGCACGCTTTCGACCCGGCTGCGCCACGGCGCACCGGCCTCGTGGCGGGTCATCACCTGCGCGCCGGGCGGGGTGATCGACAGCGAGTTGCGGCTGGTCGCTGCGCCCTTGCCTGCGTAACCTGACGGGGCTCTGGCTTAACCCTTTCGCGAATATCGGTGTTAAGACCTTATTGGCCAAACCTGTCCCGCAACCGGGGCCAGCCGCAGCATGGCGGCACACCGGCTTTGCGAGTTTTCAGACGATGTTTCCCTGTCGCAATTCCGGCGGAGATACGAAGATGGACATGTTGAAAGCCCTGATGCTCGGCGCGATCCTCTCGGCGACGATCGGGCTGGTGATCGGATCGCAGGGCACCAGTGCCGGGCCGCTGGCGATCCACCTCATCACCCTTGCCGATGCCAGGTTCTACTGGTCGTGGCCGGTTTTCCTGTCGGGCAGCAGTCTTGCCTGGGGGTTGTTGCTGCTGCAACGCTGAACCACGCCCCGGCCCGATACGAAAAGGGCGGCCCCCTTTGCAGGAGCCGCCCTTTTCTGATGCCCGCCTGATGACAGGCCGGATTTTTAACGCTTCGAGAACTGGAAGCTGCGGCGGGCCTTGGCCTTGCCGTACTTCTTGCGCTCGACCACGCGGCTGTCGCGGGTGAGGAAGCCGGCGGCCTTGACGGTGGAGCGCAGCGCCGGCTCGTACTTGGTCAGCGCCTGAGCGATGCCGTGCTTGACCGCACCGGCCTGACCCGAAAGCCCGCCGCCGGTCACCGTGGCGACGACATCATACTGCCCGCTGCGATCAGTGATGCCGAAGGGCTGGTTGATGATCAGCCGCAGGGTCGGACGCGCGAAATAGGTTTCCTGGTCCTTGCCGTTGATGGTGATCTTGCCGGTGCCGGGCTTGACCCACACACGGGCGACCGCATCCTTGCGGCGGCCGGTGGCATAGGCGCGGCCCTGCTTGTCCAGTTCCTGCTCGCGCAGCGGCATGGCAACGCGGGCGATTTCGGCAGCATCACCCTGCGGGGCATCGCCGGCAATGTCCTTGAGATCGGCAAGATCGGACACGGTGGTGGTTTCGCCAGTGTTCTCGCCAGTATTTTCCGTGGTCATTATGCGGTGACCTTGTTCTTGCGGTTCATGGAAGCGACGTCGAGCGTTGCGGGCTTCTGCCCGTCATGCGGATGCTCGGTGCCGACATAGAGGTGCAGCGCCTTCATCTGCGCACGGCCCAGCGGGCCGCGCGGAATCATGCGTTCCACGGCCTTTTCCAGCACGCGCTCAGGGAACTTGCCGCCCAGCACCTTGGCCGGGGTGGTTTCCTTGATGCCGCCGGGGTGGCCGGTGTGCTTGTAATAGACCTTGCCGCCCATCTTGTTGCCGGTGAAGCGCACCTTCTCGACATTGATGATGATGACGTGATCGCCGCAGTCAACGTGCGGGGTGTAGCTCGGCTTGTGCTTGCCGCGCAGGATGTTGGCGACAATCGCGGCGAGCCGCCCGACGACGAGGCCATCGGCATCGATGATGTGCCAGTTCTTCTCGACCTCGGCCGGTTTGATCGACCGGGTCTGCTTGCTGAGCGCCTTCATGGCTGTGTATCCTTGGTTCGAAACTGTTTCTCTGGAATTGTCCGGAGAATCGCCCATCCGGCTAACTGGCTGGTGGGCAAGTGGCGGCGCAAATGTCGCTTCACCCCGTGAAAGTCAAGCAAAACCGGGGGTCACGCGAGAGGTAAAATAATACCGTAAGGCGTTGCGCTGCGAAATCCCGTCAGGTTTTCGGCCCCGTAAGGGCGAGCCATGCCAGTGTCGCCGGGTGGGCGGCATCGCAGCGCCAGCCGATAATCGCGGGGGTATCATACGGATGCAGCGTCCCCAGCCGCGCGATCAGGGGATCGAGCCGCGCCGCCGTGGTCTTGAACAGCACGGCGGCCTCGGCCGCGCTGTCGCGTTCGCCCTGCCACAGGAACACCGATTCCACCTCCCCGATGATGTTGGCGCAGGCAATCAGGCCTTCATCAAGCAGGTGTCCGGCGATGGCGCGGGCGGTTTCGCGATCGGGGAAGGGGCACCACACCAGCGCCGCGCTGTCCCTTTTGCCGGGCATCAGGCCGCCCTTGCGCCCCGCCGCGCGATCCCGTCGCTGTGCATGGCCCGCACGGTCGCCGCCACCGTCAGCGCGCCGACCAGCTGATGCGCGGCGGCGATCCACAGCGAGACTTCGCTCATCACCGTCGCAATGCCGAGCAGCACCATGATTCCAAACGCGGTGTGGACCGCCACCGACGCGAACCGATCGGTCTTGCGCACCCGCCGCGCCAGCCACACCAGCGCCGCAACGGCCACCCACGCCCACCAGCGGTGCAGGAATTGCAGCAGGAACGGATCATGGGTGAGCGTCCACAGCACGCCGCCTGACCAGTCCACAGACGGCACCAGCCGCCCGTTCATCAGCGGCCAGTCATAGGCAGCATGGCCCGCATTCAGCCCTGCCACCCACGCGCCAAGCAGCAGCTGGACGAACAGCACGCCTGCTACCAGCGCTGCGCCCAGGGTGAGCGGCGCAGGCCGGGCCCCAGGATCGCGCGCAACCAGCCGCATGTCGCGCGCCGTCCACACCAGCCCTGCGAGCAGCGCCAGCGCGGTCAGCAGGTGGAGCGACAGGCGGAAATGGCTGACATCGGTCATGTCCCCGACCAGCCCCGATTGCACCATCAGCCACCCGAACAGGCCTTGCAGCCCGCCAAGCGCCAGCAGGCCAAGCAGTCGCCCCTTGTAGCCCGCCGGTATCGCCCCGCGCAGCCAGAACCAGGCCAGCGGCAGGGCATAGGCAAGGCCGACCGTGCGCGCGATCAGCCGGTGGACCCACTCCCAGAAGAAGATGAATTTGAAATCTGCCAGCGTCATGCCGCCCAGCGCCGCTTCGAGCCGGTATTCGGGGGTGTCTTGATACTTGGCGAATTCGGCCTGCCAGGCGGCTTCGCTCAGCGGCGGGAGAATCCCGCTGACGACGTTCCATTCGGTGATCGACAGCCCGCTTTCGGTCAGCCGCGTGATCCCGCCGACCAGCACGATCATCACCACCATCGCGGCGGTCAGCTCCAGCCATCGCGCCAGTGCGAGCGGACGCACGCGGCCACGCGCTTGCGGCACGAACAGGTTCGATACGGAGGCAGAGGTCGCCATGACGGCGCTCCACATGTGTCGGACCGCGCGCCAGTGCAAGCCCCTTCGACGCAAGCTTGCATGCGAGCGGCGCAATCATCGCCGTGCATGAGCCTTGCAGAATGTGACAACATCACATATCTGGGCCCCGTTATGTCGAGCCGTCCTATCCCTGCCGCGAGTCGGATATCGCTGCGCCGCCGGCTCGACCATGTCGGGATCGGATTGGCCGGACTATGCGCATTGCACTGCATTGCAACGCTGGTGGTGGTTTCGACTCTGGGGCTTGGCGGGCATTTCCTGCTGGAAGAAAACATCCACCGAATCGGCCTCGCTCTGGCGCTGGTGGTGGCGGCGGTGGCAATTGGCTGGGGGCTGTGGCGGCATCGCCGCGCGCTGCCCTTTGCCGTGGCGCTGGCCGGGCTGGGCTTCATGGCATCGGCGCTGATAGTGCCGCACGGCACCAACGAATTGCTGCTGACGCTGGTGGGTGTGACGCTGGTTTCGGTTGCGCACGTGCTCAACCTGCGCGCTGCGCGCTGAGCACACGCGTCAAACTGGTGGTTGCACCGAGGCCCTGAGCGCTTATGTCTCGCGCCATGACCAGCCCCAAAACCATCACGCTGAACGGCGATTCCCGCCGCACCAATGCTGCCACCATCGCCGATCTGGTGCGCGAACTCGACCTCGTGCCAGAGAAAGTCGCGGTGGAACGCAATGGCGAGATCGTGCCCCGTTCGACGCTGGGCGAGGTGCCACTGGCCGATGGCGACAAACTGGAAATCGTGCATTTTGTCGGCGGTGGAGACCATGGGAGCGATCATGCGGCGGACACCTGGACCGTCGCCGGGCGCACCTTCACCTCGCGGCTGATCGTCGGCACGGGCAAGTATAAAAGCTTCGAACAGAACGCCGCTGCGGTTGCGGCTTCGGGCGCGGAAATCGTCACTGTCGCGGTGCGGCGCGTGAATGTCAGCGATCCCAAGGCCCCGATGCTGACCGACTTCATCGACCCCAAAAAGATCACATACCTGCCCAACACCGCCGGGTGCTTTACCGGTGAGGACGCCGTGCGCACGCTGCGGCTGGCGCGTGAGGCGGGGGGCTGGGATCTGGTCAAGCTGGAAGTGCTGGGCGAAGCGCGCACGCTCTATCCCGACATGCGCGAAACGCTGAAGGCGACCGAAGTGCTGGCCAAGGAAGGCTTCCTGCCGATGGTCTACTGCGCCGATGATCCGATTGCGGCCAAGCAGCTGGAAGATGCAGGCGCGGTGGCGATCATGCCGCTGGGCGCGCCGATCGGTTCCGGCCTCGGCATCCAGAACCGGGTGATGATCCGCTTGATTGTCGAAGGTGCGAAGGTGCCGGTGCTGGTCGATGCAGGCGTTGGCACCGCGTCCGACGCGGCGGTCGGCATGGAACTGGGCTGCGACGGCATTCTGATGAACACTGCCATCGCCGAAGCCAAAGATCCGATCCGCATGGCCGGCGCGATGAAACTCGCGGTCGAGGCCGGGCGCGAAGCCTATCTCGCGGGCCGCATGGCACGGCGGATGTATGCCGATCCCAGCAGTCCGTTGGCGGGATTGATTTAAAAAGGCACCAGCGTGTCGCGCTGAAACGGCTGCGCAGCAGCCGCAAGCGCGACCGCGCGCCCGCAGCGACGCGACCTTCAGGTCGCATGAGCGAGGATTTCGCAGCCCGGATGGGCTGCGGACACAAAGACTCCCCCCCTTCTCCTACCTAACCCTTAATTAACCACGCTCTGCGACAGTTCTCCTTGTCCGAAGGAGACACCGCAATGATGATGCCGATTGCCGAGATGCGCGAATTTGCCGGGTTCGCACCCGCTGAGCAGCGTTATATCAAGCGCAGCCTCGATATCGGCCTCGCCCGCACCGATGCCTTCCGCCGCTGGGGCCGCAGCGAGGCGGAAAATACCGCAATCCGCCGCCAATATGTCGCCTATCAGGACCTGAAGGCCCTGCGCGGCCTGATCCCGATGGAGGGCACCGCCAACGAGGTCGAACGCTTTCTCGGCAAGCTGGTGCGGATCGCCGCCTTTGATCTCGAACAGGAACGGCTGGCAAGCTTTTCGGCCTTCCGGTTTCTGTATGAACGCCTGCTCGGCGCGCGCGTGCGGCCCTATCTGCCTGCCGCCTTCTGCGCCGCCAGCGCGCTCCCCGCAATCCGTCCGGAACGTCGCAAGGTGCTGTTGCAGTCCTTGAGCGAAGCCGCCGCCACCGCACCCGGCTGGTCCGAGCGCGAGCCGGGATTCTACCCCGAATATGTCGACGATTTCGAGGCGGCGTAGGCACGGTCCGAAGGCGGCGGCCTGAGCCCGAAAACCCAGGCCGCCCTTTCATTCGTCAAAAGGCGGCGGTGCCGCCGATCAGAATGACGTTGGTCGTTGCATCGCGATCAGACCACGTGCTCCCGTCAGGGAAGTTGCCGCCGGATAGGAAGTTGAGGGGCGCGAACCCGTCGACATGGATGAATTCGGCGAAGAGGTTGAAATTGGTCGCCGGGAACCAGGAGAAGCCTGCGACCGCCTGGTTCTGGCGCTCCCACGGCGAATCCTCGGCTCCGGCGATGAATTTCGAGAATTCACCCGAAATTGCGAAGGCGCGTTCCTGCTGCACAGCCATTTCGGAGCCGAAGGAATAGCGACCTCCGACCGTGAAGGCCTTGGCCTTCACAGCCGGGAAGATGTTCAGTGGATTGGTAGGGATCGGCACATTCGATCCGGGCCATGCCTTGGTCGTCTGCGCATATTCGCCGATCATCTGGATCGGACCCAGATCGAGGCGCCCGTAGGCCGCTATACCCGGGTTATTGTCCTGGCACGGGTTGAAGTGGAAGACGGGATAACCCTGGCAATAGCTGGTCGCGTGCTGGTAGCTGCCCCCAACCATCAGTCCGTCGCCGATATCGCCGAACGGAATCGTGTAGCGCGCATCCACGGCGAAGTTGTTCAGCCGCGAAGGCACGTTGGTGCCTTCGACAGGTGCGTTGGCCGAACGGAACTGGGCGCCGCCCTGCACCGCCATCGCGCGGACATCGAGGCCGCCCTGATGGAAGCCGAGCTGCGCACCATATGCCAGCGGCGAGAATGCGTGCCAATTGGTCGAGTTGGTGAAGGGGTTGACGGTATCGTTGAGGCCGAACGGCACGTCCATCTTGCCCACCAGCGCGTAGACCGGCGATTTGTCGAGGTTGCCCCACATCAGCCAGCCGCGACGCAGCGAGATATTGTTCCTCGCCAGCCCGGTGATGGTTCCGGCCGCGAAATTTTGCTGCGGATCATAGAGCAGCTCCGCATAGGCTGTGAGATCGTTGGTCACTCGCGCGGTCACGGCCAGATTGGCGCTGTGCAGCAGGGCTTCCGAGACAACATCGCCGATCTGGTTGGCGCTGGTCGGATTGCGCATCAGGTAGCCGAACTTGCTGTCGCGGTTCGACCACTGGAAGTTGGCGATTGCCGTAACCTGACCCGAAAGGGTCGCGCGGCCACTCAGCTCCCCATTTTGCAGCGCTTCGAGCTGTACGAGGGGCTTCGAATTGACGTCCACCGCCTGGTCGAGCACGCGGAAGGCGTAGGTCGGGCTGATTCCGATCGTGTCGCGGAATGCCCGTCCCGAGCCCGCCGATGCGGCATCGGCGGCTGCGGTCTGGTGTGACGAAGCCTGAGCAGTAGGTGCCGGTTCCGCAGCAGCCGTTTCACGCAGATCGACCAGTTCTTCCTTAAGCGTACGGTTTTCATCTTCCAGCGCCTCGAATTTGCGTTCAAGTGCCTCCAGCCGCTGAAGCAGTGCTGCATCCTGGGCAGCCGCCGGTGTTGCGAAAGCTGCACATGCAACGCCCGCAAGCAGCGCATTTCGCGCCAAAAAATCAATATTCAAAGAAATTCCCCCATAAAGACCGCTGCAACTCGACGAGCCGGGTTGGCCTAGCGGAGCTCCGTCACGCATCCGATCAGGAATGAATAGCGCGCTGGCGCGCGTCCCTGTGGACAACTTTGCCGGTCAGCCCCGATACAGCCCGTCGATTTGCCCCTGATACCGTTCGCGGATCTTGTGGCGGCGGATCTTCATCGAGGGCGTCATTTCCTCGTTCTCGATGCTGAACGCCTCGTCCGCGAAGGCGAACTGGCGCACCTTTTCGATCACCGACAGATCGGCATTGGTGCGGTCGACCGCCGCGCGCACCGCGTTCTTGAAGGCAGGCAGTTCCTGCAAGGCGGCCAGATCGAATTTCTCGCCATTGGCACGCGCCCATTCCAGCGCCCATTCGGCATCGGGCACGATCAGGCCGACGACATAGGGCCGCTTGTCCCCGCTCACCATCGCCTGCGCGATTTCGGGCTGCAGCGTCAGCATGCCTTCGACCTTCTGGGGGGCGATATTGTCGCCCTTGTCGTTGACGATCATGTCCTTCTTGCGATCGGTGATGACGATCCGGCCCTTGTGATCCAGATGCCCGATATCGCCGGTGTGGAGCCACGGCTTGCCCGCCGGTTCAGCCGGATCGGCCTGCAGCGTGCGCGCGGTTTCGGCATCGTTGCGCCAATAGCCGTGCATCACCAGTTCGCCGCGCACCAGAATCTCGCCATCATCCGCGATTTTCACCTCGACCCCGCGCAGCGGCGGGCCGACGGTGTCCATCCTCAGGCCAACCTTGGGGCGGTTGCAGCTGATCACCGGCCCGGCTTCGGTCTGGCCATAACCCTGAAGCATGGTCAGCCCCATCGCGTCGAAGAAATTGCCGACTTCGGGATTGAGCGGCGCGCCGCCCGAAACCATCGCCTTGATCCGCCCGCCGAACTTGTCGCGGATCTTGGGGCGCAGGGTCTTTTCGACGAGGAAATCGAGCGGCTTGTCGCGCAGGCGTTTCTTGCCATCGCTGGTGTGCTCGGAAATCCTGAGCGCGCTATCCATCATGAAATTGGCGACTTTGCCCTGCTTTTCGATCTGTTTCATGATGCGGGTGCGCAGCACTTCGAACAGGCGCGGCACCACCACCATGATGGTGGGGCGGGTTTCCTCGATGTTGGAGGCAAGCTTTTCCAGCCCCTCGGAATAGAATATTTCCGCACCCACCCCGATCGGCAGATATTGCCCGCCGGAATGTTCATAGGCGTGGGAGAGCGGCAGGAACGACAGGAAGCGCTCGTCCCGGATGCCGAAATCCTCGATCAGCACTTCGGCTGCGCCCGCGATATTGCACAGAATCGCACCATGGTGCTGCATCACGCCGCGCGGCGCGCCGCCGGTGCCGCTGGTGTAGATCAGGCACGCGGTTTCCGACCGTTCGATGCGGGCTATACGCGCATCGACCGCGGTCCGCGCGGCGGCGGCATCGCCGGTGATCAGCGCAGCCCAATCGTGATATTCGAAGCTGCCCGATTGCTGGCGCTTGAGGTTTTCGATCCCGATCACGTGTTCGACCATCCCGGTCTGCCCGATCGCGCCAACCACGGGCGCGAGCAGTTTCTCGGTCGAGACGAACACCGCCCGCGCGCCCGAATTGTCGAGTATGTGGGCATGATCGCGGCGGGTGTTGGTGGTGTAGGTCGGCACGGTAATGCACCCGGCGGCCATGATCGCGAGATCGGCGATGCACCATTCCGGGCGGTTTTCGGCAATCAGCGCGACCCTGTCACCATCAGCCAGACCCATGCGGCGCAAGGCTTCGGCCAGCAGGCAGACCTGATCGGCGGTCTCGCGCCAGCTTTGCGTCACCCATTGGCCGTCGGCCTTATGTCCAAGGAAAGGCGCGTCGCCCTTTTCGTCGGCGCGCTTCAGGAACAGTTCGACAAGGTTCCGCGCGCCGTCGATATCCTGCAGCAGCGGATGATCCGCAGGGTTCACGACCGTGCGGGCGGAATGCGGCAAGGTGGGGGAATGCACTGGCAAAGGCTCCTGATCCCTTCGAGCATGTTGCCGGGGCTCTCGCGCGGCCCCGTGTCGAAGCAGATTAGAACGTCATCACCCTAGCGGCAAGCCGGGAGCATCACTCGTAATCGAGCTTGCCCTTGAGCCGGGGATCGACCGCCACTTCCCAGCCGCCATCGGGCAACCGCCGCAGGGCGTTGGCCTTCAAAGGCGGGGCGGCGGGACGGATGTTGGCATGGCCGAGCGCCTTGAGACCATCTTCGAGGCCATCGGGCGCCGTGCCCGGCTCGACAATCACTGTCTCACCGAACGCCATGACGAAAGGCATTCCCAGCGCGGCCTCGGCGCTCATGCCGAAATCCACCACGCCGATGATCGCGCGGGCGACCTGCACCGGGATCGTCGGCCCGCCCGCCGCACCGATCACCAGCACCACCTTGCCGGTCGCATCATAGACGATGGTTGGCGCCATTGATGATCGCGGGCGCTTGCCGCCCTCGACCCGGTTGGCGACCGGCTTTCCGTCTTCCTCGGGGGTCAGGGTGAAATCGGTGAGTTCGTTGTTGAGGTAGAACCCGCCGAAGAACAGTCCCGATCCGAACGCGCCTTCGACGGTGGACGTGTAGCTGACAGCATTGCCGATGGCATCGGCTACGGAGAAGTGGGTGGTGCCGTTTTCCGGCTCCTGCTGACCGACAGCCCGGGCCAGCGGCGCACCGGGCGGCACGCCGGCTTCGGCTTTCGCCAGAGCGCTGTCGGGCGCAATCAGCGCGGCACGCCCGGCAATATAGGCTTGATCGACCAGCCCTTCGACCGGCACGGCGACGAAATCGGCATCGGCCAGATAAAGCTCGCGGTCGGCATAGGCGAGGCGCTGGCTTTCGACGAACAGGTGCCAGAATTGCGGGCTGTCCGGGCCAAGCGCGGCCAGATCGAAGCCTTGAAGCTGGCCGAGTATCTGCGCCACCGCGACCCCGCCGGACGATGGCGGCCCCATGCCGCACACCCGGTACACCCGGTAGCGCGCGCAGACCGGCGCACGTTCCTTTGCGATATAGGCGCGCACGTCGGTTTCGGTCATCGCGCCATCCTGCGGCGTTTCGCGCGCGACCCAGCGGGCGAGACTGCCGGCGTTGCGATCATACATTGCCTGCGGTCCGGCTGCGGCCAGATCGGCGAGAGTTTCGGCCAGATCGGGATTGCGCAGGGTCGTGCCGATCGGCAGCGGCTCGCCATCGGAGCCGAAATGCACCCGCCGCGCCTCGACATCGCGGTCGGCCCGGCCCTTGTTGGCGGCAAGCGATTCGTGCAGCCGCCGGTTCATGGTGAACCCGTCGCGGGCGAGCGCGATGGCGGGCTGGAACAGATCGGCCCAGGGCAGCTTGCCGAACTGCGCATGAGCCTTGGCCGCGAGCGCGATATTGCCCGGCACCCCGACGCTGAGGCCGGAGAAGACGCGGGTTTCGCGCGGCAGGAGCTTGCCCTGTTCGTCAAGGAAGCGAGTCGGCGTGGCGGCGGCAGGGGCGGTTTCGCGCCCGTCGATGGTCACAAGTGCGTCGCGCTCTCCATCGGCCCGCACCATGAACCCGCCGCCGCCTATCCCCGAACTTTGCGGTTCGACCACGGTCAGCGCCAGCATCACCGCGATCGCCGCGTCGGTGGCGGAGCCTCCCTGTGCCAGAATCGCCTCACCCGCCGCCGTGGCGCGCGGATCGGCGCTGCTGACCGCGCCCTTTGCGACCGTAGCGGTTGCGAGCGGCGCGGAGGCTGCGGTTTGGGGGGGAAGGGTGGCGGCGCAGCCCGCAAGGGCGAGCGCCAGCGGGGCGAACAGGGGGGCAAGAAAACGCATCGCCAGCCTCGCTATTCGCTTCCCACCGCTTCGGCAATGCTGGTGAAGCCATCGCGCCGCATCAGCGTCTCCAGCCCGCGCGCGATCCGTGCGCCGAGGCCGGGGCCTTCATAGACCATGGCCGAATAGAGCTGGACGAGGCTTGCCCCTGCGCGGATGCGTTCCCACGCATCTTCGGCGCTGGCGATCCCGCCCACGCCCACCAGAGGGATCGCGCCGCCAGTGGCCTTGCGGAAATCGCGCAGGCGTTCCAGCGCAAGGTCGCGCAGCGGCGCACCCGATAGCCCGCCGGTCTCGCCTGCATGGTGAGAACGCAAGGCGGGCCGCGAAATGGTAGTGTTGGAAACCACCAGCGCGCCCAGCCGCTTGTCGAGCGCGATCCGGGCGATGGCGTCGATGTCCGCCGGTTCGAGATCGGGCGCGACCTTGAGGAAGATCGGCGGCGGCGATTCGCCCTTTGCTTCTGACACCGCTTCGTCGCGCGCGGCGATCACGGCGTCGATCAGGGCACCAAGGGCGGCTTCATCCTGCAGGGCGCGCAGCCCCGGAGTGTTGGGCGAAGACACGTTCACGCAGAGATAGCTCGAATATGGAGCCATCTTTCGCGCCATCACCGCATAGTCGGCGATGCGATCATCCGAATCCTTGTTGGCACCGATATTGACCCCGACGATCCCTCCTTTTGGCCCCGGCCTGTCGGCGCGCGCGCGCAGCCGTTCGAGCGCCGCTTCGGCCCCGGCATTGTTGAACCCCATGCGGTTGATCACGGCCTGATCCTCGACCAGCCGGAACAGGCGCGGGCGCGGGTTGCCGGCCTGCGGCAGCGGAGTGATCGAGCCGACCTCGGTGAAGCCGAAGCCCAGCCCCAGCAGCGCGTCGGGCACCTCGGCATCCTTGTCGAAGCCTGCGGCGACGCCCACCGGATTGGGGAAGGAAAGGCCCGCCACCTCGGTCGCCAGCGCGCGCGGCACAGGCATCGGGCCGCGCAACGGCAGGGCCTTCAACCCCCGGATCGCGAGGCGGTGACCGGTTTCGGAATCGAGCGCGAACAAGGCGGGCTTGAGCAGGCGGAACAGCATGGGAAGCGCCTATGGCAGGCAGGCGGCGCTGTCGAGCGGGCAAGTGGCGCAAGGGGGCTGTGCGCAAGCCCCATAAGCCGGATGGAATCACCCGGCGATCCGAAAAACGCGGCAATTCAGAAATATGGAGTTGTTGATCCGATGCAATGGGATCGGCAACCGCTCTGGCCGCCGCCTACCCTGTTCTGGGGATACGGCTTGTCGCTTGCATACAATCCAGCAATCGATTCGCTCTTTATAGGCTGGCCCGCGACCCGAAGGGCTCGGAGCAGCAATGCAAAGAGTTCCTCAACTCAGATGGGCGGTGCTCCCCAGTGGAGCGCCGCCCTTTTTTTGTGAGGAAACAACCGGCTTGTCGGGTATATGGACGGATATGGATGCCACCGCCGAGGTTCCGATCCCGCCACATGATGCAGCGCTGACCCCCTCAGCGCTGATCACGATCGATTACATCGACCCGCCCGAGGCGATCGCGCCGTTCGTCACCACGCTGTACCATTTCCGTTGCGACGAGCCTGTGATCCGCGACATCCAGCCAGCGGCGATCGGCCAGATCTGCCTGTTCCCGCACGGCACGGGGGAAATCCGCTTTGCCAACGGCCATTGCGATCCCAATCACCCGGTCGGCCTGCTGACCCCGCTGTCGCGCGCGACACCGATCGTGGTCGATGGCCCATTCCATGCGTTTGGCGCGGCGCTGACTCCGCTCGGCTGGGCGGCGCTGACCGGGCTGCATGCCGGCCAGCATCGCGACCGGTTGCTGCCCGCGGCATCAGTGCTGGGCGCAGAATTCGGCGCGCTTGGGGAATCGCTGCTGGGGGCCTATCGCAACGGTGCCATGAGCGGCCCGGCCTGTGCCGGGGCGGTCGGGGATTTCATTGGCCACAACCTGCGGCCGGTAAACCCGCGGCACCTCGACCTGATCATCGCGGTGGGTGGCTGGCTCGGGGCATCCTTCAACCCGGACATCGGCGATCTGGCCGGGGTCGCGGGCTATTCCGCGCGGCAGGTGCAGCGGCTGGTTGAGCGTTATTTCGGCCTGCCCCCGCGGGCGCTGGCGCGCAAATATCGCGCCTTGCGGGCCGCCGCGCTGCTGTCCGGCCCGCACCTCGCACCCGAAGACGAGGCCGCAATTGCCGAGGCGTTCTTCGATCAGTCACACATGATCCGCGAGATCACCCATTTCGTCGGGCGCAGTCCGGCGCGGCTCAGCGATACCGCGACCCCCTATCTTGCCGAACTGATCGATTCGCGGAACCTGCGCGAACTGCGCAACTGAACAGCACACCGACACGGCGGTTGTCAGAGTGGGCCGGGCGCGGCTAGACCGGCCCGAACGCGTGTCGCATCCGCGTCGATATCAAGGAACACTCATGACACTTATCCGCCTTCTGGCCGCCCCTGTTTCTGCCTTGGCGCTGTGTGCGGCGCTCCCCGCGCCGCTCGCCGCACAGGAAGTGCAGGCCGATCCGGTCGCCGCGCTGGCTGAACTGCCCGCCGAAGCCGGAATCGATGAACTCTTCGCTGCCTATGACGCTGCGAGCCTTGCAATGTCGCCCCAGGGCAAGGCCTATCGCGGCATCCGCGATGCGGATTACGGCAAGTGGGACGATCGTTCCGACGCGGCGGCGGATCGCGAATATGCGCTGCTGCAGCAGACGCTGGCGACAATGCAGGCGCGCTTCGACCCGGCGGAGCTGGCGCCGCAGCAGGCGCTGTCCTACCGCCTGTTCGAAGCGCTGGCTGCGCGCCGCGAAAGCCTGCGCCGTTTTCGCGATTACGGCTACATCTTCGACCAGATGAACGGCGCGCAGAGCCGAATGCCCGCCTTCCTGATCAATATCCACCGGGTCAGCAGCGAAGGCGATGCGCTCGCCTATGTCGAACGGATCGCAGGGATGGGGCCGGTGCTCGACGCCTTGACAGCGCAGTCGCGTGAGCGGGCGGAAAAGGGCGCGATGCCGCCCCGCTGGGTCTATCCCTATGTGATCTCGGATATCCGCAACCTGCTCGATGCGGGTGATGGCAATGCAGTTCTGGCCGATCTTGCGAGCAAGGTCGAAAGGCTCGATCTTGCAGCCGATACAAAGGCGGGCATCAATGGCGGCGCGCGCGATGAGTGGTGGGACAAGGTCGTCCCCGCCTACCAGCGCCTGCTCGCCGAAATGGAGCGCCAGCAGCAGGTCGCCCCGACCGACGACGGCGTGTGGCGCCTGCCCGAAGGGGCCGCCTATTACGGCGCGCTGCTCGCCAATTACACCACCACCGATCTGACTGCTGACGAGATCCACGCCATCGGCCTTAGCGAAACCGATCGCATCCACGGCGAAATGCGCGCGATCATGGCCAAGGTCGGATTTGAAGGCACCCTTCAGGACTTCTTCGCCTACACCCGCGACGATCCGCGCTTCTTCCACACCACCCGCGAGGATTACCTCGCCGAGGCCGAGGCGCATCTTGCGGCAATGACCGAAAGGCTGCCCGAATTCTTCACCACGTTGCCCAAGGATCCGCTGGTGATCAAGCCAGTCGAGGCGTTCCGTGAGAAGAGCGCGGGCAAGGCCTTTTACCAGAGTCCTGCCCCTGATGGCTCGCGCCCGGGCACCTATTACGTCAACCTCTACAACCTCAGGGACATGAGCCGGAACGAGCTGGAGGCGCTGGCCTATCACGAAGGCCTGCCGGGGCATCACCTGCAACGCTCGATCCAGACCGGGCTAGGCGATCTGCCCGCGTTCCGCCGGTTCGGCGGGGTGACCGCCTATTCCGAAGGCTGGGGCCTCTATAGCGAGGAGCTGGGCAAGGACATGGGCTTCTACACCGATCCTTTTTCGGATTTCGGGCGGCTCGGCATGGAGCTGTGGCGCGCAGGGCGGCTGGTGGTCGACACCGGCATCCACGACAAGCGCTGGAGCCGTGAGGAAGCGATCGCGTGGCTCGCGGAAAATACCCCCAACCCGCTCGGCGATATCGAAAAGGCGATTGAACGCTACATCGTCTATCCGGGGCAGGCGACCGCTTACATGATCGGCAAGCTGAAGATCATGGAGCTGCGTGAACGCGCGCGCGCCGAGCTGGGCGACGGATTCGACATCCGCGATTTCCACCATGTCATTCTCACCAGTGGGCCGGTGCCGCTGTCGATTCTCGAGGAGAATGTCGAGCAGTGGGTCGCAGAGGCCCGCACGTCCTGAACGTGCGGGGCGCGCGGCGCGCCTTTGCGGTTGTAATCCGAGCGGATCGGTCCTAATTGGAAATCAGACTGATTCCGTCCGAATTGAGAACCGCTCGCAATGCGCCTGTCCAACCTTGCCGATTATGCCGTCATCACAATGTGCCAGGCCGCCACCCACTGCGGTGATGGGCGGGTGAGTGCAGCGGAACTGGCGGCGGAAACGGGCCTTCCGGTGCCGACCGTGCAGAAGCTGGTGTCGAAGCTGACGGGCGCGGGCCTGCTGCGTTCCGTTCGCGGCGCGCATGGCGGGTTGCAATTGGGCCGCCCGGCGGCAGCGATCACGGTCGCCGATATTGTCGAGGCGATCGAAGGGCCCATCGCGCTCACCGCCTGCGTCGATCACGTCGCCTGCGATTTCGAGGCCGGGTGCAACATGCGCGCGCATTGGCCGATCATCAATGTCGCGCTGCGCGGCGCGCTGGCGGGGATTTCCCTGGCCCAGTTGCGCAATCCGCCAGCGGCGCGTCCGCTCCCCCTTATCGAGGAAATTCAGGCATGACCGATCTGCAAACCCGCCCGGAAACCCCTGAAACAGATGTTGAGGCGCGCGAAGCTGCGGCGAAAGTCGCCGATTATGAGCACGGCTGGTCTTCGGACATCGAAACCGAATTCGCCGAAAAAGGCCTGACTGAAGACACGGTGCGGTTCATTTCAGCGAAGAAGAACGAGCCCGAATGGATGCTCGAATGGCGATTGAAGGCCTTCCGCCTGTGGCAGACCATGGAGGAGCCCGACTGGGCCAAGGTCGGCTATCCCAAGATCGACTATCAGGACGCCTATTACTACGCCGCGCCCAAGAAGAAGATCGAACTCGATTCGCTCGACGACCTCGATCCCGAGATCAAGCGGATCTACGACAAGCTTGGCATCCCCTTGGGCGAGCAGGAAGTGCTGGCCGGGGTGAAGGGCGCGAAGAAGGTCGCGGTGGACGCCGTGTTCGATTCGGTCAGCGTCGCCACCAGCTTCCGCGAGGAACTGCTGCGCGCGGGCGTGATCTTCCTCTCGATCTCCGAAGCGATCCGCGAATATCCCGATCTCGTTCGCAAATGGCTCGGCAAAGTCGTGCCGGTGCGCGACAATTACTTTGCGGCGCTGAACTGCGCGGTCTTCTCCGACGGCACCTTCGTCTACGTCCCCGAAGGCGTGCGCTGCCCGATGGAACTCAGTACCTATTTCCGCATCAATGCCGAAAACACCGGCCAGTTCGAACGCACCCTGATCATCGCCGAAAAGGGCGCTTACGTCAGCTACCTCGAAGGCTGCACCGCCCCGATGCGCGATGAAAACCAGCTCCACGCCGCGGTGGTCGAACTGGTCGCGATGGATGATGCCGAGATCAAGTATTCCACGGTGCAGAACTGGTATCCCGGCAACGCCGAAGGCAAGGGCGGGATCTATAACTTCGTCACCAAGCGCGCGCTGTGCCAGGGTGACCGTTCCAAGGTCTCGTGGACGCAGGTCGAAACCGGCTCGGCGGTGACGTGGAAATATCCTTCGTGCGTCCTCAACGGCGAGGATAGCGTGGGCGAGTTCTACTCGGTCGCGGTCACCAACAATTACCAGCAGGCCGACACCGGCACCAAGATGATCCACAACGGCAAGAACAGCCGTTCGACGATCATCTCCAAGGGCATTTCGGCGGGCAAATCGTCGAACACCTATCGCGGCCTCGTCCGCGTCGGGCCGACGGCCAGCGGTGTGCGCAACTTCACGCAGTGCGACAGCCTGCTGCTCGGCGATCAATGCGGCGCGCACACCGTGCCCTATATCGAGGTGAAGAACCCCACCGCGCAAATCGAGCACGAGGCGACCACCTCCAAGATCAGCGACGAACAGCTGTTCTACGCAATGCAGCGCGGGCTTGGCGAAGAGGAAGCCGTGGCGCTGATCGTCAACGGCTTTGCCAAGGACGTGCTGAAAGAGCTGCCGATGGAATTCGCGGTCGAAGCGCAGAAGCTGCTGGCGATTTCGCTGGAAGGTTCGGTTGGATGACCGCCGCCCCCACCACAACCGTCACCCCGGCGCAGGCCGGGGCCCAGAGCGGCAACGTGCAGTGCCCGGCGTCACTGGGTCCCGGCCTGCACCGGGATGACGAGAGTAAAGCAACCAAATGACCACCCGTAAAACCCTCGCCCTCAACCCCGAGGCTGCCACCGCCGAAGCCCCCGCGCTCAAGAAGAAGGGCCGCGGGTGGGAGATTTCGGACAAGCGGCTCGACGCGCTGCACGAACAGGCGCGTGAGATGCGGCGGCATTCGACCGAGGCGCACAAGGCGCTGGCCGAGAAGTTCGCTGGCGCCGATCTCGGCCGCTACACCTTTAAGCGCTTCGCCGTGGTCGGCAGCGCGATTGTCGATTTCAACTGCCACAACCTCGGCCTCGCGCTGGCGATTGACGAGGAGGGGCAGAACGACACCCTCGCCAAGCGGCGCGACAAGAGCCTCGAAAGCGTCGGCATCCGGGTGATGCGGATCGCGGCCAAGGACATTCTCGAGGATATCGACGCCGTGCTCCAGCGCCTTACTTTGGTGATGCGCGAACGCCTCGCCGAACGCAAAGCCGCCGCCCGCGCGCACAAGGCGGCCAACCCGAACCAGAGCTACGACCGCCCCAAGACCGGCGCCAAGCCACGTGGGGAACGCAAGGCATGAACTGCGCCGCTTCCGTTTTCCCGGGCTTGACCCGGGACCCCGCTTTCTTCCCTCCCGCGCCGAAAAAGGCAGCGGGACCCCGGCTCAAGGCCGGGGAGACGATGAACTTTGAGGACTGATATGCTTGAAATCACCAACCTCCACGCCACTGTCGGTGGCAGCGAAAACCCCAAGCCGATCCTCAAGGGGCTGACGCTCACCGTCCCGGCGGGCGAGATTCACGCGATCATGGGCCCCAACGGCGCGGGCAAATCGACGCTGTCGAACGTGCTCGGCGGCAAGCCGGGTTATGACGTGACCGAAGGCAGCGTGACCTTCAACGGGCAGGATCTGCTGGCGCTCGACCCGCACGAACGCGCGGCGGCGGGGCTGTTCCTCGGCTTCCAGTACCCGGTCGAGATCCCCGGCGTCTCCAACGTGCAGTTCCTGCGCGAGGCGCTCAATTCGCAGCGCAAGGCGCGCGGCGAAGAACCGCTGTCGGGCGGCGAATTCCTGAAACTCGCCAAGGACAAGGCCGCGCTGCTCCAGATGGATATGGACATGCTCAAGCGGCAGGTGAATGTCGGCTTCTCCGGCGGCGAGAAAAAGCGCGCCGAGATGGTGCAGATGGGGATCCTCAACCCCTCGTTTGCCGTGCTGGATGAAACCGACTCTGGCCTCGATATCGATGCGCTGCGGATCGTGGGCGCAGGGATCAATTCCATCATGCGCGCACCCGACAAGGCGGTGCTGCTGATCACCCACTACCAGCGCCTGCTCGACGTGGTGAAGCCCGACAAGGTGAGCGTGCTCGCCGGAGGCCGGATCGTCGAGACCGGCGGGCCGGAACTCGCGCTCAGGCTCGAGGCCGAGGGCTATGATGCGGTGATGGCATGACCGGCGCTGTTGCGACTCTCCCAACCCGCCGTGACGAGGCATGGCGCTATGCCGATATGGATGGCGTGGCGCGGCTGGGCGCTGAAGCGCTTGAGCAGTGGGAAGAGATCGCCGTTGCTGCTGGCGAGAGCCTGATGCGGTGCTTCATCGTCGGCAGCGACGCGCCCGAACTGCACCGATTTCGCGTGACGCTGGGTGAAGGTGCGACCGCTGCGTTCTTCGTAACCAATGCCGGGCGCGATTACACCCGCGTCGAGATCGAAGTGCGGCTCGCCAAGGGCGCGCATTTCGAATTTGGCGGGGTCACCATCGGCGGCGGCGATGCGACCCGCGAGTTTGTGACGCAGGTCGTCCATGCCGAACCTGAGGCGACCAGCAACCAGACCATCCGCGCGGTTCACTGGAACACCGGGACCGGCAATTTCCTTGGCGAGATCAAGGTCGCGCGCGATGCGCAGAAAACCGACGCCGCGCAGGATTTCAAAGGCCTGCTGCTGGAAGCAGGTGCCAGCGCCAACGCCGTCCCGCAGCTCGAAATCTTCGCCGATGACGTCAAATGCGCGCACGGCGCAACGGTGGGCGAACTGGACGAATCCGCCCGTTTCTACATGATGGCGCGCGGGCTTGACCCGGCGGCTGTGCAGCGGCTGCTGGTGCAGGCCTTCATCGGCGATGCCTTTGTGGCGCTGGATGACGAGGGTGAGCATGAGCGGTTGCTCGATGCGGCGCTGGCCGCGCTGGAAGGGGCGAAGCTGTGAACGCGCCCGCCACCATCACCCGCGATCTGCGGGCCGAGTTCCCCGGCCTGACCACGGCCGAGGGCCAGCCGTGGCATTACCTTGATACCGCCGCGACCGCGCAGAAACCGCGCGCGGTGATCGATGCCATGGCGCGCGCGCTGGGCGAGGATTACGCCACTGTGCATCGCGGGGTCTATGCCCGCTCGGCCGAAATGACGCTGGCTTACGAGGCGGCGCGGCGGCGGATTGCGCGCTTCCTTGGCGGGCTGGAGGAAGAAGTGGTCTTCACCCGCGGCGCGACTGAGGCCATCAACCTTGTCGCCCAGACCTGGGGCCGGACAAACCTGAAGGCCGGTGACCGCATCCTGCTGTCGCAGCTTGAACATCATTCCAACATCGTGCCCTGGCAGATGATCGCGGCAGAGGTCGGCGCCCACATCGATGTCTGCCCGCTGACAGACGATCACTGCATTGATCTGGATGCGGCAGAAGCGATGCTGACCGAGCGGCACAAGCTGGTTGCGCTGGCGCATGTCTCCAACGTCACGGGCAGCGTGCTTGATGCGAAGCGGGCGGCGGCTTTGGCGCACAAAGTCGGCGCGAAACTGCTGCTCGACGGGTGCCAGAGCGCGCCGCACATGGGCGTCAATGTCAGCGCGCTTGACTGCGATTTCTACGTCTTCAGCGCGCACAAGCTTTATGGGCCCACCGGCATCGGCGCGCTGTGGGCGCGGGCCGAACTGCTCGATGCCATGCCGCCGTGGCAGGGCGGGGGCGCGATGATCGACCGCGTGACGTTTGAAGCCACCACCTATGCCCCAGCGCCGCAGCGGTTCGAGGCCGGGACGCCCGCGATTACCGAAGCCATCGCCTTTGCTGCTGCCGCCGATTATGTCGACGCCATCGGGCGCGATCAGATCCACGCGCACGAAGCCGCGCTGGTCACCCGGTTGCGGCGCGAACTCGGGGCGATGAATGATGTTACCCTGTTCGGCCCGGCCGACAGCGCGGGCATCGTCAGCTTCGCCATCGATGATATTCACCCGCATGATCTCGGCACCATCCTCGACGAGGCGAATGTCGCGATCCGTGCGGGCCACCACTGCGCTCAGCCGCTGATGGATTACCTTGGCGTCCCCGCCACCGCGCGCGCCAGCTTCGGCCTTTATTCGACCGAGGCCGATATTGATGCGTTCATCGCCGGCGTTGCCCGCACCCGCCGGATCTTTGGAAAGGCCTGACCCATGCACGACCAGCAGGAACCCCGCGACGATCTTGCCGAAGCCCTGTCCCAGGATGCGGCCCCGGCCAAGCCGCCGCGCGCCCGGGTGGCGGATGCACCCGACCCTGACGATGCGCCGGAGGCTCCGCGCGCCCGCGACTATCTCGACGGATTCCTCGCCGCCAAGCCTGCCGAGGGCGCTCCGGGCGGGCCGGGCAGCGACCTGCAGGCCGATGTGATCGCGGCGCTGCGCGAGATCTTTGACCCGGAAATCCCGGTCAATATCTATGATCTGGGTCTTATCTACGGGGTCGAGGTGGATGAAAATTCCGACGCCACCGTCACCATGACGCTGACCACGCCGCATTGCCCCGTTGCAGAAACCATGCCGGGCGAGGTCGAGTTGCGCTGTGCATCGGTGCCGGGCATCCGCGATGCCGAGGTGGTGCTGGTGTGGGAGCCCGCCTGGGGCCCGCACAAGATGAGCGACGAGGCACGGCTCGAACTGGGGATGCTGTGATCGACGCAGCCGCCATCACCATCGGCCTTGCCGATTATGCGAGGGCGCGCGATGCGGAGGCGGTGGCGGCGTTGCTCGATGCCTATGCCCGCGACCCGATGGGCGGCGGCAGGCCGCTGCCCGACGCGGTGAAGGTACGGCTGGTGGGCGATCTGGCGGCCAACCCGCACGCCTTCTCGCTGCTGGCGCGGCTGGATGATGCAGCGGTGGGGCTGGCCAATTGCTTTATGGCCTATTCGACCTTCGCCGCGGCCCCGATGGTCAACATCCACGATTTCGCGGTGCTTTCCGGCCATCGCGGCACCGGGATCGGCCGTGCCTTGCTCGCCGCTGTCGAAAGCGAGGCCTTGAACCGCGGCGCATGCAAGGTCACATTGGAAGTGCTGAGCGGTAATGAACCGGCAAGGCGGCTTTATGCCGCCAATGGCTATGGCGATTACCAACTCGATCCCGCCGCCGGACACGCATTGTTCTGGCAGAAGAGGCTGACATGACCGAAACGACCACCACCACTCGCCCCGCGCCCAAGGCCGCCGTGATCCTGACTCCGGGTGCCGAAGCCCGGATTGCCGATCTGATGGCCAAAGCGCCCGCCGACGCCATCGGCGTGAAGCTGTCGACCCCGCGCCGGGGCTGTTCGGGCCTCGCCTATTCGGTCGATTATGTCACCGCCGAAGCGAAGTTCGACGAAAAGATCGAAACCCCCGGCGGCACCTTCTACATCGACGGGGCCAGTGTGCTTTACCTGATCGGCAGCGTGATGGACTGGCGCGAGGATGATTTCACCGCTGGCTTCGTGTTCGAAAATCCGAATGCCAAGGGTGCCTGTGGCTGCGGCGAGAGCTTCATGGTCTGATCATGGCGCGCGTCGCCCTGGCCACGGCGTTCGTGCGCGTGTTCTACGCCCACCGGCAGCGCGGCTGGCGGTCTCGGATTGTGCGGCGCTGAAGGGCTGGCCGATCAGCCTTCCGCCGCGATCCGGGCGAGCAGACGGCTTTCCAGCTCGTCCACCGCGCCATCGGCGTCGATCATTTTCTCAAGCCATTCGCGTTCGTGATCGGTCACGGCCTCGCCTGCGGCAGCCAGCGCGCCATAATCCGGCCCGCTCTGGCGCTTGCCGAAGACCTTGCCGAAATGGTTGCCCGCCTGCGATCCTTCGCGCAGCATACGGCCCATGAAGCGGGCGACGCTGGGGGTATTGTCGGCGACGAAGGCTTCCAATTCCAGCTTGCGTTCGTGGCCGACCTGCGCGTTCTGGAAGGCAAAGCCCTTGAGGAAATTGGCCACCCCATCGATGAATAGATCGTCCCACTCGGGAGCGTTTTCCTCGGCGAGGGTCTTGTCCTTCAGGCGGAACAGCATTTCTGCGTCGTAGCGGGTCACCGCCGCCGGCCCGTGGCCGCCGCTGGCGAAGATCACCCGGCGGATGATCCGGCATTCGGCCGCGCTGATATGGGTGGCGGAGAGTTCTCCGCCGCAGCGGGTCGGGCCGACCCCGGTCAGCACTTCGCGTTCGACAGCGCCAAGCACATAGTTCTTGAGCCGCTCGGCGGTGTTCTCGGCGCGTTCGATGATCCGCACCATGGCTTCGAGTTCGGCCATGCTTTCGACCACGCCATCGTGATCGATCTGCGCAATCAGCCACGCCGCCTCGGCGTCGGAACATTGCAGCCGCGGCGGGGTGCCGTTGAGCACGTGTTCGCCGATCGCCTCGACGAAGAAATCGACCCATTCCGTGCTGCGCACCATCAGCGCATTGTTGAGCGCGAACAGTGCCCCGGCCTCGGCGCGGGTGATGATCCCGTCGCCCCAGCCTTCGCGGCGGAGCGCGAGCAGTTCGTCTGTGGTCACCTGCCCATCGGCTGCGGCTGCTTTCGCAAGCTGGATGAATTGCGTCGTCATGGCCCGGTCATATCCCTTGATTGCGCGCATGGCATGGCACGAACAGGCTTAAGACAGAGTTACCGCACCTGCTGGCGGGCCTCGACCTCGCGGATGCAGGCGCCGCGATCGACTTCGTCCCCGCCTTGCCGCATCCGCGCCTCGACATGGGCGGCAACCGCATCCGCGCCGGGGCGCAGCGGATAGAGGTAGATGTCGAGCACGCAGGTCGCGCCGCCGAACTGCAGCTTGCGCGCATCGCCTTCGGCCAGATCGATGCGCGGCGGGCCGAACCGCCCGGTCAGCACGCCCGCCGGCGATCCGATCACCCCTTCGAGGCCCTGCGGCGCCATCACCTGCGGCACCCGCACCACCCCGGTCGGCGCCGGCGCGGGCGCAGGAGCAGGCTTTGCCCCGCCTGCACATCCTGCAAGCACGAACGCCGCGGTAAGGGCAGCAAGAGCACCGGTCTTCATCGCACGCCTTCGTCCTGTTCCAGCCGCCGCAGCACCAGATGGGTTCCCGCCGCCGCGCCGATCACCGGGGCCAGCAGATTGGCGAAGGGCACCAGCATCATCCCGGCCACCACCGCCCCCAGCGCGAAGCGTTCGCCCCGCGCGACCGGGTTGATCCGCTCGGCCCCGTCGCCATGGCTCGTGCAGTGCCGCAGCCATGCCATGTCGGCCAGTTCGCGGCCCAGCAGCACGGCATTCACCCCAAGGAACACCAGCGCCGGGCCGATCGCGGTGAAGGCGAGAATGCCCGCCACCGGCAAGGCCAGCAGGTTATAGCCAAGCGCGCGCGCCAATCCTCGCAGCGAATTGGCAAACTCGCGGCGCAGGGGCAGCGGTTTTGCTTGCGCTGCCAGCGCCGGATAATGCCGCGCCTCGACCGCCGCGACGATTTCGTCGGCGAAGAACTGCAGCACCGCGAGCGCCACGATCCGGAACAACAGCCACATCGCCACCGGCACCAGCACCGCCGCGACCACCCCGGCCCATTCGCCGTCATAGCCGTATCTTTCGATCACTGCGGCAAGCCCGAAATAGACGCCCGCGCCCAGCCCCGCGAACAGCGCGAGCGTGATGCCGATGCTCTTGCCCAGCACACGCAGCACGGCGGGATCGGAAAGCTGGCCAAAGGCCTTGGCAAGGGCGGCGGGAACGGCAGACATGGTCCCCGGTCGATGCGAGGTGTGCTGCGCGAAGTCAACGCGTCGATGCTGCGGCGCACACAGATGCTTGGCGTGGCGGGCGAAGGCGGCTAGGCGACCGGGAAACGCCAGACAAGGAACCCGCCCGTGCCCGAAACCACTCCGCCCCGCTACGACGTGATCGCCATCGGCAATGCCGTGGTCGATGTGATCGCCTCATGCGAGGAAGAGCTGATCGACGAGCTTCAGCTCAATCGCGGCGGCATGACCCTGATCGACGAGGCGCGGGCCGACGAACTGTACGAAGCCATGCCGCCCGCGCGCGAGATCTCGGGCGGTTCGGCAGCCAACACGCTGGCGGGGCTGGCCACGCTCGGCCTGCAATGCGCCTTCATCGGCCAGGTCGCCGATGATCAGTTGGGCAAGGTGTTCCGCCACGACATGCGCGCCACCGGCATCGATTTCGACACCCCGGCGCGTGATGGCGAGCCTGCGACAGGCCGTGTGCTGATCTTCGTCACCCCCGATGGCGAGCGGACGATGAACACCTTTCTGGGGGCGGGCCAGTTCCTTCCCGCCGCCGCGCTGGATGAAGACCTGATCGCCAGCGGCGCGATCCTCTATCTCGAAGGCTATCTGTGGGATCCGGAGGAGCCCCGCCGCGCCATGCGCCGCGCCATCGAGGTCGCGCGCGAGGCCGGGCGCAAGGTCGCCTTCACCGCGTCCGAAAGCTTCGTGATCGATCGCCACCGCGACGATTTCCACGCCATGATTGAAGACGGCGTGATCGACATCCTGTTCGTCAACGAAAGCGAGCTGGCGACGCTGACGGGCGAGGATGACTTCGAAACGGGCCTCGCCGCTGTCGCAGGCAAGGTGCCGGTGCTGGTCGCCACCCGTTCGGAGAAGGGCGCGGTTGCCATCGCTCACGGCGAACGCGCCGAGGTCGCCGCCGTGCCGGTGATCAAGGTGATCGACACCACCGGTGCGGGTGATCAGTTCGCGGCGGGCTTCCTGTCGGGCTATGCCAAGGGCGAGCCGCTGACCCGCTGTCTCAAACGCGGGGCCATCTGCGCTTCCGAAGTGATCGCCCATTACGGCCCGCGTCCCGAGGCCGATATGCAGGCGCTGATGGAAGAGCGGTTGTAAGGTGTTTGTTTGCGCGCCCGCCTTGCGCGGGTGCGATATCCTCGCTCACGCGAGCTTAGGCTCGCATCGCTGCGGGCGGGCAGTCGCCCCTGCGGCTGCTACGCAGCCGTTTCACGGCGCGTTCCGCGTTGTTCCCGGTTTCCTGAAGTTGGAGACACAGGTGACACTGTCCAGGAAGCGAAAACCCTCTCGCTTCGGGGGGGGTGTGGCGGCTGACGATGGCAAAGAGCGCGCTGGTTCTAGCGCCCCTTCGCTCCTGTAGGAAAGCTCACTCGTCGGGCACGTATCCGGCCCGGCGCAGCGTCACCATGTAGCGCGCGATCTGGTTGATCTGCGCAACGGTGAGGGTGAAGTCCATGTCCTCGGGGTAATTATGCGCCTCGGCCAGCCAATCGGCCAGCGAGGCTTCCGAAAGGCCCCGGCGGTTGGCGATCGCGGCAAAGCTGGGCGCTTGCGGGTTGGGCGAGAGGAACGGCGGTTCGGCCGCATGGCACCCCCCGCATGCCCCCTGAACAAAGGCCGGAGCCTGCATGTCGGCCGAGGGCGCGGTGCGCTTACCCACCATCGGCGGCGGGTTGTCCGTTCCGGCGCTCTGACAGGCGGAAAGCGCGAGCAAGGGCGCGGCGAGGATGGCGAAAGCGCGAAGGAGGTTCAGGGTCATAATGCCCCTATGGGCCTTTCGGGTCACCTTGTCCTTGATCAGGATCAAATTTGTCGCAAGCCTCCCAACAGACAAGCCGGCGGGATGACTGCTTTTGGGCGGTGCGCTGTCGGGTGCGAATGGCCGGAAGTGGGTGGTTTTGTGACTGTCCGGTTTTGGAAATGAACACCGAGAGAGCAGACACTTTCACGCCAAACCGCTTATGGCAGCAAACGCCCCAATTATCGACGTATGGTGCATCCCTATGCTTTAACTGGAAAAGGTCTAAATCGAGAGCAGAATCCATGGGATGAGAATATGCAAAGTTTGAAAGGGAGCATCATGCTTTGGATTGTCTGGATTGCCTTGGCATTCGGCACACTTGTACTCGTCTTGAGCGCAATAAGCAGCGGGTCCCAACGTCCCAAGCCGTTCAGGTATAAGATAACGGTTGAGGTAGAGACGCCTCAAGGGCTGCTGTCGGCGTCAGCTGTTCGCCAAATTCGGTTCTCAAAGACAATGAACGGTGGGCACCTCGCGCAGGTAACCGGTGAGGCTGTGGCCTTAGACTTGCCAGGTGACCAGGCCCTTTTTGCACTCCTGACTGGGGTAAACGGTAATGCCGATCATGCATCGCAGATGATATGGCATGTATTTAGAGAGCTCGATCAAGATGTGATTGAGCTTTGGCCAAATGCCCCGCAAGTCGATAATCCTAGGACTCCGAATCCGGCGCCGATGCTAGTAACTTTCGAAGACCCCAATGACCCGGTGAGCGTGAAGAAGCTTGAGCTCGAAAACTTGGAAGCTGCCTTTGGACAAGGTGTGGTGCTCAGGAACATTACCGTGGCACGGACCAGTTCACCTGTGACCAATATGATCGGAGACCGGCTTGAGTGGCTCAGTGTATACCCTGAGCCAAGCTTAAAGCGGGGCCACGGCCAAAGAGATTTTAGTTTGCCTGCAACTCTTAAGCATGGAGCCTTTCGGCAGGGAAAAACGAAATGATTGGCCAACTTTCACTTGCCGTTCCTCAGAACAGCTAAATCTTGTCGGTCCAATCGCGATGTATGGTATTCTCAATGACCGCCTGCGCCCCATGTCCGCTTTTGCCCACAGTTCGAGACATAAAGAGCCAGCGCGAACCGCGTCCGCTTTTGGGAGGCAGAATGGCAAGCGCTAATGACTGAGAGGGGGTCGATTGCTGAACGTCCGCTTTTTTCCGAAGACGCAGCAAAGCAGCCGCTACGCTGCGCCTTCCCGCTCGACTTCGCGCCATCCTATGTCGCGGCGGCAGAAGCCGGAGGGGAAAGTGATCGCGTCAACCGCGGCATAGGCGCGCCCCTGCGCTTCGGTGACGTTCGCGCCGGTCGCAGTGACGTTCAGCACCCGCCCGCCATTGGCCACCAGCGCGCCGTCGTTCAGAGCGGTTCCGGCGTGGAACACCTTCGCCCCATTGCTTTGCGCATCGCCCAGACCAATCGCGCCGCCCTTTTCGGGCGTGCCGGGATAGCCTTTGGCCGCCATCACCACGGTGAGCGCGGTGTCGGCACGGAACGCGGCCTCCACCCCGGCCAGTTCGCCCTTGGCGCAGGCGAGCATGATCTGCGCCAGATCGCTTTCCAGCCGCATCATCAGCACCTGGCATTCGGGATCGCCGAAGCGGGCGTTGTATTCGATCAGCTTGGGGCCGTCCGCCGTCAGCATCAGCCCGGCATAGAGCACGCCCGAATAGGGATGGCCGTCCTCGCGCATCGTCCGCACGGTCGGCTCGATGATTGCGGCCATCACCTGCGTCTGCAACTCCGCCGTCAACACCGGGGCGGGGGAGTATGCGCCCATGCCGCCGGTGTTCGGCCCCACGTCGCCATCGCCCACGCGCTTGTGATCCTGCGCCGATCCGAAGGGGATAATGGCGGTGCCGTCGGTCAGCGCGAAGAAGCTGGCTTCCTCGCCTGCCATGAATTCCTCGACCACCACCTCAGCGCCCGCGCTGCCGAAGGCTCCGCCGAACATATCGGCAAGCGCGGCCTCGGCATCAGCGAGGGTATCGGCAATCACCACGCCCTTGCCCGCCGCCAGGCCATCGGCCTTGAGCACGTAAGGCGGAGCAAAGCGGGTGAGCGCGGCGCGGGCTTCTTTGAGCGAGGACGTGCGGACATAGCCAGCGGTGGGGATGCCCGCGCGGGCGCACAGATCCTTGGTGAAGCCCTTCGACCCTTCCAGTTGCGCGGCGGCCTGCGACGGGCCGAACACTGGCACCCCGACAGCGCGCAAGGCATCGGACAGCCCATCCACCAGCGGCGCTTCCGGGCCTATCACCACAAGGCCGATGGTCTTGTCGGCGCAGAACGCGATTACCGCGGCGTGGTCGGTCACATCCAGCGCGACCAACTCCACCTCCTCGGCGATACCGGGATTTCCGGGGGCAGCGTAAAGCTGCGTAAGGCTGGGGGATTGCGCCAGCTTCCACGCCAGCGCATGTTCGCGGCCTCCCGAACCCAGAAGCAGGATATTCATGGCCCCTCCGCCGAACAGTGATGACCCAACCGGTCGTAACGATGCCGGGCTGGTAGCGCGCACGGGCGCGGGCGACAATGCGCAGCCGCTGACCATCAGCGAAATATCCGCGCTGCTGAAGCGCACGGTCGAGGATCGCTTCGGCTATGTGCGGCTGCGCGGTGAATTGTCGGGGGTGAAACGCGCGGCGTCAGGGCATTTCTACTGCGCGCTGAAGGATGAAGGCGCGGTGATCGACGGGGTGATGTGGAAGGGCAACGCCGGGCGACTGAACTTCCGCGCCGAGGACGGGCTGGAGGTGATCGCGACCGGCAAGCTGACGACCTATCCGGGGCGCTCCAAATACCAGATCGTGATCGACAGCCTCGAACTGGCGGGCGAAGGCGCGCTGCTGGCGCTGCTGGAGAAAACGCGCGCAAGGCTGGCGGCGGAGGGGCTGTTTGCGGACAGCAAGAAGCGCCGCCTGCCGTTTCTGCCGCAGGTGATCGGGGTGGTGACATCGCCGACGGGCGCGGTGATCCGCGATATTCTCCACCGGCTGGCGGATCGTTTCCCGACCCACGTGATCGTCTGGCCGGTGCTGGTGCAGGGGCAGGGCGCGGCGGAGCAGGTGGCAGCGGCGGTGCGCGGGTTCTCCGCAATCCAGCCCGGCGGTCCCGTCCCGCGCCCCGATGTGGTGATCGTGGCGCGCGGGGGCGGGTCGATCGAGGATCTGTGGAGCTTCAACGAGGAAGCGGTGGTGCGCGCCATCGCCGAATGTTCGATCCCGGTGATCAGCGCCGTGGGCCACGAAACCGACACGACGCTGGCCGATTTCGCTGCCGACCGCCGCGCGCCGACGCCCACGGCTGCGGCGGAAATGGCGGTGCCGGTGCGCGCCGATCTGATGCTGACGCTGGCCGATTTCGGCACGCGGCAGGCGCGCGCGGTCTACCGACCGGTCGAACTGGGGCGCGAACGGCTGGCGGCGCGGGCGCGGCTGCTGCCGCGGCCCGAACACCTGCTGCAACCACAGGCCCAGCGGCTCGACGATCTGGCCGAACGGCTGCGGCGCGGGCTGGGTGAGCGTTCGGCCAAGGGGCGTGAGCGGCTGGCCGGCGCGGCCGCGCGGCTCTCGCCCAGCCTGCTTGCCCGCAGCCTTGCCGAAGTGCGGCGGCGGCTGGATCGCGTTGGCCTCACCCCGGCCCTGGTGCAGCGCCCGGCCCAGACCGCTGCCGAACGCCTCGCCCGCGCCCGGCTCACCCCGGCGCTGGTGGAGCGGCCCTTGCAGGCAGGCGCCGACCGGCTGGGAGCGCTCACACGGGTAATGAGCCAGCTTCATCCCGAAAAGCCGCTGGAGCGCGGCTATGCCATTATCCGCGATGCCGAGGGCAAGGCGCTCACCACCAGCGCCGATGCTGCGCGCGAAGCGGCGCTGGTGTTGCAGTTTCGCGACGGCAGGCTCGATGCCGTCCCCGCAGGCAGTGCGCCGCCCCGTCCGCGCCCCGCGCCAAAGCGCCCCGGCCCCGGCGCGGCACAAGATGATTTGTTCAGCTAGGCCAGTGGTGCTATCGGGCGTGCCATGCTGATGTCCTCCGCCGACAAGACCGCCAAGCTGTATTACGGCCCCTCCAGCTTTCGCGTGCTGCGCCCGGGCAACCACGTGTTGTGCGCGGTGACAAGCATGCCGATCGCGCTCGCCGATTTGCGTTACTGGAGCGCCGAACGGCAAGAGGCCTATGCCTCGTGCGAGATTGCCACGCGCCGCCTGCTCGGTTTCGATCCGGCGGGTCAATAGTCTGCAATGCGCCGCCAGCGGCTGCTAGCGGCGCTCGCCGTGACGTTGCTCTGCGCGCCCGGCACATGGCTGCGGACGGAGGTGGAACACAAGGTTCCCCAACAGATCGATGTCGCCCTGATCGCCGGGCCGCAGCCGACCGGGACGGCGGGGTGGGAACGTGTCGGTGTATGGCAGTATAGCGCCGAGAGCCTGCATTTTGGCGGATTTTCGGCCATGCTTGCGCTCAGGTCGGGCACCCTGCAGGCCTTTTCCGACCGCGGCTTTCGCTTTACCCTGACCGAGCCTGACCTGCCCGATGCCACGCGCCAGCTGGATCGCCAGCTGGTGCAACCCGGCGATCAGTACACGCTGACCGATATCGAGGCCGCAACCCGCGCCCCTGACAGCGGGCATTATTGGCTGGCCTATGAACAGACCCATCTGATCCACCGCTTCACCAGCGCCAGCGCGGCTGATGGGGTGCGCGGCCTGACCGGCGAAGTGGATTGGCCGATGAATAGCGGGATCGAAGCGATGGTGCGACTGGCGGACGGACGCTTTGTCGTCCTGCCCGAAAACAACCGCACCGGGCTGATCTTTGTTGCCGATCCGGTCGATGGCGGCAAGCCGGCCAGTTTCGCCTTCCGCTCTCCGGCCAAAGGCTATGCGGCGACCGATCTTGCGCAGCTGCCAGATGGCCGGCTGCTGGTGCTGATGCGCAGTCTGAAGCGGCCTTCACCCCGGATCTGGCCGCCCTTTTCCGCGCTGCTGGCGATCGGGCCAGCCCCTGTTGCGGGCGGCACCTTTGCGCCGACGACCGCACTGGCGCTGGATGGCGTGGTGCCACGCGACAATTATGAAGGGCTGGCGGTGCGTGCGCGCCAGGATGGGCGGCTGGATGTGTGGATCATGTCGGACGACAACTTTGCGACCTTCCAGCGCACCTTGCTGGCCAAGCTGGTGTTTGATCCCAGCGCCTGAGCCGGACAAATGAAAAGCGCCCGGGCAACCCCGAGCGCTCTATCATATCGCCACGTCCCGCAGGACGCGCGCCAATCAGGCGGCAGCCTGCGCCTTCACCAGTTCGCGCTTCACCTTAAGCGCATTGGCCGAAAGCTTTTCGTCGCTGGTCTTGATCAACCAGTTATCGAGACCGCCATTGTGTTCGACCGAGCGCAGACCGTGGGTCGACACGCGGAACTTGAAGCTGCGATCGAGCTTTTCGCTCATCAGCGTCACGTTCTGCAGGTTGGGCAGAAACACGCGCTTGGTCTTGTTGTTGGCGTGGCTCACATTGTGGCCCACCTGACGGCCCTTGCCGGTCAGTTCGCAGATGCGCGACATAGTTTGTCTCTTCTCGTAAAAATCGGGCCTAAGCTTGGGCCTAGGCAAGGAAAGCGGGGCGCATAACGGGGCCGACCCGAATCGTCAAGCAAGTTGCGCCCGTGCAGCGCCCGGGCTAGCGCACCAGGCGATGAACCGCCCGACCCCCCAGTGGCCGCTTCCCCCGCCGATGAGCCTTGCTCTGGCGCAGGCCCGCGCCGCTGCCGAAGCCGGCGAGGTGCCGATTGGTGCGGTGGTGGTCAAGGATGGGGTGGTGATTGCCGAGGCCCATAACAGCCCCCGCGACCTGCATGATCCCACCGCCCATGCCGAAATCCTTGCGATCAGGCGGGCCGCCCGCGCGCTGGGCGATGAACGGCTGGCGGATTGCGAATTGTGGGTGACGCTGGAGCCTTGCGCAATGTGCGCCGGCGCGATCGCCCATGCGCGCATCGCCCGGCTGTATTATGCCGCCAGCGATCCCAAGGGCGGCGCGGTCGAACATGGCGCGCGGGTCTTCGACCAGCCGCAATGCCTGCATCGGCCCGAAGTCTATTCCGGCATTGGCGAGGACGCCGCGGCAGATTTGCTCAAGACGTTCTTCCGCGAAAGGCGCTGAAACGCGCAAAGGCTGGCGCACCGGGAAGGATGAACATGAGAGCTGGGTGATCGCTCTCTAATCATTGATTTTTTGCCATACCGATAGACGAGCAAAAACCTATATCGATCAGACATAAGTGATCGCTTTATTGATCCGCTGTGCCCGCCAGTGTCAGCTTGGCGCTCTTATGGCTATTACAACAAATGGTCATGCGATCGCCTGAAAGCAAGCATGCTTGCCGATAGATCTCGATGGCAGGTTCTGGGATTAATCCGCAGTGCGACGGCGACATGACGAGCCATTTGGGTGGGTTAGAATCAATAACCCTCTTCGTATGGTATATATCCACTCAGCTGGTTAGCCCGATTGTTATTTTCTCGAGCCTGGCAATTGGCTTCGGCGGTCTTTTGTTCAGTCGGTTCGGTCGAATACTGCAAGCCTTCAACGCGGCACGCCGCGTCCTTCTGTTTAATCCACGCCCTCTGTTGTGCCAACAGCTGCTTTCGCACATCAGCATCGATCGAATTCCACACAACACCGATGGCCTCTTGCGAGGCCTTGCGCTGCGCCACGGCCGCCTCAAGTCCAGCATTGAGCATGGCCTGAACAGCCTCTTCTTCTTGCTTGCGGGCGAGTTCGGCTTCTTGCTTTTCGACCCTTATTTTGTTCTCGATCCGATCACGCAGCAGAGAAGCGGCAACCACCTCGCCGAATATGTCGAGCTTGCCATCCGAACGCTCGAACTCGGCGAACACCTTTTCGCCATCATCGGTGGGCTGAACGCTGTAATCCAGCGATCCCTTGAGGTAGTCAGCCCCTTTATCCATTTCCGCATCATCTATGGCATTTGCGATCTTGGGCAGTCCAAGCAATTCGCGGGCGGCATCCGCTGACTTGAAGGTTTCGGGCGAGAACACGATTTTGAGCGTGCCCGTGCAGAAACGCTTGGTGCTGTCCGGGTCTTCTTTTGTGGTGCGGATGTCCTCAAGGATCAACTTAACCGTGGCAACTGAAGCCCGGACAGAAGATGCGCTGATAAGATAATTACCGTCATCGTCCTGCGCCCGCTCAAGGGCCACTTTCTCAAGCCCTTCACGGATGGCGCTTTCGAGAGCGCCCTTGGAACTGTCGTCTGAACAATTGGTCTCAGAAAAAGCTGAGCACGATGCCAGCGCAATAGACGCAAATGCCAGCGTAAACAGAGATTTCGTCCGCATTCCAACCATTACTCACGCCCCTGTGAAGTGTCCGTCGTCAGAACATTTGGCACAACTTGCGGCGTAGATTAGCGGAGTGCGGACCTCGTCTGGGGGTTGGTTTTAGGCGGCGAGCTTGCGGTGTTGCAAGCGCCGATGTTCGATGGTGTGTCGCTTGATCCTTTCACGCTGATTGAGGATGGAAGCCGCCCTGCCGAGGTAGGCGTCGGCGGGCGTCACGTTGGACAGCGCTTCGTGATAACGCTGGTGGTTGTAGTGCTCGACGAAGGGCTCGATCTGGGCCTCGAGGTCACCGGGCAAGAAGTAGTTTTCCAGCAGGATGCGGTTCTTCAGGGTCTGGTGCCAACGCTCGATCTTGCCTTGGGTTT
>NZ_FRDF01000021.1 GCF_900143235.1 Erythrobacter sanguineus | reverse complement strand
CGACGGCAGAAGGCGGAACCCTTGCCTTGCTTGTGTTGCAAGATCCGGGCGGGCAGGTCGGCGGTGACGCCGATATACAGAACGCCGCCGCGTTTGTTGGTCATGATGTAGACCCAGCCGCCGATTGCCGTGAGCTAGCACGAGGGCGAGAGCGATCCCAGCTTTCGCTGGGATGACGGTAAAGTCCGTTCCGGGGTCGGTTTCTGAATGTCCGCGTTTGGCCCGCTTTACCGCAAAGCGGACGGGGTGATCAGGCAAGGGGGGATATTCCTGCGCTGCACCTTGCCCCCGCGCCGCGCATCGGGAATCCCTCAGGCATGGCGATTCTTTCCGACAAGTGGATCCGCGCGCAGGCGCAGGCGCATGGCATGATCGAACCTTTTGTCGAAGCCCAGCGGCGCGACGGGGTGATTTCCTATGGCCTGTCCTCCTACGGTTATGACGCGCGCGTGGCGGACGAGTTCAAGATCTTCACCAATGTCGACAGCGCCGTGGTCGATCCCAAGGATTTTGCCGCCAACAGCTTTGTCGATCGCAAGACCGAATGCTGCGTGATCCCGCCCAATTCCTTTGCGCTGGCGCGCACGGTCGAATATTTCCGCGTGCCCGAAGATGTGCTGGTGATCTGCCTTGGCAAATCGACCTATGCGCGCTGCGGGATCATCGTGAATGTCACCCCGCTGGAGCCGGGCTGGGAAGGGCACGTGACGCTGGAATTTTCGAACACCACGCCGCTGCCCGCGAAAATCTACGCTAATGAAGGCGCGTGCCAGTTCCTGTTCCTCAAGGGCAACGAACGCTGCGAGACCAGCTATAAAGACCGCGCGGGCAAATATATGGGCCAGCGCGGGGTGACGCTTCCCAAGCTTTAGGGCCCAAGCTTCAGGGCCCAAGCTTCAGGCCCGCAGCCTGGGCGGTGCTTTCCTACGACAGGTTGGGCGGGTTAGTGTCGCCGGGATCCCTCGTCCAAGGAGCCAGCGTACATTTCCCCGCGCAACACCCTGTCTGTCCGCCTGGCAAGGCCCAATCCAGGTGACTGGTTTTGCTGATGATTGTCTTGCAGTGCAAAGTCGACAGGGTGTCAACTTTGTGCACTTTGCGCCGGTTTGCCGGGCAGGTTTTGACTCGCCGGGCGCGTGTCTGCATGGCATCAGGCAATCACACGGAGAACAATCATGAGCACCCGCGAATTCGACATCATCATCTTTGGCGCGACCGGCTATACCGGGCGGCTCGTCGCCGAATATCTCACCAATCACTATGGCACGCGTGAGGATGGCCCGAAATGGGCGATGGCCGGGCGCAGCCTTGGCAAGCTGGAAGAAGTGCGCGACGCAATCGGCGCGCCGGCCACCACCCCGCTGGTGGTTGCCGATGCCGATGACAGCGCCGATCTGGAAGCGCTGTGCGCGCGCACAAGCGTGGTGCTGACCACGGTCGGCCCGTACCAGCTTTATGGTGACAAGCTGGTCGCCGCCTGTGTCGCCACCGGCACCGATTATGCCGACCTGTGCGGGGAGCCTGCATGGATGGCAGAAAAGATCGCCGAACATCAGGCTGCCGCCGAAGCCAGCGGCGCGCGCATCTGCTTTTCCAGCGGGTTCGATTCGATCCCCTTCGATCTGGGCGTGATGATGACCCAGAAGGCCTGCGTCGAGAAATTCGGCCAGCCTGCCCCGCGCATCCGCGGGCGCGTGCGGGCGATGAAGGGGACGTTCTCTGGCGGCACCGCGGCGAGCCTCGGCGCGACCATGAAGGCGGCGGCCAAGAGCGTCTCGATCATCAACGTGCTGCGCAATCCCTTTGCGCTGACCCCCGGTTTTGACGGCCCCGACCAGCCTTCGGGCATGATCCCGTCCTATGAGGACGATCTCGGCAAGTGGTCCGCGCCCTTTGTCATGGCGCCGATCAACACCAAGAACGTGCACCGCACCAATTTCCTGCTCGGCCATCCTTACGGCACCGATTTCAAATATGACGAGATGATGCTGACCAGCCCCGGCGAGGCGGGCAAGGCGGCGGCCAATGCGGCGCTGGAGATGATGAAGAACCCGTTCGGGGCCAAGCCGCCCAAGCCCGGCGAAGGGCCGACCAAGGAGGAACGCGAAACCGGCTTTTATGACGTGGTGTTCGTGGCTGAAATGCCGGGCGGCGAGCGGCTGCAATACGCCGTCAAGGGCCGGTATGATCCGGGCTATGGTTCGACCAGCCGGATGCTTTCCGAGACCGGGATTGCGCTGCTTTCGTGCGACAAGCCGGGCGGGATCGGCACGCCGGGATCATTCCTGGGCGAAGATCTGGTCAAGCGGCTGGAAGAGCACGCTGAACTGACCTTCGCGGCCGAGGGTTAAGGCGCAGGAGGCGGGCTCCGGCGATGATGCCGGAGCCCGCCTTGCGACCCCGATCAGAAGCTCAGGCGCACGCTGGCACGGAAATTGCGGCCCATCAGCGGGACGAAGTCCTTGGTGAAGCTGGCATGGCGGCGGCCGTTGACATCGAAGATATTGTCGGCGGCCAGTTGCACGGTGACGTTCTGGTTATCGGTCAGCGGACGCCACGCTACCAGCGCATTGACCAGCGTGAAGCTGTCGGTTGGTGTTTCGAAAGTGGTTATGCGGTCCTGCCCGTCAAACCACTGCACTTCGCCGCGAACGTCAAACGCCTGGGTTTGCGCCTCAAGCGCGCCGAGCAGGCTCAGCGGCGGGATGCGCGGCGCGGCGTTGCCATCGGCGAACTCGGCCTCGACATACGAGGCGCGCAGGTCGGTCAGCAGGCGGAAGCTGCCGGTGTCGATCACGGGATAGGAGAGGTCCGCCTCGATCCCGAAGAAGTCGGCGTCTTGCTGGAGGTATTCGAAAACCGGCAGGTCGTCTTCCTCGAGGCCTGTTTCGTTGAGGAAGATGTAATTGTCGAACCACTGCTTGAAGACGGTGAGGTTGAACGTTCCCGCCCCTAAGGTGCCGCGGGCATAGGCTTCAAGGCCCCATGCGCGTTCGGTCCTGAGGTCGATATCGCCGATCTCGAAGGCCTGCGTGGCGATGTGCGGGCCGTCCGAGAACAGTTCCTCGGCGCTCGGTGCACGTTCGGCGCGCGAACCGTTGATGCCGATGCGGATGCCTTCGATGCCCTGATAGACCACGCCGAGCGCACCCGAGAAGGTTTCATAATCGCGCGCGATGCCGAGCGTCTGGGCCTCGACATCGGTGAACTCGGCGCGGGCGGCGGCTTCGATCTGGACCGGGCCGGTGCCGAATTCCTGCAGCGTGAAGATTGCGACCTGATCGGTCAGGTTCGGCGGGACATAGGCTTCCTCGCCCACGGCGAAGAAATCGCGGTGGAGATACTGGATGCCGGTCGCACCGCGCAGCATGCCATCGGCGTTCTGCACCAGTTCGGCGCGCGCTTCGACGCTTGTGCTTTCGAACACCGTGCCGACTTCGCCCGGCCCTTCGAACTCGGTGTGAGTGTAGTCCGAATATCCGACCCGCACCTTGAGCCGCTCGAACGCGCCATCGCCAAGGAAGATGTCGCCCTTGAAGTCGGCACGGAACTGCTGAAGGTCGATGCGAACGTTTTCTTCGCCTTCTTCCTCACCGTGATCTTCGCCCTCATGCTCCTCCTCTTCGCCGCCGTGTTCATGCTTGAGGCCGGGCCGCTTTATGACGCCGTAATTGGTATCGTAAAATCCGATCGCCGCGCCGAAGGTGCTTTCGCCGAGGATCAGGCCAAGCCCGGCATTGACCGTCCAGCTGCGCATGTCGCTGTTGGGTACGAACCCGCGCTGGCCGGCGGCTTCGCGGAATTCTGCAGCTTCGTCAGGTTCGCCATCGGCATCCTTTTCCGCCGCTTCCTCAAGCAGTTCGGCACGCAGTTCGGGCGAGAGCTGGAAGCCGCCGATATCCATGTTGCCGGTTTCGCGCCACGACCCGTCAACGTGGAACACGAGGTTCGAGCCGATCCCGACATCGAGCGAAGCCGCGCCGGTGCGCATGTTGCTGGCGCTGTCGACACCCGCAAAGCCATCGAAGTGGAAATCTTCATCCGGCATCCGGGTCGGGATGCGCTTGTCGATCACGTTGACCGCGCCGCCGATCGCCTGGCTGCCGTAGAGCAGCACGGCGGGGCCGCGCAGCACCTCGATCCGCTCGACCGTGATCGGATCGATCGAGGTGGCGTGATCGACCGAGGTGTTCGAAACATCCGCCGTGCCGACACCATCGATCAGCACGCGCACGCGCTCGCCCTGCTGGCCGCGCAGAACCGGGCGTGATGAACCGGGGGCAAAGCTGGTGGAGGACACGCCGGGGATCTTCGTGAGGAGGTCGCCAAGCTGTCCATTGACCATGTCGCGCTGGATCTCGCGGGCTTCGAGCACGCTGGTGCCCGCGAGCAGGTCCAGTTCCTTGAGACCGGAGGCGCTGACGATGATATTGCCTTGCCCGTCGGTCTGGCGGTTGTGGAGATCATCCTCGACCTGCGCTTCGGTGTCGGCGGGCGCGGTTTGCGCCAAGGCCGGGCAGGCGCCGACAGCGAGGCCGAGCACCGTGGCAAGAGCGAGACGAGAGGGCGCGAGACGTGTCTTGCGAGAGATCATGGGGGTTCCCGTTGTTTGAATGAGATAACGTATCACGTAGCTAGCAGCGAATTTTCCGAATGCAAGGGGCAGCGGGCAGGTCAGCAGGCGGCAGCCGATCAGGTGCGGCACAAATGCGACAACGGGCAGGTGTGGGACAGTGGGCGGGTGACCGCGTGCTCAAGCCTGAAACCCGGCGGGGGGGCATGCTCACCATAACCTCAGCCGCGCCGTCGCCAACCCGATTGTCGCTGTGCATGGCTGCGCTGTCCGGGGCGATGCGAGCCTTGCGGGCATGGGTACAGGGGCCGGGAATGCACCGCTCGAAGGGTTCATTGCGCTGACATGATCGTCCATGAGAAACACAGCGACGGCAGGTTCGTGGATCGCGAAGGTTGGTGCAGCCACCACCGGTTGCTGCATGACGGGTTCTGGCTTGGAATTGGGGAAAGGCGCCTGTCGTCTTTCAGGCAGCCACTGCAAGGCGGCGCTATGACCGCAACTTTCTGGCAAAGGCGGATGGCGGCTTTCTTGCTCGCGAGCATCTGGAATCAAGGCCGCAGGCAGGATGCCGGAACCTTTGGCCGCCCCCATCTTTCTGCAGCTGGGACTAGGCCGACAATTGTTCTGGTTATCTGGGCAGTTGCAGCATTGGGTTGAGCAGCGGAGCCTGTCGGGCGTAGCGAAGCAGGCCATTGCTCATCGTGTTCGGTGGCCACGTGCGCCAGCGTTCTGAAAATTGCGAAACGCCCCGCCGTCTCTTTCCAATACGCGCAACCACCGTGGTGTCAGCGTGCGGGCAGAGCGCTGGTGATTGCCTCAGGTCTTTTTGCCTCCGCCGAACCAGCCGCGGAAGGGGTTGAAGTAGAACCTGCTCTTCTTGCCTTGCTTGGCCCGTGGTGCCTGAGCGGCCGTGATCGGCGCGCCGCCACCCAGGGGCTGGAGCCGGGTTATCGTTGAAGAGGCCTCAATATCTTGACGAACAAAAGCGGTCGCTCTTTGGGTGCGTCAGGACGGAGGATACTGTTTCGGAATATGGTCCCGTTTCGTGTGGACGGTCGAAATCAAAGATCCCGAAGCCTCACGTTTGCGGTCCGGCATTCATAAGTTTCATTCCTCTGGTAACTGGCGATGCGGCCCATCCGCTTTAACAATCGCGGACAATCTCGCTTCCACCAAAGCTAGGGCCTCTCGTGCATGTCCGTCGTCAGAACATTTGGCACAACTTGCGGCGTAGATTAGCGGAGTGCGGACCTCGTCTGGGGGTTGGTTTTAGGCGGCGAGCTTGCAGTGTTGCAAGCGCCGATGTTCGATGGTGTGTCGCTTGATCCTTTCACGCTGATTGAGGATGGAAGCCGCCCTGCCGAGGTAGGCGTCGGCGGGCGTCACGTTGGACAGCGCTTCGTGATAACGCTGGTGGTTGTAGTGCTCGACGAAGGCCTCGATCTGGGCCTCGAGGTCACCGGGCAAGAAGTAGTTTTCCAGCAGGATGCGGTTCTTCAGGGTCTGGTGCCAACGCTCGATCTTG
>NZ_FRDF01000020.1 GCF_900143235.1 Erythrobacter sanguineus | reverse complement strand
CTCATGATGTAGACCCAGCCGCCGATTGCCGTGAGCTAGCACGCGGGCGAGAGCGATCCCAGCTTTCGCTGGGATGACGGTAAAGTCCGTTCCGGCGTCGATTGCTGAATGTCCGCTTTTGTTAGCATTTGGGCCGAACCGGACAGTTCGATCCTCCCCGGTCGCACAGCGAGCGCGAGCGCGCCCGCCCTCAAGTAGCGGACGCGAAGCACAGCCGAAGGCTGAACCGGTAGGGCGCAAAAAACGTGCGCCCGCAGGTGGCCGGAACGTAGCGTAGCGAAGTGTGGGAATAGCACTGACGACGTTGGCCTTGAGGAGCCGACGAAACCACAAAGACTGATTTCCGCCCCGCAAGGGCGAAAATGGTGCTGCTGGGGAGGATTGAACTCCCGACCTCACCCTTACCAAGGGTGCGCTCTACCACTGAGCTACAGCAGCGCCGGTATGGGCGCGCGCTATTGTCGCGCGGCCATACAATGTCAACGCTCTTGTTGCGCTACCGCTTCGCTAGATGAGCGCAGTGCTTGTTGCGCTACAGCTTCGCTAGATGAGCGCAGTGCTTGTTGCGCTACAGCTTCACTGGATGAGCGCGGGCTTGAAGCTGTGGCACTCTAAGGCCAAGGAGTTGCGCATGAGTGAAGAGCCCCGGAAAAATCTTTCCCGTGAGGAACGCCTCGCGGTCAAGCTGCGCGAAAACCTGCGGCGGCGCAAAGCGCAGGCGCGCGCGGCATCCGGAGGCTCTGGCGATTCGGATGCGCCGACAGAAGGGCTTTCCAATCGTCCGCGCGAAAGCTAATCCCGCCCGCTTCAGCGTAACCACGAAAGCCATCATGCCCAAGCTTATCCTTCTCCGCCACGGCCAGAGCCAGTGGAACCTCGAAAACCGCTTCACCGGCTGGTGGGATGTGGGCCTGACCGATCAGGGCGTGGCCGAGGCCAAGGCGGCCGGCGTGCTGCTGAAAGACCGCGGCGTGCTGCCGACCGTCGCCTTCACCTCGCTTCAGACCCGGGCGATCAAGACCTTGAACCTCGCGCTGGAAGAAGCGGGGCGGCTGTGGATTCCGGTGACCAAGGACTGGCGGCTGAACGAACGCCACTATGGCGGGCTGACCGGGCTCGACAAACAGGAGACCCGCGAGCGTCACGGCGACGAACAGGTGCATATCTGGCGCCGCAGCTTTGACGTGCCGCCGCCGGAAATGGAACCGGGCAGCCCCTTCGATCTCGCCGCTGACCCCCGCTATGCCGGAATCGACATCCCGCGCACAGAAAGCCTCAAGCTGACGATTGAACGCGTGCTGCCCTATTGGAAAGCTGCGATCCTGCCGGTGCTGGCCAGCGGTGAGACGGTGATCATCTCGGCCCATGGCAACAGCTTGCGCGCGCTGGTCAAACACCTGTCGGGCATTTCGGATGAGGACATCACCGGTCTGGAGATTCCCACCGGCCAGCCGATCATCTATGACTTCGATGACAAGATGGTGCCGGGGGCGCGCTATTATCTGAAGGACGCATGATGGAAGCCACGGGGGGACGCGTCGCGATCGTGATGGGCAGCCAGTCGGACTGGCCGACCATGCAATGCGCCGCCGATGTGCTGGACGAGCTGGAGGTGCCTTATGAGGCGCGGATCGTCTCGGCCCACCGCACCCCCGACCGGATGACCGCCTTCGCCAAGGGCGCAGAGGGCGAAGGCTTCGATGTGATCATCGCCGGGGCCGGCGGCGCGGCGCATCTGCCGGGCATGATCGCCAGCATGACCCATCTTCCGGTGCTGGGCGTACCCGTGCAGTCCAAGGCCCTGAACGGCATGGATAGCCTGCTGTCGATCGTGCAGATGCCTGCCGGAATCCCGGTCGGCACACTGGCCATCGGCGAGGCCGGGGCGAAGAATGCCGCGCTGCTGGCCGCAGCGATCCTTGCCCTGTCCGACAAGGACCTGTCCGAACGCCTGCAGGATTGGCGCGCGGCGAAAAGCGCATCCGTGGCCGAGGTTCCGGAAGGCTGATGCTGCCCCCCGGCTCCACGATCGGCATTCTTGGCGGCGGACAGCTGGGCCGGATGATGGCCATGGCAGCGATGCAGCTGGGCTATCGCTGCATCGCCTATGCCCCGCCGGGCGACAATGTCGCGGCTGACGCCTGCATCGATTTCTTCGCAAACGGCTGGGGCGACCGTGAGGCGCTCGCTACATTTGCCGCGCGCTGCGATGTGGTGACGTGGGAGTTCGAGAACGTGCCCCTGCCGGCAGTCGCCGCGATTCCCGCAAGCCTGCTCGCCTGCCCGGCGCGCGCGCTCGAAGTGGCGCAGGACCGGCTGAACGAGAAAGGCTTCATCGCGCAGTTGGGCGGCACTTCGGCATCCTATACACGGGTCGAGAGCGACGAGGATTTCGCCCGCGCCGTCAATGCAATCGGCACCCCCGGCATCCTCAAAACCGCGCGCGAAGGCTATGACGGCAAGGGCCAGTGGCGCATCGCCTCGGCGCACGAAGCGGGCGGGGTGCGCTTTCCCGGCAAGCCCTGCATCTATGAAGGGCTGGTCGCGTTCGAGGCGGAATTTTCGGTGATCCTCGTGCGCAGCCGCGAGGGCGAGGTGCGGTTCTGGGATTCGACCGCCAACCATCACGAAGGCGGAATGCTTGTGCAGTCGTTGCTGCCCGCAGGCGCGGCGATCGAGGCGCAGGTGGCCGAAGCCCGCGGGCTGGCGGCGAAAACGGCCGCGGCGCTGGGTTATGTCGGGGTGCTGACGCTCGAATTCTTCGCCACGAAGGGCGGCCCCGTGTTCAACGAGATGGCCCCGCGCGTCCACAATTCCGGGCACTGGACAATCGAGGGTGCGGCCGCCAGCCAGTTCGAAAACCACATCCGTGCAATCTGCGGGTTGCCACTGGGGGGCACCGCGACCCGCTTTGCCAGTATCGACATGCGCAATATCGTTGGCGAGGATGCGCTGTCTGCCCACGCCATCCTCGCAGAACCGGGCGAACCGCACCTGCACCTCTACGGCAAGCGCGAGGCCCGCGCCGGGCGCAAGATGGGCCACGTGACCCGCGTGGGGCACGCGCTTCCGTGACTCCTAAAATCGTCCTGATCTATGCCCGCGCCGCCAATGGCGCGATCGGCAATGAAGGCGACCTGCCGTGGCGCCTGCCCGCCGACTTGCGGCGGTTCAAGGCGCTGACCATGGGGCCAAAGGGAACTGGGCTTCCGATGGTGATGGGCCGCAAGACCTTCGAAAGCCTGCCCGGCCTCTTGCCCGGCCGCCGCCATATCGTGCTGTCGCGGCGGGACTGCGTGGCGGCCGAAGGGCTGGAAATGGCCGGTTCGGTCAAGGAAGCACTGGCGCTGGCGAGCACGGACAATGACAGCGGCGAAATCGCGATCATCGGCGGGGCGGCGATCTATGACGTGTTCTTGCCGATTGCCCACCGGATCGAGCTGACCCAGATTCACGCGGATTACCCCGGCGATACCTTCATGGCCGAACCGGGGGGAGAATGGGTGCTGACGGCGCGCGAGGATCATGCCGCGCAAGAGCCGCATCCCGCCTTCTCCTTCCTGACCTACAGGCGGGCTAAAGACGCCCGGGGCGCGGCCTGATGCGCTGGCTCGATCACCGCGATCCTGTTCCCGCAGCCCTGCGCGGCGCTGTCATCGCGCTCGGCAATTTCGACGGCTTCCATCGCGGCCATCAGGCCGTGGCAGGCGAAGCGATCCGCTGGGCGCAGGCGGAAGGCCGCCCCTCGATCATCGCCACCTTCGATCCGCACCCGGTGCGCTTTTTCAAGCCTGATGTGCCGCCGTTCCGGCTGACGACGCTGGAGCAGCGACAGGAATTGTACCTGGCCGCAGGCGCAACCGCGATGCTGGTGTTCCACTTCGATGCGGAGCTGGCCGGGACGAGCGCGGAGGATTTCATCGCACAAATCCTGATCGAACGCTTCGGCGCGCATGGCGTGGTGACGGGCGGCGATTTCACCTTCGGCAGGGGCGCGAAGGGCAATGTCGAATTGCTCCGCACGCTGGGCGGCGAACTGGGCCTGCAATCGCGGGTGGTTGAGCCGGTTGCAGGCGCAGGCGCAGTGGTATCTTCCAGCCGCATCCGGCAGGCGCTGCGCGATGGCGACCCGGAACTGGCGGCGCAATTGCTCACCCGGCCCTTCGCGATCCGCGGCATCGTTGAGCACGGCGACAAGCGCGGCCGCACCATCGGCTACCCCACCGCCAACCTGGCCATCGACAGCTATCTGCGCCCCAAATACGGCATCTACGCCGTGACGGGCCGCATCCTTGCCACCGGCGAGGTGCTGCACGGCGCGGCCAATATCGGCATCCGTCCGCAGTTCGAACCGCCCAAGGAGCTGCTCGAACCGTTCTTCTTCGATTTCTCCGGCGATCTGTACGGGCAGGAGATCGAAGTGGCCTTCCACCACTTCCTGCGCGGCGAGGCGAAGTTTGATGGGCTCGACGCGCTGATCGAACAGATGGACAAGGATTGCGCCGAGGCGCGGCGGCTTCTAAGCGCCCTTCCCGATGACTGACGAAACCAAGCGCGATCTGAAAGACACTGTCTTCCTGCCGAAGACGGACTTTCCCATGAAGGCCGGTCTCCCGCAGAAGGAACCGGGCATTGCTGCGCGCTGGGAACAGATCGGGCTGTATAACGCCTTGCGCGATGCGCGGCGCGGGCGCGAGAAGTTCATCCTCCACGATGGCCCGCCTTATGCCAATGGCGACATGCATATCGGACACGCGCTGAACCATATCCTGAAAGACATGGTCTGCCGCACGCAAAACCTGATGGGCCGCGATGCGCCTTACGTTCCGGGCTGGGATTGCCACGGCTTGCCGATCGAATGGAAGGTCGAGGAGCAGTACCGCAAGAAGAAGCTCAACAAGGACGAGGTTCCGGCCAAGGAATTCCGTGCCGAATGCCGCGCCTATGCCCAAAGCTGGGTGGACGTGCAGCGCGAACAGCTGAAGCGCCTCGGCATCATGGGCGATTGGGATCACCCCTACCTGACTATGGACCCGCAGGCCGAAGGCACGATTGTCGCCGAGCTGATGAAGTTTGCCGAGGCCGGCAACCTCTATCGCGGGTCCAAGCCGGTGATGTGGTCGCCTGTTGAAAAGACCGCGCTGGCCGAGGCCGAGGTCGAATACGAGGACATCACCTCGACCCAGATCGACGTGGCGTTCGAGATTGTTGAATCGCCGATCCCCGAGCTGATCGGCGCCCACGCGGTGATCTGGACGACGACGCCGTGGACGATCCCGGTGAACCAGGCTTTGGCCTATGGGCCGGAGGTTGAGTATGTCGCCTTTCGCGCCGTGGCAGCGACGCACGTCGGACCTGAAATCAGCCCGAACACGAGATTCATCAACCACTGGTTCTTGGTGGCAGAACCGCTGCTCGAAGATTTCGAGCGGCGCACTAGTCTTGTTGCGGGCGGTGGTGCCGACCGCAAATCGCTGAAGGGCGCAGACCTCGCTGGCACCCTCGCCCGCCACCCGATGCACCACCTCGGCGGGTTCTACGCGACACCGCGCCCGCTGCTCTCCGGCGACTTCGTCACCACCGACTCTGGCACCGGCCTCGTCCACATGGCGCCCGATCATGGCGAGGACGACTTTGACTTGTGCAAAGCGAACGGAATCAACCCCGTCTTTGCAGTGATGGATGACGGGCGCTACCGCGACGACTGGCCGTGGCTGGGCGGTTCGGATGAGCGGCGCATGAGCGTCATCAACCCCAAGTTCAACGCGCCTGACGGCCCGATCTGCTCGGACCTGCGCGAAGCGGGTGCGCTGCTCGCCGCGAGTGCGGACTACGCGCACTCCTACCCGCATTCGTGGCGCTCCAAGGCCAAGGTGATCTTCCGCTGCACCCCGCAATGGTTCGTGCCGATGGATAAAATCCTCCCCGTCACCCCAGCGAAAGCTGGGGTCTCCAGCCAAGGCGCGCAGACGCCCGAGATGCCAGCTTCCACTGGCATGACGTTGAGAGAGGTTGCGACCGCCGAAATCGCCCGCGTTGAATTCATCCCCGAAAAGGGCCGCAACCGTATCGGCGCGATGGTCGAAGGGCGGCCCGACTGGGTGCTCTCCCGCCAGCGCGCATGGGGCGTGCCGATCACTTTGTTCGTGCGCCCCGACGGCACCTATCTGCAAGACCCAGAGGTGAACGCCCGCATTGTTGCCGCCGTGATGCAGGAAGGCGTCGATGCCTGGGACGAGAGCCGCAAGGCGGAATATCTCGGCAGCGCGCACAATCCCGACGATTACGAGATGGTCACCGACATTCTCGACGTGTGGTTCGATTCTGGCTGCACCCATGCCTTCGTGCTGGAAAGCGGGCGCTGGCCGGACCTGACATGGCCCGCCAACCTCTACCTCGAAGGCAGCGACCAGCATCGCGGCTGGTTCCAGTCCTCGCTGCTGCAATCCTGCGCCACGCGCGGCCGCGCGCCTTACGACCAAGTGCTGACCCACGGCTTCACGATGGATGCCAAGGGCCGCAAGATGTCCAAGAGCGAAGGCAACACCATCAGCCCGGTGAAGGTGATGGAGCAGACCGGCGCAGACATCATCCGCCTGTGGGCGCTCTCGGTCGATTTCACCGAGGATCACCGCATCGGCGATGAAATCCTCAAGGGCGTTGGCGACCAGTACCGCAAGCTGCGCAACACCTTCCGCTACCTGCTCGGCGCACTCGATGGCTTCGTTGGTGATATGAGCGACGGCGGCACGTTGCCTGAGCTGGAAGTCTATATCCTCGCGCTGCTGGCAGACCTCGACTACAAGCTGAAGGCGGCGGCGGAAGGCTACGATTTCAACCTCTACACCCGCCTGCTGGTCGATTTCTGCAACGAAGATCTGAGCGCCTTCTACTTCGATATCCGCAAGGATTCGCTCTATTGCGACGGGCCGGACAGCGTGACGCGCAACGCCTATCGCACCGTGCTCGATCTCTTGTTTCACGCGCTGATCCGCTACGCCGCGCCGGTGCTGGTGTTCACAGCGGAGGAAGTGTGGCTGACCCGCTATCCCGAGGATGGCGAGCCGGACGAGGATGGCCAGCGCGGTTCTGTCCACCTGCTCGAATGGCCGAGCGTACCGGGCGTGCGTGCCGATGCCGCCAGGTGGGAGCAGCTGCGGTCGCTGCGCGATTCCGTCAACGAAGCCATCGAGCCGCTGCGGCGCGACAAGACGATCCGCTCCAGCCTCGAAGCCGAGGTGGCGGTGCCCGCTAGCGCCGTGCCCGAAGGCGTTACCGACGCACAACTCGCCGAATTATTCATCACCGCGACAGTCACGCGCGGGCAGGGCGACGGGGTGATCGTGACCAAGACCGCCCACCACAAATGCGGCCGCTGCTGGCGGTTGCTGCCCGATGTGGCCGAAGATGGCGCATTATGCGGGCGCTGCGATGCGGTCGTCTCGCAACTGGACTCGCTGCCCGCATGACCGGCCTGTTTACCCCCAACCGGCTGATCGGGCTCGGGATCGCAGGCGCCATTGCGATCATCGATCAGGTTGTGAAATGGTACGTGATCGGCCCGCTCGCGCTGCGGAGAGTGGGCCATATCGACCTGCTGCCGTTCTTCGATCTCACCTATACCGAAAACCGCGGCATCTCGCTGGGCATGCTGCAAGCGACCAATATGGAGATGCGCTGGCTGCTGGTGCTGATGACCGGGGTGATCGCTTTGGTCGTGCTGGTGTGGATGCTGCGCGAAAAACTGCTGGGCGATATTTTCGGGCTCGCGCTGATCCTCGGCGGGGCGCTCGGCAATATCCGTGATCGTTATGATCTGGGCTATGTCATCGACTACGCCGATTTCCATATCGGGACGTTTCGCCCGTTCCTGATCTTCAATATCGCCGACGCCGCGATTACCATCGGCGTCGTCATTATCCTTGCCCGCAGCCTGTTCGTGCGCGACAAGGGCCAACATGAACCAAGCGTGCCGTCCCCTGGCGAACCCGATGCGCGGCCCCGTGGAGATCGACAAGATGCGTAACCTCAAGCCCGTTATCCTGCTGGCATCCGGCTCGGCATTGCTGGCCGCGTGCGGCGGTGGCAGCGGTGTTTTCAACCGCGACCGGCCCGATGAATTCGCGGTGCAGCGGCAGGCCCCGCTGGTGGTTCCGCCCGATTTCACCCTCACCCCGCCAGCCCCCGGCGCCCCGCGCCCGACCGAAGGAACGGCGGCCGAACAAGCGTTGGAAGCGCTGTTCGGCGGCCCTGCCCCGCGCAGCCGGATCGAAGCGAGCGTGATCGACCGGGCGGGCAGCTCCGCGCCGGGCATCCGCAGCACGGTGGGCGATACCGGCACCAATACCGTCGCCAAGGGCCGCACCACCCGCGACATCATCGCCGCCCCCGAAGGCGACGGGCAGTCGGCGAGGACGGTAATACCTTCCTGATTTGACCCTCGAGCGCCGGGCGGCGGCGGCCGGTCGGCCTTGCGGTCGCTGCGCGAGCGCCCTTGAATTTCGCGGCATGGGCCGCGGCGGCCGGTCGGCCTTGCGGTCGCTGCGCGACCGTTCCGGCGTCATGATGCAAGTGGGGAAGCGGCCTAGTCCCCGCCGCCGTCCGTCTCGCGGCTCACCAGCAGTTTGTCGATCCGGCGGCCGTCCATTTCGATCACCTCGAACCGCCAGCCCTGATCGGTGAAATATTCGCCTTCGGCGGGCAGCTTCTTAAGCACTGACAGCGCATAGCCCGCCGCGGTGCCGAATTCGCGGTTCTCGCCATAGTCGAGCCCCAGCCGGTCAGCCAGCGCATCGGCGGAATACGAACCCGCCACCAGCAGCGAGCCATCCTCGTGTTCCATCACCTGCGGCTGATCGCCTTCGTCCTGATCGCTGGCGAAGGTGCCGACGATCGCGGTCAGCAGGTCGACGGGCGTAACCAGCCCTTCGAAATGGCCATATTCATCATGCACCAGCGCCATCGCCACTTCGGAGGATTGCAGCACCCGCAATGCATCCATCGCGTCGAGCTGATCGGGCACCACCTCGACCCGGCGCATCATCGCCCGGATCGATACGGGTTCGCCCGCCACCATCGCCGCCAGCACCTCGCGCACCTTGACCACCCCGAGGATCGTGTCGGGCGAGTTTTCAGCCACCGGCATCAGCGAATGCGGGCTGTCCTCGATGGACTGGCGGATTTCAGCCAGATCGGCATCGGCCTCGATCCAGTCGACTTCGGTGCGCGGGGTCATCATCTCGCGCACCGGGCGCTCGGCCAACCGCACGACGCCGGTCAGGATCTGGCGCTGCTCGGCCTCGATCACGCCTGAACGGGTCGCTTCGGCAAAGATCATCTGCAATTCCTCGGCGGTGACCGAAGCCTCGCCCTTGGCGCGGATACCAAGCAGCGCAATCAATGCTGCCGAGCTCTTGTCGAGCAGCCACACCAGCGGCGCTGCGGCGCGCGCCATGAGGGCCATTGGGCGCGCCATCACCAGCGACACCGGCACCGCCGAACGCAGCGCAAGCTGTTTGGGCACCAGCTCGCCCACGATCAGGGTGATATAGGTGGTGAAGGCGATCACCACCGCGAACCCGGTCTCGACGGCATATTGCGCCGGCAGGCCAAGCCATGCCAGCCGCTGACCCACCGGGCCGCCCAGGCTCGCGCCCGAATAGGCCCCGGCGATGATCCCGATCAGGGTTATCCCGATCTGCACGGTAGACAGGAACTTGCCCGGATCGGCGGCCAGATCGATCGCAGTGCGCGCGCTGGCCGACCCCGCCTCGGCCCGCGCCTCCAGCGCGCTTGTCTTGGCCGAGACGATGGCGAGTTCGGACATGGCGAACACGCCGTTGAGAACGACCAACGCGACGATGATGGCAAGGTCAGTCCAGGGAAAAGGTGTCACGCCTGTTTCGCTAGCACAAAGTAACCGGGATGCCAGCAGTGCAATCCCCCGGAAAGAACGGATTGTTCGCCTCTGTTCGTTCAACCAAGGTCAATCGGGATGACGGCAGGACCGGTTCGCCCCGTCCTGCCTTGCCGCATTCCGGGCGGCATGGCATTGATAACCCGAAACTTAGGGAGGAAAGCAACATGACCTTTTCGCGTATCCTGCTTTCGGGCACCGCCGCACTGGCGCTGCTCGGAACCACTGCCTGCGTTACCGATCCCAACACGGGAGAACGGAAAGTCTCGCGCACCGCAATCGGCACGGGTCTGGGCGGCACGCTCGGTTACCTGCTCGGCGGAGCGATCGGCGGCGATGCAGGGCGCATCATCGGTGCCGGTATCGGCGGCTCGGCAGGGGCCGTTCTCGGCAAGCAATATGACGACCAGATCAAGACCCTGCGCGAACAGACCGAAGGCAGCGGGGTCGAAGTCGAGGAAGTGGGCAATCAGGACGCGATCCTTGTGCGCCTGCCTGACGGGGTGACCTTTGCCTCCGGTTCTTCGCAGATCAACCCGGGCTTCTACGACACGCTCAACAACGTCTCCGAAAGCATGATCACCTATCCCAACAGCCTGATCGACGTTTACGGATTCACCGACACCACCGGTTCGCCTGCGACCAATCAACGCCTGTCCGAGGCGCGCGCGCAGGCGGTGGCCGATTATCTTGCCGCTCGCGGAGTGGCCCGATCGCGAATCGCCACGCAGGGCTTTGGCGAGCAGTATGACTATCTGCGCGTGAAGACTGCCGACGGGGTGAACGAACCGATGAACCGGCGGGTCGAGATCAAGATCATCCCGGTGAGTCAGGACGATGTAAGCGAGGCCCGCGGGAACTGATTTTGGTGGGGGCGCCCTGGCGCCCCCATATCCTCGCTCATGCGACCTGAAGATCGGGCCGCTGCGGGCGCGTAATCACGCTGGCGGGCCACCTTAGGGCAGCCCGTTCTCGTTCTGCAAGGCAAGCCTTCCGGCGCTCAGCGCAGCGCCTTGGCCCGCTCGGCGATTCGCTCCACCGCGGCAGCATGAATCGCGGGCGAGCACACCAGCACGCCGAAATCACGCAGGTCGTGCTTATTATAGGCCAGCGGGTGGCCAAAGGCATCGCTGACCTCGGCCCCGGCCTCGCGCGCGATCAGGGCGGCGGCGGCAATGTCCCATTCGAACCCCCACCGCAGCGTGGCGACCAGATCGGCGCGATCATCAGCGACCATCGCAATCCGCAGCGCGATTGAATTGGGCTGATCAACCACGACCAGATCGGCATCGTCCTTGGGCAGGCTGTGAACCGGCACCCGCGCCCCGGCAAACTGCGTCCGCGTGCTGGCCTGCAACACTCGCCCGTTGAGGGTCGCCCCCTGCCCGGCCACTGCCAGCCATTCCTCGTGCCGCGCCGGGGCTGCAAGCATGCCGATCAACGGCTTGTTGGCGCTTACCAGCGCGACCGACACCGCCCAGCCTGTCCGACCGCGCACGAAATCGCGGGTCCCGTCGATCGGATCGACCAGCCAGATAAGGCCGCTGGCAGTACGGATCTTGTCATCGGCGGTCTCTTCCGACAGCCACCCGGCCGAAGGCAGCAACCGCAGCAATTCGCGCTTCAGGAACCGGTCAACCTCGAGATCGGCCTCGCTCACCGGGTTGTTCGGGGTCTTGTCCCAGCTATTCAGCGCATGGCCAGCGCCCGGCCAGCGCGAATGCGCAATCCGGCCCGCCTCGCGGACAATCTCTTCAAGGCGAAACCTGTCAATCATGAGAGGCTTGCTGTTGCGCCTGCACACAGCACTTTTCAAGAGGGTCGATCCGTGCTTAGGCCGCGCGCAAACAGACCTCTCCCCAGGATTTGCAAGAAGGGATCATTACGCCATGAACGTCCACGAATATCAGGCCAAGGAACTGCTCAAGGAACACGGGATCGCGGTGCCGGCTGGTCATGCCGCCCTCAGCGTTGCCGAAGCGGTGGAAGCCGCCAAGCAGCTGCCGGGCCCGCTTTATGTGGTGAAGGCGCAGATCCACGCCGGCGGACGCGGCAAGGGCAAGTTCAAGGAACTGGGGCCGGATGCCAAGGGTGGCGTGCGTCTCGCCAAGAGCCTTGAGGACGTGGAAGCCCACGCCAAGGAAATGCTCGGCAACACGCTGGTGACGATCCAGACCGGCGATGCCGGCAAGCAGGTCAACCGGCTCTACGTCACCGACGGCGTTGATATTGCCAAGGAATACTACCTCTCGCTGCTGGTCGACCGCGCGACCGGCCGCGTCGCCTTCGTCGTTTCGACCGAGGGCGGGATGGATATCGAAACCGTCGCGCATGACACGCCGGAACTGATCACCACCTTCAGCGTCGATCCCGCACAGGGCTTCCAGCCGCACCACGGCCGCGCGGTGGCCTTCGCGCTGAAGCTGACGGGTGATCTCAACAAGCAGGCGCAGAAGCTGGCGAAGCAGCTTTATGACGCCTTCCTCGCCACCGATTGCGAGATGCTGGAAATCAACCCGCTGGTCGCAAGCGAAGATGGCCAGCTGCTGGTGCTTGATGCCAAGATGAGCTTCGATGGCAACGCGCTGTATCGCCACCCCGCAATTGAAGCGCTGCGCGACGTGACCGAGGAAGACCCGGCCGAAGTCGAAGCCAGCGAATATGACCTCGCCTACATCAAGCTGGATGGCAACATCGGCTGCATGGTCAACGGCGCGGGCCTGGCGATGGCGACGATGGACATCATCAAGCTCAATGGCGCTTTCCCGGCCAACTTCCTCGACGTGGGCGGCGGCGCCACCACCGAAAAGGTGACCGCGGCATTCAAGATCATCCTGAAAGACCCGGCGGTGGAGGGCATCCTCGTCAACATCTTCGGTGGGATCATGAAGTGCGACGTGATCGCCAACGGCATCGTGCAGGCGGCCAAGGACGTGAACCTGCAGGTTCCGCTCGTGGTGCGTCTGGAAGGCACCAATGTGGCCGAAGGCAAGGCAATCCTTAACAATTCGGGCCTTGCCATCGTCAGCGCGGACAACCTTGGTGACGCTGCGCAGAAGATCGTCGCCGAGGTGAAGAAGGCCGCCTGATCCATCCCGGATCCGGCTGCGTAACTGATCATATGCCGGGGCGGATCACACCAACCGCCCCGGCCCGAACTGACCAAAGGCCGTCTGCTTGACGTTTACGTAAACGCAAGCTAGGCGGGCCGCCAACAGACAAGCCCAGTGATTCTTTGAGAGGAAGGAACGCCCCATGAAGATCCTCGTCCCCGTCAAGCGGGTGATCGATTACAACGTCAAGCCACGGGTCAAGGCCGATGGCACGGGCGTTGATCTCGCCAACGTCAAGATGAGCATGAACCCGTTCGACGAGATCGCTGTTGAGGAAGCCATCCGCCTGAAGGAAAAGGGCGCGGCCACCGAAATCATCGCCGTCTCGATCGGCCCGGCGAAGGCGCAGGAAACCCTGCGCACCGCGCTCGCCATGGGCGCTGACCGTGCGATCCTCGTCGAGAGCGAGGACGAGGTCGAACCGCTGGCCGTCGCCAAGATCCTCAAGGCCATTGCCGATGAAGAAGCCCCCGGCCTCGTGATCCTCGGCAAGCAGTCGATTTCGGACGATTCGAACCAGACCGGCCAGATGCTCGCCGCGCTGATGGGCCGTCCGCAGGGCACCTTCGCCAACACCGTTGAAGTCGATGGCGACTCTGTGATCGTGAAGCGCGAAGTCGATGGCGGCTTGCAGACCGTCAAGCTCGCCATGCCCGCCATCGTCACCACAGACCTGCGCCTGAACGAGCCGCGCTATGCCTCGCTGCCCAACATCATGAAGGCCAAGCAAAAGCCGCTTAGCGTCAAGACGGCAGCCGATTACGGCGTCGATCTGATCCCGCGCCTCAAGACCCTCAAGGTCGCCGAACCGCCGGTGCGTCAGGCGGGCGAAAAGGTCGCCGACGTCGCCGCGCTGGTCGAAAAGGTCAAGGCGCTCGGCATCGCATAAGCGCGCCAGCCTCAGAACAAGGATACATCAAGATGAAGACTCTGGTTCTCGTCGAACATGACAACACCAAGGTGAACGACGCGACGCTCGCGGTAGTCACCGCTGCATCGAAGCTGGGCGAAGTGCACCTGCTGGTCGCCGGCCACAATTGCGGCGCGGTCGCCGAAGCGGCTGCGAAGATCGCGGGCGTGGCCAAGGTCCACGTCGCGGATGATGCGGCCTATGCCAACGGCCTTGCCGAAAACGTCGCCCCGCTGGCGGCCGACCTGATGGGCCACCACGACGCCTTCCTCGCCCCTGCCACCACGCAGGGCAAGAACGTTGCCCCGCGCGTCGCCGCCCATCTCGACGTGATGCAGGTCTCGGAAATCCTGTCGGTCGAAGGGCCGAAGACCTTCACCCGCCCGATCTACGCCGGCAACGCCATCGCGACCGTGGAATCGACCGATGCCAAGCTGGTCATCACCGTGCGCGGCACCGCCTTCGAAAAGGCCGCAACCGAAGGTGGTTCGGGCACGATCGAAGCCGTCGGCGGTGCAGGCGATGCGGGCATCTCGACCTTCGTCAGCTCGGAAATCGCCAAGAGCGAGCGTCCGGAACTGACCAGCGCCAAGATCATCGTCTCGGGCGGCCGCGCGCTGAAGGACGCGGAGACGTTCGAGGCGACCATCACCCCGCTGGCCGACAAGCTCGGCGCTGCCATCGGTGCGAGCCGCGCCGCGGTCGATGCGGGCTATGTGCCCAACGACTATCAGGTCGGCCAGACCGGCAAGATCGTTGCCCCGGAAGTCTATTTCGCCATCGGCATCTCGGGCGCGATCCAGCACCTTGCCGGGATGAAGGATTCCAAGGTCATCATCGCCATCAACAAGGACGAAGACGCGCCGATCTTCCAGGTTGCGGATATTGGCCTTGTGGCGGATCTGTACACCGCCGTGCCGGAGCTGACGGGAGCGCTGTAAGCGCGGCTCCAAAGACAGACAATGCAAACCCTGTCGCATCACCCGATGCGACAGGGTTTTCCTTTTGCAGCGCCCGGAGAAGCGTGGTGCTGAATGGCCCTCAATGTTGCCGTAGAACGTCACACCGAGCCAGAGCCGCTTTGGCGTCGGGCATTCTGTCGGCTGCGATCCAGAACCTATTGCCACAAGCCGTGTATCCTTGCGCCTCCAAATGCCACGCGGCGAGCCAGTGCGCGCTGAAGGGGAGCACAATCACGAAAGGTAAAAGATAGGCGGCCAGCGCCAGCAAGCGCTTGATCGCATCGCTGCGCGGCCCATCAACGTCATGTCCGTGATGGCGGCCGATAAACAAGGCCAGCGCCAGCGCAAGCAGCGCGAGCGCAATGGGTAGGGCAATCCAGCCGCCCGTGTCCCAAAAGATGATCGGGCCGCTGCCCGCAACGGCATGGGCAAATTCGTAAATCGTGATGGCCGCGAGGCTGAGCAGCCCCGCTCCTCCAAGCCCGAGCCCCCAGCCAAGCAGAAGGGCGCGACTTTGGGTGCCGCCTTCAGCCACGTCGCTGCCGATGCTGATCGTTTGGCGCGGCTGGACGATTGGGCTGGAGGTGCGCTGCGGCAAGGCTCACATCAAGCTCACGATAAAGTGCAGCGTCATCCCCACCAGCCCGCCCACCAGCGTGCCGTTGATGCGGATGAACTGGAGGTCGCGGCCCACCGCGCCTTCGACCCGGTCGGTGATCGTCTGCGCGTCCCAGCGGCGCACCGTTTCTGACACCAGCCGCACGATCTGGTCGCCATAGCGGGTCGCCACGCCCACCATGGTGCGGCGGGCGAAACGGTTGATCTGGTGCTGCAGCCGATGGTCTTGCTGCAAGGCCTCGCCCAGTTCGGCGAGCATGCCCCGCATATCCGCGCCCATCCCGCTTTCAGGATCGCGCGCGCGGCGGATCAGCGATTGGCGGATGCGTTCCCACACGCCCGTCCACCACACCGCGACGGCAGGGTTGGCGATCAGATCGCGTTTCATCTCCTCCACCTTGGCGCGGGTTTCGGGATCGTGCTGCAGGTCCTGCCCAAGCTTGGCTAGCCCTTCCTCGATCTTGCCGCGCAAGGGGTGATCCGGGTTTACCAGCACTTCTGCCAGCAGCTTGTAAAGCCCATCAAGCACGCTGGAGGAGATGGTCTTGTCCAACCCCGTCCAGCGCAGCACGCCGGCCACGCGCTGGTGGATAATGTCGCGCAGCGTTTCCTCGTTGTCCTCGATGGTGAGGCCCGCCCAGCGCACGAAACCGTCAATCAGCGGCTGGTGGCGGCGGTCCACCATCGCGCTTTCGATCATCCGCCCGGCGAGCGGGGCGATGTCGAGCCTGGCGATCTGGGCGGCCAGCCCGCTCCTCACCTGATTGCCGAGCCGGTCCGGGTCGAGCGATTCGAGCACCTCGGCCAGCAACTCCGCCGCGCCCGAGGTGATGCGGGAACGTTCATCGATCCCGTTCTCGCCGCGCTCGGGCGAGGCGGCGAGGAATTCGCCTGCGGCCTTGGCAATGTTCATCCCCGCCATCCGGCGCGCCACAACCGCCGGCGTGAGGAAATTCTCGCGCAGGAATTGCGCCATGGTGTCGGCGATACGGTCCTTGTTTTCGGGAATGATAGCAGTGTGCGGGATCGGCAGGCCCAAGGGGTGGCGAAACAAGGCGGTAACAGCGAACCAATCGGCGAGCCCGCCCACCATCGCCGCTTCGGCAAAGGCGTTGACATAGCCCCACGCCGGATGAACGCCGAGCAGGCCGTGGGTGGTGATGAAGATCACCGCCATCGCCGCAAGCATGCCGGTGGCCGCCCAGCGCATGCGCCGCGCACGGTCTACGGTCAGCGGTTCGCCGCGGAAGGTGAGAGGCACGGGGTCACGCATCGCCATGGGTCGGTTTTATACCGTCCGGGGCCACCGCGTCACGCTTTTGTCGCTCATTCCGCCGGTTCGGCGCCCGGGGGCAGGCGCCGCGCCGGAATGGGCTTGGCGTTGCCGGGCAGGCCGGGGAAGGGCAAATCAGGCTCACCCTCACCATGCGGACGCGTGTCATCGCCCGGCTTGTAGGTCAGCATCCGTTCGCGCAGCCACGGCCCGACGCGCTTTTCGAAGCCGTCAGCCAGACTGAAACCTGCCGGCACAATCAGCAAGGTGAGCAAGGTCGAAAGGATCAGGCCTCCGATCACCACAATGCCCATCGGCTGGCGCCACGCCCCGTCACCGCTCAGCGAGATCGCCACCGGCACCATCCCCGCAGTCATCGCCACGGTGGTCATCACGATTGGTTGGGCACGCTTGTGGCCCGCATCAAGAATCGCCTCGAGCTTGGGCACGCCCTTGGCCATCTCCTCGATCGCGAAGTCAATCAGCAGGATCGAGTTCTTCGACACGATACCCAGCAGCAGCAGAATACCAATATAGACCGGCATCGAATTCGGCTGGCCCAGCAGCCAGATCAACAGCACGCCGCCCAGCGGTGCGAGCGCCAGCGAGGTCATGTTGACCAGCGGGCTCATCAACCGCTTGTAGAGCAGCACCAGCACCGCAAACACCAAGAGCACGCCAGAGATGATCGCGATGATCAGGTTCTGCACCAGTTCGGCCTGCCATTCCTCCTCGCCGACCACTTCACGGATCACCCCGGTGGGGAGATCCTGCAACACCGGCAGCGCGTCGATCTGCGCCTGTGCCTCGCCCTTCAATACGCCCGCAGCGAGATCGGCGCCGACCAGCACGCGCCGGTTCTGGTTATAGCGCTGGATCGCGGTCGGGCCGGAACCGAAGCTGATCTCCGCCACCCGGCTCAATGGCACCGAGCCGCCATTATTAGTGGGCACCGGCAGGTTTTCGATGGTGCGGAAATCGGTGCGCGCTTCTTCCGAGAGGCGGACCACGATCGGGATCTGGCGGTCGGACAGCGAGAATCGCGCCGCGTTCTGCTCGATCTCGCCCAACGTCGCGATGCGGATCGTCTGCGACAGCGCGGCCGTGGTCACGCCCAGTTCGGCGGCGATCTTGTCACGCGGGGTGATGATGATCTCCGGGCGCCTCAGGTCGGCACTGATGCGCGGGGCGACCAGTGTCCTGAGTCCCTTCATCTGTTCGACCAGCCGGGTCGCGGTCTGATCGAGCATTTCAGGATCGGAGCCTGCAAGCATGACGGTCATGTCGCGGCCCGAACCGAAGCCCCCGCTCTGCGACTGGAACCGCACGCGGGCATCGGGAATCTTGGCAAGCTCAGGGGCAAGTTCGCGCTCGAACTCAATCGAGCTGCGCTTCCGGTCATCGCGTAGCTTGACGAAGATTGAGGAGCTGTCGCCCTGGCGAATGCGTTCAAGCAGACGCTCGACCTCCGGCTCCGAACGCAGCCGTTCGGCCACGGTGTTCACGATCCGCTTGGTTTCCGCCAGGGTGGTGCCGGGCACCATCTCGATCTCGACGCGGCTGTTCTCGTCATCGATGGTGGGCTGGAACTGGCCGGGAATCTGCGCAAACAGCATGATTGTCACCAGCAGCGAGAACCAGCCGATGCCAAGCATCCATACGCGGTGATCATAAAAACGCGCGGTCAGCCAGCGGTTGCCCTGCGCAAACCGGCTGCTGCCCCCGGCTGGAAGTTCGATGAGCTTGAAGGTGAGCCAGCCGGCAAGGAAAGACAGGCCGGACACAAACAGCACCAGCACGGTTTCGAAAATCTTCGACACCAGCTTGTTGGCGAAGGTGCTCGTATCGCTCGAAACCGCAGCGGCGATCTGCTTGTGCACCTCAAGCCCGATCAGGCCCTTCCACGCGCCTGTCACCGCGCCGCTGAACAGCTCGAACATGGTGACCGCAGGCACGATCAACAGCACGATCACGGTCAGCAGCAGAGCGGGGAGATAGAGATAACGGCGCTGCGGCCCGGCAAGGCCCGCCCGGCGCACGGCCATCTTGCCGGTATCGAGCGTCCATGCCAGCACCTGCATATAGCCGTCGATCAGCGGGCCTTCGCCATGTCCGGCCTGCCCCTTGGCCTTGAGGAAATAGGCCGCCATCAAAGGCGTGATCATGCGCGCGACCGCCAGCGACATGAGCACCGCGATGACCACGGTGATGCCGAAGTTCTGGAAAAACTGGCCCGAGACGCCCGGCATCAGGCCAACCGGCAGGAACACCGCGACAATGCAGAAACTCGTGGCGACCACCGGCAGGCCGATCTCATCGGCAGCATCGATGCTTGCCTGATAGGCGGTTTTGCCCATGCGCATATGCCGCACGATATTCTCGATCTCGACGATCGCGTCATCGACCAGCACGCCGGCCACCAGCGCCAGCGCCAGCAGCGAGAGGAAATTGAGGTTGAACCCAAGCAGGTCCATGAACCAGAAGGTCGGGATCGCCGACAGCGGAATGGCGACCGCACTGATGAAGGTCGCGCGCCAATCACGCAGGAACACGAACACCACGACCACCGCCAGCACCGCGCCTTCGACCAGCGCCCAGATCGATGATTCGTACTGGCCGCGCGTATAGGCGGTGCTGGTCGACAGCTTGATGAACTTGACGCCGTCAATTTCGGCCTCGATCTTGTCCATCTCCGCGAGCGCGGCGTCATAGACTGCAAGGTCGGACGATCCGCGCGCACGGTTCATCAGGAAGTTCACCACTTCCTTGCCGTTGACTTCGCTGATCGAAGTGCGTTCGGAATAGCCATCGCGCACGGTCGCGACATCGGCGAGCCGCACCGTCCGTCCGCCGCCGAGCTGGACCTGGGTTTGCGAAAGCGCATAGGCATCGTCCGAATTGCCCAGCACGCGGAGCGACTGACGGGTGCCGCCAATTTCGGCAAGGCCACCTGCCGCATCAAGATTGGTCTGCCGCAGCGCGGCGTTGATCTGCGATGCGGTGACGCCGAAGGATTGCATCCGCGCCGGATCGAGAATCACCTCGATCTCGCGGTCAACCCCGCCGAACCGCTGCACTTCGGCCATGCCTTCGATCTTCAGCAGGCGTTTGGCGACCGTGTCATCGATGAACCAGCTCAACTGCTCGATCGTCATGTCGTCAGCCTCGACCGCGACATAGCCAATCGGTTCGCCCACGACGTTGATCTTGCGCACCTGCGGTTCGAGAATGCCGTCGGGCAAGCTCGCGCGCACGCCGCTAACCGCGGTTTCGACCTCGTTCACCGCCTCGATGAGGTCGATACCGATCTCGAATTCGACCACCGTGCTCGAACTGCCTTCCCGCGCGGTTGATTGCAGCGAGTTCACACCATTAATGGAACGCAATGCCGCCTCGACCCGCTGGGTGATCTGGTTCTCGATCTCGGTCGGGGCGGCGCCCGGCTGGGCAATGCTGACGATCACCGCGGGAAAATCAACGTCGGGGTTCTGCGTCACGTCCATCCGCAGAAAACTGACGATCCCGGCGAACAGCAGGCCGGTGAAGAACACCAGCGGGATCACCGGATTGCGGATCGACCAGGCCGAGATGTTGCGTAAGCTCATGATAATCCTGCCTGCTTCTCGCGTCTCTAGCTTATCGTCACGTCAGATACGTGCTCCGGGCGCGTCGGGATGGTCGATTACTTCTTCTGCGGTTGCGGGTTGACCGTCTCGCCCGGGTTGAGAAAGCCGCCAGCGCGCAGCACGATGCGTTCGTTGCCCGAAAGGCCTTGCGTAATCGCAATGCCCTGCTTGGTCACCGCGCCGGTCTTGACCGCGCGGCGCATGGCCTTGTTATCCTCCCCCACGACATAGACGAAGCCGCCTTCTTCATCGGCCAGCACGGCGCTTTCGGGCAGCACGGTGGCAGTGTAGCTGCCGCTGTCGATGCGCGCGGTGGCAAAGCCGCCGGGGCGCAGCTGCGGCGCGAAGGGCAGCGCAATGCGCGCCGTGCCCTGCCGACTGGTCTGGTCGATCACCGGGGAAAGCTGCCAGATCTGGCCGGTAAAGGTCTTGTCCGATCCGGTCGGAACGATGCTGGCGAAAGTGCCGACCGAGAGGCTGGCGAGCTGATCTTCACTCAGCTGGGCGAGCATTTCCATCTCGCCCCCGCTGGCAATGGTGAACAGCGCGCCGGTCCCGCCACCGACGGTCTGACCCGGCTCGACATTGCGTTGCAGCACATAGCCTGAGGCAGGCGACAACACGTTCAGCCGGTCATTGCGCGCGCGCAGTTCGCGCAGCTGCGCCTCGGCCACCTTGACCCGCGCCGCCGCCGCATCGCGGGTGGCGGTCAGGCGGTCGACATCGGCCTTTGAAATGAAGCCGCGCTCGACCAGCTGCAGCGCACGGTCGAGATTGGCCTGGGCAATATCGGCATCTGCACGGGCGACCTCGATCTGCGCGGCCTGCGCTTCGGCCTGCTGGATCTGCACGCTGCGATCGATCACCGCCAGCACCTGTCCCTGCTGCACCCAGTCGCCTGCATCAACGGTGACGCGCAGCACCTGACCGCCTTCGCCGACGGCACCCACGGGCATCGGACGACGCGCGGCAATGGTGCCGGGCGCTTCGATCTGGCCGGCCACGGTGGTCGTGCCCGGCGTGATCACGGTGACCACCGGAGCCTGCGAATTGTCGTCACCCACGGCCACCGGCTCTCCGCCGGCAAGCGCAAACCAGGCGGCAATCGCCAACAGCAGCGCGAACAGGCCGCCACCGCCCAGAAGCAGCCAGCGCGGGATGCGCGGGGCCGCCAGCGTGTGCGCACCGGCATATTCGGTGGTCACCCCGTCAGCCGCCTCGGCCCGGATCGTGGTCTCGTAATTCATTCGCGTTCCCTCGTCGCAGCCGTTCGCACGCGCGGATTGATCGGCTCCGGAGTGTATTATCCATATAAGTCACCAAGCGCAACGCCTGATACGCCGCGTTGCCCTTGGGGGCAATGCCTGCATCGACAGGTGACTTTGAGCCTAGACGAAGGACGCGCCCGCCGGTTCCCGGCAGCTTTACGCAGGCAGGCTTCAGCGCACCCTTCCGCGCTGGATCAGGTTGACCACGCCAAGCAGCACGACCGCGCCCAACACAGCGACCACCAGTCCCGTGATCGAGAATTCCTGAACGCTGCCGCTAATCCCGAGCAAAGGGCCAACAATGACGTTGCCAACCACCGAGCCGACGCAACCAACCACGATATTCCAGAAGATGCCCATCGAGGCATCGCGGTTCATCACCAGACTGGCGAGCCAGCCCGCAAGGCCGCCCACAATCAGTGCGATAATCCATCCCATGATATTCCTCCGCTTGTGGCGAGACTCCTGATCGCCCCGCCTTCATCGGAGGATTCTAATGGTTTTGGTGCCCGGAAGCGAATCGCTGGGCGGAACTGGCGGCTCAGTATTTCAACTGACGCTGGTAGAGATCGCGGTAATGCTGGATCTTGGTGACGCGCAGGCCGTGCATGCCCGAACGGTCTACCGCGCGCTGCCACGATGCGAATTCCTCAAGCGTCAGGCCATAGCGGGCGAGCGCTTCGTCAAGCGTCAGCAGACCGCCACTGACCGCAGCCACGACCTCGGCCTTGCGCCGCACAACCCAGCGCTTGGTTTCGGGGGAAGGCAGGTCGGCAAGGGTCAGCGGCTCGCCGAGCGGGCCGATTACCTGTACGGGGCGGATGTCCTGGTTCTCAATCATTGTATTTCTCTCGCATCGCCTCCGGGCGCTTCCATCAGATTGGCGGTGTCGCCCTCCGATATCCGGTCGTAACGGTCGTCCACGTGTGTCGCATCCATGTCACCGAAGGCTTTAGAGGCTTCTAAAGCATCAGGGTTAACGACGCGTTCGTCATCCTCGATCATCGCAAAATAGCTCGCAGCGGCATCGCCAAAGCTGGCAGCGACCGCATCGATCCGGCCTTGGGATTCGTGCAGCATCAACAGCCGCAGATCGCGCGCCGCCTTGAGCCGGGCGGTGATCTCGCTCCATTCGACGGCTCTGAGTGCATCGCTGGCGCGGCGCGCCGGACGCGATTCGGCTCGCTCTCCCGCAGCACCGGACACGGCATGGCGCGCGCGTGGGCCATCCTCGACGCGGCGACCGCCAAGCGCAGGGGGGAGCGGGACAGAAAAGGGATTCGCTTTTTCGAACATCACACCCTGTCATAGGGCCCGCTCGTCAAGATCGGGTAAAACCGCCATTTACCCAAGCTTAGGAATAGTCCGGGCTGCACATGAACTCTGGCAAGCATCGCGGGGCTGGTGAATCCGGGGCAGGATCGCTATATCGCGCGCCGTTTCCATGGATACGCCAACGCTCCTCAAGGCCGGCCCGCTTACCGGGCCCGATGCCGCCGCCCTGTTCGATCTGCCCCGTCCGGCAGCCGACTGCCGCATCGTCGTGGCGATGAGCGGCGGGGTCGATTCCTCGGTGGTCGCCGCGCTTGCCCATGCGAGCGGGGCCGAAGTGATCGGCATCACGCTGCAGCTTTACGATTACGGCGCGGCGACGGGCCGCAAGGGCGCGTGCTGCGCGGGCGACGATATCCGCGACGCGCGCGCCGTGGCCGACAGGCTGGGCATCGCGCATTACGTCTTCGACCATGAAAGCGCCTTCCGCGAGGAGGTGGTCGAACAGTTCGCCGACGAATATCTCGCCGGACGCACGCCGGTGCCCTGCATCCGCTGCAACATGGGGCCGAAGTTCACCGACCTGTTCCGCATGGCACGCGAGTTGGGGGCGGATTGCCTTGCGACCGGACATTATGTCCGGCGGGTGATGACCGCGGACGGCCCGCAACTGCACCGCGCCTTCGATCCGGCGCGCGACCAGTCCTATTTTCTTTACGGCACCACCGAGGCCCAGCTTGATTACCTGCGCTTTCCGCTCGGCGGGATGCCCAAGCCGCAGGTGCGCGAACTGGCGGAGGCTGCGGGGCTGCGCAATGCGGCCAAGCCCGATAGTCAGGACATCTGCTTTGTGCCGGACGGCAACTACGCCAAGATCGTCACCAAGGTGCGACCCGAAGGCGCAGCGCCCGGCGCGATCGTCCATGCCGCGACCGGCGCGGTGCTCGGCCAGCACAAGGGCATCGTCCACTTCACCGTGGGCCAGCGCAAGGGGCTGGAGATCGGCGGCCAGCCCGAGCCGCTCTATGTGATCGGCCTCGATGCGGCGGCACGCGAAGTGCGGGTCGGGCCAAAGCGGATGCTGGCGGTGAACGCCGCGCACCTGACCGAGACCAACCGCATCGGCGCGCTTCCGGACGAACCCCTTACCGCCAAGGTCAGGAGCCTCGCCAAGCCGGTGCCAATTACGCTCGACGGGCCACTGGGAGATGGCGCGGCAACCACGATCCGCTTTGCCGCGCCCGAATTTGGCGTGGCGCCGGGGCAGGCGGCGGTGATCTATGCTGGAGAGCGGGTGGTCGGCGGCGGCTGGATCGATTCGACAGAGAAGGTGGAGGCGTAAAGCCCCGAGGGCGGGCTTACTCCTCCCACGGCTCCAGCACGCAGCCATAGCCTTCGCGCCAGGTCGCGGTAGCTTCGGCCACCAGCGGAAAACGCGCGGTGACGCTTTTCGCCTCGACATTCTCGGCGAGGGTAACCGCCTCCATCCCGCCCAGCTTGTCCTTGGTGCAGTCTTCAAGGCTGCGACCGGCGACGAAGCGGCATGAACAGGCGACCCGCGCCGAATAGGCAGACGCGATGCTGCCATAGCCATTGATCGGTTCACGAAACGCCCACGCCGCCCCGCCCAGCGCCAGCGCGACGAGCGCCAGCAGCCACAAACCGTAGCGCGGACGGCGGGAAGGGGATGGGGTGGAGGATTTCGCCATTGCCAAGCTCTTTTGCATCGGGAATTGAGGGCGCGATGACCCATGTTGCCCGCCTCCATAACCATGCGCCCCTGCTCGCGCCAGCCCTGCTCCTGCCAGCCCTGCTCGTAATCGCCGGGTGCGGCGCCGTGACGCCGGCCGAGACCCCGCTGTGGGAAACCGCCCTCGCCGCCGTGACCAATGATGCGGGCGCGCCTAAGGATCAGCTCGCACAGGCGATCGACGATCTGTTCACGGCGCCGGGAGTTGGCGAGACCCGCGCCGTGGTGGTGATGGCCGATGGTAAGCTCGCCGCTGAACGCTATGGCCCTGGCTATGATGCCGACACCCGGTTTGTCAGCTGGTCGATGGCCAAGACTGTCACCGGCGTGCTGATCGGGATGCTGGTCGCCGACGGCCTGCTCGCCTTGGATGAACCCGCCCCCGTTTCCCTGTGGCAGCGCCCCGGCGATCCGCGGGCCGAGATCACCTTGCGCCACCTGCTCCAGATGCGCAGCGGGCTGCGCCACACCGAGGCGGGCGATCCGCCTTACGAGAGCAGCGAGGTCAGGATGCTGTTCCTCGACGGGCGCGACGACATGGCCAGGTGGGCGAAGGAGCAACCGCTTGAGGCCGATCCGGGCGAGATGTTCGAATATTCCTCCAACACCAGTGTGATCCTCGCCGATATTGCCGCGCGCGCGCTGACCGACAGCACCGATCCCGAAACCCGGCGCAAGGCGGTGGCGGACTACTTGCAGCAACGCCTGTTTGCCCCCCTCGGCATGGCTTCGATGGTGCCCGAATTCGACGCCGCGGGCACGCTCATCGGCGGCAGTCTGATGCACGCCACGGCGCGCGACTGGGCCAAGCTGGGCGAGATGCTGCGGCTGAAGGGCCGCGCGCCCGGCGGCGAGCAACTGGTGCCGCAACGCTGGGTCGAAGCGATGGTGACCCCCAGCCCGGCCAGTCCGCATTATGGCTTCCAGACCTGGCTCAACCGTCCGATCCCGGGTGCCGAGCCGGGTCAGCACCCGCTGTTCCCGTCGCGCGCGCCGCAAAGCCTGTTTTCGCTCATCGGCCACATGGGGCAATATGTCCTCGTCTCGCCCGAGCAGCGCGTCACGCTGGTACGGCTCGGCCATTCGGACAGTGCGCAGCGCCCGCCCATGCTCCAGCAGGCGGCAGACGTGCTGGAGCTTTACCCCGAGTCCTGATTTTCCGCACGCCATCCGGCGGGCGGTCGCCCTCGCGGCTGCTGCGCGACCGATCAGAGGTGGAACACCCCCTCGACCACGGTCACGCAACGCCCGCCGAGCCACGCCCGGTCTCCATCAAGCCGCAAGGCAAGATCGCCGCCGCGCTTGCTCGCCTGATGCGCGGTGAAACTGGTCCGCCCCAGCCGCTTCGCCCAATATGGCGTCAGCGCCGCATGGGCCGATCCGGTAACGCTGTCTTCATCCACCCCGCCGCCGGGCACGAACACCCGGCTGACAATGTCGGTGGCGGTGCCGGGAGCGGTGACGATGAACTGGTCCTTGCCCAGCTTCTCCAGCCCGCGAATGTCGGGTGCAAGACCGCGCACCGCCGCTTCGCTTGTCAGCAGGTAGATGTTGTAGCCGAGTTCAGAGCGGTGGATTTCCAGCGGCTCTGCCCCCAGCAGCCGGATCGCCTCGGCCTGATTGGCGCGGGCATCGGGCGCGGTCGCGATTGCGGGAAGCGCCAGCTCGTAATCTTCCCCCGCCCTGACCACCTCAAGCACGCCTGATTGGCGGGTGCGAAACGTCACCCTTTGCAGCGCCTGTCCTGCGGCATCACGGGTCAGCAGCACATGCCCGCTCGCCAAGGTGGCATGGCCGCACAGCGCGATTTCATAGGTCGGCGTGCACCAGCGCAGCTCCCAATCGGCCTCACCAGTGGCATCGCGCACCACGAAGGCGGTTTCGGCGAACAGGTTCTCCGCCGCGATCGCCACCAGCACATCATCAGCCAGCCATTCCTCCAGCACCATCACCGCCGCCTGATTGCCGCCGAACGGCTGCGCGCTGAAGGCATCGACGTGCCAATAGGGAATGGGTTGAGGCATCGGGGCAGTCCTCAAGGATAGAGCAACGTATCCGACCACGACCCCTCGGCACTGGCGCGCAGGAACTCGCGGCGGTCGTGCAGCCGGTTGTCACGGTCGATCCAGAACTCGATCCGCCGGGGCGACAGCGTGAACCCGGTCCAGTGCGGCGGGCGCGGCACCTTGCCTTCGCTTTCATGCGCGCCCCACAATTCCTGCACCCGGTCGAGATAGGTCTGGCGACCCGGCAGCGGGCGCGACTGATCGGACGCCGCGCTGCCGACCTGGCTTTTGAACGGGCGCGAGTGGAAATAGGCGTCGGCGGCCTCGGGCGTTACCTCGTTCAGCGGGCCTTCGATGCGGATCTGGCGGCGCAGGCTTTTCCAGTGAAACAGCAATGCGGCCTGCATGTTGGCGCGGATATGCGCCCCTTTCCGGCTTTCGGCATTGGTGAAGAAGGTGAAGCCGCCGCCTGCGGCCTCGCCCGCGCCGTGGCCCTTCAGCAGCACCATCCGCACCGACGGCGCAGCGTCAGCCGTGGCGGTGGCCAGCGCCATGGCATTGGGATCGTTGATCTCGGCAGCCTTCGCATCGGCAAACCACTCATCGAACAACGCAAAGGGATCGCTGCCCGCCGGAATCACGCTGTCGGCGAGCTGGGCATCATCAAGTGCGGCGTCATCGGGTGCGGGGGTGCTCAATTCGTTCATATTCGTGCCTTTGAAGCTGATGTTGGAGACACATGAGACACTGTCCAGAAGCGCAAAAACCGCCCGCCCGGCAAAGTTGTTCCCGCGCCCGTGTCTTCCTCCCCCAATTGCCCTCCCCCTAGGCAAGGGGCTGGGCTTGCGCAACGGTGATGCCCCAATGGCCGCGAGTAGGAAAGAGCGGTGAAACGGGCGGTGATTGGGGGCAGCGCGCCGCGCTGAAGCCGCAAATGGTGAATTTCGCCTGACCGATCGGTCCGCTCGCGGCTTGCCACTTGCCCCTGTTGCACCTAGCTAACGCACCATGCGCGATCCCTACAGCACGCTTGGCATTGCCCGCACCGCTTCCGAAGCGGACATCAAGAGCGCCTATCGCAAGCTCGCCAAGGAGCTGCACCCCGATCGCAACAAGGACAATCCCAACGCGGCGGAGAAATTCTCCGATGCCACCCGCGCCTATGATCTCTTGTCGGACAAGGCCAAGCGGGCGCAGTTCGACCGCGGCGAAATCGATGCCGAGGGCAATCCTGCCAACCCCTTTGCCGGGATGGGCGGGCGCGGCCCCTATGGCCGCGGCGGCACCTATGGCGCTGGCCCCGGCGGTTACCGCGAAAGCGAATTCGGCGGATTCAGCCCTGACGATGTTGATCTGGGCGATCTGTTCGAAGGCCTGTTCGGCGGCCGCGCGCGCCAGCAACAGCCGCCGCCGCGGCGGCCCTTCGGCAAGCAGCCCCCGCCGCCCCCGCCCAAGCGCGGGCCGGATATCCAGTACCGGCTGGCGGTGCCTTTTGTCGAAGCCGCCGCCGGACGCGACCAGCGCATCACGCTGGCCGATGGCAAGGCGATCAACCTGAAACTGCCCGCCGGGGTCGAGGACGGCACGATGATGCGCCTCAAGGACAAGGGCCACCCCGGCCCGGGCGGTCCGGGCGACGGGATCGTGATGGTCGAGGTTGGCACGCACCCCTTTTTCCGGCGCGATGGCGACAATATCCGCATGGACCTGCCAATCACGCTGGATGAGGCCGTGCGCGGGGCCAAGGTCAAATGCCCGACGGTCGATGGCCCGGTGATGCTGACAATCAAGCCCGGCACCAGTGGCGGCACGGTGCTGCGGCTGGCGGGCAAGGGCTGGACGAAAAAGTCCGGGGACAAGACCGCCGATGGCGCGCAGGCCCGCGGCGATCAGCTGGTGACGCTGGAAATCCAGCTGCCGGTCGACATGGCCGCGCTTGAACAACGGCTTGAAGGCTGGGTCGATACGGCCCGCCCGCGGGAGAAGTTCGGCCTGTAGGGGCCGGGCGGCGGACGGATTTTCGCGATGCGCGCGCACCTCTCCCCGCCGTTTGTCAGCCGGGATGCGTTCGTCCGCATCTGGCAGGTGGTGCGGCAGGTGGCGGTCGGCACCTTCAAGGATGGTTTCATCCACGCCGGCAACCTTGCCTACCTGTCGATGCTGGCAATTTTCCCGTTCTTCATCCTTGGCGCGGCGCTGTTCGAACTGATCGGCGGGCGCGAGAATGCCGAAGGCATCATCGACGCCGTCACCCGCGCATTGCCACCTGCGGTCGCTTCGGTGATCGAGCCGGTCGCCGACGACGTGATCCGGGCGCGTTCGGGCTGGCTGTTGTGGCTGGGGGCAGGGGTGGGGCTGTGGACTTTCTCCAGCCTGATCGAGACCATCCGCGACATCCTGCGCCGGGCCTATGGCACGGATGCCGCCCATGCGTTCTGGAAGACGCGCCTGCTTTCCGCCGGATTCACGCTGGGTGCGGTCGTGCTGCTGATGCTGTCGCTGTTCGCGCAGGTGGTGATCGGCGCGGCGCAGCAGGTGATCCTCGCGGTGATCCCGCAGCTGGGCGAGGCGATCGGCACGCTGCGCCTTTCGCGCATCGTCCCGGCGCTGGGCCTGGCCGGTTCGCTCTATGTGCTGTTCTTCACCCTGACGCCGAACGAATACCGCAAGCCAGACTACCCCAAATGGCCCGGCGCGCTGTTCACCGCGCTGTGGTGGCTGGCCGTGGCCGCCGCGCTGCCGGTGGTGCTGCGGCGCTTCTTCACCTATGATCTGACCTATGGCAGCCTTGCCGGAAGCATGATCACATTGCTGTTTTTCTGGCTCGTCGGGCTGGGGCTGGTTATCGGCGCGGAATTGAATGCGGCACTGGCGCACAAGCAGGCGCCGAAGGGCGAGCCAAGCGAGGAGAAGGCGTAAATGGACGGTTTGATGGCAGGCAAGCGCGGGCTGATCATGGGGCTTGCGAACGACAAGTCCCTGGCCTGGGGCATTGCAAAAAGGCTGGCCGAGCACGGGGCCAGCCTTGCCTTTTCCTATCAGGGCGAAGCGCTGGCCAAGCGGGTGATCCCGCTGGCGCAGCAGCTGGGCAGCGATTTCACCTTCGAATGCGACGTGTCGAGCATGGAATCGCTCGATGCCGCCTTCGCCGCGCTCAAGAGCCGCTGGGACAGCCTCGATTTCGTGGTCCACGCGATCGGCTATTCCGACAAGAACGAATTGCGCGGCCAATATGTCGACACCAGTCTCGACAATTTCCTGATGACGATGAACATCTCGGCCTATTCGCTGGTCGCGATCACCCAGCGCGCAGCCGCGATGATGCCCGAAAGCGGCGGCGCAATCCTGACGCTGAGCTATTATGGCGCGGAAAAGGTGGTGCCGCATTACAACGTGATGGGCGTGGCCAAGGCGGCGCTGGAAACCAGCGTCAAATATCTCGCCAATGACCTCGGGCCGAAGAACATCCGGGTCAACGCGATCAGCGCCGGGCCGATCAAGACGCTGGCTGCCAGCGGGATCGGCGATTTCCGCTATATCCTCAAGTGGAATGAGCTCAACGCGCCGCTGCGCCGCAATGTCACCATCGATGACGTCGGGGGCGCGGGGCTATACCTGCTGTCCGACCTTGCATCAGGCGTGACGGGCGAGACGCATCATGTCGATGCCGGCTATCACGTGATCGGGATGAAGCAGGAAGACGCGCCGGATATTGCGCTGAGCTGAGGTCTCGAGGCCGACTGCCCCCTTCTGAGCTGCCCGCCACTGCACAAGACAAATCCCACTACTTTCCAGCTCGGGCGCGGCGCGCGCAGTTCTGGTGTATTGCCGGCGTGGGCCAGGATAGCCGGAAGAGGGCCTGACGCAGCAACTCGGCCACGAGTGGTGGCCTCCTATCGATTATGGCTAGCGGCACCCTAGCGGGACCAGTCGGGCGGCGGCAACCTTGCTCCAAGTTGAGCAAGGTGCACTTGGCTAAACCACCGCCCAATGACACGCCCACCTCAGGGTTCACCGGGCAAAATTCACGAGCCCAAAGTGCTCGGCCCCGCTCAGAGTGGCCCGCGATTGGGTGGCTCATGTGCCGAACGCGGCTATGGCGCCAATCGCAAAAGGGCGCTATGTGTAACCAAGGTCTGGAGGCGGACATGCCGACGTCAACATCAGCCACGCGTTCATCTCGCTCCAGAGTGCACGCCTATCGCACGCGTCTGCGGAGCATGGGCCTAAAGCCTATCCAAATTTGGGTGCCTGATGTGCGCGCGGCAAGCTTTAAGGGCGAGGCGCACCGGCAATCTCTTGCCGCGGCAAATAGCGAACAGGCAGCTGATGATCAGGCCTTCCTAGACACGGTGTCCGATTGGGTAGATGCGTGAAGCGAGGCAAAATCTAGACCGTGTCGGGGGCGGGCTGTCCGTCGTCAGAACATTTGGCACAACTTGCGGCGTAGATTAGCGGAGTGCGGACCTCGTCTGGGGGTTGGTTTTAGGCGGCGAGCTTGCAGTGTTGCAAGCGCCGATGTTCGATGGTGTGTCGCTTGATCCTTTCACGCTGATTGAGGATGGAAGCCGCCCTGCCGAGGTAGGCGTCGGCGGGCGTCACGTTGGACAGCGCTTCGTGATAACGCTGGTGGTTGTAGTGCTCGACGAAGGCCTCGATCTGGGCCTCGAGGTCACCGGGCAAGAAGTAGTTTTCCAGC
>NZ_FRDF01000012.1 GCF_900143235.1 Erythrobacter sanguineus | reverse complement strand
CATGGCGCCGATCTCCAATGTCACAGCGCCATTGAGTCAGATTTCCGCAGCCTTGGGAATCCCCGTGAGTCAGAAATTATGCAGGTTGGTATTAGGTGAGTAGGAAAAGGGAAAGCCATCCTTGTGTTCCGCACGCCATCCGGCGCGCGAAATCCTCGCTCACACGCCCTGCGGGCGCATCGCTGCGGGCGGGCGGTCGCCCTTGCGGCGGCTTTGCCGCCGATACTTCTGCCACACCGTCACCCCGGACTTGATCCGGGGTCCAGCTTCCTTTGCTGAGCCACCAACGGCGCGTATGGCGATGGTTCGGGCCGCAGGCCCGCAAGCGCGACCGCGCGCCGCGCCTTATGGCGCGTAGCCGAAGCGAAGCTGAACGAGCGAAGCGAGGACAACCAGCGCGGACGCGCTGCGCCCGGCGCTTGAGGGCGCAAACAAACAACTCGCGGAGGGGAGGGGGTGGCGTCCATCGTCTTTGCGGGGATTGATAAAGCGCTGCCGCCATAGGGCGACAGAGAGCCGTTTGAATGCAGCGAAAAGGCTATTTTTTTATCGTTTTGCAGACGGCCTTCAGGTCCGGAACCTGCCCGCGTCTAATCCGGCTAATTCTAAGACCAATCTTGCTATCCATCTTGCTAAGGAATTTCGATGAACGCAATGTCGCTTTGAATGAGCCGTAGTCGTTGCGGTCGTAAGAGTCGACTGCTGCGTCGAAGAAAATTTCGGAAGCATGCTGAACGTGTTTCGCAAGTGCACTTCGAAACTCTTTTGCTTTCATGCAATTGAGTGAGATCTTTTCTGTAGAAAAAGATTTTTGCTTTTCGATGATTTTTTTCGTGACGTAGCTTATCCAATAAGTGCTCGTTACACTAAGTAGTTGTGCGTTTTCGTCGCCTTCCAAACTATCATAAAGTTCGGCACGTTTCTCGTCTGCGATGTTTCCGATCAACCATGCAAGATAGACGTCCTGCGCTTTCACCCCCTTAGGAAAAAGCTGTTGATATGGTTGATCAAAAAGTTCGCCCTTGTTGGCGATCGCTTGTATTAAATATTCGCTTTTTCCGGCCGCGATATACTGCGCCACTTTATCCAAACCGATTATATCTAAGTCTCGCCTCTGTCGCGCACCCTCTAATTTAGGTGCGTATGTCACACCAATTTTTTCGAATTCTCCGCGAAGCTTTTTTTGGATATTGTCTGCTGAGCGTACGCTCCAAATTCGAACGGCATTTTGCGAGTTGTTGTAACGTACAATGTCGTTCCGCAAGCTTTGCTTCGCTGCAATAACTCGTGCTAAAACCTTAGCTTCAGAAGAGGCTTTAGCTTGAACTAAACTTGAAGTGGTCTGGCACCCGTTTACGATACTGAATCTCTTTATCCGGAGGGATTTTGTTCCCTCAGGATCGCTAGTTGGCTCTACCGTATCTGCAACGATGGTTATGCCATTATTCAAAGCCCAAAACACTCCCGGCGAGTCTGATGCGGTCTTAATGATCTGTTGATTGATGCCACCTTTTCGCGCTCCAAGGAAAAGTCGCACATTTCCGGCAAACAGATCTTTGGGATATTGCTCGTGCAATCTTTGGAGCTCGTCGGCGCCAACAGAGCCGATCCAAGCTCGCCCATAATCACCTTCATCTTCGATATAATCGCCAACGAATGATAGGGTGTCGTCGGCGATTCCTGCCTCGCCTTCGACAATAGACTTGTAGCCGGACACGATATCTTCTCGCGCACTGTAAAAGAAGTACATGTTCTTTTGAGTGCCTTTTTGCGCCTTTAGCGCAGATTCAATTTCGTTTGATCGCAGGCCAAGGGAAATAAGCCCAAAAGTGAGAGAATAATCTGGATTATCGTCCCTTAGTTCATCAATCAAATCTGCAAGATCAGGCCTTCCAGATTCTCGAAGCAATTCGGGATCGCTGATGAACCCGATACTACTGGTGACTGCGTCCCATTTTGGTTTCGGTGTCGGCTTAGGGGTTGGTGATGTCGGATAATGCGCCTGGATCACGAATATAGATTCGTTTGCATCATCGCAGAAAACTAGATCGATCCCCTGATCGTTTCCACCGTCAACTGCGGCGGCCTCCAGTGCTTCATCCTCATCAATGCTATGGAAGTTCATGGCATACCAAGCAGCTAGCGCTTGGGATTTGCTGATGTGACCTCGTTTAGCAAGTTCGGCAATAGATGCTGCGATGTCGTCAAAAGTTGTGTCTGTCATGCGTGGTGAGTGGCGGATAGGACTTTATTTTTCAACAAGAAAAAATTTCGGCTATGACGCGTGAACGCACAATGTCTTGCCGCTCTGGACCCCGGCCTTCGCCGGGGTGACGAACGCAGGCGGTAGTGGCCCCGCGAGTCCCTTGTTTTCGCCCTCAAGCGCCGGGCGGCGGACGTCCGTCCGGTTGTCCTCGCTTCGCTCGTTCAGCTTCGCTTCGGCTACGCGCCATGGAGCGCGATGCGGCGGCGGTGGGATTATGGGAGAACCCCACCACGGGCCGCAAATACCCGCGCCTGCAAATCCTGACGCTGGCGGAGATTTTTCAGGGCAAGCGGCCCAATATTCCGCTGATGGATTTGAACACCGCGAAAAGCGCCAAGCGTGAGGATATGGACGCAGGCAAGCAGGGGTCGCTGCTTTGACCCCTCCGTCAGCCGCCTGCGGCGTCTGCCCCCTCCCCATTGCTGCGCAACGGGGAGGGGTAAGTTGGATCTCCCTTGACCCCCCACCCAAACCCGCCTAAGGGCGCGCATCTTCCGGGTTCGTCCCGGTTCGAGCTGAACATTGCCGGTGCGTTCCTCCATGGGGGCAGCCGTCAAAGTAACCCGGTGGCCGAAGGGCCGTGCGATATGGGTGGAGCGTTTCGGCCTCTTCGTCATCCCAGCGAAAGCTGGGATCTCATGCCTCAGGCGCGGTGCTTGCGGCTCCAGACCCCAGCTTTCGCTGGGGTGACGAGTTGGGCAGGCTTCTCTCCCCCCAATCGTCCGGCACCCGTGCTCACCATCAACCTGGTGAAGTGAGAACTAATGCCGACAATCAACCAGCTGGTCCGCAAGGGCCGCGTTCCGCAGAAGGCCAAGTCCAAGGTCCCTGCGATGGAGCAGAACCCGCAGAAGCGCGGCGTTTGCACCCGCGTTTACACGACGACCCCGAAGAAGCCGAACTCGGCGCTGCGCAAGGTCGCCAAGGTTCGCCTGACCAACCAGCGCGAAGTCATCAGCTACATCCCCGGTGAAGGCCACAACCTGCAGGAGCACTCTGTCGTGCTGATCCGCGGCGGGCGTGTGCGCGATCTTCCCGGCGTGCGTTACCACGTCCTGCGCGGCGTGCTCGACACGCAGGGTGTGAAGGACCGCAAGCAGTCGCGTTCGAAGTACGGGGCCAAGCGTCCGAAGTAAGGCTTAACGCGGTACCGGCTCCGGTCCGCTCCTCCGCCCGGCCATCCTACGGGATAGCCTCTGGGTGGCCGGGCGGGGGAGCGGGCCGGAGCCGCAAGGCGAACCCGGACGGGTTCGCCGCATTCCGAAGGAATTAAGACAATGTCACGTCGTCGTCGTCCCGAAAAGCGGGTCATCCTGCCCGATCCCCAGTACGGGGATCAGATCCTGTCGAAGTTCATGAACAACCTGATGTATGACGGCAAGAAGGCTGTCGCTGAAGGTATCGTGTACTCGGCGCTCCAGACTGTCGAGGCCAAGGCCAAGGCGGATCCGATCCAGCTGTTCCATGATGCGCTCAACAATGTGAAGCCGCAGGTCGAGGTCCGCAGCCGCCGCGTTGGTGGTGCGACCTATCAGGTGCCGGTCGAGGTGCGCCCCGAGCGTGCCCAGGCGCTGGCGATCCGCTGGCTGATCACCGCGGCGCGCGGACGTCCGGAAACCACCATGGCTGCCCGTCTTTCGGGCGAGCTGATGGATGCCGCCAACAACCGCGGCAATGCGGTCAAGAAGCGTGAAGACACCCACCGCATGGCAGATGCCAACCGCGCCTTCTCGCATTATCGCTGGTAACGGATTGTGGACCGGCCTGAAGCTGCGTCTTCCGGCTGTCACAATCGTCACTATATGGGGGCCGACCCGCTGACCCGGCGGCCCCCGACAGACGCTTAAGGAAACGAATATGGCCCGCGAGTATCCGCTGGAGCGCTATCGCAATATCGGCATCATGGCTCACATCGATGCCGGCAAGACCACCACGACCGAGCGTATCCTCTATTACACCGGCAAGTCCTACAAGATCGGCGAAGTGCATGATGGCGCGGCGACGATGGACTGGATGGAGCAGGAGCAGGAGCGCGGGATCACCATCACCTCGGCTGCTACCACCACGTTCTGGACCGCCGAAGATGCAACCATGGATCCGATGTCGGACCCGGACGCGCTGCGGGCGGATATGCCCAAGCACCGCATCAACATCATCGACACCCCGGGCCACGTGGACTTCACCATCGAAGTCGAACGCTCGCTGCGCGTGTTGGATGGTGCAGTTGCCGTATTTGATGGCGTTGCCGGCGTGGAGCCCCAGTCCGAAACCGTATGGCGTCAGGCCGACAAGTACGGCGTCCCTCGCATGTGCTTCATCAACAAGCTCGACCGCACAGGCGCGGATTTTTATTACTGTGTGCAGTCGATCATTGACCGCCTCGGCGCAAACCCGCTGGTGCTTTATCTGCCGATCGGTGCGGAAAGCCAGCTTGAGGGCGTTGTCGATCTCGTCAACAACCGCGGCATCGTCTGGAGAGACGAAAGCCTCGGCGCGAAGTACGAATTCGTCGAGATCCCGGCTGATCTGGCCGACAAGGCGGCTGAATACCGCGAGCGGCTGATCGAGACTGCGGTCGAGCAGGACGACGACGTGATGGAAGCCTATCTTGAAGGCAACATCCCCGATGCAGCCACGCTCAAGGCGCTGATCCGCAAGGGCACCATGGCCCGGGCCTTCGTGCCGGTGCTGTGCGGCTCGGCCTTCAAGAACAAGGGCGTGCAGCCCCTGCTCGATGCGGTGGTCGACTATATGCCGTCGCCGCTCGACGTTCCGGCGATCAAGGGCGTGCTGCCCGACAGCGACGAGGAAGCCGAGCGCCCCTCGAGCGACGATGCGCCGTTCTCTGCGCTGGCGTTCAAGATCATGAACGATCCGTTTGTCGGCTCGCTCACCTTCACCCGCATCTATTCGGGCAGGCTGGCCAAGGGTCAGGTCCTGAACTCGGTGAAGGACAAGAAGGAAAAGATCGGCCGCATGCTGCTGATGCACTCCAATAACCGCGAGGATATTGATGAGGCATTTGCCGGCGATATCGTCGCGCTGGCGGGCATGAAGGACACCACCACCGGTGATACCCTGTGCGATCCGGCCAAGCCGATCATCCTTGAACGGATGGAATTCCCCGAGCCTGTGATCGAGCTTTCGGTCGAACCCAAGACCAAGGCCGATCAGGAAAAGATGGGCATCGCGCTCAATCGTCTGGCGCAGGAAGATCCGTCTTTCCGCGTGTCGACCGATCACGAGAGCGGCCAGACCATCATCAAGGGCATGGGCGAACTGCACCTCGACATTCTGGTCGACCGCATGAAGCGCGAATTCAAGGTTGAGGCCAATGTCGGCGCGCCGCAGGTGGCTTACCGCGAATATCTCGCCCGCGAGGTCGAAGTCGATTACACCCACAAGAAGCAGTCGGGCGGCTCGGGCCAGTTCGGCCGCGTGAAGGTCACTGTCATTCCGGGTGAGCGCGGCCAGGGCGTGATCTTCGAAGACGTGATCAAGGGCGGGAACATCCCGCGCGAATACATCCCGGCGATCGAAAAGGGCTTCCGCGAGCAGGCTGCGAGCGGTCACCTTGTCGGCTTCCCGATCATCGATTTCAGCATCAAGCTGACCGATGGTGCGTACCATGACGTCGATTCGAGCGCGATCGCGTTCGAAATCGCCGCGCGCGGTGCGATGCGCGAAGTCGCAGCCAAGTCGGGCATCAAGCTGCTCGAGCCGATCATGAAGGTCGAAGTCGTCACCCCCGAGGATTACCTCGGCGACGTGATCGGCGACCTCAACAGCCGGCGCGGTCAGATCCAGGGCACCGACACGCGCGGCAATGCCCAGGCGGTGGAGGCCTTCGTGCCGCTCGCCAACATGTTCGGCTACGTCAATGAACTGCGCTCGTTCACTCAGGGGCGCGCGCAGTACTCCATGCAGTTCTCGCATTACGACGAGGTTCCGGCCAACGTCGCAGCCGAGGTCAAGGAGAAACTTGCCTAAGCCGGTCGATCGGTCTAGGGGCGGCGCCTGATTCAGCGGGCGCCGCCTTTCTCCCGCGAACACATCGTTTCATTCAAGAAGGTACACCAGAGAAATGGCCAAGGAAAAATTCCAGCGGAACAAGCCGCACTGCAACATCGGCACCATCGGTCACGTTGACCATGGCAAGACCACGCTGACTGCCGCGATCACCAAGGTGATGGCTGAAGTCTATGGCGGCGCGGCTGTCGATTTCGCCAACATCGACAAGGCTCCCGAGGAGCGTGAGCGCGGGATCACCATCTCGACCGCGCACGTCGAGTACGAAAGCGACAAGCGTCACTACGCGCACGTCGATTGCCCGGGTCACGCCGACTACGTGAAGAACATGATCACCGGTGCCGCCCAGATGGACGGCGCGATCCTGGTGGTGAACGCCGCTGACGGCCCGATGCCCCAGACCCGCGAGCACATCCTGCTCGCCCGTCAGGTCGGCGTGCCGGCGCTGGTGGTGTACATGAACAAGGTCGATCAGGTCGATGACGAGGAAATCCTCGAACTCGTCGAACTGGAAGTGCGCGAACTGCTTTCGTCGTACGACTTTGACGGTGACAATATTCCGATCATCAAGGGTTCGGCTCTGGCCGCGCTTGAAGGTCGCGATGACAACATCGGCAAGGAATCGATCATTGCCCTGATCGAAGCCGTCGATGCGCACATCCCGCAGCCCGACCGTCCGGTCGACAAGGACTTCCTGATGCCGATCGAAGACGTGTTCTCGATCTCGGGTCGTGGCACCGTGGTGACCGGCCGTATCGAAACCGGCATCGTGAACGTTGGCGACGAAGTCGAAATCGTCGGCATTAAGGACACCCGCAAGACCACCGTGACCGGCGTCGAAATGTTCCGCAAGCTGCTTGATCGCGGCGAAGCGGGCGACAATGTCGGCGCGCTGATCCGCGGCGTGGGTCGTGAAGAAGTCGAGCGTGGCCAGGTGCTGTGCAAGCCCGGTTCGGTCAAGCCGCACACCGAGTTCGAAGCCGAAGTCTATGTGCTGTCGAAGGACGAAGGTGGCCGTCACACGCCGTTCTTCGCCAACTACCGCCCGCAGTTCTACTTCCGCACCACCGACGTGACCGGCGAAGTGGTCCTTCCCGAAGGCACCGAAATGGTGATGCCGGGCGACAACGTCTCGATCGGCGTCAAGCTGATCGCGCCGATCGCCATGGACGAAGGCCTGCGCTTCGCGATCCGCGAAGGCGGCCGCACCGTGGGTTCGGGCGTCGTTGCCAAGATCACCAAGTAAGGTCTGGCTCCCCGAAGGGAGCTGATTGAACGCCAAAGAGGCCCGGCCGCTCGGCAAGAGCAGCCGGGCCTTTTCGTGTGCGGTGCGCAGTCGTTTCAGGCCCGCGCAATTTCCTTGCCAATGCCCCTTGCCAGAATCTCGCACGCTCCGTATAGGCGCGCATCCGCAGACGAGATTCGTCCCGTCTGTCACGAGTTTTGAAGAAGGCCGCCCGCTCTCGGGAAACCGGATTGAGCGGGGCCGGCCTTTGTTTTTGGGAAATGCCGGGTCACCGGTTGCTCCTTGGCTCTTTCGCATCGGTAGTTGGACATGGAAGCTCAGAATATCCGTATTCGCCTCAAGGCGTTTGATCACCGCGTGCTCGACCAGGCAACTGGTGAGATCGCTGATACGGCCCGCCGCACTGGCGCTCTTATTCGTGGCCCCATTCCGCTGCCGACGCGTATCGAGAAGTTCACCGTGAACCGCGGCCCGCACGTCGACAAGAAGTCGCGCGAGCAGTTCGAGGTGCGCACCTACAAGCGGCTGCTCGATATCGTGCAGCCCAACGCCCAGACGGTCGATGCGCTGATGAAGCTCGATCTGGCTGCTGGCGTGAATGTTGAAATCAAGCTGGCGTAAGCCGGCCGAAATGCCCCTGCTTCGGTAGGGGCCTCTATCGTTGGGGCCATATATGCCCCGCCTGACGATAGGGTGGATACCGCCGGATAATTATCCGGGCTGCGTCCCCCGTCTCGCTCCAGCGACCAACCGGTCAGCAGGAGTACTCAGCCCGGACGGGGCGATGCATGACAATTCGGGCTGATGGGCTGCGGCACTTGTGCCGTGGTTCGCCAAGCACCCGTGGATGGTCCGCGGGTGCCTCTGTTGAGGAGTACAAGACGATGCGCACCGGCGTGATCGCAAAGAAAGTCGGGATGACCCGCCTCTTCCACGAGGACGGACGGCACGTGCCTGTCACCGTTCTGGCGTTGGAAGATTGCCAGGTGGTGTCGCACCGCACCGCTGACCGCGATGGCTATTTCGCGGTCCAGCTGGGCGCGGGCGAAGCCAAGCAGAAGAACGTTGCCAAGCCGCAGCGTGAACATTTCGCCAAGGCCGATGTCGGCCTGAAAAAGCGCGTTGCCGAATTCCGGGTCGAAGACGAATCCGGCCTCGTGCCGGTCGGTTCGACCATCAGCGCGGAACATTTCATCCCCGGACAGATGGTCGACATCACCGGCCACACGCAGGGCAAGGGCTTTGCTGGCGCCATGAAGCGCTGGGGCTTCGGCGGTATGCGTGCCACCCACGGCGTGTCGATCTCGCACCGTGCCCATGGTTCGACGGGTAACCGTCAGGATCCGGGCCGCGTGTTCAAGGGCAAGAAGATGGCCGGCCACATGGGCGACCGTCAGCGCACCCAGCAGAACCTCGAAATCGTTCGTACGGATGCCGAGCGTGGCCTGCTGTTCGTCAAGGGCTCGGTGCCCGGCGCGAAGAATGGCTGGCTGCTGGTTCGTGACGCGGTCAAGCTGCCGCTTCCCGAAGGCCTGCCGTTCCCCGGCGCGGTTCTGTCGAAGCATGCGCCTGTCGCTGAAGAGACCCCCTCGGTTGCCGAAACGGCCGCTGAAGACGTGGTCGCGGTTGAGGCTGTTGAAACCGGTGCTCCGGCCACCGATGAAAACGCCTCTAATGAAAATGGGGAAGGCTGAGCCATGAAGATTAAGGTTCAGAAAATCGACGGGAAGGCGTCGGGAGATATCGAGCTGTCGGATGACGTGTTCGCAATCGAACCGCGCGCCGATATCCTGCACCGGGTCGTGACCTGGCAGCTCGAAAATCGCCGCGGCACTGCCCGCCCGACGCGTGAGCGTTCGGACGTGGCCCGCACCGGCAAGAAGCACGGCAAGCAGAAGGGCGGCGGCACCGCTCGTCATGGCGACCGCGCAGCCCCGATCTTCATCGGCGGCGGCAAGGCCCATGGCGCACGCAAGCGCGAGTTCGAGCAGTCGCTCAACAAGAAGATCCGTGCGCTCGGTCTCAAGATGGCGCTGTCGAGCAAGGCCAAGGATGGTCTTGTGGTGATCGACAGCCTCGAACTGTCCGATGCCAAGACCAAGGTGCTCAAGGGCCACCTCGCCAAGGCCGGACTTTCGGGCAAGGTGCTGGTGATCGACGGTGAACAGGTCGATGCGGGCTTCAAGAAGGCTGCGGGGAACCTTCCGGGCATCAACGTGATGCCGGCGATGGGCGCCAACGTCTATGACATCCTCAACCACGATACGCTGGTGCTGACCAAGGCCGCTGTCGAAAAGCTGGAGGCGCGCTTCGCCCTCTCGGGAGGAGCAAACTGATGGCTAAGAAACAGACCGTCGATGCGCGTCACTATGACGTGATCATCGCGCCGCACATCACCGAAAAGTCGACGCTGGCGTCGGAAAACAACGCCGTGGTCTTCAAGGTCGCCAATGATGCGACCAAGCCGCAGATCAAGGAAGCGATCGAGGCGATCTACGACAAGAAGGTCGTCGCCGTGAACACCCTGATCATGAAGGGCAAGACCAAGCGCTGGAAGGGCAAGGCTTACACCCGCTCTGACGTGAAGAAGGCGATCGTCACCCTCGCCGAGGGTGAAATGATCGACATCACCAGCGGTATCTGAGGCCAAGGGACAGGAAACGAACAATGGCACTCAAGAATTACAAGCCGACCAGTCCCGCCCGGCGCGGTCTGATCCTGGTCGACAAGTCGGCCTTGTGGAAGGGCAAGCCGGTCAAGGCGCTTACCGAAGGCAAGCGCAAGACCGGTGGCCGCAACAACAAGGGCCATGTGACATCGCGCGGGATCGCCGGTGGTCACAAGCAGAAGTACCGCTTCATCGACTTCAAGCGTCGCAAGTGGGACATGCCGGCCACGGTCGAGCGTCTGGAATATGACCCCAACCGCACCGCCTTCATCGCGCTGGTGAAGTATGAGGACGGCGAGCAGGCCTATATCATCGCACCCCAGCGTCTGGCTGTGGGCGATCAGGTCGTCGCAGGCGAGAAGGTCGACACCAAGCCGGGCAACGCGATGCTGCTCGGCCAGATGCCGGTCGGCACGATCTGCCACAATGTCGAAATGAAGCCGGGCAAGGGCGGCCAGATCGCCCGTTCGGCCGGCACCTATGTGCAGGTCGTCGGCCGTGACCGGGCGATGGTGATCGTTCGCCTGAACTCGGGCGAGCAGCGTTACCTGCGCGCCGATTGCATGGGCACCGTGGGCGCTGTGTCGAACCCCGACAACGGCAACCAGAACTTTGCCAAGGCAGGCCGCACACGCTGGAAGGGCCGTCGCCCTCTGACGCGTGGTGTTGCGAAGAACCCGGTCGATCACCCGCACGGTGGTGGTGAAGGCCGGACCTCGGGCGGTCGCCATCCGGTGACTCCGTGGGGCAAGCCGACCAAGGGTGCCCGTACGCGCCATAACAAGCAGACGGACAAGATGATCATCCGTTCGCGTCACGCGAAGAAGAAGAGGTAAAAGACGATGGCACGTTCCGTCTGGAAAGGTCCGTTTGTCGAGCTGAGCCTGCTGAAGAAGGCAGAGGAAGCGCAGGAGGCGAGCAACACCAAGCCGATCAAGACCTGGTCGCGTCGCTCCACCATCCTGCCGCAGTTCGTCGGGCTGACCTTCAACGTCTATAATGGACGCAAGTTCATTCCCGTTTCGGTTTCGGAAGAAATGGTCGGCCACAAGCTCGGCGAATTTGCGCCCACGCGCACCTTCCCCGGCCATGCTGCCGACAAGAAGGGCAAGCGCTAATGGGCAAGGCAAAAGCACCCCGCCGCGTGGGCGATAACGAGGCGCTGGCCGTCGGCACCACGATCCGTGGTTCGGCGCAGAAGCTCAATCTCGTTGCGGCCCTGATCCGTGGCAAGAAGGCAGAAGAGGCGTTGAATATTCTCGCCTTTTCGAAGCGGGCAATGGCGCGCGATGCGAGCAAGGTGCTCGCTTCGGCAATCGCCAATGCCGAAAACAACCACAATCTCGATGTCGATGCGCTGGTCGTGGCGGAAGCCTCGGTCGGCAAGTCGGTGACGATGAAGCGGTTCCACACCCGCGGCCGCGGCAAGTCGACGCGGATCCTCAAGCCGTTCAGCCGGCTGCGGATTGTCGTGCGCGAAGCAGAAGAGGCGTAAACCATGGGCCAGAAGAGCAATCCGATCGGTCTGCGCCTGCAGATCAACCGCACCTGGGACAGTCGCTGGTACGCCGAAGGGCGTGACTATGCGCAGCTGCTCAAGGAAGACCTCGCGATCCGCAAGTACATCATGGAAAACCTGCCGCAGGCGGCGATTTCCAAGGTGGTGATCGAACGTCCGGCCAAGCTGTGCCGGGTTTCGATCTATGCCGCGCGTCCGGGCGTCATCATCGGCAAGAAGGGCGCAGACATCGAAAAGCTGCGTTCCAAGCTTGCGACCATGACCCCGAGCGAAGTGAAGCTGAACATCGTCGAGATCCGCAAGCCGGAAATCGACGCCAAGCTGGTCGCGCAGGGCATTGCCGATCAGCTGGTGCGCCGCGTGGCGTTCCGCCGCGCGATGAAGCGCGCCGTGCAATCGGCGCTGCGTCTGGGTGCCGAAGGTATCAAGATCGTGTGCGGTGGCCGTCTGGGCGGGGCGGAAATTGCCCGCGTCGAATGGTACCGCGAAGGTCGCGTGCCGCTTCACACGCTGCGTGCCAACATCGATTACGCCGATGCCGAGGCGCTGACTGCCTACGGGATCATCGGGATCAAGTGCTGGATCTTCAAGGGCGAGATCCTTGCGCATGATCCGACCGCACAGGACCGCCTGATGATGGAAGCGCAGACTTCCGGCGTCCGGCCGGCCCGCTAGAGGTAACAGACCATGTTGCAACCGAAAAAGCACAAGTTCCGCAAGGCCTTCAAGGGCCGGATCAAGGGCGAAGCCAAGGGTGGCACCACCCTCAACTTCGGTTCCTATGGCCTCAAGGCGCTGGAACCGGAGCGGATTACCGCCCGCCAGATCGAAGCCGCGCGTCGTGCGATCACCCGTCACATCCGCCGTCAGGGCCGGTTGTGGATCCGCGTGTTTCCCGATGTGCCGGTGTCGAAGAAGCCTGCCGAAGTCCGTCAGGGCAAGGGCAAGGGTTCGGTCGAATACTGGGCTGCGCGGGTCAAGCCGGGCCGCATCCTGTTCGAACTTGATGGCGTTGCCGGCCCGCTGGCCGCCGAAGCCTTCGAGCGTGCAGCGATGAAGCTGCCGATCAAGACCAAGGTTGTCGCCCGTCTGGGTGACACCAGCCACCTGGGAGGCGAATAATGGCCGATATCGCGGATCTTCGCACCAAGACCGATGATCAGCTTGCCGGCGAGCTCAACGAGCTCAAGCGCGAGCAGTATAATCTGCGGTTCCAGGCTGCGACCAACCAGCTCGAAGCCCCGTCGCGCATCCGTCAGGTGCGCCGGAGCATCGCGCAGATCAAGACGCTGCAATCCGAGCGCGCGGCCAAAGCCGCCGTTCAGAAGGCTTGAGGAGTAGACAATGCCGAAGCGCATCCTCGTCGGGACTGTCACCTCCGACAAGACTGACAAGACCGTGACCGTGAAGGTCGAACGCAAGGTGAAGCACCCGCTCTACGGGAAGATCATCCGGCGCTCGAAGAAGTATCACGCGCATGATGAGAACAACGAATTCACCGTGGGCGATGTCGTGCGGATCGAAGAGACCCGCCCGATTTCCAAGACCAAGACCTGGGCTGTCAAGGACCGGGTCGTCGCGGGCGGCACGCAGGCGGTCGAGGCTGATCTCGACGTCGCGGAAGCTGGCAACTGAATTAGGCGTAAACGGAACTACCGGGCCCCAGTCGTATTGGGCGTCCCGGAAAGCCAGTGAGAAGGAACCGGATCAATGATCCAGATGCAATCCAATCTCGACGTCGCGGACAACAGCGGCGCCAAGCGCGTCCAGTGCATCAAGGTGCTGGGCGGGTCGAAGCGTCGTACCGCGGGTGTCGGCGACGTGATCGTCGTCTCCATCAAGGAGGCGCAGCCGCGCGCGAAGGTCAAGAAGGGCGACGTTCACCGCGCAGTGATTGTGCGCACCCGCAAGGATGTGCGCCGCCCCGATGGCAGCGTGATCCGCTTCGACAGCAATGCCGCAGTGCTGGTCAACAAGAACGAGGAGCCGATCGGCACCCGTATCTTTGGCCCGGTGGTGCGCGAACTGCGCGGTCGCGGTTTCATGAAGATCATCAGCCTTGCACCGGAGGTGCTGTGATGGCTTCTGCAAAGATCAAGAAGGGTGACAGCGTCGTCGTGCTGTCGGGCAAGGACAAGGGGCGCACCGGTACGGTCGCCCAGGTCATTCCCAAGGACGGCAAGGTCGTTGTCGACGGTGTCAACATCGTCGCGCGTCACCGCAAGCCCAGCCAGACCAATCCGCAAGGTGGCATCGACCGGTTCCCGGCCCCGATGAACATTTCCAAGGTTGCGCTGGCCGATCCCAAGGATGGCAAGCCCACCCGCGTCCGGTTCGAAGTGAAGGACGGGAAGAAAGTGCGCGTCGCCGTGAAGAGTGGGGAGACCATCGATGGCTGATTATGCCCCCCGGATGAAGGCCCGTTACGAGGCCGAGATTGTCAAGGCGATGACCGAGAAGTTCGGTTACACCAATCGCCTTCAGGTGCCCCGGCTTGAGAAGATCACGCTCAACATGGGCGTCGGCGAAGCGAGCCAGGACAAGAAGAAGGTCCAGACCGCCGCCGAGGAAATGGCGCTGATCGCCGGCCAGAAGCCGGTCATCACCAAGGCCAAGAAGTCGATCGCCCAGTTCAAGCTGCGCGAAGGCATGCCGATCGGCTGCAAGGTTACCTTGCGCCGTGACCGCATGTACGAATTTCTCGATCGCCTGGTGACTGTCGCCATGCCACGCATCCGCGATTTCCGCGGGTTGAATGCGCGCTCGTTCGATGGTCGCGGCAATTACGCGATGGGGCTGAAGGAACAGATCGTGTTCCCGGAAATCAGCTACGACCGGATCGAGAAGGTGCGGGGGATGGACATCATTGTCACCACCACCGCCAAGTCCGACGAAGAGGCGCGCGAGTTGCTGCGTCTGTTCGGCTTCCCCTTCCAGGGCGAAGCCCCCAGTGCGAAAACGCCCGAGCAGCAGGAAGCGGCGTGAGCCGCTCCCTTGTAGAGACACGAAAGAAGAGAGCTTAAGTCCATGGCGAAACTGAGTTCGATCAACAAGAACGAACGCCGCAAGAAGCTCGTCAAGCAGTATGCTGCGAAGTACGAGAAGCTGAAGGCGGTTGCGAATGACACCTCGCTTGACGAGACCGAGCGTTTGGTCGCCCGGCTCAAGATGGCGGAACTGCCGCGCAATGCGAACCCGACCCGGGTGCGCAATCGCTGCGCCACCACCGGCCGCCCCCGCGGCTATTACCGCAAGTTCGGCATCAACCGGATCGAATTGCGCGAACTCGGCAACAGCGGGATGATTCCCGGTCTGACCAAGTCGAGCTGGTGAGGACAACATAGATGGCTATGACCGATCCCCTGGGTGACATGCTCACCCGCATCCGCAACGGCCAGCGTGCGAAGAAGGATTCTGTCCTGACTCCCGCCAGCAACCTGCGTGCCAGCGTGCTCGAAGTGCTTCAGCGTGAAGGCTACATCCGTGGCTATTCCGAGGACAATTCGGGCAAGCACAAGGCGCTGCGGATCGAACTGAAGTATTTCGAAGGCGAGCCCGCGATCAAGCACGTGGCCCGCGTTTCGAAGCCCGGCCGCCGGATCTATTCGGGCTCCAAGGAGCTTCCGACCGTCCGCAACGGCCTTGGCATCACCATCGTCTCGACGCCGCGCGGCGTGCTCTCGGATGGCGAGGCACGCACGCACAATGTCGGCGGCGAAGTGCTGGCGGAGGTGTTCTGATGAGCCGCATCGGCAAGAAGCCGGTGGCGATCCCTGGCGGGGTGACGGCCACCATCGACAATGGCACGCTGAGCGTGAAGGGTCCCAAGGGCACCCTGACGCTGGGCCTGTCGGACCTGATCGACTACAAGGTCGAAGAGGGCGAGATTTCGGTCAAGCCGGCCAATGACAGCAGGCAGGCGCGCTCCTTCTGGGGCATGCAGCGCACGCTGGTATCGAACCTCGTTGAAGGCGTGACGGCGGGTTTCACCAAGACGCTCGACATCAAGGGTGTCGGTTACCGTGCCAACGCGCAGGGCCGCAACCTCAAGCTGCAGCTTGGCTACAGCCATGATGTCGATCTCCCGGTGCCAGAAGGTCTCGAGGTGAAGACCCCGGATCAGACCACGATCGAAGTGTCGGGCATCGACAAGCAGGCCGTCGGCCAGTTCGCCGCCGAAATCCGCCGCTGGCGCAAGCCTGAACCCTACAAGGGCAAGGGTATCGCCTATCGCGGCGAGTACATCTTCCGCAAGGAAGGGAAGAAGAAGTAAGATGGCAAAGCTTTCCCTGTTCGAACGCCGTCGCCGCCGCGTCCGCACTGCGCTCCGCGCGCGTGCCGGCGGCAAGCCGCGGCTCTCGGTGCACCGCACCGGTCGTCACATCTATGCGCAGATCATCGACGATGCTGCCGGCCGCACCGTGGCCGCCGCTTCGACGCTGGGCGTCAGCAACAGCGGCGCGAATATCGTGGCTGCTGCCGAGGTCGGCAAGCAGATCGCCGAAGCCGCCAAGCAGGCGGGCGTGACCACGGTCGTGTTCGATCGCGGCGGGTTCCTGTTCCATGGCCGCGTCAAGGCGCTGGCCGATGCCGCCCGCGAAGGCGGGCTGGAGTTCTGATGATGGCTGACAACGCAAACACCGAGAACACCGAAACCCCGGCCGAGGTGCCCGCAGTGGCCACCACGCCTTCGGAAGCTGCCGAAACCCAGTCTCCGGCGCAGGCCGAAGATGGCGCTCCGCGTCAGGGCCGTGGTCGTGGCCGCGGCGGAAACCGCGAAGGCGGGGACCGTGGTCGGGGTCGCGGAGGCCGCGACAACAACCGTGGCAAGCGCGAAGAAGAAGATGACGGCATCATCGAAAAGCTGGTGCACATCAACCGCGTCTCCAAGACCGTGAAGGGCGGCAAGCGCTTCGGCTTTGCAGCGCTGGTCGTGGTTGGCGATGGCCAGGGCCGCGTCGGCTTTGGCCACGGCAAGGCGCGCGAAGTGCCGGAAGCCATCACCAAGGCAACCGCTGCCGCACGCAAGAAGATGATCCGCGTCCCGCTCAAGGAAGGCCGCACCCTGCACCATGACGGCAATGGCCGTTTCGGCGCGGGCAAGGTGACCTTGCGCACGGCGCCTCCGGGCACCGGCATCATCGCCGGTGGTCCGATGCGCGCTGTGTTTGAAAGCCTCGGCGTCGCCGACGTGGTGACCAAGTCGGTCGGCACGTCGAACCCCTATAACATGATCCGCGCCACCTTCGACGCGCTGACCGAGCAGACTTCGCCGAAGTCGGTCGCCCAGCGTCGCGGCAAGAAGGTTGCAGACCTGCTTGGTCGCGGCGGATCGAGTGCAGCCGAGGCGGAAGCCGACGCCGCTGCGATCGTGGAGTAACGACAGATGGCAACCATCAAGATCAAGCAGGTCGGTTCGCCGATCCGTCGTCCCGCCAGCCAGCGCCAGATCCTTATCGGTCTGGGCCTCAACAAGATGCACAAGATCGTCGAGCGTCAGGATACCCCTGAAGTGCGCGGCGCGATCGCCAAGATCCCGCATCTGGTGCAGGTGATCGACTAAGTATCCGGCGGGCCCCGCAGCGTCGGGGCCTTGCCATTTTCCAGCGCGACAAAAGCGAAAGCGAGTGCAGACACATGAAACTGAATGACATCCGCGACAATGCCGGCGCCCGCAAGGGCCGGATCCGCGTGGGCCGCGGTATCGGCTCGGGCAAGGGCAAGACCTCGGCACGCGGTCAGAAGGGCCAGAAGAGCCGTTCGGGCGTTGCCGTAAAGGGCTTTGAAGGCGGCCAGATGCCGCTTCACATGCGCCTGCCGAAGCGCGGCTTCAACAACCCCTTCGGCAAGGATTATGCCGAAGTGAATGTTGGCATGATCCAGAAGTTCATCGACGCCGGCAAGCTCGATGCCAAGGCCACCATCACCGAGGAAGCGCTGCGTGCGGCGGGTCTGGTGCGCGGCGGCAAGGATGGCGTGCGTCTGCTTGGCAAGGGTGATTTCACCGCCAAGGCGACCATCGCCGTGACCGGCGCGACCAAGGGCGCCATCGCGGTGGTCGAAAAGGCCGGCGGCAAGGTTGACGTGGCTCCGGCTCCGGTGCCCGAGCATGAGAAAAAGCTTGCCCGCCGCGAGGCCAATAAGGCAGCACGCGCGAAGTAATCGACAAAAGGCGATGCGCGGGGGTTCGACAAGAGCCCCCGCGCTTCCTATTTAAGCTCTCGCGCGCATTGGCTGGTTCTTTTCCGGAAGGGCCCAGTGGTTTCGATACGGCGTGCAAGGGATGTTCCGCGATGATGGTGCCATACAGGCACCGAGCCGGGACCAAGAGCTAGGATCGACGAGACGACATGGCATCACGCGCCGACAATATCGCGAGCAACCTCAACCTCGGCAATTTTGCCAAGGCGACCGAGCTGCGGCAGCGCATCTGGTTCACCATCGGGGCGCTGATCGTTTTCCGGTTCCTCAGCTTTGTCCCGCTGCCGGGCGTCAACCCGCTGATCCTCAGCGAGCTGTATGACCAGACCCGCGGCGGCATCCTCGACCTGTTCAACACCTTTTCGGGTGGCAGCCTTGAACGCATGAGCCTCATTGCGCTTGGCGTGATGCCCTATATCACCGCCTCGATCGTGGTGCAGATGGCCTCGGCGCTGCATCCCACGCTGTCTGCGCTGAAAAAGGAAGGCGCGTCGGGGCGGCAGAAGCTCAACCAGTACACCCGCTATGGCACGGTGTTCCTGTGCGCGATCCAGGGCTATTTCCTCGCCGTGGGCCTCGAAAGTTTCGGCGCGCAAAGCGGGCTGCAGGCGGTGGTCAACCCCGGCTACATGTTCCGCATTGTCGCGGTGATCAACCTTGTCGGGGGGACCATGTTCCTGCTGTGGCTGGGCGAGCAGATCACCAGCCGCGGGATCGGCAATGGCGTGTCGCTGATCATCATGGCCGGCATTGTCGCGCAGTTCCCGACCTTTGCCACCAACCTGTTCGAAGGTGGGCGCACCGGATCGATCGCACCGACCATCATCATCGGCTTCATTGCGATGGTGGTGATCCTGATCCTGCTGATCTCGTTCATGGAGCGCGCACAGCGCCGGTTGCTGATCCAGTATCCCAAGCGCGCGACCCAGCGCGGCATGATGCAGGCGGATCGTTCGCACCTGCCGCTCAAGATCAATACCGCAGGCGTGATCCCGCCGATCTTCGCCAGTTCGCTGCTGCTGCTGCCGCTGACGATTTCGCAATTCGCGGGCACCTCGGTCGATGGCGACAGCACCTTTGGCAACGCCATCGTCTCGCTCAACCAGTATCTCGCCCATGGCCAGCCAATCTACATGGCGCTTTATGCGATCGGGATCATCTTTTTCTGCTTCTTCTACACGGCGGTGGTGTTCAACCCCGAGGAGACGGCGGATAACCTCAAGAAGAACGGCGGGTTCATTCCCGGCATCCGGCCGGGCAAGCGGACCGCGGATTATCTTGAATATGTCCTCACCCGCATCACGGTGGTCGGCGCGATCTACCTGACGCTGGTCTGTGTCATTCCGGAATACATGATCGCCCAGACCGGCATTCCTTTGTTTCTGGGCGGCACCAGCCTGCTGATTGTTGTCAACGTCACGGTCGACACGATCAGCCAGGTCCAGTCGCACCTGCTCGCCCACCAATATGGCGATCTCATCAAGAAGGCGAAGCTCAAGGGCCGGATGCGCTGATATCAGACACAAGTCTGCTTGACGCGAGGCCGCGCTTGGTTGAACCCGCAAGTCTGAAAGCAAACCGTTGGCAACGACCGGCGGCGATAATGGGGGACGGTTCGTGAACATCATTCTTCTAGGCCCTCCCGGTGCCGGCAAGGGCACGCAGAGCGCCGGTCTGGTCGAACGCCATGGCATGCGCCAGCTTTCGACCGGCGACATGCTGCGTGCTGCGGTCAAGGCCGGGACCCCGGTCGGATTGAAGGCCAAGGAAGTGATGGAGCGGGGCGAGCTGGTCTCGGACGAAATCGTCTCCGATCTGATCGATGCCGAACTCGCCGCGATGGGGCCAGAGACCGGCGCGATCTTCGATGGCTATCCGCGCACTGCACCCCAGGCCGACGCGCTCGATGCGATCCTTGCCCGCAATGGCCGGTCGTTGGCTCATGTGATCGAGCTGGAAGTCGATGAGGATGCGCTGGTCGAACGCATCACCGGGCGGTTCTCCTGCGCCAAGTGCGGCGCGCTGTATCATGACACCGCCAACCCACCGTCCAATCCGGGCGTGTGCGATTCATGCGGCAGCACGGAATTCAAGCGCCGACCGGATGACAACGAGGAAACCGTGCGGATGCGGATGCAGGAATATCGCGCCAAGACCGCGCCGATCCTGCCGGGTTACGAAGCGCGCGGCATTGTCAGCCGGGTTGATGGCATGGCCGCGATCGATGCGGTGGCCGACGCGATCGACGCCATTTTGCGCAGCTGAGGCTCCGCTCTTTCACCCTTGCGGCGTTTGGCCTAGAGCACCTCTCATACAAGGGAGCTTGCCACGATGCCGAAAATCCGTCTGCCGATTGGCGCTGCGGCGCTTGCGCTGGTGAGCGGAGCACCGGCCGCTGCCGATGTCACCGGCAGTAGCGACAACGGCTTTGTCTCGCGTCACGAGGCGGTGGTTTCGGCCACACCCACAGAGGTGTGGCTCGCGCTGATCTCGCCGGCGGGCTGGTGGCGGGCGGAACACACCTGGTCGGGCGATGCGGCCAATCTCACGCTCACCCCGCAGGCTGGCGGGTGCTTTTGCGAAAAGATTCCCGAGGTTGACGAACCGGGTGGCTTCACCCTCGAAGGCAGTGTCGAGCATATGCGTGTGATCCAGGCCTCTCCCCAACGGGCGCTGCGGATGCAGGGCGCACTCGGCCCGCTCCAGAGCGAGCCTGTTACAGGCATCCTGACCATTGCCATCAGCGAGGCCCCGCAAGGCACCCGGATCGTGTGGGAGTATAATGTCGGCGGTTCGATGCGTTACGAGGTGCCGGTGATATCCAAGGCGGTGGACGGGGTGATGGGCGCGCAGCTTACCGCACTGGCCGGATTGCTTGGCCCGGTGGTGACCGCCACTAAAAGCGCGGCCCTGTTGGCCGACGATGCCAGCGCCGCCTTGCAGGTTGAACCGGATGCCGGCGAACCCGGTGCTGGCAAACCCGATGGTGGCAAACCTGAGGGTATCAGGGTACCATCGGTCGATGATGTGTTCGGCGACCTCGCGGATGAGGACAAGCCCTGAGCAGATCAGCCATCCGGACGGGGGATGACCGGCCATCGCTGCCTTGACCGCGGCGGCAGGGCTGGTTCAGCAAGAGAGACCCGTAATTATCCGGATCATCCGGCGTAGCGCGCGGCGGGCTGTTGACCCGGTCGCCGAATCATCCTATGCGCGCCGCTCATTCGACATGCTCGAACCAAGTTCGGCAGGCACAGCCTTTGCGCGTGCCGACCGGACTTTTGCCGTTTGCGTATCTGCCATCAGGTAGGCAGCCGCGGCAGCCGGGCAAGTCGGTGAATAAGCGTTGAGATAGGGGGGTGGGCTGTATGGTTTGCCAGACCCTGTGGAGCATGGAGAAATAAGTGGCTCGTATTGCCGGGGTCAATATCCCCACCAACAAGCGCGTGATCATCGCGCTCACCTATATTCACGGTATCGGTCGCACCACGGCTGTGAAGATCGCCGACAAGCTCGGCATTGCGCACAGCGCGCGTGTGCAGGACCTCACCGACGAGGAAGTGCTGCGGATCCGTGAAACGATCGATGCAGACCATACCGTCGAAGGCGATCTTCGTCGCGGCACCGCGATGAACATCAAGCGCCTGATGGATCTGCGTGCCTATCGCGGCCTTCGCCATCGTGCCGGTCTGCCCGTTCGCGGCCAGCGCACTCACACCAATGCCCGCACCCGCAAGGGCAAGGCCAAGCCCATCGCGGGCAAGAAGAAGTAAGCTGGCATCTGCCTGCTTTTTCCTTCTGACGAGCTAAAGGACATTTAACGATGGCACGCGAACCAGGCCGTATCCGGCGCCGTGACAAGAAGAACATCAGCAGCGGCGTTGCCCATATCAACGCCAGCTTCAACAACACCATGATCACCATCACCGATGCACAGGGCAATGCGATCAGCTGGTCCAGCGCCGGGATGATGGGGTTCAAGGGTAGCCGTAAGTCGACTCCCTATGCTGCGCAGGTTGCCGCCGATGATGCCGGCAAGAAGGCAGCCGAACATGGTGTGCGTACGCTCGAAGTCGAAGTGAAGGGCCCGGGTTCGGGTCGCGAAAGCGCGCTGCGCGGTCTTGCCGCCGTGGGCTTCAACATCACTTCGATCCGTGACGTGACGCCGATCCCGCACAACGGGGTTCGTCCGTCCAAGCGTCGCCGCGTCTGATCCGCCGGGATGGCGGCGGCAATCCTTGCCGTCGCTGCCCGAACGGGTCCGGTGCCGCGTCGCCTCGCAGAGCATCCGGCCCGCCCAGAATTTGAACCGCCCGCCAAGGGCGAATTAGGGGAAATCCATGTCCGTCAACACGAAGAACTGGCAGGAACTCAAGAAACCCAACACCCTCGAAATCAAGGATGGCGGCGATCGTCAGCGCAAGGTGACCTTTGTCGCCGAACCGCTTGAGCGCGGCTTTGGCCTGACTCTCGGCAACGCGCTGCGGCGGGTGCTGCTCTCCAGCCTGCAGGGCGCGGCGATCACCTCGATCAAGATCGAGAACGTGCTGCACGAATTCTCGTCGCTTGCCGGCGTGCGCGAAGACGTGACCGATATCGTCCTCAACGTGAAGCAGATCGCGCTCAAGATGGAAGGCGAAGGCCCCAAGCGGCTGCAGCTTTCGGCAACCGGGCCGGGCGAAGTCAAGGCCGGTGATATTGCCGTGACCGGCGATATCGAGGTCATGAACAAGGATCTGGTGATCTGCCAGCTCGATGAAGGCGCGACGCTCAACATGGAGCTGACCGCCGACACCGGAAAGGGTTACTCGCCCGCCGTCCAGAACCGCCCGGTCGATGCGCCGATCGGCCTTATTCCGGTCGACTCGCTCTATTCGCCTGTCCGTCAGGTGAGCTACAAGGTCGAGAATGCCCGCGTCGGGCAGGAGCTTGACTACGACAAGCTCAGCCTCACGGTCGAAACCGATGGCACCGTCACCCCCGAAGATGCCGTGGCCTATGCCGCGCGCATCCTGCAGGATCAGCTGACCCTGTTCGTCCACTTCGAGGACGGCATCCCGCAGCCGCAAAGCGCGATGATCGGCCATGCCGTGCAGCCGGAAGAAAGCGACGCCAACCAGCTTAACCGCTACCTCCTCAAGAAGGTCGACGAGCTGGAATTGTCGGTGCGTTCGGCCAACTGCCTCAAGAACGACAACATCATCTATATCGGCGATCTGGTCCAGAAGACCGAAGCCGAGATGCTGCGCACGCCGAATTTCGGTCGCAAGTCCTTGAACGAGATCAAGGAAGTGCTGTCCAGCATGGGCCTGCGTCTCGGCATGGATATTCCGGGCTGGCCGCCTGAGAACATCGAGGAAATGGCCAAGAAGCTTGAGCAGGAGCTTTTGGGCTAAGCGATCTGTAAGCCCCTGCGAAAGCAGGGGCTTACACTTTGGGCGAAGGTGGCGGCCCACAATGGCCACCGGCACTGGGCTACCTGACACGGGCCCTTTTCGAACGGAGTAAAGAATATGCGTCATGGTATTTCGGGCCGCAAGCTGGGCCGCAAGTCGGGTCACCGCACCGCCCTGTTCCGCAACATGGCCGCCGCGCTGATCAAGCACGAGCAGATCAAGACCACGCTGCCCAAGGCGAAGGAACTGCGCCCCTACATCGAAAAGCTGATCACGCTGGCCAAGCGCGGCGGCTTGTCGAACCGCCGTTTGGCGATGGCCCGTCTGGGCGACGAAGCGCAGCTGAAGAAGCTGTTTGAAGTTCTTGGTGAGCGTTATTCCGACCGCGAAGGCGGCTACACCCGCGTGCTGCGCGCCGGTGTTCGCGCTGGTGACGCCGTGCAGATGGCGATCATCGAGCTGGTCGACCGCGATGAAAGCGCCCGCGGTCAGGATTCCGGCCCGGTGCAGTCGGAAGACGAATACGAAGACGCGTAATTCAGTTGCGTGCGTTCCTGCGAAGGCAGGAACCCATGCGTTCCTGCTTTTGCAGGAGCGCAACAGGACAAGACAGGGCCGGGGCGGGAACGCTTCCGGCCCTTTCCTTTTGGCCCCTCTTTTCTTTTGATGCGCGCGCTTTAGGTTGCGCCCCATGATCCGCAACGCTCTTGCAGCTACCGCGCTGCTGCTCGCCGCCGCACCGGCCTTCTCCCAGACCCAGCAGGAGGCGCTCGACGCCCGCTACGACCGTGCGCTGGCGGCGGGATACAAGGCGCTGTTCCTGTGCAGCGCGATTGCCAATGCCGAGGCCAATGGCACCACCCGCACGCCCGAGAGTGTCGCGCAGTGGGAATTGGCAGGCATTCAGGCACCGCTTGATGAATTGGTGCGCGATCTGGCCTATGATGTCGTGCGTCACGACAACGGTACGGTGGAGCGCGTCTCCGTCTCATGGGCCGATGGAATGTTTCCGCGCTCCGCCATTCATCTCGACAACGACAAAGGCTGCGCGCTCAATCCCATTGGCGGCCCGCCTGAATTCTATGGTCGCCCGGCAAATCGGCCTTCGAGCCGAGAACGAGCCGTGGCGCGCGTGACTGCTCCGCCACAGGAGTTGGTGGAGACCTTCGAGGGCGCTTTTGAAGGCAGCTATGGAGCCAACGCTCGCACTACAGCGGTGCTGGTCCAGCGCGATGGCGGAATCGTGGGTGAACGCTACACCAATGGCTTTGACCCCGCGACCCCGCAACGCACATGGTCCGTTGCCAAGAGCATCGCCGCAACTCTGATCGGAGCGGCGGTGCAGCGGGGCGAGGCCGATGTGAACGCGTCGGCGGGACTTGGCTACACGCGAGGTGATCCCCGCCGCGCCATCACGATCGATCACCTCCTGCGGATGGCGTCCGGGCGATATTCCGATACGGCGGGAAACCGCACCGACCCGATCTATTGGGGCGGGGCAGGGGTTCGGGAGCGGGCCATCCATTGGCCGCTGATCAACGAGCCGGGTTCTACCTATCGCTACGCAAACAACGATACGCTCGCTGCAGTCCAGGCCATCATGCCTAGCCTCCAAGCCAACCCGCCGGCTGCATTATTCGCGAAGCTCGGTATGACGCACACTGTTGCCGAAGCAGACTGGCGCGGGCAATATATCCTGTCGAGCCAAGCGTGGACCACGGCGCGTGATCTGGTAAAGATGGGGCAGTTGCATCTGCAGGATGGCGTCTGGAACGGCACCCGCATCCTCCCCGAAGGATGGGTGGACTACGTCTCCACTCCCAGCGGCCCGCAGCCCGATGGGCCGTTCGGATATGGCGCGGGATTCTGGTTGATGAACAAGTCCGAAGGCGTGCCGTCCGATACCTTCGCCGCCTTCGGCAATCGCGGGCAATATGTCGTGATCGTCCCGTCCCGCAACGTGGTGATCGTGCGCCGGGGCGAAGATCCGGTCGGTGCCCGTTTCGATATCGCCGCCTTCACCCGCGATGTGCTGGCGGCGCTCGAAGGCTGAGTGCGTCCGTTCATCCCAGCAGCACTTTAGATTAACAAACCCTGTCATCGCAATTCAGCTTCGTCTCAGCGCGAATCGTCCATCTTGGCTTCAACACCGGGGCTATCCCGCCCCGGTGCCAAGCGAGGACAAGACCCATGACCACCTTCCCCACGAGACTGGCCCGAACCACGCTCGGCACCTTCGCGGCGGGCGCGCTGGCTTTCGCTTCGGCAACCCCGGCAATGGCTGATGACCGCCGCGATCGCGGCGGGATCGGCGCAGGCGAGATCATCGCCGGTACGGTGGTGATCGGCGGCATTGCGGCGCTGGCGGGCGCCTTTGATGGTGACCGCGGCCGCTGGGATCGCGGCGACCGGCGCGGCTGGCGCGGTGATGGTTTTCGCGGCGGATCGCGCGGCGCAGTACAGCGTTGCGTGCGCGCCGCCGAAAATCAGGCCCGGCGCTTTGGCGGCTACCGTTTTGCCGACGTGACCGACATCCGCGATGTTGACCGCACGCGCTCCGGCTTCCGGATCCGTGGCCGGATCCAGGTGGAAGGCCAGCGCGGCTTTCGCGGGCGTGATTTCGACCGCGGCCGGTTCACCTGCCGCCTTGATGGACGCGGCGCACCGCGGATCGATTTTGACGGCATCCGCGGCCTGCGGTAATCCTGCAGGCTCGCAAGGTTTCGGCGGTTCAGGCAGATGAAAGCCTGAACCGTCTAGTCTGTCAGGCATCAGGGCGTTTGGTGGGCGCTCGCTGTAGTAAGGAGGGAGCGTCAATGGCTCTTCATATTCCTGCGCTGGCACTCGCTGGCGCGCTTGCTTTGACCACCGTGCTTGCGCCTGCACCGGCGCGCGCTGCCGAATTGCCCGCCACGCCTGCATCTGCGGGCACCTATGCCGGGGTCTTTGATCACAGCCGTTTCGATCCTGCTGCCGACACTGCCGACTGGCGCTGCCGGGGCTGGCGCTGCCGTAGCTGGGGCCGCCGGGGCTGGGGCGGCGGATGGGGCGGCGGCTGGCGCCGCAACCGCATTGGCGGGGGAGATGTGCTGATTGGCGCGGCCATCATTGGCGGGGCAATTGCCATCGCCAATTCCAACAACCGCCGCCAGCGCGACCGCGATGTGGTGGTGGTGCGTGACGACAATCTGCGCGACCGCCGCGATGATGATCGCCGCTTCGATGATCGCCGGGTCGAACGGCGCAGCACTGGCGCCTCCGGGCTGGAAAGTGCCGTGGATCAGTGCCTGACCCGGATCGAGCGCGATGTGCGGGTCGACAGCGTCGATAATGTCGAGCGCACGGGACGTGGCTGGATGGTCAGCGGCGCGCTGTTCAACGGCTCGCCCTTCCAGTGCCGGATCGGCAATGACGGGCGGATCGACGGGGTCGATTTCAACGGCGGCTTTTCAGACAGCGGCCAGCGCGATGGCGATTGGCGCGGCGCGCCGGCGACCATCTATGCGGCCCGGGCTGACGGGCAGTGGAGCGATACGCGCTATGCCGATGCGCGGCTGGCGATGGGCGGCATGGCAGCCCCGCAGGCAGCCCCGCCCGAAAGCCTTGCCGCGCCCGAGAGCTTCGCCGCGGCGCGTCCGGCTCAGGCTCCGTTCGTGACGGATCGGATGCCGGCCTATCCCGGCGGGCCGATCCCCGGAGAGGCAATCCCCGACACGATCGATGGTGATATCGGCGGCTAGAACAGTTGATCCGGTGGCATCGGATCATCCGCTCCAGGTGTCTGGTTTGCCGCGTTTTCCGGGTCGCCGGGTGTTCCACCCGGCTTGAAAAGCGCTTTAGGTTTCCGGCTTGCCGCCATAGCTTGGCAGGCCCCATTCCCAGCGGATTGCGGCGGCGCGCAGGGCAAAGCCACAGGCAAAGCCTGCGCCCCACGCCCATTGCTTGTCGAAGCCCGCCAGCGGTGCGGCCAGCATCCCCGCCACTGTCAGCCCCGCAGTCAGCGCGGCGGGGGTGACGTAAAGTTCGGGGCTCATGATGATCGAAGGGCGGCCCGCCACCACATCGCGGATGATCCCGCCGACGCAGCCGGTAATCACCCCCATCAGCGCCGCCGGAATGGGCGGGACGCCATAGGCCAGCGCCTTGGCGCTGCCGAGCACGGCATAAGCCGCTAGCCCCGCGCCATCGGCATAGGCAAAGCCCTTGCCCTCCCACAGCCTGACCGGGGTGAACCACGCGATCAGCGCGGTGGCAAGGCAGACGGCGGCAACCCACGGATCGTCGATCCAGAACACTGGTGCGCGGATCAACAGGTCGCGCACCGTTCCGCCGCCGACACCCGTTACCAGCGCAAAGAAGGCCATCGTCACGAAGGTCTGCCGCAGCCGCGCCGCCAGCACCGCGCCTGACAGGGCGAAGACCGCAATGCCGGCAAGGTCGAGCCAGTCGAGGATCGGGGTGAGAACAGCCGGGGTCATGGCGCGGGCGGCCCGGCTGGCCGCGCACGGCGCCGGCGGAACATCAATACGCAGCCGATCAGCGCGCCGATCAGCGACAGCGCGGCGAAGCCGATCAGCAGCGGATGACTGGTATCCTCGCGTTCCGACAGGTCCATGATGTGCAGCCCCCAGGCGAAATCGAACCAGCGCCACCAGCGGGTGCGCACCGCCTCGATCTCGCCGGTATCGCGCCCGACATAGATGTGGGTGCCATCCTCCAGCACGACCTGCCATGCCGCCAGCGGTCGGCGGAAATCGAAAGGGGCATCCTCAGCCGCAAACAGCGTCAGCTTGCGCACATTCTCGCCGCCGGTGATGCGGGAAGCCACGATTGCGCGCGCGGCGGCGGCATCAAGCGGGGGGAGGGGCGTGCCGCTGGCAAAATCCACCCGTCGCACGCTGCCGTCCAGCCCGGTAAGGATCGCCACGGCACGGCCCTGTTGCATGGTGACTCGCATGTCCCTGAGGCCCGCGTCAGGCGCGGCGAGTGTGCTGCCCTCGATCACCAGCGGCTGTGCTGGCGTCTGGCTGCGCAGATGGTCGCCCCGCACCTCCTCGATCGGGCGCAAGGTCATGAACAGGCCGGTGGCGAGCCATGCCGCGATCGGCACGCCCACCAGCCAGCCAAGCCAGATGTGCCATCGGGCAAGCGTGAGCATGAACGGTTTGCGGGCCATGTTCCGCGCCATGGCGAAGCCGGGTCAGCGGTGCAAGATGTTCCCGATCGCCTCTGCCGCCGCGATGCAATCCAGATCGGCCAGACGCGGGCCGATCACCTGCATTCCGCACGGCAGGGTGCTGCCAAGATAGGTGCCGCTGCCAATCGGCAGGACCGTGGCGGGCAGGTTCGGGAAGGTCGCGATCCCGGCCCAGGCCAGCGCATTGCCGCCCGGTTCCTCCACGCCGTTGATGGTGATCGTGCCGCGGAACACTGCCTTGTCGCTGTGCGGCACGGCCAGCACCGGGGCGGGCGGGGCGAGCACGAAGTCGTAGGTTTCGAACAATGCGTCCCACTGGGCGATGGCTGCGGCCTGCGCGTCGAGCAGGTCGAACCAGTCGGTCGCCGAAGCGCGCTTGCCATCGGGGGCAGGGGCACCGCGCGCCATGACGATGTTCATCATCTTGAGATAGTGGCGATATTGCTGCGCTGTGTCAGGCAGCAGGTCGCTCGCCCGGTCGATGGCGATGCCCGCGCGGGCAAGGGTTGCAAGCGCGGCTTCGGTTGGCTCCATCACGCTGGCATCGACCGGTGCGCCGTGCAATTGCGTGATCGCCAGCAAGCGGCAGTCCTTCAGCGGCTTTGCATGGCGGCGAAGCGGCACATCTGCGCCGATCTCGGTCAGCACGGCCAGATCGGCGGCATTGCGCGCCAGCGGCCCGGCGATGCTGAGCGGGCTGTCATGCGCGGCGATGAAGCCCTTCGCGCGCGACATGGCGGGGTGATCATGCCCCCGCTTGGAGATCAGGCCATGCGACGTCTTGTGCCCCCACACGCCGCAGAAATGCGCCGGCACGCGCACCGATCCGCCGATGTCGGTGCCGTAGTCGCAGGCCACCATCCCGCTTGCCACGGCGGCCGCGCTGCCGCCCGACGATCCACCGGGCGAACGCGCGGGATCATGCGGGTTTGACGTGCGGCCATAGACCGGATTGAAACTCTGCCAGTCGGTGAGGTCCACCGGCACGTTGGTCTTGCCGATGATCACCGCGCCCGCCGCCTTCAGGCGCCGAACCAGCAGCGCGTCGCGCGGGGCGAGAGTGTCGCGATAGGCAGCGTGGCCGAAAGTGGTCGGCAGGCCCGCAACGTCAAAGCTTTCCTTGATCGTCATCGGCACGCCGAACAAGGGCTGGTCGCGGCCGGGGCCAGCGGTGTCCATCGCCTTGGCGGTCTCATAAGCCCGCTCGAAATCGGGAACGGCGAGCGCATCGACGCTGGAATCGAGCTGCTCGATCCGAACGATCGCCGCATCGACCGTTTGGGCAACGCTGCGCCGCCCTTCGCGAATCGCCGCCGCAGTGGCGAGCGCGCCGGGTTTGTCGGTCAGTTGCGGATAGGCCATGTGTGATTTCCCCTCTCGGCTGTGCGCTTTAGGCAAAGCCGGGAGAGGGGGCAATTCACATATGGATCGGCTTGCCCGTCACCGCCATGGCCGCTTCCTTCAGCGCTTCGGCGTGGGTGGGGTGGGCGTGGCAGGTGTAGGCGATGTCTTCGGACGTCGCGCCGAATTCCATCGCCACGCAAGCTTCGGCGATCATCGTGCCTGCAAGGCTGGCGATGATCCACACGCCCAGCACGCGGTCGGTTTCTGCGTCAGCAATGACTTTGACGAAACCGTCGGTGTCGCGGTTGGCCTTGGCGCGGCTGTTGGCCATCATCGGGAACTTGCCGATCTTCACGGCAAGCCCGCGTTCCTTGGCCTGTTCCTCGGTGATGCCGACACCGGCGATTTCGGGCGCGGTGTAGACGACGTTGGGGATCACATCATGGTTCACGATACCGGTCTGCCCGGCGATATTTTCGGCCACCGCGATGCCTTCATCCTCGGCCTTGTGCGCGAGCATCGGGCCGGGGACGACGTCGCCAATGCCCCAGATATTGGGCACGGCGGTGCGGAAATCATGCTCGATCTCGACCTGCCCGCGCGCGTTGACGCTAAGCCCCGCCTTGTCCAGCGCCAGCCCTTCGGTGTTGGGGCGGCGACCGATGGCGACCAGCACGTGGCTGGCGTCGAGCGTCTGTTCGTCCCCGCCTGCGGCTTTCTCGATCGTCAGGGTGACTTTCTTGCCATCCACTTTCGCGCCGGTGACCTTGTGGCCGAGCATCATATTCATGCCCTGCTTCTTGAAGATCTTGCCCGCTTCCTTGCGCACATCGCCATCGAGGCCGGGGAGCAATTGATCGAGGAATTCGACCACGGTGACCTTCGCGCCGAGACGCCGCCACACCGAGCCGAGTTCCAGCCCGATCACCCCGCCGCCGATCACCACGAGATGTTCGGGCACTTCGTCGAGGTCGAGCGCGCCGGTCGAGTCCACGATCCGTTTGCCTGCATTATCGACGGTGACACCGGGGAGCGGGGTGACGCTCGACCCGGTGGCGATCACGATGTCCTTGGCGGTGACGGTGTCATCGCCGACCTTGACCGTGTGCGCGTCTTCGAAAGCCGCATGGCCTTTCAGCCAGGTGACCTTGTTTTTCTTGAACAGGAATTCGATCCCGCCGGTCAGCTCGCCCACAGCCTTGGTCTTTTCGGCCATCATCTTGGCCAGATCGAGCATCGGGGTGGCGGTGATGCCCCAGGTGGCGAAGTGGCCGTTCTGCGCTTCGTCGAACAGTTCCGAACCGTGCAGCAGCGCCTTGGATGGAATGCACCCGACATTGAGACAGGTGCCGCCGAGCGTGGCGCGGCTCTCGACGCAGGCGGTCTTCAGCCCGAGCTGCGCCGCACGGATCGCCGCGACATAGCCGCCGGGGCCTGCACCGATGATGAGGACGTCGTAATCGTAATTCTCAGCCATTTTTCTTCTCCGTCATCCCGGCGAAGGCCGGGATCCAGGGCCTCCGGGGACAGGATGTGCCGCTCTGGGCCCCGGCCCCAAGGTTCTTTGGCGCCGGGGTGACGAGCACTTGCGTAAACTTACAAATCAATCAGCATCCGAGTGGGATCCTCGATCGCGTCCTTGATGATCTTGAGCGCGGTCACCGCCTCGCGTCCGTCGATCAGGCGGTGGTCGTAGGACAGGGCGAGATACATCATCGGGCGGATCACGATCTCGCCGTTGCGCACAACCGGGCGATCCTCGATGCGGTGGAGGCCCAGCACCGCGCTTTGCGGCGGGTTGATGATCGGTGTCGACATCAGCGAGCCGAACACGCCGCCGTTGGAGATGGTGAAGGTGCCGCCGGTCATGTCTTCCATCTTGAGCGTGCCTTCCTTGGCGCGCTTGCCGAAATCGGCGATGTCCTGTTCGATCCGGGCAAAGCCCTTCTTGTCCGCATCGCGGATGACGGGGACGACGAGGCCGTTGGGCGCAGACACCGCGACCGAGATATCGACGTAATCGTGATAGATGATCTCATCGCCTTCGATGTAGGCGTTGACGCTCGGCACGTCCTTCAGTGCGAGGCAGGCAGCCTTGGCGAAGAAGCCCATGAAGCCGAGGCGGATGTCGTGCTTCTTTGCGAACAGGTCCTTGTACTTGTCGCGCGCTTCCATGACCTCAGTCATGTCGCAATCATTGAAGGTGGTGAGCAGGGCGGCATTGTCCTGCGCAGACTTCAAACGCTTGGCAATGGTCTGGCGCATGCGGGTCATCTTGACGCGCTCTTCGCCGCGCGCGCCGCTGGCCTGTGCGGGGGCTGCGGTGGGCGCGGGGGCCGGAGTGGGTGCCGGGGTCGCGGGGCCTTTCGCCCGGGCTTCGGCGGCGGCGAGCACATCTTCCTTGGTCAGGCGGCCATCCTTGCCGGTGCCCTTGATGGTGGACGGATCGACCCCGTGTTCCAGCACCGCGCGGCGCACCGCGGGCGACATGGTCTGCGCAGCGGCGAGCAGCTCCTCGGTCGCGGCAGGTGCGGCAGGCGGCGCGCTGTCGGCCTTGGCGGCAGCGGGGGCGGGCGAGGACGCAGACGCCGTCGCGCCTTCCTCGATCACGGCGATCACCGCGCCGACCTCGACATTATCGCCCACCGCGACGCGATGTTCGGACATGACGCCAGCGACGGGCGATGGCACGTCAACCGCGACCTTGTCGGTTTCGAGGCTGCAAATCGGCTCGTCTGCGGCGACCGCATCGCCGGGCTGCTTGAGCCATTCGGCGATGGTGCCTTCGGTAACGGATTCGCCCAGAGCGGGGACTGTGATTTCGGTGGCCATGTGAGCGGGTTCCTGAGTCCTGAATTCTATTCCGTTCGGTTCGAGCGAAGTCGAGAACCATTCATGCGGGGTGTCTCGACTTCGCTCGACACGAACGGTGTATGGTTTGCTATCCGGTTACAGCCCCAGCGCCTCGGCGATCAGCGCTTCCTGCTGGGCCTTGTGGCGGCTGGCGAGCCCGGTGGCGGGCGAGGCGGCGGCTTCGCGCCCGGCATAGATCGGGCGCTTGCCCTGATGCCCGGCGGCGGTCAGCGCATCCTCGACCTGGTTCTGGACGAAGAACCACGAACCATTGTTCCTGGGTTCTTCCTGACACCAGACCACGTCTTCGAGGTTGGCCATGCGGCCCAGCCGCAGCGCCAGCGGATCGCCGGGGAAGGGATAGAGCTGTTCGATCCGGATGATCGACACGTCTTTGATCCCGGCGGCGTCGCGCGCTTCCATCAGGTCATAGGCTACCTTGCCCGAACACAGCACCACGCGCCGCACCGTGTCATCGGCAATCTCGGTGGTGTCCGACAGGATCCGCTTGAACTGCGAATCCCCGAGGAAATCGGCCCGCGCGCTCTTGGCCAGCGGGTGGCGCAGCAGCGACTTGGGGCTCATGATGACCAGCGGCTTGCGGAACGGCCGCAGCATCTGCCGGCGCAGGGCGTGGAAATAATTGGCCGGGGTGGTGATGTTGCAGACCTGGATATTGTCGTTGGCGCACAATTGCAGGAAGCGTTCGAGCCGCGCGGAGGAATGTTCCGGCCCCTGCCCTTCGTAACCATGCGGCAGTAGCATCACCAGACCGTTGGCGCGCAGCCACTTGGCCTCGCCGCTGGCAATGAACTGGTCGATCATGATCTGCGCGCCATTGGCGAAATCGCCGAACTGCGCTTCCCACAGCACCAGCGTGCGCGGATCGGCCATCGCAAACCCGTATTCGAAGCCGAGCAAGGCATATTCCGACAGGGTAGAATCATGCACTTCGAACTTGCCGTGGGGCAGGGTGCTGAGCGGCACATGCTTGCGTTCTGTCTTCTGGTCGACCCACACGGCGTGGCGCTGGCTGAAGGTGCCGCGCCCGGAATCCTGCCCGGACAGGCGCACGCCGTAACCTTCCATCACGAGGCTACCAAAGGCGAGCGCTTCGCCGGTGGCCCAGTCGAAGCCTTCGCCGGTCTGGAACATCTCGCGCTTGGCGGCGAGCACGCGGTCCAGTGTCTTGTGCACATCGAGATCGCCGGGAACCTCGGTCAGCACGCGGCCGAGCGAATCGAACGCCTTGGCTTCGATTGCGGTGTCGACATTGCGGCGCGAGGTTTCCGGGTCGGCCGGCTTGTTCAGCCCCGCCCAGCGCCCGCCGAACCAGTCGGCTTCGTTGGGCTTGTAGCTCTTGCCCGCCTCGAATTCCTCTTCGAGCAGGCGGACGAATTCATCCGCCATCGCCGCGCGGGTGCCGGGCTGGACCACGCCTTCTTCGACCAACCGGCCTTCGTAGATTGTCGAGACCTTGGGATGGGCGCGGATCTTGTCATACATCAGCGGCTGGGTGAACTTGGGCTCGTCGCCCTCGTTGTGGCCGAAGCGGCGATAGCACCACATGTCGATCACCACGTCGCGGTGGAAGGTCTGGCGATATTCGACCGCGAGCTTGCAGGCGAAGGTCACCGCTTCCGGATCATCGCCGTTCACATGCAGGATCGGCGCCATCACGCCCTTGGCGACATCGCTGGGGTAGGGCGACGACCGCGCGAATTTCGGCGAGGTGGTAAAGCCGATCTGGTTGTTGATGATGAAGTGGATGCAGCCCCCGGTATCGTAACCCGGCACGCCCGAGAGCGAGAGGCTTTCCCACACCACGCCCTGACCCGCAAAGGCGGCATCGCCGTGGATCAGCACGGGGAGCACCTGATCCTTGTTCCCCAGATCATCGCGGATCGCCTGCTGCGCGCGGCTTTTGCCCAGCACCACCGGGTTCACCGCTTCAAGGTGGCTGGGGTTGGGCACAAGGCTCATGTGCACCGAAATCCCGTCAAATTCGCGGTCGGTGCTGGTGCCGAGGTGATATTTCACATCGCCCGATCCGCCGACATCATCGGGGTTGGCCGAGCCGCCTGAAAACTCGTGGAAGATCACGCGGTAGGGTTTGGCCATCACATTGGCGAGCACGTTCAACCGGCCGCGGTGGGCCATGCCGTAGATGATCTCGCGCACGCCTGACGAGCCGCCATGCTTAATCACGGCTTCGAGCGCCGGGATCATCGATTCCCCGCCATCAAGGCCGAACCGCTTGGTGCCGACATATTTCTTGCCGAGGAATTCCTCATATTGTTCCCCGCGCAGCACGGCGGCAAGGATCGCCTTCTTGCCTTCGGGGGTAAACTGGATCGTGTCGCCCGGGCTTTCGAACTTGTCCTGCAGGAAGCGGCGCTCTGCGGTGTCGGCGATGTGCATGTATTCAAGGCCGACCTTGCCGCAATAGACCTCGCGCAGGCGCTGGTGGAGCTTGGCCACCGTGGTCCATTCCATGCCGAGCACACCGCCGACATAGACATCCTCGGTCTCCTTGCCGGCCAGCCCGTGCCATGCCAGCGTCAGGTCTTCCGGCCCTTCGCGGTCCGACAGGCCCAGCGGATCGAGGTCGGCGGCCATGTGCCCGCGCACACGATACAGGCGCACCAGCGTCATCGCCGCGATGGAGAGTGCAGCGGCTTTTTCGATGGCCTTGGGGTCCATCGCCTTGCCCGCATCCTTGGCCGCCTTGGCCACCGCAAGCTTCATCTCGGTCGGGTCCATCGCCGCGACAAGATCGGACGCGCTGTCCGAAATCGCATCGAGCCAGCCGCGCTTTTCCCACGAAGGGCCGGGCTGCGGGCCTTCCTGATCGGAGAAGGCGGGAATGAAGTTCTGCGGTTCGTTGCCCATCGGGGGACTCCTGGGGAGGAGGAAGGATGGCCCCCCGCTAATGCGGAGGGCCGATATTCAATACGGCTGTCAGGCCATCTCTTTCAGCATCGCGGCGAGCGTGGTGCCGAGTTCCGAAGGCGAGGGGCTGACGCGGATGCCCGCATCTTCCATCGCGGAAATCTTGTCCTGCGCGCCGCCCTGACCGCCAGAAACGATGGCGCCAGCGTGGCCCATGCGGCGGCCCGGAGGGGCGGTGAGGCCGGCGATGAAGCCCACCATCGGCTTGGCGCGGCCCTTGGCGCGTTCGGCCTTGATGAAGGCGGCGGCTTCTTCTTCGGCGCTGCCGCCGATTTCGCCGATCATGATGATGCTTTCCGTTTCCGGATCATCAAGGAACAGGTCGAGCATGTCGATGAAGTTGGTGCCGTTGACCGGATCGCCGCCGATGCCGACAGCGGTGGTCTGGCCGAGGCCAGCCATCGTGGTCTGGTGCACGGCTTCATAGGTGAGCGTGCCGGAACGGCTGACGATGCCGACGCTGCCCTTCTTGAAGATATTGGCCGGCATGATGCCGATCTTGCATTCGTTGGGCGTCAGCACGCCGGGGCAATTGGGGCCGATCAGGCGCGACTTGGAACCCGAAAGCGCGCGCTTGGCGCGGACCATGTCGAGCACCGGAATGCCTTCGGTGATGCAGATGATGAGCTCGATCTCGGCATCGATCGCTTCGCAGATCGCGTCAGCGGCGAACGGCGGCGGGACGTAGATGCAGCTCGCAGTCGCGCCGGTCGCGGCCTTGGCTTCGGCTACGGTGTTGAACTGCGGCAGGCCGATATGGGTGGTGCCGCCCTTGCCGGGGGTCACACCGCCGACCATCTGCGTTCCGTAATCGAGCGCGGCCTGCGTGTGGAAGGTGCCGGTGTTGCCGGTCATGCCTTGCGTGATAACCTTGGTGTCTTTGTTAACGAGGATGCTCATCGAGATGCCTTTCAGACTTTGTTCAAATATCCGTGAAGAGCTCCGGCTAAGACGCCAGCCAGCGGGAGCAAGAACATAGGGTGGGGGCGGATTCGTCGTTGCGACTGGGGCTTTGACATCATCTCTAGATTGTTCACAATCACGCCAAAAGCTCCAAGACTAAGCCCTAGTGAGACTGCCCAAATAAGCGGACCAAAACTTGCTCGATCGGTCCCACTTCCAGCCCATGAACCAATCAGGAAGCTTATTCCTGTGGCCAGAAGTAGAAACCCTCCAATCAAGAGCGCGGGCCGATTAAACAACAGATATCCCTTCGCGTCCGTAGTAGGCGAACGCGGCGATCAACCATCCCATGCCAGCTGCAATTACTGGACCACCGAAGAAGATGATCCAACCTGGAGTGTCCTGCTTCGGCATTCCCAGAGCTTTCGCCCCCAGAACGATAAATCCGGCAGCTAGCGCGAAGGGAATCAGTATCAGCAGCCCGAACAACCCCAATGCGCCAAGTCCCGATCCTATGATCAGCGCAGCAAAGTGAATAGTGAAGATCACAGACTTTGACATCGAAGTTACGCCAGCGAGCTATCCAGCGCCTTGCACGCGTCGAGCAGTTCCTTGACCGCATCGACGCTGACGCCGAGGTTGGCCTTCTCTTCGTCGGTCAGCGAAATCTCGATCACTTCCTCCGCGCCGCCCGCGCCGATCACCACCGGCACGCCGACATAGAGGCCGTCAACGCCGTACTTGCCGTTGACCTCAACCGCGCAGGGCAGGATGCGCTTCTGGTCGTAGAGATAGGCTTCGGCCATCGAAATGGCGCTGGTGGCAGGCGCATAGAAGGCCGAGCCGGTCTTGAGCAGCGCAACGATCTCGCCGCCGCCCGAACGGGTGCGCTGGACGATTTCGCCCAAGCGGTCTTCGGAGATGCCCTTGATCTTGGCCATGTCCGCAACAGGGATGCCGTTGATGGTCGAGTAGCTCAGCACCGGCACCATCGTATCGCCGTGGCCGCCGAGCACGAAGGCGTTCACGTCCTTCACGCTGACGCCGAATTCCCATGCGAGGAAGGTGGCGAAGCGCGCCGAATCCAGCACGCCGGCCATGCCGACGACCTTGTTCGCCGGAAGCCCCGAAAACTCGCGCAGCGCCCAGACCATCGCGTCGAGCGGGTTGGTGATGCAGATCACGAAAGCATCGGGGCAGTTGTCGCGGATGCCTTCGCCGACCGCCTTCATCACCTTGAGATTGATGCCGAGCAGATCATCGCGGCTCATGCCGGGCTTGCGCGCCACGCCCGCGGTGACGATCACCACGTCAGCGCCTGCGATGTCGGCATAGTCGTTCGATCCGGTGATGCTGGCATCGAAGCCTTCAACCGGGCCGCACTGGCTGAGATCGAGCGCCTTGCCTTGCGGCATGCCCTCAGCCACGTCGAACAGCACGATGTCGCCAAGGCCTTTGATAGCGGCGAGGTGGGCGAGCGTGCCACCGATGTTACCGGCGCCGATCAGCGCAATCTTGGTGCGGGCCATTATTCGAAACTTCCTTCCCTGATCCATCGGGACGAAAAGCGATGCACTTATGGCTGGTGCCGACCCCCGTCCCAAGCGGCAAGGCACCCGTTACAACAGGCGCGGTAGGCCGCTCAAAACACGATTGCAACCGCCAAAAGGGCGGATGCCGTAACTATCTTTGCAAACAGTTTGCAATTGCAATAATGATTTCCGGCCAAGCCATCAGGGAAACGCCGTAGCGCAATCGGTCACGGGTCAGGCGGGGATCGGTTCGCGATTTGCGCTGGCGGCAAGGCGGCGGTCGAACATTCCGGTGATCGCGATCCATTCTGCCGCGCCGGGTGCGTTGCCTTCCAGCCGGGCGCGGGTCGCCTCGGCATGGGCCATGCGCGCCGAATCCAGCCCGTGGCGGGCAAAGTGATGCAGCGCCGCGACCAGCACCGGGTCAAAGGCGCCCGGGGCATCGCGGCCGGGCTGGTCGCCATTGTCATTGGCCGCCATCACCCGCACCCGCGCCACCAGTCCGCGCCCGGCAGCGTGCCGTCCCGCGGTGCGGGCATGATCATGGGCGGGGGCAAGGCGGATCGACATAAGGCGTGGTTCCTGCTGCGGTGGGTGACCAGCAGGGACTGGCGCACCGTTCTGACGATGGCCGCCGGATAGCGCCGCGCGCCTGAACTCTTGGTGCCCGAACAGGGTTTCGCGCAGCTTAACCGTGATTTCGCGATTGCGGGGAGCCGGTTATTCCGTCGCTGCGGGTAAAGCGGGCATATCCGGGCGCGCTTTCCACTGACCGGCGCGGGCATATTCGGCCTTGACCTGCCCCGCGACCTGTCCTGCGCCGCCATAGCCTGCGACCGGGGGCGTGCTGGCGGGCATCGAGGCCGCGTCCGCAGGCTTTGCCGCGGCAGGCCTGCTGTCCGTCCGCGGGGCCAGATCATAGGCGATCATCGGGCGCGCAGCGTTGGCCTCGGTCAGCGACGCGGTGGCTGCGCCGGGCACGGCGCGGGCGCTTTCCAGCCCGGCATAGGCCATCGAGAACGCGGTCTTTTCCCCCGCGCCGCCACGCAGCCGGTAGAACCGGTGCGCGCCGATCGTGCCGATATGGTCAAGCGTTCCGGCCCAGTAGGGATTGACCCAGAGCGTGTGGTAATGCGTGGCATGGCCCACGGGCGCATAGACGCTGCCCGACAGCGCCTGTTCGGCCACCTTTTGCGCCCCGGCCCAGGTCGCGCCCGACGGGCGCCGGGCAAGGCTGCCGTCGCAGGTGAAGGTGAACTGGCAGCCGGTCTTGCGTTCCGACCCCTGATAGACAACCCCGCACACGCTTGCGGGCCATGAAGGGTGGGCAACACGGTTGAGCACCACCTGCGCCACCGCACGCTGTCCCGCCTCGCTTTCGCTGGCGGCTTCGTACCACACGGCTTGCGCAAGGCATTCAACCGCGCGGGCGTGAGTGAGGCCGACGCCCGCGGAAAAGAACGGTTTGGGCGGTGCGCCGACATCGATCAGCGCGCCCAGTTCGCGCCCTTCTTCTGCGCCGGGGGACAGCGGATCGGCTCTGGGCAAGGCCACCAGCGCGGCACCGGGCGGATCGGCGAGGTAATAGAAGGCCGATCCCGGAAAGCTCATCCCCGGTCGTTCAAACGCCAGCGCCGCGGCGGCGGCCTGCCGCGTGGCGAGCGCTGCTTCGGGCTCTGCCGCCGGGCCGGGCAGGGCAACGAGGCTTCCCGGCGCGGCGAGGGCCGGCACCGCGATGGCGGCGGCCAGCACCGCCAGCCGCTTGCGCCAGATGTTGCCTGCCGGGACAGCGGCAGCAAGCGAGGCGATCAACGCAAGAGGGGGGCGGGCAAGGGGCATGACGTCATCCTCGCCCTAGCGCGCCCGATTGCCCCGGGCGAGCGTGCCGCACCCCCGCGTCCCGAAACCGGACAGCCGCAGCCTCGGATATGACCACGCAGCGGAGCTTGCGCGCTTGGCGGCGCGGCCCTATCGCCTGTCACTGGACATGCTGTGGGATCGGGACAGGACTGGCGTCACACGCACGGGCGGCTGGCTGGCCCCAATGCTGGCGCTGCTGGCCGCCGCCTGCGCGCTCACCTCCTGCGCGCCCGCTGCCCCGTCCACTGCCCCGTCCCCTGGCCCGCCTCGGGATGCCGCGCAAGGCCCCGTCATCATCAGTCTCAACCCCTGCCTTGATGCGATCCTGGCAGAGGTCGCCGCGCCCGATCAGGTGCTGGCCCTGTCGCATTACAGCCGTGATCCCCGTTCCAGTTCGATACCCGCCGCCACCGCCGCGCGGTTCGGCGTCACCGGCGGGACGGCGGAGGAGGTGATCGCGCTGGCGCCCGATCTTGTGCTGGCGTCCAGCTTCATCGCGCCCACCACCCGCAGCGCGCTCGAACGGGCGGGGATCAGGGTCGAGACCTTCGGCAGCCCGACCACGGTGGACGAAAGCATCGCGCAGGTGCGCAAGGCCGCCCGGCTGATGCACCGCGGGCCGGAGGGTGAGGCGCTTGTGCAGGAGATGCGCCGGGCCGCCGAACCTGTCGCCGACGCGCGCCCGGTTTCCACCTTGCTGTGGCAACCGGGCGGCATCGTGCCGGGCGAGGCAACGCTGGTGGCGCAAATGCTGCGGGCCAAATCCTTTGCCAATCACGCCGCGGCGATGGGGCTGGGACAGGCCGATTTCGTCGCGCTTGAAACCGTGCTGGCCGACCCGCCCGAATTGCTGCTGGTGGCAGGCGACAGCGCCGCGCAGCGCCATCCGCTGCTCGCCCGGCTGGAAGATACGCGGGTGGAGATGCTCGACCCGCGTCTGCTGTTCTGCGGCGGGCGGAGCGTGGTCGGGCTGGGAATGCGGCTTGAGACATTGCGGGCGCGGCTGCCGTGAACCGTGCAAACCTTGTCTTTGCCGCGCTGCTGGCGGTGCTGCTGCCGCTGTCCTTGCTGGCCGGACGCGTGTGGATCAATCCCTTTGATGTTGCGGGCGGCGGGGTGGCCAATGCCGCGCTGATCCTTGCCGAACTGCGCCTGCCGCGCGCTGTGCTGGCGATTGTCGTGGGCGCGGGGCTGGGCGCGGCGGGGGCGGCGATGCAGGGCTATCTGCGCAATCCGCTGGCCGATCCCGGCCTGTTCGGGATTGCGCCGATGGCGGCGCTGGGCGCGGTGGCCAGCTTCTGGCTTGGCGCCATCATCCCGCCTGCATGGGCCGGATGGAGCCTGCCGCTGCTCGCGCTGATCGGGGCGGGCACGGGCATGGCGGCGCTCGCGCTGATCGCCGGGCGCACGTCGAGCGACGGCGCAAGCGGGTTCGGCGGCGGGGCAGGTGGCGGGATTGCGCTGTTCACCCTTGCCGGGCTGATGATCGCCAGCCTTGCAGGCGCGCTTACCGCGCTTGCCATCACGCTCGCGCCCAATCCCTTTGCCCTGTCGGAGATTGTCATGTGGCTCAACGGCGCGCTGACCGACCGTTCATGGCGCGAGGCTGCGATTGCCGCCCCGCTGGTCGCTGCCGGGATTGCAGTGCTGGGGCTTGCCGCGCGCAGTCTGGATGCGCTGACGCTGGGGGAGGAGGCGGCGCGTTCGATGGGGCTTGATCCGGGGCGGCTGCTGGGGCTGCTGGTGGTGGGTGTCGGGCTGACGGTGGGGGCTGGCGTGGCGGTGGCGGGGATCATCGGCTTTGTCGGGCTGGTGGTGCCGCATCTGGTGCGCCCGCTGACTGACCGCCTGCCTTCCAGCCTGATCGGCCCCAGCGCGCTGGCAGGCGCCTGTCTGGTGCTGGCTGCCGATTCGATCCTGCGCATCCTGCCGCTGGTGACAGAGCTGCGGCTGGGCATTGCCTTGTCGCTGATCGGTGCGCCGTTCTTCCTGTGGCTGCTGATCCGGATGCGGCGGGGGAGCCTGTGATGCTGGCGGCGGAAAACCTTTCGCTGACACGCGGCGGGGTGCAGGTGGTGACCGGCATCTCTGCCACGCTCGCTCCCGGCCAGATCACGGCGATTGTCGGCCCCAATGGTGCAGGCAAATCGAGCCTGCTGCTGGCCCTTGCCGGGCTGCTTGCGCCCACTTCCGGGCGGGCGGCGCTGGACGGGGCCGACCTTGCCGCCATGCCCCCGCGCCAGCGCGCGCAAGCGATCGGTTATCTGCCGCAGGTGCCCGATATTGCGTGGGACGTGGCGGTGGAGAACCTTGTTACGCTCGGCCGCCTGCCGTGGCGCGATCGCGGCACCGCCGCGGTGGAGGCCGCGATTGCCGCGCTCGCGCTTGAACCGCTGCGCCGCCGCCCGGCGAGCCGCCTTTCAGGCGGCGAACGCGCACGGGTCTTGCTGGCCCGTGTGCTGGCCGGAGAACCGCGCTGGATCCTCGCCGATGAACCGCTGGCCGCGCTCGACCTGGCCCACCAGCTCAGCCTGATCGCGCATTTCAAGACCTGCGCGCAGGCAGGGCAGGGCGTGGCGGTGGTGCTGCATGATCTCGCGCTGGCAATGAACCATGCCGACCGGGTGCTGGTGCTGGACGCCAAGGGGGATGGTGGGCGCCTGGAGAGCACGGTGGTGGCTGATGGCCCGCCCGCCACAGCGCTGTCACCCGATGTGATCGGCCGGGTCTGGGGCGTGGCGGCACATTGGCTTGGCCAGCCGGGCGCGCGGGCGCTGGTCAGCGGAAACCCCCAAGCCAGCGGGGTTTGACGGAGTTAGGCCGGGATGCACATTCAGGCTGTGGGCAGGCTTTGGGGGTAAGCCTTTGCAGCGCTGCGCATCCCGGCCCGTCTTCTTCCCGTCGGGAAGCCAGGTTGCGACCCTGCAAGGGACCCGGCCGGAGACTGGTAAAGAGGCTTCCTATCTGCCGTTAAGCCGCATGTCTGGCGACTTCAGTTTTTCTGTAGGGTCGGTCAGAGTCAAAGTAAAATACTGTAATATCAATATTTTAAGGTTTATGAATCATCCTGTTTCGGGCCTGTAACTGCGCGTTATGGGCGCGCAGCGGCTGATGTCACCGGCCTTGCAGGCTTCGACATCGGCACGCCATTGGGCCATTGCCGCGGCATGTTCGCGCGCGTGCCGGGCCCGTTCCGACTCGAAGCTTGCAAGCGCCGCTTCGTATTCGGATTGCTGGCGGGCAATGGTCGCCGCGCGCTCTGCCACGGCTGCTTCACGGGCGCGTTTGGCCGCTGCGTTTTCGGCCAGCTGGCGTTCGGCAAAGGCGGCCTGTTCGCGGTTGAGCCTGCGGGTCAGCGCGACCTCGGCACGCGCCTGCGCCGGGGTGACGGGGATGGAAATGGGGTTGCCCGACGGCTGGTCGCCCGATTGTGCCGATTGCGCCGCAAGCCCCGGTGCGGGCTGGCAGGCCAGGGCGACGGCAGCGGCGGCCATCACGGGTGCGGGGTGGCTGGACATGGCGCAACATCCTTTTTTGCATCGATCGCGAACCCGGCCTGCCAGTGTCGCCATCAGCCCGGGGCGCACAACCCGTCTTTTCCCGGACCACGCCCCCCGGAACCTGTCGCACCCGCAGCGCGGTTTTCGTGCGGTGTCGCCGGAACCCGGACAGCCCCCGGCCCGTTGCAAATCGCAAGTCGGCCGACCATCTGGTGACAGCGCGCCGCAACCACGTGCCGCCGCCTTGACCTTCACGAACATTTCCGGAACAGATCACGCCCATGAGCCTCACCACAATATCCGTTCGCGGTGCGCGCGAACACAACCTCAAGGGTATCGACATTGATCTGCCGCGTGATGCGCTGATCGTGGTCACAGGCCTGTCGGGCAGCGGCAAGTCGAGCCTCGCATTCGACACCATCTATGCCGAGGGGCAGCGGCGCTATGTCGAGAGCCTTTCGGCCTATGCGCGCCAGTTCCTCGAGATGATGCAGAAGCCCGATGTCGAGCATATCGACGGCCTCAGCCCGGCGATCAGCATCGAGCAGAAGACGACCAGCCGCAACCCGCGTTCGACCGTGGCGACGGTGACCGAGATTTACGACTATATGCGCCTGTTATGGGCGCGGGTGGGCACGCCCTATTCGCCTGCGACCGGTCTGCCGATTTCTGCCCAGACCGTCAGCCAGATGGTCGACCGGGTGATGGCCCTGCCCGAAGGCACACGCCTTTACCTGCTTGCCCCGGTGGTGCGCGGGCGCAAGGGCGAATACCGCAAGGAGCTGGCCGAATGGCAGCGCACCGGCTTCACCCGCGTGCGGATCGACGGAGAGATCTATCCGATCGAAGACGCACCCGCGCTCGACAAGAAATACAAGCACGACATCGAAGTGGTGGTTGACCGGATCGCGGTGAAGGAGGGCATCGAAACCCGGCTGGCCGACAGCTTCGAACAGGCGCTGAAGCTGGCCGAGGGGCTGGCCTATGTCGATCTGGCCGATGGCGTGGTGCCGGGGCGCGAGGATGAGGCGCAAGGCGGAGCCCAAGGGCAAAAGATGAAGGGCGCAGGCCTCCCGCCGAACCGCATCGTCTTCTCCGAGAAATTTGCCTGCCCGGTCTCCGGCTTCACGCTGGAGGCGATCGAGCCGCGCCTGTTCTCCTTCAACGCCCCGCAAGGCGCGTGTGCCGCGTGTGATGGGATCGGCGAGAAGCAGCTGTTCGATCCGCAACTGGTGGTGCCGAACGAGGCGCTGACGCTGAAACAGGGCGCGGTGGTGCCGTGGGCGAAGTCCAACCCGCCGTCGCCCTATTACATGCAGGTGCTCGCCAGCCTCGCCAAGGCGTATGGCTTCAACCTCACCACTCCTTGGGCCGATCTGGAGCCGGATCAGAAGCTGATCATCCTCCACGGCACAGGCGGGATGCCGGTGCCGCTGACCTTCAAGGATGGCCGCCGCGAATACACCGTCAACAAGGCGTTCGAAGGCGTGATCGGCAACCTCAACCGCCGGCTGATGCAGACCGAAAGCACCTGGATGCGCGAGGAGCTGTCGAAGTACCAGACAGCGCAGCCCTGCGAGGCGTGCGGCGGCAAGCGGCTCAACGAAAAGGCGCTGAGCGTCCGCATCGCCAACACCGACATCGCCACCCCCGTCGCCATGAGCGTGGCGGATGCCAAGGCGTGGTTCCTCGCATTGGACGCGCAATTGACCTCGCAGCAGAGCCAGATTGCCAAGGCGATCCTCAAGGAAATCAACGAACGCCTCGGCTTCCTCGACAACGTGGGCCTCGACTACCTCAATCTTGATCGCACCTCCGGCACGCTGTCGGGCGGGGAAAGCCAGCGCATCCGCCTCGCCTCGCAGATCGGCAGCGGGCTGTCGGGCGTGCTCTACGTCCTCGACGAACCCAGCATCGGCCTCCACCAGCGCGACAATGACCGGCTGCTGGAGACGCTCAAGCGCCTGCGGGATCTCGGCAACACGGTGATCGTGGTCGAGCATGACGAGGACGCGATCCGCGCTGCCGACCACATTGTCGATCTCGGCCCCGGCGCGGGCGTGCATGGCGGCGAGATCGTGGCGCAGGGCAAGCTCAAGGATATCCTCAAGGCCAAGGGATCGCTCACCGCCGATTACCTCACCGGGCGGCGCAAGATCGAGGTTCCGGCCAAGCGCCGCAAGGGCAACGGGCATCACATCACGGTCAAGAACGCGCGCGCCAACAACCTCAAGGGCGTGACGGCGAAGATCCCGCTCGGCACCTTTACCTGCATCACCGGGGTCTCCGGCTCGGGCAAATCCTCGCTCACCATCGACACCTTGCAGGCCGGCGCGGCGCGGGTGCTTAACGGCGCACGGGTGATCGCCGGGGCGCATGACGCCATCACCGGGCTTGAGTACTGCGACAAGGTGATCGAGATCGACCAGTCCCCCATCGGCCGCACGCCGCGATCGAACCCCGCCACCTACACCGGCGCCTTCACCCAGATCCGCGACTGGTTCGCCGGCCTGCCTGAAAGCCTCGCGCGCGGGTACAAGCCGGGGCGCTTCTCCTTCAACGTCAAGGGCGGCCGCTGCGAGAAGTGCCAGGGCGACGGCCTCATCAAGATCGAGATGCACTTCCTCCCCGATGTCTATGTGACCTGCGAGGAATGCGGCGGCAAACGCTACAACCGCGAAACGCTGGAGGTGAAGTTCAAGGGCCTCAGCATCGCCGACGTGCTCGACATGACGATCGAGGACGCGGAGGAGTTCTTCAAGGCCGTGCCCTCGATCCGCGAGAAGATGCGGATGCTGAACGAGGTCGGCCTCGGCTACGTCAAGGTCGGCCAGCAGGCGACGACCCTGTCAGGCGGCGAGGCGCAGCGGGTGAAACTCGCCAAGGAACTCGCGCGGCGCAGCACCGGCCAGACGCTCTACATCCTCGACGAGCCGACCACCGGCCTGCATTTCGAGGATGTGCGCAAACTCTTGGAAGTGCTGCACCGGCTGGTGGAGGGCGGCAATTCCGTTGTCGTGATCGAGCACAACCTCGACGTGATCAAGACCGCGGACTGGATTATCGACCTCGGGCCGGAGGGCGGCGTGCGCGGCGGGGAGATTGTGGCGGTGGGGACGCCGGAACAGGTCGTCAAAGAGCCACGGTCGTTTACCGGGCAGTATCTCGCTCCCCTTCTCAAGCGCACCCCCGCGCAGGCGGGGGCCTCATGATGGTTCGCGCCAAGCCGCCAAGAGGCCAAGATTGCGGCTTTTCCTTTCAGGGGAGGGGGTAGCCGAAGGCATGTGCTGAGCTTGCCTGCCCCGGCGCAGGCCGGGGTCGAAGGATGGCTGAGGGTGGAGTGGTCGTTTAATAGGAGGTATTTGGCGGAGGTACTGGAGGAATTGGGCAAGGGTACAAATTTTATGTTAGCTGAAAGCACGAAGGTTCTCAGGAAATAAACTTCAAAATAACTAATGTGTTAGGCATGCGATCACATAAATTCGCAATCTAATCCAAATCGTCGAAAGTTCGTCTGGCAATGGTGCGAACTGGGGCGAATGAACATACCGTTGCATACTAGGGATCGAGAGCAACTCAGTGTGTTGCCGCATACGCTCAAGCTCGTCAAAGTATGCTGCTTCGATATGATTATTGTCTCTCAAATGAGTCGTGGCTCTTCGGAAATTGGCTGCTAGTCCCTGTGCTAGATCTATATCCGCATTCCGTAATAGGCTCTCGGTTGATAATTCGACCAAGATCCTCAGTAATGCAGAGATCGCATTGGGAAATTGGTTCACATCAAGTGTTTGGAGTTCGTGCCAAACGGCACGGATCCGAGCTTGATCAGACCTCCACGGTATTTCGTTTTCCTGATCATCTATGATTGTCTGTGAGCGCCGCTCCATTGGCGGGCGACCTCGTCGTCTTGGCTGACGGCGCGTTTGAGGCTCGTCCTCTACCCCGATCAAATGCTCTTCGGTAGGCAGAAGCCCCTCAACGTCCAGTCGATTTAGGTAGGCCGTTTTTCCCGTGTTATTCCAGAGGTCTCCTAGAACCACACGGCGCTCCGCAAGGTCCTCGGCTATGCGAGCCAGGCCTTCAATGGTCACGTCTGGCTCATGCGTGAAGGTGAATTGATTATCTTGTACGGAAACTCCGACTCGGTTGCGGAAGACTTCGGACGAGAGCAATCGATTGAGTGTTGATCTTGGCAACTGTTGATCTGGCAGTCGGTCGCGCTCACGGAGTAAATTCTCGATTTGCACTGCGACATCTATCCTTCCGCCTCGGCCAGTACGCTCGACGAAATTGTGCTTCGCTCGATCGTCCCAGTTTGATTGCCCAACGCCCCCTTGGGCACCAGTATGGCGACGAAAGATAATGCTATCGACAACTTCACGGTCAGTTTCGACTTGGCACTCGATCTCGTCTGGTAGCGTGCCCTCCCAACGATCTCTCAGTTCTCGAAAAAACCTCTGCAGATCTTGGCTCGGAGCTAAGTCCGGATTTCGGATCAACTTGAGACAGGTAACCCGACGGTTGCCGTCGAAAACGATCATGTCGTCGCCGTCGCGCAGAACCAAAGGAGGATCGTAAACTACGCCTTCTTCGACAATATCCGTTGCGAGCTTCTTCATATGAGCCTCACGCAACCTGAACAATTCGGCTATCGCAGAAGTCTCATTCGCAAGCTCTCCGTGCCGATCATTGGCCGGATTTACCGTAAGATCATCTATCCCCAGCCCTACGTATGGCATTCGCCAGCCTCCCCCGCTGTAAGTCGTTGGCAATCAAATGGTACCCTAGCCGCAACCCCCCCCCTTTCCTACACCCCCCACACCCCGTAACCCCCGCGACTCCCTCGCCTTTCGCCAAGGAGCCGCGTCCGTCATGTCGCACGATACTACCCAAACCGCCCTGACCACGCCCGCCGCCACTACCGCCACCGCCGCGCCTGTTGCGCAGACCTCGGTTGTCGATCCGGCCAATCTCTCCGCCGATCTCACGCCGGCCACGCAGGTCGCCTTTGTCCAGACGCTCGCGCAGTGGGGCAATGTCCGGGCGGCGGCGCAGCAGGTCGGGGTCAGCCGCGCGCATCTCTACCGGATGCGGCGCGCCTCGCCGCAGTTTCGCAAGCTTTGGGATGCCGCGCTGGTGCTCGCCCGGCCGCAGGTCGAGGAGGTGCTCGCCGACCGCGCCTTGAACGGCGTGCAGGAGACGGTGTTCTACCACGGCGAGGAAGTCGCCACCCGCACCCGCTATGACAGCCGCCTGCTGCTCGCCCATCTCGGGCGGCTGGATCGGATGGGGGCGACCCATGCGGTCCACATCGCCGCGCGCGATTTCGATGAGCGGCTGGCGCATTTGCTCGATCCGCCCGCGATCATCGACTGGGATGATGATGACGATGATGATGAGGACGGTGATGAGGGCTGTGATGATGCCTATGGGGAAGGGGGCTATGCTGATGAGGGCGGCGCGGATGAGGATGGCGCGGATGAGTATGGCGCGGGCGACGACCGCGATGATCCGGCGGGCTAGGGGGCGCTGAACGGGGGGCGGTTTTTGCCCCTTGGACAGTGTCTCATGTGTCTCCAACAGCCGCCGCGCCCGCCCGCCAGCGGGGCAGGGCGGCGACCACGGCAAAGGTGACAAGCCCGCTGGCGATCATCCACAGGAACGCGCCCTCCACCCCCAGCGCCCAGTCGAGCACGCCCAGCACCGCGATCTGCACGATGATCGCCGCCAGCGCGGCGCGGGTGTGGAGGCCGCGTCCGGCCAGCCCCATGATGATCGGCACGGCCAGCACGGCAGCGATGGCTCCGGCATCGAGCACGAGATCGCGCAGGGACTCGCCCGAGGCCGCGACCAGCGCGGCGATGATCCCGGCGATGATGGTCGCTCCGCGAGCGGCGCGCAGCTTGGCGCGGGGGGAGGCGTTGGGGTCGATCCGGCGATACCCGCTGGTGGTCGCCGCGGCAGACACCGCCAGCAGCGCGGAGTCCACCGAGGAGAGGATCGCCGACAGCAGCGCGCCGGTGAAGACGATGTGCAGCCACGGCGGGAACAGCGACTGCGCCAGCGAAGGCAGGAAGGCCTCGTCCGCGCCGAAGGTGACGCCCAGCACCGGGGCAAGGCCGGGGCCGAACAGGCCGAAGCTGACCGGGATCAGGCCGATGACCAGATACAGGCCCGCGCCCAGCAAGGCCCCGCGCCGCGCCACCTCTGGCGAGCGGGCGGCGAGCGTGCGGGCCAGCGCCTCCTGGCTGACCATGGTGCCCGCGATCGGGATCAGCCACAGCTCTGCCCGCGTGGCCCAGCTCTCGTCCGGGATGGCAAAGCCCCACGCCTGCGCCGGAACGCTGGCGATGGCAGGGGCGATGCCGCCGTGGGCATCGAACATCAGGACAGCCAGCACCAGCATGCCTGCGACCATGATGACGCCCTGCACCATGTCGGTCAGCACATCGCCCGCGAGCCCTCCGAACAGGGTGTAGGTGAGCACCAGCAGCGTGGCTCCGGCCAGCGCGGTGGGGAAGTCGAAGGGCGAGGCGGCGGCGATGATGGTGGCGAAGGCATAGAGCTGGGCGGCCGACCAGGTGGTGGCGCTGAGCGCGATGACGATGGCGGCGAGGCCCTCCGTCCCCTCGCCGAAGCGGGCGCGCAGGAAGTCGGCAATGGTGATGTGGCCGCCGCGGCGCAGCCGGTGGGCAAAGAACAGCGCGATGGCAAGGATGCCGAGCGCGTAGGCAAAGGGTTCGGTGCGGGCGCCCGCCAGCCCGTCATTGGCGACTTCGGAGGAGGTGGCGATGAGGCTTTCGGAAGCGAACCAGGTGGCGAACAGGCTCACCCCGACCGCGAGGGGGCCGAGGCTGCGTCCGGCGACGAGGTAGTCGGCATCGGAGGTGGCCCCGCGCCCGGCCCAGGCCGCGATCAGCAGCTGCGCAAGGACATAGAGCAGGATCAGCGCGAGCGTGAATGTCAAACCAGCCCCCCGGTTGCGAAAGCTCTTGCCGGATGGTCCGTCCCGGCGCAGCAGCCCCTCTAGCCTGCCGGTACGCCTTCGCAAGAGGCGGCGGGAAAACGGGCGGGTATCAGCTCTCGATCAGTTCGAGTTCGACTGTGGCATGGCCGCGCGTGATGAGGCCGAGCTGCTGCGCGGCGGCGCGGCTGACGTCGATCACGCGGCCGCGGGTGAAGGGGCCGCGATCATTGATGCGCACGGTGACGCTGCGGCCATTGGCGGGGTTGGTGACGCGCACGAGGCTGCCGAAGGGCAGGGTGCGGTGGGCGGCGGTAAGCGCGCCCATGTCGAACGCTTCCCCGCTGGCGGTGCGGCGACCGTGGAACTTGCGCCCGTAATAGGAGGCGGTGCCGCGGCCAAGCGGAGTGGCGGCGGGTTGGACTTCAGCCGGATCGCTGGCGGCTTCGGGAAGCGAGGCCTCTGGCATTGGCATGATTTCGGCGGCGAACTCGGTCGGGGCGGTGCCGGTCTGGAGCGGGATGGCGCTGTCGGCGGGAGTGTCCGGGGTGGCCGCGGTCGAAGCGGCCAGCGGGGCCATGCCCAGCATGGCCGCAACCGCGGCAGTGCTCAGGCTGGAGGTCTTGAGACCGATCATGCGCATTCCCCTCCGCATCGGGTCTGGGTCTAGGTGCGCAGCCTTGCGAAAGGCAAACGGCGGCAACGTGTCGTCGCCGCCAAAGTGCTGTTGCGGCATGAGACGCCCTGAATTTGCGGCGAAACGCTGGGGCAGATTGAATGGGGTAGAGGTAAGATGGAACCAGGTTTGCGATCCACCTGCGACTCGGTGCGGGATCTCGCCGGACGCCTCGTGGGCGCCATGCACAGCAAATGGGGCCGGCATTGCTGCCGACCCCACTTTCACCAGCGCGTGGACACCCTTTGCTCCCATGACTTCCGGCGAACCTTCCATCATGTTTGCTGCGGGGCATACTTGGCGCCCGATGTCTGGCCCCTGCACGTCCGGTCTGGCGACCTTTTGTACCGGGATTGCTCACCGGCGCTCGCACCGGCATCCGGCTTTCGTCCCTGCCCGGCTGCGTCCTTCCGAAGCCCGAAGTCTCCGATGGCCGCTGCCTTGCGCAGTCGCTTGGCCGAGACCGTGTCCCTTTACCGATCCGGGCTTGCGGCAGTTCCGGACTTGCGTCCTTCACTATCACCCGATCCGGCCAGGTCGCGGCCTGTCCGGTGGCTCAGCGTCGCTCCTGTCTCAAACAAGCCAACTTGCATTTGGCCGAAGCCTCCTGCATGTCGTCTCTCAACAGGGGCGTGGACAACTGCCACCGCCATCCTTGGGATAAAAACCTTCAGAACTTCAAGGCCTTGCGGCTTTCCGTTCCGGTTGGTTTGTGTCCCGAAGACAAGTTGAAGGTGCGCCTCAACCCGCTTTCTGGCAACATCCGCATCGGCGAGTTTTCCACTTTTGGCCGGATCGGCTGTGGACGGACGTGGATAAGTCAACGCTTCATCGCATTTGTTGCGATTGGCGTGCTTCAGCGGGAACGAAACCGTCCCGAAATGGTCAGGCCTGCGGCGATGCGATGACCTTGTGACGCAGCGACTCGCGGATCAAGCCGGATCAGGCGTCGCGATTGCGGCGGGCCAGCAGCCGCAGCCGCAGCCCGTTCAGCTTGATGAAGCCTTCTGCGTCCTTCTGGTCATAGGCTCCGGCGTCATCTTCAAAGGTGACGTGAGCTTCGGAATAGAGCGAATGGGGCGATTTGCGGCCCACCACGCTGGCCAGCCCCTTGTAGAGCTTCAGCCGCACCGTGCCGGTCACCTTGTCCTGGCTGTGATCGATCGCGGCTTGCAGCATCTCGCGTTCGGGAGCGAACCAGAAGCCATTATAGATCAGTTCGGCATAGCGCGGCATCAACTCGTCCTTCAGATGCGCTGCGCCGCGGTCCAGCGTGATCTGCTCGATCCCGCGATGCGCGCGGGCGTAGATTTCCCCGCCCGGCGTTTCGTACATTCCGCGCGATTTCATGCCGACAAAGCGGTTCTCGACCAGATCGAGCCGCCCGATGCCATGCCTGCGACCCAGTTCATTGAGCGCCGTCAGCAGCGTGGCGGGGCTCATCGCCTCGCCATTCAGCGCTACGCCGTCGCCGCGTTCGAAATCGATCGTGATATATTCGGGCACATCGGGCGCGTCCTCGGGATTGACCGTGCGCGAATAGACGTAATCCGGGGTTTCCTCCCACGGGTCTTCCAGCACCTTCCCTTCTGACGAGGTGTGCAAGAGGTTCGCATCGGTCGAAAACGGGCTGTCGCCGCGCTTGTCCTTTGGCACGTTGATCTGGTGCGCTTCGGCCCAGGCGATCAAGGCGGTGCGGCTGGTCAGATCCCATTCGCGCCAGGGGGCGATCACCTTGATATCGGGATCAAGCGCATAGGCCGATAGTTCGAACCGCACCTGATCATTGCCCTTGCCGGTCGCGCCGTGGGCGATGAAATCGGCGCCGGTTTCATGCGCGATTTCGACCAGACGCTTGGAAATCAACGGGCGCGCGATGCTGGTGCCGAGCAGGTAATCGCCTTCATAGCGGGCATTGGCGCGCATCATCGGGAACACGAAATCGCGCACGAATTCCTCGCGCAGGTCCTCGATGAAGATGTGATTGTCGGGGATGCCCATCGCTTTCGCCTTGGCGCGGGCGGGTTCGATTTCCTCGCCTTGCCCAAGATCGGCGGTGAAGGTGACGACCTCCAGCCCGCGGTCCACGCTCAGCCACTTGGCGATGACGCTGGTATCGAGCCCGCCGGAATAGGCGAGGACGACTTTCTGGGGCTGGGCCATGGGCAGGAATCCTTGGAGAGCAATGCAGGCGTAAGACTGCGCGCGCCCGTATCAGCGCCGACCGTGCGAGGCAATGGACGAGAGTCGCGCCGCGTTAAAGCGTCAGGCGTGCAAACAGGCGCACCCCGTCGAGCAGGTATTGAACCTGCGCGGCATAGTTCTCATCATCGACGCCGAGCCGGTATTCGGTCGAACGCCATGCCGCGCCAAGCGCGAGGTTGCGCGTCACCGCCGTTGTCGCCGAGACTTCGAGATTGGTCAGCCGCCCGTCATATTTGCCGATATCAAGTTCGAAATAATCGGCCCTTGCGCGCAGTTGCAGCCATCTGGCGGGGCGTTATTGCGCCTGCACGCCGATGGTGGGCAGGGGCGCAAGCACATCGCGCTCGCGGCGCAAGGTGGTTGCGGTCTGGCCGTTAACGCGTGCCTCGCCATCGATCGCGAAATCGAATTGCGTGACATGCGCGCCGATCAGCACGGCAAGATCCCATTCCTGCTTCGCGGCGATCCGGTAACGGCCGAAACCCGCAGGATATCCGACGCAAAATGCGAATCCACGCTGGCGCCCACGTCGTAGGTCGCGTCCTCGACGGTGATTGGCCCGGCGAGCTCTGCGGTGCTGGTGCGGGCTATGTCGAACAGGCTCGTTTCAAGGAAGAAGTCATCATCGAGCTTGGCGCCCAGCGTCACGTCAAAGCTGGTCGCGTCGGTCGTGAATCCGAGATCGTCCTCCAGCGAGATCCGCGTGCCGTTGGCGGCATCGGGCAGCGAAAGCGAGAGTTCAGTCTCGGCCTTCGGCATATAGACCCCGGCCTCCAGCCAGAAGCGCGGATGGGGATCGATTGCCTGCGCGTGGACCATGCCCGCAGATGTCGCCGCGAAAACGCCTGCCTCCGCCTGCCAGTTTCCCGTCATTGTAAAGCCCCCCCGGAAACACGGCATCAGCCATAAAGGTAATCGCGCGTGATCGGAAGCGCGTGGCGGCTGCGCACGTACTGGATCTGGTAATTGCACATGCCGCCATGTTCGAACACCGTCGCCGCGCCGGCGAGATAGAAGGTCCACATCCGGAAGAAGCGTTCGTCATGCAGCGCGATGATCGCGTCGCGGTTGGCCATGCAGTTGGCATACCACTGGCGGATGGTCTTCGCGTAATGCAGCCGCAGGGTCTCGACATCGGCGGCGATCAGGCGGAATTTCTCCGATGCCGCCAGCGTCTCGGACAGGGCGGGAATGTAACCGCCGGGGAAGATATATTTGCGGGTAAAGGCATCGGTGGTGCCAGGCCGCCCCATGCGCCCGATGGTGTGAAGCAGCATCACGCCGTCGCTTTTCAGCAGCGCGGCGCAGGATTGGAAGAAGGTTTCGAACTGCGCCCGCCCGACATGTTCAAACATGCCGACCGACACGATCCGGTCGAACTTGCGGCCCGCAGCGGCGGTGTCGCGGTAGTCCTGCAGCACGATATCGACCTTGTCCGCCACCCCTGCGGCAGCGACTCTTTCGCGGGCGAAGGCGGCCTGTTCCTCGGACAGCGTGATGCCGGTCACGCGGACATCGTGATGGCGGGCAAGGTGGATCGCCATGCCGCCCCACCCGCAGCCGATATCGAGCACCTCCTGCCCCGGCAAAAGCACCAGCTTTTTGGCGATATGCGCCAGTTTTGCGCCCTGCGCCTCGGCCAGGGTCATATCCTCGCCCAACCGTTCGGTATCCCAATAGGCGCAGGAATATTGCCAGTGATCCTCATCCAGCATCAGCGCGTAAAGTTCGTTGCCGATGTCATAGTGATGCGCGACGTTCTGTTTTGAACCGACGCGGTTGTTCACCTGTTCGGCAGCGAAGCTGGCGCGGCCCACCAGCCGTTTCAACCACCCCGGCCGCCCGATATCGCGGCCCTTGTCCCATGCATTATTGGCGCGCAGCAGGGTGACAAGGCCCATCACGTCGCCTTCCTCGATCAGCAGGCGGGCGTCGATGAAGGCCTCTGCCGCACCCAGCCGCGGATCAAGCAGGATATCGCGCGGCACCCTGTCATCGGCAAAGCGCAGCACGATTTCGGGAAAGCCGGGGGCAGGGGTGCCATAGGTGCTGGCGCTGCCATCGGCGAACACCACGCCGAGGCACCCCTGTTTCACGGCGCGGGAGAGGAAGCGGTCGAGGAGTGCCTTGCTCATGGGGCTCCTTTTGATGGTCGCAATTGTTCCTTGCGGTGCGTCATAACCTCTTCAGGGCGGATCGGCCAAGCGCGGGATATTGCCGATCAGATCCCCGCATACCACTGGTAACCGGCGAAATCCTCCCAGAAGCCGCCTTTGCCTGCGCCGATATCGTCAAGGCTGGCGACCGCATCGATCCCCGTCAGGTATTTGGCGTGCTTGTAGCCCAGCTGCCGTTCGATCCGGGCGCGCAAGGGGGCGCCGTTCTTCTCGGGCAGGGGTTCGCCGTTCAGCGCATGGGCGATGATGGTCTGCGGGTGGAAGGCATCGACCATGTCGATGCTCTCGTAATAGGGCCTGCCATAAAGCGTATCGGCGCAGCGGAAGATGATGAAGCGCGCCTCCTCGCGCAGCTTGGCTGCATCCAGCAGGGTGGCAAGCTGCGGCCCGGTCCATTCGCCGATCGCGCTCCAGCCTTCGACGCAATCATGGCGGGTGATCTGGCTGCGCTGGGGCAGGGCGCGCAGATCGGCCAGACTGAGCGCAAGCGGCTGGTCGACCAGCCCGCCGATCATCAGCCGCCATGCGGGAAAGCCGCTGGCCATCTCGCCGCGGTAGAAATCGCTGTCGACCGTGACCGAGCCATTGCCGCGGAAGCCGGGCGAGCGGTCCTCGGGCGCATATTCGGGGGCGAGGCCCTGCTTCCCCGCCAGCGCGCGGTGGGCGGCGCGGTGCCAGCCCTCGGCAGCGTTGAAGATGCTGCGCCCCGTCTCGCTATCGGCGATTTTGGAGCACGCGCCTGCGCCCAGCGCAGCCAGCCCGGCGAGCAGCCCGCGGCGGCCGATTTCAACCATCGATACCCTCCTTGCGGCGGCCGCCCGTCACCATTGCGCCGATCCGCCGCCAGTCCGTCAGCGCCAGCACCACATGGATGACGACAAAGCCGAACAGGCCCCACGCGGCGATGAAATGGAGCGAACGCGCGCTTTGCCGACCGCCGAGGATGTCCACCAGCCACGGCATCGCCGGCTCGATCCCCGGGCTGATCGCAAGGCCCGTCAGCACCATGGCAGGCAGCAGCACGCCAAGGACCATGCCGTAGAGGATCCTTTGCACCGGGCTGTAACCGCTATCGACATCACCGGCCCCTCTGGCATGGGCGCGCAGCGAGGCGATGAAGGCGCGCGGCGTCCAGTCGGCGGGCCGGGTGCTGAGGCGCTGGCGGAAATGGCCGTTGGCCAGCATCGCCGCCCAGATCAGCAGCAGGCCCAGCGCAAAAGGCCATGCCGCCAGACTGTGCCAGTCGCGCGCTTCGGCCAGATCGTAACGCTGCGGGATGGTCGCCCAGGCGGGAAAGCGGACCACCCTAGCCCAGGCATCAGCCGGATCGAAACCGTAATTGCCCCAGTAAAGATAGCGATGGGCATTGGAGATGTTCAGCCCGCTCATGAACAGCACCACGATCACGATCGCGTTCATCCAGTGCCACAGGCGGGTCGACAGCCGGTGTTTCATGATGCGCTGCGCCCGGCTGCGGCCAGCTCGCGCGCCAGCCAGATCACATCGCGTGGCTGGTCAAGCAGGTGCTGGCCGCTGTCGATGAACAGGGTCTCGCCGCTTTTGAGCGACCCGCCCGCCAGAAACAGCGCGGCATCGGCGATTTCCTGCGCCCCGGTCTTGCGGCCCAGCAGGTTGAGGCGGTGCGAGATATCCGTTTCCTCCTCGCGCTGGTCATGGCTGGCAAGGATCGCGCCCGGCGCAAGGCCATAGGCCCGGTCATCCGGCGAACTCGCGCCCTTGGCGAGCATTGCGATGGTCGCGGCCAGCGCGTGTTTCGACATGGTATAGCTGAAGAAATCGGGGTTGGGATTGGCCAGCTTCATGTCGGTGATCTGGATCACCGTGCGCGTGGCCGCGCTTGCCGCATGGGCAAGATAGGTCTGGGCCATCCGGGCCGGGGCGAGCGCATTGACCTGCATCGCTTGCCGGTACGTTGCCGGGTCCAGCGCGGTTACAGGGTCATAGTGAAACACCGAGGCTGAATTGACGAGACAGCGCCAGTCGGGAAGGCGATTGGCCAGATTGCGGATTGCCGCCACGGCAGCATCATCATCGGCAAGGTCGAAGCTTACCGTCTCGGCCGAAGGCAGGCTGGCGGCAAGGGTATCGGCCTGCGCGGCGGAGGTGCGGTAATGGATCACCACGTGCCAGCCCGCAGCGGCAAAGGTGCGGGCGATGGCCGCGCCGATACGGGTGGCCCCGCCTGTTACCAGAACAGCGGGGCGGGTCATGCGGGGGGAAGTGTCAGGAAAATCATGACTGCGAGGCTACCAGCACAGCCTGCGCGCTTCAATCGGGGAAGGCCGGAACAATGGCCGCCGTGCGCCCGGATGGTGACGGGCGGCTGACAACCGAAAACGCCGCTGGTGGTGGGCCAGCGGCGTTTTGCGGAAAGACGGCCGGTCAGCGGTTCAGCGGCAGCGCGACCCGCCGCGATCGACTTCGCGGCCCAGCAGCCCGCCACCCACTGCGCCAAGGATCGTGCCGAGCGTGCGGTCGCCGCGCTGGTCGACCTGGCGACCGACCAGTGCGCCCACGCCCGCGCCGATCAGAAGGCCGACCGTGCCGTCGTCGCGGCGGCAGCGCCAGCGGCCATCACGACCCTGCCAATGGCGGTCGCGGCCCCGGAATCGGCGGCCATCATCCCAGTCCCGTCCGCGATCCCGTCCGCGCCAGCGGCGACGGTCACGGCGATCATCCCAGTCGTCCCAGTCGCCGCGGCCCCAGGCGGCAACCGGCGCAAACGGCATGGCGTCAGCATCGAAAGCGGCAAAGACGGGCGAGGGCGCGGCCGGCAGTTCGGCAGCATGCGCCGGGACGGCAAAGGCGGCCAGCGACCCGGCGGCGGCGATGAGGGCAAGGTGTTTCATCTCTCGTTTCCCTTGTGGCGGCTCCCCGATGGAGCAACACCCTTTTTGTTCATCAAAAGCGAACGCAGGATGAACGGTTTGTTGGGAAACAGCAGGTTTTGTTCAGCTGAGGCTGGTCTGCGATGAACCGTGGCTCAGTTGCGATTGGCCGCCGCCTTGGCCCGCAATTTGGGGCTGAGCGTGGAAAGTTCGGCGAGATCGGCCAGTTCGCCAGCACTCGCTGTGCCCGCCATCAGCGCCCGAAACACCCGCGCGACGCTCCATTCAGCAGCGCCGATGGCGATTCGTTCGAGCCGGTCGCCTGCGGCCACTTCGCCGGGTTCGATCACGCGGAAATACCAGCCGCAGCGGCCCGTCCGGATGATGCTGGCAACCATGCCCTTGTGGCCGAAGCGGTGTTCGATCTTCCAGCAGGGCTGGCGCGGCTGGCTCACTTCGATCAGCGCGCCGCTTGTCTTGGGGCCAAGGCGGAAGCGGTCGCCGATATGGACCATGTCTTCGGTAAGGCCGTTCACAGCAAGGTTCGATCCGAAGCTGCCGGGTTCATCCAGCAGCGGAGAATCGCCGATGGCATCGCGCCAGAAGGCATGGTGATCGAGCGGATAGAGATGCAGCGCCATTTGTGCACCCCCATGCACCCGGCGGTCGGCCTGTTCATCGGGGGCAAGCCCATCTGCCAGCACCTGCACCGCGCCTTCGCGCGGGCGTTTGGTGATCGCGCTTGTCTCTGTGCCGTTGAAGGGGCGCGCGGTGCCGGTGCAGACGGCTTCGATGGTCCAGCGGGTCATGCCTTTTGCACCACAATGTCGATCCAGTCGCGATCAACATTGTCGAACCCGCCTGCGGTGTAATGATCGGTTTCAACCACCTGCCAGCGGCCAGCATCGGCATATTGTGCGGTCAGCCAATCGGCATCGGGAAAATTGTAGAACCGGCCAAGGCTGTCGCGCCCCTCATCCGCGCCCAGCTTGTAGCTGGCAAAGTGCCATCCGCCGGGGGTGAGCGCGCGGTGGATGCGGGCGAGCACGCCGGGCAGTTCGGCGCGGGGGCAGTGCAGCAGGCTGGCATGGGCCCAGACCGCGTCATATTCAGCCTCGGCCTCCAGCTCGTGGAACGCCATCACCCGTGCGCCCACGTTCCAGCGTTCATTGGCCTTGGCAACCATGGCCGGGGTGCCGTCGGTCGCATCAATGCGGAAGCCCCGCGCGGCCATCCGCGCGGAATCCTGCCCGCCGCCGCAGCCCAGTTCCAGCACCCGCGCACCCGGTGGCAGGCGATCGAGGAAGCCATCAAGCTGGTGGCTGTGGGCCTGACCGAATTTCAGCACATAATGCGGCGCGCGGGCCTGATAGAAGGCGATGGTGTCGCGATCCGCGCTCACGCAGGTTCAGCCGCCGCTGCCGCCTCGCGATCCCGCTGGGCGCGTGACTTTTTCTCCGCGGCAGTCTTCAACTGGCCGCAAGCCGCGTCAATATCGCGCCCGCGCGGGGTGCGGACGGGCGCGCTGATGCCGCCCTGAAACACGATTTCGGAAAAGGCGCGGATGCGGTCGGGCGCGGAACATTCGTAGCCGCTGCCGGGCCAGGGGTTGAACGGGATCAGATTGACCTTGGCCGGCAGGTTGTAGGCTTTCAGCAACCGCACCAGTTCGCGCGCGTCATCATCGCTGTCGTTCTTGCCGTGGATCATCACATATTCAAACGTGATGCGCCGGGCGTTGCTGGCTCCCGGATAATCGGCGCAGGCCTGAAGCAGGTCTTCGATGCCGTATTTCTTGTTGAGCGGCACCAATTCGTCACGCACATCCTTGCGCACGCCGTGCAAGCTGACCGCGAGGTTCACCCCGATTTCCTGCCCGCAGCGTTCCATCATCGGGACGACGCCACTGGTGGACAGCGTGATCCGGCGCTTGGACAGGGAAAGCCCATCGCCGTCCATCACCAGCACCAGCGCATCGCGCACATGATCGAAATTATACAGCGGCTCGCCCATGCCCATCATCACGATGTTGGTAAGCAACCGGCCATCGGCGGTGTAATGGCCCGCTTCGTCATCTTCGTCGATCGCGTCCGCCATGCTCGCCATCGAACCCTTGGGCCATTCGCCCAAGGCATCGCGCGCCAGCATCACCTGCCCGACGATTTCGCCCGGCGTCAGGTTGCGCACCAGCTTCATCGTGCCGGTGTGGCAGAAGGTGCAATTGAGCGTGCAGCCGACCTGCGATGAAACGCACAAGGTGCCGCGCGTCTCGTCGGGGATGAAGACCATCTCGTAATCATGGCCATCGGCGGTGCGCAGCAGCCATTTGCGGGTGCCATCGGTGCTGTGCTGCGCCTCGACAATCTCTGGCCGACCGATCACGAACCGTTCGCTCAGCCACGGACGCATCGGCTTGGCGATGTCGGTCATGGCTTCGAAATCGGTGACGCCGCGGTGGTAAAGCCAGTGGAACACCTGCTTGGCGCGCAGCTTGGCCTGCCTGTCATCAAGCCCTGCTTCGGCGAACAATTCGCGGATGCGTGCAGCGGAAAGGCCGATCAGGTCGATGCGGCCATCTTCGCGCGGCGTGATGTCGCGCACGGCGGGAACCGGGTCGCTGAGGCCCGGAATGGTCATGAGTGCGGTATCGGCCATGGGTGCGCGGGCATATAGTCGCGCTTGGGCGATTTGACCAGTCAGCGCCTTTGCGCACATCCCACGGTGGCCGCATCCATCGCCGTGGCCACCCCGGCAAGGGTGTAGCGGTCGGTGAAATTGCCGCCCTTGGCGCTGCGCGCTGCAACGCTCATGCGGCTGGCGGAACGCAGCGCGGCGATGATCGCGGCATCATCGCGCGCGTCCTGTGCCCACGCGTTGCGGCCCTTGGCGACGAGATCGAACCGGCGCCCGGCGATGGTCAGGCGCACGGCGGCCTTGTCGGCCACATCGCGCGACAGCACCAGATGCAGCTGGCCGCGCACCCGTTTGTCCGGCCATGTCGATATCGTGGCATAAGCCGGCGCGGGCGGGCGCCCCTGGGCCTTGGCGATGGCATAGCAGCGCTGCGGCTTGGCATCGCGGAAAGCGGCCCAGCTGTCATAGACGCCAAGGCTTTCGCGCGCGGCCAGCGGCGCGGCGAACGCAAGGGCAAGCGCGGCAAGGGCAAGATGTCTAGTCATAGGCAATTGCCAGCACTTCCCATTCCTTGCTGCCTGAAGGAAGCCTGACCACGCGCAAATCCCCGATTGCCGCCCCGCGCAGTGCCCGGGCGAGCGGGGAGTTCCAGCCGATCCGACCTGCGCCTGCATCCTGTTCATCATCGCCCACAAGGGTCACCGTCTGGCGGTTGTCATCCTCGTCGGCGATGTCCACGCTTGCACCGAAGAACACCCGGCTGCGGTCGATCTGGGCGGCAGGATCGACCACCCGCAGCGCCTTCATCCGCTTGATCAGGTGCGCCAGTTCGCGGTCGATCTCGCGCATTTTCTTGCGCCCGTACAGGTAATCGCCGTTTTCGCTGCGGTCGCCATTGCCCGCCGCCCAGCTGACGATTTCGACAATCGCCGGACGTTCCGTGCCGAGCAGCAGGTCATAGCGCGCCTTCAAGGCGGCCATGCCCGCGGGCGTGATCGGCGGCCCCTGCTTGATCGACATGGGAAGGCGGATCAGCGCAAGAAGGCGTTGATCGGACGCGGCAACCCGGCAGATTCGGGGTACATGTGCGAATAGGTCACCGCATTGCCGATCACCCGCATGATGTAATAGCGGGTTTCGAAATTGGCCGGGATCTTCTCCACCCATGTCACCCAGTCGATTTCGCCCCGGCGCGGATCGCCATTGAGCCGCAGCCACTGGTTCACCCGCCCCGGCCCGGCATTATAGGCCCCCACGGCCAGCGGATAGGCACCGCCATAATAGCGCATCATCCGTGCGAAATAGGCATCGCCGAGCTGGATATTATAGCTTGGTGAGCCGGTCAGGTCGGCAGAAAGATATTGCATCCCGAGCTTGCCCGCCTGTTCGCGCGCGGTGCCGGGCATCAGCTGCATCATCCCGCGCGCGCCGGCGTGGGAGACGCGGTTGCGGTCAAATTCGCTTTCCTGCCGGCTGATCGCGTGCACCATCGTCCAGTCGTTGACCACCGGGGTCGCGATGGTGGGAAAGCCGATCCGTTCAAACCCGGCAAGCCCGTGTTCGCCGGCCTTCATCCCGATCACCACGGCCATTTCATCAAGCCGGGTTTCGGCGGCGAGCTGGCCCGCCATGACGAGTTCTTCCGGGGTGTCGGCTTCTTCGCCCAGCGCCTCGAAGAAACGCCGTTCGGTGCGCCAGTCGCGGCGGCCCGTGGCCAGCGCGCGGATCGCCTGTACCAGCGGGTTGCGTTCAAATTCGGCGCGGGCATCGGCGCTGATCGCGACGTCGGGCAAGGGGTCGAATTGCGGCATCTGCTGCCCCAATGCGGCGATGGCAAGCTGGCCGTAATAATAATGCGGCCACTGCGAAGCGGCTTCGAAATAGGTGATTGCCGCCGCTTCGTCACCCGCTTGCCGCGCTGCCCGGCCTGCCCAGAAATAGCCCTTGGCCTTGGTCAGCGGGGTGCGCGCGGCATCGCCGTAACGCTGGAACAGCGGCGCGGCCGCCGCCCCGTCGCCAAGGCTCCACAGCGCCTTGGTCCCGCCCAGCCAGACCAGATCAGTGTAGCGATCGCGCAAGGTAAAGGACATCTGCGAAATATCGGTGCCCGGCGCGAACAGATCATCGACCCGCGCGGCGATCTGCGCCGCCTCTCGCGCGCCTGCACCTTTGGCCAGGGCAAGCATGTCGCCGACGAACTCCTCCGGCTCCTGTGCCGGACGGATAAATGGCGGGGCCGTGATCAACACCCGTGCCGCCTCGCCGTTCTGGCGGGCGGCGCGCAGGTAATTGACAAGATTGAAGACATAGCCCGGATCGGCCAGCGCGCCGGGGGGCACCGCGATGCCGCTTTCCGCAGGCCGGGTGCCGCGCAGCAGCGCCAGCCGGGCAAGCGCAAGCGGGCGATCCGCCTCGGCCAGATTGACCAGTTGCCGCGCCGCAGCCTCAGCCTTGCCCTGCCACAACAGCGCATCCATCCGCGCGGCGTGATCTTCCGGCGTGAACTGCCCGCCATACAGGCCGACAAGATACAATTCTGCCGGATCGCTCATGCTGCCGCCGCGCCATGCCTTGCGCGCCTCGGCAAAGGCTTGCGGCTGCTGCGCGCCTGCCAGCGCCAGCGCATGGCGCGCGCGGGCCGGGTTGGTGAGCGGCGGATGGGCGGCGAAATAGCGCAGCAGATCGGCCTGCGGCGGGGCTTCGGCGTCCAGCGTCTTTTCGGCCCGCAGGCGCAGGACTTCCCCGCGCGGAAAGGAAGGGTAGGCAAGCATGAAGCCGGCATAATCGGCAAAGGACAATTCGCGATTGGCGTGCAGCACTTCCCAGCGCGCTAGCGCCGCACCGGTCGCGCCCGGCTGACGCGCGACCAGATCGCTGGTCCCGGCGGGCTGCATATAGGTTTGGCCTGCGACCGGCCCTGCCACCGGCAAGGCTGCGCCGCCAAGCAGGACAAGCCCGACAAGGACAAGGCGACGGGTGTTTTGCATGCGCTGATGGACCATGCTGGACATAGTGCCGGTCGGCTCCTTAGTAGGCGCTTAACGAGGAACGGGCGGATTCCCTCATCCGCGCCGGTTTTGCAATCTAATGGTCATGACAGGACAAAAGCAATGTTCAGCGGCTCGATACCCGCTCTGGTGACTCCTTTTCGCGGCGGAGCGTTTGATGAACCCGCCTTCCGGCGGCTGGTCGACTGGCAGATCGACAATGGCAGCGCCGCGCTGGTGCCGTGCGGCACGACAGGCGAGGCATCAACCCTGTCCAATGCCGAACACCACCGCGTGATCGAGGTGTGCATCGAACAGGCGGCGGGGCGGGTGCCGGTGATCGCGGGCTGCGGATCGAATGATACCCGCAACGCCGCGCTGCACATGAATTTTGCGCGCAAGGCCGGGGCGGCGGCGGGGCTGTGCGTTGCCCCTTACTACAACCGCCCAAGCCAGGCCGGGCTGATCGCCCATTTCAGCTATCTCGCCGAAAATTGCGAGCTGCCGATCGTACTCTACAACGTGCCCAGCCGGACCGTGACCGATATCCTTGATGATACCGTGGTCGAACTGGTGACGCGCTATCCCGACCGGATCATCGCCATCAAGGACGCCAGCGGCGATCTGTCGCGGGTGGCCGATCATCGCATGGGGATCGGGCGCGAATTCTGCCAGTTGTCGGGCAATGATGAATTGTGGCTGCCGCATGCAGCGGCGGGCGGGCGCGGGTGCATTTCGGTGACCGCCAATGTCGCACCTGCGCTGTGCGCCGAATTCCACGAAGCGATTGCCGCCAATGAATTGCAGAAGGCGCGGCAATTGAACGACCGGCTGTTCCCGCTGCATTATGCGATGTTCTCCGATGCCAGCCCCGCACCGGTGAAATATGCGCTGAGCCGTGTACATGACTGGATCCAGCCCGAAGTGCGCCTGCCGCTGGTCGAATGTTCGGACGAAGCCCGGCGCGCGGTTGACGAGGCGCTGGTGTCGGCGGGGGTGCTCGCCGGAGAGCAGGCGGGGGTTCAGGCCGTTTAGGCCAAGCCCGCGAAGGCGGCGGCCTTTCCTACTTGCGGCGGGCCTGCCATGCCGGTGCGCGCCATGATTATCCGCCCCTCACTGATGTGTCCGTTTCTTGCCCATCCGTTTCTGGCACAAGGTCAGCCGGTGTCAGGGGCGGGTTTGGCCCGGCCGGATTTTCTGTCCCTGGACAGTGTCTCATGTGTCTCCAACACAAGCAGGCAGATCGGGCGTGGGGCGCGTTTCGCACCACCTTGCCGGCCTCCGCCAGTCTCGTTCGCGAACATGCTGGTAGCCACTCCGGTGATCCGGCCCTTCCATTCCAGCACCGCCGCGCCTACATCGCGTTCGCTCATGGCCCGTCCCAAACCCGTCACCTTCGACAAGCTCAAGACCGTCGCTGAAAACCGGCGGGCGCGGTTCGATTACTATATCGAGGACAAGTTCGAAGCCGGCCTCGCGCTGCAGGGCACCGAAGTGAAGGCGCTGCGCGCGGGCGAGGCGAGCATTGCCGAAAGCTATGCCGAAGTGAAGGACGGGCAGGTGTGGCTGATCAATGCCAACATCCCCGAATACAGCCACGGCAACCGTCTGAACCATGAACCGCGCCGCCCGCGCAAACTGCTGCTGCACGAACGCGAGATCGAGAAGCTGTTCGGCGCTGTCGAACGCAAGGGCATGACACTGGTGCCGCTGTCGGTCTATTTCAACAGCACAGGCCGCGCGAAGGTCGAACTCGCGCTCGCCAAGGGCAAGCAGACCCATGACAAGCGCGCCACCATCAAGGATCGCGACTGGAAACGCGACAAGGCCCGGTTGATGCGCGACAAGGGATGAGCGCGGGCGGTTGAAAAAATCTCGGATTCGGGTCGATTCACCTACTGGTCAGAAACGCCTTGCTACCCATATTGCCCTAGATGATGGCCATGCTGAACCCTGCCGATTCCTGCCTGCGTGCCGATGCGCTCGGGAGCCGGGGAAAGCTGCGCGCGTGACGCCGTCCGATCCCCGCAAGCCAAGTAACGCAAAACGCTCCAAAACCTGGGCGATGGATGTGCTGCGCAAATACATGCCCTCGCGTGAGGAGATGGCGAAGAACAAGTATCTCGCGCCGATCGGGCACCGCTTCCTGTCGCCTGAATTGTGGCGCTTCACCCGCCGGTCGGTGCCACGCGGCGTGGCGCTCGGGCTTTTTGCGGCCTTCATCATCCCGATCGGGCAGGTTTTTCTGGCCGCCTTTCTCGCGCTGCCTTCACGCGCCAATGTTCCGCTGGCTGCCGTTGTCACCTTCGTCACCAATCCCTTCACGCTGCCGTTCTGGCTGGTGGTTGCCAACAAGGTCGGCAATTTCACCTTGCAGATCGATGCCGATGGCCCGGCGCTGGCCAACAGCGCCATCGAGACCGGGGCATGGAGCAAGTTTGCGGAATTCTTTGAACTGGCCGGCACGACCGCTTTCGGCTTTGCCGTGATGGCGGTGATTGCCCCATCGGTGGGTTATCTGCTTTCGGGCTGGATCTGGCGCGCTGTGGTGGCCCGCAAACGCGCCAAACGGTTGAAGGTGATGGAAGCCCGGCTCGACCGGAGGCTCGGCTCGCAGTAGGGACAATTCGTAGCCCGGATCGCAATGATCGCGGGCCGGGATGCAGCAACGGGAACAAGGCGCTTGTCCAAGCCGAACAGCCGAGGTCTGAAACGCGCAGCCGCGCTGGGGGAACCGGCGGCGGACGCGGCCTATGCGCCGTCCTCTGCGTTGCTGCCGATGCTTGCAGGCGGGCTCGTGGTCAGCGCCGGGGTGCTCTATTTCGCAACGTCGAGCTGGCTGGTGGCGCTGGTCTTCACACTCGCGGTGGCGGTCCTGCTTTGCGGCGTAGTCGCGCTTGACCGCATCCGGGCTGCTCCGGTCGATGATGCGCTGGCATCGCCAGATTGGACAGTGACAGTCGCCGCGATCGAGCGCGAGAGCGAGGCAATCGCCATCACCGATCGCGCCAACCGGCTGGTGTGCGCCAACAGCCTGTTCATCGAAAGCTTCGGTGCCGCCGCCGCCCCGCCTGCGCTACCGTTTGAACGCGCGGGGCTGGAGGCGCTGACCCGGCTGGCGCGCGATGCCTGGCGCGAAGGGGCAGGCACGCTTGAATCGCTCGCGGCCCCGGATGGCGATCGCGACTGGCACATCACCGTGACCCGCGCCGGGCGCGGTGAGGATCATCTCGTCTGGCGGCTGCTTCCGCTTGTGCGTGCGAGCGGCGTCACCCTGGGTGCGCTGGATCTGGCCGGCCCGTTCGGCAAGATGCTCAGCCGCGCCGGGATCGAGACCGCGATCACCACGGCCGATGGCGTGATCCGCGTCGTCAGCGCCGGTTTTGCCGAGCGTGCCGCAGGCGATGAACGCGCCACGCTGGTCGGGCAGGATTTCGTGAGCTTCCTGCGAACCGACGAACGCGACCGCATCTTCTTCGCCCGCGAAGGGCGCGGCGGCACCCCGCAGACGCTGGTCGATGTGCCGCTGATCGATCCGGCGACGCAAGTTGCGCCCGCCGGGCCGGACGAGGCGACCTCACTGATGTTGCTGATCGACAGCGGTGTGGGGATCGGTTCTGGCTGGGACGGGGCCGCACAGGCCGGGGTCGCACAGCTCGATGCGCTGCTTGGGCAATTGCCGTTGGGTCTGGCCATGACCGACCGCGACGGACGCTTCCTGTTCGGCAACGAAGCCTTCCTGCGCGCGATCGGGCGCGAGGGGCGGGGCCTGCCGGCCTTCCCCACGGATCTGGTGGTGCGCGAGGACAAGGCTGCCCTGTCGGACGCGGTGCGGCGCCACGGACGCGGGCCGACCACCAGCGGCGATGTCGCGGTGCGGCTGGTCAATAGCCCGGAAGAGCCGGTCTCGCTCGGCCTTGCCGGGGTGCGCGGGCTGGGCGAGGCGGCGGTGCTGCTGAGCCTTGCGGATTCGAGCGAGGAAAATCAGCTCAAACGCCAGGTTGCTCAGGCCACCAAGATGCAGGCCGTCGGGCAGCTGGCGGGCGGCGTGGCGCATGATTTCAACAATGTGCTGACCGCAATCATCGGCACCTGCGACCTGATGTTGCTGCGCCATATTCCGGGCGATAGCGATTATGACGACATCCAGCAGATCCGGGCGAACTCCAACCGCGCCGCGGCGCTGACCCGGCAATTGCTGGCTTTCTCGCGCCAGCAGACCCTGCGGCCCGAGGTGATCCAGCTGCCCGATGTGGTGAGCGAGGTCAGCCCGCTGATCAAACGCCTGCTAGGCGAGAAAATCACCTATTACGTCCAGCATGATCGCAATCTTGGCCCGGTGCGCGCCGACCCGCAGCAATTGGAACAGGTGATCATGAACCTCGCGGTCAATGCCCGCGACGCGATACAGGGTAATGGCGGTCCATCGCGCGGGAACGGCACGGGGCGGATCTCGCTGTTCACCCGCCATCTGCGCGCGACCGAGGTGGTCAAGCTGGGTTCCGAAGTCCTGCCCGCTGCCGATTACACCGTGCTGATCGTGCAGGACACCGGCGGCGGCATCCCGCCCCACGTCCTGCCCAAGCTGTTCGAACCGTTCTTCACCACCAAGGAACAGGGCAAGGGCACCGGCCTCGGCCTGTCGACCGCCTACGGGATCGTCAAGCAATCGGGCGGGTTCATCTTTGCCGATAATATCGCAGACAAGGAAGGCCACCCGACCGGCGCACGCTTCACGGTCTATCTGCCGGTTCACCGCGGCGAGGTGCCCAGGAAGCGGGAGACGCGCACGCCGCTGGTTTCGTCCGAATGGTCTGCGGGCGGCAAGGTGCTGCTGGTCGAGGACGAGGACATGGTGCGCGCTGTCGCTGAACGGGCGCTGGCGCGGGCCGGCTACGAGGTTACCGCCTGCGCCAACGGCGAAGAAGGGCTGGTTGCCATCTCCGAGAAAGGCGACGGTTTCGATATTGTCGTGAGCGATGTGGTGATGCCGGGAATGGATGGCCCGGCCATGGTCCGCGCGATCCGCGCGCAGCTGCCAGGAATGCCGGTATTGTTCATGTCAGGCTATGCCGAGGAACAGCTGCGCCGCGACATCGACATCCCCGACATGCACTTCATCGCCAAGCCGTTCAGCGTGGCTTCGATCGGCGACAAGGTCGGCGCGGTGCTACGCCACGCACGGACCGAACAGGCGGAGGCCCGGGGCGGCGCCAAGTGACTGGCGCGGGTGTTGGAAATTTTTTCGTTCCCTACTTGTTCCATTGGAACAAATGCGATACATCGTAATCCAAGGACGGTCGTCGAAAACTGCCGATCGCCTCTAGGCAAGCGAAGGAGCGCGTGCGATGGCTACGTCATTGAAGTTGGTAGAGAAGGAAAAGGACGTGGACCGTCAGAAGGCGCTCGAAGCCGCGCTAGCCCAGATTGATCGGGCTTTCGGCAAGGGTTCGGCGATGAAGCTGGGCCAGAAGGAAGCGATGCAGGTCGAATCGATTTCGACCGGTTCGCTGGGCCTCGATATCGCGCTTGGCGTGGGCGGCCTGCCCAAAGGCCGCGTGATCGAGGTTTACGGGCCGGAAAGCTCGGGCAAGACCACGCTGGCGTTGCACGTCATCGCTGAAGCGCAAAAGATGGGCGGCACCGCTGCTTTCGTCGATGCCGAACATGCATTGGATCCGGTCTATGCCAAGAAGCTGGGCGTCGACATCGACGAACTGATCGTCTCGCAGCCCGATACCGGCGAACAGGCGCTTGAGATTGTCGATACGCTGGTGCGTTCTAACGCGATCGATGTGCTGGTGGTCGATTCGGTCGCAGCGCTGGTGCCGCGGGCGGAAATCGAAGGCGAGATGGGCGATTCGCACGTCGGCCTGCAAGCCCGCCTGATGAGCCAGAGCCTGCGCAAGCTGACCGGTTCGATCAACCGTTCGAAATGCATGGTGATCTTCATCAACCAGCTGCGCATGAAGATCGGCGTGATGTACGGCAACCCGGAAACCACCACCGGCGGCAACGCGCTCAAGTTCTACGCCTCGGTCCGGCTCGATATCCGCCGCACCGGGCAGATCAAGGATCGTGATGAGATCACCGGCAACGCGACCCGCGTGAAGGTGGTGAAGAACAAGGTCGCCCCGCCGTTCAAGCAGGTCGAATTCGACATCATGTATGGCGAGGGCATTTCCAAGATTGGCGAGATCATCGATCTTGGCGTCAAGGCCGGCCTGGTGGAAAAATCAGGGAGCTGGTTCTCCTATGATTCGATCCGGATCGGTCAGGGGCGCGAAAACGCCAAGACCTATCTCAAGGAAAATCCTGAAGTTTGCGACCGGTTGGAAGCTGCGATCCGCAGCCGCACCGACAAGGTCGCCGAGGAGATGATGACGGGGCCGGACGCGGACTCCGAAGACTGATCCTCAAGCGGGCGCGGCGGGAAGTCTCCCGCTCCCTGTCCCGGGGTGCCCGGAAAACCGGAAAGCCGGTGCAAGGTCTCTTCGCAGGGCCTCGCACCGGCTTTTCGTTGCCTGGCACCGTCTCCCACCGACGAAACCCGCCGACGCGGGGCGCACATGTGGGCCTGCGGCCACACTGCACCCATGCGATGAAGCGCCCCGCTGGCGCGCTCCATTGCCTTCGTCTCGCGCATTGCCTAACTGCACGGCCATGAGCTCTACCAATGAAGTCCGCCGGTCCTTTCTCGACTATTTCGGCAAGGCCGGTCACGCCATCACGCCGAGCGCACCGCTCGTGCCCTACAACGATCCGACGTTGATGTTCGTCAACGCCGGGATGGTGCCGTTCAAGAACGTCTTCACCGGGCTGGAAACCCCGCCCGCACCGCGCGCCACCTCCTCGCAGAAATGCGTGCGCGCGGGGGGCAAGCATAATGATCTCGACAATGTCGGCTATACCGCACGGCATCACACCTTCTTCGAGATGCTCGGCAACTTCTCCTTCGGCGACTACTTCAAGGAACAGGCGATCACCCACGCCTGGACCCTGCTGACCCGTGAATGGGGCATTCCCAAGGACAGGCTTACTGTCACGGTCTATCACACCGACGACGAAGCGCACGAGCTGTGGCGCAAGATCGCCGGCCTGCCGGACGAACGCATCATCCGGATTCCCACCAGCGACAATTTCTGGTCGATGGGCGATACCGGACCGTGCGGACCATGCTCGGAAATCTTCTACGACCACGGCGATCACATCTTCGGCGGCCCTCCGGGAAGCCCGGACGAGGACGGGGATCGCTTCGTCGAAATCTGGAACCTGGTGTTCATGCAGTATGAACAACAGGCCGATGGCACCCGCCGCAACCTGCCCAAGCCTTCGATCGACACCGGCATGGGGATCGAACGCATCGCCGCCGTGTTGCAGGGCGCGCATGACAATTACGATACCGATACCTTCAAGGCGCTGATCGCCGCATCGGAAGGCCTCACCAATGTTGCGGCGCAGGGCGAACAGGCCGCCAGCCACCGCGTGATTGCCGATCACCTGCGCTCCACCAGCTTCCTGATGGCTGACGGCGTGCTGCCATCGAACGAGGGGCGTGGTTATGTGCTGCGCCGGATCATGCGCCGCGCGATGCGCCACGCGCACCTGCTCGGCGCGTCAGAACCGCTGATGCATCGGCTTGTCCCCGCGCTGGTCACGGAAATGGGCCAGGCCTATCCCGAGCTCTTGCGCGGTCAGGCGCTGATCGAAGAGGTGCTCGAACGCGAGGAAACCCAGTTCCGTCGCACCCTCGACAAGGGCCTGAAACTGCTTGACGAGGCAACCGGCGATCTGGGCGCTGGCGGCGAACTCGACGGCGAAATCGCCTTCCGCCTCTACGACACTTTTGGCTTCCCCTATGACCTCACCGAAGATGCGTTGCGCGCGCGCGGGATCGGCGTCGACCGCGCCGGATTCGACACCGCAATGGCGCGTCAGAAGGCTGCCGCGCGCGCTGCGTGGAAGGGATCGGGCGAGGCAGCCTCGGGTGAGGTCTGGTTCGACATTGCCGAGCGCGAAGGCGCCAGTGAATTCACCGGCTATGCCTCGACCTCGGGCGAGGGCCGGGTGGTCGCGATCGTCAAGTCCGGGGCCGAAACGGAACGCGCAGGCGCTGGTGATGACGTGGTGATCCTCACCAACCAGACCCCGTTCTACGGCGAAAGCGGCGGCCAGACCGGTGACAGCGGCACCATCGCCAGCGTCGCGGGGCTCAAGGCGACTGTCACCGACACATCCAAGCCGCTCGGCCGCTTGCACGCGCATCAGGTGCATATTGACGCGGGCGAAGTGGCGGTTGGCGACACGGTTGAACTCAAGGTCGATGCCGAACGCCGCGACCGGATCCGCGCCAACCATTCCGCCACCCACCTTGTCCATGCCGCGCTGCGCAATCGGCTCGGCGGGCACGTGACCCAGAAGGGCTCTCTGGTCGCCGATGACCGCTTGCGCTTCGATTTCTCGCACCCGGTCGCCCTTACGCCAGAGGACATTGCCGCCATCGAAGCCGAAGTGAACGCTGAAATCCGCGCCAACGAAGCGGTCGGCACGCGGTTGATGAGCCCCGATGACGCGGTCGAGGCCGGCGCGCTGGCTCTGTTCGGCGAGAAATATGGCGATGAGGTGCGGGTGTTGTCGATGGGCCGCGCGGGGCATGAAGGGCGCAATTATTCGGTCGAACTGTGCGGCGGCACCCATGTGCGCGCCACCGGCGATATCGGGGTGTTCCGGATCGTGTCGGAAAGCGCGGTTTCTTCTGGCGTGCGCCGGATCGAGGCGCTGACCGGCGAAGCGGCCCGGGCATGGCTGGTCGCGCGCGAAGACGCGCTGAAGGCTGCGGCAGGCGTGATCCGCGCGACGCCGGAGGAAGTGCCTGCCCGGATCACGGCCTTGATGGAGGAGCGCAAGCGGCTCGAAAAGGAACTGGCCGAGGCGAAAAAGGCGCTGGCTTTGGGCGGCGGCGGTTCGGGCGGCCCGGCAGCTTCGACGGACGAGGAGATCGCCGGGGTCGCCTTCAGCGGGCAGGTGCTCGAAGGGCTCGATCCCAGGGAATTGCGCCCCTTGCTCGATGCGACAAAGCAGCGGCTCGGATCGGGCGTGGCGGCGGTGATCGCGGTCAATGACGGCAAGGCCAGCATTGCGGCCGCCGTGACCGATGATCTGACGGCTCGGTTCAGCGCGGTCGATCTGGTGCGCGCGGGCGTGGAAGCGCTGGGCGGCAAGGGCGGCGGCGGGCGGCCTGACATGGCGCAAGGCGGCGGACCGGACGGGGCCAAGGCGGCAGAGGCTCTGGCGGCGGTGAAGGCTGTGCTCGCTGCCCAGCCAGCGGCCTGATCCGGCGCGCCGGGGCGGGTTCATGCCTCGGCGTTGGTGGTCCGCAGCTTGGGCTTTTCGCTAAGCCCGCCTTCGCGCTCCAGTTGTTCGCGGAACTCGTCGCGCTTGGCGTGGATCGATGCGATCACCGGGCCCATGGCGATGCCGATATCGACCAGCACCGCTTCGGATAGCTGGAGCGAACTTTCCAGCGTTTCCGGCACGGCATGGCTGGCCCCGGCGCGATAAAGCTCGGCAGCGTGATCCGTGTCGCGCGCGCGGGCCACGATCAGCAGATCGGGGTGTTCGCTGCGCAGTTTGCTGACCAGCCGCTGTGCCAGCACCGGTTCGTCCATGGTCAGCACGACTGCGGGCGCGTTCCCGGCCCCCAGTTTGGCCAGCGCGTCGCCGCGCGCAGCATCGCCGAACACTGCGCGATAGCCTTCGCGCTGCACCCGCGCGATCAGGTCGGGATCGGAATCGAGCATCACATAGGCCTGATCATGGCTATCCAACATGTCGGCCACCAGACGGCCAACGCGTCCGCCGCCAACGATGATGGTGCGGGCCTGATCGCTGAAATCCTCGCTTGCCACCTGCGGCGCGCCGTCGACCCTGCGGGCGATCACCTGTCCCAGCTTGGCCAGCAGCGGGGTGATGGTCAGGCCGATCGCGGTCACCGTCTGCCAGAACTGCGCCGTTTCGAAATCGACCACCATTGCCGCGGTTGCCGCCGAAAGCACGATCAGGGTGGTTTCGCTGGGCGAGGCCATCATTACACCGGTTTCGGTCGCGGTGCTGCGCCGCGCACCCATCAGCCGCAGCAGGATGCCGGTGACCAGCGCCTTGAACACCAGCACGCCCACCACTGCCAGCGCCAGCGCGCCGGGATTGGCGGTGATCGCGACCAGATCGATGCTCATGCCGATGGTGATCAGGAACACGCCCAATGCGAGGCCCTTGAACGGTTCCATGATCACTTCGACCTCGGTGTGATATTCGGTCTCGGCAATCAGCAGCCCGGCGATCAGCGCGCCCACGATTGGCGACAGGCCGACTGCGCCGGTGGCAAGGCTGGCGCCGATCACCACCAGCAGCGAGGCGGCAAGGAACAATTCGGGGTTCTTGGTGCGTGCTGCCTGCGCGAACAGGCGCGGAAGCGCGAACCGCCCCACCACCAGCAATATCGCGATCACCAGCCCGCCCTGCCACAGCGTATCGGCAAGGCCCGCCCAGCCATCGCCTTGCGCCTTGGGAGCGAGCGCGCCGAGGATGAAGATGATCGGCACGATCATGATGTCCTCGAACAGCAGCATGGAAAGCGCCGCGCGCCCGACCGGGGTACGCGTGCCGGAAATCGGCAGCACGATCGCGGTCGATGAAAAGGCCAGCGCAAACCCCAGCGCCAGCGCACCGGTCCAGTCGAGCATGCCTGTCAGCCCGAGGAAGCCAGCCAGCGAGGAGCCGATAATCAGCAGTTCCAGCGCGCCCAGCCCGAACACCAGCCGGCGCAATTGCCACAATCGGTTGAACGACAGTTCCAGCCCGATCGCGAACAGCAGCAGGATGATGCCGAATTCGGCAAATGGCTCCAGCACCTCGGGATCGGTGATGGTGATGTGGGTGAGCCAGGGTATTCGTTCGACCAGCGAACCCAGCCCATAGGGGCCAACCAGCACACCGATCAGGATGAAGCCGATGATCGGTGTGATGCGGAAGCGGGCGAAGACCGGAATCACGATCCCCGCTGCGCCGAGAATCACCAGCGCATCGGACAGGATCGGAGAAAAGGTGAGTTCGCCAGCCACCTTGCGGGCTTAGCGCGGCCCTATGGTCCTGTCATCCACCACCTGCCGATGGCGGCCCCAGCGGACGGGATATCCCGGTTACGCGTTCTTCGCCCAGCGGGTCCTTGATGTTGCCGACCCGCTTGTCCCACTCGATCCGGTAGAGATCAAACCGGCGGTCGGCGAGGTTCTGCACCGTGCCTTCGGCCCGCGCCCATGACAGATCGGCAAGGTTGACGTCGCTGATCGTCAGCGTTTCGACATTCTCGGACGCTTCGGCGGCGATGCCATCCCGCGCGAAGGGGAAATCGCAAGGGGTGAGGATGCAGCTTTGCGCGTACTGGATGTCCATATTGGCGACATTGGGCAGGTTGCCGACATTGCCGCTGAGCACCACGAAGCACTGGTTTTCAATCGCGCGCGCCTGCGAACAGTACCGCACCCGCATATAGCCTTGGCGGCTATCGGTGCAGAACGGGACGAAGATGATCCGCGCGCCTTCATCCACCAGCCGCCGGGCAAGTTCGGGAAATTCGCTGTCATAGCAGATCAGCACGCCGATCGGGCCGCAGTCTGTGGGAATGGCATCAATGGAATCGCCGCCCTTGATGTTCCACCAATAGGCCTCGTTGGGGGTGGGGTGGATCTTCTCCTGCGCGTGGATCGATCCGTCGCGCAGGCACACATAGGCGACATTGTGGATGTCCCCGTCGGCCATGCGGGTGGGGTGTGATCCGCCGATGATGTTGATGTTATAGGCCAGCGCCATTTCCGACAGCCGCTGGCGGATGCGCGGGGTGTAGTTGCTGAGCGTTTCGATGGCTTCGAGCGGGGTCAGCTCGGATGGTTCGGCCGAGAGCAGCATCACCGTGAACATTTCCGGAAAGACGATGAAGTCCGCTTCATAATCCGCGGCAACATCGACGAAATATTCGATCTGCTTCATGAATTCATCGAAGCCGGAAACTGCGCGCGCCTGCAATTGGCAGGTGGCGATGCGGACGCTTTCGACATCGCGTGGCAGGCGGTGCTTGGGCGGGGCGTCGCTGTCGACATAGGGATTGCGCCAGATCATCCGCACCGCGTTGCCGCGGCTGGCCTTGTCTTCCGGCAGATATTTGGGGAGGATGCCCTGCGGCTCGAACCCGTTGGCGAGTTGAAAGCGCAGGACCGGATCGTGGATGCGGTTCTCGATCACCTGTTCGAGATAATCCTGCGGCGTTTCGGCGCGATTGGTCTTGCGGCGTTTCGCCCGGGCGTAGCCGGGCATGCGTCCGCCAAACACGATCCCGGTGAGATCCAGCCGTTCAGCCAGCGCGCGGCGTTCCTCGTAAAGGCGGCGCCCCAACCGGGTGCCGCGCACGCTCGGATCAACGCACATCTCGTAGCCGTAGAGCCAGTCGCCGGTGGGATCGTGGCGGCTGCCAAATCCGTTGCCGGTCACCTCGTCCCAGGTGTGGTTTGACAGCGCCACGCGCTCGTCCAGCCGCATCGAGGCGCAATACCCAACCACTTCGCCATCCAGCTTGGCGACGAAGCAACCTTCGGGATAGTTGTTGATCTGCCCGCGGATTTCGCCCTGGGTATAGGCAGGCAGATCATCATAGGCGCGGCGGACGAGTTCTCCGATCGCCCGCACGTCCTTGAGCTTGGCCTGGCGTATTTCCAGCCGCGCTTTCGATCTGCTTGCCATATAACTCCCTGGCCGGACCTTACGCCCAGCTGGCCATTTCCTTTTCGAGGTTCTGCACGATGGTCTCGAAGAATTGTTCCGTCGTCTGCCAATCCTGACCCGGCCCGATCAGCAGCGCCAGATCCTTGGTCATGTGGCCCTTTTCCACCGTGGCGATGCAGACGCGTTCGAGCGTTTCGGCAAACTTCACCACATCGGGCGTGTTGTCGAAGCGGCCGCGATACATCAGTCCGCGGGTCCACGCGAAGATCGAGGCGATCGGGTTGGTGCTGGTCGCCTTGCCCTGCTGGTGCTGGCGATAATGGCGGGTGACGGTGCCATGCGCGGCTTCGGCTTCGACAGTCTTGCCATCGGGGGTCATCAGCACCGAAGTCATCAGGCCGAGCGAACCGAAGCCCTGCGCCACGGTGTCGGACTGTACATCGCCGTCATAGTTCTTGCAGGCCCAGACGAACTTGCCCGACCACTTGAGCGCGCTTGCGACCATGTCGTCGATCAGGCGGTGTTCGTAGACGATCCCGGCGGCCTTGAACTTTTCGGCAAAGCCTTCGCTGTCGAACACCTCCTGAAACAGGTCCTTGAAGCGCCCGTCATAGGCTTTCATGATGGTGTTCTTGGTCGACAGGTAAACCGGCCAGCCGAGGTTGAGGCCGTAATTGAAGCTGGAACGCGCAAAGTCGCGGATCGAATCGTCAAGGTTGTACATCGCCATGGCGACGCCCGCGCTGGGGAAGTCGAACACGTCGAGATCGAGCTTGGTGCCATCATCGCCGTCGAACACCAGCCGCAGCTTGCCCGGGCCGGGGATCAGCGTGTCGGTGGCGCGGTACTGATCGCCAAAGGCATGGCGGCCAACCACGATCGGATCGGTCCAGCCTGGCACCAGCCGCGGCACGTTGTCGATCACGATCGGTTCGCGGAACACCACGCCGCCAAGGATGTTGCGGATTGTGCCGTTGGGGCTCTTCCACATCTTCTTGAGGCTGAATTCCTCCACCCGCTGTTCATCCGGGGTGATGGTCGCGCACTTCACGCCGACGCCATGTTCCTTGATGGCATTGGCGGAATCGATGGTAACCTGATCGTCGGTCGCGTCGCGGTTCTCGATCGAAAGGTCGTAGTAGCGCAGGTCAATGTCGAGATAGGGCAGGATCAGCTGCTCGCGGATCCACTGCCAGATGATCCTGGTCATCTCGTCGCCATCGAGTTCGACGACCGGGTTTGCCACCTTGATTTTCTGCATTGCTGTTAAGCCCCATTCTCATCGCCCGTCCGCGGGCAGCCTGTGAGTGAACAGGATGTCGTGAAAGATCCCGCGGGCGCTTTAGCAGAGGCAGGCAGGCTTGCAAGCAGGGCCGCCTGCAAATGATTTGCAACTGCTGATGCGCGCCGCGCGAGGGTGCTATTGATCGCGCGACCAGCCGTTCCTGTATCGCTCGAACCATGCAAGAATCGCCGCCGCCTTGGCCGCGCTTTGCGATGGACGGGCGGCAATCCCGCCATGGCTCGCGCCCGGCACCTTGACCAGCGCAGTCGGCACGCCGCGCAGCCGCAGGGCGGTGTAATATTGTTCTGATTCGCTCACCGGGGTGCGGTAATCCTCGGCCCCGACCACCACCAGCGTGGGCGTTTCGACATTGCCCACCAGCGACAGCGGCGATTGCTGCCAGTAGAATTCGGGGTTCTCCCACGGCTGCATCCCCAGCCAGTAACGCCCGAAAAACGCCGGCGCGTCGGCGGTCAGCACCTGCGTGGTCCAGTTGATCACCGGCTTCTGGGTGGCGGCGGCCTTGAACCGATTGGTCTTGCCGACGATCCAGCTGGTCAGCACCCCGCCGCCCGATCCGCCGGTCACGAACAGCGCATCGGGATCGGCGATGCCCTGCGCGATCGCTTCATCGACAATGCTGATCAGATCATCATAGTCATTGCCGGGATAGGCCTTGTCGATGGCGTTCGCGAAGTCCTCGCCATAGCTGGTCGAGCCGCGCGGATTGGCCGAAAGCACGGCATAGCCCGCCGCGGCATAAAGCTGGTTGTCGGTGGCAAAATGCGGGCCATAGGCGGCAAATGGCCCGCCATGGATTTCGAGGATCAGCGGCACCCGCGTGCCTTCTGCATAGGCCGGCGGCAAGGTCAGCCAGCCTTCAATGGCCCGCCCGTCATGGCTTGATCGGGTGGTGATCTTGCGCACCGCGCCCATGGTCTTGACCGCACGCAGCGAGGCGTTGAGATCGGTCAGGGTGCGCGCCTTGCCCGCGCTTGCCAGCCGCACTTCGGCCGGAAAGGCCGGCTCGCCGCCGGTAAAGGCAATCGCATCATTGGCCGCGACCGAGAAACCGCCGCCGGTATAGGGCCGGTCGAGCCCGCCCCCGGTCACACCCTCCGCCACGTCGCGGATTGTCCCGTCGAGCCCGATGCGCGCCACCCGCACTTCTCCGCTGATGTCATATTGGGCGTAGAGGCCCTTGCCGTCGGCATCCCACACCACCCCGGCGGGGCTGAAATCCCAGCCTTCGGTCAGATTGCGCAAGCCCGAACCATCCGGAGCCATCACATAAAGATCGTCGTTCTCGTAGGCGCGGCCCGCATCGTCGAAGCCGAGGAAGGCGATAAGCTTGCCATCGGGCGAAACCGCCGGGCTGTGATCGGGGCCGTCGCGGCTGGTCAGCGGCGTGATGGTGCCGCTGGCGATGTCGAGCGCGTGGACTTCGCTTTCCACCGGATCGGTCTGCCAGTCGGGATTGCGGTTGGCGCTGAAATAGAGCGTGCGGCCGTCCCTGCCGAAGGCCAGCGACCCGCCGTCATGATGATCGCCAAAGGTCAGCTGGCGCGGTGCGCCGCCGGCGGCGGGGATCATGAAGATCTTCTCAAACCCCGGTTTCAGATATCCCGCCCCGTCGGCGCGATAGGTGACCAGATCGTAGATTTCGAGCGGTTCGGCCCACTTTGCCCCCTCCGGCTTGCCCGAAGGCGCAGCGCCGAGCGTGATCCCGCCGCCCGGAACCAGCATGCTATAGGCAATGGTGCTGCCATCGGGCGACCATGTGATGTTCGATGGGCTTTCGGGCAGGCCGGTCAGGCGCACCGCCTCGCCGCCATTCAGCCATTTGACCCACAACTGCGCCCCGCCGCTGGCGGTGGAGACATAGGCCAGCCGCGTGCCGTCGGGCGACCAGCGCGGGGCAAAGGCACTAGCATCCGGCCCGCCCGCCAGCGGCATTTCCTCGCCGCTGCGGGTGTCGATCAGCCAGATTGCGGAGCGCGCGCGGTCGACCATGATGTCGTTGCTGCGCCGGACATAGGCGATGCGGCTGCCATCCGGGCTGATCTGCGGATCGGCGGCGGCGGCAAGGTGGAACAGGTCTTCCGGGGTAAAGTGCCGATCTGGCCCCACAGACGCGGCATTCTCGGCAGCGGCGGTGCCAGCCGCATCGCTCTGCGCGGCGGCCGCAGCGGGCAAAAGCGCCAGCGCCAACGCGAGGGCAAGAACCGTTGCAAGAAGGGGTCTGTTCATATCGGGTCTCCTTAGCTGGCTGTCTTGCGGATTTGCCGGGAGCGGGTCAACCGCGGCCGCAACGCGTTGCCCCGCGGGGTTGCAAATGCCTGTGGGGGGGGTAGGTAGCGCCTACACATTCTCCGCATCCGGGGGTCGCGGGGCATTGCTGCTATTTGCATGCCCTTTGCGCTGCTGTCCGTCCGGGACACAATCCCCTGCCATTTCATGAAAGCGGACAGAGCCTTGGCAGCAATGCCGGCAGCGTGATCCCGCGTCGCCTTTTGCCATGGTTTGCTGTCCGGGACAGGACCGTGATGAGCAGCAGGCCAGGCGAAGCACCGTCGCCGACAGAATCGCTGGCAGACGCGCAGGCCGACTGGCCGATCGACCCGCCGCTGGTCGAACTCGACATCGAAACCCACGACAGCGGTTTCTATGACGGGTTCAGCCGGGCGGTGACGATCCCGGCCAAGGTGATCGTATCGCTGCTGATCATGTGGGCGATCTTCTTCCCGGTGAATGCCAGCAAGACGCTGGGCGCCGCCAATTCGACCATCATCGCGACCTTTGGCGGCTGGTATGTCTACCTCGTCGTCAGCCTGATCATCACCTGCCTTGTGCTGGCGCTGTTGCCGTGGACCGGGACCCTGCGGATTGGCCCGCCCGGCGAAAAGCCCGAATTCAACCGGTTCTCGTGGTTCTCGATGCTCTTCGGGGCGGGGATCGGCATCGGGATGCTGACCTATTCGACCGGCGAACCGCTCGCCCATTTTGTCAACAACCCCGATATCATCCGCGGAATGGCCGAAAGCCAGAGCCGCGAGGCCGTGCGCCCGGCCTATATGTACACCTTCCTGCACTGGGGGCTGGGGGCATGGTGCACCTATGCGTTGGTGGGGCTGGCGATCGGATATGTCGCGCATCGCCGGGACTTGCCGCTGACCATCCGTTCGGCGCTCGCACCATTATTCGGCAGGGTGATGGAGGGGCCGCTGGGCCACGTCGTCGATATTGTCGCGGTGGTGGCGACCATTCTCGGCGTGGCGGTGACGATGGGGCTGGGGGTCGAACAATTCGTCGCCGGTCTTGCGCGGCTGGGGCTGGGTGACTGGCTGCTGGCAGACGACGGGTCGGCATCCTCGCTCGCCATCATCGTGTCGCTGGTGGCGCTGGTGGGGGCCTCGACGATCAGCGCGCTATCGGGCGTTGGGCGCGGGATCAAATGGCTGTCGAACATCAACATGGGCCTGTCGATCGCATTGCTGGCGCTGTTCGCGGTGCTGGGCGCGGGAATTTACGGGCTTGAGCTGCTGGGAGTGGGCCTGTGGGATTATCTTACCACTTTGCCGCAGCAATCGCTCAGGCTGTGGAGCCAGGATGGCAGCGTGCTGGGCGCGGCGCTCAACCAGTGGCAGCTCGACTGGACCGTGTTCTACTGGGCATGGTGGATCGCCTTTGCGCCGTTCGTGGGCATGTTCATCGCCCGTATTTCGCGCGGGCGCACGATCCGCGAATATGTCTTCGGGGTGACAGTGGTGCCCTCGCTGATGTGCTTTGTGTGGATGGCGCTGGTCGGGGGCACCGCGATCGAACTTGAATTGTCGGGGCTGGCCGGGGGCCGGATCGTCGGCGCGCCGATGTCGGACCAGTTGTTTGCGACGCTGGCCGTGCTGCTTGAGCCGGGGCTGGCGCTGGTGGTCGCGGGGCTCGTGGTGGTGTTGCTGATGACCTATCTGGTGACATCGGCCGACAGCGCGATCCTGATCGTCAACACCATCAACGGCGCGGGCGATGACGAAGGCAGCCGCCGCTACCACATCCTTTTCTGGGGCGCGGCAATCGCTTTCGTGGTCGGTTCGATGCTGATCCTTGGCGGGATCGAGGCGATCCGCATCACCATGATCATCGGCGCGTTGCCGTTTTCCATCGTTGTCGCGCTGATGGGGGTGGCGATCATCAAGGCGGTATCCTTCGATCTGATCCGCAAACATCACGGCATTCCGACCACGGCGCAGGCCTGCGAGGAATGGGCGGAGAAAGTAACCGCTGCGGAATGACTTGGGCATGTCTTGCTTATTGCAAAGGTAAAAACGAACCTCGTTTTAGAAAATGAGTAAAATCCAAGAATAAATATGGACATTAATCTGAATCATAAAAATCATAAGAAAAATTTTCTTAGATATGTTTCAGATACTTCAAATAACACTTGAATAATTCTTTGTGTTGTCATTATGCAACAACCACAAAGTGCTTTTGCGTGATTTTCACGACGCCGGTGGAAACCACCAGATTCCCTTTTTAGCGGAACAATCATCGCCATGGCGCTTTATGCAGCCGTGCCATTTCTTGGGTCATGCCGGTGCGTTCCTTGCATCGCGACCCGTTCCGAAGCTCAAAGGGGCCTTACATGATGAAAATTCTCGGCGGCGCGTCTATTGGCGCGCTTGCAATCGCGATTGCGTCTCCTGCCGCTGCGCAGGACGCTGCGTCCACCTCCACCTCTCAGCGTCCGCGTCAGGAAGGCGGGATCAAGACCATCATCGTCACCGCACAAAAGCGCACCGAAGATCTGCAGGACGTGCCGATTTCGGTCACCGCGATCGGCGAGGAACAGCTTTCCCAGCTCAACATCGATACCTTCGAGGATTATCTCGACCAGCTGCCCAACGTGACCGCAGGCGGCACCGGGCCGGGGCAGAACACGATCTATATCCGCGGGCTGGCTTCGACCACGCCCAACCTCACCACCGCGGGCGTTGCCGGCCTTGCGCCCAATGTCGCCTTCTATCTCGATGAACAGCCGCTTGCCCAGCCGGGCCGCAACCTTGATGTCTATGCCGCCGACATGCAGCGGATTGAGGTGCTGTCGGGGCCGCAAGGCACGCTGTTCGGCGCCAGCTCGCAGGCGGGCGTGGTGCGGCTGATCACCAACAAGCCCGACCTGTCCGGCTTTGACGCAGGCTTTGATTCAAGCGTGTCCTTCACCAAGGGCGGCGAAGAAAGCTATTCGGTCAAGGCCATGATCAACGTCCCCGTGACCGATACTTTCGGCTTGCGCGGGGTGGTGTTTCTGGATGACCAGGGCGGCTTCATCGACAATGTGGCGGGCACGCGCGACCTGTCCGAAAGCGCGCGCTTCCGGCCCGAAGGCACGGTGCGCCCCAACGGTATACCGGTCAACGCCAACCGCGCCGGGTTCCAGTCGACCGCCGACCTTTCCGGCGTGACCTTTCTCGAAGCCGACAATGCCAGCCTCGCACGTGAGAATTTCAACGACACCCAGTATTCCGGCTTCCGCGCCACGGCGCTGTGGGAAGTCACGCCCGATTGGACAGTGACCGTCGCGCACACCCGCCAGAGCCTTGAGACCGACGGCGTGTTCTTCGCCGATCCCGAACTGGGCGGGCTCAACAATCTGGAAATCGAGCGCTTCGAGACTGACCGGCTGGAGGACAATTTCTCCAACACCAGTTGGACGGTCGAAGGGCGCATCGCGATGCTCGATGTGGTCTATACCGGCGCTTATACTGATCGCCGGACCGACCAGCGGATCGACTACACCGATTACCTGTTCGTGGGCCAGTATCTGCCCTATTACATCTGTGATGGGTCGGTGAGCTATCCCGGCGCCGCTGCCCCCAGCGGCACCTGCCAGGAACCCAATCTCTACGTCACTTCGGACAGCCAGACGCAGGTCTTCACGCAGGAGTTGCGGTTCTCGACCCCGGAAACCTGGCCGGTGCGTGCCACCGTGGGCGGATTCTATTCCGACCTTGAGCTGAAGGAGCGCAACGACTTCAACTATCCCGGCAATGTCGATGCCGCGCCGTTTGGCGGGTTTGCGCCGAACTTCACCTTCCCCGGCATTTTCAGCACCGATGACGGGGCATTCCCGCGCGATGCAATTTTCCGCAATGATATCCGCCGCACCGATGAACAATTCGGCCTGTTTGGCGAGGCCGCGATCGACATTGTGCCCGACCTGCTGACCGTGACGCTGGGCGCGCGCTATTACGATGTCGAGGTTGATCTGGAAGGCGGCGCCAATGCCAGCTTCTGCAACACCAGCGGCACTGACGAGAACGCTTTCGGCACCAACATTTCCGATCTTTATGACGGCGACGGCAATTTCTTCTTCAACCTGTCGTGTTCCGAAGCCGTGCGGCAGAACTTCACGCTGAACGATAGTCTTGCCGATATCGAGGCGGCGGGACTTACCCCGGCGCAGGCGCAGCGCGCATTCAACTCGGTCCGCGCGCCCGATGTGGCATCGGCCAGCGGGACGATCCTGAAGGGCACGATCACCCTGACTCCGACGCCTGATACGCTGTTCTATGCCACCTATTCGGAAGGCTTCCGTCCGGGCCTGCTCAACCGTCCGGGCGGGGCGCCGGGGCCGAACAACTTCACCGTGCCGTTCGAACTGGCAACCGATGAGGTGCAGAATTACGAAATCGGCTGGAAGATGGAACTGATCGACGGGCAGCTGCGGTTCAACGGCAGCGCCTTCTATGTCGACATCTCCAACCTCCAGACGACGATCTTCGATCCTTCGATCACCAACCTGTTCTTCTCGGCCAATGCCGCCGATGCGGAAATCTACGGGCTGGAGGCGGACTTCACCTTTGCGCCCTATGCGGTGCCGGGGCTGACGGTTGCCGGTGCGTTCTCGATCCTCGATACCGAGATCACCGACGTCCTGATCCCGACCAATGACGTGGTCGAAGGATCGGAGCTGGCCTTTGCCCCGTCGTTCCAGGGCAATTTCCGGGTGCGCTACGAATTCGATCTGAGCGCGACGCTGGGTGCCTATGTGATGCCGCAGGTGACCCATTCGGCCAGCAAGTTCACCGACATCATCGAGATCAACCGCCTGCAGCTTGACAGCTACACGGTGGGGGATTTCGCCGCCGGGATCGAAAAGGACCAGTGGAGCTTCGAGATTTTCGGCGAAAACCTGTTTGATGAACGCGCGCAGATTTCGGGCAATTTCGTCAATGACCGGGCGCGGATCGTGACCAACCGTCCGCTCACCGTCGGGTTCCGGGTGGGCTACGACTACTGATCGGGCCTGATTGGAAAAGCAGCGGCGGGGGCGGGCAAAGGCTCGCTCCCGCCGCCTTGCTTGCAGAACGGGGGCGTGTAGGACGATCGGCATGACCACCCGCGAAACACAGCTCAAATCCGCGCAGGACGCGGTGCAGGCCGGCCGCTTTGCCGATGGGCTGGCGCTGGCGGGCGCGCTGCTGGACGAAGCGCCCGAGGATGGCGAGGCGCTGTATCTTGCGGCGGTGGCGGCGCGTTATCTCAAGGATTTTGTCGCGGCCGAGGCCTATCTCGGCCGGCTCCACGCGGCCATGCCCGAATATGGCCGCGCGTGGCAGGAGGCGGGCCATCTGGCGTTGGCGCAGGGGCGCGAGGCGGCGGCGCTGGCTGCGTTCCAGCGGGCAACCCGTTTCAACCCGGCGCTGGAGGCAAGCTGGCGCGAGCAGGCGCGGCTGTTCGCCGCGACCGGGCGCGGGGACGAGGCCAATCTTGCAGCCTTCCAGCAGCAACGCCTTGCCCAGCTCCCGCGCGAACTGGTCGCGGTCACCCATCACCTCGCCGAAGGACGGCTGCTGCGTGCCGAGGAAATCTGCCGCCATTACCTGCGCAGCCATCCGGCGCGTGATGCCAATCATGTCGAGGGGATGCGCCTGCTGGCGCGGATCGGTATCGAATTCGGCGTGCTGGAGGAAGCCGAATTCCTGCTCGAAAGCGCGCTCGCTTTCCGGCCGGATGATGTGCAATTGCGGCTCGACTTTATCGACGCGCTGCGGCGGCGGCAGAACTTCGCCAAGGCGCGCGAGCAGGCCGAAACGCTTTATCAACGCGATCCCGGCAGCCCCGTGTTCCAGTCGCGCCTCGCGATCGAGAGCATGGCGGTGGGCGATTATGCGCGCGGGCTCGACCTGTTCGACAAGGTGCTGGAAAAGCTCCCCACCGATCCCGCCAACCTCACCAGCAAGGGCCACGCGCTCAAGACCACCGGCGCGAGTGCCGAGGCGATAGCCAGCTACCGCGCGGCGATTGCGGCCAAGCCCGATCATGGCGATGCGTGGTATGCGCTGGCGAACCTCAAGACCTACCGTTTCAGCGATGATGAGTTGGTGCGGATGCAGGCGCAGGCCGCACGCAGCGATCTGGCCTTCATGGACCGGGTCCACCTCGCCTTTGCGCTGGGCAAGGCGCACGAGGACCGCGGTGAATACGCAGCCAGTTTTGCGGCTTATGAAGAAGGCAACCGGCTGAAGCGCGCCCAGACCCGTTACAGCGCCGATGCCATGAGCGCCGAGCTTGCCCGCCAGCAAGAGGCCTGCACGCCTGACCTGTTCGAGAAGCATCAGGGCGCGGGCCATGATGCGCCCGATCCGATCTTCATCCTTGGCCTGCCGCGCGCCGGATCGACCCTGCTCGAACAGATCCTTGCCAGCCATTCGCAAGTGGACGGGACGCTCGAACTGCCTGATATCCTTGCGCTTGCGCACCGGTTGCGGGGACGGCGGGTGGGGGAGAACCTTTATCCGCAGGTGCTGCATGATCTGACCGCAGATCAGCTCGCCGGGTTCGGGCGCGATTTCATCGCCAACACCCGCATCCATCGCGCAGACGCGCCGTTTTTCATCGACAAGATGCCCAACAATTTCCGCCATATCGGGCTGATCCACCTGATCCTGCCCAATGCCAGGATCATCGATGCGCGGCGCGATCCGATGGATTGCTGTTTTTCCGGCTTCAAGCAGCTCTTCGCCGAAGGGCAGGAATTCACCTACGGGCTCAACGAAGTCGGGCGTTATTATGCCGATTATGTCCGCCTGATGGCGCATTGGGACGCGGTGCTGCCGGGCAAGGTGCTGCGGGTGACCCACGAGGACGTGCTCGACGATCTTGAAGGCCAGACCCGCAGGATGCTCAATTTTCTCGGGCTGCCGTTCGAGGCGGCCTGTCTCGATTTCCACAAGACGGACCGCGCGGTGCGCACCGCATCGAGCGAGCAGGTGCGCCAGCCGATCAATCGCAAGGGGCAGGACGCATGGAAGCCATTCGAACCGTGGCTGGGTGAATTGAAAGCGGCGCTGGGAGAGCTCGCGCCAGCCGAAGCCTAGGCCAGCCGCGCGCCGTCCGGCACATCGCCCTGCGGCGCGGCAAGTACGATGGCGCCGTCTGCATCGGGAAAGCCCAGCACCAGCACCTCCGACATGAACTTCCCGATCTGGCGCGGGGGAAAATTCACCACCGCCATCACCTTTGTGCCGACAAGGCTTTCGGGGGTATAATGTTCGGTGATCTGGGCGCTGCTCTTGCGCGTGCCGATATCGGGGCCGAAATCGATGACCAGCTTGATCGCGGGGGTTCTTGCCTCGGGAAAGGGCCGGGCATCGATCACGGTGCCAGCGCGGATATCGACGGTGAGGAAATCATCGATGGCGATGGTCTGCATGCCCGCCAGATTAACGTGCAAAGGCAGCAGGGCAAGAGGCAGTGGAAACTGGGCCAAGGCCAGCCTTGGCGCCCGCCATTCGCGGGTATTCCGGGTATGGGAGGGGGAAAATTCCACTGGTCGGGACGAGAGGATTCGAACCTCCGACCCCCACACCCCCAGTGTGATGCGCTACCAGGCTGCGCTACGTCCCGTATCCAGTGGAGCGGCGCCTATAGGGCGGGTGGCGGGGGCTGGCAAGGCGTCTTTGTTTGGGTGCCACCTTCGGTGACGCAGACCTCCCGCCCCGCCTCCCCACCCGACCACCAATAGCACCACTATTCTGCGGTGGCCGGGTGGGGAGGCGGGGCGGGAGGTCTGCGTCGCGCGCCAGCGCGACCGCCGATCATTGCGGGGCGCTTGCATTGCTGCTAGGCGCGCCCACTTGACCGACGGGGCGTCTGCCCCGCATATCATCCACGTAGATCCTGACGGGCTTTATCGCATGACATTCAACCTTCTTGCCGCCGCCGGTGCGGGCGCTGCCGCAGCGCCGCCTGCGTGGATCAACTTCCTGCCGATCATCGGCATGATCGCGATTTTCTGGTTCCTGATCATCCGCCCGCAGATGAAGCGGCAGAAGGAGCACCAGCAAAAGGTCGCCGGGATGAAGAAGGGCGATCAGGTCGTCACCGCCGGGGGCCTCGTGGGCAAGGTGGTCAAGGTTGACGATACTTTTGTCGAACTGGAACTGGGCACCAATGTCCGGGTCAAGGCGGTCAAGGCGACCATCGGCGACATCATCCCCCCCGGCGGCACCCCGGCCAACGACTGATCGCGTGGCGGATTGCCGCCACCTGGCTGACATTTTCGCGTGAGACCCTGAGGCAATGCTCGAATTCCCGCTCTGGAAAAAGCTCTGGCTATGGGGCGTAACGCTCGCCGCTGCGGTGCTGGCGCTGCCTTCGCTGTTCAATGTTTCGGGGCTGGACTGGCCCTCGGGCCTGCCCAATCCGCAGGTCAATCTCGGGCTTGACCTTGCCGGCGGGTCGCACCTGCTGCTGGAGGCCAAGGCCGAGGATATCCGCGCCCAGCGGCTTGAGAACATGGAAGAAAATGTTCGCCAGCTGATGCGCAACGCCACCCCGCGCATCCGCATCGGCGATGTTTCCACCGGCGATGGGCGGATGAGCTTCATGCTCGACAGCGCGGCCGACATTGATCGTGCGCGCGGCCTGCTAGAACCCACGATGCAGGGTGCGAACCTGACCCGCGAATGGGATCTTTCGGTGGTCGATGGCCAGCGTATCGTGCTCACGCCGACATCGTCGGGGATCGACACGGCGCTGAATGATGCGATGGAAAGCGCGACCGAAGTGGTGCGCCGCCGCATCGATGAACTCGGCACGCGCGAACCGACCATCATCCGGCAAGGCGACACCCGGATCGTGGTGCAGGTGCCGGGGCTTGACGATCCCGAGGCGCTGAAAAGCCTGCTTGGCCAGACCGCGCAGCTCGAATTCAAGCTGGTCGATCTCAACGCGCTCCCCGAAAACGTGCAGGCCGGCGTCGCACCTCCGGGCAGCCAGATCTTCCCCTATGCCCCGGGCGCCCCGCAGGAAGGCCAGTTCGAAGCGGTGCGCCGACTGGGCGGGATTGGCGGCGGCAATCTGACAGGCGCGCAGGCCGGGGTCGATCCGACCAACAACCAGAACGTCGTCAACATCACCTTCGATGCGCAGGGCGGGGCCAAGTTCGCCAAGCTGACGCGCGAGAATGTGGGCAAGCCGTTTGCCATCATCCTTGACGGGCAGGTGCTGTCCGCGCCCAATATCAACGAGCCGATCCTGGGCGGTCGGGCGCAGATTTCGGGGAGCTTCACCCCTGAAAGCGCCAACAACCTCGCCATCTCGCTGCGTTCTGGCGCGCTGCCGGTCGATCTCGCGATCGTCGAGGAACGCACCGTCGGGCCGGACCTTGGTGCGGATTCGATCCGGCGCGGGCTGCTGGCGATGATGATCGGCAGCTTGGCCGTGGTCGCTCTGATGGTAGCGAGCTATGGCCGCTTCGGCATCTATTCCACCATCGCGCTGGTGTTCAACGTGTTGATGCTGCTGGGCATCATGGCCGGGCTTAATGCCACGCTCACCCTGCCGGGGATTGCGGGCTTTGTTATCACCATCGGCGCGGCGGTGGACGCCAACGTCCTCATCAACGAACGCATCCGCGAAGAACGCAAGCGCGGGCGCAAGGTGATTGCCGCGGTGGAGACCGGATACAAGGAAGCCAGCCGCGCGATCTATGATGCCAACATCACCAATTTCATCGCCGGGGTAACGCTGTTCGCTTTCGGCTCTGGCCCGGTCAAGGGGTTTGCCGTGGTGCTGGTGGTCGGGCTGTTCACCTCGGTCTTCACCGGGGTGACCATGACCCGCATGTGGGTTTCCGGATGGCTGCGCAAGGCGCGTCCCAATGACATCAGAATCTGAAAGGGCGATCGCATGAAACTCCTCAAGCTCGTCCCTGACGATACCAATATCAAGTTCCTGAAACTGCGCGTGCCGTTCTTCGTGCTCAGCATCGTGCTGATCGTGGGAAGCTGGGCGGCGGTGCTGACGCAGGGCCTCAATTTCGGGGTCGATTTTGCCGGCGGGCAGGAAGTGCGCCTGACCTTCGAGGAGCGTGAGACCGCCCCGATCCCGTCTTTGCGCGAACTGGTCGGCGGGCTTGGCTATGGCGAGCCGGTGGTGCAGGAATTCGGCGCCCCCAACCAGGTCTCCATCCGCGTGCCGCTGCCCGAAGGGGCAGAGGAAACGCCGGGCGCAGCGACCGAGATCGGCAACGAGGTTATCGCTGCGATCGGCAAGGAATATCCCGGCGCGCGCACCGATGGCAACGACACCGTATCGGGCAAGGTCGCGGGCGAATTCCGCAATCAGGCGGTGCTGGCGCTGCTGGCGGCGATGCTGGCGGTGGCGATCTACATCTGGGTGCGGTTCGAATGGCAGTTCGGCGTCGGCGCGCTGTTTGCGCTGTTCCACGATGTCTCGGTCACGCTCGGGCTGTTTGCGCTGACGCAGCTGGAATTCGGGTTGCAGATCGTCGCCGCGATTCTCGCGATCATCGGCTATTCGCTGAACGACACCATCGTCGTCTATGATCGTATCCGCGAAAACCTGAAGAAATTCCGCAAGATGCCGCTGCCCGAATTGCTCGATCTGTCGGTCAACGAAACGCTGGCGCGCACGGTGATGACGTCGCTGACGCTGTTCGTGGCGCTGGTGCCGCTGTTGGTCTTCGGCCCGCCGAGCCTGTTCGGCATGGTCGCGGCGATCACCGCTGGGCTGTTCATCGGCACCTATTCGTCGATCTATATGGCCGGGCCGCTGCTGATCTGGATGGGGGTCACCTCGAACAGCTTCGTGCCGCAGGAAAGCGCGATGGACCGGCAGGAAAAGATCGCCCGCGGCGAAGTGTAGGCGCGCGCTGCCCTAGGCCGCGCCCGCCAGCTTCTCATAATGCGCCGCCAGCGTGGCGGCATTGGCTTCCCAGCTGAAGCCTTCCGTCAGCGCGGCGACCGCCTCGCGCTCGGGCGGGGCGTTCAGCACCGCGTTGACCCCTGCCGCCACCGCCGTTGCCGTGCGTTCGACCAGCCGCCCGGCGGTGTCATTCACGATCAGCTCGCGCGCGCCGCCGACATCGCAGGTCACCACCGGCGTGCCGCAGGCCAGCGCCTCGACCCAGGCATTGGCCAGCCCCTCGTTCACCGTCGGCAGCACCATCACATCGGCGGCCGACAGGATCAGCGGCATCATGTCGTGATCGAGCGAGCCTGCAAAATGCACCCTGTCAGCCACGCCTTCGCTTGCCGCCAGCGCGCGCAGCCGGGCCTCGTCCTCGCCCTTGCCGATCAGCACCAGCCGGGCGCCGGGAATGTGTTTCAGCGCCGCAATCGCGATCCCCTGACCCTTGCGCTCGATCAGCGCGCCGACGCAGGCCAGCATCGGCGCATTATCGGGCAGGGCAAAGCCCAACTCGCGCGATAGCTGCGCGCGCAATTGCGTGTGTTCGAGCGGGCGGAAGCGGTCACGGTCAAGCCCGGTGTAATGCACGGTGATCCGCTGCGCATCCATGCCCATCCCCGCCATCTGCCCCGCAAGGTCACGGCTGACCGCGAGCAGTCCGGTGGCGGCGCTGGCGGCGTCAAGCATCTGCGACCTGGCGAAATCCTGTGTCCCCCAGAAGCTGATATCGCTCCCGCGTGACTTGATCGACAGCGGCAGGCCCATCTCGCGGGAAATCCGGGCAGCGGCGGGGCCATCGGGGAAGAAGAACTGCGCATCGAGCACGTCGATCGGCGCCTCGGCATGGATGCGGCGGACCAATGGCAGACATGCCCGCGCAATCGCGGCGGCATTGCGGCGCGCGCCGATGCGCGGGATCAGGGTAAAGCGCGGGCGGTGGATGGTGATCCCGCCTTCGGCATTGCTTGCGGGCAGATCTGCCAGCGGGCGATAGCGCCCCAGCGCCAGCGGCGGCAGGCCGATCGGGTTCACCACCGTCACCCGCCAGTCCCCGCGTTTCGCCAGTGCCTCCAGCGAACGCGCGACAAATGTCCCGAAGCGCGGATTGACCGGGTTGGGATAGAGCGTCGAAAGGGCCAGAACGTGCTTCACCGTGCGATGTCCTGTCGCGGCGCGCGTCACAGCGGCCTGACCAGCATCATCGCCACCGCGATCCATGCCGGGTTATCGACCACCACCTGTTTCTGCCCGGCCCCCGGCGGCAGCAACCCGACCAGCGTGTCCCGGTGATCGATGAGCCGCCCGAAGGCAAAGCGCCCGCCGGGGCGGGGGACCAGGCAATCGCGGTTGATCGCGCTCTGGATCACCGCCGGATTGAGCTGGCGCAACCAGACAAGATCGCCCGGGCGGTATTCGCCCACGCTTTCGTTCACGGCCAGCACCAGCGCGGCGGGGCCTTCGGCGGCGGCCAGATCATTCGGCAGCACCGCCTCGCGCGGGGTGGTGAGGGCCTGCGCGCCGGTGGCGGCCAGTTCGGCGACGATCTGCGCGCTGTTTCCCGTGTCGGCGCGCATCAGGCTGGCGGGGTCAACCTCCAGCGCGGCGGCGATGCGGTTCATCCACGTCAGCGAAAGCTGGCGCATCCCGGTTTCGAGCCGTCCGATGGTCTGCGCGGTGGTCGGCGGATCGCAGGCGGCGGCGAGATCGGCCAGCGTCAGCCCCCTGGCCTTGCGGATGTCGCGGATGCGGTTGAGCATCGGATGATCCCCTTTTGATTAACCAATATGGATTTTTCTTTCCTACAGATGCGCCGCTTTGGCAAGTCGCTTTCCTTGCAAAAAGGGAGGAACCGGCATGAAGCGTCAACTGGTCGAACGCGAACTCAGCTCCGAAGGCCCGCGCAGGGTTAAGGCGGGGTTGAACACGGGGCTGAACACGGGGCAGGGCGCGGGGAAGGGCGGCAGGCCTACCCGCACGGTGACGGTCAATCTGGCCGAATCCCCGCTCGCATGGCTGCACGCGCGCGGCCATCTGGATGATCGCTTGTTCGACGCGGGCGAGGCCTTGCGCGGCGATTACGAACGTGCGCAGCTTTCCGCCAGCGTCACCATGCGGTGGGATCCGGTGCGGGTGAAGACCACCGGGGAACGCGGGCTTGCCCCTGGCGAGCGTCAGATCGCCGCGCGCCAGAGGTTCGATGGCGCGATCAAGGCGGCGGGGAAGGGGCTGGAGGACATATTGTGGCGCGTGGTGTGCGCAGGCGAGGCCTTGCCCGAGGCCGAGAAAGGCCTTGGCTGGCCCGCGCGCAGCGGCAAGCTGGTGCTGAGGATCGCGCTGGAACGGGTGGCGGAATTCTACCGGATCAGGTGAGCCACGGGTGGGTGCGGGTGCGGGGGGTTTTCAGTCTCTGGACAGTGTCTCATGTGTCTCCAACACGGCGGCCCGCGCGGTTCAACCTTCGACCCGTTCGGCCAGCATCAGCCAGCGTTCCTCGGCCGCGTCCTTCTCGGTGCGGGCGGTGGCGATCCCGGCGGAGATGGTGGCAAACCGCTGGGGATCGCGGGTGTAGAGTTCGGGATCGGCAAGGATCGCCTCGCCCTTGGCAATCGCCGTTTCCAGCTCCTCGATCCGGGCGGGCAGGATCTCGTAGTCGCGCTGGTCCTTGTAGGTGAGCTTGGGCGCGGCCTTGGCGGGCATGGTTGCGGACGGGGCGGGGGTGTCGTCCTTGCGCGGGGTGGCGGCGGGGCGCGATGCGATGGGCTGGCGGCGCTTGGCCTCCCAGTCGGCATAGCCGCCCGCGACGATATCGACCTTGCCCGACCCGTCGAGGCCGAGGGTGAGAGTGACGGTGCGATCAAGAAAGTCGCGGTCATGGCTGACGATCAGCACGGTGCCATCGAAATCGGCGATCACCTCCTGCAACAGGTCGAGCGTTTCGAGGTCGAGATCATTGGTCGGTTCATCCAGCACCAGCAGGTTGGCGGTGCGGGCGAATTCACGGGCCAGCAACAGGCGGGAACGCTCTCCGCCAGAAAGGATGCCGACCTTGGTATCGACAAGGCCCGGATCGAACAGGAAGTCCTTGAGGTAGGCCTGCACATGCTTGCGCACGCCCCGCACGTCGATCCAGTCGCCGCCCTCGGCGAGGATCTGCCGCACCGTCGCGCCGGGTTCCAGCAGCTTGCGCTGCTGGTCGATCATCACGCCCGACAGCGTGCGGGCATGGGTGACGGTGCCGGTATCGGGTTCGATCTCGCGCGTCAGCAGCTTCAGCAACGTGGTCTTGCCCGCGCCGTTCGATCCGACGATGCCGATCCGGTCGCCGTTCTGGATGCGCAGCGAAAACGGCTTGATGACGGGGCGCTCCCCATAGGTTTTGGCAATGCCTTCGGCGACGATCACGGACTTCGACTTGAAGTCATCGTCGCTGGCGAGCTTCAGCTTGGCCGTGCCCGCGCCCGAGATCATCGCCGCCCGCGCAGCGCGCATCTGGAACAGCTTTTCGAGCCGCCCCTGGTTGCGCTTGCGCCGCGCGGTCACCCCGCGTTCAAGCCAGTGGGCTTCGAGCTTGAGCTTGGCATCCATCCGCTCGGCTGCGCGGGCCTCTTCGGCATAGACCTGTTCTTCCCACGCCTCGTACCCGCCAAAGCCGACCTCTTTGCGCCGCATCGTCCCGCGGTCGAGCCACAGGGTCGCGCGGGTCAGGCGGGTGAGGAAGGTGCGATCATGGCTGATGGTGATGAAGGCGCCGCGATAGCGGCTCAGCCAGTCCTCCAGCCAGTCGATCGCGGCAAGATCGAGGTGGTTGGTCGGTTCGTCCAGCAGCAGCAGATCGGGATCCTGCGCCAGCGCGCGGGCAATGGCGGCGCGGCGGCGTTCGCCCCCGCTGGCGGTCGCGGCGTCGCGGTTCATGTCGATGCCGAGCTGGCCGGCAATGGCCTCGACCTCGTGCCGCTCGGGCGCGTCTTCACCGCCGAGCGCAAAGTCCATCAGCGTGTCGGCCTGCGCAAAATCGGGGTCCTGTTCAAGGAACACGATCCGCGTGCCCGGCTTTGTCCGCCGTGCCCCGCGATCAGCCTCGATCTTGCCGGTGATGACCTTCAGCAGCGTTGTCTTGCCCGCGCCATTGCGCCCGATCAGCGCCAGCCGGTCGCCCGGCATCACGTGCAGATCGATCGGCGCTGCGCCGTTGGCGGGGTTCGGGCCGCCGAACAGCCAGCGCCCGCCCTGTTGCAAAGCGATGCCTTCGAGCGAGAAGATGGGGGGCTGTGCCATGGGATGCGGCAGTTAGGGGCTTGCGGCGCGGGCGACAAGGCGGTTCAGTGCTGCGAAAGCTGCCCGCGTCCAAAGGCGCATCTTTCTGGAGGAACCTGCCATGATCCGTCCCGCTCATGTCCTTGCCGCCGCCAGCGCGCTGGCGCTGCCCGCCCACAGCTTCGCCGCCAATGTCGAAATCGAGGCGGAAGGCCCGGTGATCGAACTCGACATCTTCGAATCCGTCACCGTCGCCCCCGACATGGCGACCATCGGCGCAGGGGTGACCACCGAAGCGCCCACCGCGGTCGAGGCGCTGCGGATGAACTCGGCCGAGATGGTCAAGGTGATCAACCGCATCAAGGCGCTGGGCATCGCGGAAAAGGACATCCAAACCACCGGGATCAACCTGAACGCCCGCTATGATTACGACCGCGAAGGCAAGCGCCAGATCTTCCGCGGCTATCAGGTGTCGAACCGGGTCAGCGTCAAGCTGCGCAAGATCGAGGATACCGGCAAGGTGCTCGATGCGCTGGTGGCGGCGGGCGCGACCGACCTTTCGGGCCCCAGCTTCAGCATCGAGAGTGACGATGCCGCCAAGGACGCCGCGCGCGAGCGGGCGATCGAACGCGCGGGCGAGCGGGCGCAGGCCTATGCCGCGATGCTCGGTTATGACGGGGCAAAGGTGCTGTCGATCAGCGAAGCGATCCAGAGCCGCGGGCCGATGCCCGAAGCGGCGATGAAGCGGTCAAGCGCCGACATGGTCGCTGCCGCTCCGCCGGTGCAGCCGGGTATGGTCGCCACCGGGGTAAGCATTTCGGTCACATACGAACTGCTCAATGACGAGGCATCCGTTTCCGAGTGATCGCCCATTCACACCTTGTTCAACGCTGGCTGGATAGGCATGGGGGCATGATGAAGCGCCTACGTTCCCTTCTTGCAGGCATGATCGCCGCGCTGGCGGTGGCTGGCCTCGTCGCTCCGGCAGCGGCGCGCGAACCGCCGCGCAATGATCAGGGCGAGGCGCGGCGCGAGGCGCAGGCCGGCACCCAGCTTTCGCTGCGCGAGATCGAGCGGCGCATTCTGCCGCAGATGCAGGGTAGCGAATATCTCGGCCCGGCCTATGATTCGACCGCGCGTGCCTATCGCCTCAAGTTCATTCGCGATGGCCGCGTGACCTATGTCGATGTCGATGCCCGCACCGGCAAGGTTATCGGCCGATCGCGTTGAGGAACCGCCCGGTGCGGCTTGATCGGGGGACAGGCGCTGTGTCCTGCGATGGCGTCTGCTTGACGCTGGCGCGGCAAAAGCGCACCAAACTGGCGGTGATACAGCAGGAAAATGGTGGAAAATGCGGATTCTGATCGTCGAGGATGAGCCCACGCTGGGCGCGCAGCTGAAATCGACGCTGGAGCATACCGGCTATGCCGTCGATCTGTCTGTCGATGGCGAGGATGGGCATTTCATGGGCTCGAGCGAGGATTACGACGCAGTGGTCCTCGATCTTGGCCTGCCCGAGATCGACGGGCTGACCGTGCTTGGCATGTGGCGGCGTGAAGGGCGTACCTTTCCGGTGCTGGTGCTGACCGCGCGCGACAGCTGGTCGGACAAGGTCGCAGGCCTTGATGCGGGCGCTGATGATTACCTTGCCAAGCCGTTCCAGACCGAGGAACTGATCGCCCGGCTGCGGGCGCTGATCCGCCGCGCTTCGGGCAATACCTCATCCGAACTGACCGCCGGAGACGTGCGGCTGGACACGCGTTCGGGCCGGGTGACGCTGAACGGCGAACCGGTGAAACTGACGGCGCAGGAATACAAGCTGCTGAGCTACCTGATGCACCACAAGGGCAAGGTGGTGAGCCGCACCGAGCTGATCGAGCATATCTATGATCAGGATTTCGACCGGGATTCGAACACCATCGAAGTGTTCGTTACCCGTATCCGCAAGAAGCTTGGCGCAGACGTGATAACGACCATTCGTGGCCTCGGTTACAGCCTCGACGACCCCGCCGACGCACCCCGCGCTTAAGGGCGAGCGTAACGACGGCGACGCGCACATGGCCTTGCCCGCGGGTGAGGCCGTTGCCATGCCTGCGGCCGCGGCGCAGGGCGGTCCGCGCGCCAGCCTTGCGCGGCGCATGGGGCTGATCGCGGCGGGGTGGATCTTCGTGCTGCTGCTGGGCGGTGGGATCGCGCTGGAACGCACGCTGACGCGTCAGGTCGAGAGCAATTTCGACGAACAGCTCGACTATATCCTCACCGCGATGATCGCCTCGGCCGAGATCGATGCCAGCAGTGAGGTCTATTTCTACCGCACCTTGGGCGACCAGCGCTTTCTTGAACCGGGAAGCGGGCTGTACTGGCAGATCAGCGGCGGGAATTACGAACCCTGGCCCTCGCGCAGTCTGTGGGATCGCACGCTGACCTTGCAGGGGGTGACTACCAAGGGCGAGGATTTCGACAGCGAGGTGCATTTCTACAATTCCGCCCAGTTCGCAGGCGAGCCGCTGCGGATTGCCGAGCGCACCGTGATCCTGCCGGGCAGCGAGACGCGCTGGACCTTCGCCGTGGCGAGCGCGACCGAGCAGATGGATGCCCAGATCGGCCGGGTGCGGTTGATCCTGATCTGGAGCTTTGCAGTGCTGGGGCTTGGGCTGCTGGTGATGGCGTTGTTGCAGATCCGCTATGGTCTTTCGCCGCTCAGGCGCGTGCGCGCGGCGATCCAGAACCTGCGCACCACCGGGGCGGGCCGGATCACCGAGCCGCTCCCGCTTGAAGTGCAGCCGCTGGTGGAGGAATTGAACGCGCTGATCGAACATTCCGAAAAGCAGGCCGAGGAAGCCCGGCGGCATGCGGGCAATCTCGCCCATGCGCTCAAGACCCCGCTGACGGTGCTGACCAATGCCGCAACGGCGCGCGCGCCCGATCTGGGCGAGACCGTGATGCGCGAAACCCGCACGATGCAGCGCCATGTCGATCACCACCTTGCCCGCGCCCGCGCGGTCGGGCGGCGTGCGGTCGGCCATGCCCGCACCAATGTCCGCGACAGCGCCGAAGCGGTGCGCCGCGCGGTCGAGCGGCTCTATCCGCAGGGGCGGCTGGACATTGCTGGCAGCCGCGACGCCGAGGTGGCGATCGAGCGGCAGGATCTCGACGAACTGCTCGGCAACCTGATCGAGAACGCGGCCAAATATGGCGGGGGCAGCGTGTTCGTGACCATTGATCCCGAAGACGCGGGGGCCGAGGGCTGTGACGGGCAGTGCCTGATCTGGATCGAGGATGACGGCCCCGGCATCCCCGAGGCCGAACGTATCCGCATCTTCGATCGCGGGGTGCGGCTTGATACGGGCAAGCCGGGAACGGGGCTGGGGCTCGCCATCGTGCGCGATGTGGCGGAGATCTATGGCGGCAGCGTCACGCTTTCGGCCAGCGAGGATCTGGGCGGGTTGCTGGTCGAACTGCGTCTGCCGCGTGCGCAATAACGCGCGAAGGGTTTTGCGTGCCCCGCAGTTAACCGCCAGAGTGATCAACGACACGCAACCGCAAACGGGACCCATTGCGCGCAGACATGACCGCTAGCGGAGAAATTTCACCTCCGGCCCCGGCTGCCGATGATGCGGCGCTGGTGGCGCGCATGGCGGCGCGCGACCCGGCTGCGCTGCGCGAGGCGATCGCGCGTCATGCAGGGGCGCTGGGCCGGATTGCCTTTCGCATGACCGGCGATGCCCATGAAGCCGAGGATATTGTGCAGGAGGCTTGCTTGCGATTGTGGGACCACGCGCCGCGCCTTGCCGCGCGCCATCCGGCGGGAACCAGTGCGGCGGCCGCGCTGCGCCTGTCGGGCTGGCTTGCAAGGGTGGTGACCAATCTCGCGATTGACCGGTTGCGGCTGGCGCGGCGGATATCGGGCGAGGACGTGCCAGACCATGCCGACGATGCCCCGCTCGCCGATGCGCGGATCGAAGCCGACCAGTGCGGCGCCAGCACACGCGCGCTGGTGCTGGCCTTGCCCGACCGTCAGCGCGCCGCGATCGTGCTGACCTATTACGAGGAATTGCCCAATGCCGAAGCGGCAGCGGCGATGGAGATGAACATCAAGGCGTTCGAATCCCTGCTGCATCGCGCCCGCGCAGGCCTGCGGCAGGCTTTCGCAGGCCAAGGAGACGCGCAATGAGCGTGAACGAACAGGACATGGACGAACAGGCGCGCACACCGATTGTCCCCGGCAGCCCGCTGGCCTGTGCGCTGGATGACTTCGCTGTGCCCGAATTGTCCGCAGGCTTCGCTGAAAAGGTGGCCGCCGCCGCCCAAGCGCGGCCCCCTGCAACTTTGGCGCCGCTGCCGAAACTTCGCCGTTCGGGCGGCGGACGCGGCTGGCGGCTGGGACGGCGCATCGCCATCGGTGTGACCTGTTTTGGCGCGCTGGCAACGGCGGCGGCGGCCACCGGCCTGATTGAACGCTTCGATCTGCCCGTGCCTTCGCCCGAAAAGGTCTGGGCCAGCATCATCGGCAAGCCAGCCACGCCTGCGCCTGTTGCTGCCCCGGTTGCCGTCCAGACGCCCGCCGATCCCGCACCTGCCGGGCTTGCGCCGGTCAGGATCGAAGGCCCGATCGACACGCCCGAGGAACTGGGTGAAGCATTCCGCCGCATCGAAGAGGTGCGGCAGGGCAGGATAGCCGCGCGCCGCCAACGCATCGACCAGCGTATCGAGAGCGAGATCGAGCGCCGCCGCGCCGCCGGTCAGCGCGTCCCCACGCCCGAGGAAGAAGCCCGCCTGCGCCAGCGCATTGAGGAGGCGCGCGTGCGCCGTGAGGGAGCGCGCTCCGACCGCATCGAGGCGCGGCGCGAGGAACTTCTTGAGCGTGTCGAACAGGGCGAGGCGCTTACCCGAAAGGACATCATGCGCCCGCTGCGCGAAGATGCGCGCACGCCCGAACAGCGCGAAGTGATCGAACGCCTGCGGCGGATGTCGCCGGACAATCGCCGCGAGGCTTTGCGTCAGCTGCCGCCCGGACAGCGCCGCGAACTGATGGAAGCCTGGCGCCAGCGCCGCGAGGAGCGAATGCGCGCCGCTCCAGATGAAGGAAAGCCTCCCGCGACTGAACGGCCAGCGCAGGACATGACGCCCCCGTTGTCTGCTTCCGGGACGCCCCCCGCCGCGTCACCGCGCTGAGCGCAGAAAATTCGGGCTTTGACGAAGGATGTCAGGCCGTTCCCCGTTTTCTCCCTGTCCCCTGACGCAACCCCGCAGCGGCTGGGTGACCGGGAAATGTCAACCGACCCAAGGAGGAATTCGCCATGATCAAGACCCCCCTGATGCTTACCACGCTGACCGCATTCGCGTTTGCCCTGCCCGCACATGCGCCCGCGCACGCGCAGGAGCAAAGCCGCACCAAGACCTTCGAAGGCCCCAATGTCAGTGCCGCGCAGACCATCACGGTCAATCCCGAGACCGGCACCGCCACCCGCGAGCGCGAGGCGACCAACCTTAACACCGGCAACACCGCGACCAGCAGCGCGGTGCGCCAGCGCACCGAAGCCGGATCGACCATCGACATTGTCCAGACCGGCCCGCAAGGAAACGCCCGCACTCTTTCGGGCGAGCGCACCCGCACCGGGAGTGGTTCGACCTTCGCGGGCACTGCCACCGGACGCGGCGACAAGACGCTCGACCTTGCGAGCGAACGCGGGCGCGATGGCGAGGGCAATTCGGGGGCGCGGCAGAGCGCCACCAATTCCGCGGGCGAGACCGTGTTCGGCCGCAGCCGCACGACCACGCGAAGCGACGGGCAGCTGAGCACCAACATCACCCGCAGCGGCAGGAAGCCGGGCGCAAGGTCTCCGCGCGGTCTTGGCGGCAAGCGTCCGCGCGGGTGACATCCGCCCTTGCTCGGCACGTGGCAGGTCAGGCAGCGCTGCCTGCCCTGCCTCTGGACGGAGCGCGGCCGAACCGGCCCCGGCGCGCGGCGGTGAAACGGCCTGCGGGCCTTAGCCGCCGCGCGCCTTCTGGTGGTGGCGGATAACTTCTTCGATGATGAAGCGCAGAAACTTCTCGGAAAATTCGGGATCGAGATCCGCGTCTTCCGAAAGCTTGCGCAGTCTTGCGATCTGGCGCGCCTCACGGTCGGGATCGGCGGGGGGAAGCGTGGCCTTGGCCTTGTACTCGCCGACCGCCTGCGTGATCCGGAACCGTTCGGCCAGAATATGGATCAGCGCGGCATCAATATTGTCGATGCTCTTGCGATAGGCGGCCAGAACCTGATCCGGCACCGGATCGGGTTGGGCGGCTGAAGCGGACGAAAGTTGCGTTTCCTGCGGCATGGCTCGCGAAACTAGCAGCAATTCCGCGCTTGCCAAGCATGCTGGGCCCGCCCTAATGCCAATCCAAGATGAGTGCCGATATCGTCCCCCTGCCGCGAAAGGCACCGACACTCGACCCCATGCTGTCGCTGACGGCGGCGGGCATGAATTCCGTCAACGCCGTGATCCTTGACCGGATGCAGAGCGAAATCCCGCTGATCCCGCGACTCGCCGGGCATCTGATATCGGGCGGGGGCAAGCGGTTGCGCCCGATGCTGACGCTCGCTGGCGCAGAACTGGTCGGTTACAAGGGCACCCGCCATTACAAGCTCGCCGCAGCGGTCGAGTTCATTCACACTGCAACTTTGCTGCACGATGATGTGGTCGATGGAAGCGAGCTCAGGCGCGGCAAGGCGGCGGCCAACATCATCTTCGGCAATCCGGCGACGGTGTTGGTGGGCGATTTCCTGTTCAGCCGCGCTTTCGAACTGATGACCGAAGATGGCTCCTTGCGGGTGCTCTCGATCCTCAGCCGGGCCAGCGCGGTGATCGCCGAGGGCGAAGTTTCGCAGCTTTCCGCCCAGCGCCAGATCAACACCAGCGAAGAACAATACCTTCATATCATCGGCGCAAAGACCGCAGCCCTGTTCGCCGCGGCCAGCCAGATCAGCGCCGTGGTGGCCGAATGTTCGGAAGAACAGGAACATGCGCTTGAATCCTATGGCCGCAATCTGGGCGTCGCTTTCCAGCTGGTTGACGATGCGATCGATTACGATTCGGATGCGGCCGAGATGGGCAAGGATCAGGGTGATGACTTCCGCGAAGGCAAGATGACCTTGCCGGTGATTCTCGCCCATGCGCGCGGGAACGAGGAAGAGCGCAAGTTCTGGAAGGCGGCGATTGCCGGGCATCGGACCTCGGATGAAGACCTCGCGCATGCGATTTCGCTGATTGCCAAGCACAATGCGCTCGAAGACACGCGTGAACGTGCCCGCCACTTCGCGCACCGGGCGATTGATGCGATTTCGATCTTCCCCGACAGCAAGGCGCGCGTGGCCATGGCTGAAGCGGCGCAATTCGCGGTCGCGCGCGGGCATTGAGCGGGCTATCGGCCGGGGCGATGCTCCCCGACCTCCCGATCACGGCTGTCCTCCCCGAAATCCGCACCGCGCTCGGCGGTGCTGGCGCAGGTGTGCTGATTGCGCCGCCGGGAGCGGGCAAGACCACTGCCGTCGCGCCTGATCTGCTTGGGCAGCCGTGGTGCACCGGCCAGATCATCCTCACCTCGCCCCGCCGTGTCGCTGCCCGCGCTGCGGCTGAACGCATGGCCGAAATGCTGGGAGAGGCGCCGGGCGGGATCGTGGGCTACATGACCCGGCTCGACAGCAAGGTGTCGGCCAAGACGCGCATCCTTGTCGTGACGGAAGCGATTCTGGTGAACCGGCTGATCGATGACCCGGAACTGCCCGGCGTCTCCGCGGTGCTGTTCGATGAGGCGCATGAACGCACGCTCGACAGCGATCTGGGGCTGGCGCTGGCGCTCGAAACCCGCGGCGTGCTGCGCGAGGATCTGCGCGTGCTGGTAATGTCGGCGACCATTGATGGCGCGCGGTTTGCCCGGCTGCTGGGCGACGATGCGCAGGTCGTGACCAGCGATGGGCGCAGTTTTCCGTTGGAAATAAAATGGCTTGGCAGCGATGCTTCGCTCCCGATCGAGGATCGTGTGGGCACCGCCGTGCTGACCGCGTGGCGCGACGAGGCGGGCGATATTCTCGCCTTCCTCCCCGGCGTGCGGGAAATCGAGCGGGTGCGTGAACGGCTGGCAGTGCGGCTGCCCGAAGTGCCGATCCACGCGCTTCACGGTCAGGTGGAACCCGCAGCCCAGCGCGCCGCGATCCGCCGCGATAGCGAGGGACGCCGCCGGATCGTGCTGGCGACGGCAATTGCCGAAACTTCGCTGACCTTGGACGGGGTCAGCGTGGTGGTCGATTCCGGTCTTGCGCGGCTTGCCGAATTTGACCGGGCGGCCAGCACGACCCATCTCGTCACCCGCCGCGCTTCGCAGGCTTCTGCTGCGCAGCGGGCAGGGCGTGCGGCGCGGCAGGGTCCGGGGGTGGCTTACCGGTTGTGGGAGGAGGCGGGTCATGCAGGCCGGCCCGAATTTGCACCGCCCGAGATTGTGCAGGCCGATCTTGCCCCGCTGCTGCTGCGGCTCGCCAAGTGGGGGACGAACGACCCGGCGAGCCTGCCATGGCTCGATCCGCCGCCCGAGGCTTCGGTTGCGGCGGCGCGGGGCGCGTTGAAAGGCTTGGGCGCACTTGATGCGGGCGGACGGATTACCCCGTTGGGCGAGGCGATTGCGAGCTTGCCAATGGCGCCCGATCAGGCCGCATCGGTGCTCCATGGCGCGCGCTCAGGCTGCGGCGAGGAGGCGGCGCGGTTGGTGCTGCTGTTGCAGGAACGCGGGCTTGGCGGGCGGGGCGAAGACCTGCTGCAACGCCTTGCGCGCTGGCGCGGGGATCGCGCGCCGAGGGCGGTGGCAGCGCAGCGGATTGCACAGGGCTGGGCAAGGCAGGCGGGTAAGCTTGCGGCGGCCATCACCGGCAGCCCCGCCGCCGAACCTGCCGAAGCACTGGCGCTGGCGCGGCCCGATTTTGTCGCCCGGCGTCGCGGTGCGTCGGGGGAATATTGGCTTAGTGCGGGCGGGCGCGGCTATGTGCTTGATCCTGCTTCGTCGCTGGCACGGGCCGAATGGATCGTGATTGGCGACGCGCAGGGGCAAGCCAAGGGCGCGCGGATCACCGCCGCAGCCGAAATCGCGTCTGATCGCATCGCGGCGCTGTTTACCACAGAGCTTGAGGAGCGCGTCACAACCCGTTGGAATAATGATAAGGATCGTATCGAAGCGCGGCGCGAACGGCGGCTGGGCGCGATTGTGCTGGCGAGCGTGCCCGAACCTTCGCCCGACCCTGCTCTGCTTGTGGATATCCTTGTGGAGAAAGCGCTGGAGAAGCTGGGGGAAATCATGCCCGAAGGCTTCCTCGCCCGTGGCAGCTTCGCCGGGGTCGATGCGCTGACGCCTGAGGCCCTGCGCGCGCGGGCGACGGAATGGCTCGCCCCGTTGCTCGCCGGTCGGCGCGACCTCGATCTGCCGCCACACCGGTTTGCGCAAAGCGCGCTTGACCTGCTCGACTGGGACCAGCGCAAGGCGTTTGATCGCGCCGCGCCCACCCACTTCACCTCGCCCGCCGAAACGCGCCATCCCATCGATTACGCCTGCGATGATGCCCCCAGCGTCGAGGTGCGGGTGCAGGCGCTGTTCGGGCTGGATATGCAGCCGATGATCGGTGCCACGCCGCTGCTGCTCAAGCTCACCAGCCCGGCGGGTCGCCCGATCCAGTCGACCCGCGATCTGCCCGGCTTCTGGCGCGGGAGTTGGGCGGATGTGGCCAAGGAGATGAAGGGCCGCTATCCCCGGCACCGCTGGCCCGATGCGCCCTGGCTGGAAAAGCCGAGCATGAAGACCAAAAATGCCTTCAACCGCGGACAGACTTAAGCTATCGCCCCGCGCATGGATCGGGACGCGCGGCGGCCCGCAAGGCCGACTGGCTGCCCGCAGCGACGCGGCCTCAAGGCCTCAAGCAGCGCAGCGGTAGGCCAGCAAGAACGCCGCATGAGCGAGGATCGAAAACAGGAATGTCCGCAAGAATTTATCAGCAGCCCAAGCACGCGATGCAATCGGGCAAGGCCCATACTGATGAATGGGTGCTCGAATTCGAGCAGTCCGAAGCGCGTTTTGCCGATCCGCTGATGGGCTGGACCGGCAGCAGCGATACGCAATCGCAGGTGCGGCTGACTTTCCCGAGCAAGGACGCGGCCAGGGCCTATGCGGCAAAATGCGGCATCACTGCGCGCATTCATGCGACCCCGCCAAAGCGGCTCAAGCTGCAGGCCTATGCGGATAATTTTCGCTGAGTTGATTTTTCTTCGAACCGCAGCCATATGCGCGTCCGGGAGTCGGGTGGACGTTTGCGTTCGCTCACCGGGTCAGGTCCGGAAGGAAGCAGCCCAGGTGAATTGCGGCGGGTCGCTCGGCTCCTTTTTCCACGATATTCGCTCCGATGCGCAGCATGACAAATGGTCGCCGAGCGCCTAGCTTGATCGCATGAGCGATTCCGACCCCGAACTGCCTGAGGATGATGCCGGCCCGACTGTGGCCGAGTTGGAGGCGGCCGGCCAGAACGCGCTGTTCGGCGACCCCCCACCGCCGCCGCCTGTTGCGCCGTCATCTGCGGCGACACCGGCGCCTGTGCCCGATCCTGCGCCCGCTGCCGCCAGTCAGCCCTATCGGGTGCTGGCGCGCAAATACCGGCCACAGACCTTTTCAGAGCTGATCGGGCAGGAGGCGATGGTGCGAACCCTCGCCAATGCTATCGCGCGCGACCGGTTGGCCCACGCCTTCCTGATGACCGGGGTGCGCGGGGTGGGCAAGACTTCGACCGCAAGGCTGATTGCCAAGGCGCTGAATTGTATCGGGCCGGACGGGCAGGGCGGGCCGACCATTGATCCGTGCGGGGTGTGTGAGGCTTGCGTGGCCATCGCCGAAGGGCGCCATATCGACGTCATCGAGATGGATGCGGCGTCAAATACCGGGATCGACGACATTCGCGAGATTATCGAGGCGGTGCGCTATGCGGCGGTGTCGGCGCGCTTCAAGATCTACATCATCGATGAGGTTCACATGCTGTCAAAGGCGGCCTTCAACGGGCTGCTCAAGACGCTGGAGGAACCGCCGCCGCATGTGAAGTTCCTGTTTGCCACCACTGAAGTCGACAAGCTGCCGGTCACAGTGCTGAGCCGCACTCAGCGGTTTGACCTGCGCCGGATACCCGCCGGGATGCTGGCCGAGCATTTCGCCAAGGTGTGCCGGCTCGAGGGGGTGGAGGCCGAGGCCGAGGCGCTGGCGATCATCGCCGGCGCGGCAGAAGGATCGGTACGCGACGGGCTTTCGATTCTCGATCAGGCGATCGCCCACGCCGACCTTGACGGGGAGGGCAAGGTCACCGCGGCGCGGGTGCGCGACATGCTGGGCCTTGCCGACAAGAGCGCGCAGCGCCGCGTGCTCGGCCACCTGCTCGAAGGCGAAGCAAGGGCGCTGCTGGCGTCGGTGGATGAACAATACGCGCTTGGTGTCGAGCCGCTGGCGCTGATCCGCGCGCTGATGGATCTGACCCACCGGGTTACGCTGGCACAGCTATCGGGCGCCGAGCCCGATGCCCCGACCGACGAGGAGCGTTCAGCGCTTGCCGATTTCGCCGGACGGCTGGGAACGGGTGAGCTTCACCGCCTGTGGCAATTGCTGCTCAAGGGCCACGAGGAAGTCCGCGCTGGCCCCGATCCGCTGGCGTCCTTGCAGATGGCGTTGCTGCGCATCCTCCATGCTGCGCAGATGCCCGATCCGGGCAAGCTGGCCAAGCGGATCGAGGAACTGGCGGCAAGCGGGCTGGCCCCGGCCGCAGTTTCGACCGCTACTGCTTCTGCGCCGGTCGCAGCCGCAGCCAATACAGCAGGCCCTTCGCAGGATTGGTCAGCGCTGGTCGAGGCGGTCGATGCTGCGGGGCAGTTGCGCGTTGCCCAGATAATGCGCGACCGGGTGCGGGTGATCGACCTTGGTGCAGAACGGCTGGTGTTTGAACAGGCCGACAATTTCCCCGATGATCCCGCGCCGGATATCCGCGAGGCGCTGTTCAAGCTGACTGGCAAACGCTGGCAGGTCGAGCGTGGCACCGGCCCTGAGACTGCCAGCGCGCAGCCGAGCTTGCGCGAGGTGGCCGAAGCCGAGGCCGAGTTGGAGGAAAAGCGCATCCGTTCCGACCCGCTGGTGCAGGCGGCGCTTGCGTCTTTTCCCGAAGCCGAATTGCTCGGAACCGAAGGCAATGTCGCCCGCGCGGTTCGCCCACCCTGGAACTAGATAATCAGGAGACCCCCGATGAAGTCGATGGAAGAGATGATGCAGGCAGCCCAGCAGGCTGCCGACACCATCCAGAAGCAAATGAATGAAATGCAGGTAAAGCTCGATTCGATTGAGGTCGAAGGCGCGGCCGGCGGCGGGCTGGTCAAGGTGCGCGCGAGCGCCAAGGGCCGGATTCTCGGCGTGGCGATCGATGACAGCCTGATGAACGCCGATGACAAGCAGATCCTGGAAGACCTGGTCGCCGCCGCATTCAACGACGCGCGCGACCGGGCCGACCGGGTTTCGGCTGAACAGATGAAGGAAATGCAGGGTTCGATGGGCCTGCCGCCGGGGTTCAACCTGCCCGGACTGGGTTGAGGTGATTGGCCCTGCGGCTTGCCCTGCCGATATGGATGGTGCTTGCGCATATTGCCGGGCTCGGCGCGATCGGGCTCTACGGTGCGGTCGGCCCGGCTGACGCCTTTGCTGCCGATTTCGGGTTTTTCGTTCTGATTGCAGGAGCCGTTTGCCTGTCGGGCATTGGGCTTGCCGCTGGCACGGCCACTTCGGTGTTTGCCACCTTGTCACTGATTGGCTGTCCTGCGACGCAGTGGCGAGCGCGGTAGAGCAAGCGTCCACAGGCCTGTTGCTTGGGCCATTGCGGCCCGGCGGCTTGCTTCCCATATTCACACCAGAGGCGCGCCCCAACGGCGGCCGCGGACACAAGAACATGACCCAGACCTACCCTCTCCTTCCCTTGCGCGACATTGTTGTCTTTCCCGGCATGGTTGTCCCCCTGTTTGTGGGGCGCGACAAGTCTGTGGCGGCGCTCGAAGCGGCGATGGAGGCCTCCAAGGACATCGTCCTGATCGCCCAGCTTGACCCCGGCTGCGATGATCCCGAAGGCGATGATCTGTATGATGTCGGCGTCATCGCGCAGGTCCTGCAACTGCTCAAGCTGCCCGATGGCACGGTGCGCGTGCTGGTCGAAGGCAAGTCGCGCGCGCAGCTTTCCGCGCTGGAGAATGCCGGGGCCTACCTGCTGGCCGAAGTCGACCCGGTTGAGCCTGATACGGTATCGGGCAGCGAGGTGACCGCGCTGATGCGGCAGGTGACCCAGCAGTTCGGCGAATATGTCAAACTCAACAAGAAGCTTGGCGAGGATGCCGGGGTCGATCTGAGCGAGGTCGATGATGCCGGGCAGCTGGCCGATACCATCGCCGCAGCGATCAGCGCCAAGGTATCCGACAAGCAATCGCTGCTGACCGAGGCCAGCCCCCTGAAGCGGCTGGAACTGGTCATGGCCTTCATGGAAGGCGAACTTTCGGTCTTGCAGGTCGAACGTCGCATCCGTGGGCGGGTGAAGCGCCAGATGGAGAAGACCCAGCGCGAATATTACCTCAACGAGCAGTTGAAGGCGATCCAGAGCGAGCTTGGCGGCGCCGATGGCGAGGACGGCAACGAAATCGCCGAACTGACCGAGAAGATCGAGAAGGCCAAACTTTCCAAGGAAGCCCGCGCCAAGGCGAATGCCGAGCTCAAGAAGCTCAAGGGTATGCAGCCGATGAGCGCCGAGGCGACGGTGATCCGCAATTATCTCGACGTGCTGCTGGGTCTGCCGTGGGGCAAGAAGTCGCGTCTGAAAAAGGATATCGCCAAGGCGCAGGAGGTGCTCGATGCCGATCACTATGCGCTGGAAAAGGTCAAGGACCGCATCGTTGAATATCTCGCAGTGCAGGCGCGCACCAACAAGCTGAAGGGGCCGATCCTGTGCCTTGTCGGCCCGCCGGGGGTGGGCAAGACCTCGCTGGGCAAGTCGATCGCCAAGGCAACGGGGCGCGAATTCGTGCGCCAGTCGCTGGGCGGGGTGCGCGACGAGGCCGAGATTCGCGGCCACCGGCGCACTTACATTGGTTCAATGCCGGGCAAGATCGTTGCCAATCTCAAGAAGGCGGGAGCCAGCAATCCGCTGTTCCTGCTCGACGAGATCGACAAGCTGGGGCAGGATTTCCGCGGCGATCCGGCCTCGGCGCTGCTGGAAGTGCTCGATCCCGAACAGAACAGCAAATTTCAGGACCATTATCTCGAACTCGATCTCGACCTTTCCGACATCATGTTCGTGTGCACCGCAAACAGCCTCAACCTGCCGCAGCCTTTGCTCGACCGGATGGAGATCATCCGGCTTGAGGGCTATACCGAAGACGAGAAGGTCGCCATCGCCCAGCGTCACCTGATCGACAAGCAGGTGAAGGCGCACGGCCTGAAAAAGGGTGAATTCACGCTGACCGAAGAGGCCCTGCGTGACCTGATCCGCTACTACACCCGCGAGGCAGGCGTGCGCACATTGGAGCGCGAGATTGCCAAGCTGTGCCGCAAATCCCTGCGCAAGATCCTCGAAAAGCAGGCCGAAAGCGTCACGATCACGCCAGAAAACCTCGGCGATTTTTCCGGGGTGCGCAAGTTCAAGCACGGCATGGGAGAGGAAGATGCACAGGTCGGCGCGGTCACCGGGCTGGCCTGGACATCGGTGGGGGGCGAATTGCTCACCATCGAAAGCGTGACCACGCCCGGCAAGGGTGAGATCAAGACGACAGGCAAGCTGGGCCAGGTGATGAACGAGAGCGTTTCGGCGGCCTTCAGCTTCGTCAAGGCGCGCGCGCCTGTCTATGGCATCAAGCCGAGCCTGTTCCAGCGCAAGAACGTCCATATCCACCTGCCCGAAGGTGCAGTGCCCAAGGACGGGCCGAGCGCCGGGATCGGGATGGTCACCTCGATTGTCTCGACCCTGTCGGGCATTGCGGTGCGGCCCGATGTGGCGATGACCGGCGAAGTCACCCTGCGCGGGCGGGTGCTGGCGATCGGCGGATTAAAGGAAAAGCTGCTTGCCGCGCTTCGTGGAGGCATCAAGACCGTCCTGATCCCCGAGGAGAACGTCAAGGACCTCGTCGAAATTCCCGCCAATGCGAGGGAAGGGCTGGAGATCATTCCGGTGAGCCATGTCGACGAGGTGCTGGCACATGCGCTGGTGGAGGCACCGGTGGCAATCGAGTGGACCGAGGCCGATGATCTGGCCAGTCAGCCCGGCGGCGGTGCGGCTGCGAAACCCTCCGTTTCAGATACGAATCCGTCAGGTTCAGAGGTGCCAACCGCGCATTGAGGCGCTACACGCGAGGCGCACGACGCGATTCGCGGCAGTGTCATTTTCAACCCCGGAAGCAGGAGCCTTCAACGCATGGCGCGGCGCGCCTTGGTTCGCCGCAGATGAACGCCACGTTGGCGACGCCTGGTGCCGGGGGCGATTTGCCTTTGACAGCCTTGCCGAAACAGTCTCAAATCCGGGCTTTTCGTAAGGCGATTCACCGAAACAACAAGATCTCGAGCCGAGGGGGTTTCCAGATGAACAAGAACGACCTGATCAGCGCCGTTGCCGATGGCAGCGGCCTTTCCAAAAGCGATGCCTCGAATGCCGTCGAAAGCGTTTTCGACACGATCACGAAGGCCCTGTCGGGCGGCGATGAAGTGCGGCTGGTAGGCTTCGGCACCTTCTCGGTCGCCAAGCGCAAGGCCTCGATCGGCCGCAACCCGCGCACCGGCGAGGAAATGAAGATCAAGGCCTCGAACCAGCCGAAGTTCAAGGCGGGCAAGGGCCTGAAGGACGCCGTCAACTGATCGGCTGATTCGCGCTGTCGCGTACAGGGAACCCTGCCGTCTCCATGACGGGCGGGGTTTTTTGTTGTCTGCGGCAGGCCGCAGCCTTCAGCCGCCGGTGGCGATCAGCGCGGTCGGGGCCTGCGTGGTGCGCGGCGATACCGCCCAGCGCAGCAGTTCGCCGCCGCTTGGCGCGCTTTCGGGACCTTCGTCGGTGTTGTTGGCAAGAATGCGCATCCCCGGTGCGGCGCGGATGATGAATGTCCCATCGAGCACCGGCATGCCCGGGATCAGCTCGGCCTCCGCTTTATCCTCGCCCTGTTCTGCTGCGCCCATCGCTGCCAGCCCGGCAAGCGAGCCCATTCCGCCCATCACCCCGGCCATCGGATTATCGGCGGTCTGGGCCGCAAATGCGGGTGCGTTGATCCGCACCTGACCGCCATCGCGCAGGATCATCTGGACGAAAGGATTGGTGGCGGGAAAACCTTCGATCGTCGGGAACATGAAGTCATGCCCCAGCGTGCCGCTGACCGAATAGCTCACCTCGAACAATCCGTCGCCCTTGTGGACCACGCTGTTCCAGCCCTTCTGGCGTTCAAGCAGGCGCACCATTTCCTCGGTCGCCTTGGGATCGGTCGGGTTGATCCCGCCCATGATCGCCGCCATCTGTTCAGCTTCCTGCTTTTTCCGGGCCACCCGTTCGGCAGTTCCGGCTTCCCACTCGGCGCGCTGTTCGGCTTCTTCTTGGGGTGTGCAGGCGCGGTCCTCGAAAGTTTCCTCGTCGAAGCAGTCGGTGGCCTCGAAGGTTTCGTCCGCGCCTGCGCCCATCAGCGCCAGCTTTGACAGGCCAAGGAAAAAGATCTCGCCGTCATAGGTGAAGGTGAAGCTGTCCGCCCCGGTTAGGGCCAATTCCGAAGTGAACTTGCCCGGTGCCATGAAGCAGCCCGACAGTGCCAGCGCAAAGCCGGCAAGCAGTGCTGCGGCGCGCAGACGAAACGTGGCAAGGTGGTTCATGGCGGCATCCCCTCGTGGCCTTTGATCGACCTGTTCTAGCTGCGGGTCGCCACGGCATAAAGCGCAATCGCAGCGGCGTTGGAAACATTCAGGCTCTCGATCGCGGAGGAAATCGGCAGCTTGGCCAGCGCATCGCAATGCGCGGCGATGTTTTGGCGCAGGCCTTCGCCCTCGGCGCCCAGCACGATCGCCAGCGGCCCGGTGGGCATGACGTCGGCCAGCGTCGCCTTGGCCTCGCCCGCCAGCCCGATGCGCCAGTATCCGGCCTCGGCCAGTTCCTCGAGCGCACGGGCGAGGTTGACCACCCGGACCCAAGGCACGGTTTCCAGCGCGCCCGAAGCGGATTTGGCCAGCACCCCGCTTTCGGGCGGGGCGTGGCGATCCTGGGTGATGATGGCCGCAGCGTTGAAGGCCGCGGCCGAACGCAGAATCGCGCCGACATTATGCGGATCCGTGACCTGATCGAGCACCACCACCGGGCGCGTGGCTTCGCCATCCGCGATTTCATCAAGGAACACATCTTCGAGGGCGGAACATTCCAGCACCAGTCCCTGATGCGGCGCATCGCGGGCCACGAGCCGGCCAAGATCGGCGACTTCTGCATATTCGATCGGGAAATCAGGCGGCAACTCGCCGTCAAGGCTGGCGATGCCTTCGCGCGTGGCCCACAGCTTGCGGTGCTGACGCTCGGGGTTTTTCAGCGCGGCCTCGACCGGGTGGCGGCCCCACAGGCGCACCTGCCCGGTGCTGGCGCGGCCTGATCCGCGCCCGCCCTTCATCCGCCCTGCGCGTCCGCGCAATGCGCGCTTGCGTTTACCCTCGGTCATTGTCGCTCCTTGGCTAAGCCTTCAAGCGCGCCCCCTGCCAGCAGGGCCATTGACAGGCAAGCGGTGCTTCGCCAAAGGGGCGCCTCTCGGCAGCGAGGCCTACAAGGACTTGCGCATTTTCAGAGCGACAAGTCGCTCAAGAACGCCCCCCTTGAAGGCAGGGGACTGTGTGGACAGGTGGCCGAGTGGTTAAAGGCAGCAGACTGTAAATCTGCCCGCGCAAGCGTACGCTGGTTCGAATCCAGCCCTGTCCACCACTTTCCTTCCCGCGCCGTTCCCGGATTTCATTGGAAACCAAGGGCGTTATCGCCCTTGATGTCGCTGTTCGACCATTGCCATTTGCCTGCATCAGCAGTCGGGTTTTAGGCTGGTGCGGGGGATGTTCGGCTTGCCCCCGCATTTTGGCCTCGCAACGCGGTCCTGATAAGGTGTGACGGCATTTCCCGGGCCAGTAGCTCAGAAGAACTCTCCTGCAGCTACAGCCTGTGCGCACGGCATAAGCCAAGTGTGCCTCGGGGCTACATTGCTCAGGACCCGCAACGAACACTTCTGCATGCCAATGTGCAAGGCAGCTCGCGCGTAGCGCTGGGCGACCGCCGCCGGGCCATCTTCATCCCTTGGACTTGAAGGCGCTCAGGAATATCATTTCCCGCAGAAGTCCATCCTCGGGCAGTCCGAGATCGGACAGGTCGGCAATGCCAGTGATTTCGTCTGTGTCTGCGTTGTTCGTCAAGGCGATCCGATGAGGCAGAATCCGCTCTCCCTTGGACAAGGAATAAAACGCCTGAAGGATCGGCCTTGTATGATCCTTGGGATCCACGTCGATCACCATTGCCAGCTTTTCGCTGCGCAGCACGACGAAGGATCCGACCGGATAGATTCCGACCGACTCGATGAAATGACGCAGGATATCCTCGTCAAAAGCGCCATCCATGGCCTTCATATGCTGGAGCGCCATCGCCGGATCCAGAGGTGCCGTGGCAGTGGTTTTCGACAGCAGGAAATCGAAAGTATCGCAGATCGCCGCCATCCGGGCGACAACGGCGATCTGATCGGCTGCAAGCCCATTGGGAAAGCCGCTGCCATCAATCCGTTCGTGATGCTGAAGGCACGCATCGAGCACAGATTGGGGCAGATCGCCATCATTCGAGAGTGCCCGGTAGCCCAGCATGATATGCTGCTACCAGATTTTCGGATCGGTATTGCGGAAATCACCAAAGGGTGGGGTGATGGTCTGCGGCAGGTAGTTGACCCCGATATCCAGCAACAGACCAGCAAGACCGCAATCATGAATCTCTTGCGCGGAGAGCTTCATTTTGCGTGCCAGCGAAATCATTAAAGCGCTTACCGACAGCGCGTGCCGGAACATTACCTCATTTTTCAGTTTGCAGCGCATCAGGCCGCTGAATGCCTGGGGGTTGCGCCGCGCCGAGGCGAGAATATCGTGGACCACCGGCTCGACGGTCCGGACATTCAAGGCCTTGCCCAGACGAGCGTCTGTCCGTCGTCAGAACATTTGGCACAACTTGCGGCGTAGATTAGCGGAGTGCGGACCTCGTCTGGGGGTTGGTTTTAGGCGGCGAGCTTGCGGTGTTGCAAGCGCCGATGTTCGATGGTGTGTCGCTTGATCCTTTCACGCTGATTGAGGATGGAAGCCGCCCTGCCGAGGTAGGCGTCGGCGGGCGTCACGTTGGACAGCGCTTCGTGATAACGCTGGTGGTTGTAGTGCTCGACGAAGGCCTCGATCTGGGCCTCGAGGTCACCGGGCAAGAAGTAGTTTTCCAGCAGGATGCGGTT
>NZ_FRDF01000011.1 GCF_900143235.1 Erythrobacter sanguineus | reverse complement strand
CGAGATGTGGCAGACCGATTTTACCTACTTCAAGATTATCGGGTGGGGCTGGATGTATCTGTCGACGGTGCTCGACGACTTCTCGCGCTATATCATCGCCTGGAAGCTGTGCACCAACATGCGCGCCGAGGACGTCACCGACACGCTGGACCTCGCCCTCAAAGCCTCGGGCTGCGATAGTGCCACGGTGCTGCACAAACCACGGCTGCTCAGCGATAACGGTCCCAGCTATATCGCCGGGGAACTGGCGGAATACATCGAGGCCAACAAGATGAGCCACGTGCGCGGCGCCCCGATGCATCCGCAAACGCGGCTCATGTTCTCGCATCGAAGCGGATCGCGGCGGGACTGACGCAGATTGCTGCAAACTCGAACACACCTGATCAGACTGCTGCATAGCTCTGCTGTCGGGTTACCCGACACGATAAGCAACACGCATCACGAGCCCCGCCTTTGTGCGGGGCTTTTTTGTGTCAGAAACCGATCAAATGATCAGCATACTATACAACAATGATGGCGCGGAACATGTCCGAGTTCGCCGCAAAAGAATTTGAATTTATGGAGAAAAGTGGTGCCGCTTACAGGACTCGAACCTGTGGCCCCCGCATTACGAATGCGATGCTCTACCAACTGAGCTAAAGCGGCAATGCGCGCCCTTTAGCTTGATCGCCCTAGCTTTTCTAGCCCTCACAATCAGCAGCCAGTCACTTTTTGCGAGGCTTTGCAGCGCCCTTCGCTTTTGCTGGTTTGGCAGGCTGCGGATCAAGGGAATCGCTGTTCGAACGGCTGCTCTGGAGTTGAGCAATGTTCATCTCGGGAGTGAGATGCTTGGCATAGAAACGGTCGATCATTTCGACCGATGTCCGCGCACTACGAGCCAGCGTGAGCGGATCAATGCCGTCACCGTTGATCAATCGGAACATGATGCAGGTGTGACGCAGGCTGTAGAGCGTCCGCGCCTCTCCGTTCGCCGTTTCCTTCAAGCCTGCAACCTTCAGCACTTGATCGAACTGGCGCGTGATATCTCGCAGCGCATAGTCGCGGTTCAGTTGGTGCGGGCAGAAAAGATAATCATCTGGCTTCCCAAATCCCTGCTCGCGTTGCCGCGCCAGTATGCCGTCATATACCGTGACAGCCCGCTCCATCGTGACGACGGGGCTGCCATGCCTTTTCGTTGGCGGGTGGGTCAGGCGAAGATAGGTGTCCTTCCCGCGAATGATGGCCACATGTTTGTGCTGCAACACCTTGATATCAGTTGGACGAATGAACGAGTTCGCCATGAAGATGATCAAGTCGTAGACCTCTTCCGATATCTGCACATAGCGCAAGAGCTTCCCAGCCTTGGTGTCGACCCTGATCTTTTTACCGATCAGTGAGCGGCACTTCGCATGGAGCGCGCTGTATTCCTGAGAGTTGAACCACGGGCGCGCAGTGTCGACGGTCTTGAGCTTGGGGAACGCAGGCAAAGCCGTGATCACGCCCACGCGCTGCGCATACTTCAAGATCGTCTTAATGTGCGAGAGATGAATCTTGAGTGAGTTTATCGTCAATGGCCGCGACGGCGTGCTCAGCTTGTTGATGTAGTCGCTGATCACCCCGTAATCGATGTCCGCGACCTCATACTTGCCAAAATGCGGCAGCAGATCGGATTCCAGTCTTGCCGTATCATATTGAATTTTCTGCTTTGAGAGCTCACCACGCGCAGCACGGGCCTCATTCTCCTTGAGCAACCCACGCGCACAAACCTCAAAGCCGCTTGCCTTGGTGAACGGCAGCTTGTTCATCTTGCGATGCTTGAGGTCGACAAAGACCTTCTTTGCCGCCTTGATCGCTTCTTTCTTGTCCGCAACCCTCAAGCTGCGGCGAACGATCTTCCCGTCCTCGTAGTAGCGGGCATACCAAAAAGGTGACGCAGCCATCTTGTAGATGGTCAGTGTGCCGTAGCCTGAAACTTTGTGCAGCGTGTTTGGGATGGGCAGCGTGCGGTCACGCTGGGTCGGTTCAACACGACTTATCTGCGATTTCGGCGGGCTCTGCGTCACAGGATTGTTGTATAGTAAAATCTATACAACAGCAATCTCATATAAATAGCTGAAGTTATTGACATATTTTGATAAAATGGGCTCGCGGAAACACATTACGAATGACGTGCTCTGCCAGCAGAGCTAAAGCGGCATTCCGACTTGTGCCGCCTAAGCCTTGTGGCGAAGGGGCGCAATCGCAAAAGCTATCGGTTTGCAAGCGTTACCGCCGAAATCGGGATGGAATCGAAGGCAGTTCTTGATACGTTGTCTGGCGCGTTTGCAGCACTTGTCCCGCGGCGCAATATACTTTTGCACGAGGCCGCCGTGACGACGGCGGCAAGGCGCGGAACGCTTTGCTCGCGCATCGGCTTTTCCGGCCATCCCGGCGAGGTGTTTCATGGATCTTCGTTAAGGCCCGGCTCCGCCATCGGCGCCCTCTTCTGCACGGCAACGAGCAAGGCGGGCCGGGGCTGCGCGCGGCGGTTGTCGGATAATCTGTTCGCCGCCGGCCCGCAGGTGCGGGCCGACATGCAGCAATATCTGGGAAAAGGTGGAGGCCCGAGCCGGAATCGAACCGGCGTGCAAGGATTTGCAGTCCTCTGCGTAACCACTCCGCCATCGGGCCGAGCCATCCGCAGCACCAGGCTCCGGACAGAGGGGGCGCACTAGCGATTCGGGGGCAGCTTGGCAATTGATGTTTGTCGGACAGGTTGACGCAACGTCACTCTGGACCGCGGCGTGATCACGCGGCAGAGCAGGGTGATGACTATTGCCAGCCTGCTCGAACCCGTCACCGGCCAACCCGGTTCGCTTCGCCTTGCCCATGCGGGCAACTGGATGCAGGGGCGCACGCTGTACGGCGGCGCTTCGGCGCTGGTGGCCTACACCATGGCGACCCGCGCCTTTCCCGGCCTGCCACCGCTGCGAGCAGGGCAGGTGGCCTTCGTCGCGCCGGTCGGCGAGGAGATTTCGCTTACCGCACAGATCATCCGGCAGGGCCGCAACGTCACCCAGATAAGAAGCGAGATCCTGTGCGAAGGCAAGGTTGCGCTGTCCGCTTTCTGGCTGTTTGCAGCCGGGCGCGAGGCCAATGCGTTCCACCCGGCCGCTATACCGGAAAACTGGCCGGGTCCGCCCGAGGACAATGAGGCGGTGACGCATAGTTTCGCGCCGAGCTTTGTGCAGAACAATCTTGAACTGCGCCGTGGCCAGTCCAAGGATGCCGATCACGCTGCAACAGTGCGCCGCTGGGCGCGGCTAACCGAATGCCACACTCTCGATCCAGTATCCAAACTGGTGCTGATGGGCGACGTGATGCCTCCGGGCGCCATGCGGGCGATGCAGCGCCAAGGCCCGATCAGTTCGATCAACTGGTCGTTCAACGTGCTCGATCCCGAAACGCAGTCGCGCGATGGCTGGTACCTCGCCGAGAACGCCAGCCAGCACGCGGATCTGGGATATTCCTCCGAACGCCTGCGGATGTGGGACGTGGATGGCCGGCAGGTGCTCGATGGGATCCAGTGCGTGGCGGTATTCGGCTAGACTTCGCTCACGCACAGGGCGAACCCGGCAGTTCGGCCCTAGAAGTCCTGAAAGTTCGGTTTGCGCGCCTGCATCGCGGCCATCACCGCCTCGACCTGGTTGGGGCTGCGCATGATCGCGTGCTGTTCGATGCTTTCTTCCAGCAGGATTGCATCGGTCTCGCGCTCGATCATGCCGGCCTGCAACCGCTTTGCGGCACGGATCGCCTGCGGATTGCGGCCGGCGATCTCGCGCGCGATTGCGCGAGCGCGTTCGAGCGGATTTTCGTCGACATGGGTGGCAAGACCCAGCCCCTGCGCCTCGGCACCGGAAAATTCGCGATTGGTGTAGATCAGCTCGCGCAGGACATCGTCACGCACCAGCCCGCGCCACAGGGCATAACCGCCCATGTCAGGCACCAGCCCCCATTTGAGCTCCATGATCGACATCCGCGTGGCAGGATGGACGATGCGGATATCCGCGCCGCTGGCGATCGCAAGACCGCCGCCAAAGCACACGCCGTGCACTGCGGCAATGACCGGCACTGGCAGCTTGCGCCACTGCATCGAAACCTGCTGGAACTTGTTGGCATTGCCATAGGTCCGCTCGGTCAAGGGTGGTTCGTCCGGGGCCGGCTGGCGGGTGAAACTGGCGGTGTCGAGCCCGGCGCAGAAGGCCCGCCCTTCGCCCGAAAGCACGACTGCGCGCAGGCCTTTCATCCGTTGCAACGTGCTGCCGGCGTCGATGATGGACGTGAACATTTCCGGGTCGAGCGCGTTCATCTTGTCGGCGCGGGTGAAGCGCACTTCGGCGACTCCGTCGTCTCCCAGCTCGATAGCAACCCGGTCGTTGGTGGTCATGATGGCGGCGGTTGACATGGCGCTGTTCGGTTCCCTTGCAAGACGGCATTTTCTGACCCCAGACTGGCCGAACGCTGCCATCAAGTCCAGAGGCGGGACGCGATCATGCCTCGATCGGCCGGGCCAGCCGGAAACTGCCCGGGCCTGGGGGTGCATGGAGCACATAGCCGCCTTCGGGATGGCTGGCGATCATCCGGTGAAGACCGACGCGTTCGAGTTTGGCCTGCAGTCTGACAATGCGGACCGCGACACTGTTGGTCTGCGGTTCGAGGGCAATGGACCACCCGTCCAGCAGCAACTGGCGGTGCGTAAGGCGCTTTCCGGGGTGCGCGGCAAGCCGCCAGAACAGCTCGAATTCGTGCGGATCAAGGCCCAGCCAGCAATCCTCGACCCGGCCGTCGCGGTGAAACAGGTCCAGCGTCACGTCCCCCGCCTCGCGGAAACGCGGGATCAGGCTGTCGCTGTCGGGAAACAGGCCGGAAACGGGTGTCGATATCACAGCAATCCTCCCGCGCGCATGGAATAGACTGCTTCATGGGTAATGATCAGGTGATCCACGAGTTCGATGTCGAGCGCCCTCGCCATGTCCGCAAGACGCCGCGTGGCGCCGATATCGCACCCGCTGGGACGACAATGGCCCGATGGGTGGTTATGCGCGAGGATCAAGCCATGGGCATCGAGCCGCAAGGCGTCCGCAAAGATCGCCCGCATGCGCAGGGAAAGCCCCCCCCGGTTGCCCATGCCGCAAGCCGCATCACCGAGATAACAGCGCTGCGTATCGACGAAAATCGCATGACAGCGCTCGCAGCCCTCATCCGGTGCAAGCACCACCGCGCGCAGATAGTCGATCATTGCGCCCAGCCGGGTCTCGGGGTTGACGCATGCGACCGGGCGCTGATGCAAGGCGGCGATTGCCATAAGAATGCTCCACCACGGACAATTCTGGCGGCCACGGCCAGCACATCCGGCCTGTGGTCAAGGATTCAGTTTGGAAAAGCGGGCGCGTCAGGCCTGGCAATACGCCAGTCCCGGTAAGGCCCGAAGCGCTGCTCGCGCCGCCGGTGACGAAGGAAGCCGGCGAAGATCAGCAGCAGCTGGAAATAGGACGGGCCGATCACGAGGATGGCAATCGCCAGCGGCGAAACCCCATCGACCATCCCCTTGATCATGTGAGCGCAGATTGCGACCAGCTGGAAACCGGCGATCCACAGCGGATAAATGCGGTTTGCATTGATCGCGACAATGACGAAACCTGCCGCCGCGAGCAGATCCAGCACAAGGAACAGCCAGGCAAGCGCACCTTCAATTGGCCCGCCAAGACCGAGCAGTCCGGAAGCGTAGATGGGCAACACCATCGTGCCGATGAAGATACCGATCAGCCAACGCTCGGGGCCGCCGCCCCAGCGCCATATCGCCAGTGCCAGAAGGACACTGGCGATATGCTGCAAATCCGCGCGATAGATGTTGATCAGTTCCAGCATCGGATCTGGCAGGCTCAGGCGCTCAGGCGTTCCTGAACGACAGGCTTTGCTGCGATCGCTGCGTCCGGGAATTCGGTCGGAACCCCGGGATCGCCCGAAGCATGGATGCGCGCCACCTTGCTGAGTTCATCATGCACCCGCAGGAGATTGGTTGACATCGACATGGCCTGGCTTTCGGCCTCGGTCAGGCGCATCAGTGCACGCTGGCCGGTGTGGACTTCGATTGCGGGATTCTGGCGGGCGGCCAGCATCGCCTGCTTCAGCCGTGCCATGGCGATGATCGATTCGTCGGCCAGCGCTTCAGCTTCGCGGATCAGCTTCTTGAGGTTATGGGCATCAGAGAGGACACGATCGCTCATAATTTTACTCCTGCGCCGCCGGTGCTCACCCGGTAGCGTGCAATGGCTCCTCGGAGTAGGTCGCCCTGCCGCTTGTCGCATTGCTCAGCGCCACCGCAGCGGTGATCGTCAGAACGACCGCTGCAAGGATCCCCGAAGCGATCCCAATGATGGCTCCCAGCCTCAACAAAACGGCATGCTCGCCGTCGAGCACTCCGGGGACCACCCGCGGTTCGCCCGGCCGCAGCCAAGGCGCCTGCTGGATCAGCGGCATCGCATCGCTCATCACCAGTCGGCCGGGGTCGTCCCGGACCAACCCTTCTTCAAAAACGCCGGAACCGATAATCTGCTTTTTTTTGTATGCAGGTTCACTGAAGGGCTCGAACCGGGTGTCCTGAGTTTGATCGTCAGGGCCGTGCACCGCTGCATCTGCCGACGGCAGATCGGCGGCATTGTCCCCCACCGTTCTCGCATGGGCGCGGCTCGCCCGGTAGTTCTTGACCAGTTCTCCGAGGCTGCCAGCCTCGAAGATATCCTTGAGCGCGCGGATGTGCTGGTTGATCCGGGTTTCGGATACGCTGAGTTCCTGCGCAATGACCTTGATCGGGACACGGCGATCAATGCGTTCCATCACGGCTTGCTGCCTGTCAGTCAGCCGCCGTGCGGCTCCGGACGACATGTGCATCTCCTTCAGCTATGACCCTTCGTTAACCGACGTCCTATCTCCCCCCTAACGCAAACGGGCCGCGAATGCACCGGGTTTGGAGTAACCCGCAACTTACGCTGCGGAGCTGTTGATACCAAGGGACTGCAGATAGCGTTTGACGTTGCGCGCAGCCTGCCGCAACCGCTGCTCGTTCTCGACCATCGCGATCCGGACATAGCCTTCGCCATTTTCGCCGTAGCCCACGCCCGGGGCGACCGCGACCTGCGCCTGGGTCAGCAATTGCTTGGAAAATTCGAGGCTGCCCATCTCCCTGAGCGCCGGGGGCAGCGGTGCCCATGCGAACATCGAGGCGGGCGGCGGCGGGATGTCCCACCCGGCACGGCCAAAGGCCTCGACCATCACGTCCCGGCGCTTGTGATAAAGCTGGCGGTTCGCTTCGACGATATCCTGCGGGCCGTTGAGCGCCGCGCAGGCGGCGGCCTGCACCGGGGTGAAGGCCCCGTAATCTAGATAGGATTTCACCCGGGTGAGCGCAGCGATCAACTGACGGTTGCCCACCGCAAAGCCCATCCGCCAGCCGGCCATCGAATAGGTCTTGCTCATGCTGGTGAATTCGATCGCGACATCCTTCGCGCCTTCGACCTGCATGATCGAGGGCGTCGGCTTGCCGTCGAAATAGAGTTCGGAATAGGCAAGGTCGCTGACCACCCAGACCTGATTCTCGCGCGCCCATGCCACCAGCCTTTCGTAGAAGGCGAGATCCACCACCTCCGCAGTCGGGTTGGAGGGGTAACTCACGACCAGCACGCTAGGGCGCGGCACAGTGAAATTCATCGCCCGTTCGAGCGACAGCCAATATTGCTCGTCCGGCGTCGTCGGGACCGAACGGATTGTCGCGCCGGCAATGATGAATCCAAAGGTGTGGATCGGATAGGACGGGTTGGGCGCCAGCACGACGTCGCCCGGCGCGATGATCGCGGTGGCAAGGCTGGAGAGGCCCTCCTTCGATCCCATCGTCACCACCACCTCGCTTTCAGGATCGAGTTCGACCCCGAAGCGGCGCTCGTAATAGCCTGCCTGTGCGCGGCGCAGGCCGGGAATGCCCTTGGACTGCGAATAGCCGTGCGCATCGGGTTTGGACGCAACTTCGCACAGCTTGTCGATGACGTGGCTGGGCGGGGGCTGGTCCGGGTTGCCCATGCCGAGGTCGATGATGTCCTGTCCTGCCAGCCGCGCAGCATGCCGCATCGCATTGACCTCTGCGATCACATACGGGGGCATCCGCTTCATGCGGTAGAACTGGTCATTCATCGCTTGTCGTCTTTCTCTTTCGCGCGCGGTCCGGTCATGCCGCCGCGATATTTGGCACCCTAGGCCAAGAGCGGTCGCGGAGGGAAGGCGTTTTCGCGAGATTGCGGCTGGCACCGATGGCCGGAAACGGCCATGATAGAGCCGGAAGCGCGTGCGATACAGGACAGGTTTGGCGATGGCTGACGACAGGGACATGACGGCTGCAACCGCAGACAGCATCCGGGAATTCTTCGACATGCAGGGCGCGGCGATGCGCGAGATGTTCTCCGGCGCGCTGGGCGGACCGATTGCGGGAGCGATCACGCCCGAAACCATGAAGACACTGATGCCGCAGGGATTTGACGCCGGTGAACTGGGTGAATGGGCGAGCGCCAGCGCACAGCTTCAGCAGTTGTGGCTCGATTTCGCCGCACATCAGGCGGGCAAGGCTGCCGAAAAGGCGACCAAAGGCACCAGTCCGCTTGATCCGGCGCAGTGGCTGGTCATCTCGCAAAGCATGCTCGGCCAGATGCCCAAGGACCTGCTGGCCACACAGGCAAAGCTCGCGCAGGATTCGCTGAAACTGTGGCAGGGCGTCGCGCAGCAGTTCCTGTCGGGCGCGGCCACCGGCGGCGCAGCCGCGGCACCCGATCCTGCCGCGCTGCCGCAAAGCGACCGCCGCTTTGCCGATCCTGCCTGGCGTGAACACCCTGCTTTCCTGCTGCTGCACCAGACCTATCTGATGCTGGCCGACTATTTTCGCACCAGCGTCAAGGAAATGGACGGGCTTGATCCGGTCAAGCGCCAGCAGCTCGAATTCGCGGTCAGCGCGCTGGCTGAAGCAATGAGCCCGGATAATTTCCTGCTCACCAATCCGGTGGTGATGAAGCGCACCCTGGAAACGCGCGGCAGCAATCTGGTGCGCGGGATGCAGCACCTCATCAACGACCTCAAGCGCGGCCAGCTGACCCATACCGACCCGGATGCCTTCCGGCTGGGTGAGAACCTTGCCGCGACGCCCGGCAAGGTGGTGCATGAAACACCGCTCTATCAGTTGATCCAGTACAGCCCCTCGACCGAGACGGTGCTGGAAGTGCCGCTGGTGATTTTTCCGCCGTGGATCAACCGGTTCTACATCCTCGACCTGACCCCGAAGAAAAGCTTTATCAAATGGGCCGTGGATCAGGGCCTGAGCGTGTTCGTGGTGAGCTGGAAATCGGCCGACGAAAGCATGGCCGAGGTGGTGTGGGACGATTATATTCGCGCCGAAATCGAGGCGGTCGATCATGTCCGCGCCCGGCTCGATGTGCCCCATGTCCACACCATCGGCTATTGCGTGGCGGGCACCACGCTGGCCGCAGCGCTGGCGCTGCTGGCGCGACGGGGTGAGGCCGACAAGGTCAAGTCGGCGACCTTCTTCACCGCGCAGGTCGATTTCGAGAAGGGCGGCGATCTCAAGCATTTCATCGATGACGGCCACCTTGAGATGATCGGGAAATTGTCGAGCGATGGCTATCTTGATGGGCGCTATCTCGCGGCGACCTTCAACGCGCTGCGCGGCAAGGACCTGATCTGGAACTATGTCGTCAACAATTACCTGCTGGGCGAGGATTACCCCGCCTTCGATCTGCTCCACTGGAACGGCGACGTCACCAACCTGCCGTCGAAATGGCACGGCGCGTACCTGCGCGATCTCTATCGTGACAACAAGCTGGTGGTGCCCGATGCACTGGAGGCCGACGGCACACCGATCGATCTGACCCGCGTGACCACGCCCGCCTTCGTGCAGGCCGGGCGCGAAGATCACATTGCCCCAGCCGAAAGCGTGTGGCGCATCACCAGGCACTTCAAGGGGCCGATGGAATTCCTGCTCGCCGGATCGGGCCATATCGCCGGCGTGGTCAATCCACCGGCTGCAAACAAGTACCAGTACTGGCTGGGCGACAGCAGCGCGCCTTCGCTGAAGGCCTTTGTCGAGAGCGCCGAGGAGCATCCGGGGAGCTGGTGGCCGCACTGGCTGGAATGGCTGCACAAACAATCCGATGCGCGCGTACCCGCCAATGGCAAGCGGGCGCCGGGCGGCGAGGGTGATACGGTGATCGAGGATGCACCGGGACGCTATGTGAAGACACGCTGAGCGCATAGGGCGCATGCAAAAAAGCCTATCTTCAATGGTTTGAACTTTTATTGTGCGCTGCACAAAAAGGGTTGACTTCGCAGCCGCACGCCTTATTTTGTGCAGTGCAACATGAAGCGAGGTCGTCATGTCCGAAGTTGAAAACACTGCTGTCGAAGCCAAGAACGCCCCGAAGCCGGTCGTCGCAAAGATCGATGCGGCTGCCGAAAAGGCTTATGCCGAAGCATCCGCCAAGCTCGCCGATGCGCCCAAGGCCGAAAAGGCTGCGCCCAAGGCTCTTTCGGCAACCACGCCCGCAAGCAAGGCTGCCGCGCCCAAGAAGCCGGTTGCCAAACCCGCAGCGAAGAAGCCCGCAACCAGGAAGGTCGCGGTGAAGAAGCCCGCTGTCAAAAAGACTCCGGCAAAGACGGTCGCCGTCAAGAAGACCGCCGCGCCCAAGAAGCCGGCACCGGTGAAGAAGGCCGCCAAGGCCCCCGCCGCTCCTGCCATCAATCCCGTCATCAAGCTCAAGGATACCATTATGGCCACCGCCAAGAACACCGACATCACCGCCACCGCCAAGGAAATGCTGGCAGACGTCCAGACCCGCACCAAGACCGCTGCCACCACCGCCTATGCCAAGACCGCCGAACTGGCTGGCGAAGCCGGTGAATTCAGCAAGGCCAACGTCGAAGCTGTCGTCGAAAGCGGCAAGATCTTCTTCGCCGGCGCGCAGGACATCGTGCGCAGCGATCTTGAAACCGGCAAGTCCGTGATCGAGACCGTGACGGAAGACGCCAAGAAGGTCGCCGCGATCAAGTCGCCGACCGAACTGATGCAGCTGCAGGGCGAAATCGCCCGTCGCAACTTCGATGCTGTGGTCTCGTTCGGTTCCAAGCGCACCGAAGCCTGGGTGAAGCTCTATAATGATGCTTTCGCCCCGATTTCGAACCGCGTCAGCGTCGCCGCCGAGAAGATCTCGAAGGCCGCGTAAGCGAAAAGTTTCTGAACCGGGCCTCTCCTCTCTCTCCCAAACCCGGTTCACGAAAGCGCGCCGAAAGGCGCCGGCCCGAGCAGACCAAGGTCTGCTCGGGCCTTTTCTTTGCCCCGCAGGATGCGCGCTGCAAACCAAGCGCTTGCACACCGGCCTGAGAATCCCATAATGGGGGCTCATGCCAAACCATACCGTTCCTGCCATCGCCGCCACTGCCGAGCTGCCACTGCCGCTCGCCGAAGCCGTGCGCGCAAGTGACGAGGACGGCGGCCAGGACGAAGGCGGATCGGGCGGCGGGCAGGTCGGCATCGCCACCAAGACTCAGGCAAAGCCCAAAAAACCAAGCCAGTACAAGGTTCTAATGCTCAATGATGACTACACCCCGATGGAATTCGTGGTGCTGGTCCTGAAGCGGTTTTTCGGAATGGATCTGGAGCAGGCGACCAGAGTAATGCTCCACGTCCACCAGCGCGGCGTGGGCGTGTGCGGCATCTTCACCTATGAAGTGGCCGAGACCAAGGTCAATCAGGTGATGGATTTCGCCCAGCAGAACCAGCACCCGCTGCAATGCACGCTGGAAAAGGCGTGATCATCCCGGCGTGACCCGCCAGCCGCATCATCCCCGGCCCGATCCCGTGCGTGAGGGTCAGGAAAGCGTGTGGGACTACCCGCGCCCGGCCATTGCTGCGCCGACCGCGCGCCATATCCGCATCATTCACAAGGGTGTGATGCTGGCTGACAGCCACACTGCGTGGCGCACGCTCGAAACGAGCCACCCGCCGACCTACTATCTTCCCCAAACCGACATCGCGATGGAATATCTGCGGCCCAATCCGGCCCGGTCTCTGTGCGAATGGAAAGGGCAGGCGGCCTATTGGGACGTGATCATCGGCGATGAACGGATCGCGGCGGCAGGCTGGTGCTATCCCGCACCCACCCCGGCCTTTGCCGGAATCGCGGGCCACATCGCCTTCTATGCCGCCCCGTTCGATCAGGCCGAGGTCGACGGCAAGCAGGTCACGCCGCAGCCGGGCGGGTTTTATGGCGGCTGGATCAGCCAGCACGAAGCCGGGCCGTTCAAGGGCATACCCGGCAGCCGCTTCTGGTGAACGCCCGCCCGCGGTCGACGCGGCATCATCCAATTGGGGCATGACGCAGGCGGCTTTGGGCGCTAGGGCACCTGCGGGACGCGGATCAGGCGGAATATCAGGTGCTCAATTTTCTACCCAGCATCGATCGCTACATCTTCAGGCTGGTATTCGTGCCGATGCTGGGGGTGTTCGCGCTCGCGGCTTCGTTGCTGATGCTCGACAAGATGCTGCGGCTGTTCGATTTTGTCGCGGTCGAAGGCGGGCCGGTCGCGGTGGTGTTCAAGATGCTGGGCGCGCTGATCCCGGAATATGCCAGCCTCGCGATCCCGCTCGGCCTGCTGCTTGGCGTGCTGCTCGCCTTCCGCAAGCTCGCCACGTCGAGCGAACTCGATACCATGCGCGCGGTCGGTCTTTCCTATAACCGGCTGCTGCGCGTCCCCTATGGAATCGCGCTGGTGCTGGTGGCGGTCAATGTCGCGCTGGTGTTCTATATCCAGCCTGTCAGCCGCTATTATTACGAGCAGATGGAATATGAACTGCGTTCCGGCGCACTCGGCGCGTCGATCAAGGTCGGGGAGTTCACCACCCTTGCTGATCGCATGGCCTTGCGGATCGAGGAGAGCGAGGATGAGGGCCGCCGGCTGATCGGCATCTTCGCGCGGGTCGCCAACCCCAAGGGTCAGGTGCTGTCCATTAGCGCGCGCGAGGGGGCATTCCTTGCCACGCGCGACAATCCCGACACGATCATCCTGCGCCTGACCGAAGGCACGATAATCCAGGATACTGGCACGAAGGAGGGGGGCGGCAACACCCCGCGCGTGCTCAGCTTCAGCCGCCATGATCTGCCGATCGATCTGCCTGCAATCGAACAATTCCGCGCCCGCGGCGATGCCACCCGCGAATATATCCTGCCCGAACTGCTCAGCATCGGCTGGAGCGGCAAGAGCGCCCCGCGCGAACGCGATGCGAGCGTTGCCAGCTTCAATTTCCGGCTGGTCGAAATCGTGATGATGTTGCTGATGCCGCTGCTTGCGGTGGCACTGGCGATCCCGCCCAAGCGATCGACCAGCGCACTGGGCGTGTTCGTGTCGATCGTGATGGTGGTCGCCTATCACAAGATCAACCAGTACGGGGAGGATGTTGCCGCGCTGGGCCGGCTTGATCCGATCCTCGCGCTGTGGGTGCCATTTGTGATCTTCGCCGCGCTGATCATTTGGATGTATTACCGGGTCGCCTATGTGCCGGGCGGGCAGGCGATCGGTGCGCTGGAGACCGCCTTTGCCAAGCTGTCGAAACGGGTGGCCAAACTGTTCAGGCGCCGGCGCCCGCGCGGCCATCCTGCCCCGCCCGATCTTGCGGCGGCGGAGTAAGCGGCGATGCAGCTCGATTTCTTCCCGTCGCGCACGCTGACGCTGTACCTTGCGAAAATGTTCGTGGCGCGCATCCTTGCGGTGTTGATCATGCTGGTGCTGGTGCTGCTGGCGCTCGACCTGCTGGCTGCGACGGGCGATATTCTTGCCGCTCCCGGCAACGGTCAGGCCGAAATTCTCGAATATGCCAGCTTGCGAACGCCCCAGCTGGCATCGCGTTTCCTGCCCTATTCGGTGCTGCTGGCGACCCTGATCACGCTTGTCACCCTCAACCAGAACAGCGAGGTCGTGGCGATGAAGGCGGCAGGGCTTTCGGCGCATCAGGTGCTTGCCCCGCTGCTGCTGACCGCTGGTCTGGTGGCACTGGTCAGCTTTGCATTCAACGAACGGATCGTCACCCGCGCCAATGCGACGCTCAAGGCGTGGGAAGCGGCGGAGTATGGCCCGATCCCGGATCTGGTCGGCGAGGCGGGGGGCGTGCGTTTCAATGTCTATCTCACCGACGGGCGCAATATCCTCTCGGCCGGAACGCTGACCGGCCAAGGCAAGGATATCGTGCTGACGAATGTCAGCTGGTACGACCGGGCTCCGGGCGGGATTATCCGCGAACAGGTGCGAGCCGAGCGCGCCACCTTTGCCGCACCCGGCTGGCGGCTGGAAAACCCGGTACGCTTCGATGTTGCTTCGGCCACCACCACAGATCTGCCAGTGATGGTGGTGGGAGAAACGCTCAGCCCCGCACGGATCGACCTGCAATCGATCGATCCGGATGCGCTGAGCTTCTGGGAACTGGCGGAGACGATCGACGCGTTCGAGGTGGCGGGCCGCCGCACCGAGGAAATGCGTGCCAAGTGGTGGCACCGGCTGTCAGGGCCGCTGTCGGCGCTGCTGATGCCCTTGCTGGGTTCGGTCGCCGCCTTCGGCCTTGCGCGTTCGGGCCAGCTGTTCGTGCGCGCGATCATCGGCATGGCGCTGGGCTTTGCCTATTTCGTGGTCGATAATGCCGCGCTGGCGATGGGCAGCTTCGGCGGCTATCCGCCGTTCCTTGCGGCATGGGCGCCGTTCTTCCTGTTCCTGTTGCTGGGCGAGACAGTGCTGATCCGGACGGAAGAATGAGCAGCTGGTCGCTCCGTCTGGCGCGGCCTGCCGATGCCGCGGCGATGCCCGCGATCGAGCGTGCCGCAGCCAGCGCCTTTGCAGCTGATCCGGCTCTGGCGGGACTTGATGTCACCCGCACCCGCACCGAAGCAGACTTCGCCCGGCTGATCCGCAAGGGCCACTGTCTCGTCTCCCATGTTGGCGAGGCGATGGCGGGGTTTCTGGTGGCCGAACCCTTCCGGCGCGAACTGCATATCTGGGAGATGGACGTGGCGCCCGCCTTCCAGCGACGCGGGATCGGGGCGGGCTTGGTGCGCGCAGCGCAGATCGATGCCAGAAACAGCGGCTTTCGCGCGATCACCCTCACCACCTTTCGCGATGTGGCGTGGAACGGCCCGTTCTACGCCCGGCTCGGGTTTGAAGAGGTCACCGCGCTCGACGCGCACCCGCGGCTTGCCGCAGAACTGACCAACGAGGCGGAGGATGGTCTTCCGGTGGATCGCCGCTGCGCGATGATCTGTTTTCTGGATTGAAGCTGATGACTTGCGGGTCACCTGTCGGTGGCCGGGTGAGGAGGCGGGGCGGGACGTCCGGATCACGCGTCAGCGCGATCGAAAATCAGCGCCGCCCCATCGTGCTCCTGGCAATCCGGCCCACCAGCACCAGCATGCCCGGATGGTTCGCGCCGTCATAGGTCGAACCCGTCCCAAGCTCACGCGCCAGCCTCCGGTGGGCTTCGGGCAGGTCGTGATAGGGCATCGAGGGCATCAGATGGTGCAGCGCGTGATAACGCAGGCCGACCGGCGCCCAGATCTCTGCCGCAAGGCCCGGCGGCGGCACGTTGACCGAATCAAGGAACTGCGCGGTCACTGTCATCGGCTCGCCCTCGTTCTCCCACAGGTGCGCCACAAGCGTCCGCAGCTGGTTGAGCACGGCGGTCAAGGACAGCACGGCAAGCGCAATCGCAAGCGGCTGCCAGCCGATCACGAAGATGCTGCCGATCAGTGCCCACGACCACACGAACACCCCGGCCTCCTGCCAGCGCACGCGCCCGATGAAATCACCTTCGGGCGGGCGACGGCGGAATTCGGGGTTGATCGAGAGCGCCGAAAACCGTTCCCACGTGAACTTGCGCAGCGCCGGGATCAGCGCCCCCAGCGGTACGAGCACCGCCGCCCGCACGATCAGCGCGACCGGGGCCAGCAGTGCGATCAGAACAAACAGCGGCAGGCTCCACGGTTTCATCAGCGCCAGCGGCAGGTATTCGGGATCTTCCAGCGTGCCATATTGCGTGCGCTTGTGGTGGATGGTGTGAACGCCTTCATACATGAAGCTCGGGGTGAGCAGCGGGATGCCGACGAGCAGGTTCCAGCCGGTGCGAAAACCGGGCAGCGCGTCGCGGTGGATATGCGTAAGCTCATGAATGAACATCAGCGCGCGATACAGCGCCAGCGCGGCGACCAGCCCGGCGGCGATCTGCACCGCGAGATTCCCGGACAGGATCGTCACCGCGATCCCGGCATAGCCCAGGCCCGCAGACATCAGCATGTCGGGCCAGTAGAAACCCGGCTTTGCTTCGCCCAGACCCTTGGTCAGATCGCGCGCGGCGCGCAGCATTGCCTTGTCGTCCTCGGCCATGAACTGGACGCGGGTCGCCCGCACAAGCGCATCGGGACGGGCAGGTTCAAGGGTCTGGTGCATGGTCATTTCTGGCAATTCCTGTGGCCGCCCTACTCGAAATCGGGGGGCAAGCCAAACTTGTCCTGTCGGTGAGTGTGATCGATAGCCTTGCGTCAATTGCGCGAGCGCGACACAGACGCTTTGAGCTAAAGCAAATACGGGGATATCTGCGTGTCAGATGCAATCACCACAGTGGCTGACATAAGCATCGAGCCGGTCACCGACAAGCGCGGGCGGGCCGCGTTCGTCGATCTGGGCCGCGCCTTTTCCGCACGGCTGGAAAACTGGGTGCCGCAGATCCGCTCAGAGCAGCTCGAACTGATCGATCCTGACAAGAACCCGTTCTTCGGCCATGGGCGGGTACAATTGTTCATCGCCCATCGGCGCGGCCAGCCAGTCGGGCGGATTTCTGCGCATATTGATGAACTCGCGCTCGCCATGCCCGCTGATCAGGGCTTTGGGCCCGGCACCGGGTTCTTCGGCTATTTCGATGCCGAGGATGCGGGCGTCGCGACCGCATTGCTCGCCAGCGCCGAAGCATGGCTGGCAGGCGAAGGCATGACCCGTGTGCTTGGCCCGATCTCGCTGTCGATCTGGGAGGAACCCGGACTGCTGGTGCGCGGACAGGACCATCCGCCGATGATCATGATGGGCCACCATCCGGCGCATTATGCCGGCTGGATCGAGGCCGCCGGATATGCTCGTGCCAAGACGCTCTACACCTATGATCTGGATATCACCCGCCCATTTGCGCCGCTGATCCAGCGCATCGTGCAATCGGGTCACAAGAATGCGCGCATCACCATCCGCCGGGTCGACAAGAGCCGCTGGGATGATGAGGTCGCGATCATTCTGGCGATCCTGAATGATGCCTGGTCGGACAACTGGGGTTTCGTCCCCTTCACCCCGGAGGAAGTGGCTTATGCGGGCAAGAAACTGCGTCCGATCATCCACGAAGAACTCAACATGATCGCCGAGGTCGATGGCCGTCCGGTGGCCTTCATGCTCACCTTCCCCGACGTGAATGATGCGCTGGCCCGGATCAGGGGCAAGCTGTTTCCCTTCGGCTGGATCACCATGCTGCGCTGGCTCAGACACCCGAAGGGCGCCGGAATGCGGGTGCCGCTGATGGGCGTGCTGAAGGAACTGCATAACAGCCGGCTTGCGAGCCAGCTCGCCTTCATGATGATCGAGGAAATCCGGCAGCACGCCAAGGGGAAGTTTCAGTCCACCCGCGGCGAACTTGGATGGGTGCTCGAAGATAATCAGGGGATGCTCGCGATCGCCGACACGATCCAGAGCAGCATCAATCGTGAATATGCGATCTACGAAAGGGCGCTCGCCTGATCCCCGGCCCCTGAGAAAAAAAAGGCCTCCACTCAGGAGAGTGGAGGCCTTTCGGGATCGTATCACCAGCCGCTTGGACGGGAGGGGGGTATCGGCGGTGACTAAGGGAAAATGCACCTCTTGAAATCCGGTTCCCGGGGCGCAAATTATTTTTTCAGGCCGCCCCCGCGAATGCCGCGCCGATCATCGCCCATTCTCCAGCGACCAGCTGCCACAGGCAGGCGACGGGTGCGGGCGGAACCGTTACCATCGCGAATCGCTTAACCCGCGCGAACCCCTTATGCGTCCTCCACAAAGCGGAGCCCAACCAATGTCCCTTGCCAACCAGATCGCCGCCCATCTGCCCTATCTCAGGCGCTATGCCAGGGCGTTGACCGGATCGCAGAACGCGGGCGATGCCTTGGTGCGGGCCATGCTCGAGGCGGTGTTGGCCGATCCGGCGCTGGGGGCCTCGCTCGAAGGCGGGCGGGTGCCGCTCTACCGCGTCTTCAGCAAGATCTGGGCAAGCGCGCAGCCGGAAAGCGTGGCCGCGGGCGGCAGCGCCAACGAACACGAGGCGGGAGCACAAGACCGGCTTGGCACGATCACTCCGCCGGGCCGACAGGCCTTGCTGCTGACCACACTGGAAGATTTCACCATGGCTGAAGCCGCCGCCATCCTTGATCGCGACCTTGCCGAGGTCGAGGCGCTGGTCAACGAAGCGGTCGCCGAGATCGAGCGCGAGCAGAAAACCTCGGTGCTGATCATCGAGGATGAACCGCTGATCGCGATGCAGCTGGAAGATGTCGTCGGCGGGCTTGGCCACACCATCTGCGGCACCGCTGCCACCCGCAATCAGGCGCGCGAAGTGGTGGAGGCGCAGATGCCGGGGCTGGTGCTGGCCGACATCCAGCTCGCCGATGGTTCATCGGGGCTTGATGCGGTGGATGATATTCTTGCGCTGGGCAGCGTGCCGGTGATCTTCATCACCGCCTATCCCGAACGTCTGCTGACCGGCGACCGGCCCGAGCCGACCTATCTGGTCACCAAGCCGTTTCAGGAAGCAAGCGTGCGCGCCGCGATCAGCCAGGCGCTGTTCTTCCAGTCAAGCAGGCCGCTGGGCTAAGGCGATTTCGCGCGCATGGGAATCACGGCGCGAAGCTGAAGCCGGTCGAGGGTTCAGACCCCTTCCCTGATGCGGAAATCGGCCGGGCGGCGGATTGGCACCAGCATCTTGCAGACCACGCCTTCGGGCCGGAAATCGAGCGCGACCGGCTGGCGCAGTTCATGCGCGACGATCTTCTCGATCAGCTCGGTCCCGAACCCGCGGTGACGCTCTGTCGCGACCGGTGGTCCACCGGATTCGCGCCATTCGACCTCGGCAAGATGATCTCCCGCCATCTGCCAGCGGATCGTCACCTCCCCGCCCGCCACGCTCAGGGCGCCATATTTGGCGGCGTTGGTTGCCAGTTCGTGGATCGCAAGGCCAAACGACAGCGCATCATTGGGCGCCAGTTCCAGCGGTGGGCCATCGAGCAGGATGGCATCGTCGAGCGCAAGCCGGAAATGCTGCAATTCGGCCTCGATCACTGCGCGGATCGGGGTGGTGCCCCAGTCTGTCACGGTCAGCAGATCATGGGTCGCCGACAGCGCACGGATGCGGCCTTCGAGACTGTCGGCGAATTCATCGAGATCGCTGGTGCGGCGCCGGGTCAGCGACAGGATCGACAACACATTGGCAAGCGTGTTCTTGACCCGGTGATTGAGTTCGCGCGTCAGCGAATTGCGGATCGAATGCTGCTCTTCGAAAAAGGCCAGCCGCGACTGGTCCTCATAGGCCTGCTGGGTCAGCAGGCGTGCCAGCAGCATCAACAGGCTCGCCAGCGCCAGCCCGAACACCAGCGTCACCATCGACAGGGGGGCCAGCATGTGCTGGTTGGCGGATTCGACCACCAGCAACAGCCTGCGATTGGCGATAGTAACCTGTTCCTCGACCCGCTCGCTTGCGGCATCGCTGATCGAATGGGCCACCAGCAAATGGCCGGTGCTGGCCTCTCCGTCATACAGGCGCACACCGAAATCTTCGGGTGTCTTGCGGTCAATCGCCGAATCGAGAAATTCGCCCGCGCGAAAGGGCGTGTAGACGAAACCGATCAGGCGCCGGTCGTCGGCGCCGAAGGTGCGGAACACCGGCGTGTAGATCGCAAATGCCGGAAGATTGCCCGATTGTTCCTGCTCCAGCACGATCCGTCCCGAAGCAGTGGGACGGCGGGCGAGTTCAGCCTCGGCCATGGCGGCGGCGCGGGCAGGGTCGGAATACATGTCGTAGCCCAGCGCACGGCGGTTGCGCGCGCTTGCCGGCGCGAACATCGTGACCGGGGCGATCCGTCCGGTGGTGGCGACCGGCTTGGGGTAGATCTCGGGGAAATCCGGCTGGCGCGCGCGCGCCTGTGCCATGAAGCCGGGGAGATCGGGGGTTTCGATCACCGGCAGCCAGCCAATTCCCTCGGCCCCCGGATAATCCATGTCCAGCCGCAGCGCCCTGACGAAATTGTCGAAGGTTTCGGGCCGCACATCCGCGCTGCTTGCAAACAATGCCGCCCCGGCGCGCAGATATGAGGAAAAACTCGTGCTGCTGCGATCGAGTGCGGCTGCGATACTTTGCGCATATTCGCGCATGACGGCCCGTTCGCGCGCGCGCGCATTGCTTTCGATCGCGAACACGCTGAGCGCAGTGATCGCGGCAATGGCGAGGAAGATCGCCAGCGGGATCGCGCGCGGATACAGCACCAGCCAGCGCCGCGCTCGCCCGCCCGCCGGAGCGGGGGTGGGGCGGGCAAAGTTAAGCTCTGCGGTGTCGATGGCTTGCGGTCCTGCCTGAAAGGGTGGCGGCGATAATGCCGTCATCGGAACCAAACATATGCCGCATCGTTCCCCAACAGTCCAAGCACGTTTGCGTGGAGGCCTTGGCCGCAGCCTATGTTATGGCCCCGGCGCAAGGCCGTGCCCGGGGTACCGGCACGGGCTCAGGGCCGGACGGGATCAGGGATAACGACAAGCATCATGGTAGCAGACCGAAAACAGCCCACCAGCGATCCCGGAGCGCCGCGCCGCGCGCCGGAATGGGCCGATGGTCTGAAGCAGCTTTATGATTCGGTGGTCGAGGAAGAACTGCCTGATAGCTTCAAAGATCTGCTCGCCCGGCTTGATGAGGTCGATCCCAAGCGTGGCCCCGTGCAGGCCAGCGACCCCGCGCAATCCCCGGATGGCCGGGGCGGGCGCCCGTGAGCGATAGCGACCCTGACAGCAGCAGCAGCACCCGCACGCCTGCGGAGAAAGCCGATTTCAAGCGCGATTTGACGGGGGTGGTGCCGCATCTGCGCGCCTTTGCCCGCGGTCTGTGCGGACGACCGGACATGGCCGATGATCTGGTGCAGGAAACCCTGCTCAAGGCGTGGGCGGCGCAGGACCGGTTTGAACCTGGCACATCGATGCGCGCCTGGACTTTCGTGATCCTGCGCAACGCCTATCTTACCGACATGCGCCGCAACCGCTTTCGCGGCGAATATGATGAAGGCGTGGCCGAACGCATCCTGACCGCACCGGCCGGGCAGGAAGAGCCGATCCATCTGTCCGATCTGCACCGCGCGCTGCTGACGCTCCAGCCCGAACGGCGCGAAGCGTTGCTGCTGGTGGGTGCGGGCGGGTTTTCCTACGAGGAAGCGGCCGAAATCTGCGGCTGCGCGATCGGCACCATCAAGAGCCGCGTCGGCCGTGCGCGGGCCGCGCTCACCGAAATGCTCGCCAATGGCGACATCCCGCGCCGCTCGACCAATGATGACGCCGCACATCGGGCGATCCTGGAGGAGCTGGACGAGGTCGCCGCGGGCAATCTTTCGAGCATGCGTTCCTGAAGGCCTGAAGGCCTGAAACGCGAAAGGCCCGCCGCATCGCTGCTGGCGGGCCTCCGGGAAACCGGATCGCAGCCGAAAGCCTCAGGCGTAGGCCCATACCGTGCCGCGTGCGAGATTCTCGGACGCAAAGGCGAGGTTCAGCTTCCCTTCGACCACGGCATCAAGATAGGCCGGGCGCTTGTTCTGGTGATCGAGGTAGTAGGCGTGTTCCCACACGTCGAGCACCAGCAGCGGGTTGAAACCGCTGTCGGCCAGCGTATCGGCATCGTGGGTTTCCTCGATCGAAAGCTTGCCGTCCTTTTCGGCCAGCCACACCCATCCGCTGGCGAAATGGCCGACGCCGCGATCCTTCAATTGCTGCTTCAGCGCATCGAGCGAACCGAAGGCTTCGTCGATCTTGCCCGCAAGGTCAGCCGAAGGCGCGGTCGCGCTCGGTGCCATCGAATGCCAGTAAAAGGCGTGGTTCCAGGTTTGCGCCGAATTGTTGAACAGGCCCTGGTTGCTGCCGCGCGATGCAGCGATGATCGCTTCGAGCGAAGCATCCGCGTGGGCGGTGCCTTCGATCGCGGCGTTCATCTTGTCGACATAGGTCTGGTGATGCTTGCCGTGATGGAACGACAGCGTCTCGGCCGAAATGGCCGGATCGAGCGCGTCGGCAGGGTAGGGGAGCGGGGAAAGTGCAAAAGCCATCGTGTCCTCCGTAGGCTTGGGGTGAATGGGTATTTCCTTAACAACAACGCTTGTGCGGGCGAAGGGTTGCAGTGTCACGACGTGCCACTAACGCGGCGCGATGAACGGTCAACCGCGCATGTGACAGCAACGTTCATGGTGACGTTGGCCAGCGTGCGCATCAGGTCGGGCAGCATCTCGACCGCGACCAGCAGTGCCAGCGGCTCGATCGGGATTCCCATCGCCAAGGCAATCGGCCCGATCGATATGACAAAGCTGATCGAGCCGGGCAGGCTGACCGATCCCACGCTGATCACCAGCGCCACGAGAATGCCGATGATGGCGACCGCAGGGGTGATCTCGACGCCTGCCAGTGCGGCGACATAGAGCGCTACGGCAAGGTTCATTGCCGGGCTGGTGGCGCGGAAGATTGCCACCGCCAGCGGCAGGACGAATTCTGCCGTGCTGGTGCGCAGACCCAGCCGGTTGGCACTGTCGAGCATCGCGGGCAGGCTGGCGAGCGAGCTTTGGGTGGACAGCGCCACCGCCTGTGCCGGCAGTACGGCGGCAGCAAAGCGCCACGGCGCGATCCCGCCCAGCAACCCGGCCAGTGCATAGGCCAGCAACAGCACGAAACTGCCGATCGCCGAAACGCTGAGGATATAATGCCCGAGCGCCGCAAACGCCCCGCCCCCGCTTTTCAGACCCACCCCGAAGGCAAGACCCAGCACGCCGACCGGCGCGGCGCGCAGCACCCAGCCGATGATCACCAGCATGGCGTTGGCAAGCGCATGGAAGAACGCCAGCAGCCGTTCGCCCTGATCGCCCGGCAACCGAGTGATGGCGATCGCGAACAGCGCGAAGAAAATCGTCAGCGGCAGCATCGCGGTTTCGGCGGCAGCGGCGATGATGTTGGGTGCGATCATCCCGCCAAGGAAATCGAGGATGCCCGGCACCTCGCCTGTCTGTTCGGGCACCTCGGCCAGAAACGCGCTGGCGCTGGCGGGAATCGGAAACACATCAAGCAGCAGCGGCATGGCGATGGTGGCAAAGCTGCCGCTTGCCACCAGCACCGCGGCCACCAGCGCAAGGAACACCCGCGCCACCCGTCCGGCGCGCGCGGCGGCGACCATCTGCGCCAGCCCCAGCACCAGCAGTGCGGCGACCAGTGGGATGATCGTCATCTGAAGCGCACGCAGCCACAGGGTTCCGACCAGCCGGGCGACCTGTTCGATCCATGGCGGCAGGCCCAGGTTCGCCGCTGCCATGCCCAGCACCAACCCGCCGACCAGCGCGGCAAAGGTCAGCGCCACCGGCAGGCGGATCGTTACCAGCGCAAACTTGCGCTCCCCGCCGGGCGAGGTGTCGTCTTGCAGCAAAATCCTGTCCTTCCGTGGGCGCTACGCCCTTCCCTTTGCGCGATAACCGCGCCAGAAGCGCGAGACAATCTCGCCATAGGAACGGGACAGGGGAATTCATGGCACGCAAGCTGTTCGGAACCGACGGGATCAGGGGCCGCACCAATGCCGGAGTGATGACTGCGGCCACCGCAATGCGGGTGGGGCAGGCGGCTGGCACCTATTTCGTGCGCGGCGGACATCGGCACCGCGTGGTTATCGGCAAGGACACGCGTCTGTCGGGTTACATGATGGAAAGCGCGCTGGTGGCCGGGTTTACCAGTGTGGGCATGGACGTGATCATGACCGGCCCGTTGCCCACGCCCGCCATTGCTCTGCTCACCCGCGAAATGCGCGCCGATCTGGGCGTGATGATCTCTGCCAGCCACAATCTGTTCGCTGATAATGGCATCAAGCTGTTCGGCCCCGACGGCTTCAAGCTCGGCGATGCAGCCGAGGCCGAGATCGAGCGATTGATGGAAACCGAGGTCGAACTCGCCCCCGCCGAACGCATCGGCCGCGCCCGCCGGATCGAGGATGCACGCGGGCGCTATATCCATGCAATCAAGCAATCGGTGAGTGCCGAAGTGCGGTTCGATGGCCTCAAGGTGGTGGTCGATTGCGCCAATGGCGCGGCCTATCAGGTGGCCCCTTCGGCAATCTGGGAGCTGGGCGCGGATGTGGTCGCCCTGGGCGTCACACCCAATGGCATCAACATCAATGACGGCGTGGGATCAACCGCGATTGCCGCATTGCAGGCCAGAGTGGTCGAGGAAGGCGCGGATATCGGCATTGCGCTGGATGGCGATGCCGACCGGCTGATCGTGGTGGACGAGAAAGGCCGCGCAGTCGATGGCGACCAGATCATGGCGCTGATCGCCGGGCGGATGCATGAGAAAGGCGCCTTGAGCGGCGGCGGGATCGTGGCGACAGTGATGAGTAATCTCGGGCTCGAACGCTATCTGGCAACGCGAGGCCTGACGCTCGAACGAGCCAAGGTGGGCGACCGCTATGTGCTCGAAGCGATGAAGGCGGGCGGGTTCAATGTCGGCGGCGAACAATCGGGCCACATGATCCTGCTTGATCACGCCACCACCGGCGATGGCACGGTCGCGGCGCTCAGAGTGCTGGCAAGCCTTGTCCGGTCAGGCCTTCCGGCGAGCGAATTGCTGCACGTGTTCGAGCCGGTGCCGCAGCTTTTGAAGAACGTGCGCTACGAAGGCGGCCAGCCGCTTGAGAATGCGGCAGTGCAGGCGGTGATCGCGGCAGCCGAGGCCGAACTTGCGGGCAAGGGCCGGCTGGTCATCCGTCCATCCGGCACCGAGCCGGTGATCCGGGTGATGGCCGAGGGCGACGATCAGGCGCAGGTCGAACAGGTGGTGGACGCCATCTGTGAGGCGGTAAGGGCAGCGGTTTGATTGCACCCTGTCCAGCCGCCCCGGTCGCGCCGAGTCGGCACGCGGGCCAGCATGTTGGTGCAGATCCCGATACCGGACATTGGCTGGCGTGCTGCGAAACCGGCCGAATCCGTCAATCTTGCCGGGGGCATGGTTCTCAATCAACGGCCCTGATCCGCTTATCGCTTGACGATTCTGATGCAGCGTCCGATGCTTGGGAGGGTTCAGCAGATCGGGTTGCGAATTGGCCCACTGCGAATCTGCGCCCGAAGGCATTGGCCGGTCACTGACCGTGTCGGGCTGACGGGCGTAACATTTTGGCGGATGGGGATCGTCTGCCGGACTGCTCGGCGTTGCTCTGGCACGCCCTGATTGCCGTGCTTCCTCGTCCCGCAAAGGGATGGCAACATGGTACTGCAAGCGAATGACGGCGAACAGGGCACATCCGACTGGATCGCCTCTTTGACCTACAAAAGCCACGCCACGGCAGATCCAAGCACAACCGACCTTGACCTGCTGGTCAACCGCGCGCGGGCCCGCAACCGCAGTCTCGACGTAACGGGCATGCTATTGTTCGAGGACGGCTGCTTTCTCCAGACCCTCGAAGGCCCGCCAGATGCGCTGGGAGCGCTGTGGTCGTCGATCAAGCAGGATGATCGGCATAACCAGATCGAGGTTCTGAGCGAACATCTGGTAAGCGCCCGGCTGTTTTCGGACTGGGACCTGCTGCTTGATGGCCGGTTCGACAAAGCGCACCGGCAAGCCGGGATCGCAGCCTCCGTCCCGCCCGCCGTGGCCGAGCATGTCGTCCGCTTGGTGGAGCTGTCACTCAATGCCGATGATCTCGGCATCAACGCCTCCATCGCATCCTTTGCCGATCAAGGCTGGACCAGCGATGCCATCCTGTCGCTGCTGATCGAACCGGCGGCGCGGGCTCTGGGCGATGCGTGGCTTGATGACAGGTGCAGCGAAATCGATCTGACGATCGGGCTCAGCATGTTGCAGCTGGCAGGACACGCGGTGCGTTACAGTACCTCGTCTCACACCATCAGCAACAGCCATTACCGCATCCTGCTGGCCACCGCCCCCGGCGAACAGCACATGCTGGGGACCACGCTGCTGGCCGATCAGTTCCTTGACGACGGGTGGCAGGTTGATCTGGCATTCCCCGAAAGCGAGGAAGCGCTCACCAACCAGATGAGCGCCCAGCGCCCCGATGCGGTCGATATCGGCCTTTCCGATGCGCTGCTGCGCCGGCACACCATCGCCCAGCTGCGCAGCACCATCGAGCATAGCCGCATGGTCGCGACCGAACACCCCACGGTGATCTCGGTCGGTGGGCGCTTGTTCGCCGAAGCTGCCGCCACGGCGCTTTCCGTCGGGGCCGATCATGCGCGCAAGAGCCTTGCGGGAACCAGTGTCCGCATTGCAGAGCTTGTGCAGCAACGCCGCAAAGGTTGAGTGTCGCCGCCCGGCGGCCCGATCAGGCCCAGAGCTGCTGCGCCAGTTCGGGCAGAGCGCCGGCATAACGGGCCACGTCTTCCAGCTTCCCGGTGCTGACCCGGGAATAGCCCTTCCACGACCCGTAAGCCCCCCTGATCGCGATGCCGCGCTGCGCCATGGCGTCACGCAGTGCGTCAGCATCGGGCACTTCGACGAACACGAAATTCGTCTGTGATGGCAGCGCGGTCAATCCGGCTCTGCTGACGGCATCGACAATCATCGCGCGCCCTTCCAGCACGGCGGCGCGCGACTGGTCGAGGAAGGGCGTGTCGTCATAGCTTGCAATCGCCGCTGCCAGCCCGGCGAGATTGCCGCCAAAGCTCATCAGGTGCGACCGGATGCGCTGCGCGTTGGCTTCGCTGGTGATGGCATAGCCGACCCTGAGGCCCGCCATCCCGTAGATCTTGGAGAACGTGCGGCACACGATCACATCGGCGCCGCTGCGCACCAGATCGATCATCGCGTTATCTTCAGGCCGGTCGGTCAATTCGTTATAGGCCTCGTCCACCAGCAAGGTCGCGTGCGGGCTTACCTTTGCGGCAAAGCTGCGCAACGCGTCTGACGGGATGAGCATTCCGGTGGGATTGTTGGGGTTGCAGAGCTGCACCAGCGCCACGCCGTCTGCGAGTTTGCTTGCCATGGCGGGCAAATCGACATTCATATCCGCCGCCAGCGGCACGCGGATCGAGCTGACGCCCTGCCGTTCGCCATAGACAACCGTGGTATCCCAGAACAGATCGGGGCACAGGATCGCGCCCTCGCGCCCCCAGGCGAGCGAAATGGCGCAGAGGATCTCGGTTGATCCTGCGCCGACGACGACCTGTGAGGGCATGACATTGTGCCGCTCGGCAATCATCGCGGTGAGACGCTGGAGGCCGCGGTCGGCATAATAGCAGCCCATCTTCGCGGTTTCGGAAATGGCGCGCAGCGCCGATGGGGCAGGGCCATAGGGGTTTTCATTGCGGCTCAGCAGCGCCTGACCGATCTTCGGCCCGAAATGGGGCTCGGCAGCGGCGGTTGTTACCGTCGCGCCCAGTCCGGACAGCGGCAGGGTTCCCAGCCCGCCGGCGATACCGGCACCGGCAAGAAAAGTTCGGCGACTGGTCGACATGGGCAGTTCCTCTTGATCAGGTTGGCACGGAGTCAGAACTTGGCGATCATCAAGACGCCGATGAAAGTGAGATACAGGCCGAAAACCCGGCGCAGGATGACCGGCGAAAGCATATGCGCTGCTGCAACGCCCAACGGCGCGAACAGGACCGATGTCGCGATCAGCACAGCGGCGGCGGGCAGGTGGACATAGCCCAGCGCGCCCCAGCCAAGCCCGCTCTTGCCAAACCCGATCAGGATAAAGCCGATGGTGGCCGGGATCGCGATCACCGCGCCCATTCCGGCAGCCGTGCCTATGGCGCGGTGGATCGGTGTGCCGCAGACGGTCATCGTCAAGGTCGTCAGGGTGCCGCCGCCAATCCCGAGCAAGGTTGAAAAGGCGCCCAGCGCACTGGCGATCCCGGCGCGCGGCAAGCCCGAAGGCAGGGCGGCAAACAGCGGCTCTCCCTGCCGGGCAGGCAGCAGGAAATAGACCGCAAAGGCCAGGACCCCGGTGCCAAAGATCAGAGCGAGGTGCGCGCCGGAAACAAGATCGGCCAGGACCGTGCCGATGGCTGTCCCCAGCATCACCCAGATCGCCCAGCCTTTCAGCAAGTCGAAATCCACCGCCCCGCGCTGGGCATGGCTGCCGGTCGCCCGGATCGATGTGAAGATGATCGATGCAAGAGAGGTGCCGACCGCGACATGCGCCGTCTGCTCCGGCGCAACGCCGAGCACAGGCAGCAGGAACATCAGCGCGGGCACGACAACAAACCCTCCGCCGATACCGAATAGCCCGCCAGCAAAGCCGGCGGCTGCACCGGCGACGAGCAAAGCCGGGAGCGCAAAGGCGATTGGGGAAAGCAATTCCATGAAGGACGAGAATAGGCCCGCCGGTTCTATCTCCAAGCGAATTGTTGCACTGCGGCATGGGGTAAATGCCCCATGCCGCATGCCCCATGCGACAGTGGCGCGCTTGGGACTGCTGCCTGATCTGCATCTGGGTGCGTCGGCCCATTTGACCGACATCCGCAGCGCGCTAGGGTGCGTGCGATGATGAAAGATGCAGATGCTGTCCGCCGCATTCTCGTTGCCGGGGCCACCGGCACGATCGGGCGGGCCGTGGTCCGCAGGCTGGTGGCTGATGGTCACGCGGTTACCGCCTTGCTTCGGCCCGGCGCTGGCGAGACCTGCTTGGCGGCGCTTTCCGGGGCAGAGATAGTCTGTGTCGCGCTGTCGGACTGCGATGCGCTGGCAGGCGTGATGACAGCGGCATCGCCCGATGTCGTGATCTCCTGCATCGCCTCGCGCAGCGGCGCGCCCAAGGATGCCGAGGCGATCGATTTCGCCGCCAATGTCGCGCTGCTCGATGCGGCACAGGGCGCCGGTGCGCGGCAGTTCATCCTGCTCTCGGCGATCTGTGTGCAGAAGCCGCTGCTGGCCTTCCAGCACGCCAAGCTCGCGTTCGAAGCGCGGTTGGCGGCGAGCGGGATCGATTACGCCATCGTGCGCCCCACCGCCTTCTTCAAGTCGCTGTCAGGGCAGGTGAAGCGGGTGAAGGCGGGCAAGCCGTTCCTGATCTTCGGCGATGGCGAGCTTACGCGCTGCAAGCCGATCAGCGATGATGATCTGGCGCGCTTCATTGTCCGTTGCATCGATAACCCGGACACCCGCAGTCGGATCTTCCCCATTGGTGGCCCCGGCCCGGCGATTTCCCTGCGCGAACAGGGTGAATTGCTGTTCGAACTGGCGGGCAAGCCGCCGCGCTTCAAGTCGGTCTCGCCGCGGCTGTTCACCTGGGCCGAGCGGGTGCTGGCGCTGGGAGCGGGGGTTTCCGGCTGGTTCGCCGAAAAAGCCGAATATGCCCGCATCGCGCGCTACTACGCGACTGAATCCATGCTGGTGCTCGATCCCGACACGGGGGAATATTCCGCCGGCCTGACCCCCGAATACGGCAGCGAGACGCTTTCAGACCACTACCGGCGGCTGCTGGCGGAAAGCTAACGTGGGGCGATGTGCCAGCCGGCTGGCGCGAGCACCTCGCCGACCTGCGGGGCCCAGACCGGCTCGGCCGAATAATTGAAGGCGAAGACGTGGCTTGCCGTACGGCGGATCCGGATGCCTTCGGGCAGATCGAGAAGCGGCACGCCCGCCTCGCCCGCCATGCGCTCCACCAGCAGGCGCAGAAGCGCGCGGTCGGGCCAGATCGCGCAGTAGCGGATGTGCCCGTGGGCGTAGACCACCCCGCGCCCCGCCGCGTCGGTCAGTTCCGGCACAAGCTCGCTCGCCACATCCTCGCGCCAGCGGGTGACGGCGAAGCCTTCTGCCGTTTCGGTCACCCCGTCGCGAAGGCTTTCGACGCGGGTGACGGTGAGCGGGATCAGCGGCTTCAGCACGCCCGGCGCAAGGCCTTCGGGGATGCAGAAGCTGTCCGTCTTGCTGCCGGAACGCGGCCCCGTCAGCACAGGGCAGGTCAGTGCAGCGAGCTTTGCCGCGAACCCTTCCGGCACGATCGGCAGGGTCGGTACCAGCACCATGGCATAGCCTGCAAGGTCGGCGTCCGGTGACACGATATCGACATCCAGCCCGCGTGCCCGCAGCGCCGAATAGGCCTCGAACACCAGCTCCAGATAGCTGAAGCTTGCGCCCTGCGGCTGGATGCCGATCGCCCATGCTGCCTCGTAGGAGAACACCAAGGCCGCCGGAGCCTGCGTCGCAGGCTGAGGCCCGATGTCGGCAAGCACCGCCGCCGCTGCGCGCACTTCATCCGCAGCCTCGGCCTCGCTGCTGTCGGGGCGCAAGAGGCCGGCGTGCATCTGCTCCTGCGCGAAAGGCGCCTGCCGCCAGCGAAAATAGCTGGTGAACTCGGCCCCGTGTGCGGCGGCCTCCAGCGTCCACAGCGCCACCATGCCGGTCAGCGGCGCGGGGTTGAAGCGCGCCCAGTTCACCGGCCCCGGCTGCTGTTCCATCACCCCCCAGCGGGCGCCAGATTCCTTGGCGGAGCACCCACGATAAAGATCATGGTGGAAGGCGGCGATATCGGGGTGGCCCTGCCGCAGATAGGCGTGCTTTTCCGCGTCCGAGAACCAGAACTGTTCCAGAAAGCCGAGCGGATAGGAATCCCACGTCGCCACGTCGATGTCGCGGCCCACGGTGTGGTGATCGAATTCGGTGAAGAAGCCCATGAAGTTGTGGGTGATGTCCTTGCCGGGCGAAAGCCGCCGCAGGATATCCACCTGCTCGCGGTTGAAGCTTGCTACCTGATCCGAGGCAAAGCGGCGGTAATCGAGCCAGTGCGCGGGGTTCGCCTCGGTCACGGTCAGATGCGGCGGATCGACCTCGGTAAAGGCGCGGTATTCCATGCTCCAGAACACATTACCCCACGCCGTGTTGAGCGCAGCAACCGTCCCGTAACGTGCCTGCAACCAATCGCGAAAACCGGCTGCTGCGGCTGCGGAGAAGCTCAGCACCGTGTCATGACAGCCATATTCATTGTCGGTCTGCCACATGACGATGGCGGGGTGATCGCCGTAGCGATCCGCTAGCGCGGTCACGATCCGGCGGCACTCGGCGCGGTAACCTTCGTGGCTGAAGCAGTAATGCCGCCGCGAGCCGAAGCCTCGCGGGCGGCCCTGTTCATCGATGGCGACCATGTCGGGCATCCGGTCGACCAGCCATTTCGGCGGCGTGGCAGTCGGCGTGCCGAGAATGATCTTGAGGCCAGCTGCCGCGAGCGTTGCGATCGCGCGGTCAAGCCAGCCCCAGTCGTAGTGGCCCGGTTGGGGTTCGATCCGGCTCCAGGCGAATTCGCCGATGCGAACCAGCGACAGGCCCATTGCGGCCATGCGGCGAGCATCTTCGGCCCACATCGCCTCAGGCCAGTGTTCGGGATAATAGCAGCAACCGAGTTTCATGCGGGCAATCTCTCCAGCGCAATCAGCAACGCGGTTTCAGGGTGGGTGAGGGGCAGGGCTATGCCGTGCTGCATCAGCGCGGCGCCGGACAGGACAAGGCCTTGGCGCCATTGCCCGGCATTGGCGAGATAATGCCGCGCCTTCCCCGGCCATGGTTCGGGCAGGGTGACCCGGTAGCGTGCGTGCCGTTCCAGACCGGCGAGACGGACGGGCGCAGCATCGAACACCGGCGAAAAGGTAGTCTGCGCCACCAGCGCCAGCGCTTCGTCACGGTGCACCGCGATCAGCCCGGTCACGCCAGGATCGGGATGATCGAGCCGGTGCAGCGCGCCCTGATGCAGCACCCCGCGCCATGCCTTGTAGAGCGCGATATGCGCCGCAAGAATGGCGCGTTCGGCTTCGCTCATCCGCTCGGGATCAGCCTCGACCCCCATGTGCCCGAACAAGGCCACCTTGGCGCGAAAATCCATTGCCAGCCTGCGCCCGGTGATCGGATTGGGGGAGGGGCCGACATGGCTGCCGAGCACTTCCAATGGCAGAAACTGCGACCACGCGCGCATGATCCGCAGCCGTTCGATTGCATCGTTGTTGTCGCTCGGCCAGACGCGGTGGCAGAAACGCAGGATGCCGTAGTCGATCCGCGCCCCGCCGCTCGAACAGCTTTCAATCTCGACAAGGGGGTGGGCATCGCGCAAGCGGCGCAGCAAGGCGTAAAGGGCGACGGTCTGCCCCGTCTGCCTGCCGCCAGCGGGAAACAGATCGCGATTGTGGTCCCATTTGAGATAGGCGATCCGGTGCTCGCAGAGCAGGGCGCCGAGCGCGGCAAACAGGTAATCCGCCACCTCGGGCCGGGAAAGATCGAGCACCAACTGCCCGCGCATTGTCGGCCGATCGCGCCCATCGACATGCAGGCACCAGTCGGGATGCGCGCGGTAGAGATCGCTGTCGGGTGAGACCATTTCGGGTTCCATCCACAGTCCGAAGTCCATGCCGAGCGTGTGGACATGGTCAATCAGCGGGCCAAGGCCTTGCGGGAACACGTCCGCCGAAACCGTCCAATCGCCAAGGCTGGTCTGGTCGTTCCGCCGCCCACCGAACCACCCATCGTCGAGCACGAAGCGCTCGATGCCGAGCGCCGCTGCATTTTCGGCCAGCGCCATTAGCTTGTCTTGCGAAAGGTCGAAGCCGAGTGCTTCCCACGAATTGAGGTGGACCTTACGCGGGCTCCAGTCTTCACGCCGGGGCAGAATCTCTGCGCGGAGATAGGTGTGAAGCCGCTGCGCGAGCGCTGAACGGTCCGGGGCCAGCGCCAGCACCGCTTTTGGCGTTTTGATCGAGGATGCTGCGAGCAGGCAGCCCAACCCGGCATCCCCCGCAGCCGCCATCTGCAACACGGCGCGCCCATCGGCGCTGCCCGGTGGATCGCAATCAATGCAGGTCTGGTAATCACCGCTCCACGCAAGGTGAGCGCCCAGAACCTCGCCGCTCGCCCCGTCGTGCAGGATCAGCCAGTTGCCCCCGCCAAAGCCCGGCTTGCCGCCCGCCGATTTGTGGGAAAAGCCTTCGGGTGCCAGCTCGCGGCGGGTTTCGCGCATCTCGCCCGCCCACCGGCCGGCAAAGCTGGTGATCTCGTCGAAGCGCCGCGGCACGGGAAGGGACACGGCTGCGAGCCGGACAAGATCGAGTTCCTGCTGGGAAAGGTTGGTGATGGTGCATTCCACCTCGATCACGTCGCTCTTCGTGATCCGCCAGATCACGACCACATCGGCGCCCAGATTGTGATCGCTGAAGGTGATCTCGATGCTGGCGCTGCCGGCCGACCAGTCTTTCGCCTTGAAGTCGGTCTCCAGTCTTTGGCCGCCGCGTCGCAGTTCGATGGCGGGCGTCCCGCTCCATCCGCCTTTGCGTTCGGGCAGCAGGCCGGGGCGCGGTGCAATGTCAGGCTGGCTTTCGTGCAGTCCGCGCGCGCCGGCGGCGGCGAGGTCGGCAATCACCTCATCCTCGGGTAGCCGCGCGCCGCAATAGGTCAGATCAGCCGTTCCGCCCCGCACACAGGCGAACACCAGCGTCAGCGCGGCACCATCGAGCCTGACATAGTCCACGCAGAGTCCTCCCCCGTCGGCACCGGTGATGAACATCGCCGTCAGGCTTGCCCGTCACGCACCAATGCGCTGTAACCGCGCAAATCATAAGCGGGAAGTCCCTCGATGTTCGATGCCATGCCGACCGCCAGCCTTGTCCAGATCGCGGTGTGCATCGGTCTGACCGCAGCTGTCGGTCTGGCGACCTGGCTGACCATTCGCCGCGCATCCCATGATGGTTCGTCCAGGGATGTCTATCTCGCGGGCGGCAAGCTGTCGTGGTTGTTCGTGGCCGGTTCGATCACGCTCACCAACCTTTCGACCGATCAGCTGGTGGGCATGAACGGCAACCAGATGCTGCTGCTGGCGTGGTGGGAAATCGCAGGGTTTCTGGGCCTCATGATCCTCGCCTTCGTGTTTGTGCCGATCTATTACCGCGAAAAGTGCACCACCGTGACCGAGTTGTTGGAGAAGCGTTACGGTGGGCGCAGCATCCGCACACTGATTTCCGGCCTGTTCCTTGCGGGCAACGTGTTGATCTATCTTCCCGCCGCGCTCTATTCGGGCAGCCTGTTCATGCGTGCATTGTTCGGCGAGGGTGTGCCGCTGCTGGCCTTTGCCACTATCCTTGCCGTGATTTCTGCCGCCTACACGATCTTCGGCGGCCTGCGCGCAGTGGCGGTGATGGACACCTATTCCGGCGTCGGCATCCTTGGCCTTGCCATGCTGATTGTCGTGCTGGGGCTGGCGGCGGTTGACTGGGACATCGTCACCGGCGTCCCGGCCGAGCGGCTGACCATGATCGGCGCAGCCGACAGCCCGATCCCGTGGCAGACCTTGCTGACGGGAATGATCTTCATCCAGATCTTCTACTGGTCGACCAACCAGAACCTCACGCAAAAGGCGATGGCCGCGCCCACCATCCGCGAGGCGCAGAAGGGCGTGATGGTGGCGGCCATCATCCGCATCCTGATCGTGCCGCCGATCGTGGTGATCCCCGGCATCATCGCCTTCAAGCTGTTCGGGGACATTGGCGATGCGGCCTATGGCAGGCTGGTGGCAGAGATTCTGCCTCCGTGGCTCTCGGGCGCGTTTGCGGCCATGGTGGGCGCGGCGGTAATCACCACCTTCAGCGCGGTGCTCAATTCCTCGGTGGCGCTTTACGCGGTCGATTTCCACGAACAGTTCATCGGCGAGGTCAAAAACCACTGGAGGCTTTCCGCCGTGGTTTCGAGCTTGCTGGCGGTGGTCGCGATCATGCTGGTGCCGATGTATCAATCCGCCACCAGCATCATCAACCTGTTGCAGCAATTGAACGGTCTGCTGTCGATGCCGATCCTGTCGGCCTTCATCGCGGGGCTGCTGTTCCGCGGCGTTAGCGCTCCGGCAGCGATTGCCGGGGTGGTGTGGGGCGTGGCGCTGTACGGGCTGTTCACCTTCCAGCTTCAGCCGGCCGGGATCATCACCCTGCATTACATCCATTTCATGGTGGTGACGCTGGTGACGAGCATCATGGCGGCGCTGGCGGTCAACCGCTTCGTGCTGGGCGGGCGGGCCGTGTTCGCGCCGCGCATGGTATTTGCGGGTGCAAAACCAGAGGCTGAGGCGTTGTGATGGCGGTCGATTTTTCGAAGCCGCACCGACGCTTCAACCCGCTCACTGGCGGATGGGTGCAGGTCTCTCCGCACAGGCTGGAGCGGCCGTGGCAGGGGGAGGAAACCGAACCCGCACCGGTTGCCCCGTCCTACGATCCGCAGTGCTATCTGTGCCCCGGCAACACCCGCAAGGGCGTGGCGGTGAACCCCGAATATGATGGCGTCCATGTCTTCGACAACGACTTCCCGGCGTTGCTGGACGAGGGACATGCCGAGAGCAATCATGACCCCCTGTTTCGCGCAGAAACGGCGCGGGGGCTGTGCCGCGTCTTGTGCTTTTCACCTCACCATTCAAAAACCCTGCCGGAACTCCCCGTTTCGGCCATCCGCGAAGTCGTCGAAGTGTGGGCCGCCCAGACGCAGGAGCTTGGCCAGCGCTTCGGTAACGTGCAGATCTTCGAGAACAAGGGCGCGATGATGGGTTGCTCAAACCCGCACCCGCACGGACAGGTGTGGGCGACGGAGCACTGGGGACTCGAGGTGTCACGCGAAGACCAGCATCTGCGCCAATATCGCGAGTGGCATGGCGGATCGCTGCTGCTCGACACCGCCGAGCGCGAGTTTGAGCAGGGCGAGCGGGTGGTTGAAGCGAACGCGGATTGGCTTGCGATCGTGCCGTTCTGGGCCGCATGGCCGTTCGAAACGCTGCTGCTGCCGCGCTTCAAGGTGGAACGCATGCCGCAGCTTGCAAGCAGCCAGCGCGATAGCCTCGCCAGCATCCTCAAGGCGTTGACCACCCGCTACGACAACCTGTTCCAGACCAGCTTTCCCTATTCAATGGGCTGGCACGGCGCACCGTTCGGGATGCCTGATATCGCGCATTGGCAGCTCCACGCGCATTTCTACCCACCGCTGCTGCGTTCGGCTGCGGTGCGAAAATTCATGGTCGGTTACGAGATGCTGGCCGAACCCCAGCGCGACCTGACGCCTGAACGCGCCGCCGAAATGCTGCGCAGCGTCAGCGGCACGGTGCATTACCGGAGCCTTCCATGAACCGGCGGGAAGCGCTGATCGCCCGCGTCATTGCAGGCTACCGCGCCGCCTATGGCGCTGACCCGGCGCAGCTGTTTGCGGCGCCGGGACGGGTCAACCTGATCGGTGAGCATGTCGACTATAATGACGGGTTCGTGCTGCCCTGCGCCATCGACCGCGAAACCATCGTGGCACTGGGAGAGAGCGAGAAGGCCCGGTTCGAGGCAGTCGCGCTCGACATGGGGGCCGGCGCGCGTGACAGCTTCGTCCTTGATGCTCCCGCCGGCCGGATCGATGGCGACTGGCAGAACCATGTGCGCGGGGTGGTGCACTTCATTCAGGCTGGAGGGCATGGCGTGCGACCGGCCCGGATCGCGGTGGCGGGTGATGTGCCGATCGGGGCGGGGCTGTCTTCCTCCGCCTCTTTCGGGGTGGCGACAGCGCTGGCGGTATCGGAACATTCGGGTCTTGCCCTGACCCCCGCCCAGATTGCCCGGATTGCGCAGGCGGCCGAAAACGACTTCGTCGGCTGTGCCTGCGGGATCATGGATCAGATGGCCTCGGCGGCGAGCACCGCGGGGGCAGCGCTGCTGCTCGATTGCCGTTCGCTGGAAACGCGCGCGGTGCCGATCCATCCGCGGCTGGCCATAACGGTGATCGATTCCGGCATCCGCCGCCAGTTGACGACAAGCGCTTTCAACGAACGCCGTGCGCAATGCGAGGCGGCGGCGCAGCATTTCGGCGTGGCAGCGCTGCGCGATCTCGATGCGGCAGAGCTGGAGGCGGGCCGGGGCGGGATGGACGAAACGCTTCATGCCCGTGCGCGCCATGTCGTGTCCGAAATCGGCAGGGTAGCCCCTTTCGCTGCCGCGCTCGCCAGCGGGGATGCCGCCGCGCTGGCGCGCCTGCTGGAAGCGGGGCATCGCTCATTGGCCGGGGATTTCGGCGTCTCGCTCCCGGCGCTTGATCAACTGGCCGCGGAGGTGCAATCGGCGCTTGGCGATGCGGGCGGCGTGCGGTTGACCGGGGCGGGCTTTGGCGGGTGCCTGGTCGCGGTCAGCGATGCTGCCGCAGCCCCGGCGATTGCCGCGGCGGTCGAAGGCCATAATCGCGAGGCTGAAAACCCGGCTCGGATCGCAGCGTTCCGGCCTGCGGCAGGGGCTGCCCGGATCTCGTGCTAGAGGGCCAGATCGCTTGCGGCGGCGGACAGGCCGGGCAATCAATCGACATCTTGTCAGCGCCGGCCTCACACAGGTGATTTACAGATATAAAAATATCTTTATATGTTCTCGGCAATGCTGATCGAGGATATCTTCAAGGCGCTCGCCGACCCGACCCGTTTGCGCATCGCCCGGCTGCTTTCGGCAATGGAGCTGGCGGTGGGCGAACTCGCGCAGGTGCTCGGGCAGAGCCAGCCGCGCGTTTCGCGTCATGTCGGCATATTGTGCGATGTCGGGCTGGCCGAACGCCGCCGCGAGGGCAGCTGGGTGTTCCTGCGCCAGAGCGAGGCGAGCGGGCCGGTGGTCGAAATGGTCCAGCACCTGCTCGCCATGGCCGAGGCCGAGGAGCCCGCTTTTGCGGCGCTGTGCACGGCCGACCGCCGCAAACTCGCGGCGATCCGCGAAGCGCGCGAAACCGTTGCCGGGCAATATTTCGCCCGCCACGCGAGCGAGTGGGACGAACTGCGCGCGCTTCACAGCCCCGACGCCGAGGTCGAGCACCGTCTGGCTGAGGCACTGGCCGATGCACCACTCGGGCAGGTGCTCGATATCGGCACCGGCACGGGCCGCATGGCCGAGCTGTTCGCCCAACAGGCCGAACGCATCGTCGCGCTCGACAAGAATCTTGAAATGCTGCGCGTGGCGCGGGCCAAGCTGCAACATCTGCCGACCGCGCAGATCGAGCTGGTGCAGGGCGATTTTGCCGATTTGCCTTTTGCCGATGCCGGTTTCGACACCGTCGTGTTGCACCAGGTATTGCACTTCGCCCCCGATCCCGCGCCCGCGCTGGCAGAGGCGGCGCGTGTGCTCAGGCCGGGTGGGCGCATCGCGATCGTCGATTTCGCCAGCCATGATCACGAGGAACTGCGCATCCGCCATCAGCACGCACGGCTGGGCTTTGCCGACCGGCAGATGGCCGAATTGCTGCGCAGCGCCGGGTTCACCGCCAGCACTCCGATCGCGCTCGACGGGGGTGAGCTGATCGTCAAGATATGGATCGGCAAACGCCGCGCCGCTAGCGCCTCTCCCAAAACTGCCGCTTTGGAATCTGCCCGATGACCCCGACGCTCAACCAGCTCCACGAATACCGCACCGCAACCGACACGCCGCTGTTTTCCGGCCTGCCGGGCGATGTTGCGGTGAGTTTCGAATTCTTCCCGCCCAAGAGCGAGAAGATGGAAGCCCAGTTGTGGGACGCGGTCACGCAGTTGCGCCCGCTCGGGCCGAACTTCGTCTCTGTGACCTATGGCGCGGGCGGATCGACGCGGGAGCGCACCCATGCGACGGTCGCACGGATCATCGCCGAAGCGGGACTTCCAGCCGCTGCGCACCTCACCTGCGTGGCCGCGTCCAAGGCGGAAATCCGCGAGGTGGCCGAACAATATTGGGACGCAGGCGTGCGCCACATCGTCGCGCTGCGCGGGGACGCGGGCGAGCCGGGCGCGCCCTTCACCCCGCACCCGGATGGCTATGCCAGCGCAGCGGATCTGGTTGCCGGGCTCAAACAGATCGCCGATTTCGAGATTTCGGTTGCCGCCTATCCCGAAACCCACCCCGATGCGCTGAGCCCGCAGGACGATATCGACAATCTGAAGCGCAAGCTGGATGCCGGCGCCAGCCGGGCGATCAGCCAGTTCTTCTTCTCGGCAGAGGCCTTCTTCCGGTTTCGCGATGCCTGTGCGGCTGCCGGGATTGATGCGCCGATCCTGCCCGGAATACTCCCCGTCACCAATGTCGCGCAGGCGCGCAAGTTCGCCAGCGCTTGCGGTGCGGCGATCCCGGCATGGATGGACGGATTGTTCGAAGGGCTGGATGAAATGCCTGCCGCCCGCCAGCTGGTCGCCGCCACGGTCGCTGCTGAGCTGTGCCGCCGCCTTTATGCAGGCGGCGTGCGTGATTTCCACTTCTATACCCTGAACCGTCCCGAGCTGGCCTATGCGATCTGCCATATGCTCGGCAAACGTCCCGTCGGAGAAGCCGCATGACTGCCCGCCAGCAATTGCTCGACGCCGCCGCGCAGCGCGTGCTGATTTTCGACGGCGCGTTTGGCACCCAGATCCAGAACCGCAAGCTGACGGAAGGCGATTACGCGGGCGATCTGGGCCTGCTCGCCGATCAGAAGGGCAATAATGATATCCTCGCGCTGACCCGCCCCGATGTGATCGGCGACATTACCCGCGCCTATCTCGACGCGGGTTCGGACGTGGTGTCGACCAACACCTTTTCGGCCAACCGCATCAGTCAGGCGGACTATGCCGCCGAAGGTCTTGTGCGCGATATCAACGTGGCGTCCGGCAAGCTTGCCCGCGCGCTGGCGGATGAATATGCGGCGAGGGACGGCAAGCCCCGCTTTGTTGCAGGCGCAATCGGGCCGACCAACAAGACGTTGTCGCTCAGCCCCGATGTCGAAGACCCCGGCTACCGCGAGATCACCTTTGACGATCTGGTCGCGGTCTACAGGGAACAGGCCGCCGCGCTGGTTGAAGGCGGGGTGGATTTCATCCTGATTGAAACCGTGTTCGATACCTTGAACGCCAAGGCCGGGATCATGGCGGTCAAGCAGTTGGAGCGCGAGACGGGCCGGGACATTCCGCTGATGATCTCGATGACGTTGACCGATCTTTCGGGCCGCAATCTGTCGGGCCACACGGTTGAGGCGTTCTGGTACGCCGTGCGCCATGCCAAGCCGCTGACCATCGGCCTCAATTGCAGCTTCGGCGCGGAGCAATTGCGCCCGCATGTGAAGGTGCTGTCACAGATCGCCGACACGCTGCTGATGATTTACCCCAATGCGGGCCTGCCCAACGAGCTGGGCGAATATGACGAATTGCCGGATACGACGGCGGGGCTGGTGAAGGACTGGGCCGATCACGGCCAGGTCAATATCCTCGGCGGGTGCTGCGGATCGAGCCCGGCGCACATCGCCGCGATTGCGCGGGCCGTCGCCAAGTCCGAGCCGCGCGCAGTGCCTTCGCCTGAGCCAGCCATGCGGCTGGCGGGGCTGGAGCCGTTTACGGTGGCGGCCTGATTCCACTCCCGCTCGTCCTGAGCCTGTCGAAGGACCGTCCTTCTTCAGGCACGGGGTCAGAAAAGAAGGTGCCGTGCTTCGACAAGCTCAGCACGAACGGAAATTGAGCATTCGAGATTATGACCCAGACCTCCTCCTCGCGCTTCATCAATATCGGCGAGCGCACCAATGTGACCGGTAGTGCCGCGTTCAAGAAGCTGATCATGGCGGACGATTACGCCGCTGCCGTCGAAGTCGCGCGCCAGCAGGTCGAAAACGGCGCGCAGGTGATCGATGTGAACATGGACGAAGGGCTGCTTGATGCGGTTCACGCCATGACGACGTTCCTCAAGCTGATCGCCGCCGAACCGGACATCGCGCGCGTGCCGGTGATGATCGACTCGTCGAAATTTCACGTGATCGAAGCCGGGCTGAAATGCGTTTCGGGCAAGCCGATCGTCAATTCGATCAGCATGAAGGAAGGCGAGGCGCAGTTCCTCGAACAGGCGCGCATCTGCATGGATTACGGCGCGGCGGTGGTCGTGATGGCCTTCGACGAGGTTGGGCAGGCGGACACCAAAGAGCGCAAGATCGAAATCTGCAAGCGCGCCTATGATCTGCTGGTCGCAGAGGGCTTCCCGCCCGAAGATATCATCTTCGATCCCAACATCTTTGCAGTCGCCACCGGCATCGAGGAACACAACCGCTACGGGCTGGACTTCATTGAAGCAGTCGAGGAAATCAAGGCCCAGTGCCCCCATGCCAAGACCAGCGGCGGCCTGTCCAACCTGTCATTCAGCTTCCGCGGCAATGAAACCGTGCGCCGCGCGATGCACTCGGTATTCCTGTATCACGCGATCCCGGCGGGCCTCGACATGGCGATCGTCAATGCCGGGCAGCTCGACGTCTACGACCAGATCGACCCCGCCCTGCGCGATGCCTGCGAGGACGTGATCCTGATGCGCCGATCAGACGCGACCGAGCGCCTGATCGACCTTGCCGAAAGCTATAAGGGCAAGAGCGTCGCTGACGAGAAAGCCGCCGAGGAATGGCGCGGCTGGGCGGTGGAAAAGCGGCTCGAACATGCGCTGGTCAAGGGGATCGACGCGCATATCGTCGACGATACCGAAATCATGCGCGCCGCCATCGCCGCAAGCGGGGGCCGTCCGATCGAAGTGATCGAAGGCCCGCTGATGGACGGCATGAACGTGGTCGGCGATCTGTTCGGCTCCGGCAAGATGTTCCTGCCCCAAGTGGTGAAATCGGCCCGCGTGATGAAGAAGGCCGTCGCCCATCTCATCCCCTATATCGAGGCGGAAAAAGACCTGCTCCCCGAGGAGGAACGCAAGGCCAAGGGCAAGATCATCATGGCCACGGTGAAGGGCGATGTGCACGACATCGGCAAGAACATTGTCGGCGTGGTGTTGCAGTGCAATGGCTATGACGTGATCGACCTCGGCGTGATGGTGCCGTGGCCGACGATCCTTGCTTCGGCCAATGACAACAAGGCCGACATGATCGGGCTGTCGGGCCTGATTACCCCTTCGCTCGACGAGATGGTGACCGTGGCCGAGGAAATGCAGCGCGCCGGGATGACCATGCCGCTGCTGATCGGCGGGGCGACCACGTCGAAGGTGCACACCGCGCTGAAGATCGACCCGGCTTACGAAGGCCCGGTGATCCATGTGCTCGACGCGAGCCGCGCGGTCGGGGTGGCGTCAAAGCTGCTGTCCGACACCCAGCGCGATAGCTACGTCGCCGAGGTCGAGGACGAGTATATCGGCGTGCGCGATGCCCGCGCGGGCAAGACGGTGAGCGCGCTGCTGTCGTTGGACGAGGCGCGCGCCAATGCCTTCCCCGCCAACATGGCGGAAAAACCCGCCCCGCCCGAACAGCCGGGTGTGCACGTGTTCCCCGACTGGAGCCTTGAACACCTGCGCACCTTCATCGACTGGACCCCGTTCTTCCGCGCCTGGGAACTCCACGGCAATTATCCCGCGATCCTCACCGACGAGGTGGTGGGCGAGACCGCGACGCAATTATTCGCCGATGCCAATGCGATGCTCGATCAGATCATCGCCGAAAAATGGCTCACCGCGCGCGGCGTGGCGGGCCTGTGGCCCTGCGGGCGCGATGGGGATGATATTGTCCTTTCGCCGTTCGTGTCGAGCGAAGTCGAGACACCGGTGCAAGGTCTCTCGACTTCGCTCGAGGCGAACGGAAAGCACAGCGCGCGGCTCCCGATGCTGCGCCAGCAGGTGAAGAAATCGCGTGATCGGGCCAATATGTGCCTTGCCGATTTCATCGACCCCAATGGCGACTGGATCGGCGGCTTTGCGGTCGGCATCCACGGGATCGACCCGCATTCGGCGCGGTTCCAGGCGGACAAGGACGATTATTCCGATATCCTGCTGAAGGCGCTGGCCGACCGTTTTGCCGAGGCTTTTGCCGAAGCCCTGCACCAGCACGTGCGCACCACCTTGTGGGGCTATGCGCCAGGCGAACAGCTCACCTGCGAGGCGCTGATCAAGGAAGAATATCGCGGCATCCGCCCCGCGCCGGGCTACCCCGCCTGCCCCGATCACAGCCTCAAGCCGATCCTGTTCGATTTGCTCGATGCGCCGGCCAACACCGGTCTGACCCTCACCGAAAGCTTTGCCATGTGGCCGACAGCGGCGGTTTCGGGGTTCTATTTCGGCCATCCGGAGGCGCAATATTTCGGCGTGGCCCGCGTCGGGCGCGACCAGTTGGAGGACTATGCCGCGCGGCGCGGGATCGATCTGGCGACGGCCGAACGCTGGCTCAGGCCCAACCTTGATTGATCGGGCGGGGATTTGCGGGAATAAGGCGGGGATGCTGTGCCGCTTCCTTGTCGCTTTCGCGCTTCTCGCCCCGCTCGCTCCTGCCGCCGCGCAGGATGCAGCCCCGCCCGCTTCAGTCGTTGTCGCCTTCGATGACGAATCGAGCCGTTCGCTGATTGTCGAAGGCCTGGCGAACAAGGAAACGGGTCGCGCCGTTGAAGCCAATGATCCGGTGCGGATCGCCAGCATTTCCAAGCTGATCATAGCGATCGCCGCGCTGCGGCTGGTGGACGAGGGCAAGCTCGATCTGAACCGCGACGTGTCGGACTATCTCGGCTGGCAGCTGCGCTCGCCTTATCACCCCGATGCGCCCGTCACCCTGACACACATCTTGTCGCACCGCGCCGGGCTGTCGGACGCGGCAGGCTACATCATCCCGCTGGGCGAGAGTCTCGAGGCCAAGGTCACTGACCCTGCGGCGTGGCGCGAGACCGGCGCTCCGGGCGATGCGGCGTTCGAATATGCCAATCTCGGCTCGCCCATCGTTGCCACCGCGCTCGAAGCGGCAAGCGGCGAACGTTATGACCGGCTGGTCGAACGGCTGGTATTCGCGCCGCTGGCGGTGAAGGCCTGCCTCAACTGGGTGGGCTGCGATGCCGACATGCAGGCGCGCGCGGTGACGCTCTACCGCGACACCGGGGAAGTCGCGCGCGACGCGCCGGAAGACCTGCCGCCCAATTGCACCGTCCCGGTTGCCGAAGGTGTCGCCTGCGATCTCGATGCCTATGTCCCCGGCACCAATGCCTCGGTCTTCTCGCCACAGGGCGGGGTGCGGATCGGGATGATGGATCTGGCGCGGATCGGGCAGGCGTTGCTAACGCCCGAGGGCGAGGGGGATGAAGATGACACGATGCTCGCAGCCCGCCTTGGCCCCTTTCGTGCGGATCGCGATGACAGGCAGGAGTTTTTCTGCGCCTATGGCCTTGCGATGCAGCTGATCCCGGCCCCGCATAGGGGCTGCCTCGATGACCTGTTCGGCGATGAACGCGTCCGGCTGGGCCATTCGGGCGAGGCCTATGGGCTGCAATCCGGACTCTGGATCGATCCCGTCCGCCGGGAAGGATTTGTCTATTTCATCACCGAAGTCCCGCCCCCGGCGGGCGGCGAGGATACCGGCGGGTTCACGTCCCGCGAAAAGGCGCTGATGCAGCGTGCGCAAGCCTTGCGGGCCGAAGGTGACAGCTAGGTCGTGACCACGCTGGCCGAGGCCACCACAGTGCGCGGTGCGGTTCCGCCCGGGCGGATCGTATGGGCAGGCGGCGCGGTTCTGTTCGCTGCCTATGCCGCACTGTGGGCGCTTGCGCCTGCCGATCCGGCGCTGCTCGCGAAGTTGTGGTTCCTGCCCGGCGTCGGCGTTATCGGCGCGATCATTGCCAACACCTCCGGCACCGGGGGTGGGGTGGTGTTCGTGCCTGTGTTCAACGCCCTGCGCGAACTGGGCGTGATGAGCCTTTCGCCGCTGGCGGTGGTCGGCGTGTCGATGGGCATCCAGAGCTTCGGCATGAGCATGGGCAGCCTGCGCTGGGCCGACCGGCTGCTGCACCAGCCTGTGCCGGGCCCATTGGAAGCGCAGGTGCGGCTCAAGGATTTCGCCACAGTGGTGCTGGCAGTGCTGGCGTTCTCGCTGCCTGCGTTGTTGGCGACCCAGCGGCTGACCACCTTCGATCAGCGCGATGTGCTCTATGCCTACAAGGCGTTCTCGATTCTGCTCGGCTGCGCGCTGATCGCCGCGACCTGGACTGTCAACGCAGCCCGATCTGAGCGGACGCAGCTGGCGCGCGGCGATCTGATCGTGCTGCTGGCGCTGGCGGTGCCGGGCGGCGTGCTGACCGCACTGTTTTCGGTGGGGGTGGGGGAACTGGTCGCGCTTTACCTGTTCATCCGCCACTACCCGGTGCTGCTGTGCACCGGCGCGGCCTGCGTGATCTCGGCGGTCAGCTGCATCAGCGGCGTCGTTTGGCATATCGGTGCGGGTACGATCCTGTGGGAGGTGGTGCTGCTCGCCGCGCCGGCGGCGGCGGTGGGGGGATTCCTTGCGCGTCCGATCGCGCTGTGGCTGGGGGCAAAGCGGTTAAAGACGCTCGACGGCAGCTGGATCGTGCTCTCGGCGCTGTATTTGCTGTGGTTGAACGCGAAATAGGGGCGTGGCCCGATTGACGCGGTGCAGCATTTCGCGCAGGGCTGATGGGTCTTCCGCGCGCGAAGTGATTCTCGTGCGGGCAGGCGAGCGGGAGAGCCCGATGCCCTTTGCGGGGCAAAGGCGCCGAAGGAGCAACCGCCCCGGAAACTCTCAGGCCAACGGACCGCTCGGCTGCGTGACACTCTGGAAAGCGCTTCGGATGAACATCCGCAGCCACCGAAGGGGTAAGCCCCTCGCGCGTCTTTGCTGCGAGGGTCCAGTCTCTCAGGTCACCCGACAGAGGGGGCAGGATCGTGGCGGTGCTCGCAAGAGCCTCGTCGGACTGCCGACTTTCTGCTGCCGGGATGAATCCAAGTGACCGATCACGATGCCGAAGACCATGTCGAAGACCTGCCGCTTGATGCGCTTCCGCTTGATGCGTGGCACCGGGCAAAGGGCGCGCGGATGGTGCCCTTTGCGGGTTACGAAATGCCGATCCAGTACACCGGCCCGTTCGGGGGGATCGTCGCCGAACACAACTGGACGCGGGAAAGCGCTGGCCTGTTCGATGTCAGCCACATGGGCCAGTTGCTGCTGTCCGGCCCCGGCCTTGATGCCGCAGTCGAAGCGGTGCTGCCGATTGATCTTGCCACACTGAAGCTCGGCCAGCAACGCTATTCGCTGCTGCTCGATGAGGATGGCGGCGTGCTTGATGACCTGATGGTCTCGCGCTGGCCCGATGCGCTTTATCTGGTGGTCAACGGTGCGACCAAGTGGGACGATATCGGCACGCTGCGCGAGGCGCTGCCGGATGACATCACGCTCAACCACATGGACGATTACGCACTGCTGGCGCTGCAAGGGCCTAAGGCGGCCGAGGCGCTGACGCGGCATGTGCGGGGGGTGGAGGCGCTGACCTTCATGAAGTTCGGCCGCTTCACGCTGGCGGGCCATGACGTCACCATCGCGCGGGCGGGCTACACCGGCGAGGACGGGTTCGAAATCTCGCTCCCGGCTCATGCCGCCGCCGAAATCGCAGACCTGCTCTGCGCCGAGCCGGAGGTGAAGCCGATCGGCCTTGGTGCGCGCGATTCGCTGCGGCTGGAGGCGGGTCTGCCGCTTTACGGCCATGACATGTCGCCCGAAACCTCGCCCATCGAAGCGGGCCTGATCTTCGGCATCAACAAGCGCCGCCGCAGGCCGGTTGAAGAAGGGGGCGGCGGCTTCCCCGGTGCCGAGCGCATCATCCGCGAGATCAACCAGGGCACGGCGCGCAAATGGGTTGGCCTGAAGCTCGATGGCCGACTGCCCGCCCGCGAAGGCGCCGAGGTGTTCGCCGGGGCCGAGAAGATCGGGATCGTCACCAGCGGCGGTTTCTCGCCCACGCTCGGAGCGCCGATTGCGATGGCCTATGTCGCCAGCCAGCATGCCCCGCACGGGACCGCGCTCGACGTCGAAGTGCGGGGCAAGCGCCTCGCCGCGACGGTTACGCCCACGCCTTTTGTCCCGCACAACTATTTCCGAGGGAGCTGATCCGATGCCGCGTTATTTTACCGATGAACATGAATGGATCGACGTCGACGGCGATGTCGCGACGGTCGGCATCACCGACTATGCGCAGGGGCAGTTGGGCGACATCGTCTTTGTCGAACTGCCCGCCGTCGGCACCGCAATCGAAGCGGGCAAGGATGCCGCCGTGGTCGAAAGCGTCAAGGCCGCATCCGATGTCTATGCGCCGATCACCGGTGAAGTGACCGAGGTGAACCCCGCGCTTGAGGAAGACCCGGCGCTGGTCAATTCCGCGCCCGAAAGCGACGGCTGGTTCTTCCGCATGACTATGGCGGATAGCAGCCAGCTTGAAGGGCTGATGGACGACGCCGCCTACAAGGACTTCGTCGCCTCGCTATGACCGGTGAGCCGCCCGTCACGATCACCAAGGTGCGCAGCCTGATGGTTGCGACCCCGCTTTATGACGGGGCGCAGGCCGATTACCTGCGTTCGATCATCGGCCTGATCGGCGCGGCGCAGCAGCGCGGGATCGATTGCTCCTTCGCCTATCTCAGCAATAATGCCTCGATCACGCGGGTGCGCAACATCCTGCTGGGCACATTCCTGCGTTCTTCGGCAACCCATCTGCTGTTCGTCGACGACGATATCGGCTTTGTGCCCGAACAGGTGCTGACACTGATCGATCAGATGCAGGCGGACGACCGGCTGGCGGTGGTCGGCGCGCCCTGTCCCAAGCGGCGGGTGAACTGGAAGCTGGTGGCCTCAGCCTGCGAAAAAGGGCTGGGCAAGGCCAATCCTGCCGAGCTTGAACGGTTTTCGGGGGTGTTCGCGCTCGAACCGCTCGATCCGGCTGCTGGCGTGCGTGTTGACCAGCCGCTTGAAGTGGCGCGGATCGGCACCGGCCTGATGATGATCCGGCGCAACGTGATCACCGACCTGTGCCAGCGTTACCCCGAACTGCGCTTTCGGCCCGATCCGCAGGACATGATGGACGGGCAGATCGAGGGCGATCTCTTCGCGTTGTTCCAGCCACTCATTCACCCAGAAACCGGGCATCTGATGTCCGATGATTACGCCTTCTGCCATCGCGCCCGTGATGCCGGATATCGCATCTGGGCCGCGCCATGGATGCGGACTTCGCACACCGGCCCGGCGCGCTTTGCCGGCGCGCTTGCGGATCTGGTCCAGCTGAGCGCTGCCGGTTCTTCCCCTTCTTCCGCCTGACCTTTTCAACCCCTCCGCCCCCCAAACCCACACCAGCCACGGACACCTCCCCCATGCGCTACCTTCCCCTGACCGATACCGACCGGACAGCGATGCTGGCAAAGATCGGTGCTGCGACAGTCGATGATCTGTTCGTCGACGTGCCCGAAATCGCCCGTCTTGACGGCCCGATCCGCGATTTGCCGATGCATGCGAGCGAGATGGCGGTCGAACGCCACATGAAGAAACTGGCGGCGAAGAATCTGGTGGCAGGCGAAGTGCCGTTCTTCCTCGGCGCGGGCGCATACCGGCACCATGTTCCCGCCAGCGTCGATACGATCATCCAGCGCGGCGAGTTTCTGACCGCCTATACCCCGTACCAGCCGGAAATCGCGCAAGGCACCTTGCAGATGCTGTTCGAATTCCAGACGCAGGTTGCGCGGCTCTATGGCTGCGCGGTGGCCAATGCCTCGCTCTATGATGGCTCGACCGCGTGCTGGGAAGCGGTGGCAATGGCGACCCGCGTGACCCGCCGCAAGCGTGCGGTGCTGTCGGGCGCGCTCCACCCGCATTATGCCGAGGTGGTCAAGACGATGGCCAAGTTCACCGGCGACGAAATCGCCGATGCGCAACCCGCGATCACCGCCGAACCCGATCTGGATGGCCTGATGGCGCGGATCGACGAGGACACCGCCTGCGTGGTGGTGCAATACCCCGATATTCTCGGCCGGATCAGCGACCTTACTCCGGTGGCCGAAGCCGCCCATGCCAAGGGCGCGCTGCTGGTAGTGGTCAACACCGAACCCGTCGCGCTGGGGTCGATCAAGTCACCGGGTGAAATGGGCGCGGATATCGTGGTGGGCGAGGGCCAGTCTCTGGGTGTCGGCCTGCAATTCGGCGGGCCTTACCTCGGCCTGTTCGCGGTGCGCGATCCCAAGCATGTGCGCCAGATGCCGGGCCGGCTGTGCGGCGAAACCACCGATGCCGAGGGCAAGCGCGGCTTCGTGCTCACCCTCTCCACCCGCGAACAGCATATTCGCCGTGAGAAGGCGACCAGCAACATCTGCACCAATTCGGGCCTCTGCGCGCTCGCCTTCACCGTCCACATGACCCTGCTGGGCGAGCGCGGCCTGCGCGAACTGGCGGCGGAAAACCACCGCCTCGCCTGCCTCGCTGCCGACCGGCTGGCCAAGGTGCCCGGTGTGGAAGTGCTCAACACCGCCTTCTTCAACGAATTCACACTGATGCTGGGGGGCAAGCCCGCGCGCGAGATCATCCGCGATATGGCGGACCGCGGTGTGCTCGGCGGGGTGTCGCTCGGGCGGCTCTATCCCGGTGTGGCGGCGCTGGAGCACGCGCTGCTTGTCGCCGTGACCGAGACCACCACGGAAGACGATATCGAGGTGCTCGCCCGCGAGCTTGAAGCCAGCATCAAGGAGTCTGCGCAATGAACGCTCCCAACCAATCCGGCTGGAAGCCTGCGATGATCGTTTCCGAAGACGGGATGCACAGTGGCCCGCAAACCACCACCGGCAACCGTGCGCTGATGCTCGAAGAACCGCTCCTGTTCGAGATTGGCCGCGCGGAGGTGACCGGGGTTGATCTGCCGCCGGTTGATGTGAATGCGCCGACCCGTCTTGCCGGTCTTGCACGCAGCGAGCCCCTCGGCCTTGTCGGGCTGACCGAGCCGGAGACAGTGCGTCATTACACGCGCCTCAGCCGCCAGAACTACGGGATCGATCTCGGGTTCTTCCCGCTCGGTTCGTGCACCATGAAGCACAACCCCCGCCTCAACGAGAAGATCGCGCGGCTGCCGGGCTTTGCCGATGTCCACCCGCTCAGCCCGCAGAATGCGGTGCAGGGCGCGCTGGAAGTCATCAGCGAATTGGGCGGCTGGCTGTGCACGCTAACGGGCATGCCCGCTGTTGCGATGAGCCCCAAGGCCGGTGCCCACGGCGAGCTGTGCGGCATCCTCGCCATCCGCGCCGCACACGAAGCGCGCGGCGATGCGCGCGAAGTGGTGCTGGTGCCCGAAAGCGCCCACGGCACCAACCCGGCTACCGCCGCCTTCGCCAATTACCGGGTCGAGGATATTCCCGCGACGCCCGAAGGCCGGGTCGATGTCGAGGCCTTGAAGGCGCGGCTCGGGCCGGACGTGGCGGCGGTGATGATTACCAATCCCAACACCTGCGGCCTGTTCGAAAAGGACTTCCGCGAAATCGCCGATGCTGTCCACGAAGCGGGCGGATATGTCTATTGCGATGGTGCCAACTTCAACGCCATCGTCGGCAAGGTGCGCCCCGGCGACCTTGGCGTGGATGCGATGCACATCAACCTGCACAAGACCTTTTCCACCCCGCATGGCGGCGGCGGGCCGGGGTCGGGGCCGGTGGTCTTGTCCGAAGCGCTCGCGCCCTTCGCCCCGCTGCCCTTCGTGCGCAAGGACGATGCGGGGACGTTCTACCTCGTCGAGGAAGAAAACCGCGAGGAGCGCGGGCCGTCGTTTGGCCGGATGACAGCCTTCCACGGCCAGATGGGCATGTTCACCCGCGCGCTGACCTACATGCTCAGCCATGGGGCCGATGGTTTGAAGCAGGTGGCAGAGGACGCGGTGCTCAACGCCAATTACATCCTGCGTTCGATGGAAGACATCCTCCACGCGCCCTTTGCAGGCTCGGGCCCGTGCATGCACGAGGCGCTGTTTGGCGACAAGGACTTCACCGGCGGGCTTTCAACGCTCGATGTGGCCAAGGGCCTGATCGATGAAGGCTATCACCCGATGACGGTCTATTTCCCGCTGGTGGTCCACGGCGCGATGCTGGTCGAACCGACCGAGACCGAAAGCAAGGCGGCGATCGACCAGTTCATCACCGCCTTCCGCGCTGTGGTGGAACGCGCGCTGGCAGGGGACGAAGGGTTGAAGCAAGCACCCTACTATGCGCCCCGGCGGCGGCTGGATGAAACGGCGGCGGCGCGGAAGCCCAAGCTGGCGTTCGAAGGCTAGAGGTTTGCAGGCGGGACGGGCTTTGTGTCCGTCCCGCTCTCTTCTTCCGGTTCGACCACCAGCCGGATCTGGCTGAGGTTGAGGATCGCGACATAGAAGCCGATCACCGCAAGGCTGCTGGATCCCAGCATCGCGAAGGCCGCGCCCTTGGCGCCGTTCCAGTCGATCGCCGCATCGAGCAGCACCAATGCCAGCACCGTCGGCACGGCACGCACGATGAAGGCGATGTGCGCCTTTCCGGCCGAGACCAGCAGCGATTCAAGGCTTGCGCCGACCAGTTCGACCGCACCGGCAATGGCAAGGATCACCATCGCCCAGTAGAACAGGCCGAATTCCTCGCCCGCGATCAGTTCCAGCCCCATGCGCCCGAACACCAGTGCGGTGACCACTGCGATCACCCCGCCGACCGCCGCGATATTGGCCATGCGCCGCGCGATCTCCAACGCGTTTTCGCGCGCGTGGACAAGCTCGGGCAGGATCGCCTTGGACACGGTTTGCGCCAGCGACACGAGTGCCTGACCGAGCTGGCTCGCGACCCGGAAACCGCCTGCCAGTGCGGCGCCGCCGAAAGTGCCGACCAGCAGGATCATCACCTGCTTGCCCGCGATCGAAAGGCTGCCCGAAAGATTGGTCGAGACGACGAAGCGCCATGCGTCCTTGTGGCGTGCGGGGATGGCCTTCAGGCTCACGGCACGCAGGCTCATCGGCTGGACGCGCGCGGCGACCAGCCACAGCGCGATGGTTACCGCAACCTCGGCCACGGCATAGGCGATGATGAAGCCCGTGACGGTCGGCATCAGGACGAAGGCGAGGCCAGCGCCCAGCGCGCGGATCACCGGCTGCACCGCCTCGGCCGCGGTCGCGCTGGCATAGCGGAAATGGAGCCGCAGGATCCCGGTCGGCGTGGTGCGGATCGCGGCGAGCGAGATCACGCAATAGCCGAAGGCCAGCCATAACAGGTCAGGCGGCACCTCAAGCCAGTAAGGCGCGCTTGCCACCACCACGCTTGCAAGCGCGACGCCGAGCACCACCGAAACCAGATCGAGCGCGATCGCAAAGCCAGTGGCCTCAGCCGCGCTGGCCGGATCAATGCTGCCGCCTGCGTCTGCGCCAGCGGCACCATTGGCACCCCAGCGCACGATAAACTGCCAGGTCTGGAAATTGGCGATGCCCGTTATCGTCTGCCCGAGCGCCACGATCAGCGCGAAATGGCCGAACCCGATCGTGCCCAGCGCCCGCGTCGCAAGCGCAAGGTAGGCAAGGCTCAGCACAGCGTTGAAGCCGCGCCCGCCCAGCAGCCAGCCCATGTTGGAAAACAGCCGTTTCATGCGTGTTCGTGGGCTCTGGCCAGATCAGCCAGAGGCCGCCGGGTTCGGTGCGGCTGCACCGCCGCTGCGATCACCCTCGCGGCGCCTCAGGATCTTCTCGGTCACATCCAGCGTGCGCTGATTATCGACGTCGATGGCGTAATGCCCGTCTGCCAGCACCACCGGCACCAGCTTGAAGCCGAAGCGGCGCGAGATCTGCGCGAACAGCTTTTCCTTGGAACCCCAGCCCATGCGGAAACGGATCAGGTTGACCAGCCCGAAGGCCTTGATGATCCGGCGCGGATATTTGATGAACTGCCCGCCGTCGCGCATGATCTCGGCGGCGGAGAGCGCCTGCGCACTGCCGAGCCAATAGGTGTTGCAGTTGGAATAGGCCCCGTCGCGGAATTCGTAGAAGCGTTTCTGGCCGATCGGATCGGCAGCCTGCACATCCTCGCGCCGCGCCAGTGCCGCCGCGCCGCCCGCGCCCGCTTCAAGGCATTTGGCGATGAATTCGGCGTATCCCTCCGGGGTGACAAGGCAGTTGTCTGCGGTGGTGATCAGCAGCGGGAAATCCGCGCCTTGCGCCCCGGCAAACACGCTGTCGACGATGTTGAAGCGGCCCTCTACCATAGAAAGGCGGCCTTCTGCGATAAGCGCGGCGATGGTCGGCAGGCGGGCGATTTCGCCCTCGTCATGCGCGACCACGCGGATCGCGCCCACGGCAGGGCACGCGGCAACCTGCGCCACCACACGCTCGATCATCGGGGTGCCATTGACCGGCACCACCGCCTTCTGCGAGACGCCGGCACGTTCGGCGAGTGGATCGAGCACGCCCGAACGCTTGCCCGCCATTACCAGCGCGGTCACCTTGATGTCGTTCCCCATAACGCGCGGCCTTTAGCCGCAATGGGCAGCAAAAGCCAAGCGCGAAGGGATGTGCCGGGTTTCAGGCCGGGGCAGCGCAGGCCCCAGGCGTCTTACCCCATGGTCGGGATAACAAAGGCGTTGGAGTCATCCTGCGAACCATCGGGCCAGCGCTGGGTAACCTTCTTGTTCTTGGTCCAGAACCTCAGGCCCTCGGTGCCGTACTGGTCAATGTCGCCAAAGCCCGAACGCTTCCACCCGCCGAAGGAATGGTAGGCGACCGGCACCGGGATCGGCACGTTGATGCCGACCATGCCGACATTGACCCGCGCGGCAAATTCGCGCGCGGCGTGGCCGTTGCGGGTGAAGATCGCGACGCCATTGCCATATTGATGTTCCGACGGCAGGCGCACGGCTTCCTCGAAATCCTTGGCGCGCACGATCTGGAGCACGGGGCCGAAGATTTCTTCCTGATAGGATGTCATCTGCGGGGTCACGTGGTCGATCAGGGTCGGGCCGACGAAGAAGCCTTTTTCATGGCCCTGAAGCGTGAACCCGCGCCCGTCGATCACGATTTCGCCGCCTTCTTCCTCGGCCACGGTGATCCACTGTTCGATCCGGGCCTTGTGTTCGGGCGTGACGACCGGGCCGTAATCCGCATCGGGATCATTGGCCACGCCGATGCGCAGGGCATGGATTGCGGGGATGAGCTTTTCGCGCAACCGGTTGGCGGTGTCCTCACCCACCGGCACCACCACCGGCAACGCCATGCAACGTTCGCCCGCCGAACCAAAGGCCGCGCCCGCCAGGTCGTTGACCACCTGATCGAGATCGGCATCGGGCATCACGATGCCGTGGTTCTTGGCTCCGCCGAAGGCCTGCACCCGCTTGTTGTTCGCCGTGCCGCGCGCATAGATATACTGCGCGATGTCGGAGGAACCGACAAAGCTGATCGCGGCGATATCGGGGTGGTCAAGGATCGCATCGACCATTTCCTTGTCGCCATGCACGACCTGCAACAGCCCCTCGGGCGCGCCCGCTTCAAGGAACAGTTCGGCCAGCCGCACCGGCACGCTGGGGTCGCGTTCGGACGGCTTGAGGATGAAGGCATTGCCCGCCGCGCACGCCATGCCGAACATCCACATCGGGATCATCGCCGGGAAGTTGAACGGGGTGATGCCCACCCCGATGCCGAGCGGTTGACGCATCGAAAAGACATCGATCCCCGGTCCTGCGCCGTGGGTATATTCGCCCTTCATGATCTGCGGCAACCCGCAGGCATATTCGATCACTTCCAGCCCGCGCTGCACATCGCCGCGCGCATCGGGCACGGTCTTGCCATGCTCGGACGAGAGCATTTCGGCGAGGCTCTGCATGTTGGCCTCGACCAGTTCCTTGAAGGCGAACATCACCCGTGCGCGGCGCTGCGGGTTGGTGGCGGCCCAGGCGGGCTGCACGCGCTTGGCGGTTGCCACGGCCTGCGCCAGCAGCGCGGCGTCGCCCAAGGCGACCTCGGCCTGCACTTCGCCGGTCGAGGGGTTCCAGATTTGATGTTTGCGCGAAGGGGCGGGGCTGTCGCCGACAATGAAATGGCCGATCTGACGCATGGGAAAAGGTCTCCTGTCTCTGGTCTTCCCAATGGCGATGCTGGCCGATGCTGGCAAGGGCGCGGCTCTCCCCAAAAGTGCTGGCCTATGCGCGCGGGACGGGGCAGGTTGCAGCAATCACGGACCAGAGATCACGGACAGGGAGTAGGCGAGATGCGCGCAGGATTGGGGTATGTTGCAGGTCTGGCCATGCTGGTGGCCGGCGGCGCGCTGGCGCAGGTGCCCGAAGCCGTGCCGCTGGCCGATGATGATGTGTTCATCCCTGCCAGTCTTGAGAAGGTGGCGGACGGCTTCACCTTCACCGAAGGCCCGGCGTGGGACGGGGAACGCTTGATCTTCAGCGATATTCCCGGCGACACGGTTTATGTCCTGACCCCGGGCGGCGGCGCGCCGGACGTGCTCTACACCCCTTCCGCGCTTGCCAACGGGCATACGTTTGATCGTGAAGGCCGCCTGATCAACGCCGAACACGGCAGCGGGACGATCACCCGCTGGACGCCCGAAGACGGGCGGCAGGTGGTGGTCGCGGCGTTCGAGGGCCGCCATCTCAGCAGCCCCAATGACGTGATCGTGCGCAGCGATTGGCTGATCCTGTTCACCGATCCGCCCTATGGGCTGCGCAGCGCCTATCAGGGGGTCGAGCGCAGCAACGAGGTGGGTTTTTCGGGCGTCTTCGCCTTCGACGAGGCTTCGGGCAAGATGGTGCTGATCGACGATGCGCTGGAACGGCCCAACGGCCTTGCCCTCTCGCCTGACGAGCGCGTGCTTTATGTCGGCGACAGCGCGACCCAGACCCTGTGGGCCTATGATATCGCCGCTGATGGTTCGGCGAGCAACCGCCGCCTGTTTGCCGATCTCAAGCGCGAGGGCGCACAGGGCTCGGTCGACGGGGTGCGGGTGGACAGCGCGGGCCGGGTGTTCACCACCTGCCCCGGCGGGGTTTGCGCGGTTGCGCCCGGCGGCACGCTGCTGGCGCGGCTCGAAACGCCCAAGCGCGCCACCAACATCGCCTGGGGCGGGCCGGACCTGTCCGATCTCTACATCACCGCGCTTGGCGACGTGTACCGGGTCAAGACCCGCGCGCGCGGGATCGGCTCATCCAGCCGCCGTTAGTCCGACGGGATCAGCGTGATTTCGGTCTGGCGTCCGTCGATATAGCGCACAGTGCCGCCATCGAAGAAGGCGTCTTCTTCGGTGCGGAAATCGACGCGCTGCCCGCCCCATTCCGGCACCGCCGCGTAGGATGTCAGCTCGATCGACCATGCCGTGTTCGCCCGGATCGGGCCTTCCCCACGCGGATCGGGGTTCTGATTGTCCCAGAACCCGATTGATGGCCCCGCGCCGTGGCCGTGATGGCCGATCGGGTGGGTGTAGATCGACGGTTCCAATCCGGCCGCAAGCGCATCGGCACGGGCGATGGCGAGGGCTTCATTGCCGCTGCGCCCGACCTTGAAGGCGCGGGTGAGGAAATCCTGCACCCGGTTGCTGTTTTCCAGCCCCGCCCGCAACCCTGCGGGTGCCTCGGTCTCGCCGGGCTTGAGCACATAGGCGAGATGCTGTGTATCGGTGTTGAGCCTGAGGTAGGTGATGCCGAAATCGGTCCACAACAGGTCGCCGGGCCGGATCACCGCGTCGCCTTCGAGCATGCCGTCCGCGCCCTGCCGCTGGATCGCCACGGAGGGATGGAACCACGGATCGAGACCCAATTGCATCAGCCGGCCGCGATACCACCACTGCACCTCGCTCGCTGTGGTGACGCCCGGCGTGATCACGTCACGCGAAAACGCCTCGCCGATCACCGCATGGGCGGTGCGCACGATGGCGGGGTAAAGCTCCATCTCGGCAGGCGTGCGGGTTTCGAGCCAGCGGATCGCCAGACCCTCGCCCGTGACCACGCGTTCATGCAGGGCTGAGGGCAGGGCCGACATGAAGCGGTCGTGCTGGCTCAGCGTCATGCCATCGGCGAATTGGGAGAGGTCCGAGGAATTGATCGCGATTTTTTGCGGATCGCGCGCCGCGATAATTTCGGCCACGGCCTGCCACTGGTCCGGCTGGTCTTCCGGGTTCCATGACGGCGCGAACAGGCCGCCGAGACCATAGCGGCTCACCGTCAGCCGCTCCACCGGCTGCCCCTCGCCCGGATCGTGGAAGATCAGGATCGTGCGCCGGCGGGCGTGCATGTTTTCGGCATCGAGCATGGTGGCGACCACCGGCTCCTCGAAATATTCGCGCGCCACCAGCAGCCACAGGTCGATGCCCTCTTCGCGCATGATCGCGGGTATGATGCTGTCGAGCCGCCCGGCAAGTATGCGGTTCTCGACCGCCGCGCGCTCGCGCGGGGACAGGATCGGCGGCATGGCCGGGGCCGCCTGCTCGGTCTGGCTCATGGCAATCGGCGCGTCTGCGGCGGCCAGCGGCACGGGTAATGCGGCGAAAACCGCCAGCAGTATGCTCAGTCCCGCCTGCCTTGCCCGTGGTGCCATGATCATCGCCGCCGCTCCCCTGTCTGTGGTCTGCCGCGACACTGGCGCGGCGCGCCAGCCAGTGCAAGCCCGGCCGGAACGCCCGGAAGAATCCCCGCCCACCAGCACAAGGCGATTTTGCGCATGGCGGAACACGTGATTGCTTTGCGAGGCCGCGGGTTTCGATGTAGCAAGGCGGGATGGAACACGGGGATGGAACAATGGCGACGGACAGCAGCGATGCCATCGCAGGGCGCCGTCCCCCGATCTTCCTGAGTTATTCGCGCGGCGATATTGAACACGCGCGCCCGGTTATCGCGCTGCTTGAGGGCGCCGGTTTCGACGTGTGGTGGGACGGGCGGCTCGAAGGCGGCGAGAATTATCTGGCGACCACCGAAACCGCGCTCGAATCGGCTGCTTGCGTGGTGGTGCTGTGGTCGCGGACCGCGGTCGCTTCGCACTGGGTGCGTGACGAGGCACAGCGCGGGCGCGAGCGCGGCTGTCTGGTGCCGCTGTCGCTCGATGGCACCATGGCCCCGCTCGGCTTTCGCCAGTTCCAGTTGCTCGACATTGCGGGCTGGTCGGGTGATCCGGGCGATGCGCAGGCCGAACGAGTTCTGGCCGCGGTCAGGACCAAAGCGGGGCAGGCCGCGCCCGCAGCCGGATCGTCCGAGGCGATTGCTGCCCCGACACTGGCTGCGACACTGGCATCACCTTCGGGTTCCGCGCTTTCGCGCCGGGCGGTGATGATCGGCGGCGCGGGCCTTGCTGGCGGTGCCGCACTGCTGGGGGCGTGGCAATCCGGCCTGCTGGGCACAGGTTCGGCGCAGGCCATTTCGATGGTGGTGCTGCCCTTTGCCAACCTGACGGGCGATGTCGGCAAGGCCTGGTTTTCCAACGGATTGTCCAACGAACTGCGCGCGGTGCTGGTGCGCAATCCGCGGCTCAGAGTGGCCGCACCCACGTCGTCCGGCATGATCGGGGGCGAGGATGATTTCGCGATCGGCCGTACGCTTGGGGTGGATCACATCCTGCGCGGCAGCGTCCAGCGCGACGAGATGCAGATGCGGGTCTCGGCCGAACTGGTCGAAATCAATGGCGGGATGGTGCGCTGGGCGGAAACCTATGACCGGCCGCTGGAAGATGTGTTCGCCCTGCAATCGGAAATAGCCGAGACGGTCGCCCTGTCGCTGGTGGCGCAGACCGTTGGCGAAACCGAGGCGCACAGCAGCCTTGTCGCGCAGCAGGCCGTTGGCGGCACCGCAAATGTGGCAGCCTTCGAGGCATTCCTGCGCGGCCATGCGCTGTATGACCTGTCTGCCGGGGTGGAGAGCGACCGGCGCGCGCTGATCCAGTTCGATGCGGCGATTGCGGCCGATCCGGAATACGCCGCGGCCCATGCAATGCGCGCGACCATGCTGTCGGGCATTGCCAACGCCACCAATGATGCCGCCGAGGCGCGTGAGCTCTATGCGGCAGCGATCACTGCTGCCGAGCGCGCCATCACGCTGGAAGAACGGCTGGCCCAAAGTCATCTGGCGCTCGGTTTCGCGCTCAATAACGGTCAGCTCAAACGCGCCGAGGCGATGCCGCATTATCAGGCGGCGGAAAAGCTCGCGCCCGGCGATGCCGATGCGCTGCGCCAGATCGCGACCTTCTATGCCTATGGTGAGCAGCAGGACACGGCGACCCGCATGATCGAACAGGTCATTGTGCTCGACCCGCTCAATGCCCGCGCGTTCCGTTCGGCGGGCTATATCGCGCTGTTTGCGAGAGATTATCCCAAGGTGATCGCCCGCATGGAGCGCGCGCTCGAACTCAATCCCAGTCTCGTAAGCGCCCATTTCGCGATTGCCAATGCGCGGCTGATGCAGGGCGATGCCGCAGGCGCGCTGGCCGCTGCGAAAGCGGAGCGGATACCGATCTACACGCTGACTGCCTCGGCAATCGCCTTGCACAGGCTGGGCGATCGCGCGGCGGCGGACGCTGCTTTCGCAGCGATTATCGAGCAATATGGCGATGCTGCCCTGTACCAGCAGGCGCAGGTGCTGGCGCAGCGCGGCGAGGTGCAGGCCGCCCTAGCACGGGTTGCAAGGGCCTATGCCTCGGGCGATCCGGGCGTATTGTTCGCGCCCAACGATCCATTGCTCGATCCCTTGCGCGGCGAGCCCGCGCTTGAGGAATTGCTTTCGCAGCTCTCCTCGTGATAGACCATGTGGCCCATGGAGGGCAGACAAACGGGGAATTGCACATGAAGAAGATCGTGACCTTCGGAGTTATCGCCGGCGCTGCCTTGACGCTGGCTGCCTGCGGGGGCGAGGCTCCGGCCGAAGAAGCCCCGGCTGAGGCAACCGAGGCCGCACCTGTCGAGGACATCGGCGGGGAAGAGGAAATGACGGACGATGACGCCGCCGCGCTCGACGCTGCTGCGGCTGCCGCGGAAGGCACCGAAACCAACACCAATCCGATTTTGCCGTCGGCACAGTAAGCCGAAGGCTTTGTCGAATAGCTATCTCCTGCGGGTGCGGCCCGGCACTGCTGCCGGGCCGGCCTGACTAGAGACGCGGCACGCTAAGGCGGCCAGCCAGCACGTCGTCGATCCAGCTGCGCACCTTGGCGACCCTGGTATAGCGGCTGGGTACGCCGGTCGATCCGCATTTCTCGCCTGCGCTGACCACCCCGATAACCGTTGGAATATTGCGTCCGTCGCCATAGGTGATCAGCGGTCCGCCGCTGTCGCCATCGCAGGCCTGTGATTTATCGGGCGCCCCGGCACACAGTACGGCATCCTGAAGCAACCGACCCCGGAACTCGGTCCGGTCCGTGCAGACCTCGGGATCTTCCAGCTGCATCCTCGCGCCGCGCAGGTGATCGCTCGATTGCCCTCTGTATGAGGTCAGGCCCCAGCCATAGGTGTAGACCGGCATCCCGTCCTTGATCTCGCGCTCGTCGAGCGGCAGCGGATCAATCCGGATGCGGGCGATGGAATTGGTCGCAGCCCCTTTTTTCCCGGCGCGCGGATCATAGCGGATCAGCGCAATATCGAAGGCGCGGCTTTTCTCATGGTAGCGGGGGTGCGCGATGGCACCCAGAATCGGATAGCTGACCCCTTCGTCGGCCTGCGGATTATAGACCCCCAGCCGGATGCGGTGTCCACGCTCGAGTGTGGACTTGCGATTCTTGTCGACGATGCAATGGGCAGCGGTGAGGATCCAGCCCGAGGCGATCAGCGAGCCGCCGCAGGCCACGCGCTTGCCGGGTGCGACATCAAGCTCGCCCATTCGCGCGGGTCGCCACAGCAGCGCCTGCCACGGCGCTTGCCCAGGACGCAGCCGGTAGCCGATGACGATCCGCTCCACCGGATCACAGATCGTGTCGAGATAGACTACGCCGCGGAAAGTCACCGCGGTGCGTGTGCAAGGATCAAATTGCGCGGCGGCCGCCTCCTCGGCGAGCGCTGCCGCCACCCGGCGGGCCTCCTCGGCCCCGTCGGTCGGCGCTGTCGGCGGGCCGAAGCGGTTGTCGGCGATCAGCAGCGGCGCCTCGGGATCGGTTCCGGCGCGCTGGTAGAGATCGTCACAGACCTTGCCAAACCCGATTTCGCAAACACCGGCAAGCAAGGCATAGCCGCGCGTCCGTTCCGCCGACGGGCGGGTTTCATCGGTCAGGCGCCGGCCGAGGACCACGCAATCGGCTTCGATGCCGTCCGCACAGCCGGTCGCGTACCACTCTTCCGCCCGCGTCTCCGCCGGAGGGGAGATCTGATAGAGCGCCATTGATGCCGCATCGCGGCAGACCTCGGTCTCGCCCGCCTCGCAGGCTTTTCCGAGCAGCATCATGGCTTCTGCCGGAGAATAGAGCAGCGAGAACTCTGCGGAATAGAGCTGCCCCAGAGCGATGCAATCGGCCATCACTCCGCGCTCGCAATTTTCAGCCAGCGTGGGCCGCGCGCGGATCTGCGTCGGCAAGAAGCAGTAGAAGGAATCGCGTTCGCAGGCGCGATCGAACAGCGTCAGCGCCGCGATCCGGTTTTCGGGCGAGCCGCTGCCTTCGATGAACGCCGCTTCGCCCAATCGCTGGCATGACTGGGCAGAGCCTGTGCGGCAGCCATCATCGAGTACATCGCGCACCTCGGGCGTCAGTTCGCCTTCCTCGCCGATATGCTCGAACAGGAGCCGCTTGCAGGATTCGGTGAGCCCGGCCCGGCACTCGCCTTCCAGCTGGCGCCGTTCGTCGGCCCGCGCGTTTACGGCGCTGATGATGGCTGCTGCCGCCTCGCACGCCTCTGCCGAGCCGAGAGTGCAGCTGCGCTGCAGCATGATCAGCCCCTCATCTTGTGCGTCCGGGTCTTCCAGTTTGCGCAATTGCGCGCCCAACGCGAAACAGCCCGTCGCCTCGGCACCATCACAAGCCTGGCGAAATAGTAATTCGGCCACCGGGCGGTTTTGCGGCCTGCCTGCGCCATCGCGGAAAGCGCGGCCCAGCGCAGCGCATCCGGCGAGGTCTCCGGCATTACAGGCGATTTCAGCCTGCGCGGCCTCGGCTGCTTCGCGCGCGTCCAGTTCCACCGGCTTGTCGGGATCCGCGCGCGTCCAGGCGAGAGTTCCCGAGGGATATTCGTGCGGCACCTGAGCCCGCACCGATGCCGCCGCCAGAGCAAGCAACGCCCCCACCACTATCGCAATCCCTTTCACCACCGCGCATCCTCCCGCTTCCCCGCGATGACAATGCGCTTTACCGCGTTCATGGTCAAACCGGGCATGGTGCGGATCGCCCCTTGTAAGCCTGCAAGACTAGGCGTTAAGGTCGGCCCCGACACGGCCTGACCGGCAAGGAGAGACAGCCAGCCCATGCCCCCCTTGCCTTCCGTGAACCTCGCAGCTGACTGGCAGCCTTTTCTTGCGCTGGGCATCACCGGCCATCGGGCCACCAATCCGTCGTTTTCTGCCCATGGCGAGGCGATCGCCACCGCGCTGGCGGATCTGTTTGCGCGGATCGACGGGATCGCGGCAGGCCTTCCCGGAACGCACGCGCCGCTGCGGTTGCACAGCCTGCTGGTGGATGGCACCGATCAGGTCGCTGCCGAGCTGGCGCTGGCGCGGGGCTGGCAGCTGGTGGTGCCGCTGCCCTTCGGCGCTGACCTCAACCTTGCGATCAACGCCCATCCACCGACCCCTGCCGATGCCGCAGCACTGTGCCGCGGAGATCCCGCCGCCGACCGCGAGGCAGAAGCGCGCGCCGCCGCGATCCGGGCGATCACCGCGCAGGCGGACATGTTCGAACTGGCCGACCGCGATGCCGAGGTCGAGGCGCTGTTGCTGGCCATGCTAGCCGATCCGGACGACCGCGCGGCTGCCCGCACCTTTGAAGCGCTTGTCTCAGGCAATGTTGCGCTGGCGGGGCGGGTCATGATCGAACGCACCGATCTTGTCGTCGCCGTGTGGGACGGGAAGATCGCCAATCTGGCCGGCGGTACCGGCCATACCGTCGCCACCGCGCTGGCGATGGGCACGCCGGTGCTGCTGGTTGATCCCGGCGCACCGGGACGCTGGTCGATCCTGACCCGCCCAGAAGAGCTTTTCCAGCCCGGTGACGAGGCTGATGGCAGTGCGCCTGACCTTGCCCGGCTCGAAGCGATCATCCGGGCTGCGGTGGTGGTGGAAGGCTGGAGCCCGGCGCAGCTCGAACGTGAGGCGTGGCGTCCGCGCAGTTCCCGCGGCTTCGGGCTGTATCGGCGGATCGAGCGGCTGTTCGGCGGCGCGGGCGGCGCGTTTGGTTCGCTTCGGGTCGATTACGAGGCACCCGCAGCGATTGCCGATGGCAGCGCGACGGGTCTGGTGCAGGCGGCTGCGGCCATGCCCGGCGGTGATCAACGGGTGACGGCGCGGCTGAGCGGCGAAGTGCTGCCGATGTTCGCCTGGGCCGATGGCATCGCCAGTCGTCTGGCCGATGCCTATCGCAGCGGGATGTGCGTGAACTTCGTGCTGGCGGCGCTGGCGGTGATCATCGGGCTGGCGTTCCTTCCGGCAGGTCTGGGGGAGCTCAAGTGGATCTTTGCCACGGTCGAGCTGCTGCTGCTGGTCGGGATCCTTGGCTTGACAGCCGCAGGTTCGCGGCGCGGCTGGCACCGGCGCTGGTTCGAATTGCGGCGCGTTGCCGAATACCTGCGGCATGCGCCCGGCTTGCTGCTGCTCGGCGTCTCGCGTCCGACGGGTCGCTGGCCCAGAACCGGCGGGGGCCAGGCAGGCGGCGAATGGCCCGAGCATTTCGCCCGCCACGCCCTTCGGGCGGTGGGCCTGCCACGCGCGCGCCTAACCCGCGCCTATCTGCGCGCCGCCCTGACCGGTGTGGCGTTGCCGCACGTCGTCACCCAGCGCGCCTATCATGAGGCCAAGGCGCACCGGCTGGAGAAGGTGCATCACCGGCTCGACCGGGCGGCGGGCGCATGCTTCGTGCTCGCGGTAGTATCGGTGCTGGCCTATCTGTTGCTGAAGTTCGCCGGGGTTGCCGGATTCCTGCCCAAGGCGCTGGCCGCCGAGCTTTCGCCGCTGTTCACCTTCCTCGGTGTCGCCTTCCCGACGCTCGGCGCGAACCTTGCGGGGATCCGCTATTTCGGTGATTTCGAGCGCTTCGGCGCGATCTCGCGGGTGGCGGCGGAAAAGCTGCGCGAAATCGAGGCCCGCATCACGTTGCTGCTGGCTGGAGCGGAAAGCGGCTTGACCTATGCCGCCGCCGCAGACCTGATGCACGCGCTTGATGAGGCGGTGGTCGAAGAGATCGAGAGCTGGCAATCGGTCTTCGGCGCGAAGCACCTCGCCTTACCCGCCTGAACGGCTGCCTGAGCGGCCCGTCTAAACTGGGTGCGGACAGGGTGCCGGTTGCAAGCGCAATGGTGCCTGCGGACCCAAAAAATCCGTTGACCGCCCGCAGCCCGCGTTGCAAACAGCGCCCGCTTTGCGGATGCCACTCAACGGCACTGTCAAGAACGCGCATCTGGTGACATCAAACCCAGAATTGCGGGTGTAGCTCAATGGTAGAGCAGCAGCTTCCCAAGCTGACGACGAGGGTTCGATTCCCTTCACCCGCTCCAGCGCCGCCTTCCCAAAACATCCCGGAAACGCTATAAAACCCTTGGAAACCATAGGGCTTCTGGCGTTCGTTTGTCCTGCATTTGCCCGCTTAGTCCCGCCAAATCTCGCTGATTTGGGGGCCACATTGGGGGCCACACAGGTTTCCGCCAATTCGAGTGGCCCCCAAACTGGGGGCCACGCACCGGGTAAAGGTCTGAAAATATGGCATTAACAGACGTTGCCGTTCGCAAGGCTAGACCGAAGGCGAAAGCTTACAAATTGGGCGATTCGCTAGGGCTCTTCCTTTTGGTTCAGCCAAGTGGCGGCAGATTGTGGCGCATGAAGTACCGCGTTGATGGACGCGAGAAGAAACTGGGGCTCGGAACCTACCCGGAAATCGGGCTAGCAGAGGCCCGTAGAAGGCGCGATGCTGCACGCGAGGCTCTGGCGCAGGGAAAGGACCCTTCGCGCGAGAAACAGCGTGAGAAGGCGCGTAAGAAGCTTGGTGCCGAGAATACATTCGCTTCTATCGCCGCTGAATTTTGCGAGAAGCGCAAACACGATGGCTCACGAGCCTGGGCACCCGCAACGGCGAAGCGCTGCGAATACCTACTGTCGGTCCTCAACAGTTCGATTGGCAATCTGCCCATCGCCGACATCGAGCCTGCCGACATCCTGACAGCCGTTCGCCGGATCGAGAGTAAGGGCAAGCTGGAAAGCGCGAAGCGAACCTTGCAACTGGCAGGCTCAGTGTTCCGCTATGCGGTTGCTACAGCGCGCCTCAAGTCCGATCCGACGCGCGACTTGAGAGGCGCGCTGATGAACCCTACCGTGACACACTACGGTGCGGTTCTTGATCCCGTCGAGGCTGGCGAGCTGCTCAGGGCTATCGATGGGTACGAAGGTCAACCTGTCACCAAATTGGCAATGCAGCTTGCTCCGCATGTGTTCGTGAGGCCGGGCGAGCTTCGCCATGCCGAGTGGAGCGAAATCGACTTCGATGGCGCTTTATGGACGATCCCGGCGAGCAAGACGAAGATGCGCAAGGATCACCTCGTCCCGCTCTCAAGCCAAGCCATTGCGATCCTAGAAGATGCCCATAGGCTGACCGGTCCGGTTGGCTATGTGTTTCCGTCAGTTCGAACCCGCAGGCGTCCCATGAGCGATAACACGATCAACGCTGGCTTGCGCCGTCTAGGCTACACCACCGACGAAATGACCGCCCACGGCTTCCGCGCGATGGCCTCCACCTTGCTAAACGAGAGCGGCAAGTGGAGCCCCGACGCAATTGAGCGCGCCCTTGCGCACGGCGACAGCGACAAGGTCCGCGCAGCCTATCATCGCGGAGCTCACTGGAAAGAGCGCGTGAAAATGATGAAGTGGTGGAGCGACTACCTCGATCAGCTCTGTGAGGGCTCGCAAGTGGTGCCGATCAAGGCAGCGAAACGCTAACCGATTGCGCCAAAAACCGCAACCCTTCTGCAACCCGTGACAGCAAGTGAAAGTATCTATTTATTGTAGTAAGTTATGGCAACGTGAGTGGTCTGCGGTTCGGCGCAAACCCGCTCTACTCGTAGACGGGTTGATTCCACCCAAAACGCTATTTCAATTCAGAAACAAAGGCTTATATCCCGAAATTGCGGGGTAGGGTGTGCTCCTGTTCTAAGCTGCGAAGGACGGTCCAGATAGGCGAGGCAACATGCTGATGTGGCAACAATCACTTCCCAGTGGATTTTGAGCCTCGCTGGCGTTTGAGGCTGCTTATGGGCCGATAGCAGGCTGTCTGCTTTAAAGAGATGCGTGCTGCTATCAATTCTACCTCATCGCGCCCTATCCTTCCCATCGACTGGTAGGTCGATCTGGCGCTCAATATGATCGCGAGACTGGTAGGCGCCGAAGCCCCGAAGCGCCATGTCTTCAACAAGGGAAGACAAACGCAATGCGGCCGGAGGAAGCGAACGATCCTGTCGGGTCACGATCGAGCCCTTGATTTCAGATTCCATCACATCGTCAAGGCGAGCCAAAATCCGTACATTCCCGGCATCGAGCTCGGACCGGATTACCGCCTCTGGCAGCAATCCTACGATGTCAGTGCTGGTAAGGAGCTGGCGCAGCAAGCCCAGCTCGTGAGCCGTGAGAAAAATTTCGCGCAATGATGAGATGGATTTGAACTGTGCCGGAAACGCTTCGACAAACTGCTTGAGCAGCGAATCAGGCACTTCGCTACCTCCAAATGGGTGAATCAATAGATCCGAAACCTCAAATGCGCCCTTGCGGATCAGTGGGTGGTCAGATCGGCACACGAAAATCGGCGGGACAAGAGGAAACTCCCGGTAATCGAAACTGTCGCTCCGTCGATCTGGCGATAGGCCGATAAACATGTCGATCCTGTCCGAGCGCAGATCTTCCTCCATTGTCCGCCAATTGCGCGCCAGGGTAGTGAACTGCAGCTCGGGAAAGCTCTTCAGCAACGCAGCAAGAGCGGGGGCGAGCAGCCCCTCGGCGATGGCCGTATCGACGCCGACAATCAGGCGGCCGATCTTCAAATTCTGCATGAGCGCCATGTCACGCCTAGCCTGCGAAACAAGCTCGACGGATTCCCGAGCCGCATGCAGTAACCGTTCTCCATAGGGCGTGGCAACGGTGCGTCGCTTCTTGCGCTCGAACAATTGCGTACCGTACTGATCTTCGAACTTGGCGACCGTCTGGCTTAGCGCTCCGTGGGTGATCCCGAGTCTGTCGGCAGCCCTTCTGTAATTGCCCATCTCAGCCAGGGTGATCAGTTGCCGGTACCGCCATAGCTCATCCATCTCGGAACCTCCTTTGGATAGAGCATCTATCCTTATTGCTCAAAGTTGATAGCTTGACCATCCCCAAGCTGCAACCGGTCTTGCTTGAGTCCTTGTGACATCGCGCCGGGCAGTTTTGGGGGAGTGGGTAATGACTAAGACACTATTTTCGGCCGTTTCACTGGGCGCGATCATCATGGCGATGCCCGCACAGGCGCAGGATCAGGCGCAGGGGCAACCCCAAGATACGGCCGAAACGCCAACTGGCGGCCAAGGTAATCCCATCATCGTCATTGCGCAGCGCCGCGAGCAGGACGTTCAAGATGTGCCGGTCGCTATTTCCGTCTTTAGCGATGAAGATCGTGACAAGCTCGGCATCCGCACGATCCAGGACATGTCGAATTTCACGCCGGGCCTGAGTTTTTCCGCGTCGCTCGACCGGCTTTCGATCCGCGGTGTCGGGCGGCTGACCAATATCATCGGCACCGATCCGGGTGTCGCGACCTATAATGACGGATTCTATACCGCCTCTGCGGCGGAAGCATCCAAGACACCCATGTTCGTTGAGCGGGTCGAAGTGCTTCGCGGACCGCAGGGCACGCTCTATGGACGCAACTCGATTGGCGGTTCGCTTAATGTCGTTTCCAAAAGGCCGACCGAGACCTTTGAAGGCGAAGTGCGCGGAACGGTCGAGAGTCTCGGTTTCTGGATCGGGGAGGGCTATCTTTCGGGACCTATCACCGAGGGGTTGAAGGCGCGCGTGAGCGTCCAGGTTGGTCCACGCTTTTTCGATGAACCCTATACCAATGTTTCGGGGCTGAAGGGTGAAGGCACGCTCGACCGCTTTCTCGTGGAAGGGCAGCTCGAATGGGACATCTCTGATTCGACCGAGCTCTGGCTCAAATACTCACATGCCGAATGGGACGACCATAACCGCACAGGAGGTCTTGCGACGGCATTCTCAACGACTGACGTTTTGGCAGAAGGTCTCGTTCCCAATGCAGCGTTCGGCTATACCGTTGCCTCGCCAGGCGTCACTGATCCGCGATCGTTCGATGCCAATACGCGTGCCAGCCAGAAGCTCACCGATAACCACAATATCGTGGCACAACTAACGGCTGATCTGGGCGGTGTGACACTCAAATATGTCGGCGGGTATTCGCAGTACTTCTACGAGCAGATATCCGACTACGATTTCACGAGCGTGGATTCGGTTACCACTGGTGCGGGCACGCTGGCCGCGCTTAGTCCCGCCTTTGCCGCGTTCACCTACACTTACAATCCAACCTATGTGCAGGAGTACATCGAGGACAAGAGCTACTACAGCAACGAGATCACCCTTTCGAACAGTGACGAAGGGGCATTCAACTGGATTGTTGGCCTCTATCAATACTCGGAAGATTTCTCGCAGCCGATCACCCAATTTGTCGACGGCGACGGCTCGGATAATCTGAGCGCGGCAATGGCGGCGCCATTGTGCACAGGTCCGGGAGGTGCGGTCGCCGCTAGCTGTGCTGCAAATCCTCGGCGCTCCTTTTATGAGGGAAGAAGCGACCTGAAGACGGATGCCCTCGCCGCCTTTGGTCAGGCCGATTTCGAGGTCGCAGAGAATCTGACGGCCACCGTCGGTCTGCGTTATTCGCGCGACAAGAAGAAGGGCAATGAATCGTTCCGGCTGGTCGGATGGAATCCGACGGACCCGACGCTGAATCCGGCAGGTTGTTTTGGTTTCGGCTGCGGAGCGTTCACCCCAGCGCTGGACGTGACCGTTCCGGTGCTGAACACGGTATTTCCAAGCCTGACCGGCTCGGGCGCCCAGACACGGTCATTCGAGGATGACTGGAGCGGTCTTTCATGGCGGCTCGGCCTTGATTACGCGCCGAATCCCGACACGTTGATTTTCGGCAGCTATTCGCGCGGCATTAAGTCGGGCGGCTTCAATCTTGGCGTGTACTCGGCCAATGCGGTGGTCGACAAGGAAGAGGTCGACGCATTCGAGATTGGGATCAAGAGCCAACCCGCTTACGGGCTGACGCTGAACGTCACCGCGTTTCACTACATCTATGACGGACTGCAGGTTCCGATCGAAGTTGAAACCGGCGGGATTGGTCTGGGCAATCTGTTCAACATTCCGACTTCCAAGTCGACCGGCGTGGAATTCGAGACGGCATGGGAGCCGACCGACTGGTTCGAGTTGAACGCTAATTATGCCTATCTCGATGCCAGGATCACGGAAACGAACCTGCTGTTCGACGATCCGAACCTTCCGGGGAACAATTTGGTCGATATCGATGGCAATCGTTTGCCAGCGACTTCCAAGCACAAGCTTTCGCTTTCGGGCCTGGTTGATGTTCCTGTCTCCAGCGGGAACCTGTTCTTGGCGGGTAGCTATGTCTACCGGTCTGATGCCTATTACGGGGTGTTCGACAATCCCAACTATCGCGTGCCGGGCTGGGATCAGGTCGACTTGCGAGTAACCTATGTGACCGACAACCAGAACATCCGCCTGATCGGATATGTCCGGAACGTGTTTGACACACTCGGTTATGACGGTGCCGATGCGCTTGAGGGAAGCCGCTCGTCAGCCTTTGGCCGTACGCTCAGCTACACGCCGCCGCGCAGCTTCGGAGCCGAGATCCAGTTCAGGTTCTGAATTGAGACAGCTACAGGGCCTCGATGCGTCATTCGTGGCGCTGGAGCAGCGAAACGCGCCGATGCATATCGGCTCGATCATGACCTATGATCCGGCGACCGCACAGGACGGTTTCGTACGCTTCAAGGACATTCTCGGTTTCATCGAGGCCCGCCTGCCGTTCTCCAAGACTATGCGGCAGCGGCTGGTGCCGCTGGATTACCCCTATTGGGTCGCAGCTCGGGATCGATACGGTCGAGGAACGCTATAGGCAGTCAGGCTCCGCTATTGCTGGCTGTTTCGCCGTCATTGGATGGGAATGGTGCGCCGCCAAGGGTGATCCGGTGCATCAGGCGGCGTTCCCCGTCATAGTCGTTCTCGGCAAAATGCCAGGTCGAGCGATTGTCCCAGATTGCCACCGATCCGGGTTGCCAATCGAAACGGCACTGAAATTCAGGTCGCAATGCGTGGTCATAGAGCTGCTCTAGCAGCGCGCCGCTCTCGTCTTCGTCAAGTCCCTCGATGTGGGTTGTATGGGCCGGATTTACATAGAGTATTTCGCCGCCGGTAGCCGGATGACGCACAATTACTGGGTGCTTGGCGGAGCCAACATCGTCTGTGCCTTTCAGCGAGTTGCCGAGGTCTGTGCCTTGGTAATACCCGCCGCGCCCATAGATGTGAACGTTGGAATGGACGGCGATCAGCTTTGCAACACGTCGCTTCAGATCGTCGGGCAGCGCGGCCGAGGCAGAATGCATATTTGCGAACAGTGTGTCGCCGCCGCTTTCCGGAAGTATGCGCGCAACAAGGATCGAACCAAGTGCCGGTGCCTCGTCATAGCTATGATCGGTGTGCCAGCCGCCCCCGATGTTGGTCGTCTGGTCGGCTTCCTTTCGGACCTCGGCGATTTCGGGGAAGCCTGGAACCGGCATGAAAAACTTGTTGAGGACGATCTCGCCAAATCGCCGCGCGAAACGAAGGTGCTCGGCCGGCGGCAAATCCTGATCGCGGAAGAAAAGCACGCCGCGCGCCGCGAGCAAGGTGCGCAGCTTATCGATCTCGTCATCCCTCGCCTGAGCGAGTTGGAAGTTTTCCACCAGCGAACCGCAATGCTCGGACCATTCACGCGTTTTCAAATTGCGCCTCCTCCTACGAAGCCTGCTTCGGCATAAGCCGGTTCGGGATAGTCGTAGAAGCCCTTGCCGCCTGCTGCTCCGGGACAACCTTCGCCGAGTTTCCCGAGCAGGCAGCCGCTGACCTTCGCAATGTTCTCAATGCCCGCCAATGGGCCAGTCACGGCGAATAGCGTGAGCGCACGTTCCAGCCCGATATCATCGAGAATGGCGAAGGGCCCCTTCGCCTGACGGGTGGCCGCAATCCAAGCGCGGTCGATGTCATGCGGTTCGGCCACGTCATTTGCTGCGATCAGCGCGGCATTTTGTGTCCAGGCAGATGTCAGCGCGTAGTCGGCACCGCTGGTCTCCGGATACCCGTTGAGGAAGCCGGGGCGGCTGTATGCCGGGTCGGGATAGGTGTAGAACCCATGGCCTGATTTCATCCCGAGCCTGCCCGTACCAACGATCGGCGCGAGGAAGGACAGTACCTTACGCTTCATCAAGTCCATCAACGGCTGGTCGGGCATTGCGGGGCGGTGCTTCCAGCTGTCGTAAATCAGCGCTGTGCCGAACAGGTCCATCATGCCAAACGGCCCCATTGGTGATCCGGTGCGCTTCATCCAAGCACGGTCGACATCTTCCATGCTTGCTGCGCCATCGATAACCTGAAGCATAGCGGTGGCCAAAACCGGGCCGATCATTGCGTTGAAGACATAGCCCTTGTTCTCCTTGTTGAGAACGAGCGAGATGCCGCCAAGATTTGACACGTATTCCTTGAGCGCTGCCGTTGTCCCGGGTGCGGTTCGGGGGCCGGGCACGATATCGAACAGCATAGCGCCCAGATGCGAGTGAAGAGCGGCAAAACGGCTCCCGTCGCCTAGCGCATCTTCGATATCCGATACCATCAACGAGGAACTGTTGGTGGTGATGATGACATCGCTTCGACAGCGGCCATCGAGATCAGCAAACAACTCGCGCTTGACTTCGAGATTCTCGAAAATGGATTCGCTCACGAGCTTCGCGCCGTAGAGCGCGGCAGTCAGGTCGTGCTGTGTCGCTATGCGTGATTTTGCCACTTCGACCGCGTCAGTATCCTGCAGACCTGCCGCGACCATTTGTGCACCCATCGCAGATATAGTTTGCGGCACGCCAAACAGCGTCTCTCGCGAGATATCGTAGATGACTGCATCATAGCCCGCCAACGAGGCGAGCAGAGCGTTATAGCAGCCCATTGTGCCTGCGCCGATAAAGCAGACATGGCCAGGATCGCCCGGCCTCATCGCAGCACACGGGTCGGGCGTTGCGGCAACACCAGATTGGTCGCACCCCGTGTAATCATTGCGGGGCGATATTCGACGATGGGCAGTTGCTCCAGCGCGTTGACGATATGGAACTGGGTCGGGTTCTGCTCCCAAGTCAGCCGGTTCCAGTCTACGTTCCCTTCACCCAGCATGATTTGGCTCAAGTGGTTCTCGCTCGGGAATGTAGTGTATTCGTCTAGTGCGGGATCAGGCGCCCCTGCCTTTTGGATGTAGCGCCAGCCCATCGGGTTGTCCTGGCCCTCCTTTGCCTTCTGCGCAGCGGCAATCTCCTCAAGCTCCGGCGCGCGTAGGGCGGAGATTTCCATGCCGACTATCGCATGGCCAAAGTGGCTCGCGTTGCAGCGCCAAACGTCGCCACTGATGCTGTGGTCGGGAATATCCGCGAAGACCTTGGGGATGCCCTGCAATTCGCGCCCGGTCAGGATAGGATCGGCCAGGTTCTCCCAGATGACGAGAGCATAGGTCCCGGCAAGCCTCTCGCCTTCTCCATTGTAGATCACATCCGCATTGACGCCGATCATGTTGTAACCGCGCCCTGCCAGCCAATCGATCTGCTTGTTGCACGCGTAGTAGACAGAGATCACCGGGTCTTCCGCAGGCTCGAAACCATCCGGTAAGAGCGCGGCCAGCTTGGTGCGATCCGTGACATAGGGCACCACCATTGCAGTCACGTCGCGGTACCAGCCGGACGTATTGGGGCCGGTGTAGCGCGCCCCGAAATGCGCTGGCATCATGTAACTCTTGGCTGGATCTCGTTCAAACGTCACTGGCGGGTCCTTGGTCGATTGCGGTGGTTTGAGCTACATTGCGTTCATGCGCTTCTCGGTCGATACGGTAGAGGCGGACGCAGAATATCCGGGCAATCGACAAGGTCAGGATTGCGATAAGATAAGTCAGGCCAAACTCCAGTACGATGTCCTCTGAGACTTCCCCAGGCTTTGCACCTTCCGGGAAACTGACATAGGCCAACACCAGCGAAGCGGCGAAAATGCCCAATCCCTGTGTGGCTTTAGCCGAGAAGGTGATCGCGGCGAAGAATACGCCTTCGGACCGGCGCTTGGTCCGCACTTCGCTTTCTTCGACCAGATCGGCAATCATGGAGAACATGAGCACCTGGAAGGTGATCGTGAGGGTCATCTCGATCACAGCCACGGTGAAGATCAACGGCAGCAGGAATGACGGGCTGTCGGTCGGCATCGGTTCGAGAACCCCGCCGAGCCGTAATGCGATGAGCACCGGAGACAGGAAAAGCGTCGCGCTTGCCGCGATGATTGCTCCTTTGCGCTTGCCGAACACGCGGGTGAACAGCGGCGCAATGATTACTGATCCGGCAGCGCCCACCAGCGAGGCGAGGATGAGAATGCTGATCTGCTCCTGTGTAAAGCCCCACAGATAGGTGTTGAGGTAAAGATTGAGGCTCATCGCAAGGCCCGTCGCGACAGCCGAGATTATCGTCGCCAGAAATAGTGCGAGGAACGACTTGCTGGTTAGCGTCTCGAAAATCTCACCGAAAATGGCCCCCAGACGCTTGGTCTCGGTGACCGGTGCCTTGGGGAGGGTTGGGATCGCCCGGTGCGTGCCGAGGCTCGTCACCATGATGGATGTAAACATCATCACCGATGCGATCAGACCATAGGTTGTGAAGCCGGCGCGGTTGAACAGTCCTTCCGGATTGGCATCGCTCGGCGCAAGGATGACGGCCATGGTGAACGCGGCGATCAGCGTTCCGCCAATCCACCCGAAGAATGTCCGCCATGCCATCAGGCGCGTACGCTCATCATAATCGCGCGTCAGTTCGGGGGCGAGAGCGGAGCTGGGCACCTCATACAGCGTAATCAAAGTGCGTATCAGGATCGAGAGGCCCACGAGGTAGAAGAACAGCTCATTGTTGGTCAGCGTCTCAGGCGGCGACCACAAGAAAAAATAGGCGACCGAGACCGGAATTGCGGAAAAATACATCCATGGGTGGCGCCTGCCCCAACGGCTGCGCGTATTGTCGCTGAGATATCCTACAAACGGGTCGGAGAAGGCGTCAAACACCAGCGCGATCAGCAGTGCCAGCCCGACCAGTTCGGCATCCACACCCAGAATTTGCGAGTAGAACAACAGCAGGAAGAAATCGAAGCCGTTGTTCTTCACGCCATAAGCGATTGCTCCAAAGCCGTAGGCCAGCTTCGTGAGAATGGGTACTCTATTTCCAGTCATTTCGTCCGCACTCATGCTTTGGGACGCGACATCTTGAGTTCAACAAAAAGATCCGATGAAGCGCCGAATGATGCAGACTATCTTCCTATCCAAATTCTACAACAAGGTTACATTCTCTAACCAAATGTGAGATGATTTTGACAGCTATTGGGGCTTGAGGACTTGAATGCCAATATCAAAAACTGGGGCGCGTAGCGGCCAGGGAGGCTAGCCTGAACCAGCGACAGCTTTCAGACGAGAAGCGCGACCACTCGAATGACCGGGATTGGGGCGCAAAGCAGTCATTTGCTGCGCTCAATCGCCGCGCGGCTGCTTCACGACAGGTGTCGTCCGGAGTGGCTAAGCCGAAAGATCTGCGAGCGATTGGCAAACCGCGCGCAAATGGAAATCTGGCGAGCACACCGTACCCCGCGAATTCGGGATTTAAGTCCCTGATATATTTATGGAATACCTGTTTGGGCGAAACACACCCGTCTACGAGTTAAGCGGGTTTCCGCTGATCCGCAGACAACTCGCAGTCTTGTAAAAATCTGAAAGTAAATGAAAATCCTTGATCGATGAGCGAGTTGTTTGAGATCCACCGAATTCTTTCGTCTGTTGTCTCTTAAAGCCGCGCTCTACTCACATTTGAGTTGCCAATCGGACCGGTGACAACCAAAGTCTAGCAGTCTATTTACGAAGGGATGCGATAGGCGCGAAGGTCCCTCCTAATCTCGCGTTTTTCCACAGAAGCGCTGGCAGGTGGGGGCCAGATTGGGGGCCTTTTATGTTTCAGGTTTTGGAAAATTGAATAAGTACAGTTGTTTGCTTGAGTAATTGGCTTCCCTTCACCGCTCCAGCGCCGTCTGCCGCAACCGCCTGACACAATCCTGTTTGCCGCGTTACCGACCGGGCCGATCCTGCGTGTCAGCGATCATGCCGGGCGCAGCTGCGGCCCGCATGCCGCCGGGGTCGCCGGGCCGAGATATCCCAGCTGGCTGGCCCGGAACACCGACTGCGCGCGGTTGACCACACCAAGTTTCGCACAGGCACGGGTGATGTGGTAACGCACCCCGGCATGGCTGCAACCCAGGATGATGCTGATCTCGAAATCGGTCTTTCCGTGCGCGACCCAGCTCAGGCATTCGATTTCGCGGCTGGAAAGCAGGGTATCACCGGGCAGATAGCGTTCATCGCGGGTGACCATGACATAGCCACGCACAAACCGCTGCACCGCTTCGGCGAGGGTTCCGGCGCAGCGGGCGAATTCTTCTGACAGATCTTCCTGTGCCGGATCGGTGCTGGTGAGAACGGCGGCGGCGACCTGTGCGAAGGGAAGGTGGACGGGCAGGATGATCGCGGCCCTGACCGCGGCGCGCTGCTCGAAATCGTCGCGTTCGATCGGGTCGAGCAGGCGGTTGGGCCAGCGTGTCCGGATGCCGTGGCGGTTGATCCAGAACGGTTCGCTCTCGACCCGGCAGGCGCGCAGCACGGGGGAGGCGAGCATCCTGTCGCGATCATGCCAGGCGGCGAGATCGTGTTCCTGCCAGCCAAACACGCCCGCGTTGAGCGGATCGCCTTGCGCATCGGTCATCGGTGCGAGGGTTGCAAGATCGTGCCAGACCATGATCCGCAGGCCATGGCGGCTGGCCGCACGCGCCAGCACCAGCGCGGCGCGGCGGATGTCGGGATTTTCGCCAATGGTCACATCACCGGGCAGGTCGTCCGATGCGGCAGGCGGATCGAACCGGCGAAGTTCGAGAACGTTGGTGGCCAAGCGGGATCTCCCTGAACGAAAATCTGCAATTTCCAGTATGTACGCGCCGGGGCGGAATGGAGTGAACCGGCTTTGTGCACAGGTGCGCGCGACCGATTCCCGCTCCGACATTGTCGGGTTTGCGCATGCAGGGGTGACAGTCCAATGTTAATTTGCAAATTTGCAAAGTGAATATTTGCAAAGTAGAGTCGCCTCATGGGCAATCGGCAGAGGATATTTGCAGGTCAGCAATTGCGCATCCTGCGTGAACGGCGCGGGCTGAAGCAGGCGGATCTGGCGCAACAGCTGGCGATCAGCCCGTCCTATCTCAGCCAGCTTGAACATGACGACCGCCCGTTGACGCCGCGGCTGATCGAGCGGGTGGCGCGGCTGTTCCCGCTCGAATGGCAGGATTTTCCGGGCGAGGATACCGAACAGCTTTCATTGCTGCTGCGCGAGGCGGTGGCCGATCCGATCTTCGATACGCCCACGCCCCCTGACACCATCGCCCGGCTGGCGGAACAGCAGCCGGCCTTCGCGCGCCGCTTTGTGGAACTGCACGGGGCCTTGCGCCGGGCCAACCAGCGGCTCGAAATGGTCGACGAAGCGCTGGCCGTCGATAGCCACGAAGGCGCGCGCCTGCCGTGGGAGGAAGTGCGCGACTGGTTTCACCTTTCGAACAATTATGTCGACCTGATTGATCGCGCCGCCGAACAGCTGATCGCCGCGATTGCCGGGCAGGACGCGGTGCCCACCACCGAAGCCTTGCGCGCGCATCTCAGGCAAGAGCATGCGATCACTGTCGACATCAGCCCAGCCGATGCGCTGCGCAGCTTCGATGCGGGCGAAGGCGTGCTGCGGATCGATTCCGGCCAGCCGGCCGCCAGCATCCGGTTCCAGATCGCCTATCATGTTGCCGCCACGACGCTGGGCGATGCGATCCGCGACACCGCCGATGCAGCGCGGCTGCGCAGCGAAGTCGCGCGCGAATTGCTGACCATCGGCCTTGCCAATTATGCCGCAGGCGCGGTGCTGATGCCCTATGGCCATTTTCGCAAGGCCGCGCGCGCGTTCCGCCACGATGTCGACCGGCTGGCGCTGCACTACCAGACCAGTTTCGAGCAGACCTGCCACCGGCTTTCGACCATGCAGCGCGAAGGCGAGCGGGGCCTGCCGATCTTTTTCTGCCGGGTCGACATGGCGGGCAATATCACCAAGCGCCACAGCGCCACCCGGTTCCAGTTCGCCCGGTTCGGCGGCGCATGCCCCTTGTGGATCGTGCACGAGGCGGCGGCGATTCCCGACCGCATCCTCGTCCAGCTGGCCGAGACCCCTGACGGGCAACGCTATGTCTCGATCGCCAAGGGGCTGGTCAAGGCTTCGGGCCGGTTCGATCGCAACCCCCGGCGCTATGCCGTGGCGCTTGGCTGCGAGGTTCGCCACGCCAGCGAGTTCGTCTATGCCGACAGCATCGATACCGTATCAGCGCAGGCGGCGACCCCGATCGGTGTCTCGTGCCGCATCTGTCCGCGCGCTGATTGCGACCAGCGCGCCTACCCGCCCAGCGACCAGACCATCGCGGTCGACCTGTTCCGCCGCGGCGTGGTGCCTTACGAAATGTCGCGCTGACGCGCCGATCCTGCGGTCATGCGCAGGCATCCGGCCATGGTCAGCGCGCGCGCAAAACCGCGCGGGCAGGATCGGGTCATGCCGCCAGCCGGCCGCTTCATTGTCGACGCCTTCGGACAGCGGTTGCAGGGTGCGGAACATCAGGGCGACCATGCGTTTCTGGTCGAGATCATAGGCCGCGCAGCTCGTGCCGATGGCTTCCTGCTTGGCAAGGATCACCATGTGCAAGAACATCTTCCCGAGGATTTCATCATCGGTCACGAATTGTCTGAGATCTTCAGGCACCAGCACGCCGACATGCATGTGCATGCGGGCCTGCACCGGCAATTCGCTGCGGACGACAGGCTGACAAGGAAAGGGCGCAGGCGGCCCCGGGTTGCACCGTGCCAACCGGCTGATGCAGCGGTTCAGCCCCCTCCCTGCGGACTCCGATCTACTTCTATGCCGGATCATCGCGCCTCCTTGGGGCGATTGACCCGATGTGGGTCATTGCAGGCGAGGCTTGCCTGCTATTCCGCGATGCGTCTGGTCTCGCCGATGGCCTGTTCAGCGATTTCCTCGGGCGTGAACGGTAAGCGGTGCCACTGCTTGACAGCATAGGCGCGGGTCTGGTCGGCGAAGTGCGGCGAGGCGGGATCGGTCGATTGCGAATAGGAGAGGATCGCGTCGGCCACCGGGCCGTTCTCGTCGAAGCCGACGATCTGGATGTAGCTGGTGCCGTGCACCGGCACGAGCCCGCCTGCGGGCGCAGGGCGCGCATCCTGATAGTTCAGCACACCCGCCGTGCCGGGGCCGCCGTGGATCGGGATCGCCTCGCCGTTCGCGATCCAGCGTTGAACCTCGCCCCACGGCGCATCGAGCGCGATTTCAGCGGCATCGAGTTCGTTCACCGCGTCACCCAGCGCGGCTAGCAGCTTGTCGCCTGTGCTCCCCTCAGTCGCCAGATCGCGCGGGGTATTGACCGGATCGGCGGGATCGAAGGCAACCTGCCACAGGTCGCCGCGCTGGCCGATCTTGGCCCACAAGGCACGGAACACCTGCGCGCCGCGGCTGTCCGCCTCGTAACGGCGGTCCCATCCGGCCAGTGCTGCGCAGCCGCGCGCGGCCTCGGCGGAAGGCTCCGTTGTGGCGGCGCACAGCGCCAGCAGCGGTTCGATTGCCATGTCGGCGGCCAGGCTCTTGTTGGCAAAGGCCATCGCCTTGGCGCGAGCGTGATCGACCTTGCCCGCAGCCAGCAGGGCCTCTGTCTCGGTGAAGTTGGAACGGGTTCGCAAGCTGAGCGATTCGGCATGCTTGCCAAGAACAGGCGAAAGCGCGGAGTGGGGCAGGCGCGGATTGCTGAGCCAGTAACTGTCGTTGCTGTTGGTGAGGTAATCGCGACGGATGGTCGCAGCCTGATCGCTGGCGGGCATCAGGCCGGGTTCGGGCGTGCCTTCGGCGACCTGCCAGTTGCATTCGGAACGCGACCCGTCGAGCAGTGTCGCCAGCCGCGCAAACAGGGGCGAGAGCGGGGTCGAACAGGCAGCGATCAGCTGTGCCGAGACATTGGGCACCGCAGTAATATCGGCGTGAAGTGCATCGCCGTGCCGGTCGGAGGCGATGGTGTTGACCCACGGAATGCCGAGTGTTTCGCTGACCGCAGCCTTGATCTCGCCGACGCTGCGGGCCTGGCCGATCCTGAGCCACGTGTCGATGGCGCGGCCATTGCCGCGATTGGCGTCCTGCACCGCATAGGCTGCGCTCGCGCTCCAGATCACGCCCGAATCCGGCGCGACGAAGACCGGGCCGAAGCGGGTGGCATAAAGCGTGCGGGTGACGTCGGCCGCGCCTTCGGGCATCGGCACGGTGACATTGCGCGGCTCCATCGCGACGCTTTCACCATCCAGCATGTAGCGGGTCGGATCGGCGGGATCGAGCACCAGCGCATGCAGCGTGAAATGGCGCGCGGCGGTGACGGTGTGGGTCCATGCGACATCGCGGTTGAAGCCCAAAGTCGGGATCGGGGTTCCGGCAATGCCCACGCCCATCACGTCATAGCCATCCGGCCCGGTAACGTGGAGCTGCCAGAAGCGGCTCGGTCCGTTCCACGGGAAGTGCGGGTTGCCGATCACAAGGCCGCGCCCGTCGGCCGTCGCATCACCGCCGAAGGCCCAGCCATTGCTGCCAAGGCCCAGTTCTCCAGGACGCGGGAGGGCCTGCGCGACCTGCTTTTTGGCTGTGCCCGGCGGCGAGGCAGCGGCGATACCCGGCGCCAGCGCCAGCGAGCTTGCCAGCAGCATCTGTTTTTCAGTGAGGCGCAGCACGTCATCAAGGCTGATTGCGCGCACCCACGCCTTGCCGCGGCATTCGGCGGGGATGCCATCCGGCCCCGCATCCTTCAGAAAGCGGTTATAGCCCGCGACATAGCCTTGCGCGAGCCCGCGCGCCTCGTGCCCCTGATCGGCAAATCCGGCGCGCAGGGCCGGCAGATCGATCATGGCCCGGAAGAACACGTCGGAATTGAGATTATCGACCTGCTGGAAGCCCAGCACCGCGGTGTTGTCCGGCCCGAAATGGCGCGAGCGATCACCCGCAACGGTGGTGAATTCTTCGGCCAGAAGGCACAGATTATCCTCGGCATAGGCATAGGCGACGCCGTAGCCCACGCCGCCCCAGCTATCGGCCTCGATATGGGGGATGCCGTAAGTGGTGCGGGTTATGGTCGCCTCATACTGGCTGCGTGCCTGTGCCTGAGGTACCAGCAGCAGCGCAGCAAGGCTGCTTGCCAGAAGTGTAATCCGCATCGGTGTTCCTCTCCGCATTCCCGTCGGCCGGGTATCGGAAGGAACCTATCGGCAACCGCGCCTTGAAGTAAAGGGACGCCCGGCCAGAACTGCCGGACGCCCCCTCAATCTATCATCACAGTCGCGATCAGAACGATGCGGTAACCGAGAACACCACGGTGGCATCGGCAATCGAGCCGCCCGCCAGTTTCGCAAAATTCGGCAGCAGGTAAGCGCTTTCGGTGTTGGAGATGTCGGTATCGACATAAGCGACTGAAAGCGTCAATCCGGGGGTCGCCTCGAAATCCGCACCGATCAGCCAGTCCAAATAGGTCCCGGTCGGCGCGATGCTGGTGCCGTTGGGGCCGAGGCCGGGGTTGCCATCTGAATAGCCAAGGTGCGCCTTGACGCTGAGCGGGGTGTCAGGGATGCCGTACACGGCGTCGCCCGAAAGGTAGAGGTTGTCCTCCTTGTCGCCCGGATCGGTCGGGATACCAGCCGCAGCAGCGGCGCCTGTGGCAAAGACATTGCCCAGCGCTTCCTGCGACGGGGCGTAGGCAATGCCAGCGGTTAACGACACCGGGCCAATATCGCCCGAAAGCTTGGCATAAAGCTCGGCAAAGTCGGTGGTGTCGGCACCGCTGGGGTACATGAACCAGGTAACGCCTGTATCAAGCGTTCCCTCTCCGACCGGGAACGCGAAGCCGGCGTAGATGTCCAGTTCCATATTGGCGCCGCCGAAGGTGCCCCAGCCCGACAGGTTGGAACCCCAGGTTCCGACATAGAAGCCGCTGGCATGGCTGACGGTAAAGCCGCCCTGAATCGCCATGCCTTCGTCGGTCTGCGAAACACCGCGGAAACGGTAATCGGACACCAGCGTAGCCGAACCTGAGACCGTGATCGCCGGTTCGGCATCCTCGACATGGCTGGCCGTGGCAAGGTCGACCGGTTCGATCGCGCGAAGCCCGAATTTCGGCGCGCTGTCGGCATCCGGGGCTGCGGTTTCGAGCGTCGGACCCATGCTGACGGCTTCCGCTTCATCGGCAAGCGCGGGGGTGGTAAGACACGTAGCGAAAGCGACGGCCGAAGCAGCCGAAGCAAAACGAATTAACATAAGGAACGCTCCAAAGAGAGGACTGGATCGTTCCACCTGCGTGCCGCGCAGGAATTTTTATTCGAACACTCGGTTTCCTGTCGCGGCACAATCTACTTCGTCCAAGTTCAGGACGCGCACAAAGGTTATGTGACAGGGCGGCTTCACATTATCTTATTGCGTGACTTAACTGCAACACTCTGAAGATAAGAAGATACGAAGAATCGAAGATAAGGCCTTGTGGTGCCTCGCAAAGCGTTGCAGCGATAAAAAAGGGGCGCTGCTGCCGTACCCGGCAGCAGCGCCCCCTGCTTTCAAGCGACTGAGGTGGGATCAGAACGTGAAGCCTGCGGTCAGCTTGTAGAAATCGCCGTCATTGCCGCCTTCGATATCGGCGCCAGCGGTGAAGCGCGCGAAGAAGCCGTTGCTGGTCTTGAACTGCACATAGGGACCAAACCACTGGTAGGCGACTGCGGTCGATCCGCCGGGGAAGGTGTTGCGCGTGTTGCTCAGCAGTTCGTAATGCGCACCAGCCGAGACATTGTCGCTGAACTTGTAGCCCGCGTTGATCCAGGTGTGCAGGAAGTCGAGCGCGGCGTCGTCGTTACGGTTGCGCAGCGCGGCGTAGTAGCCGCCGTAATATTCCGCCTCAAAAGTATCGTCGGAATAGTTGACGGTCAGGCTAGGCACGATGCCGTCGGCGAAATTGCCGCCCGTTCCGGCCGGAACGCCATTCGGATCCCGCGCACCGCCCGACAGCAACGCGCCGTTGGTGAGGCCGATCTGCGGCTTGATGACGAAATTCCCGCTATAGATCGCAGCACCGATGCCGAATTCGGTCCACAGGTCCGAACCCAGGCCGGTGCCGAAGGCGTCGGTGGTCCAGATGATGCCGTAGAAGCTGAAATCGACATTCTCGCTGACCGGGATCAGCCCGTTGAACGCCGGATAAAAGCCGAAGAACGAATCCTGATTGAGTGTGACGGTAAAGGAGTCTGAACGCCCGCCGGTGCCACCATCCTGAGCGGCGGCGGCAATGGCAGCGCTGGTCACGACGACTTCGCCGGTGCCTGCGGCGAGACCCGGGGTCGCGCCGGACGCAGTGACGATCACCGGGATTGCCTCACCCGCAGCCGCGATGGTGATGCCGGTCAATTCTTCGTTGGTCGCGGCATCGAGCACCGGCACAGCCGAGCTACCAGCGAGGTTGGCGGCGGCCTTTTCGGTGAGCATCACCGGGGCAGCTGCTTCGAATGCGGCGGCGGGGGCCTGCGCGAGGGCGGGGGCCGAAAGGGCACCGGCGACGGCCAGCGCCGAAGCAGCGGATGCAAAACGAATATTCATGTGGAACGCTCCTTGAGAGAGGTGGGATCGTTCCGCCTGCGTGCCGTGCTTTGCCTCTTGTTACGTTCGAGCTTCATGCGCGGCAATGAAATCCATTATCATCGCCTTCGCCCTGCACAATTATTTTGCTGTTTATGTCTATCACATTGCTTGTCTTGTGTTGCAGCAATGAGACAATTACAATTACTTCTATATTACTATATTCGTTTATCTGTATCTACGAAGATATGAAGAGAAGAAGATAGGTTAGCGGGTATCATGACCCGGCGCGCAAACTCTCCATGTCGATGACGAAGCGATACTTGATGTCGCTTGCTTCCATGCGATCATAGGCGGTCTGGATGTCCTGCATCGCGATCACCTCGATGTCGGGCAGGATGCCTTTCTCGGCGCAGAAATCGAGCATCTCCTGCGTTTCGGCCAGCCCGCCGATGCCGCTGCCGGTCAGCACCTTGCGGCCCAGCAGCACACCGGTGTGGAGTTCGGGCATCATCCCGATCAGCCCGACCAGCACCTGCACCCCGTCGATCCGCAGCAGGTGGAGGTAGGGCACGACATCATGGCGCACCGGGATGGTGTTGAGCACCATGTCGAATGTGCCGCGCGCCGCCTTCATCGCGTCCTTGTCCTCGGTATTGAGGAAGGCGTGGGCACCGAGCTTTTCGGCATCGGCGCGCTTGCTTTCGGAGCGGGAAAGCATGGTGACTTCGGCTCCCATCGCGGCGGCCAGCTTGACCCCCATGTGGCCCAACCCACCAAGGCCGGCGACCGCGACCTTGCTGCCCGGCCCGACCTTCCATGTCCGCAAGGGGCTGTAAGACGTGATCCCGGCGCACAGCAGCGGCGCGGCTTCGGCGCTTGGCAGGTTGGCGGGGACTTTCAGCACGAACTCTTCGCGGCACACGATCCGTTCCGAATAGCCGCCATAGGTCGGCGATCCGTCGCGCCGGTCCTTGCCATTATAGGTGCCGGTCATCCCGCCGGATTTGCAATATTGCTCCAGATCGGCCTCGCAATGGCTGCATTCGAGGCAGGAATCGACCATGCAGCCGATTGCCACCCGGTCGCCCACCTTGTGGCGTGTGACGCTGTCGCCCACCGCGCTGACGATGCCGACAATCTCGTGGCCCGGCACAATCGGATAGGTCGTCCCGCCCCAATCATTGCGCGCCGAGTGCAGGTCCGAATGGCAGATGCCGCAGTGGGTGATCTCGATCAGCACATCATCATTGCGCAGGCCTCGGCGGGTGATCTGCATCGGGCCGACCCCGCTATCGGGCGCGGTCGCACCATAGGCCTTGGCGGGGTATTCGTTGGTGGCAGTGGTCATGCGAGATCTCCTTCATGTGCGATACCGAACCCGCAGGGTTCGCAAGGGCGCCAAAGTATTCTGGTGCCCGTCGGCCGGTAGGCCGCCCCCGCGGAGGCGCTGGCGAAGCCAGCTAGCCGTGAGCGATCATTTCGGCGGCATGCGGATTGCCCCATCCAAGCGGAACTGGTGGGCGTTGATGTAGGTGTTGCGGGCGATCTCCAGCACCAGCGATGCAAATTCCTCCGGCTCGCCGAGGCGTTTGGGGAAGGGGACGGATGCGTTGAGTTGCGCCCACATCGGCGGGTTGCGATCCTTCATCCCCAGCATCAGCGGGGTCGCAAAGATGCCCGGCATGACCGAATTGACGCGGATGCCCATATCCATCAGATCGCGCGCCATCGGCAGCACCAGCCCGTTCACCCCGGCCTTGCACGAACCATAGATCACCTGCCCGATCTGCCCGTCTTGCGCCGCGACACTGGCGGTGAGGATGATGCAGCCGCGCTCGCCATCATCATTGACCGGATCGGCATTGGCCATGCCGAGGGCCGAAATCGACGCGACCCGGTAGCTGGCAACCAGAATGCCTTGCGCCCCAAAGGCGTAATCATCGGTCGAAAGACGTTTATAGGCGCCTGCTTCCTTGTCCCAGCCCAGCGTCTTGCCGCGCTTGCTTGCCATCGCGCAGTGCAGGGTCACGCGTTCCTGTCCGTGGGCGGCGCGGGCGGCGGCGAATCCGGCCTCCACCGATGCCTCGTCCATGATGTCGACATGGTGGAAGGTGCCGCCGATTGCCGCCGCGTGTTCCTCTCCCGCCTCATCATTGATGTCGAAGATCGCGACCTTCATGCCCGCATCGGCAAAGGCCTTTGCGCTCGCCTTGCCGAGGCCCGAGGCCCCGCCTGTCACCACTGCTGCCATGCCCGCTTCGATCTTCATTGACGCCGTCTCCCTTGCCGTTGCCCCCATGGGCTAAGCCGTTCGCGGCTCCCGCGCCACCCTCTCAATTGAGACAATCCTGCCTCTTTGCGGTCAAGATCCGGTCACCGGCTGTTCGCTCGCCTGTCACCGCTGCCGCTTAGGGGGCGTGCCTGACACCGCTCGCTGGCGCGGGCACTGACAGGGGAAAATTCATGATTCGCATCCGTCTTGCATCGGGCACCGCCGCGCTTGCGCTTGCTGCCAGCCTTGCTGTGCCTGCCTTCGCCGGGGAGGTCGCCGGGACCGTATCCGATGCCAGTGACACCGCCGGCCTGCGCGCTGCCGACGTGGTGATCGAGGAATTGAACCGCCGGACGGTGACCGGCGGCGATGGGGCGTTTGTTTTCAACGATGTGCCCGAAGGCCGCTACACCATCACCGCGCGCTATGTCGGGGCCGAGCCGGTGCGGTTTACCGTCGATGTCCCGGCTGAGGGCATGGTTCGCCAGAACTTCACCCTTGGCGATGCAGGCTCGCAGATCCTCGTGGTCGGCCAGAGCGCCAGCCTTGCATCCGCGCTGTCGCGCAAGCGGGCGGCGGATGGCGTATCCGACGTGCTGACCCGCGATTCGATCGGGCAGTTTCCCGATCAGAACGTGGCCGAATCGCTGCGCCGCCTGCCCGGCATCAACGTGCTGAACGATCAGGGCGAAGGCCGGTTCGTGACCGTGCGCGGGCTTGATCCCAACCTCAACGCCACGTCATTGAACGGCGTGCGCGTGCCCGCGCCGGGGATCGACGAACGCGGCGTCGCGCTCGACGTGATTTCGTCCGACATCATCGAATCGATCGAAGTGAAGAAGTCGCTCACCCCGGACATGGACGGCGATACCATCGGTGCCTCGATCGAGATCAAGACCACCAGCGCGTTTGATCGCAACAAAGATCTCTATGTCGCCAGGATCGGAGGCAGCTATAATGATTATTCGGGCCAGCTGACCCCCGATGTCGGATTTGATTTCGCCACCAAGCTCTCTGACAATTTCGGCGTCACCGGCGGCCTGTCATACTACAACCGCGAGTTTGAAAGCGACAATGTCGAAGCCGATGGCTGGCAGGAAGACGGCGGCCTGATCTACGCCGAAGAAGTGCAGTACCGCGATTATGACGTGGAGCGCGAACGCATCAGCGCCACGCTTGGCTTCGATGCGCGGGTTGGTGGGCACACCGAACTCTACCTCAAGGGCGTCTATAGCGAATTCAATGATCAGGAATTCCGCCGTGACGTGATCTTCCGGCTCGAAGATGCCAACGTTTCGGGCAGCGGCACCAATGCGGTGTTTGATGATGAAGGCACCGAGATCGAAATTCGCCGCCGCGTCAAGGACCGGCTTGAATCGAGCCGCATCCGCACCCTGGTGTTCGGCGGCGAAAGCCGGTTCGGCGCGCTCAAGGCCGATTATGCCGTCAGCTGGGCGAAATCGTCAGAGGTCAAGGATGGTTCGCTCGACCCGACCCGGTTTGACGGCAACTTCGAGGATTCCGGCCTCGAAATCGGGTTCGATTACGGCAACCCGCGCATTCCGCTCTACTCGGTAACCGGCAACAGCGCAGGCTTCCTCAACCCCGGTAATTACGGGCTGGACTCGGTTGAGTTCACCGCCGGTTCGGTGGGTGAGGACGAAGAATTCGCCGCCCGGCTTGATCTTGGCTACGAAATCTACAGCGACGCCGGAACGCTGACGATCCAGGGCGGGGCCAAGGCGCGCTGGCGCGAGAAGTTCTTTGCCGGACGCTTCGAATTCTGGGAGAATGACGATCTGACGCTGGCCGATGTGCTGGGTGCGCCGCAGACCTATCGGCTTCCCGGTCTGGATCTGGCCCCGCTCCCCGGCTTCACCGAGGCGACCGACTTCTTCAATGGCAATCGCGGGGCTTTTGAACTCAACGACATCGACACAGCCCTTGCCAGCAATGTCGAGAACTTCACCGTCGATGAAGACATTTTCGCCAGCTACCTGCTGGGCCGTTGGGAAAGCGACAAGCTGCTGGTGATCGGCGGGGTGCGTTATGAACGGACCTACAACCGCCTGACGGGCAATCTTGTGCAGCTGATCGTGGAAGACGGGACCCTGCCGGGCGGCGGCATCGCGGCGGACGACACTGTGATCGTCAGCCCGACCGCAATCGAGCGCAATTACGACCACTGGCTCCCCAGCCTCAACATCCGATACGCGGCGCAGCCCAACCTGATCATGCGTGCCGCCGCCTATCGCAGCCTGGTGCGCCCGAACATTGGCGACCTCGCGCCGCGGATCGTGATCGAGGATGACGAGGCCGAGGCCGGCAACCCCGATCTGGTGCCCTATGAAGCATGGAATTTCGATGCGACGATCGAATATTACATGTCGAACAACGGGGCGATCACGGCCGGATTGTTCTACAAGGAAATCGACAATTTCATCTTCGGCCAGCGGATTACCGATCCCGATCCGATTTTGGGGGTCGATATCACCCGGCTGGACACGACCCTGAACGGGCAGACTGCGGAAATCTTCGGTATTGAACTCGGCTTCTCGCAGCAACTCGATTTCCTCCCCGGTTTCCTGTCGGGCTTTCTGGTGCAGGCCAACTACACCTTCACCGATGCCACGGGTCTGATTTCCGATGGCAATATTGGCGGGATTACCGATACGCCGACTTTCCGCGAAATCACTCTGCCAAGCGCCAGCAAGCACACCTTCAACGGGGTGCTCGGCTACGAAAAGGGGCCGGTCTCGCTGCGTCTTGCCGGCACCTATCGCGACCTCTATCTTGATGAAGTGCAAGGGAGCGTTGAAGAGGATCGGATCGTCGACAGCCTGTTCCAGCTCGATTTTTCGGGCCGCTACACGATCAACAAGAACTTTCAGGTGTTCTTCGACTGGATCAACATCAACGATGCGGAGTTTTTCGCCTTCAACCGCCAGGGCGGGCGCCAGAACGTGCTGCAATTCGAAAAGTACAACTGGACGATGAAGGGCGGCGTGCGGCTCACGTTCTGATAGGGTGCATGTCATGATCAGACCCTTCCACGGATTCGCGCTCGTCACGCTCGGGATCGCAGCTGCCTGCGCGAGCGTGCCCGCGATCACCGGCGATCCCGCCGTCACTGTCACCGCCCGCGCGGAGACAGTGCCGGTCGGCACCAGCAACGAGGATGCTGCCGACGATCCGGCGATCTGGCGCAATCCGGCCGATCCGGCGGCGAGCCTGATCGTCGGCACCGACAAGAAGGGCGGGCTTTACGTCTATGATCTCACGGGCGCGCAGAAGAGCTTCCTTCCCGCGCCCGGCATGAACAATGTCGATCTGGTGGAGATCGAGCACGGTCGCATTCTGGTGATCGCCAGCGACCGTGCCGATCTCGCCACCGCGCACCTGTTCCTCGCGCTGCTCGATCCCGCCACTGCCTCGCTTGCGCCTGCGGGTCGGATCGCCGTGGGGCCGGGCGAGGGCTACGGTATCTGCATCGCCAGGCCTGCGGGCAAGGACGAGGTGGTGGTGTTCAGTGCGCCCAAGAACGGCACCATCTACCGCACCACGCTGGCCGGAACCGGCACGTCCGGGGGGACGGGCGCGGATTTCGTAGCGGCCACCACCACGTTGGCGACGGTTGCCAGCCAGCCCGAAGGCTGCATCGCCGATCCGCGCACGGCCACGCTCTATATCGGCGAGGAAGCCACTGGCATCTGGGCGATCGACATGAATACGGGCGAAAAGCGGCTGGTCGCGCCGGTCGACAACCGGATGCTGGTCGCCGATCTGGAAGGCCTCGCCATCGCGCCCGAGGGCGAGAGTGGCGGCTATCTCGTCGCTTCCTCGCAAGGGGACAATGCCTATGCGGTCTACCGCTTGCCGGGCGTGATCCCGGTTGGCCGTTTCCGCATTGCGGCAGGCCCGTTCGGCAGCACCGAGGAAACCGACGGGATCGAGCTCGACAATCGCGATTTCGGGCCGGATTTTCCCGGTGGCATCTTCATCGCGCAGGATGGGGTGAACCCGCCGCAAGCCCAGAACTTCAAATATGCACGTTGGGATGAAATTCTTGCCGCGCTGGAGGCGGGCCAGTAAACTGGGCGGCATGACCTTTCCCCGCATTATCGCTTCTGACCGTCGACGCTTTCTTGGCGCGACCGCTTCGGCCTTTGCCGCACTCGCCGCCAGCGGTTGCATGACCCGCGGCCCTGCGGCCACGGCGCGCGCGCCGGTGCCGGGCGGGGGCTTTGCCGGTTACGGCGCGCTGGTGCCCGATCCGGCGGGTTTCCTCGATCTGCCGCAAGGCTTTTCCTACCGCGTCATCTCGCGGCTGGGGGATGCGATGGATGATGGCGGCACCGTGCCTGACCGGGCCGACGGGATGGGCTGTTTCGACCTCGGGAACGGGGCCATTGCGCTGGTGCGCAACCACGAATTGCAGCCGCAGCACGACGCAGGCGGCAGCATCCCTGCAGGTTTCGGCAAGCGCAATGGCGTCTTCGTTCCCGGCGGGACGACCAATATCGTGCTCGACGCAGGCACGCTGGCGGTCACGCGCCAGTTCCGCAGCCTTGGTGGCACGATCCGCAATTGTTCGGGCGGGGTTACGCCATGGGGCACCTGGCTGACCTGCGAGGAAGCGCCGACCGGGCCGGGCCAGCGTTACGGCGACGGGCTGGAGCGCAACCACGGCTGGGTGTTCGAAGTCCCCGCCAGCGCAACCGGGCTGGTCGATGCCGTGCCGCTGACTGCAATGGGCCGCTTCAATCACGAAGCCGCCGCGGTCGATCCGGCCACCGGGATCGTCTACATGACCGAGGACCGCGACGATGGGGTGCTGTACCGCTTTCTGCCGAGGGTTCCGGGCAAGCTGGCCGAAGGCGGGCGCTTGCAGGCGATGGTGATCGAAGGGCTGGCCGATACCCGCAACTGGACTTCGCCGGCAATGGCGCCGGGTCAGCAATATCGCGTAAGCTGGGCCGATCTGGACGGGGTCGAGGCGCCCGGGGATGATCTGCGCCAGCGCGCTGCGGCAAAGGGCGCGGCGCTGATCGCGCGGGGCGAGGGGCTGCACATGGGTGGCAGCGAGGTGTATGCCTGCGCCACCAGCGGCGGGGCTGCGCAGCTGGGGCAAATCCTCAAACTGACGCCCGGGCTTGCAGGCGCGCCCGACATGGTCGAGCTGTTCTTCGAAAGCGCGAATACCGACCAGTTCAATTATGGCGACAACCTGACAGTTGCGCCCAATGGCCACCTGATCGTGTGCGAGGATCAATATACCGACGTGGTCGACAACCATATTCGCGGGATCACGCCTGATGGCCGCGCCTATGCATTCGCGCGGTTGCGCACGCAGAGCGAGCTTGCGGGCGGGTGTTTTTCGCCCGATGGCAAATGGCTGTTCGTCAACGCCTATTCCCCCACCGCCACGCTGGCGATCACCGGTCCCTGGGCCGCCTGAGGCGCAGGCCCGGGCCATGGACAGCTTCCTGTTTTCGCTGTTGCTGGTCTTTGCGCTGGCGCTGGGCGGGCGCGATCAATGGCTGGTGGCGCGCTGGGCCGATGCGCTTGGGCGCGGTTGGCCGCTGCTCCTGCTCGGCATCCTTTCGGCCTGTCTGACCGCCGCCGTGATGGCATGGGTGGGGGCCGAATTTGCCGCCATGCTCCCGGCGCGTGCAGCGCAGATGCTGGTTGCCTTTGCGCTGGCGATTGCCGGGTTCGAGCTGGCCTGGCCGGTAAAGCTGAAAGAACCGCGCGAACCGACCCGCTCGCTCGGCGCCATTGCCATCGTACTGGTTGCCCGCCAGATCGGCGACGGTGCGCGGTTTGCCATCTTCGCCTTCGCCGCGCAGGCCAGCCTGTCCGCCACCGCCGCACTGGGCGGAGCGCTGGGGGGCGGGGCGGCGATTGCGATGGGCTGGTCGCTGGGCGCTGCCGGGCTGGTCCGCCTGCCGCTGCGCACAGTGCGGCGGGTGCTGGCGGTGTGCCTTATTCTTGCGGCGATCTTCATCGGATTGAACGCTCGTTACGCTGCGCCTTGATCGCTTTGTTCGATCATGACGAATAGTATAATTGCGAAACTCAAACACTTCTGATCCGTTATAAGAATAGACACCTAAGCGGCAGCACAGTGCCGCCTACATGACAATAACGGAGAAAATTATGGCCGATACCAAGACCAATTCGAAAGCTGCACTGATTGCCGAACTCAACGGGCTTCTGGCGGATCATTTTGCGCTTTTCGTCAAGACCAAGAATTTTCACTGGCACGTCAAGGGCCCGCGCTTTCGCGATCTTCACCTCTTGTTCGATGAACAGGCGCTTGAAATCCGTGACCAGATCGATGCCATCGGCGAACGCGTGCGCAAACAGGGCGGCGATACGCTGACCTCGATCGGCTCGGTGTCGCAGCACACCAAGGTCAAGGATCAGGACAGCACCGCGCTGTCTGCCGAGGACATGATCGCCGAACTGCGCGATGACAACCAGGCGATGGTCGAGCGGCTGAAAGGCATGAAGCCGCTGGCCGAACAGGCGGGCGATAATGCCACCGACGGGCTGCTGGACGATTGGACCGACATGGCCGAAGAGCGTGTGTGGTTCCTGAAGTCGCTGCTCGGCTGATCGCTGCCCGGCTGGCAAGCCTGCGCGCGATCAAAAAAAAGGGGCCGCTCCCGCTGACGGGGGGCGGCCCTTTTGCTATTGATGGGGGATGGAAACTGCAGATGTGATCGAAAGCGCGGGCGTGGCCACCATTGCTGATTGGCTGGACGCCCGATTGGCTGCCGCCAATCGCCATGCCGGTGGCAGGTTTGCGATCACGATACCGGGCGGATCGACCCCCTTTCCGATCCTCGAAAAGCTTGTCCAACGGGACCCCGGCCCCGCATGGAGCGCGATGGTGGTGTGGCCCAATGACGACCGGATCGTGCCCGAGGATCACGCGGCATCGAATACCGGAAAAATGCGCGCCCTTCTGGAGCCTGCCGGGGCCGAGGTGCATGCGCTTGCCGAACGCGACAAGCCGCCGCATTTCGCGCTGACATGGCTCGGCATGGGGCCGGACGGCCACATCGCATCGCTGTTTCCCAACACTGATCCCGCAGACGATGATCCGCGGATGATCCGCCGCCTGACCCCCGATCCCCTGCCTGCCCATGCACCGTTCGACCGCATCACGCTGACCTTGCCTGCGCTAACGGACACTGATGCAATTCTGTTCACGCTTGGCGGCGCGGCGGACAAGCGCAGCACTTTCGAGGTGGCGATGCGCGGCGAGCATGATCTTCCCGTCGCGCGATTGCTGCGGATTGCAGCGGCAAGGGGCATTCCTGTCACCGTGTTCACCTGATGCCCGCATTGCTGCCCGCCCCGCTCCACCGCGCTCTGCTCCCGCTGGCGCATGGGATGCGGCATAGCTGGCGGCGCTGGCGCAAGGTGCCGATTGCCGGGGTCAGCATCATCATCACCAACCTTGGCGGCGACGTGCTGCTGCTGCGCCATTCCTATGGCCCCGACGTCTGGGGCCTGCCGGGCGGCGGTATCAATCGCGGCGAAGAGCCTGAGGCGGCCGCGCGGCGCGAGGTGCGTGAGGAACTGGGGATCGAACTTGCCCGGCTTGAGCCGATCGGCACGCTGGAGGAGGTGCTGTCCGGCTCGCCCCACACCGCGCACCTGTTCGCGGCGATCTGCAACCAGCATCCGCGCCCCGATGGCCGCGAGGTGGTGGAGGCGCGGTTCTTCCCCTCGCATTCCTTGCCCGAGCCGCTGGGCCGCACCACCCGCGCACGGATCGCGGCGTGGAAGGCGCGGGGGACAGGCTAAAGCAGCGATAGCTGGGCGGTATCGCGCGGCGGCTTTTCGTCTTGCGCCCCTTCCAAATTGCCGAGCGTCAGCCCCATCAGCCGGATCGGATCAGGCAGCGGCAGTTCCGCCTCCAGCAGCGCGCGCGCCGCTTCGGCGAACTGGTCCTTGCCCGCAACCCAGTGCGGCAGCGAAGTTGCGCGGGTCATGATGCGGAAATCGTTGAATTTGAGCTTCAGCGTCACCGTCCGCCCGCGCACCGGCTGACCTTCGCTGCCCGCCGCCTCGATCCGCTCCCACACGATGTCGATAATGTTCTCCAGCGTCTCTCGCAGCATCGCGCCGCTGCCGATATCCTCGGCAAAGGTGCGCTCCCCGCCAACCGATTTGCGGAGGCGGTGGGCGCGCACGGGGCGCAGGTCGATCCCCCGCGCCGCGCGGTAGAGGTAATCGGCCATGCTGCCGAAATGTTCGCGCAGAAACGCGATGTCCCGTCCCGCCAGATCGGCGCCGGTCGCAATGCCCAGCCGCTGCATCCGCTCCTCCGCCTTCGGCCCGACGCCGTGGAACCGCCGGATCGGCAGGCCCGCGACAAAGGCCGACCCTTCGCCCGGACGGATCACGCACAAGCCATCGGGCTTGTTCTGGTCGCTGGCGAGCTTGGCAAGGAACTTGTTGTAACTCACCCCCGCGCTGGCGGTCAGCTGCGTTCTGGCGCGAATTTCCTGCCGGATCAGCTGGGCGATGCGGGTGGCGCTGCCGATCCCGAGCCGGTCATCGGTGACATCGAGATAGGCCTCGTCAAGGCTCAGCGGTTCGATGATCGGGGTAAAGTGTTCAAACACAAGGCGGATCTGGCGGCTTGCTTGCTTGTAGGCATCAAAGCGCGGGCGCACGAACACCAGATCGGGGCACAACCGGCTGGCGGTGACCGATGGCATGGCGCTGCGCACCCCGAACAACCTCGCCTCGTAGCTTGCAGCGGCGACGACCCCGCGCCCGCCTGCCCCGCCGACGGCAACCGGCTTTCCGCGCAATTGCGGATTGTCGCGCTGTTCGACGCTGGCGAAGAAGGCATCCATGTCGACATGGATGATCTTGCGCAGCCCCGGATGGTCCTGGGCAACGTCATCGTCCCCTGAGATTGGCGGCGGATCACGGTCCATCCGGGTAAAATAGAGGCTTGGCGCGCGTGAAGGAACCATTGCCGGAACTTTCATGCCCGCTCACGATTTTGTGCATATGCGAAAAGAACAGTGGTCATCGGGCGAACCAATCGGCAATGGGCCCACCATGGCCACCACGCTTGCCCCGTCCACGTCCGTCCGCAAGGTGATCGGCGAAACCGAGCTGTTGTGGATGATGGCGCTGCTGATGGCCTTGAACGCTTTCGGCATCGACGCGATTCTCCCGGCGCTTGATGAACTTGCGGTTGATCTCGGGGTGGATGGCAATGCCCGCCAGTTCGTGATCGGGGTCTATCTGCTGACCGCCGGGATCGGCGCGCTGCTGCCCGGAGCGCTGGCTGACCGGTTCGGGCGGCGGCCGATCCTGCTGGGATCGATCTTGGTCTATATCCTGCTGTCACTGCTGAGCGCGATTGCGCCCACCTATGACACGCTGATTGCGGTGCGCGCGGCGCAGGGATTCTTCGCGGCCGGGACCGTTGCCCTGCCGCCCGCGATCATCCGCGACCGGGTGGGTGGCGACAAGATGGCGCGGATGATGAGCCTGATCTTCGTGATCTTCCTGATGGTGCCCGCCGTTGCCCCCAGCATCGGCGAGGCGATCCTGCTGGTGGCTGACTGGCGCGCGATTTTCGGCTTTATGGCGGTGATGGGCGTAGCCGTGGGCGCATGGGTGCACCTGCGCCTGCCTGAAAGCCTTGCGCCCGACAACCGCCAGCCGATCCATCTGCGTACCATCGCCGTCAACATGACCCGCGCGCTCGCCCTGCCCAGCGTGGTCGGTTACGTCTTCGGTTCTGCGCTGGTGTTTGGCGCCCTGTTCGGCTTCATCAACTCCTCGCAGCAATTGATCACCGAGACATTTGGCGCGGGCGACATCTTCCCGTTGGTGTTCGGGATTTGCGCCGGGTCGATGGCGGTGGCGAGCTGGTCGAATTCGCGCATTGTCGAACGCTTCGGCGCCCGGCGGGTCAGTCACGCCGCGCTGTTCGTGTTCATCGCGGTCAGCGGCGCGCAGGTGTTCTTTGCCTTCCAGCCGGGCGAAAGCCTGTGGGTGTTCGTGCCGCTGATGGCGATCAACATGGCGCTGCTGGGCTTTATCGGCAGCAATTTCGGCGCAATCGCGATGAACCCCTTCTTCAATATCGCGGGCGCGGCCAGTTCGGCCCACGGGTTCGTGCGCATGACCATGGCAGCGCTGCTGGGCGGGGCGATCGGCTATGCCTTCGATGGCACGGCACAGCCGCTGGCGCTGTCACTGCTGGCGTCGGGCCTCACCTGTCTGGTGCTGGTGCTGGTGAGCGAAAAGGGCAAGCTGTTCGGACCGAGCGATGCCGAGGCGGGTATGGGAAGCGCGCCTGCGGAGTAGGCCCACCCCGCTGCGACTAATCTCGCCTGCGGCTCGCTAAGTCTCGCTCCCCTCCCGCTTGCGGGAGGGGCTGGGGGTGGGACTATTGCTCACTCTCCAACCGCCGCCACGCCAGTCCGGCGAATTCGCACAGCAGCGGCCGCGTGTCGCGCGGGTCGATGATGTCCTCGACATTGAAGCGTTCGGCTGACCGGAACGGCGAGGTGACCTTTCCGAGCCGTTCGCGGATCTCCTCAAGCAGCGCCGCCGGATCGTCCGAGGCTTCCAGCTCGGCCTTGTAGGCGACCTCCAGCCCGCCTGCGATGGGCAGGCTCCCCCAGTCCCCGCTCGGCCAGCAATAGCGGTATTGATACCGATCGGCATTGCTCATCGCGCTCCCGGCAATGCCATAGGCGCGGCGCAGCACGATGCTGGCGAGCGGGACGGTGGCGCGGTAAATTGCGTTCATCGCATTGACGCCGTAGCGGATCGTCCCCGCCATTTCTGCCTCGCGCCCGATCATGAAGCCGGGGTTATCGACCAGATGCACGACCGGCAGGCGGAACTGGTCGGCGAGGCGCACGAAGCGTTCGACTTTCTCGCTGGTCCTGGCCTCCCACGATCCGCCTAGATAGCTGGGATCGCTGGCGATGACGCAGACCGGCCAGCCATCCAATCGCGCCAGCGCGGTGATCGCGGCGCGGCCCCAGTGCTTGCCGATCTCGAACACGGTGCCGGAATCGAACACCATCTCCATGCAGCGCCGCATCGAATAGACCTGCTTCGGATCACGCGGCACGAGGCTGAGCAGCGCCTCCTCGCGCCGGTCTGCGGGGTCATCGCAAGCCGAGCGCCTTGCAGGCTGGCCGACATATTCGGGCATGAAGCTGAGGAAATGCCGCGCGCGGGCGAAGGCCTCGGCCTCGCTGGCGACCTCGTCATCGACCACGCCGTTGCGGGTGTGGATCGCCGATCCGCCGAGCGCCTCCTTGGCCTCCTCGTGATTGGCCGCGCCGCCCTTGTAAGCCTCGCCCAGCCCATCGACCACGGCGGGGCCAGCGGCGAAGATCTGCGAGAGGCCCTTGACCATGATCGAGTAGTGACTGGCGACAGTGCGCGCCGCGCCGAGGCCCGCTGTCGGCCCAAGCGCCAGCGCCACCACCGGCACGGTGTCGAGATTGGTCACCACATCGCCCCAGCCGGGCACGGCGGGGATATAGGTCGCGCCGATCTTTTCGAGCGTCTTCACGCTGCCGCCGCCGCCGGTGCCGTCGATCATGCGGATGATCGGCAGTTTCAACTGGTGCGCCATCATCTCGGCCTGCACCATCTTGCGCGCAATCCCCGCGTCCGCCGCGCCGCCGCGGATGGTGAAATCGTCGGCGGTGGCGACCACCGGGCGGCCGTTGATGGTGGCCTTGCCGAACAGGAAGGGGGCGGGGGTGACGCTGGCAAGGTCGCCGTTGGCGTCATACTTGGCCGAGCCCGCAATCTTGCCGATTTCGCGGAAGCTACCTTCGTCGCACAGCGCCGCCAGCCGCGCGCGGGCGTCCATTTTCCCGCGCCCATGCTGCCGCGCAACCTTGTCCGCGCCGCCCATCTGCTCGGCGAGCGCCTCGCGTTGCCGCAGTTCTTTGAGTTCTTTGGCCCAGGTCATTGGTAACCCTTATGCAAATCGTCATCCCAGCGAAAGCTGGGATCTAGGGCGGCGTAGCGCGAGGTGGCCTGAGACCCCAGCTTTCGCTGGGGTGACGTATTATTCTTCTGAGGCAGCAGGCACCACCCGGCACAGGACTGTGTCAACCTGCACCTGCCCGCCCGCGCTGACCGCCAGCCCCTCGATCACCCCGTCGAAGGGCGCGGTGAGGGCGTGTTCCATCTTCATCGCCTCGAGCACCAGCAGCCGCTGCCCGGCGGTGACGGTCTGGCCTTCGCTCACATCGACCGCGATGACCTTGCCCGGCATCGGCGCGATGATAGCGCCATCGGCGGCGGAGGCTTGGCCGCGTTCTGCACGAGGTTCCGCTGCGAAATAGTGGGAAAGGCTCTCGCCTTTCTGAACCCAGACGCCTTTCTTGCGCCAGTTGCGCTGGCTGGGTTTTTGGATGCCGGTGTGGTCGAGATCGACCGTTTCAGCGCGTCCATCGACGGACAACCGAACCTTGCGGTTTGCCGGGCCGTTCAGACGAAAGCCGAACATCGAGTTGAATCGATCCTTGCCGACCGGCGCCCAACCCACCTGCCCGGAAGCATCGGTCAAAGGAGCGAGGATCTTGGTGGGGAGATGAGGTTCAAGATAAGCGAGCGCCCCTGCACCTAGCGCCACCTTCGGAACGTCGATTTCGGTCAGCGTTTCTCCTCGCCGCTCGATCAACCCGGTGTCTAGGTCTGCCGAAATGAAAGACTCATCCTTCAGACAGCTAGCCAGAAAAGCTGCGTTCGACTTGACTGGAAAGACCCATGCGGACTGGATCATCTCCAACAGAAGCTCGCGCGCCGCTTCCCGCTCATTGCCATGAGCGACCAGTTTTGCGATCATTGGGTCGTAGTTCGGGCTGATCTCGTCGCCCTCCTCGACCCCGGTCTCGATCCGACCCTCATGCCCGAGGTCGAAATGATCAAGCCGCCCCGTGCTCGGCAAAAACCCCTTCGCCGGGTCCTCCGCATAAAGCCGCGCTTCAATCGCATGGCCGTTGATCGACAGCTCGTCTTGCCGCTTCGGCAACACCTCCCCGCTCGCCACGCGCAACTGCCATTCGACCAGATCGACCCCGGTGATTTCCTCGGTGACGGGGTGTTCGACTTGCAGGCGGGTGTTCATCTCCATGAAGAAGATGCGGTCGGCGCGCAGTCCCTCGCTGGCATCGGCGATGAACTCGATGGTGCCCGCACCCTCGTAATCGACCGCCTTCGCCGCGCGTACGGCGGCAGCGCAGATCGCCTCGCGGGTGGCTGCGTCCATGCCGGGGGCGGGGGCTTCCTCGATCACCTTCTGGTGGCGGCGCTGGAGCGAGCAGTCGCGCTCGAACAGGTGGACGACGTTGCCGTGGCTGTCCCCGAACACCTGCACCTCGATATGGCGGGGCGAGGTGATCCATTTTTCGAGCAAGACCTCGTCATTACCGAAGCTGGCCTTGGCCTCGCGGCGGCAGGATTCCAGCGACGCGGCGAAGTCATCGGGGGCATCGACCTTGCGCATCCCCTTGCCGCCGCCGCCTGCGACCGCCTTGATCAGGACGGGGTAGCCGATGGCTTCGGCTTCCGTCGTGAGCCGCTCCACCGATTGATCCGCACCGAGATAGCCCGGCGTCACGGGAACGCCCGCCTCGATCATCCGCGCCTTGGCCGCATCCTTCAGGCCCATCGCGCGGATGCTGGCAGGCTTGGGGCCGACCCAGATGAGGCCTGCGTCGATCACGGCCTGCGCAAAGTCGGCGTTCTCCGAGAGGAAGCCATAGCCCGGATGGATCGCATCAGCCCCGGTCGCTTGCGCCGCCGCGATGATCTTCGCGCCCACCAGATAGCTCTCGGCCGCAGGCGAGGGGCCGATATGCACGCTCTCGTCCGCTTGGCGCACGTGCAGCGCCTTGGCATCGGCATCGGAATAGACCGCGACCGTCGCTACGCCCATTGTCCGCGCAGTCCGCATGATGCGGCAGGCGATCTCGCCGCGATTGGCGATCAGGAGTTTGGTGATCATGGGTGGGGGTTAGCCGCGCCCTCCGTTCGTGTCGAGCGTAGTCGAGACACCTGGACCCGGCCTCTCGACTTCGCTCGAGGCGAACGGAATTGGGCTAGTGCGGCCGGTAATCCGCGATGCCCCAGTCGATCCCGCCCTCCGGAATCTTCTCGCGGTTGATCACCGCCGAGAGAAACGCACGCACGCCATACAGCGCTTTTTCCGCGCGCGGCACATAGGTGCGGGAATTCCACGCCTCCGGCCCGCGCTTTCTGACCTTGCGCCCGATTGCGCCATAGATGCGCGCAGCAGACAGCACGGCCCAGCGGCTGCGGAAGGGGAGCTTGGCCGCGCCCACCCGCGCTGCCGCCTCGTGCTTTTCCACCAAGGCCACCAGCCTTGCCGCCATCGCGGCGAGTTCCTTGCGGTGGTGCGGTTTGGTGTGCTGGCCCGGCTCGATATCCTGCTCGACCAGCCACATGACAGGGAGGTAGCACCGCCCCGCCGCGTCATCTTCCACGATATCGCGGGCGATGTTGGACAGCTGGAAGGCAAGGCCAAGGTCGTTCGCCCGGTCGAGCGTTTCCTGATCGTCAGGCGAAACCCCCATCACCACCGCCATCATCACGCCCACCGCGCCCGCCACGTGGTAGCAATAGCGCAGCATATCGGCCTCGGTGCGCGGGCGCCAGTCTTCCGCGTCCAATTGGAACCCGGCGATGACATCCTCGGCCATCTGCGGGGTCAGACCCACCTCGGCGGCGACCACGCCCAGAGCGTCGAAGGCCGGATCGCCGGTCGGCTCACCTGCGAACGCCAGAGCGGTCAGGCGGCGGATCAATGCAAGCCGCTCGCCCAGATCGGACTGGTCGCCCAACTCCCCGCCCATGTCCTGGTTATCGGCAATGTCGTCCGCGCGGCGGCACCAGGCATACAGCAGCCACGCACGCTCGCGCGTTTCGCGGTCGAACAGGCGCGCGGCGGCGGAAAAGCTCTGCGAGCCCTTCTTGATCGACAGCCGTGCATGTTCAACCAGCGCGGCGCGGGTGGCGGGATCGACTGGCATGGCGAGGCTTACAGCTCCTCGGCCTTCATGCGGAAGATCGGGGTGTGGGGCTGATAGGCCGCCATCTTGGCCAGCAATTCGTGGATCGAAGTTGCTGCGATCAGGATGTTCTGATGCGCGGGACGGACGAAGCCGACTGCCGCCATCTTCGCGTTGAAGGCGAGCAGATCGTCATAGAAACCGAACGCGTTGAGCACGCCCACCGGGTCGGAGTGATAGCCCAGCTGCGACCAGCTCATCGCCTCCCACAATTCGTCCATCGTGCCGACCCCGCCAGGAAGCGTCACGAAGCCATCCGAAAGATCGGTGAACTTCTGCTTGCGTTCGTGCATACCGCTGACGGTTATCAATTCGTCGCAATCGTGGTTGGCGACTTCGGCCTTGACGAGGTGTTCGGGGATGATGCCGATGACTTCGCCGCCCGCATCCTTCGCCCCCTTGGCGACCGCGCCCATCAGCCCGAGCTTGCCTCCGCCATAGACCAACCCGATGTCGCGCTGCGCGAGCTCCGCGCCGACATCATAGGCGAGCTGGATGTAGCGCGGGTCATCGGGCGAAGCCGAACCGCAATAGACGGCGAGACGTTTCACACGCGATCCTCCCGTGCAAGGGGAGGGGGACCATGCGCAGCATGGTGGAGGGGCGAACAGGTCATGCGTTCCATTCTTTCATCGCAAATCTGCACCAGCCGCTGAACCACAGCTTCAATATCTTCAAGCACAAGTTTCGCCGGGATGCGCGTGGTGGCGATGCCCTGTTGGTGCAAGAATTGCGAGCGCGCCGCGTCCTTTGCCATTACCGCGGTGTTATCATGCGCCTTGCCATCGATCTCGATTGACTGCCGCGCCTTGGCACAGAAGCAATCGAGCATGTAGATACCGGCAGGGTGCTGGCGGCGGAATTTGTGGCTGCCGGGGCGCTTGCGCAACGCCTGCCACAAGGCAACTTCCGGCGGGGTCATTTCGCTGCGGAGTTTGCGGGCGAGCTTGACCGTATTGCTTTGGCCTCTGATCATGCTCGCCCCTCCACCGTCCTACGGACGGTCCCCCTCCCCTTAAGGGGAGGATTTCAACTCACCTTCGCCAGATCCTCCAGCATCAGCCCGGCGGTCGCCTTGGCGCTCCCCACCACGCCGGGGATGCCTGCGCCCGGATGGGTGCCCGCACCGACGAGGTAGTAATTGTCGATCACATCGTCACGGTTGTGGCCGCGCAAGTAAGCGCTCTGCCACAGCACCGGCTCAAGGCTGAAGGCGCTGCCCATGTGGGCGTTCAAGTCCTGCTTGAAGTCCTTGGGCGCGTAGCTGAACTTGGTGATGATCCGGTCGTGGATGTCGGGGATCAGGCGGCGGCCAAGCTCGTCGAGGATCATCTTTTCCAGCTTCGGCCCGACATCGTCCCAATCCAGCGGCATCTTGCCCATGTGGCTGACCGGCACGAGCGCGTAGAAGGTGCTCTTGCCTTCAGGCGCCATGCTGGGATCGGTCACGGTGGGGTGGTGGAGGTAGATCGCGAAATCTTCCGGCACCACGCCGTTCTTGTAGATGTCGTCAAGCAGGCCCTTATACCGCTTGGCGAAAAGGATCATGTGGTGCGGGATACCGGGCCAGGTGCCCTCCAACCCGAAATGCACCACGAAGAGCGAGGGGGAAAAGCTCTTGCGGTTCAGGCTTTTGGCCATCTGCTTGCCGCGCGCGGAGCCCGACATCAGGTCCTTGTAGGAATGCATGATGTCGGCGTTGCTCGCCACCGCATCGAACCGCTGACGAAAGCCGCTTTTGGTTTCGACTTCGGTCGCCTTGGTGCCGAGGGTATGCACCTGCACCACCGGATCGCCGACGCGCATCGTGCCGCCCAGCCGTTCGAAATGGCGCACCATGCCGGCGATCAGCCGGTTGGTGCCGCCGCGCGCCCACCACACGCCGCCGTCCTTTTCCAGCTTGTGGATCAGGGCGTAGATGGACGAGGTGTTCATCGGATTGCCGCCCACCAGCAGCGAATGGAAGCTGAAGGCTTCGCGCAGCTTGGGGTGCTCGATATAGCTCGACACCATCGAATAGACGCTGCGCCATGCCTGTTCCTTGATCAGGGCAGGGGCGGCTTTCAGCATCGACTTGAAATCGAGGAACGGCTTGGTGCCAAGCTTGAGATAGCCTTCTTCATAGACCCGCGCCGAATATTCGAGGAAGCGGGCATAGCCTGCCACGTCCGCCGGATTGAGCTTGGCAATTTCGGCGTTGAGGCTTTCCTCGTCGTTCGAATATTCGAAATTGGTGCCGTCGGGCCAGTTGAGGCGATAGAACGGCATGACCTTCATCAACTCGACATCTTCGGCGATGTCGTGGCCGGTCAGCTCCCACAATTCCTTCAGACACGGGGGGTCGGTGATGACCGTCGGCCCGCCATCGAAGGTGAAGCCGTCGCGCTCCCAGAAATAGGCGCGGCCGCCCGGCTTGTCGCGGCCTTCGATCACGGTGGTGGCGATGCCCGCCGATTGCAACCGCAGGGCCAGCGCCATCCCGCCAAAGCCCGCCCCGATCACGCAGGCGCTGCGCCCGGCATAGCGTTCTGCCAGCGCCGGGTGGATGCCTTTTGCAGCCGTATTGCCCGAAAGGTCGATCTTCACATCGGCGTTCATGCCGGGGTCTCCATCTTGAGAGGCTTGGTGTCCAGGGGCTTACCTGAGGAAAACAGCGCACGGATCGCACGCGGGATAGTTACGGGCGGTTTGCCGGTAAGGATGCGCAGACGATCGGGCCAGGTCGAACGGCCGGCATAGAAGCGTTCCACCAGCTGGCCCCTGAGCGCGTAGAAATGTTCGAACACCACCACCCGCTTGTCCGGTTCAGCCGCCTCGAACAGCATCCGGCTGAGCATCCGGTAATAGGCGGTGGCGCGCCAGTGGCGTTTCGCCCGGCGCGCGCAGAAGGCGGCGAGTTCATGGCCCGAAAGGTCGGGACGCGCCGCGATCGCCTGCGCGATGGCAAGCGCATTATCGGCAGCGAAGGGCAGGGTGTAGCTGGTGAGCGGATGCGAAAACCCGCCGCGCGCGCCCGCCAGCGCGACGCCGGGAATGGCGATCTCTGCCTGCGCCGCAGCGAAGTTCCCGCCCGAAATCACCGGCAAAATGCCCGCTTCCTGATCCACCACCTCGCCCTTCCAGCCGTTGCGATGGGCATATTCGGCGACCCGGCCTTTCAGCACCTCGGCATCCATCTTCGGCTGATCGGCGTAGTAGGTATCCTCGATGAACACCTCGGTCGGCGACAGCGGCAGGACATAGACGAAGCGGTAGGCCGCGCCGTTGCCATGCGGGGCAATCTGATCGACGCTGGCATCCATGATAACAGGACGGGTGAGGCCGTGGGGCGTTTCGCAGCGGAACTGCTGGCCAAGGAACACCTGCCACCCGCCGGCAAGGTGATTTGACGAACGGAACGGGCGGCAATCGATCACGCGTCTGGCTGCCACCCGCGTGCCATCGGCCAGCGTCACGCCGCCCGCATCAAGCTGTGCTGCCCTGGTCTCCAGCAGCACGCGGTCAGCGGGAAGCTCGGCGGTCAATGCGCGGTGAAATTCGGCGCTGGCGAGCGATCGGTAAGAGGTCGGCAGCGTGCGGCCAAGGCGAGGAAAGGTTATGTCATAGCCTTCATCCCAGCCATTCAGCGCAAAGCCCGACATCAGCCCCTGCGCCGCGGGGCGGGTATCGGTGGCAAACCAGCTCCAGCGGTGATGCCCGCCCAGCGTGCGCCCGGCCTCGACCAGCTGGAACCGGCAATCGGGCGCGTGGCGGTGTAGCGCCAGCGCGATCAGCCCGCCGGCAAGTCCGCCGCCAACGATGATCACATCATGCGGGGCAGCTGTGTCAGGTGCGGCGCTGTCAGGTGCGGGATTTTGCCGTGACTCGTTCATGCGTTTCCAGCCCTAGGCGAGCCCGACCCGAACGGCAATGATGCGGCGGGGGTTGGCCGGGTGTTTACCGGGTTTTTGAGCATGAAAGCATGTTGCAACATCACGCGCGGGAACATAAGGGCGCATCGCTGTTTTTGAGAAGTGTTCGCATCACCGCCAAGCCCTGAATCAAGGCCTAACCTGAGGATCGCATCATGAAGTCCTTCATCGCCGCCTCGCCGCTTGCCCTTTGCGCTGGGTTGTTCATCTTCGGTGCAGCGCCCGCTTTCGCCGGTGAAACCCATGCAGAGGGCGAGGCCGATGCCGAGGCGCGCGCAGTCGCCGCGTTCGATCTGGCTGCGGCGGGCACGGCCGCAGCGCAGCCTGCGCAACAACCCGATCAGCCGGCAGGCGCCCCGGGCGCGGCCCCTGCGGGCGGGCCGCCGTTCAAGACCGTGTTTGACAAGAACTGGGCGACCATCGGCCTTGGTGCCGGGCTGGTGCCGACCTATGCGGGTTCGGACAATTTCCAGTTCTTCCCGCTGCCGCTGATCGTCGGCCGGGTTGGCGGGGTCGGCTTTCGTCCGGCAGCGGCGGGGTTGACGCTCGATTTCCTGTCGCCGCAGCCGACGCTGGTGTCGCGCAAGAAGACGCCGACCGTCTCGCTTGGCCCGACCTTCCGGTTCCGCAACGACCGCGCGGTCGATAGCGGCGATGATGTGGTGAACGCCGCCGGGCGGCTCGACAATGCGCTCGAAGTCGGACTCAATGCCGGTCTCAGCTTTCCCGGGATATTGAACCGCTTCGATTCGCTGACGGTTTCGGCCAATGTCCGCTGGGATGTGCTGGGCGCGCATGAAGGCCGCGTGATCGAACCGGGTGTGACCTATGCCACCCCGATCGGGCGCGGGATGCTGGTGCAGGTCGGCGCAACGGCAGAGATCATCGATGACAATTTTGCCGATTACTATTTCTCGGTCAGCCCGGCGCAAAGCGCGGCCAGCGGGCTGCCGGTGTTTGCCGCCGACGGGGGCCTCAACCGCATCGGCACGCTGGCGATCGTAACCGTCGATCTGGATGGCAATGCGCTTAATGGCGGGCTCAATGTCTACGGGCTGACCGGCTATTCGCGGATGATCGGTGACGGGGCGGACAATCCCTACACGGCGCTGCGCGGCAGCCCCAACCAGTTCCTGGTCGGCCTGGGGCTTGGTTACACGTTCTAGTTCGCGCGCGCTGGCTTGCGCGGTTCGCGCAATTGCGTGGCGGGGCTTGCCTTGGCGACTGACGCGGCGCATCACAGGCGCGGGTTCGCAGTGTTTGCGGGGAGAGAATTGATGATCGTAACAACGCGCTGGATGGCAGGTCTTGCGGGGGCGCTGGGCACGGTGCTGGCCGCGCCGCTGGCCGCCGAAACCGTGGCGATCCGCGCAGGCAGCGTCATCACCGACGCCGCGAGCGAGCCAAGCGGCCCGGCGACAATCATTGTCACCGACGGCAGGATCGTGTCGATCACCCCCGGCACCGGCCCGCTTGCCAATGGCGTCACCGCCGACCGCGAAATCGACCTCGGCAGCAAGACCGTGCTGCCCGGCCTGATCGATCTCCACACCCATTTGACCGGCGATCCGGGCGGCGATTTCTGGAAGGAAGCGACCGAGCCGGATGAATGGGGCGTGGTGGTCGGCGCCAAGAATGCCCTCGTCACCGTGCGTGCAGGCTTCACCACCGTGCGCGAAGCGGGCAGCGGCACCGAAACCGCCTTTGCCCTGCGGCGCGGCACGGCGGAAGGCGTGATACCGGGACCGCGCATTGTCGCGGCTGGCCCGGCGCTGGCGATCATCGGCGGTCACGCCGACGTCAACGGCTTCCGCCCTGAAGTGAACGAATTGCTCGATTCTGGCTTCACCTGCACCGGCGCGATCGAGTGCGCGGCCAAGGTGCGCCTCGCCAGCCAGAACGGTTCCGACGTGATCAAGATCACCGCGACCGGCGGTGTGCTTTCGCAGCAGGGCCGGGGCCTCGAAGCCCACTTCACGCCCGAGGAAATGAAGGCCATCGCCGACACCGCGCACAGCCTTGGCCTGAAAGTCATGGCCCACGCCCACGGCGCGCGCGGCATCCAGCAGGCCGCCGAAGCGGGCATCGATTCGATTGAACACGGCACCTATCTGGATGAAGCCGCGGCACGCGCGATGAAGGCCAATGGCACCGTGCTGGTGCCAACCCTGATGGCGCTGGAAGGCGTCAGCGAAGGGCTGGGCAAGGGCGTCTACACCCCCGTGGTCGAGGACAAGATCCGCGCCGTGCAGCCCTTGATGGCCACGCTGGTCAGCCGCGCCCGCGAACATGGTGTCACGGTTGTGTTCGGCACCGACGCCGGCGTGTTCCAGCATGGCCGCAACGCCGAGGAACTGGGCCTGATGCGCAAACAGGGCATGAGTGACCGCGAAGTGCTGGCCAGCGCCACCACCGGCGCTGCCACAGTGCTGGGGATGGAGAGCCAGATCGGCAAGCTCGCGCCCGGCTATTCGGCGGATATCATCGCGGTCGATGGCAATCCGCTGGCCGATGTGACGGTGCTGGAGGAAGTGGACTTCGTGATGGTGCGGGGGCGGGTGATCGAGTGAGGCGTGATCGCGTGAGTTTGGGGCGTCGTGCCATGACGCTCGCCGCCCTGACACTCACGTTTGCGCCGCTTACTTCCGCCGCTGCCCCGGCAGAACCGCCGTCTGTTGCCTGCGCCGCCGAGATCGTGGTGCTGGGCGCAGGACAGGATGCCGGTGCCCCGCAGATCGGCCATGCGGGCGAAACGGAGCCGCGCCTGCTGCCTGCCTCGCTCGCCCTGATCGATCGCAAGGCGGGCAAGCGTTACCTGTTTGACGCCACGCCCGCGATCACCGAGCAGCTGGCCATGCTCGATGCCATCGCCCCGCCCGCGCAAGGGCTGGGGATCGACGGCATTTTCCTTACCCATGCACATATCGGGCATTATCTCGGGCTGGCGTGGCTGGGGCGCGAGGCGGCGGGGGCCAAGGGCGTGCCGGTCTATGCCATGCCGCGCTTGGCCGCCTTCCTGCGCGATAACGGGCCGTGGAGCCAGCTGGTGGCGCTGGGGAATATCGACCTGCGTTCGCTTGAAGACTTGCAGGCCGCATGGAATCCGAACGAGCAAGACAAGCGCCTGTGGGTCGCCGCCTATCTGGCGCCGCATCGGGATGAATATTCGGAAACCGTCGGCTTTGGGATCATGCCCGGTTCGGGCAGCGCGCTGTATCTGCCTGACATTGATCGCTGGCAGGGCTGGGACACCATGACCGGCCTTACGCTGATCGACCAGATTCGCGGGCATGACCTTGTCTTCATCGACGCGACCTTCTGGGACGACAACGAATTGCCCGGACGCGATATGTCGGAAATTCCCCATCCGCGCGTAACGGACACGATGGATCTGCTCCGGCACCTCGCGCCTGAACAACGCGCAAAGGTCCACTTCATCCACTACAACCACACCAACCCGATCCGCGATCCCGCCAGCGCGCAGAGCAGGCAGGTGCTTGAGCGCGGCTTCAACATCGCGCGGCGCGGTGATCGCTATTGCCTGTCACGCGGCAGGTAGCGGCCAGCCTCAAGCGGCGCTTGATGCCTGCCTTGGCTTCGCCTACACTCCATCCATCCCCGGGGAGCGTGCCATCCGCGAACCGCTTGACTGAGCGGCCACACGGAAAATGCTGAGAGGGGCGGTTAGCATCGCCCGACCCGTTGAACCTGAACCGATTAACATCGGCGGAGGGAGTGGGCTGGTCGTTTGAACCAATGTGCCCACGCTCCATCCGCCATGAGGAGAGAGCAGACATGGCCGACATCAATAGCCCCGTCGAAATCGGCGTCACCACCGGCCCCATTCGCGGCAGCCGCAAGGTCTACGTCGGCGCGCGCACCGGCAGCGGTATCCGCGTCGCCATGCGCGAGATCGACCTTGAAGGCGGCGAGCCGAGCGTCCGGGTCTACGATACCTCCGGCCCCTATACTGATCCCGAGGCGCTGATCGACATCAACGCCGGCCTCGCCCCGCTGCGCCGTGACTGGATCATGGCGCGCGGCGATGTTGAGGCCTATGACGGGCGCGAGATCAAGCCTGAAGATAACGGCCAGCTTGGCCCGGATCGTTCGGGCGGCGTCCCGCAGTTCCCCAATGCGGTCAAGCGTCCCTTGCGCGCCAAGGCTGGCATGAACGTCAGCCAGATGCACTATGCGCGCCAAGGCATCATCACGCCGGAAATGGAATATGTCGCCGAACGCGAGAATCTGGGTCGCGAAATCGCGGCTGACATGGTGCGCGACGGGCAAAGCTGGGGCGCGCAAATCCCGACCATCATCACGCCCGAATTCGTGCGCGATGAAATCGCTCGGGGCCGCGCGATCATCCCCAACAATATCAACCACCCCGAAAGCGAACCGATGGCGATCGGGCGCAATTTCCTCGTCAAGATCAACGCCAATATCGGCAACTCCGCTGTCGCCTCGAACGTGGCGAGCGAGGTCGACAAGATGGTGTGGGCGACCCGCTGGGGCGCCGACACGATCATGGACCTCTCCACGGGCCGCAACATCCACGACACCCGCGAATGGATCATCCGCAACTCCGCCGTGCCGGTTGGCACCGTGCCGATCTATCAGGCGCTGGAAAAGGTCGGCGGCGTGGCCGAGGAGCTGACGTGGGAAATCTTCCGCGACACCTTGATCGAGCAGGCCGAACAGGGCGTCGACTACTTCACCATCCACGCGGGCGTGCGGCTCGCCTATGTCCCGATGGCGGCCAAGCGCGTCACCGGGATCGTGAGCCGCGGCGGCTCGATCATGGCGAAATGGTGCCTCGCCCACCACAAGGAGAGCTTCCTCTACGAACACTTCGACGAGATCACCGAGATCATGAAGGCGTATGACATCGCCTACAGCCTTGGCGATGGGTTGCGCCCCGGCAGCATCGCGGATGCGAACGACGAAGCGCAATTCTCCGAACTCTACACGCTGGGTGAACTCACCCACCGGGCCTGGGCGCAGGATGTGCAGGTGATGATCGAAGGGCCGGGCCACGTGCCGATGCACAAGATCAAGGAGAACATGGAAAAGCAGCTGCAGGTGTGCGGCGAAGCGCCGTTCTACACCCTCGGCCCGCTCGTCACCGACATTGCGCCGGGATATGACCACATCACCAGCGGCATCGGCGCTGCACAGATCGGCTGGTATGGCACGGCGATGCTCTGCTACGTCACGCCCAAGGAGCATCTGGGCCTGCCCGACCGTGACGACGTGAAGGTCGGCGTGATCACCTACAAGCTGGCGGCCCACGCGGCGGATCTGGCGAAAGGCCATCCGGCGTCGCAGGTGCGCGACGATGCCTTGAGCAAAGCCCGCTTCGAATTCCGCTGGCGCGATCAGTTCAACCTCAGCCTCGATCCCGAAACGGCCGAGCAGTACCACGACCAGACGCTCCCGGCGGAAGGCGCGAAGTCGGCGCATTTCTGTTCGATGTGCGGGCCGAAGTTCTGCTCGATGCAGATCAGCCAGGAGGTCCGCGATTTCGCCGCCAAGCAGAACTCCAGCCCCGAAAGCTTCCTCGCCTCGGAGAAACTCGGCGCCGACACCGCCGAGGCGAGCCGTCAGGCCGCGATCAAGGGCATGGAGGAGATGAGCGCCAAGTACCGCGAGATCGGCAGCCAGCTTTACGTCGGGGCAGGGGACCGGGAGCACGATTGACGCACACAAGGAAGGAACGCCGATGATCAAGCACGGATGGGCCGCGCTCGCGCTGGCGGCGCTGGTGGGCTGCGCAGGAGAGCCCCAGCCCCCCGCGCCCACGCTTGACGAAGCCGCCGTGATCGCGGCCTCGGTGCCGATTGCGCAGAGCTTTCAGGCCGAACTCAAGGCCCAGCTTCAGGCGGCCATTGCTGCCGGCGGGGCGAAGGGCGGGGTCTCGGTCTGCCAGCAGGCCGCCCCCGCCATCGCCGCGGCCCAATCGGAGGCAAGCGGGGCCGAGGTCAGCCGCATCGCCGCAAAGCACCGCAACCCGGCAGGGGGCGTGCCCGATGACCTCGCCCAAGCCTACGCCGCGCTCGCCGCCGCGCCGGTGGTGGAGGGAAAGCCCAATCGCCAGATCGTGCAGACCGGCGAGGGCGCGGACGCCAGGGTGCATTTCCTCTCCGCCATCCCGATGCAGGAACAGCCGTGCTCGGTGTGCCACGGCACCAATATCGACCCCGACCTCAAGGCGCATATTGATCAGCTCTACCCCGCCGACCTCGCCACCGGGTTCCAGCCCGGCGAATTGCGCGGCGCGCTGCTGGTGAGCTGGGATGCGGCACGGTTCCTGAAATGAGCCTGCGCGCCGGCCTCGTCGCCTCGCTGGCGCTGACCCTTGCCGCCTGCGTCTCCACGCCGGAGGGCTTTGCGCCCGTGCCCCGCGCCGAAGCCCCGCGCTTCGATCCCTTCACCTTCTTCGTGGGGACAAGCGCGGGGACGGGGACGCTCGACAAGGCGTTGTCCGATCCCGTGCCGGTCCGGGTGGAGAGCAGCGGGAGGATCTTGATCGAGCCGCGCCACGAAGCCAGCTGGGATGCCCCCCCGCGCCGCGTGCTGGTGATTGATCAGACCATCCATGAAGGCGACAAGCGCCCGCGCACCCGCCAATGGCGCCTGACCGAAATCGCGCCGGGATTTTACGAAGGCAGCCTGACCGACGCGATCGGGCCGGTCACCGGGCGCAGTGAGGGCAACCGGATGGTGATCGAATACCGCATGAAGGGCAGCTTCAAGGTGCGGCAGGAACTCACGCTATCGGCAGACGCGCAGCGCGCGCATAATGTGCTCAAGGTCAGCCAGCTGGGCGTGACGGCGGCGGTGCTGGTGGAGGATATCATCCGCCAGCCGTGATAGCTGCTGTTGTGGGGAGAGGCCGGGGACACACTCCCCTCCCGCTTGCGGGAGGGGTGGGGGGTGGGGGCGACGCGCAGTCTAGCTGTTCTTCATATTCTCCAGCCCCTTGATCCCGCCGGGCTTTACACTGGGCTGGCTGGCGTTGGTCTTTGGCCCCTTGTCCGCCTTGGGCTTACGCGCTTCGCGGCTTTTCTTCTGTTGGCCCTTGGCCATGAGGTGTTCCGATCAGAGGCGAGATGCCCCGGCGCGGGCGTGGGCCTGATGGGGGGTGGTGTCAATGTGGGGGTAGGCTACCCGGCACGGGGAGGCCTGTCCTGAGCCTGTCGAAGGAGGGGTCATCCGCAGCATGGGGGAGGGGTAGGTGCGCCTGATCCGTCACCCTCGTGCTTCCCCGTAACCGTCGCAGGGTTTCACGCAGAGATCGCAGAGGGAAGGGGGGGCGCGGAGGGCGGTATGTCGGCGAATCAAATTTATTACAGCCGAGATGCCTTCAAAGTGTATATCCTGAATTCTCCAATTTTCGGATCAGAAGAGAAGCCAAACTAAGGTGATCTAGACAACTCTCTAAAGTATCATTGAAATCAAATTCATGACCGCGCGGATTTCTAACTGCTGCGATAGCACCAGCAAACAAAAACTTATAACCATTTTGCTCGTCTTTTTCGGATTCAGTTGTGAGACTATTTAGCTTTATGGGGCTGCTATCGGAAAATACGGTCATCATTAGTTTCTGGCCTGAGTCTCGCGACCCTGCAATCTTGGCAACCGACTTATCCAAAAACTTGTAAGCCTCAAATGTAGCTTCAGCGTAATGCGCATCATCAAACAGGCGCTTTACCTTGGCTGGTAGATCAGAATGAATATCTCTGACAACGAACGGATGACGATCCCCTTCGTCCTCCGCCGGTTCATTGGTGAAGAACGAAACCCTACGAACGATAGACTCAAATTGATCAAGAGGCTCCATCAATTAGATTCTTTTTAATGCTGGCAAAGATGCTGTCGTAAGCCTCCTTGGAGGCATTCGCTGGGAGATTTACCTCCACCCTAACCGTAAGTGCGACATTTGGCTGCACCGTATTGGTGTGCGTATAACCATGTTGATCAACGGGGTTCTGCGCTGGCGAGTTCTTCTCCGGCCTCTTCTTCGCAGAAGGCCTTGAGCCCTCGTCATTTGAGTTTTTCTTTGGGCTTCGCGGCGCCCTTGCAGACACTTCTTCGTTGCGCTGCCCACTTAGTGACGCGAGCGTCTGGAAAGTTATGGCCTGCCGCTTTCCTACAACAGCACTCGATCCATCTGATCTACGAAAGAATGAAATCAATTCATCTTGACTGGCTTGCCAGGCTTTGTCTGCGCGAAGGTCGAATAAATCTGAGTAAGAAGTTTCGACACATTTTGTGAGACTTTCGCCGAAGTCGTTATCGCTATGAGAACTAAAAAGATTTCGGCCAGCTTCGGTTGGAGTATTCTCACCATCAGTGAGGCCGAGAAATTTCAGAACATTTATAACGCCATTTTCATTTCCCGGCGCGATTCCCAATTTTTTCAAAGTCTCCGAGTCTACCTTTTTCGGGAAGGACTGCCGGAATTGGTTGATTGCGGACTGAAGGATCCCGCCACTCGGAACATAAGGATGCGCCATAGTTGAACCCCTGTATTACAGCTACTTATCATGCGGTAGGTTCCTTGCAATGGGATCGGCACTTGAATTCACAGAATTGACCCCTCATCACCCAACCCCACCAGCACCCGATCCAGCGCCTGCAAGAACCGCGACCTGTCCGCCTTACTAAACGGCGCAGGCCCGCCTCCCACGCCATCCATCCCGGCGCGCAAATCGGCCATGATCGCGCGGGTCGCAATTGCTCCGCCGATGCTGGCCGCCGTAAACGCCTCGCCATTGTGTTTCAGCACCTGCGCGCCCGCTTTCAGGCAGCGGTCGGCCAGCAATATGTCGGCGGTGATCACCACGCAGGTTTTTGGGGGCAGAGCCTCGGCAGCCTCGGCGATCCAGTCGTCGGCCGCGTCGAACCCGTCGCTGACCACCACGCGCTTGATCCGCGGGTTGTCGGGGATGCGGAACGGGGCGTTGCTGACCACGCGGACTTCGGCGCGGTAACGGTCGGCGACGCGGTAGATCTCGTCCTTCACCGGGCAGGCATCGGCGTCGATCAGGATAGTGACAGGTGACATCGGGCCAGCCTAGCCCAGCGCGGCGGGCGCGGTAAATGGGAAGCCTCGCATCGCAATCCCCTTTCCTACAGCCCCCGATCCGCGCCATCCTGCCCCGATGCCGTTCACGCCCGCCCGCCGCCCCGACTCGCGCGCCGCCTGCGCCGCGCGGCGTGCTGTCACGGCGATTCTGCACCCCCATCGCCCGCTCAGCTTTTCTGTTCCTGGACTGTGTAACATGTGTCTCCTACACGCTGCGTCCCTCTGCCGCTGCGCCCCTCCCAACACACACAACCAAACGGTGCCGACAAGGGGCCGCAAGGCCGACCGGCCGCCCGCAGCGACCAAAGGGAGCGAGGATTTCGCACACCGGAGGGCGTGCGGAAAACAACCACCCAACACACGAGCACACCACAAATTAGGAGAAACCCGCCATCTGTGTTACAAGCTGCATGCTGACGTCGAAATTTGCGACGGACTTCGAAATTTGCGCTCCGCCGCTTGCCATCGGGCTGATCGCATGATCGCCCACCGGCCCCGGCGTAAACCAGACGACGACTTCCTTTCATCGGACGATTTGACGCACTTCCCCGCCGCATGGTGTGGCGGGTTACTTGATTGTTCTTGAAAGGGACATCTGATGAGCAAGACTGGAACCGTAAAGTTCTTCAACGCCGACAAGGGCTATGGCTTCATCCAGCCGGATGATGGTTCGTCCGACAGCTTCGCGCATATCACTGCCGTGCAGGCAGCGGGCATGCACAGCCTCGATAAGGACCAGCGCCTCAACTACGAACTCGAGCGCGGCCGCAATGGCAAGGAAAGCGCCGTGAACCTTTCGGCGGCTGACTGACCGAATACCGGGGGCCGGGGTGCCTTGTGCATCCCGGCCACCTTCAGACTTCCCGCCCATCCCTTTTCTCCGGCAGGATACCCCATGGCCCAGACCTACGAATTCTACTGCGAACGCGCGGACGAAGCGGCGGCACTCGCCGAGGCTGCCGTGCTGGACAATGTGCGCGAGCGCGAGCTGCGCTCGGAAAAGACCTGGCGCGGGCTGGCCGAACAGGCGCGCAAGACTGCGGTGCAGCGCGCCAAGGCCGAACAGGTGCGCGCCGACAAGCGCGCGGCCGAAGCCGATGAAGCGGCCGAGGCCGAAGAAATCGAACATTCCGAAAGCTGAGACACAGCGCTTTTAGGGCTGGCCACGCCGCCCTGTCCTCTCCATATTGCGTGCATCAACAAAAGCATAACGCGCACAGGAGAAGAGCCCCATGACCATGCAGTTCCAGTTCAATACCGATAGTTCGGTGATGGGAACCGAGAACGTGGCGGAGCGGATCGAACAGCAGGTGCGTCACCGGCTGGCACGGTTCGAGGAACGCTTGACCCGGATCGAGGTCCATGTGACCGATGTGAACGGGCGCAAGCATGGCGGCGACGACAAGCATTGCACGATCGAGGCACGCCCGCGCGGCGGACGTCCGATCAGCGTGACCGGCAAGGCGGCGGAAGTCGATGCGGCGGCCCGGATTGCGGCAAATACCATGGCCGAGCGGCTGGAACGCGTGTTCGGCAAGGCCGAGCGGCACCGGCACGATCCCTCGCCCGACAAGGCCATCTGAACTTTCCCGGGGGCCTTATCCGCCTCCGATTCCGCATTCCCCCAGCAGCGCGTCGATCTGCTTGGCAACGCCGAAAAAACCCGCTTTGGCAAAGGGCCAGGTGGCGCGGTTCAGATCGTTGAGCAAGGTGATGATGCGGTGCTGCTCTGTAAGCGCGCCAAGCCCGGGCGACAACGCGTCGCGGGTCCACCCTGTCGGCAGATACGGCAGCGCGATGCGGTCAATCCCGGCTTCGGCGAGCAGCGGTTCCAGCGCTTCTCCAGCGCGCCATTCGACCGCCGGGCAGCCGAATTCCGCGGCGGCCTCTGCCATGCCGGCGGCGATTGCTCCGCTGGTGAAACCGGCAGCAGGCGCGCCGACATCGCCGGGCGAGCGCGCGTGTGCGCGGCTGGCGGCGATGACCAGTGCAGGCCTTTCAGGCAGTGCCAGCGGGGCATGATGCGCCGCTTCATCATGCAGCAGCAAGGCGAACGGTTGCTTGAGGTCAGCCGCCGTAATCGCCCGGGGAAGGTCGGGCAGGTTGCGGGGATAATCGGCTGGCTCATGCAGTGGCTCGGCTTTTCGCGCCAACCCTGCTGCAGCCAGCGGACCACGTTCACGCCCGCTGGTATAGCGAGCAATATTGTCTTCCCGCGCAAGATAGTGCTTGCCCTTGGTGTGCAGCCCCGCAACCCAGCGCCACGATAGCGTGTTCGAAGCGGCATCACCGTCGATCAGGTGCCGCAGGAAAAAATCCGCGCCAAGCTGCCAGTCGAGCCGCAGGGTGAAGATCCAGATGCTCGCAAACCACATCCGGGCGTGGTTGTGGAGATAGCCAGTCTCCACCAGTTCTCGCACCCAGACATCGAAAGCTGCAATCCCGGTGCGTCCTTCAGTGGCTTCGGCGTAGGCCATTGGCGTTCCCGCATTGCGCTCTACCGCAGCCAGCGCGGCGTCGCGGCCTTCGCAATAGCCTGACCAGATCGACGGCCGTTGTTCGAGATAGCCCTTGAAATAGATGCGCCAGAACACTTCGGCGACGAATTTTTCGGCCGCCCGCGGGCTGTGCTGTGCCAGGACTGTGTCGAGCACCTCGGCCTCGCTTAGCAGCCCGGCATGGAGCCACGGCGAAAGCATCGAGACATTGCTCGGCCCTTCGGTGGCCGGACCATCGTCGTGGTTGCGCTGCTCGGCATAGGTGCTGCCCGCAGCGGGCAGAAACTCGGCGAGGCGCGCATGGCCGCGCGCACGGGTCGGGGTCCAATCCATGGCACAAGGAACCCGACCGCCCGGGCAAAGTTCCGGGTTGGGCTTTGGTGCCAGCAAGGCACGGCCGCGAAACATCGGAACATCCGGCGCTCCCGTTCATTTCAACAAGGCCCGGGTGGCTTCATTGTTGAGCAACGCCCCGTCACTGCTGATGCGATATTACATCAGGACGAACCACGGCCTTCGGGCGTAATCAGGGATTATATCCATGAAAATCATTCATTTCACTCTCGCTTCGGCGGCTGCGCTGGCATTGGTCGCCTGTGGCAGCGAAACTCCTGCCGATGAAACTGCGGCCGACGAAATCGCCGTGAGCGAAGATGCTACCGCGAACGGCAACATTGTCGAAGTTGCTCAAGGCGACGAAACCTTCTCGACGCTGGTTGCCGCAGTGACCGCTGCCGAACTGGGCGAGACGCTGTCAGGCCCCGGCCCCTTCACGGTTTTTGCGCCGACCAATGATGCCTTTGGCAAGCTGCCCGAAGGCACGGTGGAAAAGCTGACCACCGAGGATACCGAAACGCTCACGTCGATCCTGACCTATCATGTCGTTGAAGGCGGGGTTGACGCTGCCACGCTGACTGCGGCGATCGAGGAAGCGGGAGATGCCGGTTACACCGTGACCACCGTTGGCGGCGGCACCTTTACTGCAACCATCGCCGATGGCGGCGTGGTGCTGACCGATGCAGCCGGGAACACCGCCAAGGTGACGGAAACCGATGTGGTGGCCTCCAACGGCATGATCCACGTGATCGACACGGTGATGATGCCGCAATAGGCGGATCGGCTTTGACGTGATTGCAGGGGTGGACTTCGCGAAGGCGGGGCCGCCCCTTTGCAATGCGGCCTTTGCCATCGGACTGGGGGCGGTCTAGAATTCTGGCCAACAGGAGTCTGCCATGCCCGCCCGCCTTCGCTCTTTGTACCACTTCGTCTGGCTGGCCGGTCTGCTGCCTGCAGCCTGTTCGTCAGGCAATGATGCGATCGATCCCGGCGGGCGCGCCTTTGATGCTGTCGCGCCCGAAGAAATCGTCACCCTTGCCGGAACAGAACCGTTCTGGAACGTCCGGATCGCTGATGGCGAGGCGGTGTGGATGACGCCCGAGAACCCCGGCGGCACGCGTTTTGCCGTCAATCGGTTTGCCGGCAATAACGGGCTCGGCTTTTCCGGAAATCTCGATGGCAGGGCCTTCACGGCCACGCTCACGCCGGGCGATTGCAGTGACGGGATGAGCAACCGCAGCTTTCCCTTCCTTGCCACTATCGCTTTGGGCGGGGAGACATTGATGGGCTGCGGCTATACCACCGGTCAGCCGTTCACCGGCGATGAAGCGCCGTGACATGGCGCGAGGATAAGGGGGAAGAAGCCATGACCATGACTGGAGGCTGTCTGTGCGGCAAGGTGCGCTATACCTGCAAGAGCGATCCGCTGTTGTGCGTCACCTGCCATTGCAAGAACTGCCAGCGCCAGGCGGGCAGCAGCCTGTCGGTGATTATCGGCGTGCCTGAAGACGCGGTGGCATGCGAGGGCGAGGTGACCACCTATGATGATACCGGCGACAGCGGGGCGACCGTGCGGCGGCAATTCTGCGGGACCTGCGGATCGCCGGTCTTCACCCGTGTGGAAAGTCCGCCGGGGATGATGTTCATCAAGGCCGGGACGCTGGACGATACCAGCATCCTGAAGCCCGCCTTTCATTGCTATACCAAAAGCAAGCAGGATTGGGTCGATCTGGGCGACATTCCCGGTTTCGAGACGGTGCCGCATGGGCTCTGACCAGACCTGATCAAAACAGCCCGGGAATATCGATCTGGGCAGGGCTGGGGCGGCGCGGGCGCAGCGCCTCGTGCCGCGGCAGGTCACGAACCGCAGCTGCGCTTTGGGGGGAATCGGAATCGACGCCGGCAATATCGTCCTTGCCGGTTCCGGCAATCGGGGTGCATGCGCGCCCACCAAGAAAATCGAGCGCGGCGGCGATCGAGGCTTCGCGCTGGTCGCCAAGCGGGCGGAAGAAATCGTCTTCGGCGCGGCAGCTATTGGGCACGACACTGGCAAGCCCGGTGAAATATTCGCCCTGATCATCGGCATTCACCGTCTGGAAGGTGACGGCACGCACGCGCAAGTCACAGGCTTCGAGATCAAAACCGAACTGGCCGACCGGCTTGCCGAAGGTATTTTCGCCGACCAATGCCAGATTGTTGCCGAGATAGGGGATCATCGAATTGACCACCAGCTCGCTCGCCGAGGCGCTGGCACTGCTGGTGATGAAGGCGATACGGGTGGGCGCGATAGCATTGACCTCGTTGCGGAACAGACGGGTTTCGTTGTCGTCCGCCTTGGACGCGCGCAGCACCGTGCGGCTCCACACCTGTCCGATCCGGCCCGATCCCAAAAGGTCGCCCATCGTATCGGCCACATCGACCAGACCGCCGCCATTATAGCGCAGATCGATGATCAGTTCGGTCACACCCTGCGCGCCGAACTGGCCGAAGGCTGCGCGCAGCTGATCGCTGGCATTGGCTATGATGAAGGTTCTGAGGTTGAGATAACCGACCCGCTTGCCGCCATCATCAAGCACCAGCGCGCCGTAGCGATCCGACAGCGGATCGAGTGCGAAATCGCTTTTGGTGATGCTGCGCTCGATCGTCGCCCCGCCGGGCTGGACGAAGCGCAGCACCCGCGCGGTGCCCGCAGTGCTGGGGCCGAGCGCGTTGACCACCGCCTGCGGCCCACCGCTCGCCATCAGGCCGGAGACACTCTGCAGGTTGCTGCTGGTGGTGCCGATCGCGGTGAGTTCGCTCCCCCGGTCAAGCCCGGCACCAAAGCCGTTGCCGGTTTCGAAAGCTTCGACCACGAACACACGGTTGTTCGCGGTGTCATAGAACAGGCGGATGCCGAACCCGGCACTCGCGCCCGAATTGATCAGCGCATTTTCTTCGGCAATGGAAGTGGCGAAGGTGAAGAAGCGATCGCGGCTTTGCGCGCGCGCCGGGGCGACGCGTGCATCGAGATAGTTCTGCAGGTCGTTGAATGCCGCCGGATTGGCATTGGCCAGCAGGTTGGGGAACAGGTACCATTCATTAATGACGCTATCGGCAAAATCCTGCTGCGCGCGCAGGCTGCAGACCGAACTGGTTGGTGCCGGGGTCGGTGAAGGTGTCGGAACCTGCCCTCCAGCAATTGGTGGTGCGGTTGAGGAACCGCCCCCGCCACAGGCCGCCAGCGCGGTGGCCAAGGCGATGCTGATTGCGGTGCGGGTGATGGTCATGGCTGAGCGCGACTCCGGGGGGATAGGTAGTGGCGGTGTCACCGGACGGCTGCCGGAACGGTTGCTGGGATGCATTTTCTCGCTCGCAGGGGCAAGAACCCGCGTGCGCACCATCAAAAAAAGCCAAATCTGTGGTGTTTTTGCCTGCATTCGCAGGGTTTTCCTCAGAATCCGGCGAAAACCGCTTGCCCAAGTCTCGTTTCTCGCCGCCGAAGGGACTAGCACCGACGGGATGAAGCGACAGAATCATGACTGATTTTCCGGCCTGGCTTGCTCCCCACATTCCTGCGCCAGCGCGCCATTCTGGCCTTGCGGTTGCAGCGCTTGGCGGTGCGGATACCTTCGGGCGCGCAGGTTTTGCGCTGACCAGCCCTGCATTTCGCGCGGGCGATGAACTCGATCCCAGCTTCACCGCCGGGGAAGAGGATGCGGTCGCCCCGCCGCTCGAATGGAGCGCGCCGCCGCCGGGTTCGCACGAACTGGTTATCGTGGTCGAGGAAGCCTCGGCCTCGGGAGGGGAGCCGGCGTGCCACTGGCTGGTGTGGGGTCTTGCCCCCCAGCGTGGCAAACTGCTTGAGGGCGGGGTTCCGCCGCGCACCGGCAAGAATGCCTTTGGCAATTCCGAATGGCTGCTGCCCGATCCGCCGCAGGGCGAGACGCGGCATTACCTGTTCCAGATTTTCGCTACCGACCTGCCGCTCGTGCTTATGCCGGGCGCGAGCCGGGCGGAACTGCTCGCATCATTGCAAGGGACGATTACGGCCTGCGCAGTGCTCCACGCCACCTTCACCGGCGGCGCGGGGGATGATGCGGGCTGGGAAGACGACGAATTTTGATTTACCTGCCACTGAAGACAAGGGAGTAGATGATGGCTGGCACAACCAACGCACTGCAGAAGCCGGTGCAACTTTCCGGTGAACTCGAAGCGGTGATCGGCAAGGGTCCGCTGACCCGCGCTCAGGTCACCTCGAAAGTTTGGGAATACATCAAGGCCAATGGCCTGCAGGACAGCAAGGACAAGCGTCAGATCAATCCTGACGCCAAGCTTGGCGCCGTGATCGGTAAGGACCAGATCTCGATGTTCAAGATGACCGCTGCGGTCTCGAAGCACCTCAAGTAAGCGTACCGGGCGTCGCTTTGGCGCCCTGTGGCTTTGCCTGACATCAGCGGCGCACGGTTCCATTACGGGCCGTGCGCCGTTGTGCTTTGGTCAGGCGTCAATCCGCAGCGGGGCCGCGGCTTACCCATAGCGCAAGCCAGATGATCACGGGCTGCGCAACCATGCGCGGCACATGATAGGCAAGGCCAAGACCGCCGTCGGCGCGCGCCATGTCCAGCACGAAGTGGTTGATGTTGGCCGGCCACACACACAGCGCATACAGCGCCAGTCCCCAGCCCGCCCAGCGCCGCAGGGCCAAGGAGCAGGGCTGCAACAACCCGATCGCGCCTGCTATCTCAGCCACCCCGGTCCATAACACAACCGCTTCCGGCGCCGGGACGAAGGCTGGCATGATCGCAAGAAATGGTTCGGGCCGGACAAGGTGGATCACGCCCGCCAGTGCATAGAACGCCGCCAGCAGCCAGCGCAGCGCTGACGTGATCAAGCGCCCGGTTCCCAGCCAGATGGTGCAAGGGTGAACCCGGCAAAGTCAAAGCCTGGCACCACCACGCAGGAGACGAGGCTGTAGCCGTATCGCGGTTCACCAGCAGGGCGCGCGGCCTGCCATTCGCCGGGTGCGACCAATCCCTGCAATTGCTGGCCTGCCTCCCCATCGCTGCCGAGTATGACCGAGCGCACCGGGCCTTCATCGCTTGCCGCAAGCCGCAATTCGAGCGGATCGCCCGCCTGCCACAGCCACAGCTCCGCGGCATCGACCACGTGCCAGTGCGAAGCCTCACCGGCTTGCAGCAGAAAGATGATTGCTGTCCCGCTAGCGCGGCCATCCGCGCGGGGATTGTGCTGTCCTGCCGCGATCGCCGCCCCGCGCCATGTCTCGCGGTACCACCCACCTTCGGGATGGGCGGCGAGGCCCAATTGTTCGATCAGTGCTGCCGCGCTATCATCCATGCGTTACGTCCTTGCCTGCCCCTTATTTTCAGGGTGCGGGCGCTCTAGCTTCGGGAACCTGCCCCATGCAACTTTTCGCGCCTTCGCTTACCGTCCTGGCTGCAAGCCTGCTGCTGGCAAGTCCGCTCGCCGCGCAGGATGCGGTTGTCGATCCTGCCGTTGCGACTGCCAATGCCGCGCTTGAGGCGGCCCCGGTTTTCGACGGGCATAACGACGTTCCCAACCAGTTGCGATCACGGCGCGCGAACCAGATCAATGATTTCGACTTCGAGGACACCACCAATAGCGGCGAGGGTCATCCCGAAGGCCGCGCGCTGCACACTGATCTGGCCCGTCTGGCAGAAGGCAAGGTCGGGGCGCAATTCTGGTCGGTCTACGTCCCTTCCAATCCCGACGAGGCCGAGGCGGTGCAACAGGTGATCGAACAGATCGACGTGACCAAGCGTCTGATCGCGCGTTATCCCGCAGGCCTGCGCTATGCCACCACCGCCGACGAGGTCGAAACCGCCATGGCCGAGGGCAAGGTCGCCTCGTTGCTGGGAATGGAAGGCGGGCATTCGATCGGATCAAGCCTTGCGGTGCTGCGCCAGCTCTATGCGCTTGGCGCAAGGTATATGACGCTGACCCACAACAGCAACACGCCCTGGGCCGATGCGGCGACTGATACCCCGGCGCATGGCGGGCTTAGCGACTTTGGCGAGGATGTCGTGCGCGAGATGAACCGGCTGGGGATGCTGGTCGATCTTTCCCACGTCAGCGAGGCGACCATGCTTGATACGCTCGATGTGGCACGCGCACCTGTGATCTTCAGCCATTCGGGCGCGCGCGCGATCAATGGTCATCCGCGCAACGTGCCGGACACGGTGCTGCGGCGGCTGCCCTATAATGGCGGGATCGTGATGGTGGTGGCGTTGCCCGCCTTCCTGAACGAGGAACGCCGCCAGTGGTCCGCCCGCCGGGACGCCGAGCAGGCGCGGCAAAGGGCGCTGTTTCAGGGGCAGCCGGAAACGGTCACAGCGGCGATGGCAGCGTGGGACGAGGCCAACCCGGAACCTGTCACCACGGTTGTTCACATGGCCGACCATATTGACCACATCCGCGAAGTCGCCGGAGTGGAATCGATCGGCATCGGCGGCGATTTCGACGGAATGCCATCAGGCCCTGTCGGATTCGAGGATGTGCGCGGCTATCCCGAATTGTTCACTGAGCTGGCCCGGCGTGGCTATTCGCAGGCGGAACTCGAAATGATCGCCAGCCGCAACGCCCTGCGCGTGATGCGCGAGGCGGAAGCCTATGCCGCAAGCGTAAGGGATGCAGCGCCGTTCGAGACGCTGATCGCAATGCCCGCAGACGATTGATCAGCGCGTCAGCGCCGGGACAATCCATACCAGGCTCATTGCGATGATGGCCATAGCCAGGCTGATGCCCAGAATATAGCGAAGGGTGCCAGGCGTTCTGGCAGCCCGGCCATCCTCGTCCTCGATGCGGACAGGTTCTTTGGGGTCGGTCATGATCCCTCCTTTCCTTCCCAACCAACGGAGGGCAAGCAGGGATGTTCCGGATCAGTCCCTGAGAAGTTCGTTGATTCCGGTCTTGGAACGGGTCTGCGCATCCACCGTTTTGACGATCACTGCACAATAGAGGCTGGGGCCGGGTGTTCCATCCGGCAGCGGCTTGCCGGGCAGCGATCCGGGGACGACCACCGCATAGGGCGGCACTTCGCCGCGATGAATCTCGCCGGTTTCGCGGTTCACGATCTTGGTCGAAGCGCCCAGATAGACGCCCATGGACAGCACCGCGCCTTCGCCCACGCGCACGCCCTCGGCGACTTCGGCACGCGCCCCGATGAACGCGCCGTCACCGATGATGACGGGTTCGGCCTGCAACGGTTCGAGCACGCCGCCGATCCCGGCGCCGCCCGAGATATGGACATTCGCGCCGATCTGCGCGCAGGAACCGACGGTCGCCCAGGTATCGATCATCGAGTTCTCGCCGACATAGGCGCCGATATTGACGAAGCTCGGCATCAGCACAGCGCCCTTGCCGATGAAGCTGCCGCGCCGCACGATCGCGCCGGGCACGGCACGGAAACCGGCCTCGCGGAAGCGGCTTTCACCCCAGCCGGCGAATTTCAGCGGCACCTTGTCATAGGCGGATTCGCCCGCGGCGGCATATTCCATCACCCGGTTGTCATTGAGACGGAAGCTAAGCAGCACGGCCTTCTTGAGCCACTGGTTGACGGTCCAGCCGCCGTTCCCATCCGGCTCGGCGACGCGCGCCTCGCCGCTGTCCAGCAGGACGAGCGCATCGCTGACCGCGTGGCGCAAATCGCTGGTCGAAGTCAGATCGGCACGGGTTTCCCATGCGTCTTCGATGGTGGCGATCAGCTTGTCACTCATGGGTTCCTCCGGCACGAAATCGGCAATGGCGCGCTGCTAGCCGTGCCCGGGGGCTACCGCAAGCGTTACGCAGCCGGTTCGCAGGGCCGCAAGCACGACTGAACGCAAGATCCGATTACGCAGGCATGCCTGCAGCGCGGGCGAATTCATAAGACCGTTCAGCCAAGGGGCGCACCCGTTCGCTCATGGCCTGCGCATGGGAGGATGAGGCGGTGCCATCGATCACGCGCTTCTTGATGCCCTGCATGATCCCGGCGAGGCGGAACAGGTTATAGGCGAAATACCAGTCCATCGGCGGCACGGGATAGCCGGTGCGCGCGACATAGCGTTCGACCGCTTGCTCGACCGTGGGGATGCCCAGCGCCTCAAGTTCCAGCCCCATCAGCCCCGCACGACCATCGGCGGGCTGGAACCAGTTGAGCATCAGGTAGCTGAAATCGGCAATCGGATCGCCCAGCGTCGAAAGCTCCCAGTCGAGCACCGCGATGATGCGCGGCTCGGTCTTGTGGAAGATGACGTTATCGAGCCGGTAATCGCCGTGCACCACGCTGGAACCGTGCTGCGGCGGGATGGTCTGGGGCAGCCATTCGATCAGCCGCTCCATTTCCGGCATCAGCTCGGTTTCGGAAAGCTTGTACTGCTTGGTCCAGCGGGCGATCTGGCGCGCGCAATAATCGGTCGGCTTGCCATAATCGCCCATCCCGATGCGCTCGGGCTGGTTGAGGTGGAGGTCGGCCATGGTATCGATCAGCGCATGATAATGCGCGCGGCGCTCGTCCGCGGACATGCCGGGCAGCGCGCCGTTCCACAGGCTGCGGCCATCGGCCATGCTCATCACGAAGAATTTCGACCCGATCACCGCCGGATCTTCGCACAGGCCATAGGTGCGCGGGACGGGGAAGCCGGTGGGATGCAGGCCCGTCATCGCGGCATATTCGCGGTCGACTGCATGGGCCGATGGCAACAGCTTGCCGAAGGGCTGGCGGCGCAGCACGTAAGACGCGCCGGGGGTGTCGATCCGGTAGGTCGGGTTGGATTGCCCGCCCTTGAACTTGGTGTAGCTGATCGGGCCGGTGAAGCCTTCGACGTTGGCTTCGAACCAATCGGTCAGCGCCCCCAGATCGAGCGCGTCCTTTTCGGTCACTGCGACTGTGCCGACCATTTCCTTGTCAAAATCAATATCCATCGAAATCGATACCCATCAGTCGAACACCACGATGCTGCGGGCCGAATGGCCGGCGCGCATCGTGTTGAAGCCTTCATTGACCTGATCGAGCGGGATGCGCTCTGCGATGATCGTGTCGAGATCAAGCAGCCCGCGCAGGTAGAAATCAACAAGGCGCGGCAAATCGACCGGGAAGTGATTCATCCCCATCAACGCCCCCATCAGCTTCTTGCCGCCGAGCAGATCGAACGCCGACAGACCGACCTTGCAATCAAGCGGCATCATGCCGAGGATGACCGCTGTACCGCCCCGGCGGAGCGCTGCCACCGCGAGATCAGCCGAGGCCTGCCGGCCGACCGCCTCGATCCCCCAGTCAACCCCGCCATTGGAGATTGCGATGATCTGCTTCGCAGCGTCGGGATCGAGCGCATCCACCGTGTGCGTCGCGCCCAGAACTTCTGCGAGCGCGCGCTTTTCGGGGAGCGGATCGGCGGCGATGATCTTGCCCGCACCTGCGATTTTCGCTGCGTTGATCGCGGCAAGGCCCACCCCGCCGCAGCCGACCACCAGCACGGTTTCGCCGGGCGTGACGTTGCAGGCGTTGAAGATCGTGCCTGCCCCCGTGGTGACCGCGCAGCCGAGCACCGCCGCGCGATCGAACGGCATGTCCTTGTCAATCGCGACGCAGGCGTGTTCATGGATCAGCATCTGTTCCGACAGGGCCGAAAGGTTGAGCATCTGGGCCACCGGCGTGCCATCGGCGAAGGCGATGCGCGGAGCATCACCCTTGGCCCGGCGGGTGTCGCCGCCAAGGCACAATGCCATGCGGCCGGTGACGCAGAATTCGCAATGCCCGCAGAACGCGGAAAGGCAACTGACGACGTGGTCCCCAGGCTTGACCGTGCGCACCTCGCTGCCCACCGCACGCACCACACCTGCCGCCTCGTGCCCCGGAATGCAGGGCAGGGCGTGGGGATAATGCCCGTCAATGAAATGCAGGTCCGAATGGCAAAGGCCGCAGGCCTTTGTGTCGATCAGCACTTCATGCGGGCCGGGTTCGGCATAGGTGACCTCGGCGATGGTCAGGCTTTCGCCAGGGCGTTCAAGGATCGCGGCTTTTGCCATTAATCCAAATCTCCATTCGGTTCGAGCCCCCGCCCGCCGATCAGGCGGGCGGTTAGGCCAGGGCGTTCGAGAACCGTTCGTGCCAAGGCGTCTCGACTGCGCTCGACACGAACGGTGTTGGAGGTGGTGCGTCTACCGCGCCACGCCCATGTCACCAGAGCTGAAGCTCTGCGGCTCAGCGGCCCGGCCATGATCGCCGCGCAAGGCATTGGCGGTGGGGCCGGGACGGGGAGCGTGCTTGGCGAATTCGATATGTGCAATCGAACGCGCATGGACTTCGTCCGGGCCGTCGGCCAGCCTCAGGGTGCGCTGGTTGGCGTAGCTCCGGGCAAGACCGTAATCTTCCGACACGCCGCCGCCGCCATGGGCCTGGATCGCATCGTCGATGATCCGCAGCGCCATGTTCGGGGCCTGCACCTTGATCATCGCGATTTCCTGCTTGGCCGCCTTGTTGCCGACCTTGTCCATCATGTCAGCGGCCTTGAGGCAGAGCAGACGGGTCATGTCGATATCGATGCGGGCGCGTGCGACGCGTTCTTCCCAGACCGAATGCTTGTACACCGGCTTGCCGAAGGCTTCACGTTCCTGCAGGCGGCGGCACATCTTTTCCAGCGCTTCTTCCGCTGCGCCGATCGTGCGCATGCAGTGGTGGATGCGGCCCGGCCCGAGGCGCCCTTGTGCGATCTCGAACCCGCGGCCCTCGCCCAGCAGGATGTTCGAGGCGGGGACGCGGACGTTCACCATCTCGACTTCCATATGGCCATGCGGGGCATCGTCATAACCGAACACCGGCAGGTGGCGCAGGATGTTCACTCCGGGGCTGTCGATCGGCATCAGGATCTGCGATTGCTGCGCGTGACGCTGCGCATCGGGATTGGTCTTGCCCATCACGATTGCGATCTTGCAACGCGGATCGCCGAGGCCTGAAGACCACCACTTGCGGCCGTTAATGACGTATTCGTCGCCGTCACGCTCGATCCGGGTCTCGATGTTCGTGGCATCTGACGATGCGGTAAACGGCTCGGTCATCAGGAAGGCGGAACGGATTTCGCCGTTCATCAACGGGCGCAGCCAGGCTTCCTTATGTTCGCGGGTGCCGTAGCGGTGGAACACTTCCATGTTGCCGGTGTCGGGCGCGGAGCAGTTGAACACCTCGCTCGCCCAGCCGATGCGGCCCATTTCCTCGGCGCAGAGCGCATATTCGAGGTTGGTGAGGCCCGGCCCTTCGAATTCGAAGGTATCATCGACATGGTGATGGCTGTCGTTGCGCGGCGGCATGAACAGGTTCCAGATGCCGGCTTCCTTGGCCTTGGCCTTGGTTTCTTCGACGATGGGAAGCACCTTCCAGCGGTCGCCCTCGTGGTCCTGCTGGTCATAGACTGCCATGTTGGGGCGCACATGGGCTGCGATGAAATCGCGCACGCGGTCGCGCCAGTAAACCTGCCGTTCGGTGGGTTCGAAATCCATGGGAGTAGTTCCTCTCTCGTCCTTAAATGCAACCAAATGTCTGGCGAATCTGCGGGTGACCGTGGCAGAGCGTGGAGGCCGCGCCAAGCTCTCATTTATGGGGCGCGGGCACTCCGTCCGCGGCCAGAAATAGCCCATCGGTGGTTGTCGTTACGGCATCGCGATTGTCCCGCGCCCTGCGTTCCGCCAGCCGGTTGACCCGCTCCTCGTGCTCCTCACGGGTGATCGGAAAGCGCGCCAACCACCATGCAGAAATCACCGCCAGCACCAGCATGGCGCTGCCATAGGACAGGATCAGACTGGTGAGCACATTTTGCGGCACGGTGCCGGGAACGGCATCGGTGGCAAGCTGCGAAAATGCGATGATCTGCCCGGAAAGGAAAATCCCCGCTCCGGTCGCGCATTTCTGCACCAGCCAGTTACCCGAATAGAACGATCCTTCCGCGCGCCTGCCGGTGCGTTCCTCGAAGGATTCGACAATCTCGGCGATCATCGATGTGGCCGACACCAGCGAAATGATGCCGAGACCCGTTGCCATCATCGCAAACGCGAAAAACGCGGCTGCCGAAGCCGTGGTGCCGGGCAGGGGCCAGAACCCCAGCAGCAGCAGCGTGTAAGGCATAATCCCCAGCACTGTGCCGGTAATCATGCCGAGCCCGGCGGCCTTTGCCTTGCCGAAGCGCCGGTGCAGCGGCCCGATGGTCACGAACATCAGCACCACTGCGCCAAACAGCACCAGCGGGAAGAACATCAGCTGACCGCGGGTCAGCTGTAGGACGAACAGATTGATATAATTGGTGATCGAGAAATTGAGACCTTGATGGATATAGGCCGCCAGGCCCCCTGCAGCAAAGATCAGGAAGGCGCGTTCGGAAAATGCCTCGCGGATTTCGGCGAAGGCGCCCTTGATGGTGAAGGGAGCAGGCTTGGCGTCCGGCAGGCGGGCCACCAGACTGTGCTGACCGATTGCCGAGCCGATCACCGAAACCGCCATCAATATCGCGCCGAAGATGCCAAAGGCATAATAGCCCTCGCGCTGCAGCAGGCCTTCCGGCCCCGGCATGAACACAGTGTAGGCCAGCACCATCATGCCAAGTCCGCCAATCCACCCGCCCATAGCCCGATAGCGGAAGAGTGTCGTGCGTTCATCGTAATCGGCGGTGATTTCCGGCACGAGGCTGACCGAAGGCACTTCGCACGCCGACAGCAGCACGCGCACCGCAATGGCAATCATCACCAGTCCGCCGAAACTCGGTGCTTCGCCTGTGGGTGGGCTCCACATCATGACCCACGCAAAGGCGAGCGGGATGGGGGCGGCATAAAGCCACGGTAGGCGGCGGCCCCAGCGGGTGTAAGTGCGATCGGACAGGTTGCCGAGGATCGGATCGACCACCGCATCCACCAGCAGCGCGATCAGCAGCGCCAGACTGACAAGGCTGGCATCCATGCCCAGCACTTGATTGTAGAAGATCAGCAGGAAGAACGAAAAGCCGTTGTCCTTGACGCCGAACGCCACCGCGCCAAAGCCCTGAATCAGCTTCAGCCGCATCGGCAGCTTGCCCGCTATGATGCCTGCGCCACTGCTCACGCGCAGCGGTCTCTTGCAGCAGCAAGCCCGGTGATTCCCGGCAATGTCTCTCTCCCGTTTTCGGTTTCGAACCTAGACTGATTGCGCGGCTCGTCAATCGCATCACTGCTGACGTTACGGCATCGCCGCGCCGACGAAGATCGCTTGCAGCGGCCATCCAAATGCCGATAACGTAAGCGTCAAGTGGGAGCCAATCGAGAGGAGAATCGGCGCAATGTCCGATCTGGAAACATTCCGCAGCGAAACGCGCGCGTGGCTGGAAGCCAACTGCCCGGCCGAAATGCGCGAGCCGGTGCGCGACGAGGACGACGTCTATTGGGGCGGCCGCCGCGCGACCTTCAAGAATGTTGCGCAAAAGGCGTGGTTCGACGCCTGTCTGGCCAAGGGCTACACCGTGCCCGCCTGGCCCAAGGCCTATGGCGGCGCTGGCCTTTCGGCTGCCGAAGCCAAGGTGCTGCGCGAGGAAATGAGCCGCATCAATGCGCGCCCGCCGCTCAGCAGCTTCGGCATCTGGATGCTTGGCCCCGCGCTCCTGCATTTCGGCACCGAAGGGCAGAAGCAGCGTTTCCTGAATGAAATCGCCCGCGGCGAAATCCGCTGGTGCCAGGGCTATTCGGAACCCGGTTCAGGCAGCGATCTGGTTTCCTTGCAGACCTTTGGCGAAGAAGTTGTTGATCCGGCGGGGGGCGATCACTGGGTCGTGAACGGCCAGAAGATCTGGACGTCCTATGCCGATCAGGCCGACTGGATTTTCTGCCTTGTCCGCACCAACAAGGAAGACAAGTACAAGGGCATCACCTTCATGCTGTTCGACATGGCAAGCGAAGGGGTGACGACCAAGCCGATTCTGCTGATCAGCGGCAATTCGCCCTTCTGCGAAACCTTCTTCGACAATGTCGCGGTGCCCAAATCCTATGGTGAGGATTGCCCGGCCTATGTCGGCGAGGTCAATCGCGGTTGGGATGTGGCCAAGTATCTGCTCGGCCACGAACGCGAGATGATTTCGGGCGCGGGCGGCGGGGATCGCACCGCGGCAATCGGCGCGATGATGAAGCGCCACGCGGCGAAACTCGGTGACGAGATCGACCCGGTGCTGCGCGCCGAACTGGCGTTGTTCGATGTCGATGCGCTGGCCTACACCGCGATGGGCGAGAAGTTCCTGGACGAAATCAAGGTCGGCAAGGCGCATCCCGCGCAGCCCAACATGATGAAATATGTCGGCACCGAATTGAACAAGCGCCGCCACGAATTGATGATGGCGGTCGGCGGTTCGCGCAGCCTTGAATGGGAGAGCGAGGATACCGGCGGCGGCAAGCCTGCCCGCGGCTGGCTGCGCACCAAGGCGAACTCGATCGAGGGCGGCACTTCGGAAGTCATGCTCAACGTGATTTCCAAGCGCATTCTCGATCTGCCGGGAGCCTGAGCACGTCATTCTCCCCTCCCGCTTGCGGGAGGGGTCTGGGGTGGGCAGGCGCAACCGCTCGAAAGCCCACCCCGCTGCGACTAGCCAGCAAGCTGGCAAGTCTCGCTGCCCCTCCCGCAGGCGGGAGGGGAGAATTGGGAGAAGAACGTAAATGCCCCTGTATCACAATGACGATCAGGCCATGCTGGCCGATACCGCCAGCAGCTTCATGGCCGAAGAAGGCAACATCGCCAAACAGCTGCGCCATTGGCGCGACCGCAATTGCAAGGACGGCTTCGGCCACGGCTTGTGGAAGCAGATGGCCGAAATGGGCTTTACCGGGATGCTGGTGGACGAGGCCGACGGCGGGCTGGGCATGGGCCATGTCGAAGCCGGGATCGTGCTCGAAGAAATCGGGCGCAACCTTACCCCTTCGCCGTTCCTCACATCTTCGGTGATGGCTGCGACTGCGCTCAAGCATGGTTCGGATGACTTGAAGGGCCGCTACCTGCCGGGCCTGATCGCGGGCGATAGCGTGTTTGCCGTCGCCATCGACGAAACCGCCAAGCACCGCCCCGGCCGCATCGCCACCCGCGCAGAAAAATCGGGCAACGGGTTCAAGCTGTCCGGCGCCAAGAGCTTCGTCATCCATGGCAGCAGCTCCGACATGATCGTGGTCGCCGCGCGGACATCGGGCTCGGACGAGGATGCGGATGGCATCACCTTGTTCGCCGTGCCCAAGGATGCCAGCGGCATGAGCCATGATGCGGTGCGGCTGCTCGATTCTTCCATGGCGACCCACACCAGATTTGACGGTGTCGAGCTCGATGGCGATGCCGTGATCGGCGAGATCGACGGCGGGCGCGATGTCCTTGATGCAATGCTGCTGGCCGGCCGTATCGGCGCAGCGGCAGAGGGCGTGGGCGTTGCCAGCGGGGCGATGGACATGACCGTCGATTACCTCAAGCAGCGCAAGCAGTTCGGCAAGCTGATCGGCGAATTTCAGGCGCTCCAGCACCGCGCCAGCCACCTCTATTCCGAAGTTGAGATTGCCCGTGCTGTCACCATCAAGGCACAGCAATTGCTCGATGCCGGAAGCGAACAGGCCGATCTGATGACCAGCGTCGCCAAGGCCAAGGTCGCCAGAACAGCGCGTCTCGCGGTGCAGGAAGGCGTGCAGATGCATGGCGGCATCGGCATGACCGACGAATACGACATCGGCCTTTACATGAAGCGCGATCGCGCCTTGGCCGAATTCCTGGGCGATGCCTATTTCCACGCGGGCCGCGTGGCGACCTTGAGTGGATACTGACACATGGATATTCAATCACTTTTCAGCCTCGAAGGGCGCATCGCGCTGGTCACTGGCGGTTCGCGCGGCATCGGCAAGATGTTCGTCGAAGGCCTGCTCGCCGCCGGTTGCGCGCGGGTCTACATCTCGGCCCGCAAGGTCGAGCAGATGCAGGAGACGATCGACGAATTCGGTGCCGATCGCGTCATCGGCATCCCGGCCGATCTCTCCCAGATGGATGGCATGGTCGGGCTTGCCAACGCGCTGAAATCACGCGAGACCCGGCTTGATATCCTGATCAACAATGCGGGTGCCGCCTGGGGCCAGCCTTACCTCGAATTCAATGAGGCGGGATGGCACCGGACGATGGACTTGAACGTCAAGACTCCGTTCTTTCTGACCCAGAAGCTCCACGACTTGCTGGTCGAAGGCGGCAAGCAAGGCCATCCGGCCAAGGTGATCCATGTTTCCTCGATCGACGGGCAGCGGATCAATCCGTGGGAGACCTATGCTTATCAGGCCTCCAAGGCGGCGGTGATCCAGCTGACCCGGCGCATGGCGGCGCGGCTGGTCGAGGACAATATCATCGTCACCTCGATCGCTCCGGGCGCCTTCCCGTCCGAGATGAACAAGGCCGCCAAGGACGCGCCCGATGCATCGGCTTCGGGCATCCCGGCCAAGCGTATCGGCACGGCGGAAGACATGGCGGCGGCCGCGATCTATCTGTGCAGCCGCGCAGGCGATTATGTGGTGGGCGAAACGCTGACGGTGGATGGCGGTGTCGTCAACGCGCACCTTCCCAGCCACTTTGCCGATCCGGGCGGCAAGGGCTGAACCTGTTTACCTGCCGTCCGGCGGGCAGCAATATCAGAACGACTGGCTCACGCGCAGGTTGATGCGCGGCGATCTGTCGTCGGTATCGTAGCGATCCTCGGTCAGTGGCACGGCGATTTCGAGATCGAAGTCGAGACTGCGGGTGACATCGGCCCGGAATCCCGCGCCGCTGGAAGCGAGCGTGCCGCTGCCGCGCCCGTCTGCAAGGTTTGTCACCGTGCCGCCATCGGCAAAGGCATAGAGCTGCAGGCGCCTCAGCGTGCCGAGCGCGTCGGGCCAGTCGTAACGCAGCTCACCCACTCCGGCGATGCCCTGATCGCCGATGCGCTGGGCAAAATCATAGCCGCGCAGGAAGGCATTGCCGCCCAGCGCGAAGTTTTCTCCGATCAGCAATGGTTCGGTCGAGAATTGCCCGCTCGCCGCCAGTGAAAGGCTGACCCGCGCGGCCAGTCCGCGCCGCCAGTTCAGCCACCATGAAAGGGTCGTGAAGTCGGGCGGAGCATCGCCGCGCGAGGCGAGCGGATCGCCCAGCGCCGTGGCGCCAAGGATGTCGAGACCCTGCGTAATGGTGGCGCGGCCTTGCAATGTTCCTCCGGCCACGGGGCCGAAGCCGTAAAGGCCCACCCGCGCAAGGGCGATCCGGTCTTGTCGGGCAAGCAGGCCGAAACTGTCCTGACGCAAATTCTGCAGCTCCGCGCTCGTCTCCAGCCACAGGCTGCGTTCTACGGAGCGCATCAGCGGATGGCGCATCCTCACGCCGCCCCGCCACGATTCGCCCTGCAGTTCGCGGTTGGCGAGATAGGCACCCGGCTCGGTGCGTGAATAGGAGCCGAACAGCCCAACGCTGGTGCCGCTATCATTGACCACCACGCTGTAGCGGGCGCTGAAAAAGGCCAGTTCTTCCGGATCGAGCGGGGTGGTCGAAAAGCTGAGATCGACCCGGTCGCGCGGCGAGATCAGGCCATTGGCATCAAGATCGATCCGTGTCCGGATCGGGCCGACCGGTTTGGTCCCGTCAGTCGCCAGCAGCGCCGAGCCGGCAAAGCTCTCGCGTCGGGCATCGACCACGAGAATGCGGCTATCACCGTCGCGTTCAAACCGGGTTGCGCGGATCCAGACGCCCGGCAGATCGTCGGCCAGCAGAATTTCGCGTTGCAGCGCTGCGAGGGTGACGGGCCTGCCATTCAACAGGTTCTGCAACTGGCCGCGGATGACAGGATCATCCGACCCTTCGACCCGGATATCGTCAATCGTGCCCTCGTCCACCCGGATGCGCAGCATCCCGCCGGCCAGCGCCTGTTCGGGGATCCATGCGGTCGCCAGGATAAAGCCACGCTCGCGGGCGTGGCCGGCGATGGCATCCGCGAGACGGCGCAGTTCGCGGTCGTCGAGCATCCGCCCGGCAAAAGGTTCAATTACGGTGGCGAAATCGGCGCGTTCAAGCACTTCAAGCCCATCGATCACAATCGCGCCAACCGCAAGATCAGCGCCGGTCCGATTCGATTCCGGGATTCGGAGCACCGGCTGCATCTCGATCCGGATCGGTTGCTCGATGGTATCCACGGGGCGCTCACGCGTGACCTGCTGCGATGGATTGGTGCGGTCGAACGCATCCTGCGCCGCCAGTCCATGACCGGCGAGCAAAAGTGGTCCAAATGCAGCAATCTTAACCCAACGCAAGAACCGGGCGCTCCCATGCAACGACGCCACGGCTTAGGTTACAAAAGTTAATCAATAGTCAGCTTAACGTTTTATTCACCAACCACGTAAAGATCATTAGAGTAAGTCTGGTAGTAACGGGCAGGCAAGGAGATCGTTATGCGCTTGTTGTCGCGCCTGTTTTTGCCATTGGTTGTAATGCTGTTCGCTGGCACGCCTGCGCTCGCCGAAAGGGGTGCGTGGACGATTAGCGAGACCACGGGAACGGTGCTGGTCATCGACACTCGCGGAGAGCGTCCGGCTACCAATGGTCAGGCCATCGCTGCTGGCGCCAAGGTGCGCACACAGGCTCGTTCATCGGCGGTGCTGGTGCGCGGGCGCGAATTCGTGACGCTGCGGCAGAACGCGCAGATCCGCATACCCGAGGAAGCGCGCAGCCGTTCGATCATCCAGGTGATTCAGGACTATGGCAGCGCGCTGTTCAACATCGGCAAGCAGGCCGATCCGCATTTCGGCGTGCAAACCCCCTATCTTGCGGCGGTGGTGAAGGGCACGACTTTCATCATTGCCGTCGGCGAGGATGGTGCGACTTTGCAGGTGACAGAGGGCGCGGTCGAAGCGTCGACCCCCGATGGCGGCGCGCGCGAACTGGTGCTGCCGGGCGCGGTGGCGATGGTGGCCGCGGCCGACACGATGCGGCTGGTGGTCGAGGGTGAGGGACGCAGGGTGATCGATTCTCCTGCGCGTCCGGCCGCCGCTCCGGCCGCTGCTCCTGCGGCAGCCGCTCCGGCAGCGGCGCCTGCCCGCGCGACCATGCAACCAGAGCCAGCCGCCCTGCCTGAACGTGGCGGATCGCGGATCGAGCAGACTATTGCCAGCACGCCAGGAGACCTGAGAGGCTATTCGAACGGGTTCGTTTCGGGCGAGGTGGCTGTCCTCGCGGCGGCGGTGGCAGCCGACAACACCGCACGCGGATCGGCTCCTCCTTTCAGCAATCCGGAAGAAGGTGGCGGGGATGACAATGCCTGTTTCCGCGGCAATTGCGCGTCGGCCGATAACGGCGGTGGCAATGGCAATGGCAATGGCAATGGCAATGGCAATGGCAATGGCAATGGTGATGCTCAGGTCAATGGCGAGAGCCAGGGCGAGAGCAACGTGAACGGCCAAGGCAACGCGAATAATAACGGTGGCGGCAACGGCAACGGCAACGGTAACGGTAACGGTAACGGTAACGGTAACGGTAACGGTAACGGTAACGGTAACGGTAACGGCGGCGGCAACGGCAACGGCAACGGCAACGGCAACGGCAACGGCAACGGCAACGGCAACGGCAACGGCAACGGCAACGGCAACGGCGGCGGCAACGGCAACGGCAACGGCAACGGCAACGGCGGCGGCAATGATAACGGCGACGATGGCCGTGACGATGATCGCGACGACGACCGCGACGACGACCGCGATGATGACCGCGATGATGACCGCGATGATGATGACGGCCGCGGTGGCAACGGCAATGGCAATGGCGGCGGCAATGGCAACGG
>NZ_FRDF01000002.1 GCF_900143235.1 Erythrobacter sanguineus | reverse complement strand
CAGGTGTAATACAAGCTCTGGGCGATGCCTTCCTTCCGGCACAGCTCGGCGATGCTGTCCTCGCCGCGCAGCCCGTCGAGCACGATGCGGATCTTGTCCTCAGCCGAGAAATGGCGACGGGTTGCACGCCGGATGTCCTTCACCACCCGCTCGGCAGGGGCCTTCTTGGGGGGCGATTTCTTCAAGGAGGGTTGGGTCTTCATCTTCGTTCCTTCGTCACTACGACGAAGCCCCAACCCTCCTTAAATCACAACCTCAAATCTGTGCCATTGGTGCTGACGGGGGACAAGGGATTGGTGATCAGGCTGGGGCATTAAACCAGCTGAATCGGTCTCGCGCTGATCATTTCCTCCATCACGAAATGGCCCGTCACCACCGAAAGGTCGAACCCGTCGACCAACTGCTGATAGAACCGGTCATAACCCCTGATCCCCTGTGTCACGACCTTGACCAGATAATCCCACTCGCCGCCGATGCGGTAGAGGTCGACGACGCCGGGTATGCGTTCGACATGGGCCTTGAACGCCACCGCCCAGTCTTTGGAATGGTGCGGGGTCTTGATCATCACGATCACCACCAGATCGAGGCCAAGCCGCGCCAGATCGACATCAGCCCGCTGGCCGCGCAGCACGCCTTCGTTCTGGAGCCGCTGCAACCGCCGCCAGCAGGCGTTCTGCGACAAACCGACAGCCTCGGCCAATGCGCGCTGGCTCAAGGAAGCGTCATCCTGAAGCGCCATCAGGAGCTTGCGATCGATATTGTCGATTTCGGGATTCTCAGTGGTCATATGATCGATTTTCTAGTCGATATTCATGAAAACAGGTAATGAAATCCCGGCAGGACTGCCCGAAAAGCGCTGCATGACCGATGCACTCTCCTGCTCCGACCCGGCTGTGGCTCAGGCCCACGCCCTGTTTGACGCCTTTCGCAGCGAGATACGCGGCACGCTGGCCGATGGCAGTCTCGCTGCCTCTATCATCGGCAAGGGCGCGACGGTTCATGGGCCGCTCGGGCCGCAGCCACTCCTCTATGCCGATTATGCCGCGTCGGGCCGGGCACTGCGCGAGGTCGAGGATTTTGTGTTGGAGCATGTCCTGCCGGTCTATGCCAACCCGCACACGCAGGCCTCGCACTGCGGTCGCTCGATCAACGCGCTGCGCCGCTCAGCCAGGGCTGAGATCGCGTGGTTCTGCGGGGCGGACGCTGGCGATGCGGTGATCTTCGCCGGTTCGGGCGCAACCGCGGGCCTGCAGAAGCTGGTGCGGCTGTTCGGAGCCGACCTCCCGGACGCCGAAGGACGGCGCGCGCTGGTCTTGCTCGGCCCTTACGAGCACCACTCCAACCTGCTGCCATGGCGCGAAAGCGGCGCGGAGGTGATCGAACTGCCAGAGGGTGCCGACGGCGGCCCGGATCGTGCCGCGCTCGCCGAGGTTCTCAAGGTCGGGAAAGGCCGGAAGGTCATCGCCGCCTTTTCCGCCGGGTCGAACGTCACCGGCGCATTGACCGATGTCGCCGCCGTATCGCGCATGGTGCAGGCGGCGGGCGGCAAGGTGATTTGGGACTATGCCGGGGCGGGCTCCTACATCGCGATGAACATGCGCCCGGCACCTGACGTTGCCGTCGATGCGTTGGTCTTCTCGCCTCACAAGTTCCTCGGCGGCCCCGCGTCATCGGGCGTGCTGGTGGTGCGTCGCGATGCCGTGGTGCTGGACAAGCCCTCGGCTCCCGGCGGCGGCACGGTCAGCTTCGTCTCGCCATCTGGCCATGACTACCTTGCCGATCTCGCCGCGCGGGAGGAAGCCGGCACACCCAACGCGATCGGCGATATCCGCACGGCGCTCGCGGGCATCGTTCGGTCCTGCATGATGGAGGCCGGGCTCGACCTGCGCGCACAGCAGATGTGCCGCGACGCACTGGCCCGCTGGCGCGCAAACCCGCGGATCGAGGTGCTGGGGCGCGAGATGGATGAACACCTGCCGATCGTCTCGTTCAGGATGCGCGACGGCGAAGGGCAACTGGTCCATCACCAGCTTGTCACCCGCATCCTTAGCGATTGTTTCGGCATTCAGGCACGCGGCGGTTGTGCCTGCGCGGGGCCTTATGTTCACCGTCTGCTGGATCTCGACGAACAGCACTCGCGCGCGATCTACCAGGCGATCCGCTTCGGCGCGGAACTGGACAAGCCGGGGTTTGTGCGGGTCAATTTCTCCCCGCTCATGAGCAATGCGGAGTTTGCCCATCTCGTGACCTGCGTCGAAACGATTGCCCGTGACAGCGCCATCCTCGCCCGCCATTTCGTCGGCAATCCCGCCACCGCCGTCTTCGAACCAGTGGCAGCCAGTGCTGCTGCCTGAGCCGGTTGCCAGACCGAGCCTGCAAACCTGCCTTCCTTCACCGCGACAAGGACGACGAATTCCACGCGCATCGGATGCCCTGTCGAAATCAAGAATCACGAATATCGCGTCCGCCTGGCACCTGAGCGCGCGCATGAACTGGTCGCGCGCGGTCACGAAGTGTGGATAGAAACGCGCTTAACAATGCCGGTCAATCGGGGAGCAAATGACGCTGCCGGCTTCCTGAACTCCAATCTGGGAGGAACGACCTATGGTACATCGAAGCCGAAAGTGCCGCTCATCGGATGACCATCGCCAGCGGCAGCCTGCCAGCGGATCTCGTAGGTTCCGGCGGGCAATGGTTTGCGCAAGGTCAGGGTCATGGTCTGGCTGTCTTCAGACCAGCTGGCGGTAAAGTTGCGGATCACCATTTCGCCGTGATTGGGGACGCCCGGCATCGCGGTCATGACAATGCTTGCTGCGGCTGCCATCTGATCGACCGGTTGGTTGAAGGTCAGTGCGATTTCGCGCGGGGCCTTGGCCGCGGTGCCTGCGACCGGGGTCGAGGCGGCAAGTTCGACATGTGCGAGAAGCGCGCAGGGGAAGCCCGATGAAAGGGTAAGGGCAGCGAGGAAAGCAGCAAAACGCATCGATTGTCCTTCGTGTTGTCATAAACAGACGTGTTGTCAGAACCAGAACCGCAGACCCACCACGAAGCTGGTGGTGGATGGATCTTCACCGCGCGCGCGGACGAAATCCGCGCTGCGGCCCGTGCGCCACGATTGTTCGATACCGATATAGGGCGCGAACTCGCGGGCAATTTCGTAACGCAGACGCGCGCCGATCTCGATCTGGTCGAGCCCCGCACCAATGCCGAGCGGGGCGATGTCCTGTGCGGAAAGGTTCGCCTCGATCCGCGGTTGCAGGATCAGGCGCTGGGTGATGCGCTGGTCGATCTCGCCCTCGATCCGGGCGGTAAGATCACCCCGGTGGGAGAGGAACAGAGCAGCGTCGATCTCGAACATGTAGGGCGTAAGGCCCTGCACGCCGATCACCGCATGAGTTGTGTCCGGCCCAGCAATGTCGTGGCGGATGCCGGCCTGCACATCCCAGAACGGCGCGAAAGCCTTGGCGTAGAGCGCCTGCACCTCGGCATCTTCCGGAGCGGAGCCGAATGTGCCTTCGCCCTCGCTCTTGAACCACAGCCGTGTCGTCGGACCGCCGTAATAGCCCTGAATGTCCCACAGGTAGACGTCCGCGCCCTCGCGCACCTGCGCTTCCAGCCGGTCGCCCTGAAACCAGAACACCGGGAAATCGCCATGGGTGCGGCGCAGTTCCTTGCGTGAGGCCCGCATCGCCTCAGCCCCCCAGATCGCATCGGCGGCACGCGGCGGACCACTGCCGGCGGCGGGGGGCGGCGGGGTTTCCATGGCCGGGCCGGGGGAAGCGGGCTTGGCTGGTTCGGCCATATCATGTCCGGCGTGCGGGTCGTGTTGCTCGGGCGATGTCTGATGCTGATGGTCGTCATGGCTCTGGGCGGCCAGCTGAGAGGCCGCCAGCATCATGGTAAGCGAAAGCAGAGCCCTCACTCGCCCTCTCCCGGCCCCATCACCGTCACGGTCTGCATCATCCCGCCATGCATGTGATACAGCAGGTGGCAGTGAAACGCCCAGTCGCCCGGTTCATTGGCGGTGATATCGAACTGCGCGCTCGCGCCCGGCTGGACGATCACCACGTTCTTGCGCGGTTGGTGGGCGGACGTCTCGCCGTTGACCAGTTCGAAGAACATCCCGTGCAGGTGGATCGGGTGCGCCATCATGGTGTTGTTGACCAGCTTGACCCGCACCCGTTCGTTCCACGCAAAGCGGATCGGCACGTCGCTGACGGCGGAATACATCCGGCCGTCGAACGACCACATGTAGCGTTCCATGTTGCCGGTGAGGTGCAGCTCCAGCAGGCGCGAGGGGTTGCGGGTATCACGGTTCGGCTCCAGCGCTGACAGCATCCGGTAGTTCAGCACCCGGTGATCGACATCGCGCAGGCCAAGACCGGGATCGCCCAGCTTGTCGACCGGCGCCATGGAGACCATGTCGATGCCCGGGCCGATTTTCACATCGGGCGGCAACAGCAAGGTATCGCGCATCTTCATGCCGGCCATGCCGTGCGCGCCTTCGTCCCCCATATCGCCGTGGTTCATCCCCATGTCGCCCATGTCGAGCAGCGGGGGTTTGCGCAGCGCAGGAACCGGAGCGCGAGCGCCCGGACGGCTTGCCAGCATCGCCAGCGCCATGCCGGAACGGTCCATGCATTCGGCGATGATCGCGTAAGCATCGGTGGTGCCCGGCGTGATGATCACGTCATAGGTTTCTGCCGTGCCGATCTGGAATTCATCGACCTCCACCGGGCGCACATTCTGGCCATCGGCAGCGATCACCGTCATCGGCAGGCCGGGAATCCGGATGTTGAAGAAGGTCATCGCCGATCCGTTGATGATCCGCAGCCGGATGCGCTCGCCGGGGCGAAACAGGAATTCCAGCCCTTCCTTGGGCCCGCGCCCATTGGCGAGATAGGTGTAGGTGGAACCCGTGACATCGGCGATATCGGTCGCGGGCATCCGCATCTCGCCCCACATCTGCCGTTCTTCAGCAGTGAGGGGGTAATCATCGGTCCAACTGGTCTGCTGGTAGTTGAAATAGCCTTCACCCTTGCGCAGGCGGTCCATGATGAAATGCGGCGAAAGCGGGGTGAACTCGCTCAACAACAGGATATATTCGCGGTCATATTCTGCCGGTTCGTCGCCCGCCGGATCAATGATCAGCGGGCCGTAATGGCCCTGCTGTTCCTGCAGACCGGAATGGCTGTGATACCAGTAGGTGCCCGCTTGCCGCACCGGAAATTCATAGGTGAAGGTCTGCCCTGGCCTGATCCCGGGAAAGCTGATTCCCGGCACCCCGTCCATGTGAAACGGCAGCAGCAAGCCATGCCAGTGGATCGAGGTATCCTGACCCAGATTGTTGGTGACGTTGAGCTGGACATCCTGGCCTTCCTGCAAACGCACCAGTGGACCCGGAACGCTCCCATTGACTGCAATGCCGTGCCCCTTGCGTCCCTGCACGACACGCGGGCCGTGGCCCACTGCGAGGTCGATCACCGGTCCGCCGACCTCGTCAAAGCCCGCTTTTATCGGCGCACCGCCGCGCTGGCGATGCACGCTGTGGCCTTGCGCCCACGCGGGCATGGCCGCGAATGCGGAGGCAGCGCCGGCACCCAGCATCAGGCGGCGTCGGGACAACACAGGAAGAGCCATGCCCTCCTATACGCGGGCGGCTGGATCATCCCTTGGCGGCTCGCCAAGTTTCTGTCTGGCCCGATAAAGCCGGGTCTCGACAGCCTTTTCGCTGATACCGAGCGCGCGTGCTGTCTCTGCCTGGCTCAGCCCTTCGAGCGTGCGCAGCAGCAGTACGTCCTTGAGGCTTGCAGGCAAGGCGGCGATCGCACGGGCGGTGGCGGCAAGCGCATCGCGCTGCTCTGCCACTTCGTCGGGCAGCGGTGCATCATCGGGAATCCAGCTGGCCGCATTGGCGGGCAAAGCCAGCCCGAGCAGCCGCCGCACCTTGCGCCGCCGGGCCCAGTCGCGCGCCTTGTTGAGCGTGATCGTTGCCAGCCAGCCGCGCAGGGGCCGGGCCGGATCATACCGTCCCAGCGCGGTGAAGGCGGCCAGAAAGGCTTCCTGCACGATATCGAGCGCTTCGTCGGGATCGCCCGTGGCGGTTCGGGCGAGGCGGTAAAGCGCATCGCGATGCCGCTCCACCAGAGCACGCTGCGCCTGCGCGTCGCCCGCCAGCGCCCCCCGCGCCAGTGCTGCATCAGTTTCCGCCTCAGTCACTGGGCCTCGGTCACTGGGCCGAAGCGGTCAGCGCCTTGTCGACCACGGCATCGAATTGCGGCTGCTGATCGGGCCGCAGGATCGCCCGCATGGCAAAGACATGTTCAAGTGTGGCCTTTTGTACCGCACCCATCGAATGGTGGGTTGCATCCACCGCTGCCGACACACGCGGGCCATAGACATGCTCGGCTGCTATTGCCTCTGCCAGCCGCGCATTGTCAGCCTTGAGCCGGGCTTCGAGGTTGGTTCGACGTTTGGCGAATTCGGCTTCGAGCGTCTCAAGCTTTTGTTCCTGCATCGCATCAAGGTCGAGCCTCTCATGCATCAGGGCATGAAGTTCTGCGCCGGCGTCGGAGGCTGCGGGATGGAGCATTCGCGCGGCAAAAACTCCGGTTCCGGCCGCAAGAAATGCAATCACGGCGATCAGGGTAACCCGGCGCAGGCTCATCCGCGGGCGAGCGCGATCAGAGGGGTAAGGGCAACCGGCGGACCAAAGGGCACCTTCGCGCCCGGCCTGTCGAGGGGCGCAAGCCCGCCGATAATGCCGATCGTCAACGCCGCTGCTGCCGCGAACCCTGTTACGGCCTGCGATTGTCGCCGCTCGCGCCGCGCCCGGCCTGCAAGCGCCGCGCCGTCGAGCCGTTCCAGCCCGGCAGGCACGGCGGCCATGCGGAGCATCAACAGGTGTCCATCAATATCCATCAACAGCCTCCTCTAGCCCTGCCATACGCCGCTCTAGCCCTGCCATACGCCGCTGCGGGGAAAATCCCTCATAGCCCATCATGCTGCCCGGCCAACAGGCCTGAGGGGTTGAGGATTGCGCATAGTTCCCCGGTTATCAGCCAGCCTGCCCGGTTTGAGCCTGCCGCTGCGCCGCCAGCGCCCGACCTTTCCACCTTCTGTCGCGAACCGCCTGGCTTTCAATCATGCGGGTCGCTGGCATTTGGGCGCATTGCTGGAACTTTTCTGCAAGCCACCCCACAATCGTCCTCCACGCGAATTGGGGGAATGCCATGGATCTCGAACTTGAAGGCAAGGTCGCACTGGTTACCGGGGCAAGCCGCAGCATAGGTCGGGCGATCGCCAAGGGGTTGGCGGCCGAGGGCGCTCCGATGGATGATTACGGCTACACCTCGGCTAAGGCAGCGCTCAACGCCTATGCCAAGAAGCTGGCCATAAACGAGGCCGCGAACGGTATCAGGCCAATGCGCTGCTACCCGGCTCGGTCGAATTTCCGGGTGGCGGCTGGGATGTGATGCGCTCCCAAAACCCGCCGGTCTATGAAATGGTGCGCGGCAGCATCCTCTTCGGCCGTCTGGGAAGACCCGAGGAAATTGCCGATGCGGCGGTCTGGCTTGTCTCGGCGCGTGCGGGCTGGGTGACAGGGGCGGCGCTCGGCGTGGACGGGGGGCAGGGCAAGGGCATCCGCTGACCTGACTGCTGCCTTGTGACACGAACGCTGTTCTTAGGGTTGCTTGCGCTTGTGTTTGTACTTGGCCGCAGGCTTGCCGGGCCTCGGGCCGGCAGCAGCAGAGTGGGCGTGGTTTTTCTTGCCGAAGTTCCGGCCTGTCGGCTTGGCCTTGACGAAGGCGTTATCTGAAGCGCTGCGTGATGGGTGGCGTTGGCGGTTGCTACGGGCAGCTTCCCGCGGGCCAGCCTCCGAACGTTCGATCATCAGCGCTTCTTCTTCGCCATCGGATGCGCCCGTCCGCGCGGCGGCTGCGGCGAATTTCTCGGCGATGGTGCGCGGGATTTGGAAGTAGGTTTCCGCCTGACCGATCCGGATCGCGCCGATTTCGTTGCGGGTAATGTGCCCGCGACGGCAGATGATCGGCAGCAGCCAGCGCGGGTCGGCATTGTTGGCGCGACCGACATCCATCCGGAACCACACCGTATCCTCGAAGCCGGGACGGTGGCGATCCTTCTGGGCATCGGCCCGTGCCTGCGGGGTATTGGCGATCAGGTCCTCGGGCTCGGGCAGGCTCGCGCGGTGGGCGTTGACCAGCATGGCGGCGATTTCTTCCGGGCTGCGTTCGGCCAGCAGGCGCTGTGCCAGATCACGGTCGGCTTCTTCGACTTCCACCGGGGCGAGCAGTTTGCCGAGCAGGCGTTCGCGGTCGCGTTTGCCGATGGCCTCGCGGTCGGGCACGTCCTGCCATTCCGCCGCGATTTTGGCGCGGTTCAGCATCGCCTCGACCCGGCGGCGGCCCGAGAATGGCACGATCAGCACCGCAACGCCTTTGCGCCCGGCACGCCCTGTCCGGCCTGAGCGGTGCTGCAGCGTTTCGGCATCGCGGGGGATTTCGACATGGACGACAAGGCTGAGAGTGGGCAGGTCGATCCCGCGCGCGGCGACATCGGTGGCGACGCATACCCGCGCCCTTCCGTCGCGCAGGGCCTGCAAGGCCTGATTACGCTCGCCTTGCGAATGCTCGCCCGACAGCGCCACCACGGCAAAGCCGCGTTCCTGCAATGTGGCGTGCAGGTGCCGCACCTTTTCGCGGGTGGCGCAAAACAGGATCGCGGTTTCAGCCTCGTGAAAACGCAGCAGGTTGACCACCGCGTTCTCGATCTCGGGCGGGGAAACGGTGACGGCCTGGTAGGCAATATCGCCGTGACCGCGGCCTTCGCTGATCGTGGCGATCCGCAAGGCATCATTCTGGTAACGGCGCGCGAGCGCCTCGATCGGACGCGGCATGGTGGCCGAGAACAACAGCGTGCGGCGCCCATCCGGCGTCGCATCAAGGATCGCTTCCAGCTCCTCGCGGAAACCCATGTCGAGCATCTCGTCGGCTTCATCCAGCACCGCTACTGCGAGCTGGGACAGCATCAGCGCCCCGCGTTCGAAATGGTCACGCAGCCGGCCGGGTGTGCCAACCACGATGGCCGGGCCGGAAGAGAGCGCCTTGCGTTCGGCCGAGGGGTTCATCCCGCCAACGCAGGTGGCAACCCGCGCGCCGGTCCTGTCATAAAGCCATGCAAGCTCGCGGCTGACCTGCAACGCCAGTTCGCGCGTCGGGGTGATTACCAGCGCGCGCGGTGCCGTGGCAAACCCGATCCGGCCATCCCCGTCGAGCAGTTCGCTCGCCATTGCGAGGCCGAAGGCGACGGTCTTGCCCGAACCGGTCTGGGCCGAGACGACGAGATCGCGTCCCGCTGCTTCTGGACGAAGCACTTCGGCCTGTACCGGGGTGGCAGTGCTGTAATCGCGCTCGGCAAGCGCGGCTTCGAGGGTTGCGGGGAGGGCAGGAAAGGTCATGAAAGGGGCTCGTATCAAGGTGTTCGCTGAAATCGGTGCGAACATCCGGGGATTTCGGGGGGAATGGCGATGAGAGGCAAAGATGGCTTGCACCCCGCCGGTTCGCACGCCCCCTAGCTGAAATCTTCGTTCCCGGCTTGTGAAAAGTGAACGACCCTGCGCGCATCCGCCGGCGCTGCCCATTTTTCGGGTATTCGGCGCATTGCGTTCGTGCCGGGGGACGCTAGGCTGCGCCCGATTATGTCTCAGTCCACGAGGTGCCCGTGATCCGCTCCGTCTTTCTTGCCAGCGCCGCTGCCATTTTCGCCCTGCCACAGGCCTCGATTGCCCAGGATGCCGAAGAGACATTCGGGGGAGCCAAGGGCGCCGATCTCTCGATAGCGGCGATCGAACCGGATGGCGGCGCCATCACCATAGGCCGGGCAGGTGAATATCCTGCCGATATCGCCCGCTACCTGCTGGCGTCGGGGGCGGGGGCGGCGAATCTTTCGCCCGATGGCAAGACCATTGCCTTTGCCTGGGATGTGACGGGCGAATCCGAATTGTGGGTGATGCCTGCAAGCGGCGGCCAGCCGCAGCAGGTGACTTTCAAAACCGGCGTGTTCGCTCCGGTCTGGACCCCGGACGGCACCCGTCTGTTCTATTCCGCCGACCGTGACGGCAATGAACAGCCCGGCTATTTCGCGATCACCGCCGACGGAAAGAGCGAGACCGAGGTACTTGCCGCTGCGCGCGGCGATTTCCGCATTTTCGGCGATTTCGCCGCCGACGGCAGCTTCGTCTATGCCTCGACCGCGCGCGGGGCGGGGGTGTTCGACATCTATCGCGGCACGCTGGACGGGCAGAGTGAATTGATCGTCCAGTCCGAACTTGGCCTTGCTGCTCGATCGATATCGCCCGACGGCAAATTTGCCATCGTCACCGAGACCGTGGGCGAGGATGCCGACAATCTGTATCTGCTCGATCTCGCGACCAGGGCAATGACCACGATTTCGAGGCCTCCGGTGGAGGACCGCGCAGCCCATACGCTGGGCGGGTTCGAATGGGCGCCGGATTCCTCGGGCTTCTACTTCTCCACCAACCGCGACCGCGAATTCGGCACGCTGGCGTTCTACAGCCTCGCCAAGGCAAGCTTCGCGCCCGTGTTCGATGCCAAAAGCGACGTCGAGAACCTCGAACTTTGCGGGACGGGCGGCGATTTTCTCTACTGGACCCAGAACGATGACGGGTTCGACACGTTGCGTGGCTGGCACACCGCCGATAAGCGCGCGATCGCCATGCCGCAGCTTCCTGAAGGCAGATACCAGCTCGATTGCGAAGCCGATGGGCAGTTGATGGTGCGGGTCAATGGCTGGCAGACCCCGGGCGAGATATGGATGACCAACCCGGTGGCTGGAACCGCGCAAAAGGTGTTTGCCGCCAACCTTGCCGGGCTTGACCCTGCGCGGCTCGTGCGGCCCGAGGTGGTGCGATACAAGGCCCGCGACGGGGTGGAGTTGCAAGGGCTGCTTTATCTGCCCGCAGGGGCCGGGACGGGCGCCGATGCGCCGCCGGTGCTGTTCAATGTCCACGGCGGGCCTTCGGGTCAAAGCGTGGCCTCCTTTTCTGCCGTAACGCAATATCACGTTGCGCGCGGGGTTGCCGTGTTCCAGCCCAATGTGCGCGGCAGCACCGGGCTCGGGCGTACCTATTCGACGCTGGATGATCGCGAGAGACGGCTCGATTCGGTGCGCGATCTGGTCGATCTCAAGCGCGCGCTCGCTGCGGATGGGCTGATCGATGGGAGCCGCGCGGCGGTGATGGGTGGCTCCTATGGCGGCTATGCGGTCAATGCCGTGCTGGCCGAATATCCGGGCGAATTCGCTGCCGGGATTTCGCTGTTCGGGGTGGCGGACTGGGTCACCGCGCTGGAAATTGCCTCGCCTTCGCTCAAGGCGGCGGACAAGATCGAATATGGCGATATTGCCGAGGATAAGTGGCGTGAATTCTACAAGGTCAATTCGCCGATCCGCAAGGCCGACCGGATCACCGTGCCGGTGCTCTATTCGCATGGGGTGATGGATCCGCGGATCGACATTGCCGAGACCGAAACGATGGTGAAGACGCTGCGCGCCAATGGCGTGGCTGCGCCCTTCATCCGTATTCCCGATGAAGGCCACGGCTGGCGCAAGCTGTCGAACCAGCTGTTCTATTACCGCAAGCAGGCCGAATTCATCGAGGAACAGCTTGGCCTGACGCAGCCGGAGTAACCTGGCTGGCCGATCATGGATCTCGCGCGGAAGCTGCCCGACAAGGGTTTGGCTGATGATGGGATCAAGGCCGGTTGCTGCGGCATCTGCGCTGCGTGACTGTTGATCAGAAACGGTGGGTCGGCAACAGGATTGATGCCCGTCGCCAGCTATGTGCGGGTCACGGTTGCGCCAGTTTTGTGGTCGCTGGCACGCGCTGCATGGCTGATGTAGGAACCGGCGATGCTGTCTTTCCTTGAAGAACATGTCAGTCCGTTCGCGCCCTATATCGGCCTTGCGCTGCTGGTGGGGCTATTTGCGGCCTTTGTGACCGAGCGGAGACCGCCAGTGGTCATAGCAATCACGGGCGGCGTGCTGATGATGGCCTTCGGGTTCCTGCCGCCGCGCGAATTGCTTGGTGTGTTCAGCAATTCCGCGCCGATCACGATCGCTGCCATGTTCGTGCTTTCAGGCGCGCTGTTGCGCACCGGCGCGCTTGAGGAAGTGTCGGGGTGGATTATCCGGCGTACCTTGCGCAAACCCCGGTTGGCGGTGGCAGAGATCGGTGCGGGAACCATTGCGGCCTCCGCATTCATGAACAATACACCAGTGGTCATCGTGATGATCCCGATCGCGCAGCGCCTTGCCCGCGTGCTGGGGGTCAATGCCACCCGGCTATTGATCCCCTTGTCCTATGTTTCGATCCTCGGCGGAACGCTGACACTGATCGGCACCTCGACCAACTTGCTGGTCGATGGCGTCGCACAAGAGCAGGGTTTGGCCGCATTCGGGATTTTCGAAATCACGATCATCGGTCTGTGCGCTGCGACCGCCGGGTTGGCGGTGCTGACCCTGACCGGAAAGTATCTGCTACCCGATCGCGCAGCCCACGCCATGGATGAACAGGGCGAAAGCGATGCCTTCCTGTCCCACCTTGTGTTGGTGCCTGAAAGCCCGCTGGTGGGCCGGAGGATCGCGGATATCGGCCTTTTCCGTCGGCCCGGGCTGCGCCTCGTCGGTGTTCAGCGCGGCAAGACGATGGAGCGGCGCGGTTTCGACAATTGGCAGCTGGCTGCGGGCGATCAACTGATCGTGACCGCCAGCCCGGCGGAGCTTGCCTCGCTTGCGGAGGCGTATGACTTCAGAACCGGCCTGATGGGTGTCGGCGGGGGTGTGGCGACTGCCGGGCCCGAACGGCCCGACGACCTTCGCCTCGTGCAGGCGGTGATTTCTCCGTCCCACCCGATGATCGGGCGCAGGCTGGCAGAGATACCTTTATTGTCCCGGCTGAAGGTGCGCGTGCTCGGACTGGTTCGGCCACGCCATGTTGCCGGGCCTGATCTTGCCAGCGCTCGTGTGCGGGCTGGCGACCGCCTGCTGATCGCAGCGGGCAGCGATGCGGCCCAGGCACTGCAGGCGAATGTCGGCCTGACCGATGTCGGGGAGGCCAAGGCCCGCGCGTTCCGGCGCGCGCAGGCTCCCATAGCGATTGCCACGCTGGCCGGTGTCGTGCTGCTTGCCGCAGTCTTCGGCTGGCCGATCGAAGCGCTCGCGCTTGCCGGGGTAGGGATCGTGATGCTGTTCCGCTGCCTTGAGCCTGAGGAAGCATGGGGGGCGATAGACGGGAACACGCTGGTTCTGATCTTCGGCATGCTCGCCTTTGGCAAGGGGCTGGAGAACGCCGGAACGGTCGATCTGATCGTCTCCAGCCTCGAACCCTTGCTGACCAGCATGACACCGCTGCTGCTGCTGATCGCCATCTACGCCGTGACCAGTCTTTTGACGGAAACCGTTACCAACAACGCCGTTGCGGTGATCATGACGCCGATCGCCATTGGTCTGGCCCCGATTACGGGAATTGATCCCCGACCGCTGGTGATCGCTGTCATGTTCGGAGCCAGCGCCAGCTTTGCGACACCAATTGGCTACCAGACCAACACGCTGGTCTATGGCGCTGCCAATTACCGCTTCATGGATTTCGTGAAAATCGGTCTGCCGATGAACATTGCGGTCGGCATCACAGCCTGCATAGCGATCCATTGGCTGTATTGATGCTGCCAGAGCCTTGCTCTGGTTGGGCAAGGCGTTCTGATACTGGTCGCGCTTCTGCCGGACGATTGCGTGATGTTGCGGCCGGCAGCCTGTCACTTCGACAGCCTGCAGGATGTCGTGAATGCGTGCCTGTCCTGACCAATGGCGCTGAACTGGGCCGCTCCAGAAACGACAAACGGCGGAGCGACCAAGGCCGCTCCGCCGCTGTTTACAGAGTCGAACTGGATCCTCTTTAGAAGGAACCGGAAAGACCAAGGAAGAAGAACCTTCCGCGCGGACCGACCGGACGCGCCAGCCTGCCGAGGAACGGCTCGGTGTCGGTCAGGTTGTTGATGCCGCCAAAGATCTGGACCTTGTCCGTTGCCCGATAGCTGAGGCTGATGTCATGCTCGAACCCGTCGCCGGTGAAGAGCTGTCGTTGATCGAGGATCCCCACGTTTGGCGATACCACAACTTGATCATTGACGATCTCGACGTCATTCGCATCGCTGTTCGAGACCTGCAGCGTGGAATTTTCATACCGCGTCCGCCAGCCGATGTTCCAGCGGTCGAAATCCCAGTTGATGCTGAAGTTCACGATCCAGTCAGGGACGCCAACCACACCAAGCAGATCGCTGTTGAGAGCCTGGTCGGCGATCAGCAGTTGCTGCTGAACCGGATCGGGCTCGTCAGCAATCGTCTGCTGGATGACCGGATCGCCTTCGGTGAAACGCTCAAGGAAGTGCGTGCCGGCGGCTCTCAGGGTAAAGGTGCCCCAGTCACCATTCCCGAACGGCGCATCGAAGCTGTAGCGCGTTTCAAAGTCGATGCCGCGCGCACGCAGCACCTGCAGGTTGATGTTACCCGAGGTGAAGCCCACAATCGCGCCGCCACGGTTGGGATCGCGCTCGATCGCATCGCAGAACTGGTTGTCGGTCGAGGGCAGGTCGACGCAAGCTTGGGCAATCGCCGCGCCGGTCAGGCTCCCGACCGCCTGCTCGATTTCAATGTCGTAGTAATCGACAATGAAAACGAAGTTATCCAGCGCCCCGCCGAGGATACCGCGCGGCTGGAAGATCCCGCCGAGGGTGAAGCTGTCGGAGGTCTCCGGATTCAGCAGCGGGTTGCCGCCCGTCGTGCCGGTCGAGAACGCCGTCAGGAACTGGGCAGAGTCAAAGCCAGGATCCACAAACTGCAGACAGTTGGTCGGACGGTTGCTGGTGCCGTTGTTGATGTTGCCATCGTCACACGGGTCGGCGTCAACGCCGATGGTGGCGATGGATTGCGGCGCGAACAGCTCACCGATATTGGGTGCGCGGATGGCTCGCGAATAGGTGCCGCGGAAGGTCAGCCAGTCAACCGGGCTGTACTGTCCACCAAACGAGTAGGTCTCGGTCGAACCGATCGTGTTGTAATCCGAGTAACGGCCGGCAGCCGTGAACTCGAGATTTTCGACAAACGGCATGTCGCTGAGGATCGGAACACGAATTTCGCCAAAGAGTTCGTAAACGCTGATCCCTTCGCCATTGAGCGGCGAATTGAACAGCGGCGCAGCGACGTTCTCGATCACGCGACCTTCGATCGATTCGAAGCTGTCCCGCAGGAACTGCGATTCGTCACGGCGCCATTCGAAGCCTGCCGCAAAGCCGATCGGCCCACCCGGCAGTTCGAACAGGTGGCTGGTATCGCCGGCCAGAACTGCGAGGAACTGCTGTTGCTCGATCGTTGTGCTCTGGTTGATGTCAACAAAGGCGAAATCGAGCGCGGCGCCCTGGAATTGGCCCAGCAGGTTGAGCGGCGCACAGCTGCCGTCCCCGATCTGGAAGGTGACCGGACGGGTCTGGCCGCTGACATCCGTGCCATTGATGACGGTGCCATCGGCAAAGATCGGCGGGCCACCCACCAGAAACGGAGCGTTGGAAGGCGAAGGCAGGCCGGTCACTTCAGCGCGGCAGACAATATCGCCGACCTGAGCGTTGCCCGCGGTGATTTCCACATCCGCACCATTGCGAACGGCCTTGAGCGTTCCCGAACCGTTTTCGAAATTGAACACCGGATCGGTGCCGTCAATATTGTCCTGAGAAAGTGCGACAGCGTCGAACGCGGTAAAGTAGCGATCGTTCAGGCGTTGACGACGACCTGTGTCGTTTACCTGGGTGCGGCCCCATGTGTAGGTTGCCTCGAAGTTGACATTGCTGTTTGGCGCTTCCCAGCGAAGACCACCCGATGCACGGAAGGTTGAACGCTCGATATCGGTGCCGCGGCCCGTGTCCGAGGCGACGTTATCAAGCGCCACACCGACGAAGGATGCCCCAGCCTCGGCAAGCTGCGCCTGAAGCGCTGTCGGGAGGAATGGGTTGTCGCCGGACAGGAAAAGGTCATCAGCAAAGGGAACGCCCGAGATGTCACTGGTTTCGACATAGGCAAACTTCGCATCGGCAAACACTGTGATGGTATTGGTCAGCTCGTAATCCAACCCTGCGGAGGCAACCACGCGGGTCGATTCCGGGATAAGCGTCAGGCCTGGGGCGTTGCCCGAGAAAATACCGTCACCGCCGCTGGCATTGAAGGCGCCGGTTGAAATGCCGGGGTTGTAGGCCCGCAGCTGCCCCGTCTGCGGGTCGATGATTTGCAGGATCGGGATGGTGGTCCCGCCTAAGGTCGGGACCGTGCTGGTTCCCGGGAGGAAGTTCGTCGCAACCCGCGGGCCAAAGGCCAGGCGATCGAACGGAAAGCCGCCAACCGCGATGATGCCCTGCGAGCTGGAAACCGGAAGCCTTCGGTCGGGGATGAACGCGTTTTCCGTCCCCGGGGCGAGGCCGAGCTGCTCGTTCAGGAAGTCGTTGCTCTGACCGAAAATGGAGTAACCCGGTCCTGCGGCGAAGTCGCGGTCGCCGGCGAGGATCGAGGTGTTATGCGAATATTCGACGGCAAAGACGGCGCTGCCCCGGCCATCCTCGAAGGTTCCACCCCCCGCAACCGAGCCGAAAATTTCCTCCGAATCGCCTTTATCGCTGATGCCGGTCTGGAGGCGATACTCAAGGCCGTCAAAATCGCGGCCCGTGCGGGTAATGTAGTTGACAACGCCCGAGACGGCGTCGGCACCGTAAACGCCCGAGGCACCACCGGTCAGGACCTGCACTTCCTTGATCAGCGACTGCGGGATCGATCCAACGTCGACGGTCGCAGTACCCCCAATACCGGGCACGTGACGCCGGCCATCCTGAAGAACAAGCGTTCTGTTCGTCCCCAGCGAACGCAGGTCAAGCGTGCTGGCGCCCGACAGGGCAAATCCCTGCGCGCTGTCGAGGTTAGCCGGGTCCGACCCTTGCAATGCAGGAATTTCGCGCAGCGTCTGTGTGATGTCGATCTCGCCAGCCTGCTTGAATTGTTCAGCAGTGATGACCTGAACCGGGCCTGCCGAAGCAGTCGCAGCGTCGACCGCGATGCGCGAACCGGTGACGACGATCTGGGCTTCGTCGGGTTGCGTGCTGTCGGCCTCATCAGCAATGCTGTCCTGCGCCTGCGCTGCCGAGGGCGCGAGGGTGGAAACGAGCATCGCCGCGGCAAGCGCCGAAAGCGAACAAGTCTGTCTTGTATGTGTGGAATAGCGCATCATTTTTCCTCGCGTAGGAAGTTCAATCACTGACGCTCCAACGCTGCTGCAAGGCTGCGTCGGAGCGTGTTGCTCATTTCAGACAATGTGCAAACGACGGTCACCCGCAAGCGGCACTCTTGCCTGAATTCAGTCCCTCCTGACCGAGGCGGAAGCCGGGATTTTTCCCGTATCATCCCGCGCCCGGTAACATCTCTGGCTGTGTTTATTACCAGCTTGCAGCCTTAACCTGCCGCAGATGCTGCTTATTCACAACCCAAGTGGCGTGCCTCTGCAAAGCATTGTAGGCTTTTGCCGCATAAGTGTAGCCAATGCGCAACATTGGCGGGGTCTGAACCTTTGTTGAACAAACGAGCCTGATGGGCCGTGATCCAGCGCAATTTTGCGGGTTCGCCTCGGCTGCATGGCAATGCTAACGCTGCCGTCATGAGCGAATGGATCATCGACGCGCGAACAGCTATTGCGGCGGCGCGAGCTTATTGTGACGCTTTGCGGGTGACGCTGGCGGAACGGGTTGCGCCTGACGGATCGCCCGACGCCGTGCTGCTTGAGCGGGAACAGCACGCGGTGCATGGTTTCGCCTGGGCGGCAGCGACGCTGGCCGCGCTTGAGGCGACCGCTGACTGGGCGGCGCGGGCTGATGCCGGTGGCCGGTTCGGTGCGTCGGAGCAACTGGCGCTGCGCATCGGTTTTGGCGAGGCGCTGGCACAGCTTGCCTTCGGCCTCCCCATGAGCGCGAGCGAGGTGGTGCGTCCGGCCGCGTTCGGCTGCGAGGGCGCGGCGCGCGCGCTGACAGATACGCCTGCAATAGCCCGCTTTCTCAACCACGGCAGCACCGCCGAGACCCGCGCCGCTTTTGCCGCGCTGCTCGCCGATGGTCAGCGCCCGGACGAGGCGCTGGGTGACGAGACGCTGGATATGGTGCGCGAACAGTTCCGGGCCTTCACTTCGGAGCGGATCACGCCTCACGCTCACCAGTGGCACCTAGCCGACGCGCTGATTCCCGACGAGGTGATCGCGGAAATGGCGCAGCTTGGCGTGTTCGGCGTGTGCATCCCGGAGGCGCACGGCGGGCTGGGGCTGGGCAAGCTCGCCATGGCCGTGGTTTCCGAGGAGCTTTCGCGCGGGTGGATATGCGCAGGCTCGCTCGGCACCCGGTCGGAAATTGCAGGTGAACTGATCACTGCAAACGGGACGGACCAGCAAAAGGCAGCGCTGTTGCCGCGCATTGCCGACGGCTCGTGCCTGCCGACTGCTGTTTTTACCGAGCCTGATACCGGCTCCGACCTCGCAGCTGTGCGGACGCGTGCGGAACTTCAGCCCGATGGCCGCTGGGAAGTAACAGGGGCCAAGACGTGGATCACTCACGCCGCACGTGCGGACCTGATGACGATGCTGGTGCGCACTGATCCAGCGCAGCCGGGCTATGCTGGCCTGTCGATGCTTCTTGCGGAAAAGACGCGCGGTACGGACGCGCAGCCATTTCCCGATGCCGGGATCGACGGCAGCGAGATCGAAGTGCTCGGTTATCGCGGAATGAAGGAATATGCGCTCGGTTTTGACGGCTTCGTGGTCGCGCCGGAGGGTCTGCTGGGCGGACGCGAGGGACAAGGCTTCAAACAGCTAATGCGGACCTTCGAGGGTGCCCGGATCCAGACCGCCGCACGCGCCATCGGCGTAGCGTGGAATGCCCTGGATCTGGCGCTGGATTATGCGCAGAACCGTAAACAGTTTGGCCAGCTGCTCACCGCCTTTCCGCGGGTCGCCGACAAGATCGCGCTGATGGCGGCTGATATCGTGATGGCGCGTGAGCTGACCTATTATGCCGCCCGAGCCAAGGACCGGCAGGCGCGCTGTGATATCGAGGCGGGGATGGCGAAACTGCTTGCCGCGCGCACCGCCTGGGCGGCGGCGGACAATGCGGTGCAGATTCACGGCGGCAATGGTTATGCGCTCGAATACCCGATCAGCCGGGTGTTGTGCGATGCGCGGATTCTCAACATCTTCGAGGGCGCAGCCGAGATACAGGCGCAGGTGATCGGGCGCGGGCTGCTTGCCGCGCAGTCGCAGGCGCGCGCTGCGTGAGCTGGCGAGCCTAAAGCACGCGCCGCGTCATCTCCATGCGCGGCGCGGCAGCGGGGGTGTCGATTGCCAGCGCGGTCTTGATATCGACGTGACGCGGACGATCACCGCGCAGCTTGATTATCCGCCCGACCCGCCGCACCAGCACAGCGGGATCAAACGGCTTGCGGATGAAATCCTGCGCGCCGGCAAAGATCGCCTGCGCTTCGTCTTCATCGCCGCTCAGCGCGGTGAACATGATCACCGGCAGGTCATAAAGCTGGGCTGAAAGGCGCAGCCGCCGCAGCAGGGTAAGCCCGGATTCGCCGGGAAGACCCTGGTCGAGCAACAGGATATCGGGCCGCTTGCGGCGCACGCATTGCCAAGCCGTCTCGGCGCTCGTCACCCAACCGCAGGCATGGCCGGCATCGATCAGCACTTCGCTTGCCAGTTCGGCGATCAGTTCGTCATCATCTGCGATCAGGATCCGGGCCATCGGGAAGGGGCCTTTCGGTTAATGCGGGTTCGGTTTCATGATTAACCAAATCAGGCTCAAGGTCGGCTTGGCGCGATCCCACGCAATTCCCCCTAAGGGCGGCGGCGGTGGTGCCTGCCTTGCCCCCGTCACCTGCCACTGCCACTGTCGTCAGCGATGATTCGCCACAAAACCAGCCCCGCCGCTCCCCCTGCCGCCCCCCTCGCCGCCGAGGCGCAGGCCATCGGTCCTTTCCTGCCGACCGAAGGCATTCACAACCTGCGCGATTATGGCGGCTATGCAGTGCCGGGCGGGGCGCGGGTGCGTACCGGAGTGCTGTTCCGTTCGGGCCAGCACATGGACGCGACCGATGCCGACCTCGCGCTGCTCGACCGGCTCGATATCCGTACCATCATCGATCTGCGCGGCGTCAGCGAGCGCGCGGGCTTTCCCTGCCGCCGCCATCCGCGCTTTGCTGCTGAAGTGATTGCCCATGAAGGCGAGACCAGCAATTCGCCGCCGCACGAGGGCGGGGGCGGGCGGCTGGTGATGACCCCGCAAAAGGCGCGCGAACGGATGCTGGCGGTCTATACCCGCATGCCGGTGAACCCGGCGATGATCGCGATGTTCACGCGTTATTTCGCCGCACTCGACACGCGTGGTGGCGGCAGCCTCGTGCATTGCTTCGCTGGCAAGGACCGCACCGGGATCGCCGCGAGCCTGTTGCTGCACGTGCTGGGCGTGAACCACGAGGATGTGGTGGCAGAGTTCCTGCGCACCAATGATGCGCCCACCCGCCACGTGCTCGAACGCCAGTCGCTTCCCCGGATGGAAGCCCATTATGGCGCGATCGATCCTGAGGCGCTGCGCAACCTGATGGGTGTGCTGCCCGAATATATCGCAACCTACTTTGCCGAGTTGACGCGTGACCATGGCTCGATCGACACCTATCTTGCGACAAGATTAGGTGTGGATGAGGCAAGGAAAGAACGCCTGCGCGCCAAGCTGGTGGCGTGACAATTGCGCTGCTGCGTCCCATATCGCTGGCACCATATTTGACGGATTGAAGAGACGGATCATGGCGACGCACCACACCAAGATGCTGATTATCGGCTCCGGCCCGGCGGGTTATTCTGCCGCGATCTATGCCGCGCGTGCGATGCTCGAACCGATCGTGGTGCAGGGCTTGCAGCCCGGCGGGCAGCTGACCATCACCACCGATGTCGAAAACTATCCCGGTTTCCGCGATGTGGTGCAGGGCCCGTGGCTGATGGAAGAGATGAAGGCGCAGGCCGAACATGTCGGTACGCGGATGATCTGGGACACCATCGTTTCGGTCGATCTGGAAAACGGCCCCCCGTTTCGCGCCATCGGCGACAGCGGCGATGAATATATCGGCGAAACGCTGGTTATCTGCACCGGCGCGCAGGCCAAATGGCTGGGCGCCCCGGGCGAAATGGAGCTCGGCGGCAAGGGCGTTTCGGCCTGCGCGACCTGCGATGGGTTCTTCTATCGCGGCAAGAAGGTGGCAGTGATCGGCGGGGGGAATACTGCGGTGGAAGAGGCGCTCTACCTCACCAATCATTCCGACAACGTCACCCTGATCCACCGACGCGACAGCTTGCGGGCGGAGAAGATCCTGCAGGAACGCCTGTTCAGCAATCCGAAGATCACTGTGCTGTGGAACAAGGCGGTGGAAAGCTTCGAGGCGGGCGACAACGGCATGCTCGACCACCTCGCCCTGAAAGACACGGTGACAGGCGAGGACTCCACTATCGCAGTCGACGGGGCTTTCGTCGCCATCGGCCACGCGCCCGCGACCGAATTGTTCAAGGGCAAGCTGCCGATGGATGACAGCGGCTATCTGCTTACCGAACCCGGCACGCCCAAAACGGCCATCCCTGGCGTGTTTGCCGCCGGAGACGTGACCGACCATGTTTACCGGCAGGCGGTGACGGCAGCGGGGATGGGCTGCATGGCGGCGCTTGATGGCGAACGCTACCTCGCCGCGCGCGCCCATGCGGCTGCCGAACCTGAAGTGCAGGTGGCGGAATAATCCGTCGCCTTATGCGCTGGCCTAGAACACCGCGATTCCGGCGTGAAGGATCAGCGCCATCAGTACCAGCGATGACAGGGCATAAAGCGCGAACCGGATGATCACCCGGTTGATCGTCGCTTGCACGATGCTGTGCGCGATGCGCAAACCCACATAGGCCCAGGCGAGAATGGTGTTGAACCCGTCGCCCTGTCCGATGATCGCCAGCACGATTGCCACCGCGTAAAACAGCGTTGGCGCTTCGTGCAGGTGGTTGTAATTGTCGGCCTTCCAACTGACCGTGTCTGGCAGCTTAGCGCGCAGGCTCGACCCCTCGCCGCCGACGAGGTTCTTGGCATCTATCCCGGCGGCGTTCATTGCCGGGATGCGGGTGGCATACATCCACAGCCACATCACCATTGTCCACACCAGCAACGCGACGACGGGTTGCAGAATATCCATTCCGATCATGTCATTATCCTCAAGCCGGGAGTACGGAAGGGTTGGCCAGCAGCGTCGCCATCACGGCCCGCACCGCCAGAACGATCAGCGCAGTGGTGCTGGCGAGAAACAGTGCGAACCGCACCGGCACGGCGTTGACGAGGTTCTGCCACAGCGAATGCACGATCCGTAAGCCCACATAGACCCAGGCGAGCGTTACATCGAGCGCGGCCGGCCCCATGACCGCCAGGATCAGCACCGTTGCATAAAACAGCGTCGGCTGTTCGTGCAGGTGGGTGTGGTTATGCGCGGGCCAGTTGGCCTTGTCGGGGATCGCACCTTCCAGATCAGCGCCGCGCGCGCCCTGCTTGGCGGCCAGCGCAGATTTGTCCGCCAGCTTGGCAATCGCCCCGAACCGCGCTGGAATGATCCAAAACAGCACGATCAGCGTCCATACCACCAGCACGGCGGCAGGCGCGAGTATTTGCGCTTGCATCTGATTGATCCCCTTCGAGAGCCACTCTCGCAGCCCTCACTGCGCAAGCGAAGAACGATTGTCAATTGCAACTGAGTTGCAAGCGGCACACTGTCTGCTTTGCCCGTGGTTCGGTCCGGCTCTCTGAATGCTAGATCGCCTTGCGGCACAGGGGCGCGTATAATTCCGGACCCTGATAGGCGGTGAGCGCGGACGCCGCGTCCGCGCTCGGCGCTTGTAGGAACGCATTCAGGCGATCGACCATTTTGGGGTCCATCCCCGCCATCCACAGGCCAAAGGTCACCGCCGAGGCACAGGAACAGAACGCGCTGTCGGGGGCCACCGCTTCGCCCTTGGCCGAACAATCGGCGCGAACCGCATCGTCGATCGCGGCAAGCGAGGGGTGCTTCGCGATCAGGGAGTCGCGAACCTGCGCCATCTCGCCGACCATGTCCTGTGCTTTCCGGTCGGCGGCGAGGGCATTCCCGCCGATCACCGACAAGCCACCGATGAAACCTGCCGACATACCGAACCATAAGCTTTTCAACGCAAAGCCCTTCACTTTTGGCATCAGAGTGGATCTCTGGTGCCATCGACTTGGAATCGCGCCGAAACCGAACTGGTTGCGCGCCTTTGCTTGCGTCCCGGCGGCGTTGACTGCGGGACCGTGGACAAGACTGACGATCAAAAGGCTAGTCTAGCCCGCCCTTTTGAACACGACCGGAGCTGCGGCAATGTTGAACGTGAGCGACTGAGGAGTCCCGGAATCAGGGCCGAAATCCACCTCGAAGTAATCGACTTCTATTCCGGCTGTTGGCGGCTGTGAAGCGGTAAGGCCGAAACGGGAGCCACCCAGATGCTTCAGCGAAAATTCGTCGCCCGGTGTCGTCAGGACAAGGCGTTTGTCCTCGTAATGCACATGGATCTGGCCATACCCGGCGGCTTCATATGTCCCTGAAAGGGAGGCTGGTTTCAATGCAAGCGGGTCTGACTCGTCGAGCTGAAGCTCTGCGCCTGGCTCTGCCAGCGGGCCTGCATCCCTCACGATCACGGGATATTGCGAGAGTTCTCCAGCGGTCAGACCCAGCATTTTGCGCATGATCATGTCGGTCACGACATAAGGCAGAACCGAGTCCTGCTGATTGGTCAAAACCACAATCCCGATATTTTTCGCAGGGACCATCATGACGTGCGTACTGAAACCGTTTTCGTTGCCGCCGTGATGAACAACATAGTTGCCTTCAACCGACTTGATTTGCCACCCGTAACCGTAACCGAACAGATAGATATTTGGCTCATCTGCATCGGGAACCGAGCCGTTCTCGATGGCCTGCATGCTAAGTGCCTGCTTGGCGTAATCGGTGGGCACGATCTTGGCTTCAGCAGTTTGGCCGTCGCTCATCCACATGCCCAGCCAACGTGCCATGTCAGGGGCCGTTGCGTAGACGTGCTCGCCAAAAAGGCGTTCCACCGCGGTTCGTTCCATTTTGCCGGATCGTGACACATAACCGACTGCGGCATTCCGCGATGCCATGAATTGCTCCGTTGCGCTCAGCGAACCGGCCATTCCAATGGGCGCGAAGAGACGCTCCGTTATCAACGTGGTTTTCGATTGGCCGGTCACACTTTCCGCCACCATGTCCAGCATGATGAAATTCAGATTGTTGTAGGCCCAGCAATCCCCGACCCTGCAGGAGGCGGGGAAGTTCACCAGCCTGGGTGCAAGTTCTGCCTGCGTTTCGGGCGGAAAGAATGTGGTCGACCCATCGATGTTTGGAAGACCCGACGTCTGGCTCAGAAGGTTTCTGATCGTCAGGTCACGGCTCAGACCGGCGTCACCAAATTCCAGACCGGGGACATATTCTGCCGGACTGGCATCGAGGTCCAGCTGCCCTTCCGACGCCAGTTGCCCGATCAGCGCGCTCGTGAACGACTTGACGACCGATCCGATACCAAACTGAGTTTCATGCTCGACCGGCCTGGCAGTTTCCAGGTCGGCATGGCCCATGGTGTATGTGTAAATGATCTTGTCATCGGCAATGACGCTCACCGAAACGCCCGGCGCTCCGTACTTGGTTGCCATGAAGGTGATATCGTCTGACAGGTCATCAAGCTCATGATCTGTGTTGTCTTGTGCAACTGCAGGATACGAAGCGAATGCCGAGACAATAACCAAAATTCTGAACACACGGCGCATAGAATTTGTCCCCTGATTGGTTAATTCGAGTGGTCAGAAACAAGCGCCCAACTGATCACCGGACGTGTAAATAAAAATTTTGGTAGTTAGGCTCTCGGGTGATGGCAGTAAGAAATTTCCAGACTGGTGTAGGGACATTATTCGGATGCGGCGTTGAAATCTGATTTTATATCATCAGTTTCGTCAAAACTCATTGGCCGCACGATGATTTTATATTTCGCTCTGCGTGAGGGTTCAATCAAAACCCCACAAACCGCGCAGCCTCGTCGACGCTCTTGCGCAGAGACACCACCGCATTGGCCGGAAAATCCGGATCGGGCCAGCCCATCGCCACCGCTTTCATGATCACTTGGGTCTCGGGAATCCCGGCGTGTTCGCGCACCACGGGGCTTTGCATGATGCCTTGCGAGTTGATCACGCAGCCGAGCCCCCGGCTCCACGCGGCGTTGACCAGCGCTGTCGTCACCGCGCCGCAATCGAAGGCCGTATCGTCGCTGCCGGAAAGCTCGCGGTCATAGGTCACGATCACGCAGACCGGTGCGTCGAACTGGCGAAAGCCGCGCAGCACCCAGTCCTGCCGCGCGTCCTTGTCATCGCGTTCGATGCCCATCGCGCCGAACAATTGCTTGGCGACCTCGACCTGCCGTTCGCGGTGCACGCCTGCAAAGGCCTCGCCCCGGCGGAATTCGCGGCTGTCGGGCAGGCCGGCGAGGATGTTGTCAGTATTGCCCTTGCGGATGCGGTCCAGCGGTTCGCCGGTGATCACATGGAAATGCCACGGCTGGGTGTTCATCGATGTGGGCGAGCGCATGGCCATGGCCAGCACCTCCTCGATCAGCGTACGAGGCACCGGCTTGTCGAGGTAGCCGCGAATGCTGCGCCGTCCGAGGACGATTTCGGCGAAGGTCTGGTCAGGCGTACCGCCCATTGATGCTCTCCCGATTCTGGTTTCGCAGGAGGCGTTAGCGCAGCAATGAGCCGTCACAAAGGACGCTACGGCATAGCGGGTACGATCAGGCGGCCTGTGCCAGCTCCAGCTCCAGCCGATCCCAGATTTCAACGAGCGCGGCTGTCAACTCGTCCATCATGTCCGTGGTATGGCCTGGGCCGGGGGTAAAGCGCAGCCGTTCGGTGCCGCGCGGCACGGTGGGGAAGTTGATCGGCTGCACGTAGACGCCGTATTCGGCCAGCAGGATATCGCTGATCTTCTTGGCGCGGACCGGATCGCCCACCATCAGCGGCACGATATGGGTGACAGAATCCATCACCGGCAGGCCCGCCTCGGCGAATTTCAGCTTGAGTTGCGCGGCGGCGCGTTGCTGGGCATTGCGTTCTGCCGAGGACTTCTTGAGATGCCGCACCGAGGCGAGCACACCCGCCACCAGCACCGGCGACAATGAGGTGGTGAAGATGAATCCCGGCGCATAGCTCCGGATGCAATCGACCACCTTTGAGCTGGAAGCGATATACCCGCCCATCACGCCGAAGGCCTTGCCCAGCGTGCCTTCGATGATGTCGATCCGGTGCGCGGCATTGTCGCGTTCCGAAATCCCACCGCCGCGTGCGCCGTACATGCCGACCGCGTGAACCTCGTCGATATAGGTCAGCGCGTTGTATTTTTCGGCAAGATCACAGATCGCGTGGATCGGGGCGACATCACCCTCCATCGAATAGACGCTTTCAAACGCGATCAGCTTGGGCGTGTCCGCATCCTCGGCGGCGAGCAGTTCTTCGAGGTGCGCGACATCATTGTGGCGGAACACCCGTTTTTCGCAGCCCGAATTGCGGATGCCCGCGATCATGCTGGCGTGGTTCAACTCGTCGGAAAAGATCGCACAGCCGGGCAGCAGCCTGGCCAGCGTCGAAAGCGTCGCATCGTTCGAGACATAGCCCGAGGTGAACAGCAGCGCGGTTTCCTTGCCGTGGAGATCGGCCAGTTCGTTTTCGAGCTGCACGTGAAGGTGGGTATTGCCGCCGATATTGCGGGTGCCGCCTGAACCGGCGCCAACATCGTGCAGCGCGGCTTCCATCGCGCCGATCACCTTGTCGTGCTGGCCCATGCACAGATAATCGTTGGAACACCACACGGTGATCGGCTTGGGGCCGTTATGCCCGTGGAAACAGCGCGCGTTGGGATAGGCGCCCTTGTTCCGCAGGATGTCGATGAAGACGCGGTAGCGCCCTTCCTCATGCAGGCGGTCGATCGCCTGATCGAAGATCTGATCGTAATTCACACGAATCTCTTTGTCCTGCGGGCGGAGCCATTCATCCGGGCCGTTGCGGCGTTTGGATATCAGCGTCCATAACCCACAAACCGGGGAAATGTTTCGCAGGTTTCTAGGTCAGGGTAATCGGTTTTACCACCCGCGATATTTGCGAGCGTTTCGCAAGGCACAGGCGCGGGATCAGAACGCCTCGGCAGGGCCGAAACCGCGGGTTGCGAGCGCTGTTTCCAGACCGTCCGCGTCAGACAACGGCCCTGTGGCGATGAAGCGGTTGGCGCCAGCGGATGCAAACTCCTGCCCTTTGAGCAGATGGGCGATGCGCCGCGCGATGCCTTGGGCCCCGTCGATCTGCATCACGCCCGGCCCGAATTCGGCCGCGAGTTCATCCGCCAGCAGGGGAAAGTGGGTGCAGGCGAGCACCAGCGTGTCGATTGCCGCACCGCCGGGCATTGCGGCAAGCTGTGCGCGTGCATTGCGGATTGGCGCAGGATCGACCGTCTGCCCGCGCAGCTTGGCTTCCGCGGCATCAACCAGCCCCGGAGCGGCAATGCGCAGCAGGCGCGTGCCATTGCCGAATTGCGCTTCCAGATCATCGACATAGGCCTGCCGGATGGTCGCTTCGGTTCCGACAAGGCCGATGGTGCCTGTTTTGGTGATCCCCGCCGCCGGCTTGATCGCGGGCACGGTGCCGACCACCGGGATTTCCAGCACATCGCGCACCATGCCCAAGGCGATGGTGCTGGCAGTGTTGCAGGCGATACAGGCGAGCCGCGGCTGGAACCGTTCGGCCATCCGCCCTAGCAATCCGGAAACCCGCGCGGCGATCTGCGCCTCGGTCTTGGTACCATAGGGCAGGCCCGCCAGATCGGCGGCATAGATCACCGGCGCTTGCGGCAGCACTGAACGCAGCGCGTCATACACCGTCAGCCCGCCGACGCCGGAATCGAACAGCAGGATTGGATCTTCGGGCTGGACCATCGGATCGAGGCGATGGCCGAGGCCCGCGCCCCGGTCAACTCCCGGACGCGGGCACGTCTTTCAGGACGATAGTTGTCTCTACGCCGAGGTCCGCGAGGTGGGCGCTGTTCCACACGTGGAATTCGCGAAACGAAACGCGACCGTCCCTGTCCGTGTCGGCAGCATCATAGAATTCGGCGATCCGGTCGGGATCGGCGTCGCCCCCGGTAAGTTCCGCACTTTCCGGCCCTGGATGATCGGTTGGCTCGATCAAGGCGAGTGTCACGAAGGGCGATTCAGGATTTTCAAGATACCCGCTCCCGTTTTCGTCGAGCTGATCGAAAGTCGGCCCCATATTTGTGTCAAGCGTGATGGTGCCGGTTTGGGCGGGCCTGTTCGGATCGCCAGCGGGCTGTTGCGCGGCGATGAGGCCGAGGGCGACAATCATGGTAAACGACATGGCAATACCTCCAATCAAGATGGGCCGATATTGCAGAGATTGGCGGGACGATGGTGCCGCGAATAGGTCCGCCGAGCCGGTTACGGCTGGTTGGTACCCCTCGGCTTGGGCCAATATCCTGGCGGCTTCCAGCGACGATCCGGCATCAAGCTTGACGCGGGCCAGCTTGAGCCGCTTTTCCACGGCATGATGCGAGACGCCGATATCCATGGCGATTTCCTTGGCGGTCTTGTGCGCCAGCCAGGCGCGCAGAACCTCCTTTTCGCGTTCGGTCAGCCGCGCTGTCGGGTCATTCGTATCCATGCCAATCAGCCTAGCGGCATGGCTAAGGCTGCGAAAGTATGGCTGAACAGTACCGCGATGCTGTTTTGGCCGGATCGGCACACACAGCTTTGGCCGGAACGGCACATAGGCTTAGACGAATCGGGCGACGCGGCTATTAGGGCCACATGGAACCGATTTTTGCCGCGCTGCTGGGCTTTGCGCTGGGCTCGATCCCTTTCGGCCTGATCCTTACCCGCGCGGCGGGGCTTGGCGATGTGCGCCAGATCGGCAGCGGCAGCATCGGCGCAACCAACGTGCTGCGCACCGGGAACAAGGGGCTGGCGGCGGCGACCGTGCTGCTCGATGCACTGAAGGCGGTGGTACCAGTGCTGGTGGCAGGCGCGGTGTGGCCCCATGCTAACGGTCTTACCGGAGGCATCGCAGGCGTTGCGGCGGTGGCGGGGCATTGTTTCACCCCATGGCTCGCTTTCAAGGGCGGCAAAGGCTTTGCCAGCGCGGCGGGCGCGCTCGCTGCGCTGGCATGGCCCGTGATGCTGGCCTGCGCTGCAATCTGGGCAGCGGCGCTGTTTCTCAGCCGCATTTCTTCCGTGTCATCAATGGTGACGGTGGTGGCTTCGCCGCTGGTGGCATGGGGGCTGGGCTATCCGCAGGTCATCACGCCGCTCATCGCCATCGCCGCGATCGTGCTGGTGCAGCACCGCGCCAATATCGGCCGGCTGATGCGCGGGGAGGAGCCGAAAATCGGCTCAAGCAAGACGTGATGCGGGGGCGCTTCTGATGGAGAGCAGGGGGTCGCAGCCTGCGCTCTCGCAACACGAAGCCTTTGCGCGCATCCGCCTGCTGCGTTCGCCGAACATCGGCCCTGTGAGCTATCGTCAATTGCTCGCCCGCTTCGGCACGGCAGCGGCTGCGCTGGATGCGCTGCCCGATCTCGCCAGCCGTGGCCGGGGGCCTTATCGTCCGGCGAGCGCGGATGGCATCGAGCGCGAGGTCGCCGCGGTGCGCAAGGCCGGGGCGCGTTACCTGTTTCACGATCAGCCCGATTACCCCGCGCTGCTGGCCGAGTTGGACAGCGCGCCGCCGATCCTGACCTGCCGGGGCAGGCTGGCGCTTGCATCCCAGCCTTGCGCTGCGCTGGTCGGCGCGAGGAATGCCAGCGCCGCAGCGGTCAAGCTGGCGCGCGATTTTGCGGGTGGGCTGGCCGATGCGGGCTTTACTGTGGTCTCGGGGCTGGCAAGGGGGATCGATGGCGCGGCGCATGAAGGCGCGTTTCCACAGACCATCGGGGTGATCGCCAGCGGCATCGACATCACCTATCCGCCGCAGCACGCAGCCTTGCAGGAACGCATCGCCAACGAAGGCTTGCTGATCGCCGAACAACCCCCCGGCACCGAACCGCGCGGACGCCATTTCCCCAGCCGCAACCGCATCATCGCCGGTCTCGCTTCAGGCACACTGGTGGTCGAGGCCGCGCCGCAATCGGGCAGCCTCATCACCGCAAGGCTGGCAGGCGAGGCGGGGCGCGAGGTGATGGCGATCCCCGGTTCCCCGCTTGATGCCCGCGCCTTGGGCTGCAACCAGTTGATCCGTGAAGGCGCGGTGCTGGTGCAGACTCCGGAAGAGGTGGTCGAATTGCTGCAAAGCTTTACCGGCGCGCCGCGATCCCGCTTTCGGGTCGGCGAGGGGGCAACTGATTTCGACTACGCCGAACTGGCCGAGGCCGGTTGGGATGGGGAGGGCAGCGAAGCGATTGCCGCGCTGCTTTCCAACGCGCCGATCGCGATCGACGAGTTGATCCGCCAGTCTGGCGCAAGCGCGGCGGCTGTGCACATGGCGCTGCTCGAACTCGAACTGGCGGGCGATCTGGTGCGCGAGGCTGATGGGCTGGTGCGACGCAGCGGCGTGCCTGCCGCCGGTTGACGGCGAAGGTCGGGCGACACAAGGCGATGCGGAACAAGCGAAAGGATCACGGGTGAATGCTTTTCCTGCCGCCCCGCGCGAGCTTGATTTCGGTGCCTTGCTGTCGCTGACGTTTGCCAATTTGCGGCTGGTCTGTTGGCAGGTCCTGTCTTATCTCGCGGTGGTTGCGGTGCTCGCTTTTGCCGTGCCGCTTGCGGGTGACGGGCCGACGGGGTTGCTGGGCCTCGGGCTCTACCTTGGCGGACAATACTGGCTTTATCACTCGCTGCTGAAGGCGCGCGGCATGCTGGAGACCTCGCGTATCCATGCCCTTGGCTTTGTCGGCCTTGCGGCGGTGCTGTTCTTTCCGATCATGTTTGGTCTCGCGCTGTTCGTGCTGCCGGGGCTGTTCCTGGTTGCCCGCTGGATTGCCGCGCCGGCCTTTATCGTTGCACGCGGCGAAGGGGTGTTTCCGGCAGCTCGCCTCAGCTGGCAAGCGGTGCGCGGTAACACTGGCAAGCTTGCAGGAGCGGTTGCGCTACTGTTCGTCCTGGTCAGTTTGATCGGCGGGTAGAGCGGCGGTGTTGATGTGACTTTGTCCGATCTCGGCGTTGATCGCAGGGCACAGCCGATCGACCTGATCCAGGCACAGCTGTTTCCCGTCCTGCTGTTTGCCCTGTCTTGCGCAACTTACGATCTGCTGGGGCCAAGGGACAATTCGATCGAGGAAGTGTTCGGCTGATCGGATGGCGTGCAAACCGGCACCCCCTTGCACAACCTGCTTGACGCTGTAAGTCGCGCCGCTCCACCTTCGCGCGTACACACGTAAGGGACACCCTGGCACCACCATGCAACTTGTCATCGTTGAATCGCCCGCGAAGGCGAAGACTATCGAGAAATATCTCGGCAAGGACTTCAAGGTCCTCGCTTCTTACGGCCATGTCCGCGACCTGCCGCCCAAGGATGGCAGCGTCGATCCCGACGCCGATTTCGCGATGGAGTGGGAACTTTACCGCGACAAGCAGAGCCGCTTCAAAGAGATTGCGGACGCCGCCAAGGGCGCATCGCGGCTGGTGCTGGCAACTGACCCTGACCGTGAAGGCGAGGCAATCAGCTGGCACGTCCTGGAACTGCTGAAGAAGCGCAAGAGCCTGCCCGCCAGCGTCGACCGCGTCACCTTCAACGCGATCACCAAGGCCGCCGTGACCGAGGCGATGACCAAGCCCCGCGAGCTCGATCAGCCGCTGATCGATGCCTATCTCGCTCGGCGCGCACTGGATTACCTGTTCGGCTTCACCCTGTCGCCGGTGCTGTGGCGCAAGCTGCCCGGCGCGAAAAGCGCAGGCCGCGTGCAGTCCGTCGCGCTGCGCCTGATCGTCGAGCGTGAGCGCGAGATCGAGGCTTTTCGGGCGGACGAATACTGGTCAGTCGTCGCCAAGATGCAGCACGATGGCAGTGAATTTGATGCACGGCTGGTACGGTTCCGGGGCGAGAAGCTGGAGAAGCTGAGCCTTGGCGCTGAAGGCATTGCGATGGAGGCCAAGGCGGCTGTTGAAGCCGGGCGTTTCACGGTCGAGGGCGTGGAAACCAAACCGGTCAAACGCAACCCCGCGCCGCCCTTCACCACCTCGACCCTGCAACAGGAGGCCGCGCGCAAGCTCGGCTTTTCAGCGCAGCACACCATGCGGCTGGCGCAAAGCCTGTATGAAGCGGGCGCGATCACCTATATGCGGACCGACGGTGTGCAGATGGACATGAGCGCGATTCTAGCTGCGCGCGATGCCATTGCCGCACGGTTCAGCGAAGATTACCGTCCGGAAAAGCCGCGCTTCTACAGCACCAAGGCCAAGAACGCGCAGGAAGCGCATGAGGCGATCCGCCCCACCGATTTCACCCGCGAGCGGGTGGCGTCGGGCGACGAGGCCAAGCTTTATGACCTGATCTTCAAGCGCGCCATGGCGAGCCAGATGGCGACCGCGCAGCTTGAACGCACCACCGTCACCTTGCGCGATGCGACCGGGAGCCACGAGCTGCGCGCCACCGGGCAGGTGATCCGCTTCCCCGGTTTCCTCGCGGTCTATCAGGAAGGCTTCGACGACAGCGAAGATGATGAAAGCGGGCTGCTGCCGGCAATGAAGGCTGGCGATTGCCCGGCCAAGCGCGCCGTCGATGCGACCCAGCACTTCACCCAGCCGCCGCCGCGTTTCTCCGAAGCCAGCCTTGTCAAACGCCTCGAAGAACTCGGCATCGGGCGGCCTTCGACCTATGCCTCGACCATCCAGACCCTGCGCGATCGCGCCTATGTCAGGATGGAGAAGAACCGTTTCTTCGCCGAGGAATCGGGTCGGCTTTTGACGGCGTTTCTCGAACGCTTCTTCCCCACCTATGTCGCCTATGATTTCACCGCCGGGATGGAGGATGAACTCGACATCGTTTCCGACGGACGCGAGGATTACAAGCTGCTGCTCGCCCGCTTCTGGAAGGACTTCAAGCCCAAGGCTGACGAGGTGATGGAGAAGCTGCCTTCGGAAGTGACCGAGGCGCTTGATGAATATCTGTCCGATTTTCTGTTCCCCCCGCGCGAGGATGGCAGTGACCCGCGTGCCTGCCCGCTATGCGCCAGCGAGGGCCGCGAAGGTGGCCGACTGGCCTTGCGCGGTGGCCGGTTCGGCGCGTTTGTCGCCTGCGCCAATTACCCCGAATGCAAGTTCACCCGCCGCTTTGCCCAGCCGGGCGGCGAAGGCGCAGACGGCGCCGATGATGGCGTGATGGGCCAGCATCCCGAAACGGGCGAGGATATCCACCGCAAGACCGGTCGTTTCGGGCCTTACGTGCAGATGGGCGATGGCAAGGAAGCCAAGCGCGCCAGCATCCCCAAGGACCTCGATGATTTCGATCTTGATTGGGCGGTGAAGCTGCTCGATCTTCCGCGCATCATCGGCGCGCACCCGGAAACGGGGCTGGAAATCGAAGCCAATATCGGGCGTTACGGGCCATATCTGCGCCACGATGGCAAATACGGCAAGCTCACCAATACCCGCGAGGTGTTCGAGGTGGGGATGAACCGCGCGGTTGATATCCTTGCCCAGGCCGCCAATCGCGGCGGCGCGGCGCGTGGCAAGGCCGAACCGATCGCCACGCTCGGCGCGCACCCTGTCAGCGCGGGCGAGATCAAGGTGATGCCCGGCCGGTATGGGCCCTATGTTACCGACGGCACCACCAATGCGACCATCCCCAAGGATGTGAAGCCCGAGGATGTCACGCTCGAAGCCGCGATCGCGCTGATCGATGCCCGCATCGCCAAGGGCCCGGCCAAGGGCGCCAAGAAGGGTGGGGCCAAGAAGAAGGCCGCGCCCAAGAAGAAGGCTCCGGCAAAAAAGGCTCCGGCAAAGAAGGCTGGGGCCAAGAAGGCTCCGGCGGAAAAGGCGGCAAAATAATTCCAGCCTGCGTGCGGCTCGCGCCCGCGTTGGTAAATCATAAAGCATTGCTGCCTATCACGGCCCTTCAAGACCAGGGGCTGCACCGTGATTGAGATCGAAGTCCAGAACGAGACGCACCAGACCCAGGCCCGCATCCGCTTTGCTGCGGTGCCGCGCATTGGAGAGGGTATTCGCCTGCGCGAGCCCGACGGGATCTGGGCGAGTTATGATGTCCTCGACGTATGGTATCAGAAGGCCGAGTTCGGCGATGTGTGGATGCCCTATCTGCATATCCGCATGACGCCCGGCGAAGGCGCGCTGGCAGGCGAGGACCCGTTTTCCGACGATTACGCCGCCCGCAGCTATGATGCCGGGTTGGTCAAAACGGGCGGGGAGCGCGAGACGTGCAAAATCTGATCAAGCGCAATTCCGGGCCGAACCGCCGTTCGGGCATGGAAGGCAAGACGCTGGCGGAAAAGCTGGCGCAAGGCGAAGCCGCGCGCGAGGCGGCACAGGCTGAACCGGCTCCGCTTGCCGAGGAAAAGTCCGAAATGCAATCGCGCGCGCCGGCCGCGCCCGAGGCAGGTCTTGATGATACCGACACGATCGTTGCCGCTGCCAAGGCGATGCGCGACCGTTATGCCGGGGGCGTTGCCCCTGCCGCCGCGGCAAAGACCTGCCTGATCGTCGACGATAGCCGGGTGATCCGCAAGGTTTCCTCCAAGATCGCGCTCAGTCTCGGCTATGTCCCGATCGAGGCGGAGAATGGCGAGGAAGCGCTGGCCCGCTGCAAGAAGGCGATGCCCGATCTGGTGCTGACCGACTGGAACATGCCCGAAATGGACGGCATCACCTTCGTTGCCAAACTCCGCGCCATCCCCACGCCGAAAGAGCCGGTGGTGGTGTTCTGCACCTCGAACGGCGAGGCCAAGGATATTCATGACGGGATTGCCGCAGGCGCGGATGATTACATCGTCAAACCGTTTGATGAGGCGGCATTGAAGGCGAAGCTGGAGAAGCTGGGGCGGGGGTGAACAACCCCTCGTCGCCCCGGACTTGATCCGGGGCTTGGCTTCTTCTCGCCCTACGCTCGGGCGAAGGAGCCAAACACGAGGCGACTTCGTCAATGCAGCGTTTCGCAGGGGCACGTCAGCTTTCAGGATTTCGGTGGTTGAGGGCTAACGGCTAGATGTGGGTGGTGACCTGCCCTTTTCGTCATCCCAGCGAAAGCTGGGATCGCTGGCGGTCAGTTGATCTGCTCGAAAAGGTCACCCCATTCAGGGTTGCTCTTGTCTATCTGCTCGATCTTCCATGCGCGCTTCCATGCCTTCATCGCTTTTTCTCGGGCGATGGCAGCGACGATCTCGGCATGAGGCTCCACGTAGACCAGTCGGTCAAGACCATACCGACGGCAGAAGGTGGAACCCTTGCTTTGCTTGTGTTGCATGATCCGCGCGGGCAGGTCGGCGGTGACGCCGATATACAGAACGCCGCCGCGTTTGTTGGTCATGATGTAGACCCAGCCGCCGATTGCCGTGAGCTAGCACGCGGGCGAGAGCGATCCCAGCTTTCGCTGGGATGACGGTAAAGTCCGCTCCGGGGTCGATAGCCGAACGGCAGGTTTTGTCTCAATTTCGCGAGAAGCGGACGCTCCTACCGCACCCAATCGAGCCCCATCTCTTCGAAAATCTCCTTGTCCTCGGCCCAGTTCTCCGACTGTTTGACGTGGAGATAGAGATGCACCGGCACGCCCAGCACTTCGGACAATTCCTTGCGCGCCGCCGCGCCGATTTCCTTGATCCGCGATCCGCCTTTGCCGAGCACGATGGCGCGCTGGGTTTCGCGGGCGACCACAATCTGCTGGTGGATTTCGATGCTGCCATCCTTGCGCACCTCGTACTTCTCGGGCCGCACCGCGCTGTCATAGGGCAGTTCCTCGTGGAGCTGCTGATAGAGCTGTTCGCGGGTGATTTCAGCGGCGAGCAGGCGTTCGGAGGCATCCGACACCTGATCTTCCGGGTACATCCATTCGCCTTCGGGCATCATGCCCGCCAGCGCGTCCTTCAACTCCGGCACGCCGTCCCCGGTCAACGCCGAGACGAAGTAGATCTCGGCAAAATCGACCTTGCCGGCCAGATCCTGCGCCAGCGCCAGCATCGGTTCTTTCTTGGCGCGGTCGACCTTGTTGATGACGAGGATCTTGCGTTCGGGCCGCCCGGCCAGCGCCTCCAGCAGCGGTTCCAGCTCATGGCGGCGTTGCTTGATCGGATCGACCAGCAGCAGCACCGCGTCGGCGGCTTCCGCGCCTTCCCAAGCGGCGCTCACCATCGCGCGGTCGAGCCTGCGGCGCGGCGCAAAGATGCCCGGCGTGTCGACCAAAATCATTTGGGTGGGGATCATCTGCACCGGCGTGCCTGCCAATTCGTGCAGCGCAATGCCGAGCATCCGCGCGCGGGTGGTCTGCGCCTTGGCACTGGTGATCGCGACCTTCTGGCCGACGAGCTGGTTGACCAAGGTTGATTTGCCCGCATTGGGAGCGCCGATCACGGCAACAACGCCGCAGCGGGTGGGGGGTGTATCCGTCATATCCGTCTTTCAATCGTGGCCCATCATAGCGCCATATAAGAAATGTTTCACGTGAAACATATCAAGAACATTGGCGCTGTTAGCGCCTGTTCCGGCCTAACCATATTCTTCCAGAAAGGCTTTCGCCGCCAGCCGTTCTGCCTCGCCCTTGCTGCTGGCGCTGGCCTCGGCCTCGCCGACATTGCGGACACTCACCCTGACGGTAAAGCGTGCCGCGTGGTCGGGGCCGCTGCGTTCGACAACCTCGTAATGCGGTACCGCCCGCTTGTTGCCCGCAGCCCATTCCTGCAACGCGCTTTTGGGATGCTTGGCCTTGCCGACATCGCCTTCGAGTTCGCGCGTCCACAGCCGGTAGACCATTCGCTGCGCGGCATCAAAGCCGTTTTCGATGAAGCACGCGCCGATCAGGGCCTCCATCACATCGCCCAGGATCTTGTCGCTATCTGCCCCGCCATCATCGCGCGCCTGCTTGCCAAGGCGGATGTGGGCGGGAAGGTCGATATTGCGGGCGATGCGGGCGCAGGTCGCCCCGCTGACGAGCGCGTTCAGCCGCTGCGACAGCTTGCCTTCCGGCCCGTCACCTGCGCGGTAGAGCCAGCTCGCCACCGACAGGCCCAGCACCCGGTCGCCAAGGAATTCAAGCCGCTGGTAATCGGTCGCCTCGCCGCCTGCGCCATTGAAGCTGCCGTGGGTGAGCGCTTCAATCCACGGGGTCTCGTTCGTGACGGCAAAGCCCTGTGCCTCCAGCCATGCGCGGGCATCGGGTTCGAGCGCGCTCACAGCGTCTCCCCGATCCGGTCCCAGCGTGCTGCGGAAATCCATGTCCACGGCTTGAGCCATTCGGCGCCGCCATCGGTCGACCACACCACCACCCCGGCGCGGCCCACCAGCCGGTCGAGCGGAACGAACCCCACCGCATCGCCTGCCGCCGCCGGCCAGCGGCTGTCGCGCGAATTGTCGCGGTTGTCGCCCATCACGAAGACCATGCCTTCAGGCACGGTGACGGGGGCGAAACTGTCCCCCGGAGTAATGCCGAAATCGAGCACTTCGTAAGCTTTGCCGCCGGGCAGGGTCTCGCGGAAGCGGACATAACGGCAGGCCTCGCGCCCCTCTGCCATGGGCACCGCCGCGCCGCCCCATTCGCAGCTGGTGTTACCTGAAAGCGGGATGAGAAAATCGGCCATCCGTTCGCGCAGCACCGGCTTTCCGTTCAGCACTGGCTGGCCTTCGACCACGGCCATGCTGTCGCCCGGCAGGCCGATCACCCGCTTGATGTAATCGCGCCCGTCGATGGGGTGCTTGAAGATCACGATATCGCCGCGCTGCGGGATGCTTGCCAGTACCCGCCCGGCCGGCAGCGGCAGATCGAACGGCAGCGAATGGCGCGAAAAGCCATAAGGCCATTTGGCCGCGAGCAGGTAATCCCCGTTCATCAGCCGCGGTAGCATGCTTTCCGAAGGAATCGAAAATGGCGAGAAGACCAGCGTGCGGAAGGCCAGCACCACCATCAGCAATTTGACCAGAAACCAGACGAAGCTGCCCCATCCCTCGCGCGCGGGTGGCTGGCCCTGCGCGTCGATCATCGCGCCTTGCCCGAGAGATTGGCTCTTAACATCCATCTCTCATGCCCTTAGTCGCAGCGGCACATATGCGCAAAGGGGAACGGCAATGAACGGATCGGGCGAAGCACGGGGCAAGGTAGCCGTGGCCGAGGCATGGGCGCGGTTGCGCGCGATCGAAACCCCGGCGCTGGCTGAGCTGTTCGCTGTCGATCCGGCGCGGACCGATGTGATGACCCGGCGGATATCATGGCCAGTCATGCCCGGCAGCGATGCGCAAGCGGGCATGGTGATCGACTTTGCCAAGACCCACCTCGGCCCTGATGCGCTGACCGCGTTCGAGGCGCTGGCCGAAGCTGCAGGCTTTGACGCGGCGCGCGCGGCGCTGTTCGATGGCGGCATCGTCAACCCGACCGAAGGCCGCGCCGCCACCCACGGCGCACTGCGCGGCAGCGGCACACCTGCGCAGGTGGAGGAGGCCGAGGCGTTGCTGGCGCGCATGGGGATGCTGGTCGAGGCGATCCATCAAGGCGCTCTGGGCGAGGTCAGGCATTGCATCGCCATCGGTATCGGCGGATCGGCATTGGGCCCGGCGCTCGCGATCGATGCGCTGACCCGCGATCTGGCGCTGGTCGATGTTCATGTCGTCTCGAATATCGACGGGCTGGCATTGGAACAGGCCTTTGCCGCCTGCGATCCTGCGACCACGCTGATCGCGCTCGCCTCGAAGACCTTCACCACCATCGAGACGATGACCAATGCGGCCAGCGCGCTCAAATGGCTGGCCGACAATGGCGTGGCCGATCCCGGCGGACGGGTGGTGGCGCTGACCGCCGCGCCCGAAAAGGCGGTCGAGTGGGGCGTGGACGAAACCCGCGTGCTGCCGTTCCCCGAAAGCGTGGGCGGGCGCTATTCGCTGTTCTCGTCAATCGGGTTTCCGGTCGCGCTGGCGGTGGGGATGGACGAATTTCGTGCCATCTTGTCAGGCGCAAAGGCGGTGGATGATCATTTCCGTGAGACCGAAGGACGCGCCAATGCGCCGCTGCTGGCCGCCTTTGCCGATCAGTTCTACGCCCGGCTGAAGGGCTGCCAGACCCGCGCGGTGTTCGCCTATGACGAACGGCTGGCGCTGCTGCCCGACTATCTCCAGCAGCTGGAGATGGAATCCAACGGCAAGAGCGTGACCACCGATGGCACGCCGGTTGACGGGCCGACCGCGCCGATCACATGGGGCGGGGTGGGCACGGACGCGCAGCACGCGGTGTTCCAGCTGCTGCATCAGGGCACGCATCTGGTGCCGGTGGACTTCATTGCCAGCATCGCGCCTGGCGACGCGCTTGATCCGGCCCATCACCGCGCGCTGCTGATGAACTGCCTTGCACAGGGTGCGGCGCTGATGGCGGGCAAGCCGTCGGACGATCCGGCGCGCGCCTATCCGGGGGATCGGCCTTCGACCACCATCCTTGTCGATGATTGCGACGCCAGCGCGCTGGGCGCGCTGATCGCGTTTCATGAACAACGCACCTTCGCCAATGCGGTGTTGATGGGGATCAACCCCTTCGACCAGTTCGGCGTGGAGCTGGGCAAGGCGATTGCGAACCAGATCGACAGCGGCGAAGGGGAGTTCGACCCGAGCACAAAGGCGCTGATGGCGGCGGCGGGGCTGGGGTGAGTATTGGCACGGCGCAATGATTGATTGACTTTCCGCAACTTTACGCCCATCTGCCGCCTATCGAAGCGCGCTAGCCATGCGTGAAGCGGCGGAACTCTGACAATATCCGCCCCGGCCGCGCCTCGGTTTTTCCCAAGGACTTCCCTTTTCACGCGGGCGGTTTTAACCCCCGCGCCGCGCCCGCAGTCCGTTTGGGACTGGCGGATGCGCGCCGCACATTATGCGAGTTTTCATGACCACTTTTGCTGATCTCGGGCTGTCGCAGCCCGTTCTCCAGGCCCTCGACATGAAGGGCTATTCTACCCCAACCCCGATCCAGGAACAGGCCATCCCGGCGGTTCTCAAGGGCCGCGATCTGCTCGGCATTGCCCAGACCGGCACTGGCAAGACCGCCGCTTTCATGCTGCCCGGTATCGACCGGCTGCGCGAAAACGACAAGCAGATCCCGTTCAAATCCTGCCGCATGCTGGTGCTGGCCCCGACCCGCGAACTGGCGGTGCAGATTGCCGACAGTGCCAGGGATTATGGCGCGCTCGCCGGCCTGAAGGTGCAATGCATCGTCGGCGGCACCAGCGTGGGCAAGGATCGCAACAAGCTGCATCGCGGCACCGACATCCTCGTCGCCACGCCGGGTCGCCTGCTCGATCTAATTGATCAGAAGGCGCTGAACCTCAACGGTATCGAAGTGCTGATCCTCGACGAGGCCGACCAGATGCTCGACCTCGGCTTCATCCATGCGCTGCGCAAGATCAAGGAACTGGCTCCGAAAGAACGCCAGACCCTGTTCTTCAGCGCCACCATGCCCAAGGCGATCAAGGAACTGGTGAGCGGCTTCTGCAACAATCCCGTGCAGGTCTCCGTGACCCCGCAATCCACCACGGCTGAGCGGATCGACCAGTACTTGTTCATGGTGCAGCAGGACGAAAAGCTGTCCTTGCTCGAAATGATCCTGAAAGGCCGCCACGATGTGCCCGGCACGATCGAACGCGTGCTGATCTTCACACGTACCAAGCATGGCGCGGACCGGGTGGTGAAGCGGCTGTCACATGCCGGGATCGAAAGCAACGCGATCCATGGCAACAAGTCGCAGCCGCAGCGCCAGCGCGCGCTCGACGAGTTCCGCAAGGGCCGCGTGCCGATCCTGATCGCAACAGATGTGGCCGCGCGCGGGATTGATATTCCGGGCGTGTCCCACGTGATCAATTACGAACTGCCCAATGTGCCTGAACAATATGTCCACCGCATCGGCCGCACCGCGCGCGCCGGCAAGGAAGGCATCGCCATCGGGTTCTGTGCCGAGGATGAACGCGCATATCTGAAGGATATTCGCAAGGTCACCGGCGCCGAGCTTGAGCGTCTGCCGCTGCCCGATAATTTCCGTGCCGTGGTCGAAGGCGAAGGCCCGACCAAGCCTGCGCCGCGCACGCCGATGAAGCGCGTCAACCCGCGCCCGCTCGGCCAGCGCAAGCCTCAGGGTGATCGGCGTCCGCAAGGCGAACGTCGTCCCGAAGGCGACCGTCGCCCGCAGGGTGATCGCAAGCCCCAGCAGGCGCACGGTTCGGGCGGCTCGGGTCGCCCCTCGGGCAAGGGTGGCGGAAATGGCGGCGGCAATGGCGGCGGCGGTGATCGCGGCCGTGGTCGCGGTCGTCCCGGTGGCGGCGGGCGTCCACGCTCGGTCAACGCCTGATGTAACCTTATCCAAGTGCAAGGCGAAGTCTCCCACCCGGGAGCGCGCCTTGCGGTTGGCATCGGCGGTGCCATCGGCCATAGCGCGCTTGCCACCGACAGGAGGATAAGCGCGCATGGCCGACCAATATGACTACGATCTTTTCACCATCGGCGCAGGTTCCGGCGGCGTGCGCGCCAGCCGCGTCGCCGCCGCACATGGTGCGCGCGTGGCTGTGGCCGAGGAGTACCGCGTCGGCGGCACCTGCGTGATCCGCGGCTGTGTGCCCAAGAAGATGCTCGTCTACGGCGCGCATTTTGCCGAGGATCTCGAAGACGCAAAAGCTTTCGGCTGGACGATCGAAGGCAAGAGCTTCGATTGGGCGGCTTTGCGTGACGCTGTCCAGAACGATGTAACCCGATTGGAGGGGCTCTACGGCGAGACGCTGTCCAACCATGATGTCACCGTGCTGAACGAGCACGCCCGCATCACCGGCGATCATCAGATCACCCTGGCAAGCGGCAAGATCGTGACCGCCAGATACATCCTCATCGCCACTGGCGCGCGGCCTTTCATTCCCGATTTTCGCGGCAACGAACATGTCATCACCTCGAACGAGGCATTCCATCTTGATGCTATTCCGCGCCGCATCCTGATTGCAGGCGGGGGCTATATCGCCAACGAATTCGCCGGAATTTTTAACGAATTCGGTAGCAAGGTGACACTTGCTAACCGTTCCGACACGATCCTGCGCGGTTATGATGAAAGCGTGCGCGACCGATTGTTGCAGATCTCGCTGACGAAGGGGATCGAGTACTGCTTCATGGCCGAATTCGAATATGTCGAAAAACAGGATGACGGCAGCCTCAGGGTCAAGCTGACCGGGCAGGACGAACGCATCTTCGACGTGGTGATGGTCGCTACCGGACGCGTCCCCAATATCGAAGGGCTCGGGCTTGAGACCATAGGTGTCGAATGCGGCAAGCGCGGCGAGATCGTGGTCGATACCTTCAGCCGCACCAATGTCGATTACGTCTATGCCTTGGGTGACGTGACCGACCGGGTGCAGCTTACCCCGGTGGCCATCCGTGAAGGCCAGGCCTTTGCTGACAGCGTGTTCGGCGAGGTCGAACCCTATGCGGTCGATCATTCCTGCGTGCCGAGCGCGGTGTTCAGCCATCCGCCCATCGCCGCGGTCGGCATGACCGAAGGCGAGGCGCGCAACACGCTGGGCAGCGTCAAGGTGTATCAGGCCGATTTCCGCCCGATGAAGAATGTCGTCGCAGGCCGTAACGAGCGCAGTCTTTACAAGATGATCGTCGATGCGGCGACCGACCGCATCGTCGGCATCCACATGATCGGCCCCGAAGCGCCCGAGATCATGCAGGCTGCGGCCGTCGCGGTGAAGGCGGGCCTTACCAAGGCCGATTTCGATGCGACGGTAGCGATCCACCCGACCATGGCGGAAGAACTGGTGCTGTTCAAATAGCGACAGGGCGCAAAACGGGGGAAGTGAAATGCAAGTGACTGGCAAGGCCGTGCTGCTGACCGGCGGCAGTGCAGGCATCGGGCGCGAGATTGCACGCCAGCTCAAGGCCAGGGGCGCAGATGTGATCCTTACGGGGCGCGATCCGGCGCGACTGGCGGCGATGGAGGCGGAAGGTTTCGAGGTGATCGCCGCCGATCTTTCGAATGCTGCCGGGGTCGATGCGCTGGTGGCGGTGCTGGGGGAGCGGCCGGTCGATATCCTCATCAACAATGCCGGACAGCTGGTCGATCACGATTTCCGCAACGGCGTGCCTGATCCGCAAGCCGCCGATAATTGTGTCTACGCCAATCTATCTGCGGCGATCCGGCTGATCACCGCGCTCGTCCCGCGTCTGCGCGCCCGTCCGGAAGCGGCGATCGTCAACGTGACCAGCGGCCTTGCGATCGCTCCGGCGGCACGCCAGCCGGTCTATTGCGCCACCAAGGCGGGCCTCAGGTTCTACACCCTTGCGCTGCGCGAACAGCTGAAGGGCACCGGCATCCGGGTGATCGAGGCGCTGCCGCCGGTGGTCGACACCCAGATGAACGACGGCAACCCGATGAAGAAGATGAGCCCCGAGGCATGCGCCCGCCAGATCATCGCCGCCATCGAGCGCGGGCGGGACGAGGCCAATATCGGGATGACCCGGCTGCTGCGGATGGTCGAATCGATTGCGCCATCGCTGGCGCGGCGGCTCACGCTGCGGTTTTAGGCACCCAGCCGGGCCGGCGAGAACATCGCGAAAGAAAGCCCCGCTTCGGCGCAATCATCAGGGAACGGCAGGCCCAACACCGCGCTCTCCGCGATCAGCGACAGCGCGGGCGCCGTCTGGAAGCCATATCCGCCTTGCCCGGCACACCACACGAACCCCGGCGCGCGCGCCGCATGGCCGATCACCGGCAATTCATCCGGCGCAAAGCTTCTGAGGCCCGCCCATGAATGGCTGATCCGGCGGATCGGCAGCGTGGTCGCCTGCTCCACGCGATCTGCCGCGATGGCGATGTCCAGTTCCTCGCTCGCGGCATCGCACGGATCGCTCGGCGTCTGATCCATCGACGAGGCGATCAATTGCCCGCGTCCCTCCGGCAGCAGGTAAAAGCCTTTGCCGACCGTCTTGGTGAACGGCCATGGGCTCACATCCTCGCTATCCGGCCCGGCAAAGGAAATCACCGTTCGGCGGCGCGGTTCGATGCCGATCGGGGTAACGGCCGCCATCTGCGCGACTTTATCGGCCCATGCCCCGGCAGCATTGATAACCAGCGGCGCAGCATAGGTTTCGCCGCCCGCCGCAACCTGCCAGCCGGAACCTTGGCGTTTGATCGCGCTCACCTGCGCGCCTGTCACCAGCGTTCCGCCATGGGCGCGCAGATCAGCAAGATGCGCCGCCAGCATCGCGTCGGTATCCAGCTTCAGCGAGCCGTGATCGACCAGCGCGGCGTGGCAATGTTCCGGCCCCGTCTTCAGCACCGGCAGCAGCGCGCGCGCTTCATCGGGCGTGATGCGAACATTGTCACAGCCGAATTGCCGGTGCACTTCCTCCAGCGCATCCAGCACAGCGACCTCGTCAGCGCGGGCGATGTGCAGCGCGGGGTGCCTCACCGCCAGCGCCGGATGCCCTTCGGCTGGCGGAGCGGCGAGATCGGGCAGGCTGAGCGCCGTCAGGGCGCGCACGATGGCATCGCCCAGTCCGAAATGGGCAAAGGCGACGCTGCGGCCCGAGGCATGATACCCGGGCGCACTCTCGCCCTCCAGCACCACCACCGTGCCGTGCTGCGCCAGCCGTGCGGCGTGGCTGAGTCCCGCGATCCCGCCGCCGATCACCACCATATCCGCCTGCCGCATTACGATCCCTTCCTTGCCGCCCGCCATTTTTGCCACGTTGACGCTGCGCCAGCGCTAAGGCAACGCATCTGCCAAAGCAAACAACAGGGGATGCCCGTGTCCGCCAATATCGCCGAAATGGAACGCCGCCGTGAAGCCGCCAAGATGGGCGGCGGGGCCAAGCGCATCGAAGCCCAGCACGCCAAGGGCAAGCTGACCGCGCGTGAGCGGCTGGATGTGCTGCTCGACGAAGGCAGCTTTGAAGAGCTGGATACCTATGTCGAACATGACTGCATGGATTTCGGCATGGAAACGCAGCGCATCCCCGGCGACGGGGTGGTGACCGGCAGCGGCACCATCAACGGGCGTCTGGTCTATGTGTTCTCGCAGGATTTCACCGTGTTCGGCGGGAGCCTGTCGAAACGCCATGCCGAAAAGATCTGCAAGGTGATGGACACCGCGATGAAGGTCGGCGCGCCGGTGATCGGGTTGAACGATTCGGGCGGCGCGCGGATTCAGGAGGGCGTGGCCAGCCTCGGCGGCTATGCCGAGGTGTTCCAGCGCAATGTGCTCGCCAGCGGCGTGGTGCCGCAGATCAGCCTCATCATGGGGCCGTGCGCGGGCGGGGCGGTCTATTCGCCTGCCATGACCGACTTCATCTTCATGGTGAAGGATTCGAGCTACATGTTCGTCACCGGCCCGGACGTGGTGAAGACCGTCACCAACGAGGTCGTGACGCAGGAGGAACTGGGCGGGGCGATCACGCATACCACCAAGACCAGCGTGGCCGATCTTGCTTACGAAAACGATATCGAAGCCCTGCTGGCCACCCGCCGCTTCATGGATTTCCTGCCGCTGTCGAACCGCGAGGAAGTGCCGACGCTCCCCACCAGTGATCCGTGGGACCGGCTCGACATGAGCCTCGACACGCTGATCCCCGACAATGCCAACCTGCCCTACGACATGCACGAAGTCATCGCCAAGGTGCTGGACGAAGGCGATTTCTTCGAGATCCAGCCGGCCCACGCGGGCAACATCCTGTGCGGTTTCGGCCGCGTGGAAGGCCGCACCGTCGGCGTGGTGGCGAACCAGCCGATGGTGCTGGCAGGCGTGCTCGACATCAATTCCTCAAAGAAAGCCGCGCGCTTCGTGCGGTTCTGCGATGCGTTTGAAATCCCGATCATCACCTTTGTCGACGTCCCCGGCTTCCTCCCCGGCACCGCGCAGGAGCTGGGCGGGATCATCAAGCACGGCGCAAAGTTGCTGTTCGCCTATGCCGAGGCGACCGTGCCCAAGATCACCGTCATCACCCGCAAGGCTTACGGCGGGGCCTATGACGTGATGGCCTCCAAGCACCTGCGCGGCGATTTGAACTACGCCTGGCCCACGGCGGAAATCGCGGTGATGGGCGCCAAGGGCGCGGTGGAAATCATCTTCCGGCAGGACCGCGGCGACGCTGAAAAGATCGCCGAAAAGACCAAGGAATACGAAGACCGCTTCGCCAACCCCTTCGTCGCCGCACAGCGGGGCTATATCGACGAGGTGATCCACCCGCACTCGACCCGCCGCCGGATCGCGCTGGGGCTAAGGAAGCTCCGGACGAAGCAGCTGGAGAACCCGTGGAAGAAGCATGACAATATTCCGCTGTGAGGTGAGCCAGTGCCGCAAAATTTGATCGGACGAAGTCTGAAGCTTTTCCTAGTCGATGGCACCCCTTCCGGCGTTATCACCGCGGAATTGGGTGTTTCTTCCGTCCGGGCGGTAGTTGCAAACCGTGTCTCTCTTCCGGATTTGATTTCGAGGGACGAAGCATCAAGGACGGGCGTTTACCTTCTGCTAGGCTCGGACGATGGTGAGAATTCAAAAGTTTACGTGGGAGAAGGAGACTCTGTCAGGACCCGTCTGAGTTCTCATGACTCCGATGAATCCAAGGCCTTCTTCGAGCGGGTCGCCTTGATTGTATCGAAAGATGAAAACCTAACAAAGGCTCACGGGAGGTATCTCGAAAGTCGAATTCTGGAACAGATTAAAGGCTCTGGTCAGGCAGAGATCGTAAATGCGACCTCGCCATCCTTCACTGGACTCCCAGAAGCTGAGATCGCTGATATGGAACGGGTATTGGAAGAAATTTCCATCCTCCTTCCAATCCTCGGATTTGACCTCTTCAAATCTCAGAAGCCCCCTGTCCTCTCGGCAGAAATGGTATCTGGTTCTAGGCAACCAATCGATTATCGTCCGGTTCAGGCTAGTGGACAATTTATTGCTCAAATTCGCGGGGCCACGGGAGAAGCGATAGAAGATGCAGGGCAGTTTATTTTGCTCGCTGGCTCGAAGGTCTATGCGACTGAGAAATCCTCATTTGCTGACCACCTCAGATTGAGGAAGGCTCGGCTTAGGCAGAATGGCACCCTTGTTGACACTACTGATCCTGAGCTGTGGGAGCTTACCCAAGACACAAACCTTGGCAGTCCGTCTGCGGCATCCGCATTCATGGCTGGACGCTCAGACAACGGGCGGACGACCTGGAGGACCAAAGACACTGGAATTACTTACGCCGATTGGCGTGCAATGAAGTTGAGGCAACATGAAGCTGGGTAGACTGAACCACATCGGGGTCGCCACGCCCTCCATCGCGGACTCCATCGCCTTCTACCGCGACGTGATGGGCGCGACCAAGATCCACACGCCGTTCGACCTAGAGGAGCAGGGCGTGAAGGTCTGCTTCGTCGACACCCCCGGAGCCGATGGCGCTATGAACGGCACGCAGATCGAGCTGATCGAGCCGCTGGGGGAAGGCTCCACGCTCGCCGGTTTCCTCGCCAAGAACCCGCTCGGCGGGCAGCATCACCTGTGCTTTGAAGTGCCCGACATCGCCGAGGCGCGCACCGCGTTTGAAGAACTCGGCAAGCGCATCCTCGGTCCCACGCGCATCGGCGCGCATGGCACCCCTATCTTTTTCGTCCATCCCAAGGACATGGGCGGCATGCTTACCGAAATCATGGAGACCCCGCGCGAGGATGCGCATTGGTCGAATTAGTTTAATCGTCTCCCCGGACTTGATCCGGGGCCCCGCTTCTTTTGTCACCTGATGAAGAAGAAAGCGGGGCCCCGGCTCGGGGCCGGGGGGGCGTGAAAGAAAGGTTGAACGAATGTCTTACGAAACCATCCGCGCCGAACGTGACGGCCCGCTGCTCACCATCACCTTGAACCGCCCCGAGCGGCTCAACGCCATGCCGCCCGCGATGGCGGACGAACTGGGGCAGGCGTTCTACGACCTTGGCGATGCGCGTGCGGTGCTGATCACGGGTGAAGGCAAGGGCTTCTGTTCGGGCGCGGACCTGTCCGCACGCGGCGATGGCAGCGCATTGGGCGGGAAGGGCGGCAGCCACGAGGCCCTGATCAATCATTACAACCCGGCGATCAGCCAGCTTATCCGCGCGCAGGTACCGGTGATCTGCGCTGTCAACGGACCGGCAGCGGGCGTAGGGTGCAGCCTCGCGCTGGCGGCAGACTTCACCATCGCTGCCAAGAGCGCCTATTTCCTCCAGGCCTTTGTCAATATCGGCCTTGTGCCCGATGGCGGATCGACCTGGCTGCTCGCCCGCGCCATCGGCCGCGCCCGCGCCACGCGGATGATGATGCTGGGCGAGAAGATTTCGGGCGAACAGGCCGAGGAATGGGGCCTGATCTACAAATGCGTCAATGATGCCGAGTTGATGACCGAAGCCCGCGCGCTGGCCGAGAAGCTGGCGAACGGGCCGACGGTCGCCTACGCCACAATGAAGCGCAACATCGCCACAGCGCTCGACCAGAACCTGCAAATGGTGCTGCTGGCCGAGGCCGAGGGCCAGCGCATCGCCGGCGCGACCAAGGACGCGATGGAGGGCGGGATGGCCTTCCTTCAGAAGCGCAAGGCCGAGTTCAAGGGTCAATAGTCGGCCAGACTATTGACCCGCAGCCCCCGCGAAGGCGGGGGCTCAGCTTCCTTTTGCGCCATGGATGCTGGAACGAAGTCACCACAGGTGAAACAAGTTCAGCATGACGGGATTGTATAGTGATGACCCAGAAACCCACCCCCGCCGACTGGAAAGCCCTCGCCGACAAGGAAGTGAAGGGCCGTGACCTGACCTGGCAAACGCCCGAAGGTTTCGCGATCAAGCCGCTCTATACGGCGGAGGATCACGCCGATTTCGACCCCGGCCTGCCCGGCTTCGCGCCCTTCACGCGGGGTGTGAAGGCGAGCATGTATGCGGGGCGCCCGTGGACGATCCGGCAATATGCGGGCTTTTCCACCGCTGAGGAATCGAACGCCTTCTACCGCCGCAATCTGGCAATGGGGCAAAAGGGCCTGTCGGTAGCCTTCGACCTCGCCACCCACCGGGGATATGACAGCGATCACCCGCGCGTGGTCGGCGATGTCGGCAAGGCGGGGGTGGCGATCGACACGATCGCGGACATGCAGATCCTGTTCGACCAGATCCCGCTCGATGCCATGAGCGTGTCGATGACGATGAACGGCGCGGTGATCCCGGTGCTGGCCTTCTTCATCGTCGCGGCCGAACGTCAGGGCGTGTCGCAGGACAAGCTGGAAGGCACGATCCAGAACGACATCCTCAAGGAGTTCATGGTCCGCAACACCTATATCTACCCGCCCGAGCCTTCGATGCGGATCATTTCGGACATTATCGCCTATACATCGGCCAACATGCCGAAATTCAACTCGATTTCGATTTCCGGCTATCACATGCACGAGGCAGGCGCCACGGCGGTGCAGGAGCTTGCCTTCACCATTGCTGACGGCAAGGAATATGCGAGCCGCGCCATGGCGGCGGGGCTGGATATTGATGCCTTTGCAGGGCGTTTGAGCTTCTTCTTCGGCATCGGCATGAACTTCTTCATGGAGATCGCCAAGCTGCGCGCCGCCCGCACGCTGTGGTACAAGGTGATGGACGGGTTGGGCGCGAAGGACGAACGCTCCAAGATGCTGCGCACCCACTGCCAGACCAGCGGCGTCAGCTTGCAGGAACAAGACCCCTACAACAACGTCATCCGCACCACGGTTGAAGCGATCGCGGCGGTGCTGGGCGGCACGCAGTCGCTCCACACCAATGCTTTGGACGAGGCGATTGCGCTCCCCACTGATTTCAGCGCCCGCATCGCGCGCAACACGCAATTGGTGCTGCAAGAGGAAAGCGGCATCTGCAACGTCGTCGATCCGCTCGGCGGCTCGCATTATATTGAGGCTTTGACCGCTCGCCTCGTGGCCGAAGCCGAGGCGATGATGGCTGAGGTCGACGCGGCGGGCGGCATGACCGCCTATGTCGCCACCGGCGCACCCAAGGCCGCGATCGAACGCGCAGCGGCGGAAAAGCAGACCGGGATCGACAAGGGCGAGACGGTGATCGTCGGGGTCAACAAGTATCGCAAAGACAGCGAAGACCCGATAGACACGCTGGATATCGACAACCAGAAGGTGCGCACGGGGCAGATTGCCCGCCTCGCCAAGGTGCGTGCAGGCCGCGACGAGGCGGCGTGCCGTGCGGCGCTCGCGGCGTTGACGGCGGGCTGTACATCCGGCGAGAACGTGCTGGCGCTGGCCGTCGAAGCCGCCCGCCACGATGCCACGCTGGGCGAGATTTCCTCGGCGATGGAAGAGGTGTTCGGCCGCCACGATGCGACGCCCGCGCCGGTCTCGGGCGTTTACAAAAGCGCCTACGAGTTCGACCGCCGCTGGGCGCAGGTAACGGACGGTGTGGAAGCCGTAGGCCGCCGTTTGGGCCGCAAGCCGCGCATCATGGTCGCCAAGATGGGGCAGGACGGCCACGATCGCGGCGCGAATGTGATCGCCAGCGCGTTCGGTGACATGGGCTTCGAGGTCGTCTCCGGCCCGCTGTTCCAGACACCGGAGGAATCGGTTGCGATGGCGCTCGAACACGATGTCGACGTGGTTGGCGCGTCGTCATTAGCCGCAGGCCACAAGACGCTGATCCCCGAACTGATCCGGCTTTTGCGTGAAGCAGGGCGCGGCGATATCAAGGTCACCGCAGGGGGTGTGATCCCACCGCAGGACTACGATTACCTACGCGAGGCAGGCGTACAGGGCATCTACGGCCCCGGCTCGAACGTGGTCGAATGCGCGGCGGATATCCTCGTGCTGCTCGGCCACAACATGCCGCCTTTGGGTGAGGGACTGGACGAGGCGGCGGAGTGATGGCTACTTCCTCGTCATTGCGAGCGGAGCGAAGCAATCCAGCTTCGGAGGTTGCTGCATAACGAGACGGCAGTTGATGGATTTCCGCTTCGCCTGCGGCTCCTCGCAATGACGAAGGGCTGGCTAAATGATTGTTGCTTATGTCGTTCACGAACTTGGCCCCGATGATTTGATCGGCCCACAAGAGCTTCCGGCCCTTCCCACGTCGGGGGCGATCATCAGCGGGATTGACCGCAACTCGAACAAGTATCGCCTGAAAGTCACTTCTGTCGAATTCTTCGTGGCTTCAACCGATCCAGAGCGCAAGGAAATGCAACTTGCATTGGGCGGTGAGACTCGAATCCGCATTACCGGAACCTCTTTTTATGACTGAAATCCGCACTGACTGGACCCGCACGGAAATCGCGGCCCTCTTCGACCTCCCCTTCACCGAGCTGCTGTTCCAGGCCGCCAGCGTCCACCGCGAATACCACCCGCCCACGCAGGTGCAGCTGTGCACCCTGCTCAGCATCAAGACCGGCGGGTGTCCGGAGGATTGCGGCTATTGTTCGCAGTCGGTGCACGCGGACTCCGGCGTCGAAGCCACCAAGCTGATGGACGTGCAGGCCGTGCTCCAGCGTGCGGCGCAGGCGAAGGATGCGGGCAGCCAGCGGTTCTGCATGGGTGCGGCGTGGCGCAATCCCAAGGACCGCGATATGCCCGCGATTGTCGAGATCGTGAAGGGCGTGCGAGACATGGGGCTGGAGACCTGCATGACGCTGGGGATGCTCGAACCGCATCAGGCAGCGCAGCTGGCCGAAGCGGGCCTCGATTACTACAATCACAACATCGACAGCTCGCCCGAATATTACGAGCGCGTCATCTCCACCCGCGATTTCCAGTGCCGGCTTGATACGCTGGACCATGTGCGCAAGGCCGGGATCAATGTGTGTTCCGGCGGGATCGTCGGGATGGGGGAGACGCGCGGGGACCGGGTGGGCTTTATCCACACGCTCGCCACCCTGCCGCAGCACCCCGAAAGCGTGCCGGTCAACGCGCTGGTGCCGGTAAAGGGGACGGTGCTGGGCAACATGCTGGCCGACACGCCGCTCGCCAAGATCGACGATATCGAGTTCGTCCGCACCGTAGCGGTGGCACGCATCACCATGCCGCGCTCGATGGTGCGGCTGTCGGCTGGGCGCGAGTCGATGTCCGAGGCGACGCAGGCGCTGTGCTTCCTTGCGGGCGCCAATTCGATCTTCACCGGCGAAAAGCTGCTGACCGCGCCCAATGCCGGTGACGACAGCGACGGTGCGCTGTTTGCGAAACTCGGCCTCACCGCGCTGCAAGGCGAGGAACCCGCGCGGTCGGCAAAGCAGGCGGAACCGGCGGGGTGACTTCCTTTAGTGTCATCCCAGCGAAAGCTGTGATCTGTAGCCAAGAGATCGGACGCCGGTGGCCTGAGACCCCAGCTTTCGCTGGGGTGAGGGATTAGGGCGGTGTCCCTCGGCTTCTCCGTCGACACGCTGCTGCCCAAGGCGCGGGGCGGCGGGCAGCTGCGCATGGGGCTGGTCAAGCTGGAGGAGCGCGAGTGGCTCCAGCCTGCGCCCGATCTGGCGGCACGCGCGGCGGGGTTTGCCGACTGGCCTGAGGGGGTGCAACTGACCCCCGAAGTGGATGCGCCGGGCCGCGAGCTTGCGGCGATGCTGGGTGTCGCAGGCGCGCTGCCTGAGGCCGCGCTGGCTTGTCACGAAGACCTCTGCATGCTGACCAAAGCCGAGGGCGAGGAGGTTTACCGCCTGATCGGGGCGGCGGTGGCATGGCCATCCGACTGGCATCCTGCCGAGAAGATCGGCCTGCCTTTGCGCGCGCTCCATGCTCCGATTGCGGGATACGAGGAGCAACTCGCCACCGGGGTTGATCGCTTCATGGAAACGCTCCGTCCCGGCCCGATCTACGCCCGCTGCAACTGGTTCATTGCGGCCACCGGAGAGCGCCGCTGGTTGCCTGACCTCCCGCCAGCCGAAGCCTTCGCCCATGTCACACCGGAGAACGCAGGCGAGACCCTGTTCGTCCGCTCCGAACGCCAGACCCTGCGCCGCCTGCCGCAAACGGTCGCGATCCTGTTCACCATCGGGATTTATGTGGAGCCGCTCGCTAGCCTTTCCCCCGCCAATATCATCATGCTCGGCAAGGCGGTGCAGACGCTCGTCAGCGGCGAGGGTGACCGCAGGGGCGCACCTGCTTATGCTGACAGCCTGATCGCCTTTGCCCAACGGAGAGCTGCATGATCGCCTCGTTTATCCTCCCGCTGCTGCTGCAAACCGCAAGTCCTGCCGAAGATGGGATGAGGCACGCTTTCGCGGCCGCAGAGCAAGGCGGCGATCCCGAATGGAACTGCGACGATCCGCAGGTGCAGCAGGAAATGAACTGGTGCGCGGGCCGCGATTTCGAGGTCGCGGATGAACGGCTCAATGCGCAATGGAAGGAAACCGCCGCGGTCATGAAAGCGCAAGATGCCGAGTTTGCGGCCTATGGAAGCGAGCGTGACACCCGCGAAGGCTTCTTTGAAAGCTTGCTCGAAGCCCAACGCGGCTGGCTGCGTTACCGTGACGCGCATTGCCGGGTCGATGGCTACACGGCGCGCGGCGGCAGCCTGGAACCGCTGCTGGTTTCGACCTGCAAGGCGCGGCTTACCCGCACGCGCACGAGGGAACTGAAGGAACTGGTCGAGGTCCCCGGCTGAAGCCCCAAATCCGCTAGCTTGCAGGCTGCGTGATCAGGCGGCATAGCCCTGTGCAAGAAAAAGCGCTTGCACGAGAGGTCTTCCGCCTTGTTCTCGAAAATCCTGATTGCCAACCGCGGCGAAATCGCCTGCCGGGTCATCACCACCGCCCGGAAAATGGGGATCAAGACCGTCGCGGTCTATTCCGATGCCGATGCGCGCGCGCCCTTCGTGGCGATGGCGGACGAGGCCGTGCATATCGGCCCGTCACCTGCGGCCGAATCCTATCTGATCGCGGACAAGATCATTGCTGCCTGCAAGCAGACCGGGGCCGAGGCGGTGCATCCCGGCTATGGGTTCCTGTCGGAACGCACCTCTTTCGCCGAGGCGCTGGCCAAGGAAAACATCGCCTTCATCGGCCCGCCGGTGAACGCCATCGCGGCAATGGGTGACAAGATCGAATCCAAGAAACTTGCCATGCAGGCGGGTGTCAATGTCGTCCCCGGCTTCGTCGGCGAGATCGAGGATACCGAGCACGCGGTCCGCATCTCGAACGAGATCGGCTATCCGGTGATGATGAAGGCCAGCGCAGGCGGCGGGGGCAAGGGGATGCGCCTTGCCTATTCCGAAGCCGACGTGCGCGAGGGCTTTGAAAGCGTTAAGCGCGAAGGGCTGAGCAGCTTTGGCGATGACCGCGTTTTCATCGAGAAATTCATCCTCAACCCGCGCCACATCGAAATCCAGATCCTCGGTGATCAGCACGGCAACATCCTCTATCTGAACGAGCGCGAATGCTCGATCCAGCGCCGCCACCAGAAGGTGGTCGAGGAAGCGCCGTCGCCCTTCGTCACGCCCAAGATGCGCAAGGCGATGGGCGAGCAATGCGTCGCCCTGTCGCGCGCGGTGGGGTATTATTCGGCTGGCACGGTCGAACTGATCGTCAGCGGCGCGGACCCGACGGGGGAAAGTTTCTACTTCCTCGAAATGAACACGCGTTTGCAGGTCGAACACCCCGTGACCGAGGCGATCACTGGCATCGATCTGGTCGAACAGATGATCCGCGTCGCCGCTGGCGAGAAGCTCGCCTTCACGCAGGACGATATGGGGATCGACGGCTGGGCGATCGAAAACCGCGTCTATGCCGAAGACCCCTATCGCGGGTTCCTGCCATCAACCGGGCGGCTGGTGGAATATTCGCCGCCGCTGCCGGGCTGGAGCGAGGATGAAACCGTCCAAGGTAAGGCACGGCGCGGGGTAGCGCGGGGCAATGGTTCGGTGCGGGTCGATGACGGTGTTTACCACGGCGGCGAGGTTTCGCGCTTCTACGACCCGATGATCGCCAAACTGGTGACCTGGGCGCCGACCCGTGACGAGGCGGCCGGCTTGCAGATCGAGGCGCTAGACAATTTCCGGATCAAAGGTCTCGGCCACAACATCGATTTCCTCAGCGCGATCATGCAGCACCCGCGTTTCCGTTCGGGGGAACTGACCACCGGCTTCATCGCCGAGGAATATCCCGAAGGTTTCCACGGCGCGGCGACGAGCGAGGATTTCCGCCGCATCCTTGCTGCTGTGTGCGCGGGCAACGAATTCACGCTTCAGGCGCGCGGGCGGCAGATTTCGGGGCAGCTTGATGGGCCGCTCCCGGTCGGCAGCGATTGGCTTGTCAAGCTGGGTGATGAACGCTTCGAAGTGACGCTGGGAGATGGCCATGCACTGGTCGATGGTGTGCGGGTGGAGGGCACCTGCGACTGGCTGCCCGGCATGGTGCAGGCCAGCGCCACCGGCAAGATTGGTGATGGCGCAGAGGTGCGCTTCGGCCTGATTGTCGAGCGGATCGGCAATCACTGGAAGGTCACGACCCGCGGCGCGGCGCACACTGCGCTGGTGCTGCCGCTGCGGCTTGCCCGACACGAATCGCTGATGCTGGAAAAGGTGCCGCCCGACCTGTCGCGCTTCCTGATCTGTCCGATGCCGGGGATGCTGATGAAGCTCCACGTGGCTGAGGGCGAGACCGTGCAGCCCGGCCAACCGCTCGCCACGGTCGAGGCGATGAAGATGGAAAACATCCTGCGCGCCGAAAAGGAAGGCGTCATCGCGAAGATCAACGCCGCCGAGGGCGAAAGCCTGGCGGTCGATGCGGTGATCCTCGAGCTGGAGTAGCGCCTTGTCCGGCGCAAGCGGCGATCAAAAGTCGGCGTTGAAGCGGATGGTGGAATAGGTCCAGCCTTTGGGCAGGCGATCCGCGGCAAACTCCCACAGGATCAGGATGTCGCGGTGCTGACAGATGTAACTGGTCATGATCCGCAGGCTTGATATGTAATCCTGCTTCCAGCCGACGCATTGCTCTGCCTTGCCATATTCGGCGCTGACGGTTTCGTTCTGGCTCACGACGAGGCTGATCTGGCTGGTCTGCTGCGCGACCACCGGATTTTCGCTGAGCGCCGCGCGCAAGGCTTCGGCTGCCTTGCCGGAGATGATCTCTGCGATCAGTGCATCGGTTTTCTCGCGCACATCGGCAAAATCGACCGGCGTGGGGGCGGAAAGTTCCTCGATGGTGCCTTGCGCGAAGGCGGGAGCGGCCAGTGGCATGGCGAGCAGAAACGGCATGGCACGGGCGAAGCGATGGGGGAAATTCATGAGGACCTCCTGAACACGAAACGACACAGCGCCCGTTCACAAGCGCGGGCCGTGCCTTGAGAGAAGTGAGCCGTGACACAGTGCTGCGTCAACACGGAATCAAGGCATTGTGGCGAGAAATATTCTTGCCGGATCGCTTGTAGATTTTCGTCAATATGATGATTCTCGGCCCCAAATGGCGGCGCGGATTTGGCAGATGGCCGCGATCCCAGTGATGATAGCCCTTGCCGGGTCGCGGAATGTCCCGCGCGCGGATTGGATCTGAATGGGAGGGTTTGATCATGGCACATACTGGGACGGGGTTCTTTGATCGCAAGGGGAACTTCTTCAAGTCCGCCCGTGATGCGACGGTGAGCGACCTTGCCGGGATGCTCGGGCAGATTGGCGAGGGCGAGAGTCTGGCTCCGGGCATCGCCTACATGCTGCTGGAACGCCGCGCCGAAATCGAGCGGTTGTTCGCCGAGCATGACAAGATGCTGGAGGAAGAAGCCGTGATCAGGGGAGCGCGTTTGGCGGAATCGCCGGACAATGTTGCCAAATTGGGCAGGCTGAACCGGGTCAGCTTTCCAGGACCGCCACAGCGCGGATCCAGCCAGCGCTGGCGCGTTCGATTTTCACCGGAAAGCAGCTCACCATGAAGCCGTAGGGCGGCAGGCTGTCCAGGTTGCACAGCTTTTCGATCTGGTAATAGGGACGGATGCGTCCAGCCTTGTGGCCTTCCCAGATGATCGCAGGATCGCGTTGTTCGGCCCAGCGTTTTGCCGTGTGACTGAAGGGCGCGTCCCAGCTCCATGCGTCGGTGCCGACGACTTCGACCCCGCGCTCCGTCAGCCACAAGGTCGCCTCTGCGCCCAGACCGACGCCCTGATCGGTGAAACCCTCGGTGCCGTAGACCGCGCCTGATTGCACCAGCACGATGTCAAGCGGTTCGAGCGCGTAGCCGATCCGCGCCAGCTCCGCCTCGACCTCGGCGGTGCTGACCACGTGGCCATGGGGAAGGTGGCTGAAATCGAGCTTCACGCCGGGCCGGAAGAACCGGTCGAGCGGGGCTTCGTCGATGCTGGGGGCAGGGCGCGCGCCAGAATCCGTGGTCGAATGGTAGTGCCACGGCGCGTCCATGTGGGTGCCGTTGTGGGTGGACAATTCGACGAATTCGACCGCCCAGCCTTCGCCATCGGGCAGGTCTTCGCGGGTAAGGCCGGGAAAGAACATCGCGATCTGTTCCCACGTGTTTTCATGGGTCATGTAGGTGACGCGGGGGCGCATCACATCAGGATCGGAGATCACGTCGTTGGTGATCGGGATCGAGAGATCGACGAAGCGGGTCATCCGGCAAGCTCTCCATCAAGAAAGGCGGCAATGTCGGCGAGGTCGACGTCGCGGGCGAGATAGGCCTCTCCGATGCCGCGCAGTAGCAGGAACGGCAGGGTCGTGCCTTCGGCCTTCTTGTCGTGTCGCATATGGTCGACCAGCGCAGCGCCATCGCAGGTTATCCCCAATGCCGGCAGGTTGGCGGGTAGGCCGACAGCGCCAATCGCCTGCGCGGCTCGTTCGGCATCGCCAGACGAAATTTCGCCGCGCCGCGCCGAATAGCGCGCTGCCAGAACCATCCCCAGCGCTACCGCTTCGCCGTGCAGCAACCGGTCGGAAAAGCCGGTCTCCGCCTCCAGCGCATGGCCAAAGGTATGCCCCAGATTGAGCAATGCGCGGCGGTCCAACGTCTCGCGCTCGTCCTCGGCGACGATCTGCGCCTTCATCGCGATGCTGGTGGCGATCGCGTGTTCGAGCGCAGTCGGCTCGCGCGCTAGAACCTTGTCGCCGTTCGCTTCCAGCCAGCCAAAAAACGCCGCATCGCCGAGCAAGCCATACTTGATCACCTCGGCATATCCGGCGCGCATTTCGCGTTCGGGCAGGGTGTCCAGCACCGTGGGATCGATCAGCACGAGGCTGGGCTGATGGAATGCTCCGATCAGGTTCTTGCCTGCCGCGGTGTTGATCGCGGTTTTCCCGCCGACCGAGCTATCGACCTGCGCCAGCAGCGTGGTCGGGATCTGCACGAAGCCGCAGCCGCGCTTGGTGACGGCGCAGGCGAAGCCGACCAGATCGCCCACCACCCCGCCGCCGAGCGCAAAGACATGATCCGATCGCGTCACGCCCAATGCCAGCAGCCAGTCGGTCAGCTGTTCGAGCACACCCCAGCTTTTTGCCTCCTCACCCGGTTGGACCACGAACCATTCGGCGGCCAGCCCATCCGCGTCGAGACTGTCATTAATCGCCATATGACACAGCCGGTGGGTGTTGGCATCGGCAACAAATGGAACCTTGCGCCCGCCCTCATAAGCCTTGAGGAATGGCGCGGCGGCCTTGGCCAACCGGCCCAGCAGTCCCTCCTCGATCACCACTTCATAAGCGCGCCCGGCCAGCGCGACAGGAATTACAGCCATTGGTCGATTGCCTTGATGATGGTGCGGGCGGTGTCGGCGTGGGGGCCGTTCTCGCTTACCACGCGGATAGGGGCCTCGGCATAGAACGGCGCGCGTTCTGCAGCCAGCCGGGTGAGGATTTCATGAGGGTTGCCGCCCTGCAGCAGCGGCCTCGTATTGCGCCGCGCCGTGCGTTCGACCAGCATATCCACATCGCAGTCGATCCACACCGCGATGGCACGTTCAAGGATCAGGGCGCGGGTCGACGCATCCACGAATGCCCCGCCACCGGTCGCAATCACGCCGTGGCCTTCCTCGATCAGGCGAGCGATCACGCGCCGTTCGCCGTCGCGGAAATAGGGCTCGCCGAACTGGGCGAAGATTTCGGGGATGCTGAGCTGTGCGGCATCGGCAATGGCATCGTCGGCATCGGCGAAGTCGCGTTCGAGCATCCGGGCGAGCTTGCGCCCCACGGTCGACTTGCCGACGCCCATCAACCCCACCAGCACCACGGGACGGCTGATGCGCGCAGCGACGGCAGCGATTGCGTGATCGGTTGATTCAAGTTCGTCGGACATTGCCGCACGGCCTATAGATGGGGTAGGGCGCGTGCAATATGGCAAACCTGTCCCGCCGGCTGGCATCACGGCAGATTCTTTCGCGCGAACCGGCGCCGCGATCGCGGCTGCGCTGGCTGGCGATGGCGCTGGCTGTGATTGCAGGCCTGGCCGGGTTGGCCTGGATCGACGGAGGCGAAGAACCGCTTCACCCGATTGCCGAGCCGGTAGAACTACCCGGACCTGCCTCCGGAGCTTCGCAATGAGATCGGTGGCTTCATACCGGATGCTGGCGGTCAGCATGCTGGCGCTGGGTTGTGCCGGCGCGCTTGGCGGGGCGGGTCTTGCAGGAATGGCGACCGCGCAGAGCAAGCCCGAATCGATTTTGCCCCCGGGGTTTGACGATCCGGTCCCTGCGCCCACCCCGACGCCGCGGCCCGCGCCCGCGCCGACATCAGGCCCGCCGCCGATTGTCCGTCCGGTCCCTGGCGAGGTTGGGCCAGTCCCGGTCGCGCCGTTCCCCGGCACCGTTCCTGCCAGACCTGTCGATGTGCCGCCTTTGCCCTCCATCACGCGCGACGAGCTGACCCGTCTGCCCAGCCTTGAAGAGCTGGAAAGCATGTCGACCGAAGAGCTCGACCAACTGCTTGGCCTCAAGCCCAAATTCGATATTCCGCCGGGCGCGCGCCGCGCTTTGACGCGTATCGGCGTGCTGGCGGTGGACGAAGGCGGCCTGCCGCCGCGCGCGCTTGCCAACCAGCCGGCCACCTTGGTCCGTGCAGCGCTGGCGGGCAACAAGGGGATGATGGTGTCGCGCTGGGGGCACATCCTGCTGCGCCGCGCACTGGCGAGCCGTATGGTCGCGCCCCAAGGCATGGAGCCGATCGAATTTGCCGCGCTGCGGGTCGGCCTGCTCAACCGCCTGGGCGAACACGCCGTTGCGCGCGCCGTGATGCAGGATATCGACACCGCCAATTGGTCGGCCGAACTCACATCCGAAGCGCTGAACGCCTATCTTGCGGTCGGCGACATTACCGGGGCCTGCCCGGCGGTGCGGCTTCAGGGTTCCACCCGCGAGGATGGGGAGTGGCAGCTGATGCAGGCGATCTGCAACGCCTTCGCTGGTGAAAGCGCGCTGGCCGCCTCGCAGCTTGACGGTGCGCTGTTCCGCGGCATCGCACCGCGCATCGACGTGTTGCTCGCGCGGCGTTTTGCCGGGGCGGCAGGGCGCGGCCAGCGTGCGGTGCAGATCGAGTGGGACGCCGTTGACGCACTCAATCCGTGGCGCTTTGGGCTGGCGACGGCCCTTGGAGAGCCGGTGCCCGATTCCCTGCTGGAGTCCGCGCTTCAGGCACCGGGCGGGGCTTATTACGCCCATGCCGGAGCGTTGCTGCCGATGTTGCCTGCGGCCCAGCGTGCGCCTTATGCCGGACGTGCGGCGCACGAAGGGATTTTCTCCTCGCAGGCGCTGATCGATCTTTACAGCGCCGTCTATGCCGACCCGGCGGCCAATGGCGAGGCGGCGACCAATGCGGCCACCTTGCGCGAGGCCTATCTTGCCGCCGATCCCGCCGCCCGCATCGCCGCGATGCAGCGGTTGTGGGACGCGGGCGAGGCGATCGGCGGTGGGGATGGTCACAGCGCGCAGGTGCTCACCGCCTATGCCGCGGCGCGGATCCCCGCCGACGCCTCCCATGCCGGGGCGGCGGGTGGATTGATCGCGGCAATGCTGACCGCCGGGCTCGATCGCGACGCATTGGCGTGGCGCGAGGTGGTTGAGCAAGGTTCGCTCGGCTGGGCGTTGATTGCGCTTGCGGCTCCGGGCAGTACCGGTGTCGGGCAAGGCGGGGTCGATGTTTTTCTCGATGATGATGAAAGCGCTGGTGCGCGCAAATCGGCTTTTCTCGTGGCGGGGCTGGCCGGGCTGGGCAAGCTGTCATCTGGCGATGCCGGGACGCTGGCAGACCGCGTCGGGGTCGATCTGGCCCGTCAGACCCGCTGGAGCCGTGCGATTTCGCGTGCAGCCGAGGTGAACAACCCGGCGCTGGTGGCGTTGCTTGCGGGGCTCGGGATGCAGGGAACGGGTTGGCAGCAGATGACCCCGCTTCATCTCTACCACATCACTGCAGCGCTGCGGCGCGTGGGACTGGAAGCCGAAGCCCGGATGATCGCCGCAGAGGCGGTCGCGAGAGGCTGAGGCCTGTCGCGGGGGAAGAGCATGTCCGCCGCCACCGAAGCCTTTCTCGCCATGCTCGCTGCCGAGCGCGGGGCTGCACCCAACACGCTGGCCGCCTACCGCCGCGATCTGGCCGGTGCGGAGGACGCGATTGGCGATCTCGCCAGCGCCCCGCGCGAAGCGGTCGCCAGCCTCGCGCAGGTCTGGGGCGCGCTTGCCCCTGCCAGCGTTGCGCGCAAGGCATCGGCGTTGCGGCAGTTTTTCGGATTTGCTGTCGATGAAGGCTGGCGGCGCGACGATCCTTCGGGCGCGCTGCCTGCCCCGCGCACGCGTCGCCCCTTGCCCCGGGTGCTGGGCCATGATCAGATCGCCGCGCTGTTCGTGCGGGCCGAGCTGGAAGCGGTGGTCGAGGAACCGCGCGCCGTGCGGAGCCTTGCGCTGATCGAATTGCTGTATGGATCGGGCCTGCGAGCGAGTGAACTGGTTACCCTGCCGCTGGTGGCGGTGCCGCGCGATGCCCCGTTCCTGACCATCACGGGCAAGGGCGGATCGACCCGGCTGGTGCCGGTCGGGGCGCGGGCGCTGGATGCGCTGGCGCGCTGGATCGCGGTTCGTCCCGGTCTTCCGGCCTCGCGCTATCTGTTTCCGTCGAAGGAGGGCAAGCCGTTGACCCGCGTGCGGCTGTTCCAGCTCATCAAGGCGCTTGCCGCGCGCGCCGGGGTTGATCCGGCCACGATCAGCCCGCACGTGCTGCGCCATGCCTTTGCCACCCACCTGCTTGAAGGCGGCGCAGACCTGCGGGTGTTGCAGACCTTGCTTGGCCATGCCGATATTGCCACCACCCAGATCTATACCCATGTCGAGCCGGCCCGGCTGGTCGCGCTGGTCAATTCGCGCCATCCGCTTGCCCAGCCCTCACTTGCCCAGCCTCCACTTGCCACACGCGCAACATCGGACTAGCGCCGGGCAATGATTTCCTACCTCGATTTCGAGAAGCCGGTCGCCCAGCTCGAAGAACGCATCGCCCAGCTGCGTAACGTCAACGCGCTGCATGATGTCGATGTCGAGCAAGAGATTGCCCGGCTCGAAGCCAAAAGCGCCGAGCTGCTCGCCAGCACCTATGCCTCGCTTACCCCGTGGCAGAAGACCCAGGTCGCGCGGCATCCGCAGCGCCCGCATTTCCGCGACTATGTCAGCCATGCGTTCAGTGATTTCGTCCCGCTGGGCGGGGATCGGCTGTATGGTGACGATCAGGCGATTATGGGCGGATTTGCGCGGCTGCACGGGCGCCGGGTGATGTTGATCGGGCACGAGAAGGGCAATGATACGCAAAGCCGGATCCGGCACAATTTCGGCATGGGCAAGCCCGAAGGCTATCGCAAGGCGATCCGGCTGATGGAACTGGCGGGCCGATTCGGCCTGCCGGTGGTGACTCTGGTTGATACCTCTGGCGCGTTTCCGGGAATCGAGGCGGAGGAACGCGGCCAGGCCGAAGCCATCGCCCGTTCGACCGAGGCGTGCCTTGCGCTGGAAGTGCCGATGGTGGCTGCCATCGTCGGCGAAGGCGGATCGGGCGGCGCGGTGGCGCTGGCCAGCGCCAACAGGGTGCTGATGATGGAACATGCGGTCTATTCGGTCATCTCACCCGAAGGCTGCGCCTCGATCCTGTGGCGCACGTCGGACAAGGCAGCCGACGCCGCACAGGCAATGAAAGTGACCGCCCAGCACCTCAAGCGTAGCAATGTGATCGATCATATCGTCAAGGAGCCGGTCGGCGGGGCGCAGCGCGATCCGAAAACCGCAGCGCGGCTGCTCGGGCAGGCCTTGAACGAGGAGCTTGAACTGCTTTCGGGCAAGAGCGGTGAAGCGTTGATCAGCCAGCGCGAAGAGCGGTTTCTCGCCATCGGCGGTTAAGCTGCCTTCCTTCAAGGCTTTGCCAAAGGCCGCTTTGCCGATAGGCTGGCGGCACGGCTTTGTCACAGGGAGAAACAGCCATGGCAAGAATCGTACGCACGATCCTCGCAGCCGGGGCCGCGCCGCTGGCGCTGGCCGGATGCATGGGCGCAGGCGCCGCGGTCCCTTCTGCCTCAACCCCGATCACCCAGCAGGAAGCGCAGATGGGGGCGCAATATCATCCCCAGCTCATCGCCCAATTCGGCGGCGCGATGAGCGGGCCACACGCCGCCTATATCGAACAGGTGGGCAAGAATATCGCAGTGCAATCGGGCCTCGGCAATGCGCGCGAGAGCTTTACCGTCAGTCTGCTCAATTCGCCCGTCCACAATGCCTTCGCAGTGCCGGGCGGCTATATCTACACGACCCGCCAGCTGGTGACGCTGATGAACAACGAGGCCGAGCTGGCGGCTGTGCTGGGCCATGAAGTCGGCCATGTCGCCGCGCGCCATTCCCAGCGGCGTCAGCAGGCAGCACAGCGCAATTCGGTTTTCGGTATGCTTGGCGCGATCGGTTCTTCAATCCTGTTTGGAAACAGCGAAATAGGGCAGTTGGGTCAACGCCTTGCGATGGGCGGGGCGCAGTTTTTCACGCTCAAATTCTCGCGCAAGCAGGAGCTTGAGGCAGACGATCTGGGGATCCAGTATTTGTCGCGTGCGGGTTATGACCGGCGGGCAATGGGGACAGTGCTGGCCAGCCTCGCGGCGCAAAATACGCTCGATGCGCGGTTGCAGGGGCGCAATGCGAGTGTACCCGAATGGGCTTCCACACACCCCGATCCGGCCAGCCGCGTGCAAGGGGCGTTGGCCAAGGCGGGCGCGGCGGCGGGCGGTGTCACGAATCGCGACACGTTCCTGAGCCGGATCGATGGACTGCTGTATGGAGATGACCCGGCACAGGGAATTATCGATGGTAGCCGCTTTATCCACCCTGATCTGCGCCTTTCCTTCACCGCGCCGCAGGGTTTTTACATGGTCAATGGCACCAGCGCGGTCAGCATCAACGGGCAGGGCGCGCAAGCGCAAATGAAGCTTGCGCCTTATAGCGGCAATCTGGAAACCTATGTGCGCCAGCAGTTTACGGCGCTGGGCGGACAGAACAGCACTCTTGCGCCGGCGCAGATGGAGCGCACCACGGTCAATGGCTTGCCAGCGGCCTACGGAATTGCGCGGGTTAACAACGGCAATAGCCAGGTTGATGTGGTGGTGTTCGCTTATGAATTCGCGCGCGACCGTGCATTTCATTTCACCGCGATCGCGCCGGCGGGCCGGGCCGCGGTGTTCAATCCGATGTTTCAGTCGATGAGCCGGATCAGTCAGGCCGAGGCGGGCGCGGTGGTGCCCAAGCGGTTGCAGGTGGTGACGGTGCAACGCGGGGACACGGTGGCAAGTCTGGCGCGGAGAATGGCCTATCCAAGCGCGCAGGAAGAGCGTTTCCGGGTTCTGAATGCGCTCGGCAGCCGTGATGGCCTTGTGCCTGGGCAGACGGTCAAGCTGGTGGTCCGCGCCCGCTAACACCTAGCGGTGTTGCGACGGGGTGCGTTGCAGACAAAGAAAAAGCGGCGGGGAATATCCCCGCCGCTTCTCTTGAGCTTGAAAAAGCTGCGATTAGGCGGTGAGCGCAGTGTTCACTTCGCCGAAGGTCGTGTTGAGGTTGCTGCCCAGCTGGGTCATCGCGGTGATCGCAGCGACAGCGATCAGAGCGGCGATCAGGCCGTATTCAATGGCAGTCGCGCCCTGTTCGTCGCGAAGCAGCTTGTTGATGAACTTCATGTCTAGTCTCCTGGTTCAGTCTTCGGTACCCGTGTCCGTCCCCTTGGTCAGTTCGGACAGTTGCGTGTTAAATCGGCAGGCCTTGAGAAATTCCTAACTCGAAAAACTTTTCGAGAATTAATTACTCGTAGCTTCCACGATCTCAGTCTCAACAGTATCCCACATCTCGATGGTTGCGCCGGCGACCGCCTGCAGCATCGAGACAATGGCAATAACAACCAGACTGAGGATCAGGCCGTATTCGACAGCTGTTGCTCCGGAAGAATCGTCCTTCACGGTCCATAGAAAGGTCTTCATCTTCATGGAGGCACCTGCCCTTGCGTGTCCTGATGCTTTGAAAATCGGCCCTGCGGGTTAAGAAAAGGTTGATGACGTGCCTGAGTCTGGAAAAAATTCCGACATGAAGCCTGAATGGATCATGGTGGTGGCAGGTGCGTTGCAACGCGCGGATGGGTGCTGGCTGATGCACCTCAGGCCTGAGGGAAAGCATCATGCGGGGCTATGGGAATTCCCTGGGGGCAAGGTTGAAGCTCTTGAAACTCCTGTAAAAGCCCTTGTCCGCGAGCTTCGGGAGGAACTCGGCATCGGCTGTGCGGAGGCATATTGCAAACCTGCCGCCTTTGCCGAAAATCCGGGCGCTGATGGCGATATCGCGATTGTCATCCTGCTTTACACGGTAACCAGCTGGCAGGGCGAGCCAGCGGCGCTCGAAGGGGGTGGCATCGGCTGGTTCACGCCCGAAGAGGTGATCGCGCTGGCCAAGCCTCCGCTTGATGTGGCGCTCGCCGCCCGGCTGTTCGAAAATCATTGAACTGGCCCAAGCCCACTTGCCAAGCCTGACCGACCCCCTTATGTGGCGCCCCTCGGCACGCACCCGTAGCTCAGCTGGATAGAGCACCAGACTACGAATCTGGGGGCCGGAGGTTCGAATCCTTCCGGGTGCGCCAACAACGCCCGCTCCTTTTCTAAGGGGCGGGCGTTGTTGGTTTGAACGATCGCGAATCGCTGATTCTAGGAAATGCCGGTCGCCGGTTCCTTGGCGATTGGCACTGGGGTTGCGGGGTGGGGAATGCCGCCCGCGCCCGGCGCGGCGCGATCAGCAACCAGATACTTGCTCCCATGCCACAGCAGGATGACAGCAAGCGCTGAAACGATCCCGTCGAGCGCATAGTGCCACGCCAGATGCACAGAGCCGATCCAGATCAGGATCGCGTAGACAAGCGTCAGCCGGCTGGCCCAGTGTTTGCGGCCGAACTGATCGCGGCAAAGAATGCACAACAACGCCGCCAGCGCGACATGGAGCGAAGGCATGGCGCTGATCCCCGAACCGGTGGTTTCCTCGCCCAGCGTCAGCAGCAGATATTCCTGCGCGCCATGGGCAAATAATTGCTGCTGCGCGAGCCGGTCCATCAGCGGCACAAAGCGGTCATCGCCCATTAACGGCTCCATGTAACACGGACCGACCGACGAGAGCATCACCGCCATGAATGAACCGATCACGGCCCAGGCCCCAAGATGGGTAAAGCTTGCGCGAAGCTGGAATGCCGGATCGCGCGCGAACGCGGTCCAGACGAACAGCAGGGCCACGATCGGGAACCACACCACATATAGCAGGTCGATCACCAGCGTTCCCGTCGGGCCAATCACGGCATGGGTGATCCGCCACGGGTCCACGCCCATGAACAGCATACGATCCGCCTCGGCCAGCCAGTGGTCGGCATAGAACGGGTTGATGCGCGGAATAGCGACCTTGATCGCGGTAAAGGCCCGGTTGGCCGGCACCAGCAGCATGACGATGATATAGGCCCGCAGGAACCAGTAGCGCTGTTCATGGGCCTTGCGACGGACATAACCGATGATGTCGTCAGTTTCGCGCCGGGCCTCGATCCCGAGCCATGCCAGCCAGATAAAGACCGGTACGAAGAAGCGCAGGGCATCCGGGATGTCGCGCGGCAACAGGTAATAGGCCGCCGGTTCGCTGCCGACGATTACGCCAGCCGCAATTTCGACGGCAGCCAGCGCGAACAGGATGTAAAAGCCGCGATGCTGGCCTTCGAACAACCGTTCATGCAGCTTTGGCCGGATTGCCAGGGTCGCCATTGCTTCGCTCCCGCCTGCGTGTCGGATTGCCATGGCGCGGTCCATCCGCGCTTCGTGGGCGGACCCTAGGCCAGACGTGGTTAAGGCAAGTTTAAAAGGGGTTTGCCGCAGGTGCGCAAAGGCTCTTGTCCCGGTCTTCGCGCGGCCGTGCCAGCCGCAGCGTGACAAGGCACAAGCCGATCAGCAGGGGTGCGATGATCGCGGGCGCGATGCTGGCGGCAAGGCTGCTCGCTCCGCTTTGGTCTGCCGGCAGCAGGGCTTCGATCATCACGCCATAGCCGCAGGTCACCCAGCCGAGCGCCAGCAGTGCTCCCAGCGCGCGCGGGCTGGCTCGTGCGGCCAGGTCAGGGGCGATGAAGGCCAGTCCCACGCCAAGGATCGCAAGGTCGTAATCATAGCTGTAGGGACTGACAAACAGGGACAGGGCGCAGATCAGCGCGGCACGATGACGGAATGCGAACTTCGCCAGCGAGACCCAGGCCAGCAGGCCCAGCGCTGCAAGCGCGCCGACAAGATGTCCGGTCATCGCCCAGTCCGCGGGCAATCCCCAACTGCGCAGCGCGGCATAGACCGAACCCATCCGGAACAGCGAGTAATGGCCCCCGGCCAGAAAGGCGCCCGCTTCCGCCACCGCGCCGAGAAAAGCGGGCCACACGCCGAACCCGTAGGCCAGCGTGGATAGCCCCAGTGCGCCCAGCGCGACCAGCGCGGCGATCGCCAGCACGCTCCAGCGGCGGCCGAACAGCGCCAGCAGGCCGATGCCTGCGGCCAGATGCGGCTTGATGATCATGAGGCCGAGCGGCACGCCCGCCGCCATCTTGCGATCCCGCCACGCCAGCAGAAACGCCCCGATCAGCGCGGCGACCAGAAATCCGTTCTGCCCCACGCGCAGGTTGACCAGAACGGCCGGCATCACGAACAGCAGCACCCCGGGAAGCCACGTTCCGGCAATGCGGTGCAGCACGACAAGGTAGAAACCGAAGCTGGCAAGGATGAACAGCACATAAGCGACCCCGACCGGGAGATCGGCCAGCGCGTCGACAAACAGAGTGAAGGGCGGCGGATAGGTCCACGGCATCAGCTTTGCCGTGGGGGAACGTTCGGCCTGCGCGTCCATCATGGCAGAAGCGGTGTAGGCATCGGCGACATCACCGCGTCCGGCAAGGGTTCCGGCAATGTGGAAGGCGTCAAAATCGGTCAGCAGCTTGTCCTGCCCGAGCAGTTCGGGCGCCTGAAACCGGATCGCCGAAATTCCCGCCAGCATCACCGCCACCAACACGAAGGCAATGAGAATCAACCGGCTCTGTCCGATCCGCCGGATCACCGGCATCGCGTCCGCGCTCACAGCTTGATCCCCTTGAAGATGCCTTCAGGGATCGCCCGGATCACCGTCATCACCAGCCGCCAGACGGGCTTTGCGTAAATCACGTCGCGGCGCTTAGCTGCCGCGCGGTAAATCGCCTCGGCGACGGCGGCAGGTTCGGCGGTGAGGCGCGCTGGCAGATCCATGCCCGCTGTCATGCGGGTGCGCACGAAACCGGGCAGTACGGTCATCACGTGCACGCCCGATTTCGACAAGCGGTTGCGCAGGCCCGAAAGGAAGGCGGTGTAACCGGCCTTGGCCGAGCCATAGATGTAATTGCTCGCCCGCCCACGCTCGCCCGCGACGGAACTGATGCCGATGATCGTGCCGCTGCCGCGCTTTTCCATCCGGTTGGCAATCAGTCCGGTCAGCAGCGCCGGGCCTTCGTAATTGCTGCGCATGGTCAGCCGTGCAGCCTCCAGATCGGTTTGCGCGGTGGCCTGATCGCCAAGCAGCCCGACCACGCAGATCGCCACCTCCGGCAGCACCGGCAGGTGATCGAGGAACGCGGCAAAGCTGCCGGGTTCGAGAATGTCGAGGTCATGCACGCTGGTGCTGGTGCCGTGGCGCAGGGCGATGTCGGCGGCGTCCGCCTCCATCTCTGCCATCCTGCGCGCGGCGAGCTGCACCCGATGCCCGGCGGCGGCATAGTGATGCGCCAGCGCCATGCCGATATCGGAACGCGCGCCGATGATGAGAACGGTCGGGGCGGTCACAGGCACAGCCTTTCGGATTGGCTCGAACGGAAATTGGTCATGCCTTTGTCGTGCCGCAGCACGGTGAAGGCATCGGCGCGATGGTCTGAGCGGCGCAGCGTGGCGGCGCTCATGCGCGCGTCCTTGGCAAGGTAGAAACGCCCGCCGTGATCCAGCGTGATCGCATCGAGCCGCTCGATCAGCCGTGCCGCTTCCTGCGAAAAGGGAAAGTCGAGTGCGAGCGTATAGCCTTCCAGCGGGAAGGAGAACGGGCCATGCTCTGCCCCCATGCGTTTGAGCACCGATAGAAACGAGCTCTGCCCACTGGCGGTTATCGCGCGCAGCAATTCGCCAAGGCCCGCGTGGGCGCTGGCCAGCGGCAGGACGCATTGAAACTGCATGAAACCGCGCGAACCATAGATGCGGTTCCATTCGAGAATCGCATCAAGCGGGTAGAAATAGCTGTCCCAGTCAACCAGCTTCTCCCCGGCAGCGGCGCGGGCATTGCGGTAATAAAGCGCATTGAAGGCCTTCACCGTCATCCGGCCCAGCGCCGCGCGCGGCAGGTCGATCGGTATGGTGCGGGCGCGCTTCTTCGGCACGGCGAAAGGCGCGGCGCGGCGGTCTCGGGGCAGTTCATCGGCCCGCGCATGTTCGCCCAGCATCAGCGCCGAACGCCCGAGGCCGCTGCCGGTGTTGAGGCAATCGATCCACGCCACAGAATAGGTCGCAGCCTGATGCTCCTCGAACAGCGCCATCACGTGATCGAGGTTGCGGGCGGGCAGGGTGGTCTGGCGGATATATGCGCTCTCCACCCGGCGCAGGCGGAAGGCGACGCGCAGGATCACCCCGGTCAGCCCCATGCCGCCGATGGTCCAGCCGAACAGCTCGGCATTTTCCTGCGGGCTGCAACGGCGCACTTCGCCGTCCTCGCCCATCAGGTCGATCCAGTCGACAAACCGCCCGAAGGTGCCGACGCGGTGGTGGTTCTTGCCGTGAACATCGGACGCGACCATCCCGCCGATGGTGACGAATTTGGTGCCCGGCGTGACCGGCACAAACCAGCCGCGCGGCAGGAAGGTGGCGATCACGTCGGCCAGCATTACACCTGCCTCGGCAACCAGCTGGCCGGTCTCGGCCTCGAAGGCGAGCATGCGGCTGAAGCCGCGCATTTCCAGCGTGGCGTTGCGCTGCATCGCGCAGTCGCCATAGCCGCGCCCGTTGCCGCGCGCGATCCGCGGGCCCTGAACCAGCAATGCGCGCAACTCGTCCTCGCTGCGCGGCTGGTGCAGCGCGCACCATTGCTGCGGAAAGCGGCCCCAGCCTGACAGCATCATGCCGCCGCGCTCCCGCCGGTGGTGAAGACGAAGCGCCGGTCGAGCCGGTATTTGACGACATAGCCGATGCCAAGTCCCAGCACCGCGCCCAGTTCGCGCGCGGCATGGGTTTGGCAGGTCAGCCAGAACACGGTCTCGGTGCCCCAGAAGATCGCCGTGGTCGCGACCCCCATCAGCGCATAGAGCGAAAAACGCTTGCCATGGGCTTCGACCCCTTGCGAGAAATCATGGAAAATCCAGCGCTTGTCGAGCAGGTACTTGATCACCAGACCCGCCAGCGTGCCCGCGCCCAGCGCCAGCGGATAAGCCAGCGCCGCTTTCGGCTCCGGCACTGCCAGCACCAGCCGCTGCACCGCCAGATTGGCAAGCGTCGCGATCACCGCAAAGACGATGTATCGCAGGGTCAGCGCGGTGCGGGTCACACTATCGCTCCGGCCAGCGCCAGCGCGCCGACGATCGCTCCGCAGGCAAGGCTCACCCGGTCGCGCGCGGCGAACACCAGCGGATCATCATGCATCTGTCCGCGCTGGGTAAGGATTGCGATCCGGCTGTTCCAGAACAGCAGCACCAGACACACGCCCCACAGCATTTCGGGCGTGCGGTAAAGCATCTGCACCGGATCGGAATTGGCATAAAGCGCCAGCACCAGCACCGACACCATGCCCGCCGATACCGCGATATTGCTGACGATCCCAAGGTCATCGACGTGATAGCCGCGGCCATGCGCCTTGACCTTGCCTGCAGCGATGCCATCGACCAGCTCGGCCTGGCGTTTCACCGCGGCGAGCGAGAAGAAGAAGAAGGTCGAAAACGCCAGCAGCCACATCGAGGACGGGACCCCGGTCGCCGCGCTCCCGGCAAGAATGCGAAGGGTGTAAAGCACCGCGAGCGTGCAGATATCGATCACCACCAGCCGCTTGAGCTTGAAGGAATAGGCGCTGGTTACCGCAGTGTAGAGCAAGAGCGTGCCCAGCAAGGCCGGGCCTGACAGCAGCGCCGTGCCAATTCCGGCCAGCACCAGCAACGGCATCAGCAGCGTCCCTTGCGCAACACTCACCGCGCCCGAGGCAAGCGGGCGGTTGCGCTTGCGCGGATGGGCGCGGTCGGCGTTGAGATCCATCAGGTCGTTGAGGACATAGGTGCCCGAAGCAATCAGGCTGAAGGCGATAAAGGCCAGCACCGCCTGCCACAGGGGGCCGGGCGTCAATTGGTGCGCGGCGAGCATCGGCACGAACACCAGCGCGTTCTTGAGCCACTGGTGCGGTCGCAGCAGGCGCAGGACGGCGCCAAAGGAGAGGGCGACACGGGCCGATCTGCTGGTCGATCTGCTGGCCGATCTGGACGTATCCATGCTGGGGATATCAGACCCGCCGGGCGCGATCATCGCATAGCCGCCGGTGCCATAGCGGTGTTGAAGCGCAGCGTCGCTTTCGCCCGCCAGTCCGATCCCGCCATGGGCATCGTCAAACAGGCCGAGATGGGCGGCAATGCCGCTGATGGTTTTGCCGTCATGCGGCCCGGTCAACGCGGTTCGTCCGCCGCTGGCCCGCCATGATTGCACCGCCTCGATAATGTCTTCGCAGTAAGCAAGGCGTGCCGGGGCCTGACAGGCGGTTTCTGTCAGCCGGGCGCGCAGCTTGCCTGCATCCCCGGCATGGCGCACGAGCGCTGCAAGCGCGCCGCTCCAGCTGGCCGAGGCTGCCGTCCAGAAGGCTTCGAACAGGTTTGCAGGCGGCTGCACCAGCTGGTCAAAGCCGACCACCACCACCATCTCAGACGGGTTGCGCCTCCCCTCGTCCATTGCACCACCTTTGCAAGTCCACCGGCCGCAAGGCGCGACCGCATGGACAGGGCGGTATAGTTAATGTCCTAATAATTTCTGACCGGCGGACGATCCTGCGAAGGTCGCAATGGCACGCTGCATCATTCCCCGACGCTTGCCTCAAGCGCATGCATATCGGCGTCGGAGAAGCCGAAATGGTGGCCTGCCTCGTGGATCACAACGTGGCGCACCAGTTCGGCAAAGCCGACTCTGGTCTCGTGCATTTCGGCCAGCAGTGGCTGGCGGAACAGGCTGATCACCGGCGGCATTCGTTCGTGATCCCATTGCGATTGTTCGGTAAGGGCGATGCCTTCATACAGGCCGGTCAGTTCCCAGCGGCTCTGCATGCCGACCGCGGCCAGCTGTTCGGCGCTGGCGAATTCCTCGATCCTGAGCACCACATCGACGAGCTGTTCGCGAAAGGCCCGCGGCAGGCGATCAAGCACGGCGCGGGCGGCGGCTTCGAATTCGGCGGCATTGGGGCTGGGCACGCGGTGGTCCTCTTTTGCCCGAAAAAGGGGGGTGATTTGGCCGAAAGCGGGCTTACATATGATAATATGGGGCGCTTACCGAGCGGCACAACCGGCGATCTTGCGACGAAAACTACGGAACGTCAGGCAGCCTTGACGGTTAAGGTCACGCAGGATCGACAGTTGAGGGGGCGGAGCAGAACGCGCTCCGCCAATTTGCGAAGAAAGACCAGTGACGATGAATTATGTTTGTGCCCACGACGATGAGTTCGATCCGGATAATCCGATGGGCAAGCCGGACGTGCCCGAGCATGTGCAGGACGCGATCCGCACGCTGCTGGAATGGGCGGGTGATGATCCGACGCGCGAAGGCCTGCTCGACACCCCCAAGCGGGTTGGCCGCGCATGGCTCGAATATTGCGAAGGTTACAAGGAAGACCCGGCGATCCATCTCAGCCGCCAGTTTTCGGAAGTCGGCGGTTATGACGAGATCGTGCTGCTCAAGGACATCCCATTCCAGTCGCATTGCGAACACCACATGGCGCCGATCACCGGCAAGGCGGCGATTGCCTATCTGCCCAACAGGAAGGTGGTCGGCATTTCCAAACTCGCGCGGGTCTTGCACGGCTTTGCCCACCGGCTTCAGATCCAGGAGCGGCTGACCGCCGAGGTCGCGCAATGCATCTGGGACAATCTCGAACCGCACGGCGTGGCCGTGGTGATCGAGGCGCAGCATGGCTGCATGACCGGTCGCGGGGTGAAAACCCACGGGGTGGAGATGGTGACCAGCCGAATTCTTGGCTGCTTCCTCGAAGATCATCGCAGCCGCAAGGAAGTGATGAGCCTGATGGGCTATTGACCGTTTGGCCGGTCCGCGCACGGGGGATGAGTTATCATCACCCCATGATTGGCGATCTGGCTGCTGTTTGCTATATTCAGGTTGCGACCGGTCGCAAAAGGCCGGAGCACAGCAGGAGACACGATGATGAAGAAGCTCGCATTTGCGGGATTGGCGATCGGCATGTGCTTCAGCGCGCCGGCGTTGGCGCTTGAACACGAGATCGTGATCGATCATCCCGCCGGGCCGATTGCGGCAGATTATGAAGGCTCCGTTCGGGTCGAAACCCGTCAGGTCGGCACCGCCGGGGTGGCCGGGAGGCCTAGCACGTTGCGCTGTCAATGGAGCGCTGCGCTTGACCTCGAACGGACCGCGAAGCTGGGCGAGACGCTGCAAACGCGCCGCGTGATGACCCGTGATGATGTGGCCAGCGGCTCGACTTCGGGCTGGTGCAACAGCAGCGCAAGAACGATCGACCGGCTGGTCGAGGCCCGGCGCGATTCCTTCCGCAGCGCGATGCTCGCGATGGTCGAGCAGGATCGCACCATCATCCTTGCCGAGGCCGAAAACGCTGCCGTCAATGGTCGCGACGGCTGACCTGCTGGCTTGTGCCGGATCGCAAAAGATGCGGTTTTTTGGGGTGTCGCTTTTGTAGTGGAGCGGAGGCCGCGTCTGGAAGGCGCGCCGACGCCGACCCGGATGACTGACCGATAAGGGGTTGGGCGCAGGTTCTGTTTGCGATGCGGGCCAATGCGGCATAGTTTGCCTTCAGGGATCCGTTCGACTGCCTCTCAAAGGAGTTCTGTATGAATCGCAATCTTGCTTCTCGCCCTGCCTTTCCCGTTGTCATCGCCGCCGCGCTTGCTGGCGTGTTGGTTGCCTGTTCCAGCGAAGCCCCGACGCAAGCCCCTTCTGAGGCTGAGCCTGCGGTTCTGAAGGAACGGCATGATAATTTCGAAGCAATCGGCGATGCCTTCAAGGCAGTGCGCGGCGAGCTTGAGAAAGACACGCCCGATTTCGCGCTGATCGCGGCCAGCGCCACCGACATCAACACCCGTGCGGGCAACATCACGAACCATTTCCCGGCCAGCACCAGCGTCGATGATGGCTATGACACTGAGGCACTGGCGACGATCTGGGAAAAGCCCGAGGAATTTTCCGCCGCTGCGCAAAAGCTGGTCGATGAAAGTGCCCAGCTCGCCGCAGTCGCGGGCGAGGGCGACAAGGCGGCCGTTGGCGCCCAGGCGATGACCATGGGCGGCGCGTGCAAGAACTGTCACGATACGTTCCGGCTCGACGACGACAAGTAGGCCGATGAGCGCTCCGCTCGGCAAAACCGCCGTGACCGAGCCCGATGTCAGGGTATGGGATCCGCTCCTGCGGCTATGCCACTGGAGCTTCGCCCTGCTGATCCCGGCGATGTGGTGGACGGCGGAAAATTCGGCCTGGGGGTGGCACAGGCGGCTCGGGCTGGTGCTGCTCGGGATCCTCGTTTTCCGCGTATTGTGGGGCTTTGTCGGGCCTCAGACCGCGCGTTTCGCCAGCTTCGTCAAAGGGCCCGGCACGGTCATCGCTTATCTGCGCGGGCAAATGGCGGACGCCGCGACGCGGATCGGGCATAGCCCGCTGGCTGGCTGGAGCACGCTGGCACTGATCGGCGCGATGCTGCTGCAGGTGGGGATGGGGCTTTTTTCGGGCGATCCCTATGATGGGATGACGGGGCCGCTCAATCCGCTGGTCGGCGTGATGACAGCCGACATGCTGACCGATTGGCACGAGACATTCTTCAACGTGGTGCTTGGCCTGATCTGCCTACATCTCGCCGCGATCGTGTTTTACGCATCGGTCAAGCGCGAGGATCTGGTGACCCCTATGGTCAGCGGCGATCGCCCGCCAATGCAGGGCGTTACGGGCATCGGGCCAGTGCCGTGGCTGCGCGCGGGGCTAGCGATCATGCTGGCCGCCGGTTTTGCCATATGGATCGCCGCAGGGGTGCCGCCGCTGGGTTGAAGCGGCTGGGTTGAAGCGGCTGGGCTGAAACCGTGCTGCGATGAAAAAAGGGGCGCTTTCCTTTCATGGAAAAGCGCCCCTTTTCAGATTGCTACGGGTAGTGGTTCAAAGCTGGCCGAGCATGTGTTCAGCACTCGACACCTTGAAGTCACCCGGATCTTCGACGTTGATCTGTTCGACGACGCCATCATTGATGACCATCGAAAAGCGCTGTCCGCGCTTGCCCATGCCAAAGCCCGAAGCGTCCATCGTCAGGCCCAGCGCCTCGACGAAATCGCCGTTGCCATCAGCCAGCATGGTGATGGCGTCGCTGCCCGCGGCCTTGTTCCAGGCGCTCATCACGAAGGCATCATTCACGGCTGTGCCCACGATTTCATCGACACCCTTGGCCTTCAGATCGCCGGCCTTCTCGACAAAACCCGGCAGGTGCTTGGCCGAACAGGTCGGGGTGAAGGCCCCGGGGACCGAGAACAGCGCGACCTTCTTGCCAGCGAAATATTCGGAAGCCTTGACCTGCTGCGGCCCTTCGGCGGTGGCCTTGACTAGCGTGACATCGGGGAGCGTGTCGCCAACGGAAATTGTCATGTGCCTTGATCCTTCGTGACAGGGGGAAACTGTGCCTTCCTATAGCGCCCCAGCGGAGACGGGCAACAAATAGACATATAAAGATAAGTTTATATTTGCCTCTAAGGCAGGGTGCGGCTAGGGGCTGGCGGCAGGAAATCCCCCGCAATGCGTGCATTTGACGCAGGAGACAGACAAATGGCCACTCTCGCCCCGACCCAGGAATATGTCATCAAGGACATCGCGCTGGCCGATTTCGGCCGCGATGAAATCCGCATCGCCGAAACCGAAATGCCCGGCCTTATGGCGCTGCGCGAGGAATATGGCGCGGCCCAGCCCCTGAAGGGCGCGCGCATCACCGGTTCGCTGCACATGACCATCCAGACCGCCGTGCTGATCGAAACGCTGGTGGCGCTGGGTGCCGAAGTGCGCTGGGCGACCTGCAACATCTTCTCGACGCAGGATCACGCCGCGGCCGCGATCGCGGCAAGCGGCATCCCGGTGTTCGCGATCAAGGGCGAAACGCTGGCTGATTACTGGGATTATGTCGGCCGCATCTTCGATTGGGCGACCGACGAGAACCCCGATCTCACCTGTAACCTCATCCTCGACGATGGCGGCGATGCCACCATGTTCGCGCTGTGGGGTGCACGCCTCGAAGCGGGCGAGGAAATGGGCAAGCCGACAAACGACGAGGAAGTCGAATTCCAGCGCGCGCTGAAGGCCTTCGTCGCGGCGCGTCCGGGCTACCTCACCAAGACAGTCAAGGCGATTCTGGGCGTTTCGGAAGAGACCACCACCGGCGTAATGCGGCTCTACCAGATCGCCAAGCAGGGCAAGCTGCCCTTCCCGGCGATCAACGTCAATGACAGCGTCACCAAGTCGAAGTTCGACAACCTTTACGGCTGCAAGGAATCGCTCGTCGACGCGATCCGCCGCGCGACCGACGTGATGCTGGCAGGCAAGGTCGCCTGCGTTGCGGGCTACGGCGATGTCGGCAAGGGTTCGGCAGCCTCGCTGCGCGATGGCGGTGCCCGCGTGATGGTCACCGAAATCGACCCGATCTGCGCGCTGCAGGCGGCGATGGACGGGTTTGAAGTCGTGACGATGGAAGACGCCATCAAGCGTGCCGATATCTTCGTGACCGCCACCGGCAACGAAGACGTGATCACCGCCGAGCACATGATGAACATGAAGCCGATGGCGATTGTCTGCAACATCGGCCACTTCGACAGCGAGATCCAGATTTCGGCGCTTTCCAACTACAGCTGGAAGGAAATCAAGGAAGGCACCGACCTCGTCACCTTTCCCGATGGCAAGTCGATCCTGATCCTTGCCAAAGGCCGACTGGTGAACCTCGGCTGCGCCACCGGCCACCCCAGCTTCGTGATGAGCGCAAGCTTCACCAACCAGACGCTCGCCCAGATCGAACTGTTCACCAAGGCCGACGAATACGACAACGACGTCTACGTCCTGCCCAAGCACCTCGATGAAAAGGTCGCCGCGCTTCACCTTGAAAAGCTGGGCGTCAAGCTGACCCAGCTGTCGGGCAAGCAGGCCAGCTACATCGGTGTGCCGCAGGCTGGTCCGTTCAAGCCCGATCATTACCGCTACTGATCGTTTTCAGGCCCCGTTCTGTCCTCGGCTTTGCCCGGGACAGTGCGGGGTTGTGGCTTCAATGCCTTAACCCCGTTGCACTGACGCGTGCACGCGCATAGCGGTGAGGCGATGGACATTTCGCCGCTCTCGCTCGTGCTGATTGCGCTGGTGCTCGCCGCATGGGCGGTGGGCGCGGCGCTGGTGGTGCTGCGCGCCAGTCACGGGATGAAGCGTGCGCGGGCGCTCAAGGCCAGCATCAAGCGGATGCAGGCGCTGCTCGATGTCGCCCCGGCGGTGCCGCTGCTGGTGCGGGTTGACGGGCGGATCGAGGCGCCGGACAAGCTCGCGCGGCTGCTCGGTCTCAAGGCGATGCCGAAATATCTTTCCGAACTCGCCGCGCCGCCGGATGATGCCGGGGCGGGCGGGCTGGCACCCGAGCAGCTTGACCAGTTTTGGGCGCGGGTACAGGCGACCCAGAAAAGCGCCGCGCCCTTTCGCATGGCGCTCAATCCCCCCGGCTCGCAGCGCAGCCTTGCGCTTTTCGGCACGCTTGCCGATCCGCAGGTATCGCCCGGCGGCGCGGCGCTGGTCTGGGTGTTCGACTTTACCGAAAGCCACGCCGAAATGGCCCGCCTGCGCGTTGCCGCTGCGCGCGCAACCGGGGATTTTGCCGCGCTGGTAGGCCTGATCGAAGCCGCGCCCACGCCGATGTGGTTCCGTGGCAGCGACCTGTCGCTCCAGCTGGTCAACCAGGCCTATGTCGATGCCGTGGGCGGCGGCAATGCTGCCGAAGTGGTGGAAGGCCAGATCGAACTGCTTGAGCCCGAAGATGGGCGCAGTCCTGCGGAAATCGCGCGCGAAACGCTGCAAAGCCAGAACAAGTTCGAGCGCAGCGTTGCCGCCACCATCCACGGCGCGCGCCGCACCTTGCGGGTCAGTGATCTGCCGCTGGGGCACGAAGGCGTGGCCGGCTATGCCATCGATATAGAGGAACAGCAGCAGGTCGCGCGCGAATTCCGCGCCTTCCGCGATGCCCAGCGCGCGCTGCTCGATCAGCTTTCGGTCGGCGTCGCGCAGTTCGATGCCGAGGAGCGGCTGACCTTCGCCAACCGCCCGTTTCGCCGCCTGTTCGTGCTCACCGACGAGGCGATCGAGGCGCGCACCCCGTTCGAACGCTTTCTGGCCGAAGCGCGTGAACGCGGGCGGACGCCCGAAGTGCGCGACTTTCCCGAATGGCGGCGCGAACGGGCCGGATGGTTCGAGGCCAGCACCACGCTTGAGGAAGCATGGCCGCTGCCGGGCGGCACGCATTTGCGGATCGTCGCGCAGCCGCTGCCCGATGGGGGCCTTGTGCTGATCGCCGAGGATCGTACCGAGCAGCTTGCCCTTTCTGCCGTGCGCGACACGCTGTTGCGCACCCGCACCGCCACGCTCGACAGCCTGTTCGAGGCGCTGGCGATCTTTGCGCCCGATGGATCGGTGCAGCTGTGGAACCGCAGTTTTGCAGGCACCTGGGGTCTCACGCCCGAATTGCTCGACGCGCATCCGAGCGCCGATGAATTGCTGGGTGCGATCGGGCGCAATCTGGTGCGGCCTGAAGAGGCCGGACTGATCGGCGCTGCGGTGCGCGCAGCGACGCTCGACCGGCGCGAGAAGGGCGGACAGGTGGAACTGGCCGACGGGCGCACCCTGCGCTTTGCCGGGGTGCCGTTGCCCGATGGCAACGGGCTGCTGACGGTGCTCGACATCACCGCTTCGCAGAAAGCCGAACAGGCACTGCGAGAACGTGCTTCGGCGCTGGAGGAGGCCGACGCGGTCAAGGCGCGCTTCCTCGCCAACATGTCCTATGAATTCCGCACGCCGCTGACCACCATCGGCGGCTATGCCGAGTTGCTCAAAAGCGGAGCGGCACAGGGCCCCGAACAGGCGGGCGAATATGTCGATGCAATCCTTACTGCCGTGGAGCGGCTGACCGAGCAGGTCGAAAACGTGCTAGACCTGTCGCAAAGCGAGGCGGGGCTGCTGCCGATCCGCAAGGAACGGCTCGACCTGCTCGAATTCCTCACCACGCTGGTGCGTGAGCGTGAGGCGGCGATCATCGCAGCAGGTCTGAGCCTTGATCTCAAGGGACGCCGGGGCCGTGTCATCGATGGCGATCCGCGCCAGTTGGGCCGGGCGATCGGCAATCTGATCGACAATGCGGTTGCCGGAACCCCCGATGGCGGGCGCATCGTGATCGAGATCCGCAAAGCGCCCGAGGGCGGGGCCGGCGCAATGGAATTGCGTATCGCCGACAATGGCCGGGGCATGACGTCGCAGGAGCTCGCCCTTGCACAAGGTGGGGTAAAGCCAGGCATCGACGGTGCGCCCGAACGCCGTACCGGGCTTGGCATCCCGCTCGCCCGGCAGCTGGTCGAGGCGCATGAGGGGACGCTCGAGATCGCCAGCCGCAAGGGCGCGGGCACCACCGCAGTGATCCGCCTGCCGTGAAGGAAACGCGTGAGGCTTTGCCCGATCTGGCGGCAATGGCGGCCTATGGTGCGCGGGTCGCGGCACGGCTGCGGGCTGGCGATGTGGTGGCGCTGTCGGGCGGGTTGGGGGCGGGCAAGACCACTTTGGCCCGCGCGATCCTTGCAAGCCTCGGGCATGCAGGCGAAGTGCCATCGCCGACCTTTACCATCATCGAGACCTATGACAGCCCGAACTTGCGGCTGCCGGTGGTGCATGCCGATTTCTACCGGCTTGATCACCCGTCGGAACTGTTGGAAATCGGCCTCGACGATTATCGCGAAGGCGCGGCGCTGCTGGCGGAATGGCCCGATCACGCAGGCGGTTTCGCGCATGAGGCGGGATGCCTCGAAATCACGCTTCAACCTGCCGGAGAAAGCGGGGAGGGGGGACGGATTGCGATTGCCCGGGGGGCTGCGGATTGGGTAGGGCGGATGCCATGAATCAGCTTCCCGATGGCCTTGCCGAATTTGTCGCCCAAGCGGGCTGGGGCAATGCGCAGGTTCACCCGCTGCCCGGCGATGCTTCGTTCCGGCGGTATTTCCGGCTTCAAAGGGATGGCGAATCCGCGATGCTGATGCACGCTCCCCCGCCGCATGAGGACCCCGCGCCCTTCCTCCACGTTGCGCAGTGGCTCAACACCAACGGGCTGCGCGGCCCTGCGATCATTGCCGAGAATGCGGCGCAGGGCTGGGTGCTGACCGAGGATTTCGGCAATGACCGGATGCGTGACTGGCTGGACGCGAACTCCGCCGACGAGCGCGAAGCCTATGAAGCCGCGGTCGAGGCGCTGGTGGCGCTTCACCAGATCGCACCCGGCCCCTTTGCCCGCTACGACATGGCGACCTACAGCCGCGAGGCGGCGCTGCTGACCGAGTGGTATTGCCCGGCGCAGGGGCTTCACGTCGATGCGGCAGGCTATGCCCGCGCGTGGGACGAAGTACTTGCGCCCATGCTCGAACGCCAGACGCCCGGTGTGACGGTGCTGCGCGATTATCATGCCGAGAACATCATGCTGCTGGGCGGCAAGGCCGGGGCGCCGCAGGGCCTGATCGATTTTCAGGACGCGCTGGTCGGCCATCCGGCCTATGATCTTGTCTCGCTGCTGCAGGATGCGCGGCGCGATGTTTCCGAAGACCTCGAAACCGCAATGCTGCTGCACTATGCCCACCATTCGGGGCGCGCGGATGAGGATTTTCTTGCCGATTACGCGCGGCTCGGCGCGCAGCGCAACGCCAAGATCGTCGGCATCTTTACCCGGCTTGACCGGCGCGATGGCAAGCCCAGATATCTTGCGATGATCCCGCGCGTCTGGGCCGCGCTCGAACGCGATCTGGCCCACCCGGCGCTTGCCCCGGTGGCGCATTGGTTCGACGCCAACATTCCCGAACCCTTGCGTTTTGCCCACGGAGCCTTCGCGGCATGAGCGGCGGCGCGCTGGTTTCCGACACTGCAATGGTGCTGGCTGCAGGGCTGGGCAAGCGGATGCGCCCGCTCACCGCCAGCCAGCCCAAGCCGATGGTGCGGGTCGCGGGCCGGGCGCTGATCGACCACGCGCTCGATCGCCTTGCCGAGGCAGGGGTGGCGCGCGCAGTGGTCAATGTCCATTACCTCGCCGACGCGCTTGAAGCCCATGTGACCGCATGCCGGACGCTGCAGGTGACGGTGTCGGACGAGCGTGCGCAGCTTCTTGAAACCGGCGGCGGGATGGTGAAGGCGCGCGCCCACCTGCCTGATCCCTTCTTCGCCCTGAATGCCGACAACATCTGGCTCGACGGGCCGAACAACGCTTTTGCCGAATTATCGCGCCGCTGGAACCCGGAACAGATGGACGCGCTGCTGCTGCTGGTGCCGCATGCGCGCGCGGCCAATTTCAACGGGCCGGGCGATTTCCACATGGACCCGCTTGGCAAGCTGACGCGCCGCCGCGACGGGCGGATCGCGCCGTTCATCTATACCGGTATCCAGCTGGTATCGCAGCAATTGCTGCGCGATGCGCCTGAAGGGCCGTTTTCAACCAATATCCTGTGGAACCGCGCGATAGCAGAAGGGCGGCTTTATGGCCTGTCCTTCGGCGGGCTGTGGTTCGAGGTCGGCACGCCGCAGGCGATCCGCCCGACCGAGGAGGCCTTGCTGGGTGGCTGACCCGCGCCGCACCGGTCCGCTCGTCTATTCGATCGCCGCGCATCGCGGGTTTGCCGATGCGCTGGTGGCGGGGCTGGTCCCGCGCTACCGAGAGCCGGGTTTCGGGCTGGCTCGCCTGACGTTGCTGGTGCCGTCCAGCCGCGCCGCGCGCACCCTGTCCGAAGCCTTCATCCGCCATGCCGGGGAAACGGGCGAGGGCGGGCTGTTGATGCCGCGCATGATCGCGGTGGGCGATCTTGATCTTGACGAAAAACTGGGCGCGGCGCTCGATCCGCTGGGGGCGGCGGAGATTCCCCCGGCTTGCGACCCCCTGCATCGCTGGCTCACGATCGACCGGTTGATCGCTGAAGAGCGCGCCGCCGAAGGAATGGAGCCTTTGCCGGGCCGCGCGCGGCTCAATCTCGCGCGCGAAATGGCGCGGACAATGGATCGGCTGCTGGTCGAGGAAAAGCGCCCCGAGGATCTCACCAGCGACGCCGTGCTCGACCAGCTTGGCGGGATTGCCGGACACTGGCAGCACGCGATCCGCCTGTTTGCGCGGGTCAAGCTGCGCTGGCAGTCGGAGCTTGAGGCGCGTGGCCAGGTCGATGCCGCGACCCGGCGCAATCTGCTGTTTGACCGGGCCGTGCGGCGCTGGCGGGAAACGCCGCCGCCGCATCCGATCCTTGCCGCAGGCGTCACCAGCGCCGCGCCCGCGCTGGCGCGATTGCTGCGGATGATCGCCGAATTGCCAGGGGGCGCGGTGATTCTGCCTGACTTCGACCGCGAAATCAGCGATTCTGCTTGGGACGAACTGGGCCTTGCCGGTGCGGCGAGCGAGCCGGGCGGGGCGGTGTTCGGCGCGGGCGATGCGCTGACCCATCCGCAATACCACCTCAAGCTGCTGCTGGGCCGCATGGGCGTGAACCGCGCCGAGGTGCAGCCGTGGCACCGGCGCGGGATTGCCGCGGCCGAACCTGCGCGCAGCCGGGCGATATCCTCGTTGTTCCTGCCCCCGCTCGCCAGCCGGGCATGGGCTCAACTGCCCGCCGACAAACGCCGCCTTGCCGGGGTACGGTTGCTGACCAGTGCCACCATCGAGGAAGAGGCGCAGACCATTGCTCTGATGGTGCGCGAAGCGCTGGAGCAGCCGGAAAGGCGCATCGCCGTCGTCACCGCCGACCGGGGACTGGCGCGGCGGGTGGCGCAGCACCTCGAACGCTGGAACATTGCTGCTGATGACAGCGCCGGCCAACCGCTGGCACTGACCCCGGCGGGAAGGCTGCTGGGGCTGCTGGCGGCAATCGTCGCGCATGGCCCGGATCCTGCCAATCTGGTCGCGGCGTTCCATCATCCGCTGGTGCGCGGCTGGGACGGCGAGGCCCGCCGCGACTGGCTCAAGGGTCTGCGCGCCTTCGATCGTGAATTGCGTGGGCCTTCGCCAGCGCCCGGCATGGCGCCGCTGCGCGAGGCGGCCAGCGCGGCAAAGGTCGAAGCGTGGTGGGACGAGGCCGAGGCGCTGATTGCGCCGCTTGCCGATTGGCCACGCGAGATTGCTCTTGCCGAGGCGCTGAGCCGGCTTGCCGCTGCCGCAGAGGACTTTGCCCGCTCCATGGTGTGGGAGCGCGAGGACGGACGCGCGCTGGGCACCATGATCGCAGAGCTGCGCGAGCATTCGCAGGCGTCCGGCACGATGATCGAGACCGCTGATCTGGCGGGTATCCTGCGCGATGCGATGGACGAGGTGGCGGTGCGCCCCGGCTATGGCGGGCACCCGCGGGTTTCCATTTACGGCCTGCTTGAAGCGCGCATGGCCCGTGCGGATCTGGTGATCTGCGGCGGGCTGAACGAAGGCAGCTGGCCGCAGCCGCCCGGGGCAGACGCGCTGCTCGCGCCGCCGATCCTGCGCGCGCTTGGCGTGCCGGGATCGGAGTTCCGCATCGGGCTGGCCGCGCATGACCTGGCCGGCGCCATGGGCGCTCCGCAAGTGGTGCTGAGCCGGGCCTTGCGCGATGCCGAGGGGCCAACACTGCCTTCGCGTTTCCTGCTGCGGGTTGAGGCGCTGCTGGGTGATGATCTGGCCCAGGAACACCGCGAAAGCGCGATCCCGGCGCTGCTCCCGCATCTCGACCGGCTGCGCCCGGCCACCACCGAATATCCCCGCCCCGCGCCCGATCCTGCGCCTGGCTTGCGCGATGTGGCGATCAAGGTCACCGCGCTCGACCGGCTGCTGGGCGATCCCTACCAGTTCTATGCGCAGGCGATCCTCGATCTCAGGCAGCTTCAACCGCTCGCCGCTGATCCGTTCAGCGATCCGGCGCTGCGCGGCACGCTGGTGCATGATCTGCTGGACAAGTGGCACAAGCAACGCGCCGCCGATCCGGGCCTTGCGCTTGGCCCATTTGCCGCTGCGCATTTCGCGGCCGAGCGCGTCCACCCGCTGTTCCGTGCGCTGTGGCAACCGCGGCTGATCGCCGCGCTGGAACATTTCGAGCAATGGATTGCCGAGGATACCGCCGAAAGAGGGCGCACGGTGCTTGCCAGCGAGATTTCGGGCGCGATGACCTTTGATGGGGTCAAGGTGATGGGCCGCGCCGACCGGATCGACCGGCTGGCCGATGGCACACTTGCCATCGTTGACTACAAGACCGGCGCTCCTCCGGCGAAAAAGCAGGTGATGGCGGGTTATGCGCTGCAACTGGGCTTGCTCGGTCTGATTGCGCAGAACGGCCGGTTCGCGGACCGAGACTCCGGGCAGGTTGTCACCGGCATTCCGACCCGGTTCGAATACTGGTCGCTGCGCAAGGCCGATGGTGCGTTCGGCAAGCGCGAAACCCCGATGAAGGAGGGCAATGCCAAGACCGGCCTCCTGCCAGAAGAATTCCTGCCGTTCCACGCCGAGCAGCTATCGCGAGCGATCCGCGACTATATCAAGGGCAGCGCGCCCTTTCGTGCGCGCGAGAACCCCGATTACAAGGGCTATAATGAATATGACCAGCTGATGCGGCTGGATGAATGGATCGTGCGCCTGACCGAAAAGGAGCGCGAGGCATGAGCGGCGGCAACGGCTCGGTTTTCCCGCTTGCAGGCAACCAGCTGCTCGCCGCCGAGCCGCAGGACAATGTCTGGCTTTCCGCCTCGGCTGGTACGGGCAAGACACAGGTGCTTTCCGCGCGCGTGCTGCGGCTGTTGCTGCGCGAGGATGTGGAGCCGTCGCAGATCCTGTGCCTGACCTTCACCAAGGCCGGCGCGGCGGAGATGGCCAACCGCATCAATGCGGTGCTGGCGCGCTGGGTGCGGCTGCCTGCGGCCAGTCTGGCAAGGGAGCTGGGGTATCTCGGCGCGGATATCGGCCCGGCCACGCAGGAGCGCGCCCGCAGCCTGTTCGCACGCGTGCTCGATTGTCCGGGCGGCGGCCTCAGGATCGACACGATCCACGCCTTCGCGCAGTTCCTGATCGGCCATTTCCCGGAGGAAGCGGGCCTCGCACCCGGCACGCGGGTGATGGATGATCGCAGCCGCGAATTGCTGGCGCGCGAGGTGCTGGCCGAGATGGTCGAGGAGGCCGAGCGCACCCATGACGTGGCGGTGCTTGACGGGCTCGAACAATTCACCACCCGCAAGGACCCGGCGAGCCTCCACAACTGGCTGATGCGCGCCGCCGGGGCGCATGAACTGTGGGAAGGGCCGGGAAGCTGGCAGCCGCCCATGGCGGCGCGGGTGCGGCAACTGCTCGGCATGCCCGCCGATGCGGATGATGCCTGGGCAGCTGAGCCGCTCGATCCGGACATTTTCCCTGACGATGTGCTGCTCGCCCTGCTGCCTGCGCTCGATGGGTGGAAGGCCAAGACCGGGCAGGAGGCCGCGGGTTTTGTGCGCCACTGGCTGACGCTCGACCTTCCGGCGCGCGTCGCCGCTGTCGAGGGGTTCTACAAGACCCTGCTCAAGAAGGACGGCGACCCGCGCAAGATGGAGGGGGCGGCCAAGCTCGATCCCGACTTCACCCGCTATCAGGAGGACATTGCCGAGGCGCTGCGCATCCTCGAGGAACGCCGCGCGCTTGTCGCCTGCGCCGCGATCATCACCTCCGCGCTCGAGATCGGCCGCGCCTTCGCGCTCCGCTGGGAGGCGAGGAAGGCGCGCGAAGGCCTGCTCGATTTCGCCGATCTCATCCGCAAGGCCGCGACATTGCTCGGCAACAGCGAAGCCTCGGACTGGATCCGCTACAAGCTCGACCGCGAATTCGATCACATCCTGATCGACGAGGCGCAGGACACCAACCAGAGCCAATGGGACATCGTCGATGCGCTGATCGACGATTTCTTTGCTGGCGAAGGCGCGCGCGGCGACCGCTTGCGCACCATCTTCACTGTCGGCGATTACAAGCAGGCGATCTTCGGCTTTCAGGGCACCAGCCCGGAAAACTTCGCCCGTGCAAAGGAGCGGGTGAGCGCGCGCATTCTTGCCGCGCAGGAGGGCATCCGCGCCAGTCGCACCAATCGCCGCGTGCCGGGCTGGCGCGATCTCGACCTCGGCAAGTCGTTCCGCACTGCCGATATCGTGCTCGGCTTCGTCAACCGCATGATCGACCTGCTGGGCTTTTCCGCCTTCGGGCTCGACAAGCCGCCGCCGCAGCACGAAGGCGCGGTGCGTCCCGGCCTCGTCACGCTGTGGCCGCCGGTGGTTCCGGACAAGGCCGAGCGTGAGGCGGAGGACGAGGACGAAGATAGCAACGAGGGCGCGGGCGCGGGCGAGGGCGGGCGCGACTGGCTGCCGCGCCACGATACCCGGCTGGCCGAACGCATCGCCGCACAGGTGCATCGCTGGCTTACGGATGAACCTTTCGTTCTCGAAAAGAGCACCCGGCGCGCGGCGCAGGCGGGCGATATCATGGTGCTGGTGCGTCAGAGGAAGGAACTGGCCGCGCAGATCGTCGCCAAGCTGCACGCGCGCGGCGTGCCGGTGGCGGGCATCGACCGGCTGCGGCTGGGCGCGCCGCTGGCGGTCAAGGACGTGCTGGCGGCCCTGCGCTTTGCCGCGCAGCCGCAGGATGATCTGAGCCTCGCCAATCTGCTCGCCTCGCCACTGATGGGCTGGTCGCAGGACGATATTCTCGCCCATGTCCCGCGCCCGCCCAAGCTGCGCCTGTGGGATCACCTGCGCCGCGAAGATGCGCCCGCCTTTGTTGCGGCAAGCGCCGACAAGCTGCGCGATCTGCTGCGCCGCGCCGATTACCAGACCCCGCAGGCGCTGATCGCCTGGCTCCTGACCGGCCCCTGGCAGGGCCGCGCGCGGGCGGTCGAGCGGCTGGGGGCCGAGGCCAATGACCCGCTCGACGAATTGCTCAACGCCGCCTTTGCTTACGAGGCCGAACACTGGCCGAGCCTTGCCGGGTTTCTGGCGTGGTTCGATGCCGGAACGGGCGACCTTAAGCGCGATTCGGATGCCGCAAGCGGGCAGGTGCGGGTGATGACGGTGCACGGCTCCAAGGGCTTGCAGGCGCCGATCGTGATCCTTGCCGATGCCACCGGCGCACCGGGTGATCCGGGCGATCTGGCGCTGGCGGATGATCCGCTCGGGGTGGCAGGCGAAGCCGCGCGCAAGGTGCCGCTCCCGCCGCTGTCGAAGGACGAACGCAAGGGGCCGATTGCCGAGGCCGAGGAAGCTGCCCGGGCCGCCGCGATGCAGGAACACTGGCGGTTGCTCTATGTCGCGCTGACGCGGGCGGAGGAGGCGCTGTTCATTGGCGGGTCGCTCAATGACAGGGAAGCAAGGAAAGGCGTGCCGCATGACGATAGCTGGTATGCCCGCCTCGCGCCGCTGTTTGAAAACGAGGATCTGGCTGATCCGGTCTGGCACTGGCGCAAGGAATGGGGCGAGCGTGCTGCGCCGATTTTGCCCGATGATGGCGCTGTCGCCACCGGGGCTCCGCCGCCCGAACTGCCGCGCTGGATGACCACCCCGATCGGGCCCGAGCCGCGCCCGCCGCGTCCGCTTGCACCGTCTGCCGCGGGCGAGGAACAGGGCGCCGATCCGCCGCTCCCGCCCGAAGCAGCGCGCCATGCCGCGCGCCGCGGAAGCCTGATCCACCGGCTGCTCGAACGCCTGCCTGATGTCCCCGAGGCCGAACGTCCCGAGGCGGCACGGCGCTGGCTCGCGCGGCAGGCGGATGATCTGGCCGAGGACCTGCGCGAGGAAATGCTGACGGCGGCGCTGGGCGTGCTCGATCATCCCGATTTCGGCCCGCTGTTTTCGGCAGTGGCACTGGCTGAAGTGCCGCTCGCCGCGACGGTCGATAGCGTGGTGGTGGCCGGCACCGCCGACCGGTTGCTGATCGAGGAGGGGCGCATCACCGTGGTCGATTTCAAGACCACCCGCCGCCCGCCCGCCAGCATTTCCGACATTCCGCTGGCGACGCTCCGCCAGATGGCGGCCTATGTCGCCGCGCTTGAGGCGATCTATCCGGCGTGCGAGGTGCGTGCGGGTGTGCTATACACCCACGCACCCGCGCTGTTTGAACTCGCGCCCGAATCCCTGCGGCCTCACAAGAACGCGTTGCAGGCCGCGCAGCAATCCTTGTCGCCGCTGGATATTGAGTGAAAAGTCTCGCGCACTAGATTGCATTCACGCGTCCGGGGCTTCTATGCTTGCCGGCGAACAGGAGAATGCGAAATGGCCACCGTCAACGTCACCGATGCCAGCTTCCAGACCGATGTGCTGGGCAGCGAAACCCCCGTGCTGGTCGATTTCTGGGCCGACTGGTGCGGCCCGTGCAAGATGATCGCTCCCGCGCTTGAGGAAATCAGCGAGGAACTGGCCGGACAGGTCACGATTGCCAAGGTCGACATCATGGAGAACACCGATATCGCCGCGCAGATGGGCGTGCAGTCGATCCCGCTGATGGTGCTGTTCAAGAACGGCCAGCCGGTTGCCCGCAAGGTTGGCGCCGCACCCAAAGGCCAGCTCAAGGCCTGGATCGAAGGCGAGCTGTAATCGCCACAGCGTCATCCCGGTTTGCGCCGGGATTACGCAAGATCACTATCCGATCACCCGGGCGATGAATTCGTCCCAGATCGCCGGGCTGGACGCCCCGACCAGACCGGGCTTGTCCTGTTCGTCAACGCGGTATTCGCTCCCGTCGAGCCGCGCTGCTTTGCCGCCTGCCTCGTTCAGCCACAGCACGCCGGCGGCGTGATCCCAGGCAAGGGTGCGTTTGAAGCTGGAAACGTCGTTTTCCCCCAGCGCAAGGCGCGGATATTGCTCGGCGGCGCAGCGCGGGATGTCCACCAGCGAATAATGCGGGGCAAGTCTGGCATCGACCATCGCCGATTGTTCGGGGGTGAGGAAAATGCGGCTGACGGCGCTGACTGGCCGCTCCTGCCCGGTGGTGCGCGCGGTGATCCGTGTCCCATTCACGAACGCGCCTTCGCCTGCGCGGGTGTGGCAGAAACGATCCCTGTTCGGATCATAGATCCATCCCGCCACCGCGCGGCCCGCATCGGCGAGCGCGATGATGATCCCGAACGGCTCTTTCCCTTCGGCGAAGTTGGCGGTGCCGTCGAGCGGGTCGATGATCCAGCATTGCCCGGAAAGCGCCTCCAGCACGGCCTTGTCGGCATGGACAGCTTCCTCGCCCACCACGGCAACGCCGGGGGCAAGCCTGGTGAGCGCTTCGGTGAGAAAAGCCTCCACTTCGCGGTCGACGATGGTGACGGGGTCATCCACGCCCTTCATTTCGACCTCGTGATCGGCAAGCTGGCGGAAGCGCGGCAGGATTGAACGCTGCGCGGCAAAGCGCATAAGATCGCGGATTTCGTCATCCAGCGCGCTCATGACCGGTAATCCGCGTTGATCGCGATGTAGCCGTGGGTAAGATCGCAGGTCCAAACCGTAGCGTGGCCTTCTCCAAGGCCAAGATCGACCGCGATGTCGATATCCTCGCCCTTGAGATGCGCGGCAACCGGGGTCTCGTCATAATCGTCCACCGGGAGGCCGTTCTTCGCGGCCCACACACCGCCAAACGCGATTGAAAGCCGGTCGCGGTCGGCCGGTTCGCCCGCCTTGCCGACCGCCATGACCACGCGGCCCCAGTTCGCATCGCCGCCCGCGATGGCGGTTTTGACCAGCGGCGAATTGGCGATGGCCAATCCGATGCGGCGCGCGCTGTCATCGCTCACCGCGCCGCTAACGCGGATGGTGATGAATTTGGCGGCACCCTCGCCATCACGCACGACGGATTGCGCAAGATTGCGGCACACATCGGCGAGCGCTGCGGCAAAAGCGTCCGCGCCGGGGCTGTGCCAGCCTTCGATCCGGGCATTGCCCGCCCGGCCCGTGGCAAAAACAAGCACCGTGTCGCTGGTCGAGGTGTCGCCATCGACGGTGATGCAGCTGAAAGTCGCCGCATTGGCGCGTTCCAGCATCTCTTGCAAGAATACTGGCGCGATATCGGCATCGGTGAAGATGTAACCCAGCATCGTCGCCATGTCGGGCGCGATCATGCCGCTGCCCTTGATGATCCCGGCCAGTTCGACCCGCGTTTCGCCCAGCATCGCGCTGGCGCCTGCGCCCTTGGCAAAGGTGTCGGTGGTGCCGATCGCGACCGCGGCATCCTGCCAGCCGCAGGGCTGCGCGACCAGCGCCGCTGCGACCCCGGCCCGTGCCTTGTCCTTGGGCAGCGGCACGCCGATCACCCCGGTGGAGGAGACGAACACCTCGTCGGCCCCGCATCCCAGCGCTGCGCTCACCTGTGCCTGAATGGCCTCCACCGCCTCGCGCCCGCGATAACCGGTAAAGGCGTTGGCATTGCCCGCATTGACGATCAGGGCCTGTGCGCGTCCCCGTTTTACGGCCGCGCGGCCCAGTTCGACCTCGGATGATGCGCAGGCGCTTTTGGTGAAGACGCCAGCAATGCTGGTGCCTTCGGCCAGTTCAACATAGGTCAGGTCGCAGCGGTCCCATGCTTTGTAATGCGCGCGGGCGACACGCAAGGTCACCCCAGCAATCGCGGGCATGGCAGGGAAGGGGCGGGCAAGCGGAGAGCGGTCGATCTGCATGGGGCAAAGCCTCTAGGCGGGGGATGCCTTGCAGTAAATGCGCGAATGCCGGTGGACGAATGCTGCGGGATTCCCTATCTGGTTGCCACCATGACCCGGCAATTCTTCGCCCTTCTGGCCTTGCTTACCGGCCTTGCTGCGATTGGCAGCCCGGCGAATGCTGGTGTGGCGGCGTCACTGGCCGAAGCGCTGGCGTGCGATTCCAGCATTGCCGCTGCTGCCGGGGATGAGGCTGTCCGCGCAGAAACTGCGCCCGCGCAGGCCGTCCCGGCCACGATCCGCGAAAGCCGCGCTGCAGAAACGCCTGAACCACGCCCGGCCATGCCGGCGTCGCTGCGTCTGCCGGTGCTGATGGGGATCGAACGCGCCTACGAATAGGCGCCGTTTTCGTTGATTTCCCGATGCTTCCTGCGCTGCAACCATGCGCGCAACTCCCGCATAGATTCCGGCCCGCACACAGGGCTGCACCGCTTAAAGGCACGCCTGACACATGCTCAACACGATCATCAAATCCGTCTTTGGTTCGGCCAATGACCGTTATGTTAAATCGCTGCGCAAGCTTGTTTCCCAGATCAACGCCCTTGAACCGCAGCTTCAGGCGCTGTCCGATGATGAACTGAAGGCCCAGACCACCAAGCTGCGCGGCCTTGTCGATAATGGCGCCAAGCTTGACGACATCCTGCCCGAAGCTTTTGCCACCGTGCGCGAGGCATCGGTGCGGGTGTTCGGCATGCGCCATTTCGATGTCCAGCTGATCGGCGGCATCGTGCTCCACCGCGGCGAAATCGCCGAAATGCGCACCGGCGAGGGCAAGACTCTGATGGCGACGCTGGCGGTCTATCTGAACGCGATTGAGGGCAAGGGCGTGCACGTCGTGACCGTCAATGATTACCTTGCCCGGCGCGATGCGGCAGAGATGGGGCGGCTGTATAACTGGCTCGGCCTCACTGTCGGGGTGATCGTGCCCAGCATGCCCGAGGAAATGAAGCGCGACGCCTATCACGCCGACATCACCTACGGCACCAACAACGAATTCGGCTTTGATTACCTGCGCGACAACATGAAGCATGAACGCCTTGCCATGTGCCAGCGCCCGTTCAATTTCGCGATTGTCGACGAGGTCGATTCGATCCTGATCGACGAGGCGCGCACCCCGCTGATCATCTCCGGCCCCACGGAAGACAAGTCCGATCTCTATATCGCGCTGGACGAGGTCGCGCGCGAGATCCCCGTGGACTGGCTCGACATCGATGAGAAGGTCAAGCGCGTTCAGCTGACCGAGGACGGGCTGGAGGAAATCGAAAAGCTGCTGATCGAAAAGGGTCTGCTGGCCACCAGCAATCTTTACGATGTCGAGAACACCCAGGTCGTCCACCACCTTGATCAGGCGCTGGTCGCCGTTTTCGCCCGCAAGCGCGATACGGACTACATCGTCAAGGATGGCAAGGTCATCATCATCGACGAATTCACTGGCCGCATGATGGAGGGGCGGCGCTGGTCGAACGGGCTGCATCAGGCGGTCGAGGCCAAGGAAGGCGTGAAGATCGAGCCTGAAAACCAGACCATGGCCTCGATCACCTTCCAGAACTATTTCCGGATGTATCCCAAGCTATCCGGCATGACCGGTACCGCGGCCACCGAGGCAGCCGAATTCTGGGACATCTACAAGGTCGGCGTGGTCGAAATTCCGACCAACCTGCCGGTTGCCCGCATCGACGAGGAAGACGAATTCTACAAGAATACGGTCGATAAATTCGGCGCGATTGCCAAGGCGATCAAGGAGAAGAACGAGCTCGGCCAGCCGGTGTTGGTCGGCACGGTGTCGATCGAGAAGTCCGAATTGCTCAGCCAGTTCCTCGACAAGGAAGGCGTCGAGCATGCGGTGCTCAACGCCCGCATGCACGAACAGGAAGCGCGCATCGTTGCCCAGGCGGGCCGCCTTGGCGCGGTCACCATCGCCACCAACATGGCCGGGCGCGGCACGGACATCCAATTGGGCGGCAATATTGATTACCGCGTCCAGGATGAACTCGGTGAAATGCCTGAAGGGCCCGAGCGCGAAGAAGCCATCGCCCGGATCAAGGCCGAGGTCGCGGCTGAAAAGAAGCAGGTGATCGCCGCGGGCGGCCTGTTCGTGCTCGGCACCGAACGGCACGAATCGCGCCGGATCGACAACCAGCTGCGCGGCCGTTCGGGCCGTCAGGGCGATCCGGGCCTGTCGCGTTTCTACCTGTGTCTTGAAGATGACCTGCTGCGCATCTTCGGCCCTGACACGCTGTTTTCCAAGATGATGAAATCGAACCTCGCCGATGGCGAGGCGATCGGTTCCAAGTGGCTGTCGAAGGCGATCGAAACCGCCCAGAAGAAGGTCGAGGCGCGCAATTACGACATGCGCAAGCAGGTCGTGCAATATGACGATGTGATGAACGACCAGCGCAAGGTCGTGTATGAACAGCGCGCTGAGATCATGGATTCCGAAGCGGTCGATGATGTCGTGGTCGATATGCGGCATGACACGATCAACACCATCGTCGGCACTGCCTGCCCGCCGGGATCCTATCCCGAACAATGGGACATGGAAGGCCTCAAGACCAAGGTCGAGGACATCTTCGGCCTCCAGCCGCCGTTCGACGAATGGCTGGCCGAAGATCAGGTCGAACCCGAACTGCTCGAAGAACGTCTGCGGACGCTGACCGATGCGATGACCGAGGAAAAGATGGCCACCAACGCGCCGACCTGGCGGATCGTGGAAAAGGACGTGCTGCTGCGCCAGCTCGATTATCACTGGAAGGAACACCTCGCCACATTGGACGCGCTGCGGCAGGTGATCTGGATGCGCTCGATCGCGCAGAAGCAGCCGATCAACGAATACAAGCAGGAAGCCTTCGGCCTGTTCGAATCGATGCTCGATACCCTGCGCGAGGAAGTGACCAAGATCCTGTTCCGTGCAGAACTGCGGATCGAGCCGCCGCAGGTGCAAAGCTTGCCCGAACTGCCTGATTTCCTCACCGGCCATATCGACCCGCTGACCGGGCTCGACAATTCGAACGACGGTGACGGATCGGAACTGCGGCCCGAATTGTTCGGTTCGCTCGCCGGAAGCCCGCGGGCAGCTTCGGGGCCGGGCGGTGCCAATCCCGACAATCCCTTCGCCAATCTCGACATCAGCCGCAATGCGCCGTGCCCGTGCGGCAGCGGCAACAAGTACAAGCACTGTCACGGCGCGGTCGGCGCCAAGCAGATCGTCTGAGCCGCCACCAGCGCGCGGCAGGGGGCTGAACGATGATCGGGGCGGTGCCCGTGCTGCTGGTGTTCGGCTTCTTTGTCACGGCACTGCTTTATGCCAGTGTCGGGTTTGGCGGAGGGTCCACCTATTCGGCGCTGCTGGCCTTGTCGGGGCTGGATTACCGGTTGCTGCCGCTGGTCTCGCTCGCCTGCAACATCGTGGTCGTGGTTGGCGCCAGCATCCGCTTTGCGCGTGCGGGCATCACGCCGTGGCGGCCTGCACTGGTGCTGGTAGGCCTTGCCGCACCGGCGAGCTTTCTGGGCGGTCTGATACCGATCGGACGCGAGGCGTTCCTGACCTTGCTAGGAGCAAGTCTCGTGCTTACCAGCCTTACCATGCTGGTGCCCGTGGCCGAGGAACGCGCGGGCGAGCCGACCGGGTTTGCGCGGTTGATGCCGTTTGTCGCCCCGCCGCTGGGGTTCCTTGCCGGGCTGGTGGGGATCGGCGGGGGCATTTTCCTTGCCCCGCTGCTGCATCTGGCGCGCTGGCAGGGGCCGCGGGCCATTGCGGCGACGGCCAGCCTGTTCATCCTTGTCAATTCGCTGTTCGGTCTGGCCGGGCAGCTTATCAAGCACGGCCCCGGCATGATGGGGCAGGCAATCGGCGCGGCATTGCCCTTGCTGCTGGCGGTGATCATCGGCGGGCAGATCGGCAGCCTGCTGGCCGCACGCCTGTTGCCGCTGCAATGGATCCGCTGGCTGACGGCGCTGCTGGTGCTGGTGGTGGGGGCAAGGCTGCTCGCCGGGGTCTGAAGACCTGTCTGAAGGCCGGTGTGAAGGCCGTATCCCTCATTCTTCCGCCCGCAAAACGTGGATCTGGTAATAGCCACCCGGGCCGCGGGTGCTGACAAGGCTCAGCCCGCGCGCGGCGGCGATGCGCGCGGCGGCTTCGCCCATGGTGACGCGCGGGGCCACATGGAACCTCGCCAGCCACGCGCGCAGCATCCCCGCGAGGGGGCCGGGCAGGCCCGCAAGATCGCCGAAATCGACCACGTGCAGCGTGCCGCCCTTCGCCAGCACACTGGCCGCATGATCCAGCGCGGCTTCCCAGTCGGGGATCATCGACAGCGAATAGGACAGCACGATCCGTTCAAAACCCGGCTCGCCCAGCAGGGCGTGCGGATCGAAGGCACAGGCATCGCCTTGGCCCAGCCGCGCCGCCGTGCCCAGCGCGGCGCGCGCGCTCTTGAGCATTTCTGCCGAGATATCGAGGCCGAACAGGCGCACACCCGGCCATGTCTTGCCGATCCTTGCCAGGTTGCGGCCCGTCCCGCAGGCGACTTCCAGCACCCGCATCCCCGGTTGCGCCGCCAGCCCGGAAATCAGGGCGTCGCGCCCGAACAGGTAGTATTTGCGCGTGACATCATAGATATGGCGCTGCCCGCGATAGACCTCGTCCATCAGCGCGGCGTGGCCGGGGTTCGATCCGGAACTGCCGGATGCCATCAGGCCAGCTCGTAAACATGCACGCCGCCATAGATCGATGAACGATCGCGGCGGGTGAGATCGGCAGAGGTTTCGTCGAGATAGCGCCACTGGCCCAGTATCTCCGCATCCAGCCGCCCTGGCAGCAGGCTGGGTTCAGCCGCGGTGCGGAACAGCACGCGTGCGCCGGGGCGGCTGGCGCGGGTGATCCGGTGCCACAGATCGTCAAGCTGGGCGTTGTTCATCCAGTCCTGCGCATCGAGCAGCACGAACCGGTCCAGGCTCGCCTCCTCGCGCGCGCCGATCCAGTCGGCCATGTTGGCGCGGGTCACGTCGAGCCGGTCAACCCGATCTTTCATCGCGTCCCAGTTGGCGCGCTGGAGATAGGGCGGCAGCGGCGCGCCCTCGGCCCGCGAATAGCCGCGCCCGAAGGCCTGCCAGGCGAAGTAGTTATCTTTCACCGCGAAATCGCAGGCGAGCTTTTCCAGCCGCCGCCGCAGCACTTCGGCCATGCGTTGATCGCCTGCGAGGTGTTCGAACTGCGCTGGCGGAATGCCAAGCCCGAACAGTGAGGCGGGCTGATCGGTCAACCAGCGGATGAACGCCTTGTCGAACACCGGGGCCAGTTCGCGTTCGAACACGTCGCGCTGTTCTTCCAGCGTCTGCGCCTCCAGCACATTCGACAGGTCGATCTTGTAAAGCTTGGCAAAGACATGGGCCAAGCCGATGAAATTGCCGAGCAACCCCTGCCGGTAAATGCCACGCGTGAAGTATGAGATGCGCCTGCGCCCGCGGATGTCGCGCTTTTCCCAATAGGCGCGGCTGTCGGCATCCAGATGCGGCGCGATCATGGTCTTGTAGACCGCGCTGTTTTCCTTGTGATCGGCATGGGCGAAGAAGCGGTGGAACCGCTCGTAATTGGGCAGGTGCCGGATCGCCGCGATCTTGAGCCGTCCCAGTGCCACGTGCGCCTTGTTCAGATCAACCGCGGTCACGCTGGCGGGATTGGCGGTGAGATAGGACAGCGCGTTGCAACTGCCGCTGGCGATGCACATCACGCGGGCTTCCGGGTGGATATCGAGCCCTTCCATATCCACCACCGGGTCTTCCCAGATCTGGGCATAGACCAGCCCCCTGAACGCCAAGGCGAAAGCCTTGTCGAGCAGCTTGTCGCCAAGCCCTGCGTCCTTGCGCATCACCGCATCCTCGATGATCCGCTTTGCCTGTGCTGCCATGCGACCCTTATCCTTCCTGACGTCGCCTTCCCTTACGGCAAGCAGCGATCATTACGCGGCAATCATAGGGGCGGAGCGTGTCGGCAATATGACGCTATCGGCCACTATCCTTCCGACAGCATCCGCGCATAGGCCGCCGGATCGGCATTGCCGCCGGTCAGCATGATGACGGTATCGGCGTCCACCGGCACCTTGCCCTCCAGCGCCGCCGCCAGCGCCGCCGCGCCGCCGGGTTCCAGCACGAGCCGCAGGTTGGCAAAGGCAAAGCGCTGGGCAGTGCGCACTTCGGCATCGGTCACGGTCACGCCGGGTTCGGCGCGGTTTTTGAGCAGGTCGAGGTTGAGCGATTTGGTCGCGGTCGGTTGCAGCGCGTCGCAGATGGTCGTGGGCGCGTGCGGGCCGGCATGGATGATTTCGCCCGCAGCCAGCGCCTGCCCGACCATGTCCCAGCCTTGCGGTTCGACAATGTGGATCGCGCTGCCGGGCGCGCCCAGCGCCAGCCCCGCCGCCAGCCCGCCTCCGCCGCAGCAGGCGATGATCCGGCTGGGCGCGCGGCCCAGTTGCGCAGCCGCCTCGATCGCGGCGCTGCCTTGCCCTTCGATCACCCACGGATCGCCAAAGGCATGCACCAGCGTGCCGCCACGTTCTGCGATGAGTTCGGCTGCGACCGCGTCGCGGTCCTCGCCTGGGCGTTCATACAGCACCACCTCGGCCCCCAGCGCCCGTGTGTTGGCCAGCTTCACCTGCGGCGCATCGCGCGGCATCACGATGGCCGCGTCTATGCCCAGCCGCCGGGCCGCCCAGGCCACGCCTTGGCCATGATTGCCCGATGATACCGCGACAACGCCGCCTGCGCGTTCTTCCGGCGAAAGGTTGACCAGCCGCCACCACGCGCCCCTGATCTTGAAGGCGCCGATGGGTTGCAGGTTGTCGGCCTTCACCCATGCGCGAACATCACCGATTGCCACCGGCAGCAGCGGCGTGGGTGGCAGGATGCTGGCGATGGCTTGGGCGGCGGCCTGCACGCCTGCGTTTGTGGGGAGTCGTTCAGTCACGGGTTGGGACCTGCCTGTAGGAGACACATGAGACACTGTCCTGAAGCAGAAAACCCGCCCACGCGCAAAGGCGGTGTCGCGGGCAGGGCGGGATAGGCAGGGGCGGGGCGGGCAGCAGCGGGCATTCCGGCATCATCGCAATTCACGCCCGTGTAGGAAATGCGGATCATTTGTCGCCTCGCGCGCATTACAGTAGTGCGTTGCCGCAGTGCTACGTTTCCGAAAACCGGTTCCCACTTTTCGGAGCAATGCTCTAAAGCGCGCGCAAGATTCGCATTACGAAAGGTTCTTATGATGTCGGCAGCACAATCCAGCCCTGTACGCAAACCGGTGCTTGTGATCGGTGCGGGCGGGGTGAGCTCGGTCTGCGTCCACAAGATGGCGTTCAACCCGGATATCTTCCCCGAAATCCACCTTGCCAGCCGCACCAAATCAAAATGCGATGCGATTGCCGCGAGCGTGAAGGCGCGCACGGGCCGCAATGTCGCAACCTATGAAATCGACGCGGAAGAAGTCCCGGCGATGGTGGGCCTGATCCGCAAGACCGGGGCGGGATTGGTGGTGAACCTCGCGCTGCCCTATCAGGATCTGCCGATCATGGATGCCTGCCTTGAAGCGGGCGTGGATTACCTCGACACCGCCAATTACGAGCCCAAGGACGAGGCCAAATTCGAATATCACTGGCAGTGGGCCTATCACGACCGTTACAAGGATGCAGGCCTGATGGCCTTGCTGGGGAGCGGTTTCGATCCGGGCGTCACCAGCGTGTTCACCATGTGGCTCAAGAAGCACAAATTGAAGACCATCCGCCAGCTCGACATTCTCGATTGCAACGGCGGCGATCACGGCCAGCATTTCGCCACCAACTTCAACCCTGAAATCAACATCCGCGAAGTGACCGCGCCCGCGCGCCACTGGGAAAACGGGGAGTGGGTGGAGACCCCGGCCATGTCGAACAAGGTCGAATTCGACTTCGAGGCGGTCGGCCCGAAGAACATGTACATGATGTATCACGAGGAGCTGGAAAGCCTCGCCCGCTTCGTCCCCGAGCTGGAGCGTGCGCGGTTCTGGATGACCTTTGGCGATCAGTACATCACCCACCTCACAGTGCTGCAGAATGTCGGCATGACCTCGATCGAGCCGGTGCGCTATCAGGGCAAGGATATCATCCCGCTGCAATTCCTCGCTGCCGTGCTGCCCAAGCCGGAAAGCCTTGGTGAGACGACCAAGGGCAACACCAATATCGGCGTGATCGCCACCGGCGAGGCGCTGGACGGATCGGGCGAGAAGACGTTCTACATCAAGAACATCTGCAGCCACGAGGCCGCCTATGAGGAGACCGGCAACCAGGCGGTCAGCTACACCACGGGCGTGCCAGCCATGATCGGCGCGGCGATGATGGTGCGCGGCGATTGGCAGGGTGAGGGCGTGTTCAACATCGAACAGATGGACCCCGATCCCTTCATGGACATGCTGAACGCGCACGGCTTGCCGTGGACGGTCGAGGAAATGGATGGGCCGGTCGCGTTCTGAGTTTTTCGTTTCTCGCCGAGGCGCAGAGGAAAGAGAGGCAGGGAGAAGGGCGACGGATGGAGATTGATGAACTTTCCGGCATCGTCGTCGATGAATGCATTGCCCTTCACCGTGAGCTTGGACCGGGTCTCTTCGAGAATGTTTATGAAGCCGTCCTTGCCGGACGACTTGAAAAGCGGGGCTTAAGCGTTTTGCGCCAGTTTCCCGTTCCAGTGGAGATTGACGGGCAGATTTTTGACCCGGCTTTTAGTGTCGATATTCTGGTGGAGGGCAGGCTCGTTCTCGAAATCAAGGCAGTCGAGCGTCTCTCTCAGACGCATATCCGCCAATTGCTGACATATCTTCATCTTCTCAAACAGCCAGTAGGGCTGCTGCTCAATTTCTCCCACGGAACGATGAAGGACGGCATTCGCCGAGTGTCCAACGATCACAACTCCAGCTAATTTCTCCCCGTCTCTCTTTCCTCTGCGTCTCTGCGAGAAACCAAAAGGATTGCCAATCCCATGCAAACCAAAGCCGGTGATCCGGGCGCCTTTGCCCATTTTGAGCTGTCGCGTGTCGATAGCCCCGCCTTCGTGGTCGATGCGGCCAAGCTGCGCGCCAATTGCCGGGTGCTGGCGGACGTGCGCGATGCGGCGGCAGCGGACGGGGCGGATATCAAGGTGTTTGCGGCGCTGAAGGCGTTCAGCATGTGGTCGGCGGCGCCGATCATCGGCGAATATCTCGATGGCGTGTCCACCTCCGGCCTGTGGGAAGCGCGGCTCGCGAGCGAGTTCTACGATGGCGAAATCGCCACCTATTCCGCCGCCTTCAAGCCTGAAGAGCTGGAGGAGATCTGCCGCCTGTCCGATCACGTGATCTTCAATTCGCCCTTCCAGCACAGCCGCGCCCGCCTGATCCTCGACAACGCGGCAGCCAATGGCGCTCCGGTCAGCGTCGGCCTGCGCATCAATCCGCAAGTCGCCACTGGAGAGGTTGCGAAATACGATCCCAGCGCGCCCGGATCACGGCTCGGCTTCCCGCTCGACCAGCTGACCGAGGAACACATGGAGGGGGTGGAGGGCATCCATTTCCACAACCTGTGCGAACAGGACTTCGAGCCGCTAAAGGCCACCTGGGACCGGGTGTTCGACGTGATCGAACCGTTCTTCGGGCAATTGAAATGGATCAACATGGGCGGCGGCCACCACATCACCCGCGCCGATTACCAGCGCGATGAACTGGTCGAATTCCTGAAGGATGCCGCCGAAGATACCGGCTGCCAGATCATCCTGGAACCGGGCGAGGCGGTGGCGCTGGATGCGGGCATTCTGGTCGGCACGCTGCTCGATACGATGTTCAACGAAGTCCCCGTCGGCATTACCGATATCAGCGCGACCTGCCACATGCCCGATGTGCTGGAGGCACCGTATCGCCCCGCCATGCTGGGCGAGCTTGGCGATGACACCATGATCCCGATCCGGCTCGGCGGGCCGTCTTGCCTCGCGGGGGATGTGATCGGCGATTACCGCCTGCCGGTGCCCGCCGAACCCGGCGCGCGGTTCGCGTTCCTTGATCAGGCGCATTATTCGATGGTCAAGACCAACACTTTCAACGGCGTAGCATTGCCATCGATCTGGATGTGGGACAGCGAAACCGATGCGCTCGACTGCATCAAGCGGTTCGACTACGAGGATTTCCGGGATCGCTTGAGCTGACCCGGCATTGCCCGGCCAGTGGGCTGTGGGAGGCCATATGAAATTTGCATCCATCTTCGTCGCGGGTGCGCTGGCGCTTGCAGCCGCACCTGCCGCAGCGCAGGATTATGTTGCCGATCAGGTGAAAAAATCCGTGGTCACCGCCGATCTCGCCGCCGTCGTCGGATCGCTGGGCCATCAGGTCATCGAAGCGGGCGAGGGCGACGAGGTGCTGGTCATCGCCGAAGACGCCAACCAGCTGAAATATGCCCTGATCGGCACCGCCTGCGATGCCGATGACATAAGCGGGTGTCAGGGCGTGATGATGCTGGCGCAGTTCGATCTGCCGCCCGGCACGACCTATGAAACGGTGGCCAATGCCAATCTGCAATATGTCGCGCTCAACATCTGGGTCGATTTCGAGCAGAAGTCACTGGGCTTTGCGCGCTATGTCGTGGTCGATCACGGGGTGACCATGGCCAATATCCGGGAAAACGTGAATGTGCTGCTCGGCCTTGCGCAAGAGGCCTATGCGGTCGCTGCGGGCGAGCAATAGGACGCGGATCTAAAGCCCCTTGCGGCCGAAACCGGCGGCCCGGCGCGGCTGCACCAGCGCGGCAGGCGCGGCCAGTTCCTCGCCCGGTTGCTGATCATGCAGCGCGCGCGGCTGGTCGGGTTGCGGCATCCGCGCCTCGCCCAGCACCCGCCCGCGGGTGGTCTGGTTGATTGCCACCGCCAGCCCCGCCAGCGCGGCGAATTGTTCGGCGGTCTCTTCGGCCCGTGCGCGGTCCTGGGTTGCATCCATCGTGCCGCTTTCGAACAGGTTCTTGCCTTCAACCGCAAGGATCACCTCGCTGCGGCTGAACAAGGCGCGCAGTTCCTTCGCCCCGAAGGCGTTTTCCAGCCGCAGGAGATGTTCGATATACGAAGGGTGTACCAGCACGCGGGCTTCGATCCCGTCATCGCTGAACAGGGCAAATTTTTCGGCAAAGGCCGGGTGCACCTGATCAACCCGATCCAGCCGGTGCCCGTCAAAGCTGACCGTGTCCGCCGCGCCGCCCAGCCCGAGCCACTTGCGGTGCTTGCCCGCGCGCTGCAACAGCGTGGTCGAACGGAACGGGCGGCCAAACCCCATCTGGATGATCACCCCGCGAAACACCGTCACCCAGCGGCGATTCTTGCCCGACCCGCGGCGTTCTTCAAGATGGGCTTCGTACAGATTGAAGCCATGCCCTTCGAGCGTGCCGTGCCAGCGATCCTCGAAGCTGGAGCGCTGGAAGGACGGCACCAGTTCGTAACGCTTGGCCGCCTCGAATTCGGCGCCCGGTTCGACTTCGTGATCATAGGCAATGCCAAGGCTGCGGGCGATGGCCGAATTGATGCCCACCTTGATCTGCTTCTTGGCCTCGGCAATCGGCTGATAGCCCCACACGCCCACGCCAATGATCCCGCCGATGCTGGCGATCATCCGCAGCCCGGCCAGCGCTTCCGGCCCGAACCAGAGGAATGCCAGCGGCGGTAACAGCAGCACCGTCCCCCAGGTCCAGCGGTTGGCAGCCTGTTCCTTCGCGGCGGCGCGCATGTCGACCTGCGAGGCCAGCCATTCGCCCAGTTCGCCCTGCATCAGATTGTTCACATTCGCATGCATGACATTGGGTTTAGCGCGATTGCGTCTGCAATCCCTTAACATTTTCAGGTTATGTCCGCAGCAAGACATTGGAGTGGTTGCATCATGGTTGATATTCTTGGCTCGTTCTGGAGTTCTGCGATGCTGGTCATCGCGGTTGGTCTCGTGCTGCTGTTGATCGGTATCTATAATAGTCTTGTGCGCCTGCGGCAGAATGTGCGGCAGGGCGTGGCGGATATTGATGCGCAGCTGCGCCAGCGCCATGATCTGATCCCCAACCTGGTGGAGACGGTGCAGGGCTATGCCGGGCATGAAGCGGGCACCTTGCAGGCGGTGATTGCCGCGCGCAGCGCTGCTTCGCGGGGCGATCCGTCATCGGGAAGCGAACAGCAGCTGCGCGTCGCGCTCGACAACCTGCTGGCGCTGGGTGAGGCCTATCCCGATCTCAAGGCTTCGGCAAATTTCCAGTCGCTTCAGAACGAACTCGGCGATGTCGAGGACAAGCTGGCCGCTGCCCGCCGTGCGCTGAACGCCGCGGTCGCCCGGTTCAACAGCGCACGCGAAGCCTTCCCGGCGGTGCTGTTTGCCGGATTGCTCGGGTTCGGCGAGGCCGATTTCCATCGGCTCGACGACAGCGAAAAGGGCACGGTCGATCAGGTGCCACGGATCGCTTTCTAGAGCGTTTTCGAGCCGGACGGAACGCCCGGCGGCTCGGAAAGCGCGGCAATCAAGAGCGTTTTCGAGCCGGACGGAACGCCCGGCGGCTCGGAAAACGCTCCAGATGCGACGGATCGCATCAAAATCCGGAACTTTCAGGCCATGCTCCGTTATTGGGGCATGGCCTGTCTTTCAAAAGCATCAGTTCTGCCCGGACCGGGCGTTTTTTCGTTTGCAATTTGGCCGCCACACCCTAAATGCGCGCTTCCGCTGCCCCAAGGGGACTTCCAAACCGCAAGGCAGCTTGTCGTTTTATGGTTTCAACAAACCGTTTTGGGGGTCCCTTGAGTTGCACATCTATCCCGATGCCAAGGCTGTAGTCCGCGACCTTCGTCCGGACGAACCCGTCATTCTCAATCGCCCGCATGCCGCGCGGCGCGCCGCCCGTTTCTTCGTCGAGAAGTTCCCGGGCAAGGTGCTCTATGCGGTGAAGGCCAACCCTGCTCCCGATCTCATCGAGGTGCTGTGGAGCGCTGGCGTGACGCATTATGATGTCGCCTCGATTGCCGAGGTGCGGCTGGTGCGCGGGCTGCTGCCGCAGGCTGTGCTGTGCTTCATGCACCCGGTGAAGACCCCGGCGGCCATCGCGGAAGCCTATTTCGATCACGGGGTGCGCACCTTCAGCCTCGATTCGCTTGAGGAACTGGCAAAGATCGTCGACGCCTGCCGTCACCCCGAAACCGGGGAGCCAGCGCGCGATCTGCGCCTGTGCGTACGGCTGCGTGTGTCGAGCGAGTATTCGGAACTGTCGCTGGCGTCGAAGTTCGGCTGCGATCTTGTCGAAGCGCCCGCGCTGCTGCAGCAGGCCCGCCAGCATTGCGACTGGCTGGGCGTGTGTTTCCATGTCGGCAGCCAGGCCATGACCCCCTTTGCTTTCGTGCAGGCGATGGACCGCACCCGCGCCGCGATTGCCGAGGCGAGCGTGGTGATCGACATGATCGATGTCGGCGGGGGCTTCCCGAGCGCCTATCCCGGCCTGGAACCGCCGCCGCTGGAAGATTACTTCGCGATCATCGCGCGCCATTTCGAAGCGCTGCCGATCGCCTACAACGCCGAGCTGTGGTGCGAACCCGGCCGCGCGCTGAGCGCGGAATACAGCTCGATGATCGTACAGGTGAACAAGCGCCGCGGCGAGGAGCTTTACATCAACGATGGCGCATACGGCGCGCTGTATGATGCTGCCCACGTCGCATGGCGTTTCCCGGTGAAGGCGCTGGAAGACGACCTGATCGAGGACGATGCCGATTTCGCCTTCTACGGCCCGACCTGCGACGATGCCGATTACATGAAGGGGCCGTTTGTTCTGCCTGCCGACATTCAGGCTGGCGATTACATCGAAATCGGCATGATCGGAGCCTATGGCGCGGCGATGAAGACCGGCTTCAACGGCTACGGCGCGGCGCAGGTCGTGATCGTTCAGGACGAACCGATGATGAGCCTGTTCAACGGCACCCGCGTGCGCGAGGCGAGCGATAATGTGGTGAGCCTGAGGTAGGCTTGGCCGTTGCGCGAAATTCCGGTTTTCCGCCAGCCTGACCGGGTCGCGCGTGCCGCTGATCAAGCCGGCAAGGCGGGACTTGTGACGATGGTTTCCTGATCGGGGCAATCAGCCATGCTTTGCGCTTGCGCCGGGACTGCGCCATCGATGCTCAACGCGAAAGCCTGCAGCAATTCGCGGTCGAAGTGGCCGGTTGATGCATACATTATCGCCAGGGCCTCAGCCGGGGACGACGCGGTCTTGTACGACCGGTTCGAGGTCAGGGCATCATACACATCGCAGATCGCGCCCATGCGGGCGATCATCGGTATATCTTCGCCGGCAAGTCCCAGCGGATAACCCGATCCATCGATCTTCTCGTGGTGGAGGCGCGCGACATCGGCGGCTGCGGCGGGCAGATCCGAAACATTCTGAAGCATCAGAAAGCCTTCCTGCGCATGGGACTTCACCCGTTCGAATTCGTCATCGGTCAGGGCGCCCTGCTTGTGCAGGACCTGTGCCGGAATCCGCATCTTGCCGACATCGTGCAACAGACCGGCCAGCCCGCATTCACGCGTTTCAGTCTCGGGCATGCCAAGATGCCGGGCAAGCTTGATCATCAAGGCGCAGACTGCCACCGAATGCAGGTAGGTATATTCGTCCGCCGTCTTCATCCGGATTACATCAAGCAGCATGTTTTCCCCGCGGTCGAACATGCCATCGATTTCCCTGACCAGCGACAGCGCCTCTGCAACCGGAACAGCCTTGCCGAGACGGGCTGAATCAAACAGCTGTGTCACAACCGATTTTGCGCGTGATACCGTGCGCACTGCACGCGCGTGCTGCACGCGATCGGCACGCGTGATCAGCCGCGATCCCGGAATGAAGCGCCGACCCGGTCGCTTGTCGCGATTCTCGCCGATGCGGTGCACGATATAGGGCTCAGCGTCTGCATCTGGCTCCACCTCGTCGATTGGCCCGACCCCCAGCTCATCGTCGATCTCGACATAGGGGATCGCGCAATTGCGGAGCCTGTCGACTTCCGCCTGCGAGGTGAGCGTGAAGCGCTTGCGCCAGAAGGGATGACTGAAAAACGAGCCACCGAAACTGCAGACGTACATTCCGATCCGGGCTTGTTCGGGATTGATACGCCTTATCACGCTTATTGACCTTGTTTGCTGAACCGTTTCGCTGCCTGTTCATTTACCCCTTGTCATTGCAGGCCCGGCTGAACGCGATCCCCGTTGGAAATACGTAGACCGGGGACAGAATTCGTTCACATTGACGGGCAGCACAACCGCGCCGTCGTGGCCCGTTCAGGTCTTGCTGATCGACTGTTGGGAAGCCAGCACAAGCCTCGAACGGACCCCTCCCAAGGTACCGAAACCGAGCGGCGCTGCCGAAACCCCGGCAAGCGGCGCGGGGAAGAATGTGGGGAGGTGTGGGGTATCGTCCCGGCAACTATCTGCCATCATGCAGAAAGCGGGAAAGAAATGGCTCCCCGAGTAGGATTCGAACCTACGGCCAAGTGATTAACAGTCACCTACTCTACCGCTGAGCTATCGGGGAGCAACTCTTCCAAGCGGTCTAAGGAAGAGCGGAAGCGCGCCTATATGGGGCAAGGCGGCGGATTGCAAGGGGGTTTTGGCGAGCTTCGGGGCGGTTTGGCTGCCAAGGGATCGGTGAAGCAGCAAGTCGCCATCCGGGCCACGCCTGGCGGCCTGCAACCTGTGCCTCGCAGGTGTTCGGTCGCCTTACCCGGTCACGAATTGTTCGGCGACGATGCGTTCCTCAAGGCTCTGTCCGGGGTCGAACAGCAAGGTCAGCGCAATGTCGTTGGCGATCGCAAGGCGTACCTCGGCGATGTCGCGCAGTTCCTTCTGGTCGGCGACAGCCGCCACCGGGCGCTTGGCCGGGTCGAGCACCTTGAGGATGATCTTCATCCGGTCAGGCAGGATTGCCCCGCGCCAGCGCCGTGGACGGAACGGGCTGATCGGGGTGAGGGCGAGCAGCTTGCTGTCCAGGGGCAGGATCGGGCCGTTGGCCGAAAGGTTATAGGCGGTCGAACCGGCCGGGGTCGATACCAGCACCCCGTCGCATACCAGCTCGGCTATGCGCACCCTGTCGCCCACCGTGACCTCGATCTTGGCGGTCTGGCGGGTTTCGCGCAGCAGCGAAAGTTCGTTGATCGCGCAAAAAGCGTGGCATTCGCCGTCCTGCGTGATCGCCTCGATCCTGAGCGGCGAGATGCTCCAGCGCCGCGCCCGCGCCACCCGCGCAGCAATCGCGTTGCGCCTGTCATAACGGTTCATCAGGAAGCCGACGGTGCCAAGATTCATGCCATAGGCCGGGATCACCCGACCGGCGTCGATCATCGCGTGGAGCGTGTGCAGCATGAAGCCGTCACCGCCCAGCACCACCACCGCGTCAGCCTCTTCAAGGGGCACCCATTCGCCCTGCCGGGACAGGGTCTCGCACGCCTCCTGGGCGCGCGGGGTATCGGACGCCAGCAGCGCGAGACGTTCGAAAGGTGCTGGATTGCTCGCCATGTTCCCCCTCCCCGGGTGCCATCGCCGATCGTGCCACTTATCCCCGGCGCAGTGCTAGCAGAGCGCCCTGATGTGCCAGATTCGGTCGGATTGCAATTGATGCACGCCAATCGCAGGATGCGCGGCTATAGGTGATGCTGAAAGGGCGCAGATGGAACAGGGCCGGTCATCATTGCGCGGCACGGCGCGCGGCACGTTGCCCGGTGTTCGGCCCGGCATGCTGGAGGCCGATCTGCTGGGCGCGCTTGACCGGCGCGAGATCGAGGTTCTGTTCCAGCCGCAATTCGCCTGCATCAGCGGTGCGGTGGTCGGGGGCGAGGCGCTGGCGCGCTGGCGCCATCCGACACTGGGGGCGATCGGCGCGCGCGATCTGTTCGCGATTGCCGAACGCGCCGCGCTGGTCGCGCCGCTTTCACGCCATGTGGTTGCGCGCGCGCTGGAGGAAGCGGGCACCTGGCCGGACAATCTCACCTTGTCATTGAACATCACGCCCGAGGAACTGGGCGACCCGCGTTTTGCCGCCGATTTCGCCGCGTTGATCGGCCAGTCCGAAATCGCGCCGCAGCGGCTGATGCTGGAGATTACCGAGGACCTGCTGCTGCGCAATCTCGCGCAGGCGGCCAGCGCACTGAAGGCGCTGCGGGGGCTGGGCTTTCGCACCGCGCTGGATGATTTTGGCGCGGGCTTCTGCAATTTCCGCTACCTGCGCGAACTGCCGCTGGATGCGCTCAAGCTTGACAAGGCGATGGTCGATGGCGTCCCCGGCGATCCGACCGCGCTGGCGGTGCTGCGGGCGATCATCGCGCTGGGCAAGGCGCTGGGTCTGGCGATCTATGCCGAAGGGATCGAAAGCGAAATCCAGCGCGCCGCGATCACCGCCGAAGGCTGCGATTACTGGCAAGGCTTCCTGCGCGCCCAACCGATGCCGAGCGACAGCATGCTGGCACTGGCGCGCACAGCGCGCGGCATGGGCCACGGATGACGGGCAGCTTTGCACGGGCGTGACCGGGCCGGGCCTGAGGCGAACAGGCGGTATCGTCGGCCTTGATGGTAAGCCAGGCCAAGGGCTGACTGCGATTTCCTTGGGTCTTGGCTGCTGCTTGCCTGCCTGACCGGCCCCGCGCGATCGATCATTACACCACAAGCCGCAGCGGCCCGCTTTCCGGGTCCGTGAGCCATTGCAGCCGGCGCGACCGGGCCGGTTGCAGGTTGCCTTTTGCAGGCATGGTCAAGGTCTACATATCTTGACATTGCAAAATGTTAGACAAAGTTGACCGTGTGACAAGAAATGCAACACGCAAAGAGCATTAGGCCGCGGACGCCGACTCGATGCCTACGGCCGTTTCACGCCTTCGTGCTGCGGTTCATAGTGAATGGGATGTCCATGCTAAGTGCAGCTTGGGGAACAAGGCTGGGGCCATTACCAAGTTTCTTCGGATGCCGTAATCTGAGAAGGAAGTTCGCCAAACAGCAGCAGATGACGCCAAGCTTTACCCGACCGGCCTGACGGAAGGCCAGGCTCTGGAAATCAACGAAGGTTTGAAGTGGGGGACGCGTATCTATTTCGCGATTGCCCTTGCGGCGCATGTTCTGGCGTTCATTTTGACGCCGTGGCTTGGCTAAGGGAGATAGAACCATGAACGAAGGTCGTATTTTCCTTTATGTCAGCCCCGAATGTGATCCTGCCGATCATGTTTCTCATTCTGGTACTGACATCACTCACCGTGCATTTTGCCATTCTCATCAACACCACATGGTTTGGCGATTTCTTTCAGGGAAGTGCTGGCGAGTTTGCTGCCGCACCGGCCGCAGCCGATGCGATGGCGGCGGCTCCGATGGAAGAGGCGGCACCTGCCGCTGATGCTGCGGAAGCTGCTCCGGCGCGCTAAACGGTCAGAACCCGGCCTGTCTTCAAAGGGCCGGCATCACGATCAGAAAGACCCGGCAGCCAATGCCGGGGCTTTTTTATGCGTCGAACGCATGGGTCAGAACGCCGGTTTGGTCAAAGTCGGCAGGATGCTCATGCGCGCGGCGCAACCCCGGCCACAGCCTTGGGGCGGCGAAGCAATGGCACCATCATGATCAGCGCCGCAGCCAGCAGGATCATCTCGAGCAGGTAGACCAGGATGTATCCATTGGTAACCGGTGGCCATGCGTCCGACAGAATGATGCTGCGGCCCACATCACGAATGATCCCGCCCATCGCAGCGCCGATCCCGGCGGCGGTTGCCTGCACCGCCCCCCATGCACCCAGCGCCATGCCGATCTGGCCTTTCGGGGCATGGCGCATTGTCGCGGTCAGCGTGCCATGGCCGAACAGGCCGGCCCCGCATCCGATCAGCAGCACCCCGATCGAGAACACCGAGGCAGACTGCATCGGCGCTGCGGCGATGATCATCGCGAAGGCGGGCAAGCCCATCAGTGCGCCCACGCCGGACATCCTCACCGGATCACTGCCGCGGCTGAGTATCTGTGATGCCATGGTAAATCCCACCAGACTGCCGCCCGCAAGGATGGCCGTCAGCCGGGTGGTCGTGCCCACCCCGAGGCCCAGCGTCTGACCGCCATAGGGTTCAAGCAGCACATCCGACATGGTGAAGGCCAGCGTCCCGACGCCGATCACCAGCAGACGCCGCCGGGCCTGACCCTGCACAATGAACATGTCCCAGCTTTGCCGGAAGGTCGCGGGGGCTGCAGCCTGATCGGCCATCAAACCGCCCGAGTTCAGCGCCTCCTGTTTCCATGTCGCGATCAGGTTGAGCAACAGGGTAATCAAGGCGCAGGCCTGAATCACCTGAATCAGGCGGCCCGGGGTGAAATCGGCAAGAAATGCTCCAAACGCCAGCGCCGCGACAATCGAACCAACCAGCAGGCTGACATACATCAGCCCGACCACATTGGCCTGCTGGTCTTCGCGCGCCAGATCGGTCGCCAGCGCAAGGCCCACCGTTTGCGTGATATGCACGCCGACCCCGACCAGCAGGATCGCAGCCGCTGCACTGATCTGCCCGATCCATGACGGCCAATCGGCCGATTGCAGCGCGCCTGAAAGAACCAGCAGTGCAAAGGGCATCAGCGCAAGGCCGCCGAACTGGATCATGGTGCCGCGATAGATGTAGGGCACCCGGCGCCAGCCAAGCGCCGATCTATGCGTGTCCGAGCGAAAGCCGATCAGCGCACGAAAAGGCGCGAAAAGCAGGGGCAGGGCCAGCATCACGCCGACAATCGTCGATGCAACCTCAAGCTCGACGATCATCACCCGGTTGAGCGTGCCGACCAGCAGGGTAAGCGATATTCCGACCGAGAACTGGATCAGCGAAAGACGCAGCAGGCGCGACAGGGGCAGATTGTCATCGGCTGCATCGGCAAAAGGCAGCACCCGCTTGCCCCAGCGCGTCCAGATCGAGATCAGTTTTTGATCGAGCCGATTCACCGCTGCTCTTTCGACCTTGCATAATTTTCACGTCACGTTGCAAGGCGATATAGGTTGCGCCGCAGGTCCGCAATGGGCTGCGCTTCGCCGGGTGTGGCTTTGTTCCTGCAAACCCGCCTTTCGGTGATCAGGCCGCGGCTTTTTCCCGCTTCGCCTTCGCCGCTTTCTTCACGATTCCGCTCAGCCCCTTGGTCAGCTGGAACAGGCCGTTCAACCGGCTTTGCGGATCGCCCCATGCGCGGTTGATCACCAATTTCATGTCGGGGCGCAGCTTGGCGGTGTCCTTGCCGCCATCATTGAGCCGCTCGACATAGGCTATCAGGCCCAGCGGATCGGGGAAGTCGTCCTTGTGGAAGGTCACCAGCGTGCCGCGCGCGCCGACGTCGATCTTGGCGATGTTGGCACCGATCGCCTGATGCTTGATCTCGATCAGGCGGATGAGGTTTTTCGTGGGCTGCGGCAGGTCGCCGAAACGGTCGATCATCTCGGCGGCAAGGCTTTCGATCTCGTTCTGCCCATCGGCTTGATTGAGACGGCGATAGAGCGCCATGCGCACCGCCAGATCGGGCACGTAATCCTCGGGAATCATGATCGGCGCATCGACGGTGATCTGGGGTGAGACCTTGTCGCGCGCAGGCTCCAGCCCCATTTCGCCCGCCTTGGCGGCCAGAATCGCCTCCTCCAGCATCGCCTGATAGAGCTCGAAGCCGACTTCGCGGATATGGCCCGATTGTTCATCGCCGAGCAGATTGCCCGCGCCGCGAATGTCCAGATCGTGGCTGGCGAGCTGGAAGCCTGCGCCCAGCGAATCGAGATCGCCCAGCACCTTCAGCCGCTTCTGCGCAACTTCGGACAGGGCGACGTCTTTCTCATGCGTCAGATAGGCATAGGCGCGCAGCTTCGCCCGGCCCACGCGCCCGCGCAGTTGATAAAGCTGGGCGAGGCCAAAGCGGTCGGCGCGGTGGATGATGATGGTGTTGGCGGACGGAATGTCGAGCCCGCTTTCGACGATGGTGGTCGATAGCAGCACGTCATATTTGCGATCATAGAACGCGCCCATCCGTTCCTCGACTTCGCCGGGGGACATCTGGCCGTGGGCCGAGACCGACTTGATCTCGGGCACGTGTTCGCGCAGCCATTCCTCGACATTGGCCATATCGGAAATGCGCGGCACCACGATGAAGCTCTGCCCGCCGCGATGATGTTCGCGCAAAAGCGCTTCGCGGATCACCATGTCATCCCATTCCATCACATAGGTCCGCACCGCGAGCCGATCCACGGGAGGGGTCTGGATGGTGGACAATTCGCGTAGGCCCGACATCGCCATCTGGAGCGTGCGCGGGATCGGGGTGGCGGTGAGGGTCAGCACATGGACATCGGCGCGCAGCTGTTTCAACTTTTCCTTGTGGGTGACGCCGAATCGCTGTTCTTCATCGACGATCACGAGGCCCAGGTTCTTGAACCTGGTGGACTTCGAAAGGATCGCATGGGTGCCGACGACCAGATCGATCTGACCGCTTTCCAGCCCTTCGCGGGTCTCGGTCGCTTCCTTGGCCGCGACCAGCCGGGACAATCGCCCGACCTTCAAGGGGAAGCCGGCAAAGCGTTCGGCAAAATTCTGGTAATGCTGGCGGGCGAGGAGGGTGGTGGGGGCGACAATCGCCACCTGCTGCCCGGCCATCGCCGCCACAAATGCCGCGCGCAAGGCCACCTCGGTCTTGCCGAAGCCGACATCGCCGCACACCAGCCGGTCCATCGGGCGGCCGCTTTCCAGATCGCCCAGCACATCGGCGATGGCGCGTTCCTGATCCTCGGTCTCAGACCACGGGAAACGGTCTGTGAACTGGTTGAGGCTGGCTTCCTCGCTGGCCAGCACCGGGGCCTTGCGCAGCGCGCGGGCGGCGGCGACCTGCATCAGTTCGCCCGCTATGGCGGTAATGCGCTCTTTCAGCCTGGCGCGGCGGCGCTGCCATGCCTCACCGCCCAGCCGATCCAGAGGGACGGCCTGTTCGGATGATCCGTAGCGGCTGAGAACGTCGATGTTTTCGACCGGGATGAACAGCTTGTCTCCGCCGGCATATTCCAGCGCGACGCAATCATGCTGGCTCTTGCCCACCGGGATCGGTTCGAGCCCGAGATAGCGCCCGATTCCGTGTTCGATATGAACCACCAGATCGCCGCGCGACAAGGCCTGAAGTTCGGCAAGGAAAGCGTCGGAATCCTTGCGCTTCTTCTTGCGCCGAACCAGCCGGTCGCCCAGCACGTCGGCTTCGGTCAGGAGTTCGAGCGTGTCGCTGGCAAAGCCGGTTTCCAGCGGCAGGACGACAACCGCGACCTTGCCTTTTGCGGCCAGACCCAGCCCCTGCTGCCAGCTGGTCGCCAGCACGGTGGGCGCGCCGGCCTCTTCCAGGATCGACGCGATGCGGCGCGCGCTGCCGGTGGAATAGGCCGCGAACAAGGGCTTGCGCCCGCCCTTGGCGACAGCCTGCAAATGCGCAGCGGCGGCTTCATAGACATTTTCGGCCCGGCCGCGTTCGGGCGCAAAATCGCGCGCGGAACGGAACCCGAAATCGATGGTGGCCGCGCCTTCATCGGCGGCAAAGCCGCTGGCGCGGTGGGCCGGGGCGGCGGCAAGCGCGGCGTCGAACTCGGCGCGGGCAAGATAGAGCGCATCGGGGCTGAGCGGGCGGTAACTGCCCTTGCGTTCTCCCGCGATCCGCCCGCGTTGGGCGTGGTAATCGGCAATATCGGTCAGCCGTTCCTCGGCCGCGCCCAGCGCGGCCTGATCGATCACCACCAGATCCTGCGCGCCCAGATGATCGAATATGGTGGCCAGCCGTTCCTCGAACAGCGGCAGCCAGTGCTCCATGCCCGCCAGCCGCCGCCCATCGGACACCGCCTCGTATAGCGGATCCTGCGTGGCATTGGCGCCAAACATCTCGCGGTAACGGCTGCGGAACCGTTTGATGCTGTCTTCGTCCACCAGCGCCTCGGACGCGGGCAGCAGCAGATGCGAATCGACCCGCTCGACGGTCAGCTGAGTGGCGGGGTCGAACAGGCGCAGGCTTTCCAGTTCATCCCCGAAGAAATCGAGCCTGAGCCCCGCATCGAGGCTGGAGGGGAAGATATCGATGATTGACCCGCGCACCGCAAATTCGCCGTGGTCGATCACGGTATCGGTGCGTGAATAGCCCTGCCGGGTCAGCAGCGCGGCAAGACTGTCATGCCCGATTTGCACGCCGGGGCGGAATTCGCGCACAGATTCGCGCACCCGGAACGGGGTAATCACCCGCTGGAGCACGGCATTGACCGTGGTGACCAGCAATTGCGCGCCAGCCGCCGGATTCTGCAGGCGGTGCAGCGTCGCCAGCCGTTCGGCGCTGATCGACAGGGCGGGGCTGGCGCGGTCATAGGGCAGGCAATCCCACGCCGGGAAGGTCAGCACCTCGACTTCGGGCGCGAAGAACCGGGCCGCCTCGGCCGCGGCGCGCATTGCTGCCTCGTCCGGCGCGATGAACACCGCGCGCTGCCCGCCTTTCACGCCCTGCGCCGCGCGCGCAAGATCCGCCAGCACCAGCGGCAGGCTGCCGCGCGGCAGCGAGGACAGGGTCAGCGGCTCGCGCGCGGCAAGGATGCGGGAAAGGTCGGGCATGGTCTATCCAGTCAAGCCCCGCCGCCGGGGGAGGTTCCCTTCAGCAGGCGGAGCCGGTGCGCCCCTAGCGGGGAATCTCAACGTAATCGAGTTTCTGCATGGCGGTGAGCAGATCGCCGGCCAGATGTTCCGGTGGTGCCGCAGAGCCAAGCGCCCAGGCCATCACGTCGACATCATCTTCGTCCAGCAGGGCTTCGAACCACGCCAGTTCGGCCTCGGTCCATGTCGCATGGTAGCGATCATAGAAACCGCCGATCATGTAATCCGCCTCGCGCGTGCCGCGATGCCAGCTGCGGAACTTTGCCCGCGCCATTCTTGCTGCGAGGGGGCGCTGGTCGGAAGAGGGGGTGTCAGTCATCCCGCTCACCTAGCCACAGGTCTGCGCCGCTTCAACTCGCAAAGACGCAGCAGTGGTGATAGCGAATGCGCGCAATGCGCCCTGAAGAACTCAATCCGCTGTTCGCCGAAGTCGAGACGTTTGAAGGCGTCGGACCGAAGCTGATGAAGCCGCTCGGCAAGCTGGGCCTCGCGCGGGTCAAGGATGTTGCCTATCACCTGCCCGAACGCTTTGTCAGCCGCCACGCGATTGCCGATCTGGACGAGGGGGGCGAGGGCGAGCAGGTGATCATCGCGCTGACCCCGGTGGAACACCGCGCCTCGCGCCCTGGAAGCCGCGGGCCGTACCGGGTGCTGGCGCAGGATGCGGCAGGAAATATCTGCGCGCTGACATGGTTCGGCAAGGCCGCCTACACCGCGAAAAAGCTGCTGCCGGTGGGGGAGACGCGGTGGATCGCCGGGCGGCTCGATCGCTATGGCGACATGCTGCAGATCGTCCATCCCGATCATGTCGAGGTGGAAAGCGCTGCCAACATGGGCCGCTTGTCAGAGCCGGTCTATCGCCTGTCCGAAGGGCTGACCCAGCCGCGCATTGCCGGACTGGTGGAACAGGCGCTGGCGCGGCTGCCGGAACTGCCCGAATGGATCGAACCCGGACAGCTTGCCAAGGCGGGATGGCCCGCATGGCGCGATGGACTGCGCACGGCCCACCAAAGCACCGATGACAAGGCGCGTGATCGGCTGGCCTATGACGAATTGCTCGCCAACAGCCTCGCGCTGCTGCTGGTCAAGGCCGAAGGGCGGCGCAGACGCGGGCAAGCCTTGGTGGGCGACGGAGCCTTGCGGGCAAAGCTGCAACTGCCCTTCGCGCTGACCGGCGCGCAGGCGCGGTCGATCGCCGAGATCGAAGGCGATATGGCGCAGGAAGCCCCGATGCTGCGGCTGCTGCAAGGTGATGTCGGCGCGGGCAAGACCGTGGTGGCCCTCAACGCCATGCTGACCGCGGTCGAGGCGGGCAAGCAGGCCGCGCTGCTCGCCCCGACCGAAATCCTTTCCCGCCAGCATTTCGAAACCCTGCGCACCATGTTGCGGCCCACCGGGGTGGAAATCGCGCTGCTGACCGGGCGTGCGAAAGGCCGGGAACGCGAAAGCATCCTGATCGGCCTGATGGATGGCTCGATCCAGCTGCTGGTCGGCACCCACGCGATCTTTCAGGACACGGTGAATTACCGCGATCTGGGGCTGGTGGTGGTTGACGAACAGCACCGCTTTGGCGTCGCGCAGCGGCTGGCGCTGGCCGCGAAAGGCCGCCGTGCGCCGCATACGCTTGCGATGACAGCAACCCCGATCCCGCGCTCGCTTACGCTGGCGCAATATGGCGAGATGGACGTGAGCCGGCTGGATGAACTGCCCCCCGGACGGCAGGCGATCGACACCCGCGTGATACCGCAGGATCGGATGGAGGACGTGGTCGAAGGGCTCGCACGGCATCTTGCCGGGGGGCAGCAGGCCTACTGGGTCTGCCCGATGGTGCGCGAGATCGACGGGGTGCCCGATCTGGCCGACATCGCCGCTGCCGAGGCCCGCTATGCCGGTCTGAAAGAGCGGTTCGGCGATGCGGTGGTGCTGGTTCACGGCCAGCTGCGGCCCGAGGTCAAGGATGCGGCGATGGAACGTTTCGCCAGCGGGCAGGCCCGGCTGCTGGTGGCGACCACGGTGATCGAGGTCGGCGTGGATGTGCCGGCGGCCACGCTGATGGTGATCGAACAGGCCGAACGGTTCGGTCTTGCCCAGCTGCACCAGTTGCGCGGCCGGGTGGGGCGGGGGGCCGAGAAATCCACCTGCCTGCTGCTGCGGGGCGGCGAATTGTCCGAAACGGGCCGCGCGCGGCTGGCGCTGATGCGCGAGACGCAGGATGGGTTCCGCATCGCCGAAGAAGATCTCGCGCTGCGCGGCGGCGGCGAATTGCTTGGCACAAGGCAATCGGGTGAGGCGGCGTTTCACATCGCCAGCCTCGATCAGGTGCAGCGCATGCTGCCGCTGGCCCATGCCGATGCCCGCTTGCTGATGGAGCGTGACGGCGGGCTGACCAGCGCCCGCGGCGAGGCGGCGCGGCTGCTGCTTTATCTGTTCGAACGGGACTGGGGCGTGCAGCTGCTGCGCGGCGGCTAGAATATTGCTCCAGATTTCTGGATGACCGCGTTTTCCGAGCCTCCGGGCGTTCCACCCGGCTCGAAAACGCATTAAAGCACCGCGTGGATACCTTCGCGCGCAAAGCGGAGGGCAAGGCCTTCGGCAGCCTCGGCGATTTCGTCCCAGACGCTGGCGAACTGCGCCTCGTCACCATAATAGGGATCGGGGATGGACTGGCCCCTGCGGTCTTCAAGCACGTCCATCAGCAATGCGATCCGGGCGGTCTTATCGCGCGGGGTCTGCGCCCGGATGCCTGCCAGATTGGCCTCGTCCATGGCGAGGATGTGGGTGAAGCGGAAAAAATCCTCGCGCGCGATCTGGCGGGCGGCCTGTCCGCCGATATCGACCCCCCTGTCGCGAGCGGTGGCAATGGCGCGCGGATCGGGCCGGTTGCCGATGTGATAGGACGCAGTTCCGGCCGAATCGACATGGCATTCCAGCCCGTGACGCGCCGCTGCTGCGCGGAATGCGCCTTCTGCCATCGGTGACCGGCAAATATTGCCCAGACACACGAACAGCACCGACAATTGATCGTGCCCACTCGCCTGCATGACTGCGTGTTATTACGGGTGCGCCGATATGTCCAGCCAACAATATTACAACTTTAAAAAGCTGTAAATCAGCATGATAGCAGGAAATATCGGGGCAGGCCGAGCATCTGGACGGAGCCCCGACAGATCAGGCTGCGGCGGCTGGCAGTGGGGCGGTGCTGGCGAGCACTTCCTCGGTGATCCGGCGGATATTGACCTTGGCCTTGAGCCGCGCGCCCAACAGCGCAGTGCCCGATACCTTGCGTTGCACGAACAGGGTTTCGATCGGCGGAAAGGCCCAGGTGTCCTTGTCCTGCGCGATGGCATAGCCTTCTTCGCGCAGCAACGGGATGAAGGCCCGGTCGCCAAAATCGAACGGGGCATCCTCGCGCATTTCGTTGATGACGATGTCGATCATCCTGTTCACCCGTTCGGGGTGCTTTTCCGCGACGATCGGCATCATGAATCCGGCCTCGATCGTGGCCACAAGCACCTCCTGCGGATTGCCTTCAAGCCCTGCGAGCAGCATCTTGCGATAGCCATTGGCAACCGCCGGATCGACCGGGCGGCATGCCCCGAAATCGAGAAGCACGATCTCGCCCGTCTCGCGCCGATAGCGGAAATTGGCGAAGTTGGGATCGGTCTGCATCAGCCCGAAATCGAACAATTCGCGCGTCACCAGCCGGATCAGCCGGGCAAAGACTTCATCGCGGCGTTCGGGCGGCTCCTGCCCGAGTTCCTCGATCGAAACGCCATCTTCAAAACTCATCGCCAGGATTGATCCGCGGGTCAGGCCTTCGTGCAGGCGCGGCACGACAAAGCCTTCCACACCCGCCAGCCGTTCACGATACAGTGCCATCTGTTCGCCTTCGCGCTGGTAATCGGCTTCCTCGTGGAGCTGCTGCTTGGCGGCGGCCATCAGCTTTTCCATCTCCAGTTCGGGCGGGGCGAACCCGGCAATTTTCAGCAGGGTGATGACATTGTCGACATCGCTGTCGATGCTTTTGGCGACGCCGGGATATTGCACCTTGATCGCCAGTTCCTCGCCATCGCGGGTCAGCGCCTTGTGCACCTGCCCGATGCTGGCGGCAGCGATCGGGCGGGGGTTGAACCAGCGAAACTGCTTGCGCCAGTCCGGCCCCCATTCCGATTTCAGCACGGAATCAAGCTGCCTGGTCGGCATGAAATTGGCCTGATCGCGCAAGGTGGCAAGAATTCTGGACAGCTCGTCGGGCAGGAAATCGCCTGCGTCCAGACTGATCATCTGTCCCATCTTCATCGCCGCGCCGCGCAGGTGCGACAGGCGGTCGGTCAGGCGTTGGACATTGCCGGGGGTCAGGATCAATTCGCGCGCCGACACGCTGTCCCCGCTCGCCAGCCGCCGCGCGCCCTCGGCCATCATGCCGCCCGCCACCCCGCCGACCAACCGCCCGAAGGTGCCAAAGCGCGCAATCCGGCCCGATGGCACGGCGCGCTGACGCGAACGGTCTTCGGGCAGCTTGTCGAAATCGGGGATCTGGTCGTCTTCGGCCACAGGGAAGGCTTTCCATTTGCGAGAGGCTTTGTCCGGCAACGGTCAGGCAGCGGCCACGTTCCGGCTGAAATGGGGTCCCCCGGCTATTGCACAACTAGGAAATGCACAGGCCGCCATCCACGGGCAGGCACTGCCCGGTGATGTAATCGCTGTGCGACGAGGCAAAGAACACCGCCAGCCCTTCCAGCCCGGCATGATCACCGGGACGGCGCAGCGGGATGCGTTTTTGCATCCATTCGCCAAAGCGCGGGTCAGCCTTGGCGGTGATATCGGTTTCGTAATAGCCGAAAAGCAGGGCGTTGGCGGTGATCTGATGGCGGGCCAGTTCGAAGGAGGCTGCGCGGGTAAGGCCGTTGAGCGCGGCCTTGGACGCGGCATAATCGGATGAACGGTTGACCCCCATGATCGATTGCCCGGAAGATGTGGCGATCAGCTTGCCGCCGGCATCGCCATCCTGCGCGCGGGTGATCATGTGGCGGGTCACGTGCTTGTAGACCAGCGCCGCGCCGCGGGTGTTGATCGCCATGGTGTGATCCCAGCCTTCGGTGGTGATATCGGCGATTGCCGTGCCCGCACCCGAAATCCCGGCATTGGCAAAGCAGATATCCACGCGTCCGAGGGCTGAAAGCGTTGCCGCCATAGCGGCCGCGATGTCCTCCTCGGCGGCGATGTCGCAGGTGAGCGTGATCGCCTCGCCCTTGCCAAGCGCGGCAAGTTCCGTGCGCGCGGCGGCGTTTCTGGCTTCGTTGCGCGCCCAGATCGCGACATTGGCACCCGCCTTGGCGAGGCCCCGCGCCATAGCGAGGCCAAGCCCGCGATTGCCCCCGGTGATGATGGCCGTGCGGCCCGACAGATCGAACAAGTCCATGGGCCGCGTCGTGGCGCAATCGGGCGGATGCTGCAAGAGCGCGGGAACCTCCCGGCGGCCCGATCTTTTCTGCCACCATGGATGCACCCCTTCCGGTTTCCGCCTCGTCGCTGTCTCCCGCTGCCCGGACGCTGGGTTATGCGGGCCTGCTGCCGCAGATTATCTGCCTTGGCATGGTGCTGACCGGCCATGAATGGCGTTTTGTCGCGATTGCTGGCGGGTTTGCCTATGCTGCGGCGATCTTCAGCTTCCTTGGCGGGGTGTGGTGGGGGCAGGCGGTGCACAGCGGCCGGGCGACCGCCGGGGCCTATGCGGTGTCGGTCATGCCAAGCCTGCTGGCGGTGGGCCTGTTCCTGCTATGGACCTTTGGCTGGGAATGGCCCGGCCCGGCGCTGCTCTACCTCGGTGCGCTGATCCTTGGATCACCCCTGATCGATCGGGCGCTTGGCTTTGCACAAGGGGATTTCCTGCGCCTGCGCTGGCATCTCTCGGTAGGCCTTGGCAGCCTGACCATCGCGCTCGGCCTGCTGGCCGGACAGGCAATCTAGCCGCCGCATTGCTGCACATTGCCCGGGGACGACAGGTCGACCCGTCGGGGTCCAGTTTCCAGCCCAGAGCCGCTTCGTTTGTGATGCATTAACCATTACCCGCTAGGGAAAACTTGGGTTTCATCCGGATTTCAGGCGCTCCATGATTTCATCACTGGCATCACTGACGGCATTCCTGCGGCGCAGCTTCGGCTTTGCGGACGTTCCCTCGCCTGTGCCGGGTGATCCAAAATCGCAGCAATCGGGTGAGGCGCTGCTGCGGCGCAAGCGCACCAAGGTGGCGATCCTTGCGATCCTGTTCGGGATTATATCATCGGCGATCGAACTGCCGCTGCCGGTGGAAGATGGCTTTCGGGCCGCCCGCGCGCAGCTCCGATTGCGCCCTGCGCCGCAGGATATCGTCGTGGTCGCCATCGACGACGCCTCTCTTGACGAGTTGCAGGTTGCCATACCTTCGCGGTTTCATGACAGCGCGGTGATCGACCGTCTGATCGATGCCGGCGCTCAAAAGGTGGTGTTCGACCGCGCCCACGCCGATCCGGAAACGCCCGCAGCCGATGCCATGTTTGCCCAGACGCTTGAGGCGCAAAGGGGCAAGGTCTGGCTGGGCACAACATCTCCGGTGGATACCATGCTACAGAAAAGCGACGGGATTCTCCCTGCGCCGCAGTTCAGGTCCAAGGCGAACTGGGCAGGGATGGATGGCTGGGGCGCACCATTCGCGCTTTCCTCGACCTTCCCCACCCAAATAGTGGTTGGCGGACGTGATGTGCCGTCGATTTCCGCTGTGCTTTCAGATTATCGTGGCACGCCATTGGCGCGGTACCGACCCGACTATGCTTTCAGGGTTGAGACAATTCCCACCGCAAGATTTTCCGATGTCCTCCACGGAAGGTTTGATGTTGATGCCTTCAAAGGCAAGAATGTCGTCATCGGCAACACCTTCGTCGCGAATCCAGACTTCTACAACCTGCCGTTTTACGGCAAGGTTCCCGGCGTCTATTTCCATGTGCTGGGCGCGCATACGTTAAAGCGCGGCACGCCGGTTGATCTCATGTGGGTTCCGGCGATCCTCATCGCCGGGATAGCAATTGCATCGCTGGCATGGTCGCGGTCGCGTTCGCCCCGACCGGTGTGGTTCGCTTTCTTCGGCCTGCCGGGCCTTGCGCTGATTTTCGACGAGCTCGGCGTCAATATTGATATCATGTCTGCCATGTTGGCCCTGCTCGGCGCGGGCATCGGGTTCCGGCGGCTTGCACAGAAATATTACAGCAGCGAAGTCAATGCGATGACGACGACGGCCTTGAGCCTGGAGACAGCCAATGGCGAACATGATGTATATGCGCTCAAGATCGCCAGCCTCGCAGAGATGTCGGAAGACTGGAGCGCACGTGAACTGGGAGAATTCGTCAACACACTGATCACCTATGTAAAGGGGCCGGGCGAAGCAGGGGATGTGGCGTTCGAGCGGGATATGCTGGTGTGGCTTGGCCCGCGCATGGACCCGGTCAGTCTTGATCGCCATGCCGATGGTCTTGCGTTGATGCTCAAGACGATCATCAGTCATGAATGGCGCTCGGCCAGCAGTTCAGCAGCGCTCGGGATAGACACCAATTATGCCTTGCCGCTGGGTCAGCGCATCAAGAAGGCGATGCAGGCGGCTGACGAGGCAGCCAATCGCGGCGTCCGGTTCATCATCAACAACCCGGCCTATCTGGAAGCGCGCAACCACCGGATCGAAATCATCCGGGTGCTCGAAAAAGGTCTCAGGGAACGCTCGATCGGTGTGGCCTACCAACCCAAGGTCGATCTTGCTTCAGGCCGGATTGTCGGGGCTGAAACACTGATCCGCTGGCATGCTGAGGGGGGCGGTTATGTCAATCCTCAGGAACTGGTTCTGGCAGCTGAAGCCAATGACCGGATCAACGAGCTGACAATCGCGGTGATGGAAACGGCGCTCGCGGAAGGGCGGCATGCGATTGCCCTTGATCCGCAATTCAAGCTTGCGATCAACATGTCGGCCAAGAGCCTGAGCGATACGCACCTGCTGTTTGACATGATGACGGTTCTTGGGCGGCATGGTTTTCCGGCAGAGAACCTGATGCTGGAACTGACCGAGACCGCCAAGCTTGAGGACGCGCGGATCGCGCCTCAGATCGAGGTGCTCAAGCAACGCGGCATTTCGCTGTCGATTGACGATTTCGGCACCGGGCAATCGAATCTCGAATATATCGAGAAGCTGCCCAGCTCGGAGCTCAAGATCGACAAGAAATTCGTGCAGCATATGGCCAGCTCGGAAGAAAGCCGCGCCGTGGTGCGCGCCACGATTGAGATCGCCCATTCGCTCGGCAAGGTCGTCGTGGCCGAGGGGGTCGAGGACGAGGCTGTCGCGGCCGCGCTTCGTGCGATGGGCTGCGATCTCGCTCAGGGTTTCCTCTATGCTCCTGCAATCCCCATGTCGGAGCTGCTGGTCATGATGGGAACGAGCCAAATCGCAATTAACTCTTGATTAAGGTTAATTTTGTGTTAACTCTTGTGGGTCCTTAACCTACAGGAGGCAGCTATGTGGGGTTGGTTTTATCACATTTTCGGCGTGCGCTAGGGCACGGCCGAACGAATAGAAGCCCCGGGCAACCGGGGCTTTTTTCGTTTCTGCTTCCGATAATCTGTGGTTCACGCGGGTTTTCGGCCGCCGGATGGGCCGCAACGCCGCGCGCCCGGCCCCGGATCAAGCGTCTTCTCGCAAGACGATAATTGGTCGGGGAGAGAGGATTCGAACCTCCGGCCCCTGCCTCCCGAAGACAGTGCTCTACCAGGCTGAGCTACTCCCCGACCGTGTCGGTCCCGCATGGGCAAATGCCCGCGCGGGTCGAGGCAAGGCGCGCCCTATAGGTGTGGATGAGCACAGTGGCAAGCGGGCAATTGCGCGCCTATAGTGACCATCATGGCCAGCGCTGCGATTCCCCGTTCCGATGCTGCAAATCCCCATCCGGAGCAGCAATATCTCGATCTGATGCGCGCCATCTGGGAGACCGGGAGCGAACGGATCGATCGCACCGGGATCGGCACGCGTTCTGTGTGCGGGGCCATGCTGCGGTATGATCTGGCCGAAGGCGCGATGCCGCTGCTGACGACCAAACGGGTCTACTGGAAGACCGCGACGCGCGAATTGTTGTGGTTCCTGACCGGAAGCACCAATATCCGCCCGCTGGTGCAGCAAGGCGTGAAGATCTGGAACGAATGGCCGCACGCGAACTATGTCCGCGAGGCGGGCGAGGACATCAGCATCGATGATTTCGCCGCGCGAATCGCCGAGGACGAAGCTTTCGCCGCGCGCTGGGGGGATCTGGGGCCAGTTTATGGCAAGCAATGGGTGGACTGGCCGACCTACCGCTATCGCCCCGACGGCCTGTACGAACAGGGCGAGGGCATCAATCAGGTCGCCGCTGTTATCGAAAGCCTGCGCTCCAGTCCCGGTAGCCGCCGCCATATCATCGAAGGCTGGAACGTCGCCGAGCTTGACCGGATGGCCTTGCCCCCGTGCCACAAGACCTACCAGTTCCATGTCGCAGGCGAGGGTAAGGACGCGCGGCTCAACTGCCTGCTCTATCAGCGCAGCTGTGATGTTGCGCTGGGCCTGCCGTTCAACCTGTGGTCGGCGGCGTTGCTGACCCGCATGGTGGCGCAGCAGGTGGACATGGCACCGGGCGAGCTGGTGTGGATGGGCGGGGACGTGCACCTCTACCGCAATCACGCGCATCTGATCGAGGAACAGCTTGCCCGCGCGCCGCAGGGCCATCCGCGGCTTGAGATCACCCGCAGGCCGGAAACAATATTCGATTACCGGATCGATGATTTCGTGGTGCATGATTACGCCCCGCTGCCCCCGATCAAGGCACCTGTTGCGGTCTGAGGACAGCGTTGCGCCGTGCTTGACCGCATGGGGGTGTTGAAATAAAAATACACGGTCAAGCAATGATTGCACTCCGTCCGCGCGGATGCAAAGCTGTTGGGAGAGCGCTGCCATGGCCGATCCGGCCGATCCTGCGAACCAGCCCGCGCCAGCGGGTGAGGGCAATCGACCAGCGCTTGCGCTGCATGTGCCCGAACCGAATTATCGCCCCGGCGACACGGTCGATTTCTCGGATATCGCCATCGGCACAGCAGGCGCGCAGCCGCGTCCTGATGAAAGCGCGCATCCCTCGCAGATGGGCGAGCTTGCCTATAGTCTGATCCGGGTGCTGGGCGATGACGATCAGGCGCATGGCCCCTGGAACCCGCGGCTAGACCCTGAAACCTTGCGCCAGATGCTCGGCCACATGGCGATGGTGCGGGCGTTTGATGAACGCATGTTTCGCGGGCAGCGGCAGGGCAAGACCAGCTTTTACATGAAATGCACCGGTGAGGAGGCGACCTCGATCGCGCCTGCCATGGCGCTGGCGAGCGATGACATGGTGTTCCCGTCGTACCGCCAGCAGGGCATCCTGATCGCGCGCGGCTATCCGCTGCTCGACATGATCAACCAGATCTATTCGAACAAGGCCGACAAGCTCAAGGGACGCCAGCTCCCGATCATGTATTCGAGCCGCGATCACAGCTTCTTCAGCATTTCCGGCAACCTTGCCACGCAGACCCCGCAGGCGGTCGGCTGGGCAATGGCGAGTGCGATCAAGGGCGATAGCCGGATCGCCGCAACCTGGGTGGGCGAGGGGTCCACCGCAGAAGGCGATTTCCACAGCGCCTGCACCTTTGCGGCCGTTTATAATGCACCGGTTATCCTCAATATTGTCAACAACCAGTGGGCGATCTCCAGCTTCAGCGGCTTTGCCGGGGCGGAACGCACCACCTTTGCCGCGCGCGGGCTGGGATATGGCATCGCGGCGCTGCGGGTGGACGGCAATGATGCGCTCGCCTGCTTTGCCGCGGCGCAATGGGCCGCCAACCGCGCGCGCGCCAATCACGGCCCGACGCTGATCGAATATTTCACCTACCGCGCGGAAGGCCATTCGACCTCCGATGATCCCTCCGGCTACCGCAGCGCGCAGGAACGCGAGGAATGGCCGCTTGGCGATCCGGTGACGCGGCTCAAGGCGCACCTCATTGCCATCGGTGAATGGGACGAGCAACGCCACGCAGGCATGGATCTGGAATGCGCCGAACTGGTCAAGGCCACCACCAAGGAGGCCGAGAAGAACGGCATCCTCGGCCACGGCCTTCACCACCCGTTCCACACCATGTTCGAGGATGTCTACGAGGAGCTGCCCTGGCACCTTGAAGAACAGGCCGATCAGGCGATCCGAGAACGTATCGCCAAGTTCGGCACCGAAAGGCCCTTCGGATGAGCGACCAGACTGAAGCCGCAGCCGCCGCCGCGTCCGACACCGCCCCCGAACGCCGCCTCAACATGATCGAGGCGATCAACGAAGCGCTCGACATCATGCTCGCCCGCGATCCCGACGTCATCATCATGGGCGAGGATGTCGGCTATTTCGGCGGTGTCTTCCGCGCCACGGCGGGCTTGCAGGCCAGGCATGGCAAGACCCGCGTGTTCGACACCCCGATCAGCGAATGCGGCATCATCGGCGTGGCGGTGGGGATGGGGGCCTATGGCCTGCGCCCCGTGCCGGAAATCCAGTTTGCCGATTACATCTATCCCGGCCTCGACCAGCTTATTTCCGAAGCCGCGCGGCTGCGTTACCGTTCGGCGGGCGACTTCATCGCGCCCCTCACCGTGCGCTCGCCCTTCGGCGGGGGTATCTTCGGCGGGCAGACCCACAGCCAGAGCCCGGAGGCGATTTTCACCCATGTCAGCGGTTTAAAAACGGTCATCCCGTCGACCCCGCATGATGCCAAGGGGCTGCTGATCGCGGCGATCGAGGATAATGATCCGGTGATCTTCTTCGAGCCCAAGCGCATCTATAACGGTCCCTTCACCGGTTTTTACGACAAGCCGGTCGAGCCGTGGAAAAAGCACGCCGACAGCGTGGTGCCTGAAGGCTATTACCGCATCCCGCTGGGCAAGGCGCGCATCGTGCGTGCGGGCGAGGCGATGACGGTCCTGACCTATGGCACCATGGTCCACGTCGCCGAAGCGGTCTGCACCGCCAAGGGTGTGGATGCCGAAATCATCGACCTGCGCACGCTGGTGCCGCTGGATATCGAAGCGATCGAGGCTTCGGTGGAAAAGACCGGGCGCTGCATGATCGTCCACGAAGCGACCCGCACCTCGGGCTTCGGCGCGGAGCTTTCCGCGCTCGTCACCGAACGCTGTTTCTACCATCTCGAAGCCCCGGTCGAACGCGTGACCGGCTTCGACACGCCCTATCCCCACAGCCTCGAATGGGCCTACTTTCCCGGCCCGATCCGCATCGGCGATGCCATCGACAAGCTTCTGAGCGAGTAACCGCACCATGGCGAAGTTCATTTTCAAGATGCCCGATGTGGGCGAAGGCGTGGCTGAGGCGGAGGTCGTCGAATGGCACGTGAAGATCGGTGACCGGGTCGAGGAAGACCAGCATCTGGTCGACGTGATGACCGACAAGGCGACGATCGATATCGAAAGCCCGGTGGCGGGCACCGTGGTGGAGGTTGCAGGCGAGGTCGGCGATGTGGTCGCGATCGGCGCGATGCTGCTGGTGATCGAGGTTGAAGGTGCGGCTGAGGCTGAGGCTGAGGCTGCGCAGATCGAAGATGATATGTCCGATGCTCCCGAGCAGCCGCTTCCCCTCGGGGAAGGGGTTGGGGATGGGGGCTCCACGCCCGAACCGGAAGAAACCCCCGCGCCGTCGAACTCCCACCCCACGACCCCCTCCCCACGCGGAGGGGGAGACAAAGTCCTCGCCTCCCCAGCCGTCCGCCAGCGCGCGCGCGATCTGGGGATCGATCTGGCCGAGGTGAAGCCCGCCGATGATGGCCGCGTCCGCCACGGCGATCTCGATGCTTTCCTTGCCTATAATGCCGAGGGTGGGTTTGCTGCGGCGGGCAAGGCGCGGCCGGACGAGACGATCAAGGTCATCGGCCTGCGCAAACGCATTGCCCAGAACATGGCCGCGTCCAAGCGCAACATTCCGCATTTCACCTATGTCGAGGAATGCGATGTCACCGCGCTTGAGGAACTGCGCGCACAGCTCAATGCTGCGCGCGGGGAAAAGCCCAAGCTGACCATGCTGCCGCTGCTGATCCGGGCGATCTGCAAGGCGCTGCCCGATTATCCGATGATCAATGCGCGTTATGACGACGAGGCCAATATCGTCACCCGCCATGGCAGGGTGCATCTCGGCATGGCATCGCAGACCGATGGTGGCCTGATGGTGCCGGTGATCCGCGACGCGCAGAGCCGCAACCTGTGGCAATTGGCGCGCGAAATTGCCCGGCTGGCCGAGGCGGCGCGCACCGGCAAGGCAACCTCGGAGGAACTCTCCGGTTCAACCCTCACGATCACCTCGCTCGGCCCGCTCGGCGGGGTGGCGACGACGCCGGTCATCAACCGGCCCGAGGTCGCGATCATCGGTCCCAACCGCATCGTCGAACGTCCCATGTTCGTGCCCGACGGGATGGGCGGGGAGCGAATCGTCAGGCGCAAGCTGATGAATATCTCGATTTCCTGCGATCACCGCGTGGTCGACGGATATGATGCGGCCAGCTTCGTTCAGGCGATGAAGAAGCTGCTCGAAACGCCGGTTCTGCTGCTGGCCGACGAGGGGTGAAAAAATAGCGCCGCACGCGGGCAGGAGGGCGTTGACAGCCTTTGCGCCCAAGCCTAATGGCGCTGCTCCACGAACGGGGCGGCTGCGGCCGGAACCGTTCGCGGCCAGAGAAATGCGCGGGTGTAGCTCAGTTGGTTAGAGCGCCGGCCTGTCACGCCGGAGGTCGCGGGTTCGAGCCCCGTCACTCGCGCCACTTCTCCTTCCCCTTCAGAACAGGTCTGCGTAGGTCACAGTCTCCGCATCCGCGGGCAGGCTGACCAGCAAGCCGTCTTGCGCGATCCGGATATCGCCGCGGTAATGCTTGGCCGCGTCACCGAGGAAGGTGGCATTTAGCAGGCCCAGCGGCGGGGCGGGGATCATGTGGTAATAGACCAGCTCGCGCGCCCCGGCGGCCTCGGCGACCTTGGCGGCTTCTTCGGGCGTGGCATGGTATGATGGGATGTCGGCCATGATCTTGGCCGCGCCCGCATTGCCCCGCCTGCCTGCAGCGCGTCCGATCTGGCCGACCAGATCGGGGTTGAGCGCCTCGTGGAACAGCACGTCTGCGCCGCGCGCGAAGGTGCCGAGCGGCGGGTGGTAGATTGTATCCCCGCTGACCACCACCGAACGGCCCTTGTAATCGACGCGGTAGGCATAGGCGTGCTCGACCGGATCATGCGGCACCCTGAGCGCGGTGACGGTGACGCCGTCTGCTTCGTAGACAACACCGGAAGCGAGAGCCTCGGGCGTGAATTCCCGTGCCGCGCCGCCGAAGCCGGCGGGGCGTGCTGTCTCCGTGCCATGGTGAGCGATGCGAAGTTCGCGGTCGATGCCATAGGCCGTGGCAAAACCTTCCACCACCTGCGCGGTGCCGGGTGGGCCGTGAACCGGCAGCGGCGCACCCCGGCCGCCTGCCATCCAGGCCTGCAGCAGCAATTCGCCCACCCCGTCGATATGGTCGGAATGCAGGTGGGTGAGGAAGGCGCCTTCCAGCCGGTCCATCGGAAAGCCCATTGCCCCCAGCTTGCGCACCGATCCGGACCCGGCATCGAACACAAGCCCGGTGCGTCCGGCCAGCACGGCAATGCAGGGGCCAGCGCGGTTCTCGTCGGGCAGCGGCGATCCGGTGCCGCAGACATAGGCGTGCAATCCATCGGGAAGGGCGGCCGAAGGATCAGTCCCAGCGCGTTCGTTGATGGCCTGAGCGAACAGGCGTTCGCCGATCGCGCGCTGGCCGAAGACCAGCCCCAGCCCACCCGCCAGCACCAACACCAGTATCAGCCCGATCGCGATGCGTTTTGTCACCTTGTTCCCCTGTCCCTGTCCCGTGTATGGAAGGCGCCCGCACGGCTGGCAAGGCTTTCGCTGCGTGGCGGGCCTCAGGACAGGGGAGGGCTGTCCTTCGGTGCGGGCGGCGCGCTCCAGCGGCCGGTTTCCATCCAGATCAGAAACCGTTTGAGCGGCAGCAGCCAGACGAGGCCAAGCACCACATAGATGATCGTCTGCGCCCAGCCCGGCCAGCTTCCGATCAGCCCCGGCGCATAGCGGGCAACCACCACGCCATAGACCATCAGTCCCATGAACAGGCCGAAGATACCGAGGGGAATTCGCCAGGTCGGGGTTTCGCGCATCAATTGAGTCCGTAGATCCGGGTGGGGGTGATCACCGCGTCGAGCGGCACGTCGTGAGGTTCGATCGGCAGGTCGGCGCAAAGTTGCACGTCCCATGCCAGCCCAATCGTCAGCCTGCCGGGATGTTCCGCCAGCCAGCGATCATAATGCCCGCCGCCTTGACCGAGCCGCTCGCAGGTATCCGTGAAACCGACCAGCGGCACGAACAGGACATCCGGCACCACCGCATCGGCTGCCGCTTCGGGTTGCAGGATGCCGAAGGGGCCGGGTTCAAGATCGGATTCGCCATAGGGATCGGTGTGGCGGGCCAGAACCATCGGCGCATTGCGGGAAGCGAAACGGGGCAGGGCGATGGCGTGCCCGGCCTCAAGGAAGAACCGGGCGTAGCCGCTGGTCGGGGCTTCCCCCAGGGCCGCATGATAGAGGCCGATGGTCGCTCCGGGCGCGATCCGGGCGGCGAGTGGCGCAGGCGGGCGATGGAACAGCAGCCCGCGAATCGCGTCAGGCAGCGCGGCAACATGCGCCCTGCGCGCGGCGCGAAGCGTGCGACGAAGTTCGGATTTGGTGGGCCTGGTCATATCACCCTTGCGGTAGGCCACGGCCCAAAGGGCCGCAAGGGCGACTGCCCGCCCGAAGGGGTGGCCCCACAGGGGCCGGGCCCCTGGAGGAACCGCATCGCGGATGCGATGCGGAAAACAAGAACGTGGCGGAACCACCATGGGTCGTTTGCGCTAGAAATCCTCTGACGCGTTTTACGTCAGGTGGGCGCCGTATGCCCGAGCCTTCCGGACGAACCGGCAAGCAAGGGCAGGGACAGCTCCCAGTGGATTGCTTATAGCCTCAGGGATGTTCAATCGGCTCGTGCCGGGCAGTCCCGCCACCTCTATATCTAGGCGTTCGCACCGAGCGCTTCAAGCGCTGCTGCACTGGCTTCGGCCTGCGTTGCCAATGCCTCGAGCCGTTCGGCAAGCGCGGCGGCTTTTTCCGGGTCGCCGAACAGGCTGGATTGCGGTGCGGGGGGCGCGCTTGGCAATGGCGGCGAAGCTGCGCGTGCGGCGGCCAGTTCGGCTTCGATCCGGGCGATTTCGGCGCGCAGGGCCGCGACCTCGTCAGCCGGGTCTGGGGCAGCGGACGCGTTTTTGCGTGCCTCGGCCAGTTCATCAGCAAGGAACAGCGCGGCGAAAAGCAGGTTCTGCGCCTCCAGCGGCGCGCGTGATGCGCCCAGCATCGCGTATTTTTCAGCGATCATTGCGCCCAGCGCCTGAACCTGCGCTTCTTCGCCATCGGCGCAGGCCACGGGGTAATTCTTCGGGCCGATGGTCAGCGTGACGGTGCTCATGCGCTATTCTTCCAGCTTGCCGATCAGATCGTCGATTTCGCGAAGGCTTTCCGCAACTTGTTCACGCAGCTTTTCATGGGTGTTGACCAGTTCGACCACCCGCGCCGAACCGCCCGCTGGCCCGCCTGTCAGTTGTCCCTGGGGCGCCGCTGTTTCGCGCGCGGTGGCAATCCGCTCCATCGCGGATTCGATGCGCTTCAGCGCGCCCTCGATACGGTCGGTATCCATCAGCTGGAATTACCAATATAGGCCTGCGCGTGCAAAGCTTTGGTGCGGCCTGTTGATAAGTCCTCTGGGCAAGGGTTGCAGGAGGTGTCGCACACAAGGTTGACCTGCCCCCATGGCTCGGCAATGGCACAGCCCGCAAACGAGGGATCGAATCGGCTGCCTGCAAGACGTGGCCGGACTTGGTCGGGGCAAGGAACGCCCGGACAGCATCAGGAGACACGCGCGCCCATGACGATCGCACCCGCCCGCCTGCCGCTTATGGCCAATGCCATCCGCGCCCTGTCGATGGACGCGGTAGAGGCGGCCAATTCGGGCCATCCGGGAATGCCGATGGGCATGGCCGATGTCGCCACGGTGCTGTTCACCCGGCATCTGAAGTTCGATCCGTCCGCGCCGCACTGGGCCGACCGTGATCGCTTCGTGCTGTCGGCAGGACATGGATCAATGCTGATCTACAGCCTGCTGTATCTGACCGGCTATGCCGCGCCGACAATTGATGACATCCGCAACTTCCGCCAGCTTGGCAGCCCGTGCGCGGGCCACCCGGAAAACTTCCTGCTCGACGGGGTGGAATGCACCACAGGCCCGCTGGGGCAGGGGGTTGCGATGGCGGTCGGCATGGCGATGGCCGAACGGCATCTGAACAGCGTGTTCGGTGATGATCTGGTCGATCACCGCACATGGGTGATCGCGGGGGATGGCTGCCTGATGGAAGGCATCAACCACGAAGCGATCGGGCTGGCAGGCCACCTCGGGCTGGGGCACCTCAATGTGCTGTGGGATGATAACCGCATCACCATCGACGGCGCCACCGATCTTTCGACCAGCGAGGATATCAAGGCACGTTACGTCGCGACCGGATGGCACGTCACCGAATGTGATGGCCACGATTTCGCCGATATCGAGCGCGCCCTGCAAGAGGCCAAGGCCGATCCGCGCCCGTCGCTGGTCGCCTGCCGCACGGTGATCGGCAAGGGCGCACCGGGCAAGCAGGGCACCAGCGCCACCCATGGTTCGCCGCTGGGCGCGGCTGAGGTTGCCGCCGCGCGTGAGACGCTGGGCTGGACGGCTGAACCCTTCGTGATCCCCTCGGACATTCTGGCCGATTGGCACATGGCGGGCGAACCCGGCCGCCGCGCACACGGCACGTGGGCCGGACGGTTGGAGGCATCCGACCACAAGGCCGAATTCGAACGCCGTATGGCAGGCGATCTGCCGCAAGGCTTCAGCCTTGATGCCCACATCGCAGGCCTGATCGAAGCCCCGCAGAAAATCGCCACCCGCAAGGCGAGCGAAATCGCGCTGGCCGCGATCAACCCGCTGCTCCCCGACACCATCGGCGGCAGCGCCGACCTGACAGGGTCGAACAACACGCTGGCGGGCGGCATCGGCACGTTTTCGCGCAATGATTACGCCGGCCGCTATGTCTATTACGGCATCCGCGAATTCGGCATGGCCACCGCGATGAACGGGATGGCGCTGCACGGCGGCGTGATCCCCTATGGCGGCACTTTTCTGGTCTTTACCGATTATGCCCGCGGCGCGATCCGTCTTTCGGCCTTGCAGCAAGCCCGCGTGATCTACGTGATGACGCATGACAGCATCGGGTTGGGAGAGGACGGGCCGACCCATCAGCCGGTGGAACATCTCGCTTCGCTGCGGGCCATGCCGAACCTGCTGGTGATGCGTCCGGCCGATGCGGTCGAGACGGCGGAGTGCTGGGAGATTGCGCTGCGTCAGCCTGATCGCCCCACCGTGCTGGCGCTGACCCGCCAGAACCTGCCGCAACTGCGGCTTGCTGCGGGCGAAAACCTGTCGGCCAAGGGCGGATACCGGATCAAGCCGGCAGACGCGGCGCGCAAGGTGGTGATCCTTGCCACCGGTTCTGAAGTTTCGCTTGCGATGGAATGCGCCGCGCAGCTTGAAACGGCGGGCGTGGGTGTGGACGTCGTGTCGATGGTGTGCAGCGAATTGTTTGATGAACAGCCGCCCGCCTACCGCGCCGATCTTATCCCGGCAGATGCGCTGATTGTCTCGATCGAGGCGGCGAGCACGTTCGGCTGGCAGCGTTACACCGGGACGCATGGGCTCAATATCGGGCTCGACAGCTTCGGCGCATCAGCCCCGGCGAGCGATCTGTTTGCCCATTTCGGCTTAACCGTCGATGCTATCGTCCCGCAAATCCAGAACAAATTGAACAGCTAAGCAGGAGTTTCTATTATGGCCACCAAGGTTGCCATCAACGGTTTTGGCCGCATCGGCCGGCTTGTCGCGCGTGCGATCCTTGAACGCAGCGACCACGATCTTGATCTCGTGTCGATCAATGATCTGGCGGATGCCAAGGCGAACGCTCTGCTGTTCGCCCATGATTCGGTGCATGGCCGTTTCAACGGCGAAGTGCGCGCCGATGGCGATGCGATCATCGTCAATGGCAAGTGGATTGCGGTGACCAAGGAACGCGATCCGGGCAAGCTGCCGCATGGGGCAATGGGCGTCGATATCGTGCTGGAATGCACCGGGTTCTTCCAGTCGGACGAGGCCAGCCGCCCGCATCTGGCCGCCGGGGCTAAGCGCGTGCTGATTTCAGCCCCTGCGACCGGCGTGTCCAAGACCATCGTTTACGGCGTCAACCATGAAACGCTGACCGCCGAAGACGTGATCATCTCCAACGCCAGCTGCACCACCAATTGCCTTGCGCCGGTGGCCAAGGTGCTGAACGACACGGTCGGGATCGAGCGCGGGTTCATGACCACGATCCATTCCTACACCAATGACCAGCGCATGCTCGACCAGATCCACTCTGATCTGCGCCGCGCGCGGGCAGGCGCAATGAACATGATCCCGACCACCACCGGCGCTGCGCGCGCTGTGGGGCTGGTGCTGCCCGAACTGAAGGGCAAGCTCGATGGGTCATCGGTGCGCGTGCCGACGCCCAATGTCAGCATGGTCGATCTGGTGTTCGTGCCGGGCCGCGATACCACGGCGGAGGAAATCAACGCCGCGCTGAAGGCTGCTGCCGACGGGGCGATGAAGGGGGTGCTCGATTTCACCGATCAGCCGCTCGTTTCCTCGGACTTCAACCACTATCCGGCGTCCTCGACGGTCGACAGCCTTGAAACCAGCGTGATGGAAGGCAAGCTTGCCCGCGTGGTCAGCTGGTATGATAACGAATGGGGCTTTTCCAACCGGATGATCGACACTGCCGGGGTGATGGCGAAGTTCTTGTAAGGGATTGTCGTCACTCCGGCGCAGGCCGGGGCCCAGAGCGAATACGCGTGGCCGGTGCCTTCTTGGGTTCCGGCCTTCGCCGGAAAGACGGGAATGAAAGATGGCCAAGTTCAAGACCCTCGATGATCTGCCCGCCGATCTTTCCGGTCAGGTCGCGCTCGTGCGCGTTGATCTCAACCTGCCGATGAAGGACGGCTCGGCCACCGATGTCACGCGGGTCGAGGCGGTGAGGCCGACCATCCTCGAACTGGCGGACAAGGGCGCCAAGGTGCTGCTGCTGGCCCATTTCGGGCGTCCGGGAGGCAAGCGGCACTCGACCCTGTCGACCAGCATGGTGGTGGGCGATGTCGAACAGGTGCTGGACAAGGAAATCATGTTCATCCCCGAAATCGCGGGGCCCGTGGTGGCGCAGTCGATCGGGATCTTGCGCGCCGGTGATATCGGCCTGCTCGACAACACCCGCTTCTGGCCAGGCGAGGAGGGCAATGATCCCAACCTTGCGCAGGCCATGGCGGCGCATGGCGACTTTTACGTCAATGATGCCTTTTCCGCCGCGCACCGCGCCCATGCCACGACCGAGGGGCTGGCGCATTTCCTGCCCGCCTATGCCGGCCGTTCGATGGAGGCCGAGCTTAAGGCACTCGACGCAGCCCTTGGCAACCCGCAAGCGCCGGTCGCTGCCGTGGTTGGCGGGGCCAAGGTTTCGACCAAGCTCGCGGTGCTCGAACATCTGGTTGGCAAGGTGCAGCACCTGATCATCGGCGGCGGGATGGCCAACACCTTTCTTGCCGCGCGCGGCGTCAATGTCGGCAAAAGCCTGTGCGAACATGATCTGGCCGACACCGTGGCCCGGATCATGGACGAGGCCGACCATGCGGGCTGCACCGTCCACCTGCCCTATGATGTGGTGGTGGCGACGGAATTTGCCGCCAACCCGGCATCCTTGCGCACCTGCAACGTCCACGAGGTTGGCGAAGACGAAATGATCCTCGACCTTGGCCCGCAGGCGGTCGAGGCGCTGGCGGATGTGCTCAAGACCTGCCGCACACTGGTGTGGAACGGGCCGCTCGGCGCGTTCGAGACCGAGCCCTTCGATGCCGCAACAAACGCCCTGGCGCGCACGGCTGCGGCTCTCACGCTGGAAGGATCGCTGATCAGCGTGGCTGGCGGCGGGGATACGGTCGCGGCGCTCGCACAGGCGGGTGTGGCCGACGATTTCACCTACGTTTCAACCGCTGGCGGCGCCTTCCTCGAATGGATGGAAGGGCGCGTCCTGCCGGGCGTGGCCGCGCTCGAAACCTGATATGTCCGATACCGCGGCTGAGGTCGAAGCGCTCGAACTGCGCCTGATGCGTGCGTGGCTGGCGGGCGATGCCAAAGATGCAAAAAAGCTGCTGGCCCGCGATTTCGTGGCGATGATCGGCACCCTGCCGCCGCAGCTGCTCGACCGGCCCAGCTTCGCGGCCGGAATCGAACGCGGGTTTGGCTGCACCCGGTTCGCCTTCCACGAAGTGTTCGTCCGCCAGCACGGCAAAAGTGCATGGTTCGTCGCCGGATGCGAGCTGGAACTGCGGCTGGGAGCAACGCCGTGGGTCGGCCCTTTTCTTGTCACCGGCTTGTGGCGCAAGGGGGCGATCGGCGGGTGGAAGCTGGCTGAACGCAGTCTTGCGCGGATCGATCCGGGTGAAAACCTCGCCGGGGCGGTCAGCAAGCTGCAATTGTGGAAATAGGCACGGGGATAGGCAGAATGAGGGAAACCGATGATTGGGGCTACGCCTCGGCCAGCCTGTGCGCCGAGGGCGAGTTTACCGGCTGGCGGCACTGGACGCAGGATCCGTACGAGACCCGCTCCGGCCCGTTCTACATGAAGCGCGAGGATGACGGCTCCTATCTCAGCGCCTTTCGCGCCGAGCCGCGCCACATGAACGGCGGCGGGTTCATGCACGGCGGCTGCCTGCTGACCTTCGCCGATTTTGCGCTGTTCGCCATCGCCACTGAGGAATTGAACGGCGATCACGCGGTGACACTCAACCTCGCGGGCGATTTTCTCGGCGCGGTGCCGCCCGGCGCACTGGTCGAGGCGCGCGGCGAGGTTACACGCGGCGGCGGCAAGACGATTTTCGTGCGCGGGATGGTGACAGGCGACGGCAAGCCGGCGCTCAGCTTTACCGGCATCATCCGGCGGCTGACCCGGCGTTGATCCGCATGCCGGTGCCTGCTGTGCAGGTGCAGCATGGGTGGTTGCAGCCAGCCGATACCCTCGCTAATGGCGCGTGCGAAAGCTGCTTTGCATAGGTATGCATAAACCTGTGCGGGCAGCCGCCAAGACCCTATCATACCCCGCCCCGCGCCACTGGAGAACGCCGCAATGAACACCCGCGAAATGACGACCCGCATTGCCACCGGGCAGGGCTTCATCGCCGCGCTTGATCAGTCGGGTGGCTCCACGCCCAAGGCGCTGCGCGGTTATGGTGTGGAAGACAGCGAATGGTCGGGCGATGATGAAATGTTCGCCGCGATCCACGCCATGCGTGCCCGCGTCATCACCTCGCCGTGCTTCGCCAGCGGCAAGGTGATCGGTGCGATCCTGTTCGAAAGGACGATGGATGGGCTGGTGGGCGGCCAGTCCACCGGCGATGCGCTGAAGGCGCGCGGGATCGTGCCCTTCATCAAGGTCGATGAAGGTCTGGCGGACGAAGCGGATGGCGTTCAATTGATGAAGCCGATGGTGAAGCTGGCGGCGCTGCTCGAAAAATCGGTTGCTGCGGGCATGTTCGGCACCAAGATGCGTTCGGTCATCAAGTCGGCCAACCCGGGGGGAATCGCCGCCGTGGTCGCTCAGCAGTTCGAAGTTGCAACGCAGATCATCGCCGCCGGGCTGATGCCGATCATCGAGCCCGAATATGACATCACCGCCGCAGATCGCGCGGCGGGTGAGGCGATCCTGCTTGCGGAAATCACAAAGCATCTGGACGCCTTGCCCGAAGGCCAGCAGGTGATGCTGAAGCTGTCGATCCCGGCGACTGCGGGCCTTTACACTCTGCTGGCGCGCCACCCCCGGGTGCTGCGCATGGTCGCGTTGTCGGGCGGGTTCTCCACCGATGATGCCTGCGCGCGGCTGGCGCAGAACCCTGGCATGATCGCCAGTTTCAGCCGCGGGCTGTTGCAGGACCTGCGCAAAGGTCAGTCGGATGATGAATTCGACACCGTGCTGGGCAAGGCGATCGACCAGATTGCCAGTGCGAGCGTCTGAACAGGTGGCGTCTGGACAGGTGACGCCTTAAGGTGACGCCTTAAATAGTGACAGGCGCGGCGTGAGCGATTAGCCAGCGCGGCCATGACTGATACCCAGCTTTACCTCATCTCGCCGCTTGATGTCGGCGGCGACTTTCCCCAGCGGCTTGAACGTGCGCTGGCCGCGGGCAAAGGCCTCGTCACCGCTTTCCAGTTCCGGGTGAAGGGTGTGGACAACCACGAGGCCGCCGACCTGGCCGCGCCGCTTCAGGCGATTTGCGCTGCGCATGACGTCGCCTTCATCGTCAATGATTCGGTTGCGTTGGCGAAGCGGCTGAAGGCCGACGGGGTGCATCTGGGGCAGGATGACGGATCGCCGCGCGATGCGCGCGAGGAATTGGGGCGCGAGGCGCAGATCGGCGTCACCTGCCACGCCAGCCGCCATATGGCGATGGAAGCGGGCGAGGCAGGGGCAGACTACATCGCCTTCGGCGCGTTCTTCCCTTCGACCACGAAGGACAAGGGCGCGGACGCCGAAGTGCCCGATCTGGAGATCGTGCGCTGGTGGACGACGGTGTTCGAAATCCCCTGCGTGGTGATTGGCGGGATCACGCCCGATAACTGCGGCCCGCTGGTGGAAGCCGGCGCCGATTTTCTCGCCGTGTCGGGCGCAGTGTGGGGCGGAGATGAAGTTGCCGCGATCGCGGGCTTTGCCAAGGCGATCAAGCGCGACTGAACGCTCTGCGGGCAAGGCGATATGCCTTGAGGGCGCATGCATGCGCGCCCGCTTTGGGATGCTGAGCCGACCGCCACTTTGGCACCCCTTTGCCGCAAGGTTGGGGGAGGGCAGGTCATTCCTGCCGCCGAACTGCGGCCCGTTGCCCGACTGCTTTTTCCCTGCGCCTGTCTGGTCAGGAACCGGCCTCTGATACCAGCGCGCCAAGATGCTGACGCATCGCGCGCTGGAAATGCTCGAGCGCCGCACGGGCTTATCCAATGCGCGATGAGTGAAGCTCATCGGGCATTGGTATGACACTCCGTCAATCGCGTCCTGTTAACCCGATCTAGAAATTTCTGCGCCAACAAAAGGGCCCGGCTCCAGACCCTCCGGCACTGCCACACATGAACGTGACGGCAAACGGCAGGCCGCCCGGAAATTGTCGGAGGGCTACAAGGCAGATTGGCATGACTGAATTCAAGGTTTCCAACGACACCTCCGCGTTTGAAGTGCCTGCCGTGCTGGATGACAAGGGCCAGCTTGCGGATCATTGTGTCCGGCAAGCCCTGACGATGATGGATCTTCACGGTCTGGTGGTCCTGACCAATCTTTTGTCGGATGAAGAAGCGGATGTTGGCCGGGATCTGATGCGGCAAACCATCGACGATCCCGATCGCAGCAGATCGTCCTTCGCCAGCGAGACGGATAATCATTATCTGCGCCGCGATTTCTGCTCGCTTCCTTCGTCTCCGCCCGTAACGCGCTTTGCCGCCAGCCTGTGCCAGCGTCTTCAAGGCGTTCTGTCGGAGTATTGTGGCCGCTCACGCCCGGTTCTCGAAATGGCCACGTTCACCAGCTATTTCGGCTCATCGCATCAGTATATCCACCGCGATCCGAGCGGCGTGATCAGCATGTTTGCGGCTGTCGAAAATGTGTCGGAACAGCAGGGCGGGACGGTATTTGTTCCGGGCACGCACATGTATGGTGGGGCCGGGAACAGGCATGACGGCAAGGCCTATGCCTTGATGGAGCTGTTTCGGACAGGATGTAACTATCGCATCTTCCGACATAACCTGAAAAAGCTGTGGGGCATGCGCCAGGACCCAAAGGCTCCTTTGGCACCGGGTGAATTTCGTGACCGTGTGTTCTCGACCAAGTGGGATCAGCACCAGCCAAATCTGCTGCGCTTTGCGTTGGGGAAGAATTCCCAATTCAGCCTTCGCAGGCTTGGCCCGGGCACATTGTGGAAGCTTTATCGCAACCGCCGCGCCCTCGATAACCTGTTCTGTCTGGTGCAGACGGCGCCGCGCAAGGGCACGGTCATTCTTTATCGGAGTGATCTGCTCCATGCCGGGCCTGACAACCGATCGCCACATGCCCGGCGTTTCTTCGGGATGAGCATCGCACGGGACATGATCGAACCCAAATACTGGCATGACGGATATTCGCCGCACCCGACCTTGGCTGCCCATCCCATGAGCCTTGGCGATCTGCTGGATCTTCCCACCAATCCTGCCCCCTCCAGAGTGCAAAACCGCCACCAGAGCGCGTTGGTGGATTGATACGGGCTTTCAGGGCACTGTCTGCCCGCGTCCTGCTGAAATCAACCCTCCGCAACCATGTGCGCCCCGGTGCCCGGTTGGTCAGTCGGGGGCTGGTGAGTGCGGGGCTGGTCAGTCCGGGCTGCCGCGGCGCGTGCAGATCAGTTTGCCAAGGCTGCCGTCGGCTGCGAGTTTCTGCAGCATGTTGTCGCCGATCCGGCGGAAGCGCTGGTCTTTCTTGGGGCCGCGGGTGAACACCAGTTCGCGCCCGCGCATCAGGTAGATGCCGTTGCCTTGCGCATTGGTATAGCTTGATGCGGTGCCGATGCGGAAACTTTCTTCGGCGATCACGATATAGGCCTCACCCCCGGCATCGCCGGGAACGGCGCATTCATAGAGGCCGTGCGGCATCGTGGAGAGCACGCCGCCATCGGCCATTCCGGCGCGTGATTGCGGGCGCGAGGTCTTGCGATCCTGCGCATCGGCCATGCCCGGAACCAGTCCGGCAAGGGCAGCCGCGCCCAGCGCAAGCATAATGACATATCGGTTCCGCATGGCCAGCGCGCCCTACCAGCCTGCTGCGGCCAACGCCAAGCCTTTCGCATGGCTCTTGCCCACGCTTGCCGAGCCGGGCGCTATCGGCTATCGGCGCGCATAATTTGCGGGATGCCTGCCAGTCGGTGGTGCGCCCTCCCACGATTTCCTTCAGAAAAAGGCCCGTAGCCCTATGAAGATCAGCGGCGTCGATATTCGCCCCGGCAACATTCTGGAATATGAAGGCGGCATCTGGAAAGTCGCCAAGATCCAGCATACCCAGCCGGGCAAGGGCGGGGCCTATATGCAGGTCGAGATGAAGAACCTGCAGGATGGCCGCAAGACCAATGTGCGCTTCCGCAGCGCCGACACGATTGAACGCGTGCGGCTCGACACCAAGGAATTCCAGTTCCTCTATGCCGAGGGCGAGGATCTGGTGTTCATGGACAATGACACCTACGAACAGCTTACCCTGCCGGGCGATCTGCTGGGCGATGCGCGCCCGTTTTTGCAGGACGGGATGCAGGTCAATCTTGAGCTGTGGGACGAAAAGCCGATCTCGGTCGAACTGCCTTCGCAGATCGAAGCCATGATCGTTGAGGCCGACGCAGTGGTAAAGGGGCAGACCGCCTCGTCCAGCTACAAGCCCGCGATCCTCGACAATGGCGTGCGCATCATGGTCCCGCCGCATATCGGCAGCGGCACGCGCATCATCGTCGATGTTTACGAACAGGCCTATGTCGGCAAGGCGAGCTGAGCCCAAACCAACCCCGTTCGTGTCGAGCGAAGTCGAGACACACCAGCGCCGGACAACCGCCTCTCGACTTTGCTCGAGGCGAACCGCAGAGAGTTTTTCATGGCAGCTATTTCCGGCCTGATCCGCGTGATGGAACGCGCCGCGCGCAAGGCGGGTGGGCGTTTGCGGCGTGATTTCGGCGAAGTCGAACATTTGCAGGCGAGCCGCAAGGGCCCGGCCGATTTCGTCAGCAAGGCGGATATTCGGTCAGAGCGCACGATTTATGACGAACTCATCGCTGCGCGGCCCGGCTGGGGCTTCGTGATGGAAGAGGCCGGCGTGATCGAGGGTGATCCCGGTATGCCGCGCTGGATCGTCGATCCGCTCGATGGCACCAGCAACTTCCTCCACGGCATTCCCCATTTCGCCATTTCCATCGCCGCGCAGGAACCGCGTGCAGACGGAAAGGGCTGGGGCGATGTGGTGGCGGGCGTGGTCTATCAGCCGATCACGGATCAGACCTATTGGGCGGAAAAATCGCGCGGTGCCTGGCTGCAGGATGCGCGGCTGCGCGTCTCGGCTCGGTCGCGCCTCGCCGATGCCCTGGTGGCGACAGGCGTGCCGTTCTTCGGGCACGGCGACTTTGCCGAATGGAGCCGGATCTTCGGCGCGATCGGCCCCGAAGTTGCCGGCATTCGCCGGTTCGGCGCAGCCTCGCTCGATCTCGCCTATGTGGCGCAGGGGCGGTTCGACGGGTTCTGGGAAAGCGGTCTTTCTGAATGGGACACCGCCGCGGGCTGCCTGCTGGTGCGCGAGGCGGGCGGGTTCGTGTCCGACTTCCGCGGGCGTTCGGCGCCGATCCATGCCGATCAGGTGCTGGCGGCAAACGATGTGCTGCATTCGAAATTGCACAAGCTGCTCGCCGGAGCCTTGAGATAGAGGCCATTGCCTTGGCGCTTCGCCCTCGCTAACAGCGCGGGCATCCGCGCAGGCGCCCCTGTGGTGGAATTGGTAGACGCGCTCGACTCAAAATCGAGTTTCGAAAGAAGTGCCAGTTCGAGTCTGGCCAGGGGCACCACCGCATTGATGCTTGTGACAATTCGCTTGTGTTTGCATGACGCTGTTGGTTAGCCCCTGTGGCAGACCATGCTGGAAGCCCCATCCTATCACGCGATAGCCGCCATGGCCGTGACCATCGCGATGTTCATCGCCTTCGGGCGCGGGCGTTATCCGGTCGAGATTATCTCGCTCATCACCATCGCGGTTATCGGCGTGGGGCTGTATTTCGCGCCGCTCGAAGGGACCAAGCCGACTGACGGGCTGGCGCTGGCCTTCGGGGGATTCGGGCATCAGGCGCTGATCACCATCTGTGCGCTGATGATCATGGGGCGCGGACTGGTGGTGACCGGCGCGCTGGAACCGTTTGCCCGCCTGCTTGAAAGCGTGTTCCGCGCCAATGCCGGAATCGGGCTGCTGTTCGCGCTGCTGATCGCCTTCTCGCTGTCGATGTTCGTCAATGATACGCCGGTCATGGTGCTGATGCTGCCGATCCTTGTCGCGCTGGCGGGGAAGGGCGTGGCGGCTTCGTCCAAGACCCTGATGCCGGTCAATTCGGCGGTGCTGATCGGCGGGATGGGCACCACCATCGGCACCTCGACCAATATTCTGGTGGTCAGCATTGCCGAGGATATCGGGATGGAGACCATCGGGGTGTTCCAGTTCACTCCGATCGTTCTCATCGCCGCGGTGGTGGCGCTGCCCTATCTGTGGCTGGTGATGCCGCGCCTGCTGCGCGACAATTCGGTGGTGCCTGAAAACATCCGGCGCATTTTCCACACCCGCCTGCGGGTCGGCAGCAGCAGCCTGCTGGCCGGGGCAGAACTTTCCGCGATTCAGGACAAGCTGCCGCCGGGGATCATTTTTCACGATCAGCCGACCGGCGCGCTCCAGCCGCAGCAGCGCCTGCATATTTCCGGCACCCACGAGGCCATCGAAGAGGCCGCCCGCGCGCTCAAGGGTGAACTTGCGCCGACCTGGGTGCTTGACCGGATCCGCCGCGTTTCCAAGGCTCATGGCGAGGATATCTTCGCGGTCGAGATGACGGTGACGGCGGATTCGCGCCTGATCACCCGCACGCTGGCCAGTTCGGGGATCGCCGATCTTTATGGCGTAGCGGTGCTGGGCATCCACCGGCCCGACCGGGTGCTGGGCGAACGCAATACCTATAGCGAAGCCGGCGACCTCAGGATCCTGGAAGGCGACGTGCTGCTGGTGATGGGGATCGAGGAAGACCTCCAGAACTTTGCCAATAATGACGGGTTGCTGCGGCTCGAAGGCGCGCGTGAGCTGCCGCGCCGGTCAAAGGCGGTGCTGGCCGGTGCAATCATGGCCGGGGCGATTGCGACCGCATCGCTCGGACTGCCGTGGTTCGATGGCGGGGGCTTTGCCCCGATCAAGCTGCCGATTGCGATTGCCGCGCTGGCGGGCGCGATCCTGATGTTCGTGACCGGCTGCGTGAAATTTGATCGCGTCGGCCGGGCGCTGTCAGCCAAGGTGATCGTGCTGATCGCGGCCAGCATCGCGATTGGCCGGGTGATCGATGCCAGCGGCGCGGCCGAGTTTCTGGGGCAGGCGCTCGCGCTCGGCCTCGCCTATCTGCCCCCTGCGCTGGTGCTTTCGGCGATCATGCTGTTCGTTACCCTTGTCACCAATTTTGCCTCCAACGCCACGGCGGCGACCATCGGCACGCCGATTGCGTTCAGCCTTGCGACCCAGTTGGGATTACCGCCCGAACCGCTGGTGCTGGCGGTGCTGTTCGGCTGCAACCTGTGTTACGCCACCCCGATCGCCTATCAGACCAACATGCTGATCATGTCCGAAGGCGGGTATGAATTCGGCGATTACCTGCGCGCCGGGGTACCGCTGGTGGCGCTGATGGTGACGGTGCTCTCGGTGTTGCTGGTGTTGTGGTACGGGCTGTAACGGGCAGGGCGCTTTCCTAATCGCGGTGCAATGTGCCATGCTGCCGCGATGATCTGCTGCACTGCGCTCCATGACCATGTTTTCGGTGTCCGGTTGGCGGGCGCGGGGGGCGGGGATTTTTCAGTCCTGTACAGTATCTCATGTGTCTCCAACACGGCGCGCGCATGGGCGAATAAGCAAAGGGGAATGTGATGCGGTTAATGGCGATTCGGGCAGGGGCAAGCGCGCTGGCGCTGATGGCGGTGCCGGCGCAGGCGGACGAACTGCGCGATGCGGTGGCAGCGGATATGCCCGCGCTGGTCGCGCTGTATCAGGATCTCCACGCCAATCCCGAACTGTCGTTCCAGGAAGTCGAGACCGCGAAGAAGCTGGCCGCCCGCGCCCGCGCGCTGGGCTTTGAAGTGACCGAGGGCGTCGGCAGGACCGGGGTGGTCGCGGTGATGACAAACGGCGATGGCCCCACGGTGATGCTGCGCGCCGATATGGACGGGCTGCCGGTGATCGAACAGACCGGGCTGCCCTATGCTTCAAAGCGCACCGGCGTTCCTGCAAGCGGGATCGAGACCGGCATTATGCACGCCTGCGGTCACGATACCCACATGACCGCATGGGTCGGCACCGCCCAGCTGCTGGCGGAGCGCAAGGACCAATGGTCAGGCACGCTGGTGATGATCCTGCAACCGGCCGAGGAAATCGGCGAGGGCGCAAAGGCGATGCTGGATGACGGGCTGTATACCCGTTTTCCCAAGCCGGATTACGTGCTGGCCTTCCACGACGCTGCGCAGGCTCCGGCGGGGCTGATCGGCTATTCCAAGGGTTTTGCGCTGGCCAATGTCGATTCCGTCGACATCGTGGTGCCGGGGGTGGGCGGCCACGGCGCCTATCCGCACACGACCAAGGACCCGATCGTCATCGCCTCGCACATCGTCGCCCGGCTGCAAACGCTGGTGAGCCGCGAGCTTGACCCGCAGGAACCGGCCGTGGTGACCGTCGGCAGCTTTCAGGCCGGGTCGAAGCACAACATCATCCCCGACGAAGCGCGGCTGCAGATCACCGTGCGCAGCTATGCCGACAAGACCCGCCAGCACCTGCTCGACGGGATTGCCCGGATCGCCAGGGGCGAGGCGCTGGCCGCCGGGATGCCGGAGGACAAGCTGCCCCGCGTGACCGTCTCCGATCCCTATACGCCGGCGACCTACAACACGCCGGAATTCACGGATCTGGTGATGGCGGGGCTGAAGACCCGTTTCGAAGGCCGCGTCTTCGAAACTCCGGCGGTGATGGGGGGCGAGGATTTCAGCCAGTTCTACCGCGCCGACCGCGAGACCGTCGAATCGCTGATCTTCTGGGTTGGCGGCGTTCATGCAGAGGAATGGGAAAAGGCGCAGAAGGGCGAGATCGACCTGCCTTCGCTGCACTCGCCGTTCTGGGCGCCCGATGCCCCGGTGGTGATCGCCACCGCAACCGAGGCGCTGACAGCAGCGACGCTTGATTTGATGAAAAAGTAGGTTCGGCCCTCAAGTAGCGAAGCGGTAGGGCCGCAATGACACAAATTCGGCCGCCGGAGCGCCCCGTGAAGGAGCATTCCGACGGCCGTTTCTCCTCCCCAGGAGAACTGTGAAAGGGGGTTACTGCGATGCCGGCACGTAAGTCCCGAGCCGGTGGTGCAGGGCATTGATCTTGGCCAGTTCCTCGCGGTCTTCGGTGGCGCGGGCATGGCTTTCCAGCGCGCGGCGCAGCAGCTTCATGTCGGCGGTCGACAGCAGGGCGCGGGCGCGGGCAGGTTCGGTCTTGGGGGTATCACTATCGCTCATCGTCACTCTCCTCGGGTGAATACCCGAAGTCCTTAGGCGGCTTTGAGGGCAACCGGAAGGCCACAAAATGCAGCCCTCCGGAGCTCTCCCAAGCTGTTATGCCGCTTCGAACTGTTTCCCGTGAGGCTGTGGTTATGCAGCCTCAAACTGATTCATCGTGTTGTGCGCGCCGCCGGCCTTCAGTGCAGCTTCACCGGCGAAGTACTCCTTGTGATCGTCGCCGATGTCGCTGCCGGCCATGTTCTGGTGCTTCACACAGGCGATCCCCTGACGGATCTCCTCGCGCTGCACGTTCTTGACATAGCCGAGCATCGCCTGCTCGCCGAAATATTCACGGGCGAGGTTGTCGGTGCTGAGGGCTGCGGTGTGATAGGTCGGGAGGGTGATGAGGTGGTGGAAGATGCCCGCCCGTGCCGCGCCATCGCGCTGGAAGGTGCGGATCTTCTCGTCGGCTTCGGCGGCGAGATCGGTGCCGTCGTAGTCGACGCTCATCAACCGGTCGCGTTCGTAGGCGGACACGTCCTTGCCCGCTTCGGCCCACGCATCGAAGATCTGCTGGCGGAAGCTCAACGTCCAGTTGAAGCTGGGCGAGTTGTTGTAGACGAGCTTCGCGTTGGGCACGACTTCGCGGATGCGATCGACCATGCTGGCGATCTGTTCGACATGCGGCTTTTCGGTCTCGATCCACAGCAGATCGGCGCCGTTCTGGAGGCTGGTGATGCAGTCCAGCACCACACGGTCAACGCCCGTCCCGGCGCGGAACTGATAGAGGTTCGACGGCAGGCGCTTGGGCGCGAGCAGCTTGCCATCGCGGCTGATGAAGACCTGGCCATTGGTGATGTTGGCCGGATCGACTTCATCACAATCGAGGAAGCTGTTGTACTGATCACCCAGATCGCCCGGCTCCTTGGAGAAAGCGATCTGCTTGGTCAGGCCGGCCCCGAGCGAATCGGTGCGGGCGACAATGATCCCGTCTTCCACGCCCATTTCGAGGAAGGCGTGACGGCAGGCGCGGATCTTCTGGAGAAAATCCTCGTGCGGGACGGTGACCTTGCCGTCCTGATGGCCGCACTGCTTTTCGTCCGACACCTGATTTTCGATCTGCAGCGCACAGGCGCCCGCTTCGATCATCTTCTTGGCGAGGAGGTAGGTCGCCTCGGCATTGCCGAAACCGGCGTCGATATCGGCGATGATCGGCACGACGTGGGTTTCGTAATTGTCGATGGCGTTCTCAAGCCGCTTGGCCTCAACCGCGTCACCGGCTTCGCGGGCCTTGTCGAGCGCGCGGAACATGCCGCCCAGTTCGCGGGCGTCGGCCTGCTTGAGGAAGGTATAGAGTTCCGCGATCAGCGCAGGCACCGAGGTTTTCTCGTGCATCGACTGATCGGGCAGAGGACCGAATTCGCTGCGCAGCGCGGCGACCATCCAGCCCGAAAGGTAGAGGTAGCGTTGTTTGGTGGTGCCGAAATGCTTCTTGATCGCGATCAGCTTCTGCTGCGCGATGAAGCCGTGCCAGCAGCCCAGCGACTGGGTGTACTGCGCCGGGTTGGCATCATAGGCGGCCATGTCGGCGCGCATGATCTGGGCGGTGTACTTGGCAATGTCGAGGCCGGTGGCGAAACGGTTCTGGATCACCATGCGGGCAGCGTTCTCGGGGTCGATTGCGGCCCAGCTTGGGCCGCCTGCGGCAACCACTTCGCGCATCCGGGTGATGGTGTTCTGGTAGGTCATGTGCTTCTCCTGTCCGTCCTGGGGAGTAAGGCGCGCCGTTTCAAAGGCGCGCGCCATCGGATAAGCAGGCCTTGGCGTGTTGCGGCGCAGCATGACAGGAAAACTTACAAGAAATCTTGTCGCTATAGCGACATTCACCCGAAAACTTGTGTCAATCAGTAAAGTAATTTACAAAAAACCATGGCAGACACCAATCTCCTCGCCGGACCCGCGCTGCGCCGCTTGCGCAAGCGCGAAGGGCTGACCCAGGCCGCCATGGCAGCGATGCTGGGCATCTCGCCGTCCTATCTCAACCTCATCGAACGCAACCAGCGGCCGCTTTCCGCACGCGTGCTGGTGCAGGTGATCGAACGTTTCGATTTCGATCCGCGCTCCTTGCGTGAGGACGAGGCGATCGGGGGGCTGGACGGGCTGGTGCGGCGCATGGCCGACAGGCGCTTTGCCGATCTTGGCATCGACCGCGAGGAAGTGCAGGAATTCCTTGCTGCCGCGCCGCAGGTCGCCGCCGCCTTTGCCCGGCTGTATGATCAGGCGGGCAGTGGGCATGCCGGTGGTGACGACGCCGCTGCCGCCGCGCGCCGGGCGATCGAACGCTGGCAGAACCACTTCGCCGATCTTGATCACGCGGCCGAGGATCTGGCCGATGAATTGCGCCTGTCGCGCGGGGAGATCAGCGCGGCGCTGGGCGAACGTCTGCGTGAAAAGCACCGTATGACCGTGCGCATCCTGCCGGCGGAGGTGATGCCGGGGCAGGTCCACCGGCTTGATCTCCACGCCCGGCAGCTGCAACTTTCCGAAATGTTGCCCGGCGCGGCGCGGCGGTTCCAGATCGCCCGGCAGGTCGGCGCGCTGGAAATGCGTGAGGCGATCGAAACGCTGGTGGCAGGCGCCAATCTGCCTTCGGGCGAAGCGAAGAGCATCTTGCGCGAACATGTCACCGATTACCTCGCGGGCGCGCTTCTGCTGCCCTACCGCCGCTTTCTGCGGGCGTGCGAGCAAACCGGTTATGATCTGGCGGTGTTGCAGCGCCGGTTTGCCGTCAGCTTCGATCAGGCCGCCCAGCGGCTTACCACACTCGGCCGGGTCGGAGAGCGCGGCCTGCCGTTCTTCATGGCGACCATTGACCGCGCGGGACGGTTGGCGGGCTTTACGGCAGGAGGGGCAGGCGCGCTCTATCCGCTTGAAGGCGCACGCTGGCCGGCGTGGATCCCCTATGCCGCGTTCGAGCGGCCCGGCACCGTGCTGACCCAGGCCGTTACCTTTGCCGAAGGTGAGGCCAGCCCGCGTCACTGGTTCACCATCACCCGCACGGTGGACGGCGACGGGGTAATGTGCGCGGCGCGGCGCGCGGTGGTGCTGGGGATCGAGGCGCGCTTTGCCGGGGAACTTGCCTATGCCCGCGGGGTATCGCTGGATCCGGCCGATGCGGTGCCGCTTGGCACGCCGTGCCTGCGTTGCGGGCGGGCAGAATGTATGACCCCGGCTCCCGCCCGGATGGCCGGTGCGCTGCCCCGTCCCCGGCCGGGCTAGAGCATGGCGCATTAGCCTTTGCAGCCCGCAGAAAAGCTTTGCTGAAGGGCGGTGTAAAGTTTACCGACACTTAAGGTCTCATCGCTAGACCCAAGCCTCGCATGCACCAGAGGCCCGGCTAAGCAATGATCCGCTTGTTCAAGCACTATATCCCTCACGCAGTGCTGCTGCTCGGCCTGCTCGATCTGGGCTTGATCGTGCTGGCAAGCGAGCTGGCGTGGCATTTGCGCGCAGGCCAGATCGGCATGGAACTGCAAGGCTTTGCGACGCGCTGGCTGCCGCTTGCTGGCACTGCGATGGTCATCTGGCTGGCGATGATTGCGGTTGGGGTCTACGGTCCCAATGCCTTGCGATCCTTGCGTTTTGCCGGGGCGCGGGTGCTGGTGGCGATCAGCCTTGGCATCATCGCGCTGGCGGTGATCGACTTTGTCTTTCCCAGCGACTTCTTCTGGCGCTCGACCTTGCTCTATACCATGGGGCTGGCGATTCTGGTCCTGATTGCAGACCGCTTGTTGCTGACCAGTTTCCTTGGGTCTTCGGCTTTCCGCCGACGGGTCATGGTGCTGGGCGCAGGTGACCGGGCGCAGCGCCTGCGCCAGCTTGGCGAGAAGCCCGAAACCGGGTTCGCCATCGTCTCCTATATCGCCATGAGCGACGATCAGCGCGTGGTTGAGGAGGCAATCCCGCGTGGGGCAATCCACGATCTCGGTCGCTTTGTGGAAAACCTCGGCGTGTCCGAAGTGGTGCTGGCCTTGCAGGAACGTCGCAACTCCCTGCCGCTCAAGGACCTGCTCCGGATCAAGACCAAGGGCGTTCACGTCAATGATTTCTCCAGCTTCATCGAGCGCGAGACGGGCCGGGTCGATCTCGACACGATCATTCCCAGCTGGCTGATTTTTTCCGACGGGTTTTCCAGCGGACGGATGTTCTCCAGCGCGGTCAAGCGTATCTTCGATATTGTCGCGAGCATGGCACTGCTGGCGCTGACCTTGCCGGTCATTGCGCTGTTTGCCTTGCTGGTAAAGCTCGACAGCAAGGGCCCGGCCTTTTTCCGCCAGCAGCGCGTGGGCCTTTATGGCGAGCCGTTCACGCTGGTGAAGCTGCGCTCGATGCGGACCGATGCCGAAAAGGACGGGGCCAAATGGGCCGAGGAAAACGATCCGCGCGTAACCCGCATGGGCCGTGTGATCCGCAAGTTGCGCATCGACGAACTGCCGCAGACGTGGAGCGTGCTGAAGGGGAACATGAGCTTCGTCGGCCCGCGTCCCGAAGTGCCGTCTTTTGTCGAGAGCCTGGAAGAGGAGATCCCGTTCTACGGCGAGCGTCACATGGTCAAGCCGGGCATCACCGGCTGGGCGCAGATCAACTACCCCTATGGCGCGTCGGTCGAGGATAGTCGGCGCAAGCTCGAATATGATCTTTATTACGCCAAGAATTACACGCCTTTCCTCGATCTCGTGATCCTGCTCCAGACGGTGCGGGTGATCCTGTGGCCCGAGGGTGCGCGGTGATCGGCTTGTGGAACGGAATGCCGCTGGCAGCCAGCCTTGCGTGGCTGGTTGGCGCCTTGCTGAGTGCAGGGGCGGCGGCGTGGATCTGGCGTAGCGGGGCATCGGCGCGGCCCGATCGCTGGCCGCTGTTCGCCGCTGCCGCTTTCAGTGCGCTGTGGTGTATGCTCTCGTTCGCGCTCGGGCCTCATCACCTTGCCAGCGCGCTCGCGGTGGTCGCCCGCAACCTTTGCCTGATCGCGGCGATCTTCCGGCTGTTTTCCGCTGATGGCCGGGCGGCAAGCCTCAAGCCGATCCGTCCCGTGATCTTCGCCCTGGTGCTGGTCGAACTTTACCAGCTTGTGGTGGTGCTGTTCCAGTGGCGCGCGGCAGGCCTTGGCGGTGCCGAGCAACTGATATTCGAAGTCCGCGCATTGATCGACATGCTGGTGGCCATCGGCGCGCTGATGATGCTGCACAATCTCTATGCCGGGGCTTCGGGCGGATCGCGCACCTTGCTGCGCTGGAGCGTGATCGGACTGGCAGGAATATTTGCCTATGACCTCAACCTGGGCACGATTGCCTACCTTGGCGGCGATGACCCGGCGTTTCTGACCGGTCTGCGCGGCCTGTTTGCCGGTGTCATGTCGGCGCTGTTTGCGCTTGGCACGAACCCGGTCGGGCCGCGGGTGCAATTCAGCCCGTCGCGCGCGGTGACCTTCCGCACGCTCTCGCTGCTGCTGATCGGCAGCTATCTGGTGCTGATGGTGCTGGCGGCCAAGTCGCTCGCCCTGATCGGTGGCGATATCGCCCGCACCAGCCAGCTTGTGTTCGTGCTGCTCGCGGTTGTTGCTGTCGCACTTGCGGTTCCGTCACCGCGATTGCGCGGCTGGCTGCGCGTCACGGCGACCAAGCACCTTTTTCAGCACCGCTATGACTACCGCGAGGAATGGCTGCGCTTCACCCGCACGATCGGTCGCAGCGGGGCGGGCAGTGCCAGTCTGGAGGAACGCGCGATCAAGGCCCTGGCCGATATAACCGAAAGTCCGGCGGGCCTGCTGCTGGTGCCTGATGAACAGGCGCGATTCGAACTGCTGGCGCGCTGGAACTGGTCGACCCTTGCCGTTCCCGCGCTGGCGGCGGATTACCGCCTGACCGGCCTGATCGAACAGCATAATCTGGTACTGGCGCTGGATGAAGCGCGCGCGGGAATGGATCATCACGGCGAGCTTGCGCTCGTGCCGGACTGGCTGACCGAGGCAGAAGATGCCTGGGCGGTTGTGCCGCTCATCCATTTTGATCGTCTGGTCGGGGCAATCGTGCTGGCCCGGCCGCGGATCGAGCGGCGGCTGGACTGGGAGGATTTCGATCTTCTCAAGGTCGCCGGGCAGCAGCTCGCCAGCTATCTGTCCGAGCAGGCCGGCCAGCAGGCGTTGATGGATGCAAGCCGGTTTGATGAATTCAACCGCCGCATGGCGTTTGTGATGCACGACATCAAAAATCTCGCCAGCCAGCTTTCGCTGCTTGCCGCCAATGCCGAAAAGCACGCCGATAATCCTGCTTTTCGTGCCGATATGCTGGTGACCTTGCGCAATTCTGCCGAAAAGCTTTCGGCCCTGCTCGCAAAACTGGGGCGTTATGGCCAGGGTCAGGTCCATGATCTGAAACCGATCGATCTGGCGCAGCTTGCGCGCGGCATCGCCGAACAATTCCGCGCGGTCCATCCCGTGGCCCTGACCCGCGAGGCGAGCGTCCGGGTGATGGGCAATCGCGAAGCACTCGAAAAGGCGCTGGTGCATCTGGTCCAGAACGCGATCGATGCCAGCGCCAACGCGATGCCGGTGTCCCTCAACGTGACCGCCGATGGCCTTTATGGCACGATCGAAGTGATCGATTCCGGCGAGGGCATGAGCCCGGAATTCGTCCGGACCGGCCTGTTCAAGCCCTTCGTTTCGTCCAAGTCGGGCGGTTTTGGTATTGGTGCCTTCGAAGCGCGCGAGCTGGTCAAGGGCATGGGCGGGCGGATCGGGGTGGAATCCCGCGCGGGGCTCGGCACACGTTTTTCCGTGATGCTGCCGCTGGCCGAGGCGGCCCGGCTGCTCGGCGGGCAGGACGGAACGGATGAAATACCATACGGGGAAGTCGCGTAATGGCTGAAAGAAAGCCCCCATTGCTCGTGATCGAGGATGATCCGGGTCTGCAGGCCCAGCTCAAATGGTCCTATGATGATTTCGATGTGATCATCGCCGGGGATCGCGACAGCGCATTGACCGCGCTGCGCTCCGAGATGCCTGCGGTGGTCACGCTTGACCTCGGGTTGCCGCCCGATCCGGACGGTACCAGCGAAGGCTTTGCCGTGCTCGATGCGATCATGGCGCTGAAGCCCGATACCAAGGTGATCGTCGCCAGCGGCCACGGAGCCCGCGAAAGCACGTTGCAGGCAATCGCGCGCGGGGCCTATGATTTCTATCAGAAACCGCTCGATATTGATGCGCTTGGCCTGATCGTGCGGCGGGCGTTCAACCTGCACCGGATCGAGCAGGAAAACCGCCGCCTGCTGGCCAGCGCCAGCGTCGACAAGACCGTCCTTGGCCGGCTGATCACTGGCGCGCACGAGATGGTCAAGGTTGCCCGCACCATCGAACGCGTCGCCAAAACCAGCGTTTCAGTCATGCTGCTTGGCGCCAGCGGGACGGGCAAGGAACTGCTCGCGCGTGGCCTCCATGATGCCAGTGACCGGCCAGATGGGCCGTTCATCGCGATCAACTGCGCCGCGATCCCGGAAAACCTGCTCGAAAGCGAGCTGTTCGGGCACGAAAAGGGTGCCTTTACCGGCGCGGTCAAGACCACCGAGGGCAAGATCGAAAGCGCTGACGGGGGCACGCTGTTTCTCGATGAAGTCGGCGATATTCCGCTGCCATTGCAGGTCAAGCTGCTGCGTTTTCTGCAGGAGCGCACGATCGAGCGGATCGGCGGGCGCAAGGCGATTGCGGTCAACACCCGGATCGTGTGCGCCACCCATCAGGATCTCGAAAGCATGATCGGCGCAGGCACCTTCCGCGAGGACCTGTTCTATCGCCTGGCCGAGATCGTGGTGCGCATTCCCGGCCTTGCCGAACGCCACGGTGATCCGGTGCTGCTGGCCAAGGTGTTCCTCAAGCGCTTTTCCACCGAGATGAATCCGGCTGTCACCGGCTTTGCCCCCGATGCGCTCGCCGCGATTGATGCGCATGATTGGCCCGGCAATGTCCGCGAACTGGAAAACCGGATAAAGCGCGCAGTGATCATGGCTGATGGCAAGCTGGTGAGCGCCGATGATCTCGATTTCGGCGAAGGGGAGGAGGAGAGCGCCGACGTGCTCAACCTCAAGGCCGCGCGCGAGGCGGCTGACCGGCGGGTGATCCGCCACGCGCTGTCCCGCAGCGAAGGCAATATTTCGAGCACTGCCAAGCTGCTCGGGATCAGTCGTCCGACGCTTTATGACCTGATCAGGCAGTATGACCTGCAGACCTAGGCGACCGGCCGCGCTGCTGGCTGCGGTGTTGCTGCTGGCAGGCTGCGCGCAAGCCGCGGACAGCCCGCCGCACGCGCCCGATGCAGGGGCGGAAAATCCGGATATTGCGCGCCTGCTCCGCGTCGCCGGAGCAATGATGGCGGATGGCAGTCTGGCCGAGGCGGGCCGCCTGCTTGACGAGGCGCGGGCGCTGGAGCCTGACAATCCCGACGTCTGGGTCGCCATCGCCCGCCTGCGGTTTCGCGGCGGCGAACATCTGACCGCGCTGGATGCGGCGAACCGGGCGCTGGAACTTGGCCCCGGTCACGCACCGGCGCTGCTGATGCGGGCGTTGATGGTGCGCGATGCCCACGGATTTGCCGATTCCCTGCCATGGTTCGATGCCGCATTGGCAGCAGACAGCAGCAACGCCGATGCATGGGCCGAATATGCCGCCACGCTCGGCGATTTCGGTTACCATGGCGAGATGCTGCGCGCGGTGCGCAAGCTGGCCGAAATTGCGCCCGCAGACCGCCGTGTGTTCTTCCTGCAAGCCGTGCTGGCCCAGCGCGGCGGCAAGGCGGTGCTGGCGCGCAGCCTGCTCGAACGCAGCGGCATGGCAGCGCGCGAGGTTCCGGCTGCGGTGTTGCTCGATGCGCTGATCAGTCTTGAACAGGGCAATCACGATAGCGCCGCCGAACGGCTCGAAATGCTGGCCGCGCGCCAGCCGGCCAATGCGCGGTTGCGCGAACTGCTGGTGCGGGCATTGCTGCTGGGCGGACGCGAGACCGAGGTGGTTGAGCGTTTTGCCGCCGATGCTGCGCGTCCCGAAGCCTCGCCCTATCTCGCGATGCTGGTCGCCCGAGCGCACGAGCGGCTTGGCGACCGCGCCAGCGCGGCCGCGCTGCTTGAACGCGCCTATGCGCCGCCCGGCAGCACCCCCGTCGTGCTGGCACAGCGCGCGGGTCTGCCGCAGGCGACATCCGATTTGCGCGCGAGCGCTGCTGCGGGGAATCCGGGCGCTGCGCAGGCCCGGGCGAAGGGCCTTCGGGCCCGCTTTCCGCTTTCGGGCGATATTGCCCAACTTGCCGGGGATGCTGCCCTGCTGAGCGGGGATGCGCCCGCGGCGCTGGAAGCCTATGCAATCATGGCAAGGGTGCGCCGACCGTGGCTGCTGACCCGCAAGGCCATGGTCGCCTATCGCAGCACGGGCGATGATGCCGCCGCCGACACCTTGCTTGCGCGCCATGTGGCGGGAGAGCCGGAAAATATCCCGGCACTGATCGCGCTCGCGCAGGGGCTGGGCCAGCGCGGCGATTGGGAACGCACAGCGCTGCTGCTCGATCACGCGATCGCGCTTGGCGGCGGGCATGATCCCGGATTGTTGCACCTGCGGGCCAAGGCCGCCCGCGCACTTGGCAATTCGGATAGGTCGGAGCGCTTCGCCGCCTTGGCGGCAGACCTCGCGCCGCCCGCGCTGATCGTCCGTTAGACTGCTCCCGCTCGACAATTGGGACAAGGCGGGGCAGGGCGCTCGCGCCATGCTGCTGCGCCGCCTGCCTTTCCTGTTCGATCCGATGATCGCAGTGCTGCTGATCGCGACGACGCTTGCGCTGTTGCTGCCTGCCACTGGCGAAGGGCACGCCGCCGCGCGCCATGTCTCGAACGGCGGCATCTTCGTGCTGTTCCTCGTCAACGGGATGCGCATCCGGCGAAGCGAGATCGCGCGCGGGATCGCCAACTGGCGGTTTTTCGGGCCGTTGATGCTGTTCGTGTTCGGCGGCATGGCGCTGGCGGGGGTGGGGTTTGCCGCGCTGGCAGGGACGTTTCTGCCGCCGCTGGTGGCATTGGGGTTCATCTATCTTGGCTGCCTGCCCTCCACGATCCAGTCGGCGACGTCCTATACCAGCCTTGCCCAAGGCAATGTCGCGCTGGCGGTGGTGGGTGCGGCGCTGATCAATATCGCCGGTGTGTTTGTCAGCGCGCCGCTGTTCGCGCTGCTGGGCGGCGGGGGTGCGGGGGATATCGGCAGCGAGGCGATTTTCCGCATCGGGCTGATCCTTGTGCTGCCGTTCCTGATCGGTCAGGCGGTGCAGGACAAGGTGATCGAGCGGGTTGCCGCCCAGCGCGCGCGCATTGCATGGCTGGATCGCGCGGTGATCGGGCTTGCGGTCTATGTCGCCTTTTCGGGCGCGGTCGAACAGGGGCTGGCGCGGTTGTTCTCGCCTGCCGACTGGGCGGTGCTGGTGGCGCTGGTGCTGGTCTTGCTGGCCCTGGCGCTGGGGGCCGCGTGGAGTGCCGGGGGCTTGCTGGGCTTTCCCCGCGGCGACCGTATCACCTTCCTGTTTGCCGGATCACAGAAGAGCGTCGCCATCGGCGCACCGCTAGCTGCGATCTTGTTTCCGCCGGAAAGCGCCGGGTTCGTCATCGCCCCGCTGCTGCTCTATCATCTCGCCCAGTTGGTGCTGGCCGCGCCGCTGGCTACGCGTCTGGCGAAGTCCCACCATTAGCCGCGCGTTCCGCGCGATTGTGCCGGATCGACCAGAACAGCGACAGCCCGATCAGCACCGCGCCGATCAGCCCGGTGAAGGTTTCCGGAATGTGATAGCGCGCCGACACCAGCATGATCGCGCCCAGCACGATAATTGCCCAGAACGCACCATGTTCGAGATAGCGATATTCCGCCAGCGTCCCGGCCCTGACGAGGTGGATCGTCATCGAACGCACGAACATCGCGCCGACGGACAGGCCGATGGCGATCACGATCATGTTGTTCGACAGGGCAAAGGCGCCGATCACGCCGTCGAAGCTGAAGCTGGCATCGAGCACTTCAAGATACAGGAACCCGCCAAGGCCCGATCGCACGATGGCGCCGCTTGCCTTCTTGGCCGCTTCGCGCTGTTCGATGATCGCGCCCAGCGCATTGACGCCGATATAGGTGACAAGGCCAAGGACGCCGGCTGTCAGGAAGGTCAGCGCATCATCCGGTACCAACATGGTCGAAACGCCATAGACCAGCGACAGGACCAGCCCGATTTCGACCGCAGGCACGGTCGAGAAACGGTTGATCGCCTGTTCGACCGAGGCGATCCAGTGGATGTCCTTGTCGGAATCGAAGAAGAAGCTGAGGCCGACCATCGCCAAGAATGCGCCGCCAAATCCGGCAATCCCGATATGCGCGCTGGAGACGATGCGTTCATATTCCTCCGGATCGCCGAGCGAAAGCTGCACCGCCTCCCACGGGCCGATCTGCGCCGCAATCGAGACGATCGCGATGGGAAAGACGATCCGCATCCCGAACACCGCGATCAGGATCCCGATGGTGAGGAAGCGCTGCTGCCATACCGGGTCCATTTCGCGCAGCACCGTGGCATTGACCACGGCATTGTCGAAGCTGAGCGAAATCTCGAGGATCGACAGCACGAACACGATCCACAGCACCGAAAGCATCCCGCCAAGGCTGCCGGTGCTGGCCCAGCCGTAATAGCCCGCCAGCGCAAGGCAGACCGCCGTAAAGGCAAAGGAAAAGGTGTAGAAGCGCAGCAGGGTCTGCATGGCAAGTGGGGGCCTTGGGAAAAAGGGGCGGGCAAAAGGGGCGGGGTGGAAGGCGCTCAGTCTTTGGGCTGGTAGGTCTGATCTTCGCCGGGAAAGGCGCGGGTGCGCACTTCTTCGGCATAGCGCGCGACGGTGCGGTCGATCACGGCCGCAATATCCTCGTAACGCTTCACGAAGCGCGGCACGCGTTCGAACATGCCGAGCATGTCCTCGGTCACCAGCACCTGACCGTCACACTTGGCCGATGCGCCGATGCCGATGGTGGGGCAGGATACCGCCTTGGTCGCGGCAATCGCAATGGGTTCGACCACACCTTCGATGACGATCGCAAAAGCGCCGGCCCGGTCGAGCGCGATGGCATCGGACACGATCTTGTCAGCCTCCGCATCCGATCGCCCGCGCGCGCCATAGCCGCCCAGCACATTGACCGCTTGCGGGGTCAGGCCGACATGGCCCATCACCGGAATGCCGCGCTGGTTCAGGAATTCCACCGTCGGCGCCATCGCCGCGCCCCCTTCCAGCTTCACCGCTGCCGCGCCGGTCTGCTTCAGCAGGGAGGCCGCGTTTTCGAACGCTTGGTTTGGCGAGGATTCGTAGCTGCCAAAGGGCATGTCGACGACCACCACGGAATGATAGGACCCGCGCACCACCGCCGCGCCGTGGTTCGCCATCATCTCCAGCGTCACCGGAATGGTCGAAGGCAGGCCATAGATCACCTGCCCGAGCGAATCGCCCACCAGCAAGAGATCGCAATGGGCATCAAGCAGTTGCGCCTGACGCGCGGTATAGGCAGTGAGCATCACCAGCGGTTCGGCGGTAACGCCGTCAGCCTTGCGCGCGCGGATGCGCGGCACGGTAAGGCGCCGCATCGGCTGCGGGGTGGGGTTGGCGCGGCTGGTGCTGGTGTCGAGCTGGAAAGTCGTGGACATGACGCCGCCTTTAGCCTCCGCGCATCCAGAACGCAAAACCTCCCCCTTGGCGCGGCCCCGGAAACATTGCACAGAGGTGACAGATGCGCTGATACGTCGATGACGCGTCCGGGGCAGGCGACAGGGGGATCTTGCGAGCATGGTAGCGACTTCGGCAACAGCGCGCGACGGCTGGTCTTCGCGCACGGCTTTCGTGCTGGCGGCGATCGGTTCGGCGGTGGGGCTGGGCAATCTGTGGCGGTTTCCGGCTGAGGCTGGCCAGAATGGTGGCGGTGCTTTCGTCCTGTTTTACATCATATGCGTCATTTTCATCGGCCTGCCGGTTCTGCTCTCCGAAACGCTCATCGGGCGGCATGGTCAGGCCTCAGCGCCGGAAAGCATGCGGCGCATGGCGGCAGAATCGGGCGCGTCGGCCCGCTGGGACTTTCTCGCCAATATCGGCGTTCTTAGCGCCTTCATGATTGTAAGCTTTTACTGCGTGGTTGGCGGATGGGTGGTCTATTACATTTATGTCTTCGGCGTGGACCTGATGGCCAGCGGTTTGACCGGCGGCGCGTTCGAGGGCCGATCGCGCGAGGAGATCGAGGCCATCCTGCCCGGCCTTTTTGGCAGCGCGCAGCTGATGCTGACCGGCCATATCATCTTCTTTGTCGTGACGATCTTCTTCGTGATGCGCGGTGTTTCGGCGGGGATCGAATGGGTGGCGACCTGGCTGATGCCGACCTTTTTTGTGCTCCTGATAGGGATCACGCTTTATGGCCTGACCACGGGGGCGGGCGCTGAAGCGTTCGCTTACCTGTTCACCTTCGATTTCTCCAAACTGACGCCGCAGGTCATGCTGGCGGCGGTGGGGCAAGCGTTCTTCTCGCTGTCTCTGGGGGTTGCAGGAATGATCACCTATGGCAGCTACGCCTCGCGCGATGTCAATCTGGGGTATACCAGCGGGATCATCGCGGGCGCGGACACCGCCGTGGCGCTGATTTCCGGCCTTTGCGTGTTCCCCATCGTCTTTGCCGCAATGGCCGCTGGAGTTGGTGATCTTTCGGTCGAGGCAGGGCCGGGGCTGATGTTCGCTTCCCTTCCGGTCGGCTTTCAGGCGATGCCGTTCGGGTCGCTGATCGGGCTTGCGTTTTTCATCATGGTGGGCTTTGCCGCGCTGACCAGTTCAGTCGGCCTGCTCGAAGTTCCGACTTCGTGGGTGATCGAGCGGTTTGGCCTTTCACGCGCAGCCAGCACGCTGATTGTCGGGTTGAGTGCCGGGGCGCTTGGCTTGCTGTCGGCCCTTTCGTTCAATGAACTGGCCGATGTCCGCCCGCTCGGCTTCATTCCGATTTTTGCCGAGGCGAATATTTTCGATGCGCTTGACGGTGTGACGGCCAAGATCTTCATGCCGCTCGGCGCGATCCTGACCTGCATTTTCGTCGGCTGGGTGGCAGAACCTCGGCTGGTCGATGCGGAGAATGGTCTCAGCGGGACGCTGAACCAGGTCTGGCGCGCTTTGGTGCGGTATGTGTGCCCCGTGGTTCTGCTGGTTATCATGGGCTTTGGCCTGTTCGGGTGACATCAGCCGCATGGCTGCGATCCGGGCGTTGCAATCGCGCGCCCGATATGGAACATAATAGGAACGAAGCGGACTCGCCCGAGTCCGGTCAGCGAGTCGTTCCATGTCTGATGCCCTTGTCCCTTCGGGTGCGCCTGCGCCCGTTCTCGGTTCTCCGATCCCGCCGGTGCTTGCCGCCCGGCGGGCCGAGGCGCGCTGGCGTCCGGGCCTGTCGCAGCAGCCCTTGCATTCCGAGATATTCGCCTCCGGTGGCGAGGCGAGCGGGGCGGGGCTGGCGCTGGCCCTGGCCCGCGATGCTCTTGCTGCGGCGGGCGAGAGCGAGGACGCCCGTCAGGTTTTGTGGGTGCAGGACCGGGGGGCGATCCGGCAGGGCGGGCGCCCTTGTGTGGCGGGCCTGCCGCCGGATCTCAGGCACCGGTTGATTCACGTCGCCGCCGCCACGCCAGAGGATGCGTTGTTCGCATTGGAGGAAGGGCTGAAGTGCCGTGATCTGGCCTGCGTCATCGGCGAAATTGCCGGCAATCCGCGCGCGCTATCCTTCACCGCTTCGCGCCGCCTTACCCTCACTGCCGAACGGCATGGTGTCGCCTTGTGGCTGGTGCGTCTCGATGCCGAGCCTGACCTGTCTTCGGCGCGGATGCGCTGGCGCACGCGTGCCGCCCCGTCGCCGCCTGCGCGCTGGAACCCGGCTGCCCCCGGCACCGCGAACTGGCACGCCGAGCTGTTCCGCGCGCGGGCTCACGCACCGGGCGAATGGATGTTGAGTGATGCCAATGAACACCTGCACATCGTCAGACCGTCTGCCAGCGTCTCCGCCGCGCCGGATATTGGCGATCTGGTTCGCCCGACTGTCGGTCGATCGCTGGCGGCTCGCGCTCGGGCCTGAGGAGCGCGGTGCCGCAGACAGCGCGCCGACCGCGCTGATCAACGAGACCGCGCATGGCCCCCGGATTGCCGCCGCCAATGATGCAGGGCTGGCCGCGGGCGCGCGCGCGGGAATGCTGCTGGCCGATGCGCGTGCGCTGTGCCCGCAGCTGGCGGCGGTTCCGGCCGATCCGGCGGGTGATCTTGCCGCGCTGGAAAATCTGGCCCTGTGGGCGCAGCGCTGGGGGCCGTGGAGCGCGCTCGATCCGCCCGATGGCGTATTGGTCGATGTCACCGGCGCGGGCCACCTCTTGGGCGGCGATGAGGCATTGCTGGCCGATGTCGCAAGCGTTTTTGCCCGGCGCGGGCTGACCGCGCGCGCTGCGCTGGCGCCCACCGCCGGTGCCGCCTGGGCGCTGGCACATTTCGCGCCTGCGGGGGCCATCCTTGCCCCTGATGATGACCCGCTGCGCCTGCTCGGCGATCTGCCGGTGGCGGCGCTGCGGCTCGATGATGATGTGCTCACCGTGCTGCGGCGATTGGGGATCAGGCGGCTTGGGGAGCTGGCCGGGATCAGCGGCGCGCATGATGATCCTGCACGCGAGGCCGCCGCACGCGATGCGATCCGCCGCCGGTTCCGCAATCGCCGTTCGCCCGCCGCCAATCCGCTGCTGCGTCTGGACCAGCTGCTTGGCCGGATGCCCGAGCCGTTGCTACCGGTGCTCGACCGCCCGCAACCGATGGTGCAGCGCCGGCTGATGGAGCCGATCCGCCATCGCAGCCTGCTGGACCGGGTGATGGGCGATCTTGCCGATGATATGGTGCGCGCGCTCGAGGCGCGGGGGGAAGGCGCGCGGCGGCTCGAACTGGCGCTGTGGCGGGTTGATGGTGAGGTAATGTGGCGCCGGATCGAACTGGCCGCCGCGACCCGTGAGGCGGCGCACATGATCCGGCTGTTTGCCGCAAGGCTGAATGATGTCGATGCCGGGTTCGGGATCGAGGCCGTGCAGCTGCGCGCCAGCTGGAGCGAGCCGCTGGCGCTGTCGCAGGCCGATCTCGATGAGGCGGCGCAGCAGCATGGCACCTCGCTCGCCGCCTGCATTGACCGGCTGAGCGTGCGATTGGGACCGAAAGCAGTGATCCGGCCGGTTGCCCATGCCAGCCACATCCCCGAGCGTGCACAAGGCTGGCAGCCGCCGCTTGATCCCCTCCTGCCGATGCAGGGCCGGCTCGCCTTCCATGCCCGGCCGCTGAAACTGCTTGACCGGCCCGAACCGATCGCGGTGCTCTATGCCTCGCCCGACGGTTTCCCGCAGCGCTTCCGCTGGCGCGGTGACGTGCGCGAGGTGGTGCGGGTGGAGGGGCCGGAACGCATCGCGCCCGAATGGTGGCGCGAACGTTCGACCGCGCGGCTGCGCGATTATTACCGGATCGAGGATACTGCCGGGCGGCGTTACTGGATCTATCGCCGGGGGATCGCGGGCGACGGGCGTGGCGGCGTGCCCGACTGGTTCCTGCAAGGATTATGCGCGTGAAAATACGCGCTGCGTCATCAGGTTTCCTTTACCTGTTCGTGCCATTGCCAATGGGCATGAATTTGCAAACGATCCCCCGCGCGTCTCAACGCCGCTCGCTCAGCCTGATGGTGAAGAGCAGGGTGCGTTCGCGCGTGGTGTTTGTGGATCTGGTCGATATCTCCGAAGGCGGCTGCAAGATTCGCGGCAAAGCCGGTTTCGCCCAGCTCGGTGACCGGGTGACAATGAAGGTCGCGGGCGTCAACGCGCCGCTCGGCACCATTGCCTGGATCGAGGGGCCGATGGCCGGGGTTGCTTTTGAAGGGATGATGCATCCTGCGATGCTCGATCACCTGTGCGAACAGACCGGAGCCAGCCGGGCCGAACCACGCCAGCATCGTTCTATCTGAACCGTCACGAGCCGCTTGCAAGCTTTGCATTTGGCATCGGGGGGTGTGGAACATATAAGGAACAAGAAAGGTGTTCCCCACGGTTCCCATGGCTCAGCAAACACTCCGCCAGAAACTCGAAATCCTCGCCGATGCGGCGAAGTATGATGCGTCATGCGCATCGTCTGGCACAGCGAAGAAGAACTCGCTGGGCGGCAAGGGGGTCGGCTCGACCGAGGGGATGGGCATCTGCCACGCCTATGCGCCGGACGGGCGGTGCATTTCGCTGCTCAAGATCCTGCTGACCAACCACTGCATCTTCGATTGCCACTACTGCATCAACCGCAAGAGCTCCAACGTCGCCCGCGCGCGCTTCACCCCGCGCGAGGTGGTTGACCTGACGCTCAATTTCTATCGCCGCAACTATATCGAGGGGCTGTTCCTGTCCTCCGGCATCGTGCGCAGCGCCAATCACACGATGGAGCAGCTGGTCGAAGTCGCGCGGATCCTGCGCGAGGAGCACGACTTTCGCGGCTATATCCATTTGAAGACCATCCCAGAGGCGGATGCCGAGATTATCCATCAGGCCGGGCTTTATGCCGACCGCGTGTCGATCAATGTCGAACTGCCCACGCAGGCTGGTCTGACCCGCCTCGCGCCTGACAAGAACGCAGGGCAAATCGAGGGCGCGATGGGGCGCACCAGGGCGCGGATCATCGAGGCGAAGGATGAACGCAAACGCTTCCGCCACGCGCCGCGCTTTGCGCCTGCGGGCCAATCGACCCAGATGATCGTCGGCGCGGATGATGCCAATGACGCGGCGATCATCGGCAAGGCGAGCCGGCTTTATGGCGCGTTCGGGTTGAGACGCGTCTATTACAGCGCCTTTTCACCGATCCCTGATGCCAGCGCCGTGCTGCCGCTGAAGCGCCCGCCGCTGCTGCGCGAACATCGGCTGTATCAATCGGACTGGCTGATGCGGTTCTACGGCTTTGCCGCGCAGGAGGTGGCCGATGCGGCCGAAGCGGATGGCAACCTGCCGCTCGATATCGACCCGAAACTGGCCTGGGCGCTGAAATTTCGCGCAAGCTTTCCGGTCGATGTGAACCGTGCGGCGAAAGAGCAATTGCTGCGCGTACCGGGGCTGGGGACGACAGCGGTGGGACGGATTCTGGCGGCGCGGCGACACCGAACGCTGAGATTGGACGATGTCGCGCGGCTGACGGCCTCGGTCGCCAAGGTGCGTCCTTTCATCTGCACCATCGACTGGCGGCCCACGCTGCTCACCGACCGTGCCGATCTGCGCCGTCTGCTCGCGCCGCGGCAGGAACAGCTGGAGCTGTTCTGATGGTGGCAAGAAGAGGTTCACGCAGAGGCCGCAGAGGAAAAGGAGACGCAGAGATGTTGTCCGTGCCGCAGGCATTCTTATCACTTGCAACCTTGCCGCCTGCCACACCGTCCGGGGAGGAGTGCGGCTTCGCCGCGCACGCGATCCCTTTGCGTCTCTCCTTTCCTCTGCGGTCTCTGCGCGAAACCCTTTCCTTGAGCCTCGTATGAGCACCATGCCCTATGCCGCGATCGGCGCGCATTATGCCGTCCATTTGCCCGTGCCCGACGATTTCACCTTCTGGCGCGAGCGGGCGCGGGGGCTGGTGCAGTGCGACGTTCCGCCCGACCGGGTCTCGTGGATCGAACCGGACGGGACGGGTGATCTGTTCGCCAGCCAAGGCCCCTTTCGCGGAGACAAGCGCCTGCCGGTGCCGCCCGCCGATGCTCCGCCCGTGCGCGCCAGCCAGCGGTTCCTGACCGTGGCTCGCAGCGCCGCGCTGCACTCCGATCCGGCGCGGTTCGGGCTGCTCTATCAGGTGCTGTGGCGGCTCCAGCGCAATCCGCGCCTGATCGAGGACAAGGCCGATCCCCAGGTGCGCCGCCTTGAGGAACTGGCCAAAGCGGTGCGCCGCGATGCGCACAAGATGCACGCCTTCGTCCGCTTCCGCGAAGTGGCTGATGACGACGGCACGCCGCATTTCGTCGCCTGGTTCGAGCCCGATCATCACATTCTGCGCGCCGAGGCGGGATTTTTCATGCGCCGCTTCGCCAATATGCGCTGGTCGATTCTGACCCCGCGCGGCAGTATCCACTGGGACGGCAAGGCCATGCGCGAAGGCCCGGCCGCGAGGGCCGAGGATGCGCCCGGCGGTGATCCGGTCGAGGATTTGTGGCGATCCTACTATGCTGCGATCTTCAACCCGGCGCGGCTGAAGGTCGGCGCGATGCTGTCGGAAATGCCGAAGAAATACTGGAAAAACCTGCCCGAGGCCGAGCTGATCCCGCAGCTGATCGCCAGCGCGCAGGCGCGGGAGGCGGCGATGGTTGCGGCAGGCGAGCGGGAGCAACGGGCGCGGTCCGCGACGCTGGTCGAGGTGGCGCAAGGCATCGCTGCCTGCCGCGATTGCGCCATCGCCGATTGCGGCACCCGTGCGGTGGCGGGCGAGGGGCCGCAGGGTGCGCGGCTGATGATTGTCGGTGAACAGCCGGGGGATCAGGAGGATATTGCCGGACGCGTGTTCATCGGTCCAGCGGGGCAGTTGCTGGACGAATATCTTGCCCGTGCCGGGATTGACCGGAGCGCCGCTTACGTCACCAATGCGGTCAAGCACTTCAAGTTCACGTGGAAAGGCAAGCGACGCCTGCACCAGTCACCGGGCGCCAAGGAAATCGACACCTGCCGCTGGTGGCTCGAAGCCGAACGCGCGATTGTGCGGCCCCGGATCGTGCTGGCGCTGGGGGCAGGCGCGGCGCGGGGCCTGCTGGGCCGCACGCTCAGCGTGACCAAGGCGCGCGGCACACCGATCATGCTCGATGACGGAGCCGAGCTGTGGGTGACGGTGCATCCCTCCTATCTGCTCAGGCTTGATGGCGAGGCGAGGGAGCAACAAGCGGCGCTGTTCGCCGCCGATCTGGCGCGGGTGCGGGAGCGGTTGGGGGCGGACTGATGCCCGACGCCCCGCTCACTCCCGACAAGCGCAGGTTGCAGCTTGATCCCGCAGGGGTAACCGCCCCCCAGCGTGCACCTTTCGTCGAACTCGGCCTCGTCAGCTGCTTCAGCTTTCTGCGCGGGGCTTCGGACGCGGTTGATCTGGTGCTTGCCGCGCACACGCAGGGTTATGACGCTATCGGGATTGCGGACGCCAATTCGATGGCCGGGGTGGTGCGGCTCCATACCGAGGCGAAGACGCTGAAACTGCGCCCGGTGATCGGTTGCCGGATCGAGACAGTCGAGGGGCTGGCCTTCCTCGCCTACCCGGAGGATCGCTCCGCCTATGGCCGGTTGTGCCGCCTCATCAGCGCCGGACGGATGCAGACGCCCGAGGGCGCTTGGCAGGACAAGGGGGTGTGCCAGATCACGCTGGCGATGCTGGCGGAACATTGTGAGGGCGTGCAGCTGATCCTGCTGCCGCCCGATGATCCGGAGGCGCGCTTTACCGTCGCGGCCCCGAGCAACATCATCCCCTTTCGTCGTCCCGGACCTGATCAGGGGCCGCTCGCCGACAGCGATCCCGGCCTTCGCCGGGATGACGAGAGGGAGATGGCTTTCGCCGACCTCCTCCCGCACCTGACCCGCCAGCTTGCCAGCCTGCGCCACATCGCCGCCGCCTACCTCTATCGCGGCGACGATATCGCCCGGATCGAGCGGCTCGACAGCCTCGCCCGCGCGCATGGTCTAGGCCTGCTGGCCACCAATGATGTCCACTACCACGCGCCCGACCGCCGCGCGCTGCATGACGTGATGACCGCGATCCGGCACAAGACCACCGTGGCGCGGGCCGGGCACCTGCTCCACCCCAATGCCGAGCGACATCTGAAATGCCCAGCCGAAATGCAGCGCCTGTTCGCCCGCTGGCCCCACGCCATTACCGCTGCGCGCGAAGTGGCGGACCGGTGCCGCTTCAGCCTTGATGAACTGCGCTACGAATACCCCGAGGAGATCTATCCGGAAGGTCAGACCCCGCAGCAATTCCTCGAAATCGAAGTCTGGGCCGGGGCTGGGCGGCGCTACCCGGACGGCCTGCCCGAAACCGTGCGCGCCACGCTTGCGCGCGAACTCGCCCTGATCGCCAAGCTCGATCTCGCGCGCTATTTCCTCACCATCAAGGACATCGTCGATTTCGCGCGTGGCTGCGATCCGCCGATCCTGTGTCAGGGGCGTGGGAGCGCCGCGAACTCCGCCGTGTGCTACGTCCTCGGCATCACCAGCGTTGACCCTGCCAAACACCAGCTGCTGTTCGACCGTTTCATCTCCGAAGAACGCAAGGAGCCGCCCGATATCGACGTCGATTTCGAGCACGAACGGCGCGAGGAGGTGATCCAGTATATCTACCGCAAATATGGTCGCCACCGCGCCGGCCTGTGCGCCACGGTGATCCATTACCGCCCGCGCATGGCGATCCGCGAAGTGGGCAAGGCGATGGGCCTCAGCGAGGATGTTACCAGCGCGCTCGCCCGCACCGTGTGGGGCGGGTGGGGGCGCGAGATCAGCGAGAAACACGCCGCCGAAACCGGGCTGGATGTCACCGACCCGCACCTCAGGCGCGTGCTGAAACTCACCGAGCAGATGATCGGCATGCCGCGCCATCTGGGGCAGCACGTGGGCGGCTTCATCCTTACCGAAAGCGCCCTGACCGAGACCGTGCCGATCGGCAATGGCGCCATGCGGGAACGCAGTTTCATCGAGTGGGACAAGGACGATATCGAGGCGCTGGGTATCCTCAAAGTGGATGTGCTGGCGCTGGGGATGCTGACCTGCATCCGCAAATGCCTCGATCTGCTGGGGGCGCATCATGGCCGCGCGCTGGCACTGGCCACCGTCCCGCGCGAAGACCCGGAAACCTACGCGATGCTGCGCAAGGGCGATTCGCTCGGGGTGTTTCAGGTCGAAAGCCGGGCGCAGATGAACATGCTGCCGCGCCTGCGCCCGCGCGAGTTCTATGATCTCGTCATCCAGGTCGCGATTGTCCGCCCCGGCCCGATTCAGGGCGACATGGTGCACCCTTACCTCAAGCGCCGCCGGGGCGCGGAAGCTGTGCAGATACCCGCGCCCGCTCCCGAACACGGGCCCCCGGACGAACTCACCAGCATCCTTGGGCGCACGCTGGGCGTGCCGATCTTTCAGGAACAGGCGATGAAGATCGCGCTGGATGCCGCGAAATTCTCAAGCCTCGAAGCCAACCGGCTGCGCAAAGCGATGGCGACCTTCCGCAGCCGGGGTATGGTTGACGAGCTTCAGGACATGATGGTCGAACGCATGGTCGCGCGCGGATATGATCGCGACTTCGCCCAGCGGTGCTTCAACCAGATCCGCGGCTTTGGCGAATATGGCTTTCCCGAAAGCCACGCGGCGAGTTTTGCGCAGCTGGTCTATGTTTCGAGTTGGCTCAAGTGCCATTATCCGGCGGCCTTTGCCTGCGGCTTGCTCAATTCGCAGCCGATGGGGTTCTATGCCCCCGCCCAGATCGTGCGCGATGCGGCGGAGCATGGGGTGCGGGTGCTGCCGGTGGATGTGAACGCGAGCCAGTGGGATTGCACGCTGGAAGAGGAAGGGGTTTCTCGCGGAGAGCGTGGAGGAAAGAGAGGCGCAGAGATGTCGTCCGTGCCGCATGCACCTCTCTCTTCTTCAAGCGTGCCACCTGTCGCGCCGTTCGGCACAGATTGCGGCGGCGCCGCAGGTGCGAACCCTCCGCGTCTTCCTTCTTCCTCTGCGTCTCTGCGAGAAACCAATCATTTCGCCCTGCGCCTCGGCTTGCGTCAGATCTACGGCTTGCCCGAACATGTTGCCGCCGCGCTGGTGAGCGCGCGCGATGCGGGCGGGGCTTATCGCGACCTTGCCGACCTCAGGACGCGTGCCGGGCTGTCTGCGTCACATATCGAGCGGCTCGCCAGCGCTGATGCCTTCACCTCGCTGGGCCTCTCGCGCAGGCAGGCCCTGTGGGATGCGCGCAGCCTGATTGCCGCGCCAGATCTGCCGCTGTTCCGCGCTGCCGGGGTGCGCGAGGAGGGGGCTGAACGGGCGCGGATCGCCTTGCCCGCCATGCCCCTGTCGGAAGAAGTGGTGGCCGATTACCAGACCACCCGCCTCAGCCTGAAGGCCCACCCGATGGCCTTCCTGCGCGCCGATCTCGCCGCGCGCGGCTTTGTAAGGGCGAGTGATCTGCGCAGCCGCAAGTTCCGCAGCATGGTGCAGGTCGCAGGCGTGGTGCTGATCCGCCAGCGCCCCGGCAGCGCCAAGGGCGTTACCTTCATCACGCTGGAGGACGAGACGGGCGTCATCAACCTGGTGGTGTGGCCCGATCTGAAGGAAAAAAATCGCAAGGTGGTGATGGGTGCCAGAGCAATGGAGGTGCGCGGCCGGGTCGAATATGATGACGAAGTGATCCATGTCATCGCCGCCCACATGACCGATGCGACGCACAGCCTGCACGCGCTTTCGGACGATATGCTGGAAACACCGCTGGCGCGCGCGGACGAAGTCAATCGCCTGATGCCCGAACGCGCCGGGGGAGGGCACCCGCGCGATGCCCGGATTATCCCGAAATCACGCGATTTTCATTAGGATTGAGTCCCGCCTTTCAGCTCGCCTCGAGCGCATATCCGGCCGAGCGGACGGTGCGGATCGGGTCTTTCGCCCCGTCGATCCCGATCGCCTTGCGCAACCGTCGGATATGGACGTCGACCGTGCGCAGTTCGATATCGGAACCCGTCCCCCATACTCCGTCGAGCAGCTGGCCGCGGCTGAACACCCGACCCGGGCTTTCCATGAAGAACTTGAGCAGGCGATATTCGGTCGGCCCGAGTTGCAAGGCTCGGCCCCGGCGCTGGACCTTGTGCGCCACCGGATCGAGCCGGATGTCGCCCACCTCGATCGTCTCGCCCGCCAGCGCCGGACGGATCCGGCGCATCACGGCCGCCACGCGGGCGAGCAGTTCGCGCGGGGAGAACGGCTTGGTAAGATAATCATCCGCGCCTGTTTCAAGCCCGCGCACACGGTCATCCTCCGCCTCGCGCGCGGTCAGCATGATGATCGGAACATGCGCCGTTGCCTTGTCGCGGCGCAACCGGCGGCAGACCTCGATCCCGCTGGTGCCCTCGATCATCCAGTCGAGGATGATGAGATCGGGCACGTCCTCGGCCGCCAGCACCAGCGCCTCGTCACCATCGCCGGTGGAGCGGACGTTGTAGCCTTCGTTCTGGAAACGGTATTCGAGCAGCTCTGACAGGGCCGGATCATCTTCGACCAGCAGCAATTTGGCAGCGGACATACAGGTGATGCCTCCTCAGGCTCCCGCGGGGGAGCGATGCCTGACCCTATGTTTCACTTCGGCTACAATTTGATGAAACCGCAGCCGACAAGTTTTCCACATTGATCGCATCAGACCATTCGCGGGTCGTCTGCATCGCGCATCAGCGCGACCGAAAAATCAACGGTCCCCTTCGGGCGGATAGACACCGGTCGCGGCGAAGTGCACCATTTCGGCAACATTGGTCGCATGGTCGCCGATCCGTTCGATATTGCGGGCCACGAACAGCAATTGCGCCGCGCTTGAAATGGTCGAAGGGTTTTCAACCATATGGCTGACAAGGTTGCGGAAAATGCTGTTGTAGAAGGCGTCCACCTTGGCATCGGTGGCGATTACCTCTCGTGCCAGATCGGGATCGCGCGCGGCATAGGCGGTGAGTACATCATGCACCATCTCGCTCGCCAGTTCGCCCATCGCCGGCAGCAAGGTCAGCGGTTCGAACCGGGCGCGGCCTTCGATCATGCCGACCCGCTTGGCGATGTTCTTGGAATAGTCACCGATCCGTTCAACCACCCCGCCGATCTTGAGCGCAGCGATCACTTCGCGCAGGTCATCCGCCATCGGAGCGCGCAGGGCGATGATCCGCACGGCCAGCTTGTCGACTTCAGTTTCGAGCGCGTCGATCCGCTTGTCCCGGGCAACCACGCTTTCGGCCAGCTCCACGTCGCCCCGCACCAGCGCGTCAAGCGCCTCGGCAATGGCGACTTCAGCGAGGCCGCCCATTTCGGCGATCAACCCGCGCAGACGGGTAATGTCTTCATCGAACGCCTTGACCGTGTGTTCGGCCATCAGCCGTACCTTCCTGTAATATAGTCCTTCGTCCGCTCCTCTATGGGATTGGTGAAGATTTCGGATGTTGGACCATACTCCACCATCTTGCCAAGATGGAAGAAGGCAGTGCGCTGGCTGACGCGGGCGGCCTGCTGCATTGAATGGGTGACGATGACGATGGCATAGCGGCCCGAAAGCTCGTCGATCAATTCCTCGATCTTGGCGGTTGCGATCGGGTCGAGCGCGGATGCAGGTTCATCCATCAGGATCACTTCGGGATCGACCGCAATCGCGCGGGCGATGCACAGGCGCTGCTGCTGGCCGCCCGAAAGCGCGGTGCCCGAATCATCGAGCCTGTCCTTGACCTCGTCCCACAGCCCGGCGCGGGTCAGCGATCGTTCGACCACCACGTCGAGATCAGCCTTCTTTTCGGCAAGGCCATGGATCTTCGGTCCGTAAGCGATGTTTTCGTAGATCGACTTGGGAAAGGGGTTGGGCTTCTGGAACACCATCCCGACCCGCGCGCGCAACTGCACCACGTCCATCCTGTCACCATGGATATCCTCGCCCTCAAGCTCGATCAGGCCGGTTACGCGGGCGGAAGGAATCGTATCGTTCATGCGGTTGAAGCACCGCAGGAAGGTCGATTTCCCGCAGCCCGACGGGCCGATGAAGGCGGTGACGTAATCGGGCGAGATGTCGATCGAGACATCGTCGATCGCCTTCTTGTCGCCATAGAAGACCGAGACGTCCCGCGCATGGATCTTCGCGTTTTCGTCAGTCATGTTGGGATGGATCACAGTCACCAGCGTTTCTCGAACTTGTTGCGGAGGTAGATGGCGAGGCCGTTCATCGCGAGCAGGAACAACAGCAGCACGATGATAGCGGCACTGGTGCGTTCAACAAAGCCGCGGTCGATTTCATCCGACCACAGGAAAATCTGCATCGGCAGCACCGTGGCGGGCGAGGTGAAGCCATCGGGCGGGGTGGCGACAAAGGCGCGCATCCCGATCAGCAGCAGCGGTGCGGTTTCGCCCAGCGCGCGGGCCATGCCGATGATGGTGCCGGTCATTATGCCCGGCAGGGCCAGCGGAAGGACATGGTGAAACACCACCTGCACCGGCGAGGCACCAATCGCCAGCGCCCCGTCGCGGATCGAAGGCGGCACCGCCTTGATTGCGTTGCGGCCCGAGATCACGATCACCGGCATCGTCATCAGCGCCAGGGTCATCCCGCCGATCAGCGGGGCCGAACGCAGGTTGGGAAACAGCGCAAGGAAGATTGCGAGGCCCAGCAGACCGAAAATGATCGAAGGCACTGCGGCAAGGTTGTTGATCGATACCTCGATCAGGTCGGTCCAGCGGTTCTTTGGCGCGTATTCCTCAAGGTAAAGCGCGGAAAGCACACCAATCGGGAAGGCCAGCACCAGCGTTACCAGCATGGTCAGGATCGAACCCTTGAGCGCGCCCCAGATGCCCACCGCCTGCGGGCTGGTGGCGTCCGAACGGGCAAGGAAGCCCCAGTCCCAGTTGCTGGCAAGCCTCCCTTGCTTCGCCAGCCTTGCGGCAAGCGCCTGCATTTCGGGCGATCCCTCGCCGGCCAATCCGGCGGCGAGGCCAGATGAGGCGGGCAGCTGGAAGTTCCGGGTGCGGGTGATGAGGGTTGGATCATCCGTCAAGGCGGCGGCGACATCGCGCCAGGCATCGGCCGAAAGCTGCGCGGCGGCCTCGGCGCCAAGTTCTTCCTCGGCATAGAAGGAAACGACCTCTGGCAGACCCTGCATCTCCAGCGTCTGGATCGCGCTTGGCGCGGTAAGCGAGATGGCATCGCCAGTGACGCCGCTTTCGGGAAAGTCGATGGTCACGCTGAGTTCGGCACGCTGGAACCCGCCGATGCCGTTCATAGCCATGCTGCCTAGCAGAAACACCAGCACCGCGACCGAGAACACCACCGCCGACGCGCCCAGCAGCCGGAAATTGCGTTCGGCGCGGTAACGTTTCGCCAGCCGTTTCTCGAACGATGGAGTGCGGGTCGGGCCGAGCGATTCGGGCCTTCCAGCGGCGATGGCTTCGGAAATCGAACCGGCGGGGGGCAGGGCGGAACTGCTCATTCATAGGCCTCCCGGAAACGCTTGACCACGCGAAGGGCGATAAAATTGAGCGCCAGCGTCACCATGAACAACACAAACCCCAGCGCAAAGGCGCTCAGCGTTGCGGGGTGATCGGTGCTCTGTTCACCGGTCAGCAGTTTGACGATCTGCACCGTCACTGTCGACATTGGTTCGAGCGGGTTGGCGGTCAGGTTGGCGGCGGGCGAGGCGGCCATCACCACGATCATGGTTTCCCCGATCGCGCGGCTGACGGCCAGCATGATGCCCGCGACAATGCCCGGCAGCGCGGCGGGGAACAGCACGCGCCGGATTGTCTCCGATTTGGTCGCGCCCATCGCCAGGCTGCCGTCGCGCATGGAGCCTGGCACGGCGGCCATCGAATCGTCCGCCATCGACGAGACGAAGGGGATGATCATCACCCCCATCACCACGCCCGCTGCCAGCGCGCTTTCGGTCGAGGCGCTGGTGATGCCGATCGACACGGCTGCATCGCGGATGGCCGGGGCGACAGTGAGCGCTGCGAAATAGCCATAGACCACCGTCGGCACCCCCGCGAGAATCTCAAGCAGCGGCTTGACCCATGTGCGCAGGCGCGGATCGGCATATTGGGTAAGATAGATCGCGCTCATCAGGCCCAGCGGAATGGCGACGACCATGGCAATGATCGCCCCGATGAAGATCGTACCCCAGAACAGCGGGATCGCGCCGTAGCGGGTGGGATCGACCGCATCGGGGCTCACCATCGTGTCTGGGCCCCATTTGGAGCCCAGCAGGAAATCGACCGGCGAAACCATGCCGAAAAACCGCACCGTTTCGAACACCAGACTTCCGAAAATTCCGAAGGTGGTGAGAATCGCCACCAGCGATGCCAGCAGCAGGATCACCATCACTGTCCGCTCAACCCGCGTCCGGGCGCGGAAATCGGGCCTCAGGCGCAGGAAAGCGAGGATGCCGCCGACCAGTGCAATCACCAAGGTCACGATAATGCCGATGATGTTGTAGCGCGAGAGCGCCTCGCGGAACGGCGCGATCAGCGGTTCGGCCTCGTCATTGAATACGCCCGGCGCATTGCCCTGCGCCACCGCACGCGCCTCTCCGAGAAAGGCATCGCGTTCGAAACCGAAGGCGGGCAGATCGGCGGCGGCAGGGGAGGCAAGCACGCTTTGCGTTACCAGTTGCGGCGCGATTGCCGACCACAAGGCGACAAAGGCCAGCACCGGCAGCGCGACCCACAAGGCGACATACCACGCATGATAGACCGGGCGCGAAACCGGGCGCAGCGCCGGATCGCTGGTCTGGAAGCTCCATGCCTTGGCCCGACCCGCCAGCCATCCGGCAAGGCCAAGCCCGATGGCAATCAGGATAAGCGTGATCGGCGACATTGAATGAACCTGTTTTCCTCGAATGAGGCGCGCATGAATCGGGCGGCTTTGCTGGCGGAACGACCCCCGCCCTGATGCCATGGCGGGCGGATGTTCAAGAAATAAGACACAGCTATGACAGTTCTTGGGTTTCGGGCTCGCGCGGATCGTCGCCATCCTCTTCGCCGGCATCCGGAGCTTCGGTTTTCACCGGGGCCGCCAGCGGGATACGCACCACCACGCGGGTGCCCTTGCCCAGTTTGCTGCTGATGTCGAGCCGTCCGCGGTGGCGCTCCACGATATGCTTTACGATCGCAAGGCCGAGCCCGGTGCCGCCCGAAGCGCGGCTGCGGCCGGGATCGGTGCGGTAGAATCGCCGGGTGAGGTGCGGGATCTGTTCGGCCGCGACACCTTCGCCTTGATCCGTCACCGCAATCCGCGCCTGATCGCCCGGCACCAGATCGAGCGCAACCTTCACCGGACGGTCAGACGCGCCATATTTGAGCGCATTGTCGACAAGGTTGCGCACCACCTGTTCAAGCTGTTGCTGGTCGCCGATCACCCAGGGATCACCCGCAAGGTCAAGTTCGATCCGCTCGACCCGTGCCGATCCTGCCGCATCGCGCGAGGCGCGTTCGACCAGCGGGGCAAGTGCGATGCGTTCGGTCGGCAGGTCGTGCTTTTCGGCCTCGACCCGCGACAGGCTCATCAGGTCGCTCACCAATGCGTGGAGGCGCTGCGCCTCGCGTTCGATGATGCCGAGGAACTTCTGTGCGGTGGGCGTGTCGACCTTGCCATCGTCCTCGCGCAGGGTTTCGACATAGCCGAGGATCGCAGCCAGCGGCGTGCGCAGTTCGTGGCTGGCATTGGCGACGAAATCGGTATGCGCGCGGCTGATATCGGCTTCGGCAGTCTGGTTGGTCAGTTCCAGCATCGCGAGCCGATCGTCGATTGCCTGATGGTTGACCTGCCAGATGTCCTGTCGGCGGACGAGGCCGCGCACGATCGCTTCGCCGCTGCGCCCATCATTGAGCAGCGAAATCGCCTCGGGCTGGCGCAATGCGACCCGCGCATCCTGCCCGACCACGTGCGGGCCAAGCATGGTGCGCGCGGCACGATTTGCAAGCGCGATGGTGTTGCGTTCGGTAATCATCAGCGGGGTCGAGAAATTCTCGATCAGTTCGCTAATCGAATCGAGGTCGAACGAACGCTTGACGATGGTCTTGGGTGGTTCGGGCGGGCGACCTGCGGCAACCAGCAGTGATCCGACCCAGACCAGCAGCACCGACAGGGCGATCACCGCGTCGACCCCGAGCAGCATCATCGCCACAAAGGTCACCGCTGCCAGCAGGATGCCGGCGACCGGAAAGTTCTGCCCCATGCCCATCGCGCATCGCCTTACAACCAAGCGGGAAAGGTTGAAAGCGCCGAAGCCGCAAGAATGGCCAATGACTCGCGCACGACCCGCGCACAACGAAAAGGGCGGCAAGGCCGAAGCCTGCCGCCCATTCGTATCGCAACCGGGAGGTGGTGACCCCTACGGGAATCGAACCCGTGTTTCAGCCGTGAAAGGGCCGCGTCCTAACCGCTAGACGAAGGGGCCACATCCGCTGCGAGAGCGGGCAACTAGGGGTGTGAATCGGATCGGTCAAGCCCCGTTTGCCTCGCCTGCGGGAAAAATCGCGCGGGCAGGCTCAGTCGGCGAAAGCCGCGTCCTCCAGATGCAATTCCGCTGCCGGGCGGTTGCCCCAATCATCGATCCGGACGCGCCCGGCGAGATGGAAGCGGCGCCCGTTGCTGCGGTGGAGCAGGGTCTGGGCCATTTCGGTTTCCGCAGCGCGAAAAGCGATCGCCTTGAACGAGCGCCCGTCCATCCCGCTGGCCACCAGCCGCAGGTGATCCTTGCCGACGATATCCGCCTTGACGATCCGCACTGGCCCGACGGCGATGCGCGGCGCGGGCCATCCGACCCCGTAAGGCCCCGCAGCCTCCAGCGTCTCGACCAGTTCCGGAGTCAAACCGCCCGGAGCCAGCGCCAGATCAAGCAACATCGCTGCCCCGGTCCGCGCACGCTCGACATCGCGGGCAAGCCGTTCGTTGAGGAAGCCCGCGAAATCGGCAAGGCGGCCGCTGTCGATGGTCAGCCCCGCTGCCATGGCGTGGCCGCCGCCTGCCACCAGCAGCCCGGCCTCACGCGCGGCAATGATTGCCGCACCCAGATCCACACCGCTGATCGAGCGACCGCTGCCTTTGCCTTGCGCAGCGTCAAGCGCGATCACAATCGCGGGCTTGCCGGTCTTTTCCTTGATGCGGCCAGCGACGATCCCGATCACGCCGGGGTGCCAGCCATGGCCTGACAGCACCTGCACCGCCATGTTGTGCTGCCCTGCAACCTGCGCTTCGGCGGCTTCCTGCACCTCGGCCTCTATCGCGCGGCGTTCCTCGTTGAGTTGCGACAGCTGGATGGCGATGGCGCGCGCTTCTTCGGGGTCGGTGGTGGTCAGCAGCCGCACGCCCAGCGTCGATTCGCCGATCCGCCCACCGGCATTGATGCGCGGGCCAAGCGCGAAACCGAGATCGCTTGCCTGCGGGGCGCGGGTCAGGCGGCTGGCATCAATCAGCGCCGCCATCCCGATCCGTTCTCGCCGGGCGAGCACCTTGAGCCCCTGCGCCACGAAGGCGCGGTTGAGGCCATGCAGCGCGGCAACATCGGCAACCGTGCCCAATGCGACCAGATCGAGCAGGCCCTTGAGGTCAGGTTCCGGCCGCTGTGCGAACCAGCCCTTGCCGCGCAGCGTCCGCACCAGCGCGACGCCGAGCAGGAAGGCAACCCCCACCGCTGCCAGATGGCCGTGCGCCGCGCCGAGATCGCTTTCGTCAAGGCGGTTGGGATTGACCAGAGCCGCGGCTTCGGGAAGTTCGGGCGAGCATTTGTGGTGATCGACCACGATCACGTCCAAGCCGGCGCGCTTGGCCATACTCAGTGCCTCGTGCGCCATCGCGCCGCAATCGACCGTGACGATCAGGCTTGATCCTGCCTCGGCCAGCCTGACCAGCGCCTCGCCCGTCGGGCCGTAACCTTCCAGCAGACGGTCGGGGATATAATAGCCCGCGTCATGGCCCACCTGGCGCAGCAGTTCGACCAGCAACGCCGCGCTGGTTGCGCCGTCCACGTCGTAATCGCCGTAAATCGTCACCTGTTCGCTGGTCATCACCGCATGGGCAAGCCGATCGGCAGCGGTGTCCATGTCGCGGAAGGCCGAAGGATCAGGCAGGAAGTCGCGCAAGGTCGGGCGGGCGTGACGCGCAAGATCATCCTCGGCCACGCCGCGGGTCAGCAGCAACTGGTCGAGGATCGAATGCTCCAGCCCCTGTGCCGATGCCGCGCCAAGCGCCATGTTGCCACCCCGCCAGCGCCACGCCTTGCCCGAGAGCGAGGCAATAACGCCCAGAACATGGGCATGGGGCGCAAGGGACGACGAAGCAGAGGCCATGATCCCGTCCCTAGCGCAAAGGCTGGGTGGCGGACAGGCACAGGTGATTGACAATCGACAGGAACGCACGGCACGTGAGACCGCATGGTTCAGAGCACCTCCGCCGCGCGCCTGCTGATCGCCTGGCACAGCCGCACCGGCGCCAGCCAGGCCATGGCACAGGCCGCCGCCGATGGTGCGGGTGATGCGCTGCTGTTGCGCGCCGATGCCGTAACCGGCGATGCATTGCTGGGCGCTGCGGGCTATCTGTTCGTCTGCCCGGAGAACCTCGCCACCATGAGCGGGCTGATGAAGGAGATGTTCGACCGCACCTATTATGACGTGCTGGGCACGATCGAGGGCCGACCCTACGCCACCATCATCGCCGCCGGGTCGGACGGGGAAGGGGCGCAGCGCCAGATCGACCGGATCGCGGCGGGCTGGCGGCTGCGGCGGGTGGCCGAGCCGGTGATCATCAACTTCGCTGCGCAGACCCCCGAAGCGATCGCCGCGCCCAAGCAGGTGCCGGACAAGGTTCTGAAAGAATGCAAGGAACTCGGACAAGCGCTGGCCGAGGGGCTGCGTCTCGGCATCATCTAGGGTATGACCCTTATCGGGACAGGGAGGCTGATTGGGGACTCGACGATGGCAGGCAAAAAGGCCAATGTTGCCTGCCGGATCGCGGCCCGGCCAGGCACAAAAGAAGGGGATATCGGCCATTTCACAGTCGCAGCATGCTGATTCCGCAGAGCTGCACTTGCTGTTCGCGCCGGGCATGCGTCCCACGTGCGATGCGATCCGGAGCTTTGTTTCGCGCCAGCATGCGGTATCGCTCAGCCATGATCCGACCGAGGATGCGGCGCTTTCGCTGGTCGTCGCAGATGGCGAACACTTGCGCGCGACCGAGGCTGATGCTGCCCCGCTGTGGGTTGAGCTTTTGCGCGACGGATTGACTTTCGATCTGCACGGGCTGGCCCCGGGGGCCGCCTGCGGCACGCCTGACATTGCCCATCGTTTTGATCTTGCCACGACGCCAGATGGGGACTGTTTCGAATCGCTCGTGATCGCTCCGGGCCCGCATCTTGCCGGGGGAGGGCGCAGCGTTCCGGTGCTGCGGGCCATGCTGGCACTCGCCCGCGACCTGAGCTTGCATTTCCCCGATCTGGCAGCGGTGTACTGGGGCCCCTCGCGCAGCGCGATCGGGCGGCGGTTCTTTGAATCGGTCATCACCGCGTGGCTCGATGGCGGGGCCTTTCCGGCGCTCGGTCTGACCGCCTTCGAGGAGAGCGATGATGGCGCGCTGCAAAGCGTCGGCCTTGCGTTCTGGATCGGCCAGGAATTGCGGATCGAACCGCCGCTCTCGATCGACAAGGTCGCCGCGACAAGGCTTGGCGTGCGCCTCATCAACCAGTTGGTGATCGTTGGCGGGATTGGCGAAAGCGAACGGATCATCGCGCCGGATGGCACGCGGCTTGTCATGCAGGCCTCGCGCAACAGCCGGTTCGTCAGAGTGAGGCGCGAGTAGATGTCCTATCCGGGGCGCACCGCTTTCCGCATTGCCATTGCCTTTCGCTCGGTCAACCGCCGCGGCACCCCCGGTTATGGCCCGTCGCTTCAGCGCCATCACCTGCTCCCCCGGCAACTGCTTTCGCGCCGCTGCTTCGGAACCATGTTCGCCGCGATCGGGCGTGATCGGGTGGGGTTCGATAATTTCCGCGCCAACGGCTTGCTGCTGCCGGCAAACGAGCAGGCGACCATCCGCACCGGGATGCCGCTGCACCGCGGGCCTCACCAGCGCTACAACGAAGTCGTCATCGCCCGGGTCGGACGGATCGAGGAACGCTGGGCGCTGGCCCGCAACCATGATCCCGATGCCGCCCTGGCCGAGGCGTTGATGCGGCTGCAACTGCTGCAGGATGCACTGCGCCGCCAGCTTCTGGCCGAGCGCCGGCGGGTGCTGCTCAATCGCAAGGACCCGCTCGGCATCGGCTTCGACTTCAGCGATCTCGACGCGATGGCCGGGTCGCTGTGGTCGGCGCATTAAGCCCCGGTTACTCGGCCGCCTCGGCCATCGCGCCCCACGAGGTATAGCCCGAATTAGCCAGCATCCGGGCCTTGGCCGCGTGATATTCACGCTCCATCCGCGCCACCAGATCTTCCACGCTGCCCACTTCCTTGACCGCGCCAACACCCTGACCCGAACCCCAGATGTCCTTCCACGCCTTGGCCTTGGTGTTGCCGCCGCTGCCGAAGTTCATCTTGGAAGGGTCGCTGACCGGCAGGTTGTCGGGATCAAGCCCCGCCTGTTCGATCGAGGAACGCAGGTAATTGCCATGCACCCCGGTGAACAGGTTGGTATAGACGATGCCTTCCGAAGATCCTTCGACAATGCCCTGCTTGTAGGCGGCATCGGCGTTGGCTTCCTTTGTCGCGATGAAGGCGCTGCCCGCATAGGCAAAATCGGCCCGCAGCGCCTGCGCGGCAAGGATCGAGGCTCCATGCGCGATCGACCCCGACAGCGCCACCAGCCCATCGAACCATTCGCGGATTTCCTGCATCAAGGCGAAGGGCGAAAGCGCCCCGGCGTGCCCGCCCGCACCGGCAGCAACTGGGATCAGGCCATCGGCACCCTTTTCGATCGCCTTCATCGCAAAGCGGTTGTTGATCACGTCATGCATGGTGATCCCGCCCCAGTTCCGCACTGCATCGAACACCTCGGTGCGCGCGCCCAGTGACGTGATGATCATCGGCACCTGCCACTTCTCGCAGGTCGCCATGTCGGCTTCGACCCGGTCATTGGTCTTGTGGATGATCTGGTTGACCGCGAACGGTGCGGCCGGGCGATCGGGATGGGCGCGATTATGCGCGCTGAGTTCCTCGGTGATCTGGTGCAGCCATTCATCCAGCAGTGTCTGCGGGCGCGCATTCAGCGCCGGAAAGCTGCCGATGATCCCCGCCTTGCACTGCGCGATGACGAGTTCGGGGCCGGAAACGATGAACAGCGGCGATCCGATCAGCGGCAGGCGCAGGCGATCAAAGGGGGCGGGAAGGGGCATTGGTTTCTCCTTAAAACGTATTCGGCATCAACCCGCATCTCTAGCGGTGGTTCCTGACCTGCCAAGCGTGATTTTGCGGGGCACGCCGCATCATCCCGCCAATCCCTCCAGCCCGTAAAACCGCGCCGCGGTTCCGGCATAGAGCGCGGCTTTCTCCTCCGCGCTGGCCGAGCGGGTGAGGCGCTTGAAGGCGTTCCACAGCACCGCGTAATCCGCGCCCCAGTAATCGACCGGATAATTGCTTTCGAACATGGCGCGCTCCGGCCCGAAGGCTTCGATGCAGGTTTCGATATAGGGGCGCCACAAGGCGGCGAGATGTTCCGATCCATGCCCCGCCGCCGGGCCATCTTCGGGCAGGGCGCAGAAGGCCATCGCCAGCCCGCCCAGCTTGACCACCACGTTCTCGCACGCGGCAAGTTCCTTGATGTTGTGCCGCCAGACGTCGAAGCGTTCGTGCAAGCGGCCCTTGTAAGCGGCGACCCCCAAAGGCGTGCCGCAATGGTCAAGGCAGATCGGCTGATCGGGAAAGCGCTGCGCAAGGTCGATGACATCAGGAATTTGCGGCTCCAGCACCCAGGCGTCGAAGGTCATCCCCCGCTTGCCCAGTTCGGCAAAGCCTGCGCGGAAGGTGGTATCGCGGTAGAGGCCTTCGGGCGCATGGAACGGGGCGCCGAGCACCTGCGGATCGGCATCCCATGCGCCCTGATGGCGAATGCCCTTGAACCGGCGCGGGGCGGCGGCGTGGAGAGCATCGAGCACTTCGCCCGCCTTGCTGCCCAGCATCAGATCGGCATGGCCGACGATGCCGGCGCAATGCTGACCCGGCCCATACAGCCCGCTGGCTGCCTGCGCAGCGACACCATTGACGAATTCGACCTCGCCCACGGGTTTGAGCGCCTCGCCATAGGACGCATTGTAGAACGCGCCGCATTCCATGAACACCGTGGCGATGACGTTGTGGCCGCTGGTCAGATGCGTGTGCAACTGATCGAAGGTGTAATGCGCATTGTCCACGATGCCCGCGATGAAGTGGTGCCGCGGTTCCGGGAACATCGGGATCATTGCCCGCAAATCCCACAGATGGTGGTGCGGATCGATGATCGGCAATTCCGGTTCGAGAATCGCTTCGGGCGTGTGGCTGGTGGTCATCGCTCTCTCCCTCGTGAGCCTGCGTGTTGGAGACACATGAGACACTGTCCAGAGACAGAAACCCGGCCTCCGCGCCGCCTGTTGATGCAACAGCACTAATGGCAGGATGGGCGAGCGTCATGCCTCTTTTGATAGAGGCGGCACGCGCAGTAGGAAATCGTCTATACCACCGCACGGCGATAGAGATGCCAGGTCGCATGGCCCAGCACCGGCAGCGCGACGATCAGGCCCAGGAACGCCGGCAGCATCGCCACGAACAGCAGCATCGCAATGATCGCCGCCCAACCAAGCATCACCGCGAAATTGGTGCGCACCACCTTAAAGCTGGTGATGATCGCGGTGAGGAAATCGACCTTGCGTTCCACCAGCATCGGCAGGCTGATGACAGTCATGGCATAGAACGCAAACGCCATCACCGCGCCCACCGCACTGCCCACTGCCAGCATCATCAGGCCTGCCGGGGTGAGCAGGGCCGCGATGGATTCGCCTCCCATCCCGCTTTCGGCCATGAACACGGCAAAGATCGCATGGGCCACGATCATCCAGAACGAAAAGGCCACGAACACGATCACCCCCATCGACAGGATCTGGTCATCATCATGTCCTTTCAGCGCGCCAAGCACCGCGCGCCACGACAGGGCAAGGCCTGCTTCGCGCCTGCGGCTTGCCTCGTAAAGGCCGACCGCCACGAAGGGCGCGACCAGCGGAAAGCCTGCCATCGCCGGGATCAGCCAGGTCGGCTCACCCCCGTTGATCGCCGCCAAGCCGATCAGCAGGCCCGCCAGCACATAGAACCCGCCAAAGAACATCCCGAATTGCGCAAGGCCGAGGAAATCACGCCAGCCCGCCGCCAGCGCCCTGCCAAGATCGCCGAACGCCAGATCGGCGGCCACCTGCGGCGGCGGCAGCGGGATTGCAGGATCCGGTTCCAGCACTTCCATGAGCGACCTGCCTCTCCCAACTTTGCGCCATCATTGCATGGTTGGCGAGATTGCGCGCAAATCGGCAGCCATGCAAGCGCGGGCAGAGGGGCTATCGGGCGCTTTGTGAAACCGCCACATTCGCCGCCGAAAGCACCGCACGCACGCTGGCGGTGGCGATATCCTCGTCGATCCCGCAGCCCCAGATGGTGCGGCCATCACCGGTGCGGCATTCGAGATAGGCCGCCGCGCGTGCATCCGTGCCCTGTCCAAGCGCATGCTCGGTATAATCCGCCACCTCCAAATCGACCCCGAAAGCTTCGCGCAAGGTCCCCATCACGCTGGAGATGAGGCCGTTGCCGCGCCCCGAGACGCTCTGCTCGTGACCCTGCACGGCAATCGTCCCGGCAAAGATGCGCGTGCCATCGGCAGCGCGGCTTTCCTCGTAGCGCACCAGTTGGAAATGCTTGGGGTGGGTCTTGACATGGTAGGCACGGCGGAACGCCTCCCAGATATCGGCGGCGCCCAGTTCGCGGCCCAGATCATCGGCCATGGCTTGAACATGACGGCTGAAATCGGCCTGCATCTTCTTGGGCAGTTTAAGGCCCTGATCCTTTTCCAGCACCCAGGCGAAACCGCCCTTGCCGGATTGCGAATTGACCCGGATCACGGCCTCGTATGAACGGCCCAGATCGGCCGGATCGATCGGCAGATAGGGCACGCGCCAATATTCGTCATTCTGCGTGTCGCGCGCTTCGAAACCCTTCTTGATCGCGTCCTGATGGCTGCCGGAGAACGCCGTGTAGACCAGTTCCCCGCCATAGGGGTGGCGCTGGTGCACGGGCAGGTCGTTGCAATAGGTGACCGTTTCGATCACCCGGTCGATGTCGGAGAAATCGAGGCCCGGATCCACCCCCTGGGTGTAGAGATTGAGACCCATCGTCACGAGGCAGCAATTGCCGGTGCGTTCGCCATTGCCGAACAGGCAGCCTTCGACCCGGTCGGCGCCCGCCATCAGCCCCAGTTCCGCTGCCGCGACCCCGGTGCCGCGGTCGTTGTGGGTGTGGAGGCTCAGGATCGCAGCTTCGCGATTGGGCAGGTGGCGGGCGAAATATTCGATCTGGTCGGCGTAGATATTGGGCGTCGCCGCCTCGATGGTGGCAGGCAGGTTGAGGATGATCGGATGGTCGGGTGTTGGCTGAAGCACCTCCATCACCGCCGCGCACACCTCGATGCTGAAATCCAGTTCGGCGGTGGAGAAGGTTTCGGGCGAATACTGGAAATGCCAGTCGGTGCCGGGGCGCTTGGCCGCCTCGTCGCGCATCACCTTGGCACCGGCGATGGCGATGGCTTTCACTTCGTCCTTGCTCATCCGGAACACGATGTCGCGCCACGCCGGGCTGACCGCATTATACAGGTGCACGATCGCCGCCCGCGCGCCTTCGAGGCTGTCGAAAGAGGTGCGGATCAGGTCTTCGCGGCTCTGTGTGAGCACCTGCACGGTGACATCGTCAGGGATGTCGCCCGAACGCACGAGGCCGGAGATAAAGTCGAACTCGGTCGCGCCTGCGCTGGGGAAGCCGACTTCGATTTCCTTGACCCCGATTTCGATCAGCAGATCGAAAAAGCGGCGCTTTTTCACCGCGTCCATCGGATCGATGATCGACTGGTTGCCGTCGCGCAGATCGGTCGAAAGCCAGCGCGGGGCATGGGTAATCAGGCGGCTGGGCCACTGGCGGTCAGGCAGATCGATCTGGCCAAAGGGGCGATATTTGGCAGAAGGGTTCTTGAGCATGGGCATGGGAAAAGCTCGTCGCGGAAAAGGGAAAGGAAGGCTGGCGGCTGGTCACCCTTGGGAGCGGGGCCGCGGCGATCCTTGCGCGCGAAGCCCTACGCCCAAGGGCGCATAAGTCGAAGCAGCAGGAGTCCGTTCCGCGTCATTGCGATCCGTCTTTGCCGATTATCCCGGCGCGCGCAAGCCGGGATTCATCCCCTGTCGCCCGCACAATCCTACCCGCAACGCGCGTCACGGATGATGTTCTGCCTATCGAGCATCAGGCTGAGGCGCGGATTGGTGGGATCGGGATTGATATAGCCGGGCGTGCCAAAGGCAACAAAGCGCAGGTTGTCGCTGCGGCCCAGCGCGGCGACGATCTCGGCGCGGGTGGCATCGTCGGCAAGCTTGCCGATAAACGGCCCCATCAGGTTCGCGCCGCAGGTGGCCGAGGCCGGATCGGTCAGCGTGCCGGGGGCATAGGGGCCGGGCGCTGCGCCGGGTATGGGTTCGGCCAGCCTGGGCGCGACGGTGCCTTGCGGCGCGGGGGTCTCGTCATTCTGCTTGATGCGCGCAGCAAAGCTGGCCGCGTCATTGGCGGCCGGATCAGGTTCGCTGCCGCAGCCGGTCAGCACCAGCGCGGCGATAGCAAGGGGGAGCGTGACGAAATGGCGCGAAAGCAGGGTCATGATAGCTGTCCGTTTGCTGGTCTGATCGCCTCAAGCCCGGCTTGCGTTACCGGATTATGACATTCCTGTCTGGCCTACCGCTTTCGCTGCTTCAGGCCGGGTTTCTCGGCCTACCGCTTTCGCTGCTTGAGGGCGGGCTTTTCGGCCCAACACTTGCGTTGCTTGAGGCCGGTTATCCTTGACGCAACCTTTCGTGCGTCAACTGATCCACCCGCGTGACCCCCATCAGCCGCATGCCGCGCTCGATCTCGTCCTTCAGGATGCCGAGCGCGCGTTCGACCCCGTCCTGCCCGGCTGCCGCCAGCGCATAGAGGTAAAGCCGCCCGCCCGAAGCAGCGGTTGCGCCCGAACACAGCGCCTTCATCACATGGGTGCCGCGCCGCACGCCGCCGTCGCAGATGATCTCGATCTCGCCGCCCACGGCGTCCACGATCTCGGGCAACTGGTCGAAGGGCGCGCGGCTGCCATCGAGTTGCCGCCCGCCATGGTTGGAGATCATGATCGCGTCCGCCCCGATCTCAACCGCGCGGCGCGCATCACCGGCGCTCATCACCCCTTTCAGCACGAAGGTACCGCCCCATTGTTCGCGAATTGCCGCCGCCGTGCTCCAATCCATCGCGGTGTCGAGCATGGTGTTGAAATATTCCGCGATACTCACCGCCTTGTTGGTGCCCTCGCTGACATGGGTATCGAGATTGGGCAGCCGGAATTTCTCGCGCAGCAGATAGTCCATCGTCCAGCGCGGACGGGTAGCATAGCTCAGCACGCTGGCCGGGGTGAAGCGCGGTGGGGTGGTGAAGCCTGAACGCAGGCAGCGTTCGCGCTTGCCCGAAACAATCGTGTCCACCGTCAGCGCCAGCGCATCGAACTTCGCTGCCTGACAACGCTCGATCATGTGGGTGTTGAGCCCCTTGTCCTTGTGGACATAAAGCTGGAACAGCTTCGGCCCGCTGGTCAGGGCGGCGATATCCTCGATAGAGCGGGTCGCAAGGCTGGAGATGCCGAACCACAGCCCGTATGTCTCCGCAGCCTTGGCGACTGCCGTTTCACCTTGCCAGTGGAAGGCGCGCTGCACTGCTGTCGGCGAAAGCATCAGCGGCAGCGCCGATTTGCGCCCGAGGATGGTGCAGGAGGTGTCGATCGTCTCCACCCCCGCCAGCACATCGGGGACCAGATCGACGCCCGCGAAGGCGGCGGTATTGCGCGCCTTGGTCAGTTCGTCATCGGCCGCACCGTCGATGTAATCGAACACGGGGAAGGGCAGGCGGGCCTTCGCCAGCTTGCGGAAATCGTCGATATTGTGGCAATCGGAAAGGCGCATGGCGGTGCTGTCGCGCAAGGCGCAGCGCGGGGCAAGCCCGATGCGCTGCGCCTTGTGCGCGCCGGCGTCAGTTCCTGGTCTTGTCGACCAGCTTGTTGGCGCTGATCCACGGCATCATGGCGCGCAATTCGGCCCCGGTCTTTTCGATCGGATGCGCTTCGGCAGCCTTGCGTGCGGCCTTGAGTTCGGGCTGGCCAGCGCGGTTATCCAGCACGAAGTTCTTCACAAAGCGGCCCGACTGGATATCGGCCAGCACACGCTTCATTTCGGCCTTGGTTTCATCGGTGATGATCCGCGGGCCGGTGGTGATATCGCCATATTCGGCAGTGTTGCTAATCGAATAGCGCATGTTGGCGATGCCGCCTTCATACAGCAGATCGACGATCAGCTTGGTTTCATGCAGGCACTCGAAATAGGCCATTTCGGGCGCGTAACCAGCTTCGGTCAGCGTTTCGAACCCGGCCTGGATCAGGTGGGTGATCCCGCCGCACAGCACCGCCTGTTCGCCGAACAGATCGGTTTCGCATTCTTCCTTGAAGTTGGTTTCGATGATGCCCGAACGCCCGCCGCCAACCGCGCTGGCATAGGCAAGCGCAACGTCATGCGCCGCGCCGCTGGCATCCTGATGGATCGCGATCAGGCAGGGGACGCCGCCGCCGCGCACATATTCGCTGCGGACGGTGTGGCCCGGGCCTTTGGGGGCGATCATGATCACGTCGATATCCGACGGTGCCTCGATCAGGCCGAAGTGGACGTTGAGGCCATGGGCAAAGGCCAGCGCAGAGCCGGGCTTGAGGTGGCCCTTGATGTCGTTTTCCCAGATGCCGGCCTGATGTTCATCGGGCGCGAGGACCATCAGGATATCGGCCCACTTGGCCGCTTCGGTGTTGGTGAGCACCTTGAAGCCCGCCTCAGCCGCTTTCTTTGCGGTGGCAGAGCCTTCACGCAGCGCGATGGCGACTTCGGCAACGCCTGAATCGCGCAGGTTCTGGGCATGGGCGTGGCCTTGCGAGCCGTAGCCGACGATGGCGACCTTCTTCGGCTTGATCAGTTTGAGATCGGCATCGGCGTCGTAATAGACTTTCATTATTTCGTCCTTGCTTTCCTTTGATCGTCTCCCCGGCCTTGAGCCGGGGCCCCGCTGCCTTCCTGTTTTGTCGAAGGAAGCGGGATCCCGGGTCAGGCCCGGGAAGACGGAGTTGAATTCCTGTCCGTGCTCAGGCCCCCTGCGGCCCGCGCAGCATCCCAACCACGCCGGTGCGGCCGACTTCGACCAGCCCCAGTTCGCGCATCAGAGCGATGAAGCTGTCGACCTTGTCGGGCGGGCCGGTGATTTCAAAAATGAAGCTTTCAGTGGTGGTATCGACCGGACGGGCGCGGAAGATATCGGCCAGCCGCAGCGCCTCGACCCGCTTTTCGCCCGTGCCGGTGACCTTGATCAGCGCCAGCTCGCGTTCGACATGCGGGCCGGCAGTGGTGAGATCGGTGACCTTGTGCACCGGCACCAGCCGTTCCAGCTGCGCCTCGATCTGGTCGATCACCTGCGGCGGGCCGTTGGTGACGATGGTGATCCGGCTGACACCGTGATCTTCGGTGATGTCGGCCACGGTCAGGCTGTCGATATTATAGCCGCGCGCAGTGAACAGGCCGGTGATCTTGGCAAGGATCCCCGGTTCATTGTCGACCGTGATGGCGAGCACGTGGCGCTCGGAGGCTGCTTCAGCGATTTTCATTTTTGCGGTCTTCCCCGAAACAGCGCCCTAGACGAGCGCCTTGGCTTCGTCGTCCATCGTCCCGTCGACCTTGTCTCCGTAGAGGATCATGTCGGTGTGCGCCGCGCCTGACGGGATCATCGGCAGGCAGTTGGCATCCTGCGCGACAAGGCAATCAACCATAACCGGGCCATCATGGGCGAGCATCGCGGCGATGCCTTCATCCAGCTCGCTTTCGTCATGGATGCGGATGCCCTTCCAGCCGTAAGCCTCGGCCAGCCGGACGAAATCGGGCAGGCTGTCGGAATAGGAGTTCGAATAGCGGCTTTCATAGGTCAGTTCCTGCCACTGGCGAACCATGCCCATATATTCATTGTTGAGGATGAACACCTTGACCGGCAGGCGGTATTGCGACGCGGTGCCGAGTTCCTGAATGTTCATCTGAATCGACGCTTCGCCCGCAATATCGATCACCAGCGCATCGGGGTGGCCCAATTGCGCGCCAATGGCAGCGGGAAGGCCGTAACCCATCGTGCCGAGCCCGCCGCTGGTCAGCCACTTGTTCGGATCGTCAAAGTGGAAATATTGCGCCGCCCACATCTGGTGCTGGCCGACCTCGGTCGAGATGATCGGCTTGACCGAATGCGTCAGGGCATAAAGCCGCTCGATCGCCTTCTGCGGCATTATCATGTTCGGGTGCTTTACCGAACGTTCCGGATAGGCGAGGCATTCGCGCGCGCGCCAGCCCGCGATCCGCGCCTTCCATTCGCCCAGATCGCGGGGTTTGCGGGTTCCCCATGCCTCAAGCATCTGGCCCAGCACCGTGCCGCAATCGCCGACAATCCCCAGTTCGACAGCAACGGTCTTGTTGATCGAGGAACGGTCGATATCAATGTGGATCTTGCGCGAATCCGGCGAGAAGGCATCAAGCCTGCCCGTCACCCGATCATCAAAGCGCGCGCCGATGCAGACCATCACGTCGGCCTTGTTCATCGCCATGTTGGCTTCAAAAGTGCCGTGCATCCCCAGCATCCCGAGCCAATCGGGATGCACGCTCGGAAAGGCGCCAAGGCCCATCAGGGTCGAGGTTACCGGCGCACCGGTAATGTCCTGAAGCTGGCGCAACAGCTCGCTTGCATGTGGGCCGGAATTGATCACCCCGCCGCCGGTGTAAAGGATTGGCCGTTCGGCAGCAGCGATCATCTCGATCGCCTCGATGATCTGATCGGCAGGGGCGACCATCTGCGGGGCGTAGCGATGCGACCCCGCGCGCAGGAAAGCGCGGTTTGTCGACGGGATGGCGATCTGCACGTCCTTGGGAATGTCGATCACGACCGGGCCGGGACGCCCGGTGGTGGCGATGCGGAAGGCCTCGGAAATGGTGGCGGCGAGATCTGCCGGGTCTTTGACCAGATAATTATGCTTGGTGCAGTGGCGGGTGATGCCGATGGTGTCAGCTTCCTGAAAGGCATCGGTGCCGATCAGCGCGGTCGGCACCTGTCCGGTGATCACCACCAGCGGGATCGAATCCATCCACGCATCGGCGATGCCGGTGATCGCATTGGTCGCGCCGGGTCCGGAGGTCACCAGCACCACGCCGGGCTTGCCGGTGGCGCGGGCATAGCCTTCCGCCGCATGGGCCGCGCCGGCTTCGTGCCGCACCAGTATGTGGCGGATGCGCTCATCCCCGAACAATTCATCATAGATCGGCAGCACCGCGCCGCCGGGGTAGCCGAACACGAATTCGACCCCCTGTTCGATCAGGCTTTGCACAAGGATCGCCGCCCCGCTGCTGGCGGGGTTGTCGGGTCGGGCAGGATCCGGCTGGCCGGGCACGAGAAACTCCATTCCATGTGATCAGGGCTGGGCGGCACGCCTCACGCGCGCCGCGCTAAACAACAAAAACCGGCCCGAGGCAGGGATTATCCGCTTCGGACCGAGTCGCCACGCTGCTATAGGTTATAATGTGACAGGTCAACCTTTAATTACGTAATAATGATGCAAAATGACTGCCAATGTCGATATTTTCAGACTGGGTGCCGGGCGCGATCCGCGCCCAATCCGCCGGTGTCTGGCGCCGGAACCATGTGTATTGGCGCTTGGCATAGTTGCGGGTTGCCTGGCTTCCGGCCGCAATCACGGCCTCGCGGGTGAGATCCCCGTCAAGCAAGGCCGCGATCTCCGGCACGCCGATGGCGCGCATTACCGGCAGATCGGGGTCAAGCCCGCGCGCAATCAGCGCCTCGACCTCGGTCACCGCGCCCGCCTCCATCATCGCCGCGAAGCGCCGGTCGCAGCGTTCATACAGCCATGCGCGGTCGGGCAGCAGCAGCAGCGGGTGAAGCGCCACCTCCTCGGCAATCCCGCCCGCCTTGGCCAATTGCCAGTCGCCCAGCGTCACCCCGGTCGAACGTTTGACCTCAAGCGCGCGGGCGATCCGCTGCCGATCGCCCGGATCAAGCTCTGCTGCGCGCAGCGGGTCTTCCATTTGCAGCAGCTTGTAGGCGCCATCTTCGGGCAGGGCGCGCACCATGGCCCGCACCTCGGGATCGATTTCGGGAATCGGCGCAATCCCTTCAAGCAGCACCTTGAGATACAGCCCGGTGCCGCCGACAAGGATCGGCACGCCGCCGCCCGCATGGATATCGGCGATTTCCGCCTTCGCGCTGCTTGCCCATGCGGCGGCCGAACAGGGCTGCGATCCGTCCCATGCGCCGAACAAGCGGTGTTCGATGCCCTCCATCTCATCATCCGCAGGGCGGGCGGAAAGCACGCGCAGATCGGCATAGACCTGCGCGCTGTCGGCATTGACGATCACGCCCGTGCGACCGGCATCGGCCAGCCGGTGCGCCAGATCAAGCGCAACCGCGCTCTTGCCGCTGGCGGTCGGCCCTGCAATGAGCGCGACCGGTAAGGTTGGAGAAGAAACGATGCTCATTGCCCGGCTGATAGCAGACACAGCGACAAGGGAAACACGCCTTGATGCGCTGGTCGATGCGCTGAAGGGCGAAGGGGCGGCGCTGGCCTCGGCGGCGATGCTGGCGGGCGAGGAAGTGCTTGAACTGCGCTTTGCACAAGGTGAGCCTGCCACGGTGCTGGCCGCGATTGATCGCCACTTCGCGCCTGCCGACATGCTGGTAAGCCGCGACACCATCGCCGTGCCGCAGGTGTTCGTATCGGACATGGATTCGACCATGATCGGGCAGGAATGCATCGACGAGCTGGCCGATTACGCCGGACTGAAACCGCAGATCGCCGCCATCACCGAACGCGCGATGCAGGGCGAACTCGATTTCGTCGCCGCGCTGCGGGAACGCGTCGCGCTGCTCAAAGGGCTTGGGGAATCGGCGATCAGCGATTGTCTGGCAGACCGCATTACCCCCATGCCGGGCGCGCGCACGCTGGTGGCGACGCTGGCGGCGATGGGTGCGCGCAGCGTGCTGGTAACGGGGGGCTTCCATCACTTTGCCGATTCGGTCGGCGCGATGCTCGGGTTTGATCGGGTGGTGGGCAACCGGCTGGAAGTCAGCGGGGGAAAGCTGACCGGCGGTCTTGTCGGTGCGATCACCGATAGTGCGGTGAAGGCGGCCGTACTGCGCGAGGAAGCGGGCGAGCGGCAGGTCAGCCTCGCCACAGGAGACGGGGCAAATGACATCCCGATGATCGAGGCGGCGACCTATGGCTTTGCCTATCGCGCCAAGCCCAAGGCGCGGGCGGCCGCCAATGGCCGGGTCGATCGCGGTGATCTGACCGCGGTGCTCAGCCTGCTGGGCATTCCGCGCAAGGACTGGCGGGGCGCCTGATCGTTTCCTGACTCAGCCGGGCAATGGTTCATCGCAGAAAGGGGTTTGATTCGGGCTGCGAATCGCTTATTTACACTGATGTAAGCATTGTATGGCATTTCCCCCCGTACTTCGCCTTTGCCACTTGAGGATCGACGCCGATGACCACCGCCGCCCATGATTCCAGCCGGATGTTCGCCGCCGATGGCACCATCCTGCGTCATCCCGACCGCGTCCCGCCGCGTTATCGCCCCTTGCGTGCGTGGAAGAATTTCCGCCTGCTGATCGCGGACAAGGAAGACACCAGTCTGGTCTTCAAGATCTTCGAATCGCTCCCCTCGCGCACGTTCCTGCCGCGGGTTGAGGAACTGGCGCTGTCCCCGCACGGCGAAGAACTGCGCCGCAGCGAACCGCGCCTGCCCGAAATTCTGGATGATCACGCCGCCTTGCGCCGGACCCCCAAGGGCAGCCTTGCCCACGCCTATTGCGATTTCATGGAGGCCGAAGGTTTGAGCGCGGCGGGCCTTGTGGCCGAAGCGGAGAGCCTGGGGCGACCCAAATATCCCGATCTGGTGCAATGGTTCATGGAGCGTTCGCGCGATACGCATGATCTGTTTCATGTGCTGACCGGTTATGGCCGCGATGCGCTGGGTGAACAATGCGTGTTGCTGTTCACCCACGGCCAGTCACCCAGTCATGGCCACCTGCTGATCGGTTATGCCGGGGCGGCCAATATCAAGAAGATGATCAAGGGCAGCAAGGCGCCGGTGCTGGGCGCCGTGCGGCAGGCGCATCGCACCGGCAAGGGCGCGCCGCGGCTGATCGAACAACCGATCCGCGAACTGCTTGCCCAGCCGCTCGACGCGGTGCGCGCGCAGATGAACATCCCCGCGCCAACCAAATACCGCGAATGTCACCGCATCTGGAAAGCCGAGGGGATCGACCCTTACAACCTGCTCGCCAGCGAGAATGCGCCGCAGGAAATGGCAGCGGCATAATCTGCGCGGCTATCGCCAGCTCGCAATCTGTTCGAGCGGCTTCTTGATCAGCGCCTTGGCCGGCACGGTCGCATCGGCTGCCGGGTGGCCGGTGACCACGATCATCAGCGGCTTTTCCCATTCGGGCCGCCCGCAAATGTCGCGCAGGAACCCCATCGGCGATGGCGTGTGGGTCAGCGTTGCCAGCCCCGCTTCGTGCAGGGTCGCCAGCAGCATTCCGCAGGCAATCCCGACGCTTTCATTGACGTAGTAATTCTGCGTCTGCCCGTCCTCGGCGATCCCGCCCTTGCGCTGGGCGAACACCACGATCAGGTAGGGCGCGGTTTCGAGGAAGGGCTTGTCCGCATCTGTCCCGAGATCATTCAGCGCCGCGAGCCATTCCGCACTGGCCTTGGGATCATCACCATCCGCGCCGTAGAACCTCCGTTCCTCCGCCTCGGCCGCTTCGCGGATAGCGCGTTTGCTTTCGGGCGAGGCGATCACCGCAAAATGCCAGGGCTGGTGATTGGCCCCCGATGGCGCGCTGCCCGCCGCCAGAATAGCCGCCTCGATCACTTCGCGCGGGACCGCTTCGTCAGAAAAGCAGCGGCACGTTCTGCGCTGCCGCAATCTTTCGGCCATCGACCGGGCGCGAGCGATGGCCGTGTCATCGGCAAGGCGGGGCAGGGTGTAGGGAAGCGTCTTATGGTCTGGCATTGGCGGACTTTGGACCTCGATCAACGGCGTGACAAAGACTTTACTGACATTAATGTAAGTGGCATATGCTGAACCTAGTTCGCGACTCGCACAAAGGACGTTACACCATGGCGCTGATCGATCTTCCGCTGGTTGCCCCCGATCGCAAGATGGCGGGGTTTCGCCCGTTCAAGGTGCTGCACCATTTCGGCAAGCTGGTCGAGGACAAGGAGGACACCGAACAGGTGTTCCACATTATCGAGGCGACCAAGGGCAAGCGCAGTCACCGGCAGGCGTGGGATTTTATCCAGTCGCCCGAAGGCCAGCGCTACCTGCGCGGCGAGGTTGATATCCCGGCGATGCTGGATGATCACGCCCGCTGGGCCGATTGCGGGCCGAACAGCGTTGCGGCGCACTACATCGCCTTCATGAAGCGCGAAGGCCTGTCGGCGGCCGGGCTGGTGGCGGAAAGCCACAAGTGGGCACCGCCCGAACAGCGCCACAAGGATCTCACCGAATGGTATTTCGAGCGGCTGCGCGACACGCATGATCTGTTCCATGTGCTGACCGGCTATGGCCGCGATGCGCTGGGCGAGGCGAGCCTGCTGGCCTTCAGCTACCAGCAGAACCACAATTTCGGACTGCTGTTCATCGCCTATGCCGGCGCGCGCCAGATCGGGAAGGTGAGCGGCACCAAGGCGCCAATGTTCGCCGTGATCAGGGAAGGGCGCAGGCTGGGCAAGGCCGCGGCCAAGATTTCGCATCAGGATATCGAAGCGCTGATGCGCGAGGATATCGGCGCGGCGCGGGTGCGGCTGAATATCGGTCAGCCCGAAATGTACCGCCAGTGTCTTGCGATCCTCGAAAGCGAAGGCATCGCGCGCGAACGGCTGACACTCGGCGGGGCAGGGGCGCAGGCGGCCTGAGCCGCGTTACCCCTCCATCCATTCATCGAAGAACCGCTGGTTCGCCGCGCGCAATTCGCCAAGCGGCACGCCCAGCACGCTATCCCCGCCGACCGTGCCGACGCGCTGGAATCCGATCTGCGCCGTATCCTCGTCACGGGTGCCCTTGGCGAGCGCGGCGTTAAGGGCTTCCACATCGGGCACCGTCACCAGATAGCGGCCCTGATCCTCACCAAACCACCATTGTGCCGGGGTGTAATCGGGATTGCCCGTCAGATCGGCTTCCGCGCCGATGCCCCCCGCCAGCGCCATTTCCGCCAGCGCCACGGCAAGGCCGCCATCGGAAAGGTCATGCACCGCATTGACCAGCCCATCGGCGATCAGTTCGTGGATGATTTCGCCTGCGCTGCGTTCCACGGTGAGGTCGGTCGGCGGGGTGCGGCCGGCTTCCATGCCCTTGACCACGCGCAGCCACAGCGACTGGCCGAGGTGCGAGCGGGTCGGATCGGGCTTAGCCCAGAACTCCGGCCCGACGAGGTAGATTGCGTCCCCTGCCTGCTTGAAATGCATTGTCATCATCTTGGTGAGGTCATTGATGATGCCCACCCCGCCAATCGCCGGGGTGGGCAGGATCGCAGAACCGCCGCCGGTCGCCTTGCTCTCGTTATAAAGCGACACGTTCCCCGACACGATCGGGAAATCGAGCGCGCGGCAGGCATCGCCCATGCCTTCGAGCGCGTGGACGATCTGCGCCATGATCTCGGGGCGTTGGGGGTTGGCGAAGTTGAGGCAATTGGTCACCGCGAGCGGTCGCGCGCCCACGGCGCAGAGGTTGCGGTAAGCCTCTGCGATGGCTTGCTTGCCGCCTTCATAGGGATCGGCAAAGACATAGCGCGGGGTGCAATCGGTGGTGATGGCGAGCGCCTTGCCCGTCCCGTGCACCCGCACCACGCCCGCATCACCCCCGGTCTGGAGCGTGTCCGCGCCGACCTGCGAATCGTACTGTTCCGCAATCCACCGGCGCGAGGCGAGATCGGGTGAGGCTATCATGGCCAGCAGATCGGCCGCGATATCGTCGCTCACCGGAACTTCGGCGAGCGGCGTGACCTTGGCCCAGACCTTGTAGTCCTCTTTCGACAGGTAAGGCCGGTCATAGAGCGGCGCATCATCGGCGAGCGGGGCCAGCGGAATGTCGCACACCACCTCGCCATTGAATTCCAGAACCATGTGCCCGGTATCGGTGACTTCGCCGATCACCGCGAAATCCAGCTCCCACTTGGTGAAGATCGCCTCGGCCATCGCCTCCTTGCCCGGCTTGAGCACCATGAGCATCCGCTCCTGGCTTTCGGACAGCATCATTTCATAGGGCGTCATGCCGTCCTCGCGGCAGGGCACCTTGTTCATGTCGAGCCGGATACCCGCGCCGCCCTTTGATGCCATTTCGACGCTGGAGGAGGTCAGCCCCGCCGCGCCCATATCCTGAATGGCAACGATGGCGTCGGTCGCCATCAGTTCGAGACAGGCCTCGATCAGCAGCTTTTCGGTAAAGGGATCGCCGACCTGCACGGTGGGGCGCTTGGCCTCGGCATCCTCGCCAAAGTCGGCGCTGGCCATGGTCGCGCCGTGGATCCCGTCGCGCCCGGTCTTGCTGCCGACATAGACGATCGGGTTGCCGATGCCGGTGGCGGCGGAATAGAAGATCTTGTCCTGATCCGCGACGCCCACGGTCATCGCGTTGACGAGGATATTGCCATCATAGGCCGGGTGAAAATTGGTTTCGCCCGCCACGGTCGGCACGCCGACGCAATTGCCGTAGCCGCCGATGCCTGCGACCACGCCCTGCACCAGATGCTTCATCCTGGGGTGCTCGGGCCGTCCGAACCGCAGCGCATTGGCGTTGGCGATGGGGCGCGCGCCCATGGTGAAGACGTCGCGCAAGATCCCGCCCACGCCGGTCGCCGCGCCCTGATAGGGTTCGATGTAACTCGGGTGGTTGTGGCTCTCCATCTTGAAAATGGCCGCCAGTTTCGTCCCATCTGGTCCATCGCCAATGTCGATCACGCCCGCATTCTCGCCCGGGCCGCAGATTACCCACGGGGCTTCTGTGGGCAGCTTTTTCAGATGCAGGCGCGACGATTTGTAGCTGCAATGCTCTGACCACATGACCGAAAAGATGCCGAGTTCCACAAGGTTCGGCTCGCGGCCCAGCGCGTGCAGGACGCGCTCGTATTCCTCGGCGGAAAGGCCGTGCTGTTCGACGATTTCGGCGGTGATGGCGGAAGATTCAGTCATGCGGGTCGGCTCCTTGGCTCGCCCCCTAAATCACTGCTCGCCGAAGGCCAAGCCGCCGCGTTTGTGGAACCAGCGATTCTCCCCGACCCAGACCGCCATCGCCGTCAGGATCGCGAAAGCGAACAGCGCCTGAAGATACAGGAACGCGCCCGCTTGTTCAGGATGGGGGCCGAACCAGTTGATCGCCTGAAGCAGCAGCATCACCGCCAGCAGCACCAGCGGCGGGCCGACGGGGCCGCGCGTCTTGCTGACATAATAGGCAAAGGCCGCCCCCGTCAGCGCCAGTTCCAGCGGCATGGCGATCGCCGGGTAATTCCACAGGCCGAGCCCCAGTCTGGGCGGATCGCCGTCGATCGTCAGGTCAGGCACATGCACCACCCAGTCAAGCGGCCAGTGCGAAAGCACCACCAGACCGGCCAGCATCCCGGCAAACAGGCTGCGCCGTCCCAGCGCCACCACGGCAAGGCAGGCGATCGCCCATACTCCCGTCCCGATCAGGCTGTGGGTATAGGGCATGTGATAAAGATCGAGCGGGACCATCACGCTTGCCGCCGGATCGACCCGCAGTTTCTCAACCCCGATCAGCGCGAGCGCGAAAAATCCCCAGTCGACCAGTTGCGCAGCCACGAACAGCGTGCCGAGGCGCGGGCTTTGCGGGCTGATGGCTGCCGCGATGAAAGCCGGGGCAAAGTGGCCGATGAACATTGCGGACGGTCAGGCCGCAGCCGGGGCGAAACGCAAGGCCACCCAGGTCGCCACCGCGCTCGCCGTGCCGGTCGCAAACGCGCCCCATAGGATGTCGAGCACGCTGATATGGGTCGCCCACACCTTGAACACGGCCTGCGATGTCAGGTCGAAGGTAGCATAACACAGCGCGCCCAGCAGGATGCCGTTGAGCAGCGCGGCCTGCACCGTGCCGGTTTCGATGCCGGGTTTGATGGCGAACCATGTCATCCCCGCAAGATAGATCAGATAGAACACGCCGGCGGCGGCCATGTTGAAATCCTTGGCCATGATATCGCCGATCACCGGGCGATAGAGATTGCCCGCCGCCCAGCGCAGCCAGATCGCATCCAGCACGCCAAAGGCGAGCGCGGCGGTGCCATAGGCGATGATCCATTTGGTCATGTTCGTTTCTGTCCCGGTTTGTCCCGCCCTGATGCGCGCCAGCCTTGACCGGACAGGGTGGCCGCGTCAATGCTCGCACCCATGGATGAGGGCAATAACGCCGCCGGGTCGGCGCAGGACATTTCGCAGATGAGCTTCGAGCAGGCGCTCGCCGCGCTCGAGACGATCGTGCAGCAGTTGGAACGCGGCGACGTGCCGCTTGATCATTCGATCAGCCTGTACGAACGTGGCGAGGCGTTGCGGGCCGCGTGCCAGCAGCGGCTGGATGCGGCGCAGGCGCGGATCGAGAAGATCGTTACCGGCGCCGATGGACGGGTAGGCGGCACGCGCCCGCTCGATTCGGATGGCTGAGCCGATGCTTGCGGGGGTGGAGACCGATATTCTCGGACACGGGCTGAAACGCGTTCAGGCCGATATCGATTCGCTGTTCGATGCGCTGCTGCCGGTGCCGGAGGATACCAGCGCCCGCCTGATCGAGGCGATGCGTTATGCCGCGATCGGCGGGGGCAAGCGGGTGCGCCCGTTGCTCGTCGTCAGCACCGCCAGCCTGTTCGGCGTGTCGCGCGATGCCGCCTTGCGCGCAGGCGCGGCGATCGAGGCGATCCATGTCTATTCGCTGATCCACGATGATCTGCCCTGCATGGACAATGATGATCTGCGCCACGGCAAGCCGACGCTGCACAAGGTCTATGACGAGGCGACCGCGGTGCTGGCAGGCGATGCGCTTCACGCGCTTGCCTTCGAGATTCTCAGCCACAGCGAAACCAGCGCCGATCCCTTCGTCCGCAGCGAGCTGATCGCGACACTGGGGCAGGCTTCCGGAATGCACGGCATGGCCGGCGGACAAATGATGGACATGGTCGCGGACGAGGAAGGCGTGACCTATGACCTTCACACCATCACCCGGCTGCAACAGCTCAAAACCGGCGCGCTGCTGGCCGCCAGTGTCGAAATGGGCGCGATTCTCGGCAAGGTGGCGCCGCAGGGCCGGGCGCATCTGCGTGCCTATGCCCGCGATATCGGGCTGGCCTTCCAGATCGCCGACGACCTGCTCGATGTGACGGGCGATGCGGACAAGGCCGGCAAGGCGCTGCGCAAGGATGAAGGGCAGGGCAAGCAGACCTTCGTCACCCTGATGGGCGTGGACAAGGCCCGCGAACAGGCGCGCGCGCTGGTGGATCAGGCGGTCCTGCGGCTCGCCTCCTATGGCCCCGAAGCCGATATCCTGCGCGCGCTCGCCCGATTCATCGTCGATCGCGACCGCTAATCTGCAAGTCACAAGGACAATCACCATGACATGCCGCGTCGGGATTTATCCCGGAACCTTCGACCCGATCACGCTGGGCCATGCCGATATCATCCGGCGCGGTGCCAAGCTGGTGGATGACCTCATCATCGGGGTGACGACCAACCCTTCCAAGAACCCGATGTTCTCCACCGAGGAGCGCTTCGCCATGGTCGAACGCGAAGTCGCCCGGATGGGGCTGGACAATGTCAGGGTGGTGGGTTTCAACGCCTTGCTGGTGAAATTCGCGCAGAAACAGAGGGCGTCCGTCATCATCCGGGGGCTGCGCGCGGTCGCCGATTTCGAATATGAATATCAGATGGCCGGCATGAACCAGCAGCTCGACGACAATATCGAAACCGTGTTCCTGATGGCCGATGTCTCGCTGCAACCGATCGCGTCCAAACTGGTCAAGGAAATCGCGATCTATGGCGGGGACATCACCCGGTTCGTCAGCCCCCCGGTACGCGCCGAAGTCGAGGCGCGGGTGCGCGAAACCGGGACCAAGGGCGATTATTAGGCACGCAATGTCGACAGGTCTGGCTTCATTCATTGAAGTGTCAGCCGGGCATGGCTAAAGGGCGCGTCTGATACGGATGAAATGATGATCAAAGCCACGTTCACCTCCGCGCTTGGTGCGCTCTTCCTGCTTGCTGCGGGCACCCCGTCGCTTGCCCAGGATGGCGACGCAACGTCATCTGCGGGAACCTCCGCCGAGGATGGGGATCAGGACGGGGACGGGGACGGGGCAGAAGCCGCCATTCCGTCCTTCAACTATGCCCCGATCAATTATGATCCGGCGGTCGAGCCCGAGAATGTCTGGGTGATCGACCTGTCGAATGGCGAACGGGTGAAGATCCGCCTGATGCCCGAATGGGCGCCCGAACATATCGAGCGGATCAAGACACTGACCCGCAGCGGCTTTTACAACGGGGTGATTTTTCACCGCGTGATCGATGGTTTCATGGCGCAAAGCGGCGATCCGACCGGCACCGGGCAGGGCGGCAGCGAACTGCCTGATCTCAAGGCTGAATTCAACCCGATGCCGCATGTGCGCGGGACCGTGGCAATGGCCCGCGCCTCCGAGGAAGACAGCGCCAACAGCCAGTTCTTCATCGTCTTCTACCCGCGTTTCAGCCTTGACAAGCGCTACACCAATTTTGGTCGCGTGATCGAAAACATGGATGCGGTCGACACGATCAACCGGGGTGAGCCCCCCGCCGATCCGAGCTATATCCTGCAAGCCTCGCTGGCGAGCGACAATCTACCGCCGCCACCGCCGCCCGCGCCCAGGGATGATGCGCCAGTCACTATCGACATGCTGAGCGGGCCGCTGGGTTAAAGTTCTTTCCTGCGCCCTGTCAGCGCATTATGCGCGGCGGCGATGAAAGTAGACCTGTTCGATTTCGATCTTCCGCAGTCACGCATTGCGCTGCGCCCGGTGCGCCCGCGCGATGCGGCGCGGATGCTGGTGGTGCAGGGCAGCGATGCCCCCTTCGAGGATCGGGGCGTGCGTGATTTGCCCGCGCTTCTCAATCCCGGCGATGTGCTGGTGTTCAACGATACCCGCGTGATTCCCGCCCAGCTTGAAGGCCGCCGTGCCGATGGTGAGGCGAAGATCGGCGCGACTTTGCACAAGCGGATCGACCTGCGCCGCTGGCAGGCCTTCATCCGCAATGCCAAGCGGGTCCGGCAAGGCGATCAGATCATCTTCGGCGGCGGGGTGACGGCGCTGGCCGAGGAACGGCTTGGCGATGGTTCGATCACGCTGTTGTTCGAGGGTGAGGAGCCGGTCGAAGTCCTGCTTGATCGTGCAGGCACCATGCCGCTGCCGCCCTATATCGCGTCAAAACGCGGGGTCGATGCACAGGATCTGGAAGATTATCAGACCATGTTCGCCGCCGAAAAAGGCGCTGTGGCCGCGCCCACGGCATCGCTGCATTTTACCCCGAGGCTGGTCGATGCGCTGGACGCCGCCGGGATTGGGCGGGCGATGCTGACGCTGCATGTCGGGGCAGGCACCTTCCTGCCGGTCAAGGCGGACGATACCGACGATCACCAGATGCACGCCGAATTCGGGCGCATTTCGCAGACCACTGCCGATCAGCTCAATGAAGCTCGCGCCAAGGGGGGCAGGATCATCGCCGTTGGCACCACATCTCTGCGCCTGCTTGAAAGCGCGGTCGATGAAAACGGCATCATCCAGCCCTTCGCCGGGGACACTGCGATCTTCATCACGCCGGGCTACAGATTGCGTGCGGTCGATGGGTTGATGACCAATTTCCACCTGCCCAAATCGACTCTGATGATGCTGGTCAGCGCCTTGATGGGGCGCGACCGGATGATGGCGGCCTATGCCCATGCCATCGCCAATGAATACCGGTTCTATTCGTATGGTGACTCATCGTTGCTGCTGCCCTAGCGCTGGCGGGATGAGCGAACCCATCCTTTCGATCCGCGGCCTGACCAAGACCTATAAGGGCGGCATCCGGGCGCTCGACAAGGTTGATCTGGATATCCGCGCCGGAGAGATCTTCGCACTGCTCGGGCCGAACGGGGCGGGCAAGACGACGCTGATCGGTGCGGTTTGCGGGTTGGTGCGGCCCACGGGCGGCACGATGACCGCTTTCGGGCATGATCTGGCGCGCGACTGGCGGGCCGCGCGGGCGCGGATCGGGTTGGTGCCGCAGGAGCTTGCCACCGACATGTTTGAAACCGTGTGGCGCGCTGTCACCTATTCGCAAGGCCTGTTCGGCAAGCCTTACGATGCCGCGCGGCTTGAGGAGATCCTCAAAAGCCTGTCGCTGTGGGACAAGAAGGACGCGCAGATCCGTGCGCTTTCGGGCGGGATGAAGCGCCGCGTTCTGATCGCCAAGGCGCTGGCGCATGATCCCGAATTGCTGTTCCTTGATGAACCCACCGCCGGTGTGGATGTGGAACTGCGCAAGGGCATGTGGCAGCAGATCGCCGCGCTCAAGGAACGCGGCGTGACCATCATCCTCACCACCCATTACATCGAGGAAGCCGAGGAAATGGCCGATCGCGTGGGGATCATCCGCAGCGGGCGCATCCTGATGGTGGACGAAAAACACGCGATGATGGAACGGCTCGGCACCACCGAAGCGGTGATCGATCTGGCCGCGCCGCTGGCCGCGCTGCCACCGGATATTGCCGCGTTCCCGGTTGAACTGGGCGAGGGCGGCAGGCGGCTGATCTATCGCGGCGGCAGCGCCGGTGAAGGTGGTGGCCGGGCGGAGGTGGCGCAATTGACGCAGGCGCTGACCCGCGCGGGCATCGCCTATACCACCCTCGACATCCACGACAGCTCGCTTGAAGACATTTTTGTCGGCCTGCTGGGCGAAGGGGAGCCGGCGTGATGCATTTCAACCTGCGCAGCGCGCTCTCCATTTATCGCCGCGAAATGAGCCGCGCGTTCCGCACCGCATTCCAGTCGATCCTATCGCCGGTGCTCACCACCTCGCTCTATTTCGTGGTGTTCGGATCGGTGATCGGCGCGCGGATGGAGCCGATCGGCGGCGTGCCCTACGGGGCCTTCATCATCCCCGGCCTGCTGATGCTGACCCTGCTGGGCGAAACCACCAGCAATGCCAGTTTCGGCATCTACATGCCGCGCTTTACCGGCACGATCTACGAATTGCTGTCAGCCCCTGTGGGCGTGGCCGAAACGCTTGCCGGGTTTGTCGGCGCGGCGGCCACGAAGGGGCTGATACTGGCGGCGATCATCCTTGGCACGGCGACCTTCTTCGTCGATTACCAGATCGCCCATCCGATCTTTGCTGCGCTCTACATCATGCTGGTGGCAGCAAGTTTTGCGCTGTTCGGCTTCATCCTGGGCATCTGGGCGGATTCGTTCGAAAAGTTGGGCATCATCCCGCTGCTGATCCTCACCCCGCTGACCTTCCTTGGCGGCACCTTCTATTCGATCCGCGATCTGCCCGCCCCGTGGGATGCGGTGGCGCTTGCCAATCCGATTGCCTTTCTGGTGAGCGGGCTGCGCTGGACGTTCTACGGCACATCGGATGTGCCGATTGCGGTTTCGCTGGGGCTCACGCTCGGTTTCCTTGTGCTGTGCGTCGTGATCATCGCGGTGATCTTCCGCACCGGATGGCGCCTGCGCGAATGAAGCAGGCCATCGGGCCTGCGCCTCTGGTCGAACGGCAAGCACCATCCGTCTGACCCTGGCGGCAATTGGTCGTCCCGTTCATGTGACAGAAAGTGACCGAATCCTAATCGCTTGCTGGCTACCGCACCCCCTGCGGCAGGCAAGAAAAAAGGATATAAACGCATGAGGAAAATCGCAATCACCACGCCCGCAGTCATCGGCGCCGCGATTGCCATGATCGCGCTTCCGGCAGCCGCCCACGCGCAGTCGAATGATGGACCTGAAGTCTATGTTGGCGCATCTGCCGGGATCCACGATCTCGGGCTGGGACTGCCCGATGATAATGGCGGCATCTACGGCATCGTCGCCGGTGTCGATGTGCCGGTCGGCCAGACCTTCTTCGTCGGTGCCGAAGGCAATTTCCACATTGGCGATGGCGCGATCGATAATGAATACGGCATTGCCGCGCGCGCCGGTGTGCGCGTCGGCGAAAGCGGCAAGATCTTCGTGCGCGGCGGTTACCAGAAAGTCGATCTGGATCTTGGCAACCTGCTGGGCGTCAACCCGCTGGTGGGCTTTGACAGTTCGGACGGCGATTATCTCGTCGGTGCCGGTGTCGAATTCGGTCTGGGTGAAAGCCCGGTGCGTTTCCGCGCCGGGATCGACACCATCGCATTTGACACCACCCGCGCGACGGTGGGCCTGCTCTTCGCCTTCTGAGGCTGAGCCACCCACCAGATTCACGGCCGGAGCAGCCCCCGCGCTGCTCCGGCCTTTTTGCTGCTCCTCTCGCGAAGGCGTGACAGCGCGCGCAAGCAGCGCTAGCGGGCAGTCGCCATGATCGCTCCGCGTTTCTCCTTCACCCTCCACGCCGTCGACGGCAAAGCGCGCACCGGCACGATCGCGATGCAGCGCGGGGAAATCCGCACGCCTGCCTTCATGCCGGTCGGCACAGCGGCCACCGTCAAGGCGATGAAGCCCGAAAGCGTGCGCGCCACCGGGGCCGATATCATCCTCGGCAACACCTATCACCTGATGCTGCGCCCCGGCGCGGAGCGGGTGGCGCGGCTTGGCGGGCTGCATGATTTCATGAACTGGCCGCGCCCGATCCTGACCGATAGTGGCGGCTATCAGGTGATGAGCCTCAGCGAACTGCGCAAGCTGACCGAACAGGGCGTGGAATTCCGCAGCCATCTCGACGGCTCGAAGCACATGCTGACCCCGGAACGCTCGATGGAAATCCAGCGATTGCTCGGTTCCGATATCGTCATGGCCTTTGACGAATGCCCGCGCGCCGACCGCCCGAAGGACGAAATCGCCGCCAGCATGGAATTGTCGATGCGCTGGGCAAAGCGCAGCCGCGAAGGGTTCGACAGCGGAGAGGAACACGCGATGCGCGCCGCATTGTTCGGCATCCAGCAGGGCGCGCTGCACGAAGACCTGCGCCGGATCAGTGCCGATGCGCTCACCGACATCGGCTTTGATGGCTATGCCGTGGGCGGGCTGGCCGTGGGTGAGGGGCAGGAGGCGATGTTCGGCGTGCTCGACTATGCGCCCGACATGCTGCCCGCAGATCGCCCGCGCTACCTGATGGGGGTGGGCAAGCCGGATGATCTGGTCGGCGCGGTCGAGCGCGGGATTGATATGTTCGATTGCGTGTTGCCGACCCGTTCGGGCCGCAACGGGCAGGCGTTTACCTGGGACGGGCCGCTCAATCTGCGCAACGCCCGCTTTGCCGAGGATACCGGCCCGCTTGATTCGCGCTGCACCTGCCCGGTCTGCACCACCTACAGCCGCGCCTATATCCACCATCTGGTGAAATCGGGCGAAATGCTCGGCGCGATGCTGCTGACCGAGCACAATCTGTGTTTCTATCAGGCGCTGATGGCGGCGATGCGCGATGCCATTGCCGCTGGCGGTTTTGCCAGCTTTGCCAGAACCTTCCGCCGCGATTATCTGCGCCAAGGGGCTTGATTGCAGCGCGGCTTGGGATAGCCTGATGCTCTTGCAGCGAGGGGGCAAGGGGTCGTGAAATTCGCGCGAAATGGCAGCGGCACTGCTTTGGCCGCCGCCATGATGACGGGGGCCATCGCCATGCTGGCCGCCCCTGCTGCCGCGCAGGAGAGCGATCTTGAAACCGCCGCCGCCCTGTTCGGTGTGCGGGAGACCGTGCTCGACATTTCGCTGTCGCCTTCGGGCACAAAGGTCGCTTTTATTGGCGCAGGGCCGGAGCATGCCGAGGGCCTCAATGTGATCGACCTTGCCGGCGACGCGACCATCAGGCCGATTCTCGGTAATTCCGAAAAGATCGCTGATCTCGACTGGTGCGAATGGGCCAGCGACGCGCGATTGGTATGTCAGGTTGCAGGCATGGCCGATGGCGGTGACGGGATGCTGATCCCGTTTGACCGGTTGTTTTCGATAAATGTGGACAGCGGCGAGGTCACCGAACTGAGCAAGCGCCAGTCGGCCAGAGCGATCGGGTTTGCCCAGCAAGGGGGCGATGTACTCGCGCTCGATGTGGGCGGCGAGGCCGGGCAGATTCTCGTCTCGCGCGATTATGTACCCGAACGCGGCGGCGCTGGCCGGATTTCCAGTGATGCTGAGGGCCTCGGGGTCGATATGATTGATGCCGCCTCGGCCAGGCGCAAGGTGCTCGAAAGTGCCGATCCGGCGGCGCAGCGTTTTGTCGCGGACGAGGCCGGGCAGGTGCGGATCAAGGTGCGCGCCAAGTATGACCGTAATGGCCGGCTGACCGGTGACTACAATTACTTCTACCGCGCAATCGGCAGCTGGGGCTGGAAGACGCTGGACAACCTCTCGATCGAAGGGCGGGAAGTGCCGTGGTTTACGCCGGTATCGGTCAATAGTACGCGCAATGTCGCAATCGGATTCATCCGCAAGGGCGGTTATGATGCGATTGCCGAATTCGCGCTTGATGGCAGCGGCACGGGCGCCCTTCTGATGGCGCGCGAGGATGTCGATGTCGATACACTTATCAGGATAGGTCGCCAGCGCCGCGTGGTCGGGGCGAGCTACGCCACCGAAAAGCGCGCCATCGCCTATTTCAGCCCCGAACTCGCGAAGCTGGCGGAAGATCTGGGAAAGGCGTTGCCCGATCAGCCGATGATCAACATCGTCGGAGCGAGCAGCAACGAACAGCAATTGTTGCTCATCGCCTCAAGCGACACCCAGCTGGGCATGGTCTACCTGTTCGATAAAGGCAAACGCACGCTCGAACCAATCCTGCCGGTGCGCGCCGAACTTGCCGAGCGGGAAATGGGCCGGATGCAACCGGTCACCTATCCCGCGGCGGACGGGACGCAGATCCCGGCCTATCTCACGCTGCCACCGGGTTCGGACGGGAAGAACCTTCCCGCCATCGTGATGCCGCACGGCGGGCCATCGGCGCGCGATGAATGGGGGTTCGACTGGCTGGTGCAGTTCTTCACCGCGCGCGGGTTTGCCGTGCTCCAGCCGAATTACCGCGGATCATCGGGTTACGGCGCGGACTGGTACGGGCGCAACGGGTTCAAGGCGTGGGACGTGGCAATCGGCGACGTGAACGATGCCGGGCGCTGGCTGGTGAGCGAAGGTGTTGCCCGGCCCGATCAGCTTGCCATCGTCGGATGGTCCTATGGCGGTTATGCCGCGCTGCAATCACAGGTGCTTGATCCTGCCCTGTTCAAGGCGGTGGTGGGAATCGCCCCGGTCACCGATCTGGCCTATCTGGCTGAGGACAAGCGCGGCTATACCAGCTTTCGTCTGGTGCGCGATTTTATCGGGCAGGGGCCTCATGTCGATGCCGGCAGTCCGCGCCGCCATGCCGATCAATTCGCCGCGCCGGTCGCGCTGTTCCACGGCACCCGCGATCTCAACGTCGATGTGCGCCATGCGCGCTCGATGGAAAAGGCGCTGAAGGATGCGGGCAAGCCGGTGATCTATCACGAATATGAAGACCTCCAGCATGGCCTCGGCGACAGCAAGGCCCGCACCGACATGCTTGCGATCATTGGCCGCTTTCTTGACGAGGCGCTGGGTCGGGGCGGGTAAGCGCGGGAAGGCACTCGACAAATCCGGCATTGAACGCCTAGGGCGAAGGCCATGAACGACATTCCCCTGAGCCCTGAGAATTGCACCACCATGGCCGAGGTGCGCGCCGGGGTCGATGCGCTTGACCGTGAACTGGTGGCACTGCTGGCAACCCGCTTTGGCTATATGCGCGCGGCCGCCCGGATCAAATCGAACCGCGATGCGGTGCGTGACGAAGACCGCAAGGCTAGCGTCATCGCCGCCGCCGTTGCTGCGGCCGAGGCGCAGGGCATCCCCGGCAATGTCGTTGGCGACATCTGGGAACGCCTTGTCGAAGGCTCGATCGCCTATGAATTCACCGAATGGGACCGGATCAGGGACTGACTTCGCGGTTCAGGAAGGCAGCGAGGCTCGGCTGCTTCTTCTCGGGCGCCTTCTGCCGGATCGAGCGCGCCAGCCTGGCGACCCGCTGCTCCCACTTCGCGATATTGCGCGGCGGGGTGGTTTCGCCCACCGGGCCGAGCGACAGCGTGCGCACCGGGGCAAAGCCGCAAAACCCGAGCACCTGCCCCTTCCAGCGGCGGATCAGCGGATTGCCGTAATACCAGCGCAGCACGAAGGGGGGGTGTCCATCGTCGCGATCAGATCGGCTGACCGGCCCTGCATCAGCTTGTCCCACCACGGATCGCCGAGGTGATAGGCGAAGGTGAACCCGGGCAGGAACAGCCGGTCGATGAGGCCCTTGAGCTGGGCAGGCTCGGCCCCCCACCACATCGGGAAGGCGATCACCAGATGATCGCAGGCATCGAGCTGCTCGGCGAGCCGAAGGATATCCGGCTCCCACTCGGTGCGCTGCCGGTAGCCGTGGCGCAGCACCGGGGTGAAGGCGAGATCGCGCACGGCAATGCGGGTGACCTCTGCGGTTTCGGGCAGGGCGGCAGCATAGGCATCCAGCAGATGCGTTGTCAGGCGGCCTTCATCCGGATGCCCATCCAGCAGCAGCACTTTCATGATCGCATGGCCTCCCTCAACAGCAGGCCGATCATCGCAACGCGCGCCCCAAAAGAAAAGGGCGGCTCCAGCGGAGCCGCCCCATTCGTGTGTCGTCGGTGTGCGCCGATCAGCGCGAGTAGAATTCGACCACCAGGTTCGGTTCCATCGTCACTGGATAGGGTACTTCGTCGAGCTTCGGCACGCGGGTGAAGGCCACCTTGTCGTTGCCGTCGGGCGCGACGTAGTCGGGAATGTCACGCTCGGCGAGGCTCTGCGCCTCGATCACCAGCGCCATTTCCTTGGCCTTGCTGCCGAGGCTGATGACATCACCCACATCGATCCGGCGCGAGGCGATGTTGCACTTCACGCCGTTCACATAGATGTGACCATGGCTGACGACCTGACGCGCGGAGAAGATGGTCGGCGCAAACTTGGCGCGGTAGACCACCATGTCCAGACGGCGCTCAAGCAGGCCGATCAGGTTCTGGCTGGTATCGCCCTTCATGCGCGAAGCTTCGGCATAGGTGCGCTTGAACTGCTTTTCGGTGACGTCGCCGTAATAGCCCTTGAGCTTCTGCTTGGCGCGCAGCTGCAGGCCGAAGTCGCTCATCTTGCCCTTGCGGCGCTGACCGTGCTGGCCGGGGCCGTAGGAACGCTTGTTCACCGGGGAATTGGGGCGACCCCAGATGTTTTCGCCCATCCGGCGGTCAAGCTTGTACTTGGCGCTTTTGCGCTTCGACATATGTCTTCCTTCAAATTGCTGATCCACCCCGTTGGTGGACATTCAACCCGGCATCGCACCATCAGGCCGAACCGCCTGATGCGGCCACTGCTTCACCGGGGTGCAGGGCCAATTGCGAAGGCGCGCGCATAGCAGGATGGGGCGCAAGGTCAAGCCTTGCAGGAGCGGCGCGTTGCGCTCAGTCGCGGATCTTGCGATCGAGTGTGGTGAGAACACCGCGCAAGGTGCGCACTTCAAGATGATTCCAGCCTGGCTTTGTCAGCACCCCGCGCAAGGTGCGGCGCGTCGCTTCGGCGCGGCCCTCAGGCAGGAAATAACCGCGCGGTTCCAGCAGCTTTTCGAAATGGGCGACCAGTCCGTCAAGCTCGTCCTGCGGGGCGGGGGGCAGCGTATCCTCAAGCGTGGGCTGCACCAGCACCGGATCAACGCCCGCCGTCTCACGCCCGATCCGCGACCATTCATAGGCCACTAGGATCACCGCCTGGGCGAGATTGAGCGATCCGAATTCGGGATTGATCGGAATGGTGATTATATTGCGGGCCAGCGCCACGTCCTCTGTCTCCAGCCCCGAACGTTCCGGGCCGAACAGGATCGCGTGCCGCCCTGCGAGCGAATGCACCTGCCGCCCGGCCTCGTCGGCCCCGATCACCGGCTTTGTGACGCCGCGCTTTCTGACCGTGGTGGCATGGACATGGGCGCAATCGGCGACCGCTTCGGCGGTGGTGGCATAGACCTTTGCCTGTTCGAGCACCATGTCGGCCCCTGCCGCAGCAGGCCCGGCAGAAGGGTTGGGCCAGCCATCACGCGGGGCTACCAGCCGCATCTCGGCAAGCCCGAAATTGAGCATCGCGCGCGCCGCCTTGCCAATGTTTTCGCCCAGTTGCGGACGCACCAGCACAATCACCGGCCTGTTGGGTTCGGTCATGTTTTGCGCTTATTCCTTAGCCGCTTGTTGCACAGTGCTGGCAAATTCCTCGAAGTCGCGCGCTTCGGAGAAATCGCGATAGACCGATGCAAAGCGGATATAGGCGACCGAATCGATCTGGCGCAGCCCCTCCATCACCAGCTCGCCAATACGCGAGGACGGCACCTCGGCCTCGCCCGAGGTTTCGACCTGCCGCTGGATGCCCGAAATCAGCTGATCCAGCCGCTCCTGCTCGATCGCCCGCTTGCGGCACGCGAGCGCCACGGATTGTTCAAGCTTGGAGCGTTCAAACGGTTCGCGCCGTCCGTCTTCGCCATTGATGCCCGATTTAACCACAACCACTTCGCGAAGCTGCACGCGTTCGAAGGTGGTAAAGCGCGCCCCGCAGGACGAACACTGACGCCGCCGCCGGATCGAGGCATTATCCTCGGTCGGGCGGCTATCCTTTACTTGCGTATCATCATGGGCACAGAATGGACAGCGCATTCAGAAGGTTACTTCCTGATCCTCTGATATAGTGCGAAACCCGCACCGGCAAGGCCGCCGAGGATCGGGCCGCCAATGATCAGCGCTCCGGCCACCGCGCCGATGCCTGCACCCAGCAATACCGGTTTGGTCGAGGGATGGTTCAGGCCTTCTTTGGCCATGCCGGAAAGCTCATCCTTCGCCTCAGCTGTCCAGTCCGATCCGCCGTTCTTCGGTTCTTTCATGGTCGTTCGCTCCTTTGCGCCATCACATTCCGGGATAAACAGGAAATGCCGCACAAAGGGCGCTGACCCGCTGGCGTACGCTTTCTTCGATCTGCGCGTCGCCCTCGGGGCCATTTTTCGAAAGCCCTTCAACCACTTCAGCGATGAGCTTGCCAATCACTGCGAACTCTTCCGGGCCGAAACCGCGGGTGGTGCCTGCGGGCGTGCCCAGACGGATTCCGCTGGTGACGAAGGGCGAGCGCGTGTCGAACGGGATGCCGTTCTTGTTGCAGGTGAGCCATGCCCGATCGAGACCCTTTTCGGCGTCCTTGCCGGTCACGTCTTTCGCGGTGAGATCGACCAGCATCGAGTGATTGTCGGTGCCGCCGCTGACGATCCGCAACCCGTGCTCTTCAAGGCTGGCTGCCAGCGCATGCGAATTTTCGACGATGCGGTGGGCGTAATCGCGGAACGACGGATCGAGAGCCTCCTTGAACGCGACCGCCTTGGCCGCGACGATATGCATCAACGGGCCGCCCTGCAGGCCGGGGAACACCGCCATGTTGAGCGGCTTGGTGTATTTTTCGTCATTCCACAGGATGATGCCCGAACGTGGACCGCGCAGCGATTTGTGGGTGGTCGAGGTGACGATGTCGCAATGCGGGAAGGGCGAAGGGTGCGCGCCGCCAGCCACAAGGCCGGAAATGTGGCTCATGTCGCACAGCAAAATCGCGCCCACTTCATCCGCGATGGCGCGGAAGGCCGGGAAATCCCACTGCCGCGAATAGGCCGTGCCGCCGCAGATGATCAGCTTGGGCTTGTGCTCGCGCGCGGTGGCGGCGACGGCTTCCATGTCGATCCGCTCGTCATCCTGCCGCACGCCGTAGGAGACAGGATTGAACCACTTGCCGCTCATATTGACGGGCGATCCATGGGTGAGGTGGCCGCCGGAGTTCAGATCCAGCCCCATGAAGGTGTCGCCCGGATTGAGCAGGGCGAGAAACACCGCCTGGTTCATCTGGCTGCCGGAATTGGGCTGAACATTGGCAAAATTGCAGCCAAACAACTGCTTGGCACGATCAATCGCCAGCGTTTCGACCACGTCGGCATAGTCGCAGCCGCCGTAATACCGCTTGCCCGGATAGCCCTCGGCATATTTGTTGGTGAAGACCGAACCGGCGGCTTCGAGCACGGCACGGCTTGCGATGTTCTCGCTCGCGATCAGTTCGATCTTGTCGCGCTGGCGGGCGAGTTCGCTGGCGACCGCTGCGGCGATTTCAGGGTCGGCGTGGGCGAGGTCGTCATGCCAGAACCCATCCATCGGGGTTTGGGTGCGGGCGGCAAAATCAATCGGGGCAGTGCTCATTGATGGGTCTCGATATGATCGGGCAGGAACGGGGGCTTGCCAAGCTTGCCCACCCGGCGCTGATGGCGCCCGGCAGGATCGCCGGCATCGGCGAATTCGGTGTCCAGGAAGGTGGCGATGCAGCTCTTGGCCATCTCTATCCCTACGAGACGCGCGCCCATTGCGATGCAATTGGCATCATTATGCTTGCGGGCGAGCGCGGCAGAAAGCGGTTCGGACACCAGCGCGCAGCGCACTTGCGGGTGGCGGTTCGCGCTCATCGAAATGCCGATGCCGCTGCCGCACAGGCCGATGCCGAATTCGGCTGTGCCTTCGGCGACGACTTCGGCGAGCCGGTAGCCGTAATCGGGATAATCGACGCTGTCGCCCGGCGCGCAGCCGAGATCGGCAACTTCGTGCCCTTCCTCTACAAGCCATTCGGCGAGTTCGGCTTTCAGGCTGGTGGCGGCATGATCTGATGCAATGGCGATACGCATGGCGCTGCCATAGTCGTTGGGGCGGCGATTCTCCACCCCGTAGAACACGCTTTTCGACGGACCGCGCAGCTTATCCTTTACGGCGTGGAAAGGGAGGGGCTGATAATGCCCAGCGGATGGAGCATCCCGTGCCTCGCCCCACCGCCGAACAATGGCTGGCGCGCGTTTTTGCGGACGCTGCGCCGCGCCATTTCGGCACGGGCTGGATCAGCGGGGTGCTGGGCATCGTGCTGGCGCTGCTGGCGCTGCTGGCGGTGTTGTGCCTGCATTTCCCGCAATATCTGACCTTGCCGGAGCTGCGGGAGCGATATCCGCTGGGGCTGGTGCGGCTTGCGATTGATGTCGGGCTGCTGGCGGCGCTTGCGCTGGCGGGGCTTTCGATGCTGCTGCGGCGCAGGAAGGCGCTGGGGATTGCAGGCCTTGCGCTGGCCGGGGTGGCGCTGGCGCTGGGAGCGGGTGGCGTCGAAATTCCGCGCGGAGATGTGAGCACCATCTATCTTGGGCTCGATTGGTTTGTGCTGGGGGTGCTGACCACGGCGGCGGTGTTCGTCCCGCTGGAGCGCGCCTTTGCGCTGCAGCGCGAGCAGGGCGCCTTCCGGCGGGGCTGGCTCACCGACACGCAGTATTTCTTCGCCAGCCATGTGTTGGCGCAGGTAATGAGTGTCGCGGTGTTGGCGCCTGCTGTGGCAGTTGGAGAGGTGCTGGCGGTGCCATCAGCGCAAGCCGCCGGGCAGAGCCTTCCGGTGGTGGTGCAATTCGCCCTCGCGGTGCTGGTCGCCGATCTGGCACAATATGGCGTGCACCGCGCCTTCCATGCCGTCCCGTTTCTGTGGCGCTTCCACAAGGTGCACCACTCGGTCGAAGCGATGGACTGGCTCGCCGGTTCGCGGCTGCATCTGGTCGATGTTGTCGTGACGCGCGGGCTGGTGCTGCTGCCGCTGGTGGTGATGGGGTTCGATCCTGTCGCGGTCTACGCCTACCTCGCGCTGGTGAGTTTCCACGCGGTGTTCATCCACGCGAATTTTGCGCCGCGCTGGGGCTGGCTGGAGCGGTGGGTGGCGATGCCCCGCTTCCACCACTGGCACCACGGGGTGGAGGCTGAGGCGCGGGACGTGAACTTTGCGGTGCATCTGCCGATGATCGACCGCTGGTTCGGGACCTATTACCTGCCGGAAGGGCGCTGGCCCGAGGGCTACGGGATTGCGGGCGAGCATGCGCCGGAGGGCTGGGTGCGGCAGTTGGTTTGGCCGTTCGAACGCAAAGCATGAAAAACCCCGCCGAAGCGGGGCCTTTCACAACTCACTGATCGAGGAATGACCGCATCTTGCGTGACCGGCTCGGGTGCTTGAGCTTGCGCAGCGCCTTCGCCTCGATCTGGCGGATACGTTCGCGCGTCACCGAGAACTGCTGGCCGACTTCTTCCAGCGTGTGATCGGTGTTCATGCCGATGCCGAAGCGCATCCGCAGCACGCGCTCTTCGCGCGGCGTCAGTGAGGCCAGCACGCGGGTGACGGTTTCCTTGAGGTTCGCCTGAATTGCGGCGTCCACCGGGATGATCGCGTTCTTGTCCTCGATGAAATCGCCGAGGTGGCTGTCTTCCTCGTCCCCGATGGGGGTTTCGAGGGAGATCGGCTCCTTGGCGATCTTCATCACCTTGCGCACCTTTTCGAGCGGCATGGAAAGGCGCTGCGCCATTTCCTCAGGGGTCGGCTCGCGGCCTTCCTCGTGGAGGAACTGGCGGGAGGTGCGCACCAGCTTGTTGATCGTTTCGATCATGTGCACCGGAATGCGGATGGTGCGGGCCTGATCGGCGATCGAACGCGTGATCGCCTGCCGGATCCACCACGTCGCGTAGGTGCTGAACTTGTAGCCCCGGCGGTATTCGAACTTGTCGACCGCCTTCATCAGCCCGATGTTGCCTTCCTGAATAAGATCAAGGAATTGCAGGCCGCGGTTGGTGTATTTCTTGGCGATGGAAATCACCAGACGCAGGTTCGCCTCGACCATTTCCTTCTTGGCGATGCGCGCCTCGCGCTCGCCTTTTTGCACCATGTTCACGATGCGGCGGAATTCGGTCAGGCTCATGCCGGTTTGCGCGGCGATGTCGGCGATTTCGGCACGGATGCGTTCAATCGCGGCTTCCTCGCGCTCAGCGAAGGCGGCCCATTTCTTGTCCTTCTTCGCGCGTTCCTTGATCCACGCGTCGTCCATCTCGTTGCCGAGATAGGAATTGAGGAAGTCGATACGCTTGATCTTGTGGCGTTCCGCAAGGCGCAGCATCTGCCCGCCCAGCGTCGTCAAACGGCGGTTGAAGGCATAGAGATTGTCGACCAGAAATTCGATCTTGGTCGCGTGGAACTGCACGCTTTCGACCTCGGCGGTCAGTTCTTCGCGCAGCGCTTCGTATTTCTTTTCCTTCGCTGCGGGAAACTCATTGCCCGCCGCCAGCGTGTCGACCCGGTCACCCTGCAGTTTTTCGAACGCGTGGAACAGTGTGGTGATGCGGGCAAAGGTTTCGAGCGCTTCAGGCTTCAGTGCGGCTTCCATCTGCGCGAGGCTGAGGGTGTTGTCTTCCTCCTCTTCCTCTTCGCGCTTGGGCTGGCCTTCGCCGTCCTCGTCATCATCATCCGCTTCGGGCTCGTCCTTGACCTCGTCATCCTCGCGGATCGTCGGGCCGGCGGTGGCTTCGGAGATTTCGCCGTCGTCGTCATCATCCTCGGCGCCATCGGCCATCTTATCGGCCGGCGGCTCCTTCGACAGCATCGCATCGAGATCGAGGATCTCGCGCAGCTGCATGTCGCCATTATTGAGCGCTTCGGACCAGTGGATGATGGCGTGGAAGGTGATCGGGCTTTCGCACAGGCCGATGATCATCATGTCGCGGCCAGCCTCGATCCGCTTGGCGATGGCGATCTCGCCTTCGCGGCTGAGCAGTTCGACAGCGCCCATCTCGCGCAGATACATCCGCACCGGATCATCGGTGCGTTCGCCGGTGACGAGCTTCTTGTTGCCGGCGCGGGCGTCCTTGCTCGGGCCTTTCTTCTCGTCGTCGTCCTCGTCGTCCTCGTCGTCCTCGGCGACCAGCGGTTCAACCTTTTCGCCGTCATCTTCGGTTTCGGCTTCGGCTTCCTCGTCGTTCTCGACGATCTGCACGCCCATTTCGGACAGCGCGGTCTGCACGTCCTCGATCTGGTCGGGGCTCATCTCGCCCGAAGGCAGCGCTTCGTTGAGCTCGTCATAGGTGACATAGCCGCGCTTCTTGGCCTTGCTGATCAGCTTCTTGATGGAAGCCTCGTTGAGATCGATCAGCGGGGCATCTTCTTTTTCGGCCATATTGTTCAATCAATCCGTTGCCGGGCTGCCGGTTCCTGCTGTGCGCCGGAGCCTGCGGCCAGTTTATCCCATGTCTTCCGCCGGAGCGGAGTCGTCACCCGTGGCCGCCGGAGCAGCCTTTCTGCGCCCAAATGCCTTGAGACGCTCGTCAACTGTCATGAGCTGTGCGCGCAGCCTGGTCTGTTCGGCAAACGATCCTTCGGGATCGCTGTCGAAACGGGCTATCGTGGCCGCAAGCGCAGCCTCAAGCGCCGGCCGTTCGACCAGCAGCGACACAGCTTCGGCCAGTTCCTCGCACGCAGCGCCGGTGGATGTGCCTTCATCAAGGAAGGCGTAACGGATGTCTGCCGGCGGGGCAGGATGACCTAGCGAATCGCATATGGCGCTTGGGGGCCGCGAATCAAGCATTTCTGCAAGCTCGAACAGCGATTCGACCAGAGGCGCGGCTTTGTGGTCATGCCGGGCGAGGGCAGAAAGCGCCTCGGCATGCCGGGTGATCTCCTGCGGAAAGCGGGTAAGGCCGGCCGCGACCGCCGCCAGCAACCCCTGCCGCTGGCCGCCCGCCATGATTCCCGAAAGCCGCGCGCGCGCATCCTCGGATAGTCGCGGCGGCGCCGTTGGTGCGCCGCGCCAGTCCGGGCGCTGACCGCGCGGCTGCGGTGCAAAGGCAGGGCGCGCTGGACGGGGCGGATAGGCGAAGGCGGAAAAACGATCACCAAGTTCGCGGCGATACAGCGCCTTGATCTCGGGATCGCCGATTGTGTCGACATGCGCCATCAGCCGCGCTTTCAGCCCGGCCTTGGCCTCGGGCGTGGAAAGCGGCTGCGCATCGCGTTCGGCCTGCCACAGCGTGTCCACGAGGCTGGCGGGACTGGCGAGCAGCTGCTCCATCGCGCCCTTGCCCTGCGCCTTGATCAGATCATCGGGATCAAGCCCGGCGGGCAGGCGCACGATGCTGAGCGAGCGCATCGGGGCAAGCAGGGGGAGGGCGCGCGTGATCGCCCGCATCGCCGCGCGCTGGCCTGCCGCATCGCCATCAAAGCACAAGACCGGCGCATCAACCATGCGCCACAGCAGTTCGAGCTGCATTTCGGTGAGCGCCGTGCCGAGCGGGGCGACCGCATCGGCGATCCCCGCATTGGCGAGCGCGATCACGTCCATATAGCCTTCGACCACGATCACCCGCCCGCTCTGGCGTGATGCCGGGGCGGCGCGGTGGAGGTTGTAGAGCGTGCGGCCCTTGTCGAACAATTCGGTGTCTGGCGAGTTGAGATATTTCGCCACGCCTTCGCGCTTGTCGAGGATGCGCCCGCCAAAGGCGATCACCCGCCCGCGCGCGTCCTGAATCGGCAGCATCACCCGGCCCCGGAACCGGTCATAGCGTTCACCCGCTTCGTTGGCGGCGCGCATTCCGGCGCCTTCGAGCATATCCTCGCCAAACTGGGTCAGTGCTTTGGGCAGCGCCTGCCGGTCATCCGGCGCCCATCCGAAGCCGAATTGGCGCATGATCGCCGGGCTGAAGCCTCGCCGTTCGAGGTAATCGCGCGCTGCCTTGCCGCTGGCACCGCCGAGGCTATCGACAAAGAACGCCTGCGCTGCATCGGTCACATCGATCAGGCTGGCGCGCTGTTCGGCGCGCCTTGCCATTTGCGGATCGGGGGCGGGGACTTCCATTCCGGCTTCGGCGGCCAGTTCCTTGACCGCGTCCATGAATTGCAGCCCGGCATGATCCACCATCCAGCTGATCGCATCGCCGTGCGCCCCGCAGCCAAAGCAGTGGTAGAACTGTTTCTGGTCGTTGACGTAGAAGCTTGGTGTCTTTTCATCATGGAACGGGCAGCATCCCTTCCACTCGCGCCCGGCACGCGTCAGCTTGACCGACCGCATGACGAGCGAAGACAGCGTGATCCGCGCGCGCAGTTCGTCCTTCCATTGCGGGGTGATGGCCATGAGTGGTTAGGTGCGCCCGAACGCCTGCGGGTTCAAGCGTCCCCTGTGGATGTGTCTGTGACTTACGAAAGCGCCGCCTTGACCAGCGTGCTCGCCAGCTTGCCGTCAAGCACCGCGCCATGGCGGGCCTTCAGTTCTCCCATCACCGTGCCCATGTCCTTCATGCTGGACGCGCCGGTTTCCGCCTTGATCGCTTCGATTGCGGCGACCGTTTCCGCCTCGCTCAGCATTTGCGGCAGGAATTCCTCGATCACGGTGAGTTCGGCGCGTTCCACCGCCGCCAGTTCTGCGCGCCCGCCAGCGTCATACATCTCAATCGATTCGCGGCGCTGCTTGGCCATCTTCTGGAGCACGCTGACCACCAGTTCATCGTCCGGAATCGCCTTTGCCGAGGTCCGTTCCTCGATATCGCGGTCCTTGATCTTGGCGCTGATCTGGCGGAGCGCGGCGGTGCGGTCTTTTTCGCCCGCTTTCATTGCGGTGATGGTGGCGGATTTGATATCATCACGGATCATGACGTGTTTCCTGTGGATGGAACTTTGGCGCGCGCCTCTAACGCAATTATCGGCCCAAGCCTAGGTTGACGCGCGGGGCCATGGAGCCTAGCGGACGAAACTTAGCAACATCGCTGGCTTTATCTGCAACGGAGCGCCCCATGGCCGACCCCGCATCTTTCCGCGCGCAACCTTCCGGCGCGACCGGTTGCCTTGTCCTGGCCGATGGCACGGTGATCTGGGGCCGCGGGTTCGGTGCGGTTGGCTCTGCGGTGGGCGAGGTGTGCTTCAACACCGCGATGACCGGCTATCAGGAGGTGATGACCGATCCCAGCTACGCTGCGCAGATCGTCACCTTCACCTTCCCGCATATCGGCAATGTCGGCGCGAATCCGGAAGATTTCGAAAGCCGGGTCGAAGGCGCGGTTGGCTGCGTGGTGCGCGAGGACGTGACCGAGCCGAGCAATTTCCGCAGCACGGAACGCTTTGTCGAATGGATGGCAAAGGCGGGCAAGATCGGTCTTTCGGGCGTCGATACCCGCGCGCTCACCCGCCGCATCCGCCAATCGGGCGCGCCCAATGCGGTGATCGCCCATGCGCCGGACGGCAAGTTCGACATTCCTGCCTTGATAGCGCGCGCGCAGGGCTGGGCCGGGCTGGAGGGGATGGATCTGGCCATCCGCGTCACCCGCGACAGTCAGGAAAGCTGGGAGGGCGGATATTGGCGGCTCGGCCATGGTTACGGCCGCGCCGCGCGTGACGCGACCCCGCATGTGGTCGCGGTGGATTACGGCGCGAAGGACAATATCTTCCGCAATCTGGTGAAGGCCGGCGCGCGGGTGACGGTGGTGCCTGTGAAAACCTCGTTTGACGAGATCATGGCGCTGGCTCCTGATGGCGTGTTCCTCTCCAACGGCCCCGGCGATCCGGCGGCTACGGGGGAATACGCGGTGCCGGTAATCGCCGCGCTGCTGGAGGCCGACGTGCCGCTGTTCGGCATCTGTCTGGGGCACCAGCTCCTCGCACTGGCCGCGGGCGCGAAGACGATCAAGATGCACCAGGGCCACCGCGGCGCGAACCATCCGGTGCAGCGCGTGGGCGAGGGCTGGGGGGAGACGTCTGGGCTGGTCGAGATCACCTCGATGAACCACGGCTTCGCGGTGGATGTCGACACGCTGCCGGAGAATGTCGAGCAGACCCATGTTTCGCTGTTCGACGGGACGAATTGCGGGATTGCGATCAAGGGCAAACGGGCCTTCGCGGTGCAGTATCACCCTGAGGCATCGCCGGGGCCGCAGGATTCATTCTACCTGTTCTCGAAGTTTGTGGGGGGGCTGTGATGTTTCCGCAGATAGACCGAATTGCTGAGACAACGCGCCAAGTGGCCACAAAAAGTGCCATGAACCCGATGCTCTGGATTTCCGGTCTGACCACTCCATTCGCAATTGGCGCGGCGGCCATGAGTGATGGGCCAATGCAGTATTTTTTCGCTGTTCTTGCCTTCGTGCCGATTGCCTACTCGATCAGAGCTTATGACTTCTGGATGAAAAAAGATCCCGACCGGCTTCAATCTGAACGGTATCTTATTGAACGGCAGATTGTCGGACGTATTGGCTATAAATCCGATGATGGAGTGGTCGAGGCTGAAGTCTCCAGTCAGCCGATATTGATTGAAAATCCAAAATTGGACGCAGGAGATGTGCAGTGAGGACATTTTCCCTTTCTCATGATCCCTTCGATCCCAAGATTTCACCTAACCAAGTCCAAGAAATTGTCAGAAATAACAGATATATAATTAACTGGTATTTTCCGTTTGCTGGAACCTGTATCTTCAAATCTGAAGTCGGGATTCACACCTTGGCCCCGTCATTCCGGGCAATGCTGAATGGTGCTCCATTCATTTTGAGTGAAGTTGAACCCCACAATATGGGTGGCGCTCAGGATCAAAGCATTTGGAATTGGATCAATTCCGGCCAGCTTCCTTCTTTGCCGAGTGCTCAATAATGCCCAAAAGAACCGACATTTCCTCGATCCTCGTCATTGGCGCTGGCCCTATCATCATCGGGCAGGCGTGCGAGTTCGATTATTCCGGCACGCAGGCGATCAAGGCGTTGAAGGAGGAGGGCTACCGCGTCATCCTTGTCAATTCCAACCCGGCGACGATCATGACCGATCCGGAATTCGCCGACGCGACCTATATCGAGCCGATCACGCCCGATATCGTCGCCAAGATCATCGCCAGGGAACGGCCCGATGCGTTGCTGCCCACCATGGGCGGGCAGACGGCGCTGAACTGCGCGCTGGCGCTGGATGCCGATGGCACGCTGGCGAAATACGGCGTGGAGATGATCGGGGCCAAGGCCGACGCCATCGACAAGGCGGAAAACCGGATGCGTTTCCGCGATGCGATGACCGGCATCGGCCTCGAAAGCGCGCGGTCGGGCATCGCCAACACGCTCGAAGAAGCGCGTGTGATCCTTGAGCGCACGGGCTTGCCCTCGATCATCCGCCCCAGCTTCACGCTTGGCGGCACGGGCGGCGGGATCGCTTACAACAAGGCGGAATTCGACCAGATCGTGCGCGAAGGCCTCGATGCCTCGCCCACCACCGAAGTGCTGATCGAGGAATCGCTGCTCGGGTGGAAAGAGTTCGAGATGGAGGTGGTGCGCGACCGCAAGGATAACGCGATCATCATCTGCGCCATCGAAAACGTCGATCCGATGGGCGTGCACACCGGGGACTCCATCACCGTCGCTCCGGCGCTGACGCTGACCGACAAGGAATACCAGATCATGCGCAATGCGAGCATTGCTTGCCTGCGCGAAATCGGTGTCGAAACAGGGGGTTCCAACGTCCAGTTCGCGGTCAATCCCAAGGATGGCCGGTTGATAGTGATCGAGATGAACCCGCGCGTGTCGCGGTCTTCCGCGCTGGCATCCAAGGCGACCGGCTTCCCCATCGCCCGCGTCGCGGCGAAACTGGCGGTAGGATATACGCTGGACGAACTGACCAACGAAATCACCGGGGCGACACCTGCCAGTTTCGAACCCACCATCGATTACGTCGTTACCAAGATCCCGCGCTTTGCCTTCGAGAAGTTCAAGGGCGCGGCCAATGACCTTTCGACCGCGATGAAATCGGTCGGCGAGGTCATGGCGATCGGCCGCAATTTCGCCGAATCGATGCAGAAGGCGCTGCGCGGGCTGGAGACGGGCCTTGATGGCTTCAACCGCGTGCCCGAGCTGGAGGGTGCAAGCCGCGATGTCATCAATGCCGCCCTGTCGCGCCGCACGCCTGATCGGTTGCTGAAGGTCGGGCAGGCCTTCCGCGAGGGGCTTACGTTGGAGGACATCGCCGCGGTCACCTTCTACGATCCGTGGTTCCTGCGCCAGATCGAGGCCATCATCGCTGCCGAGCGCGAGGTGCAGAAGGATGGGCTGCCACGCGATGCGCAAGGGCTGCGGCGGTTGAAGGCGATGGGCTTTTCCGACCGGCGGCTCGCCACGCTGGCGGTGCGCTCTGTCGGCGTGGCGGGCGGTATGGGCGAGACGCAGGCCAAGCGGTCTGGCCTGCTGCATGATGCACTGGTCGCCATGGCCGGGGCCACCAGTGAGGACGAGGTGAGGGCGCTGCGCCACAAGCTCGGCGTCTTCCCGGTGTTCAAGCGGATCGATAGCTGCGCCGCCGAGTTCGAGGCGATCACGCCCTATATGTATTCGACCTATGAAGCCCCCAGCTTTGGCGTTTCCGGTTCTTTTGGGCCTGAATGCGAGGCCAATCCGTCCGACCGGCGCAAGATCGTCATCCTCGGCGGCGGGCCGAACCGGATCGGGCAGGGGATCGAGTTCGATTACTGCTGCGTCCATGCCTGTTTCGCGCTGGGTGAGGAATGGCATGGCCCGGCCTTCGAGACGATCATGGTCAACTGCAACCCGGAAACCGTCTCGACCGATTACGACACCTCCGACCGGCTTTATTTCGAGCCGCTGACGGCTGAAGACGTGCTCGAAATCCTGCGGGTGGAACAGCAGAGCGGCGAGCTTGTGGGCGTGATCGTGCAGTTCGGCGGGCAGACGCCGCTCAAGCTGGCGCAGGCGCTCGAGGATGCGGGCATCCCCATTCTCGGCACCTCGCCCGACGCGATCGATCTTGCCGAAGACCGCGAACGCTTTGCCAAGCTGGTAGCCAAGCTGAAGCTCCAGCAGCCCGAAAACGGGATTGCCCGCAGCCGTGACGAGGCAGCGGCGGTGGCCGCCCGTATCGGTTATCCGGTGCTGCTGCGCCCGTCCTATGTGCTGGGCGGACGGGCGATGGAGATCGTCGATTCCGAAGCGCAGCTCGATGATTACATCGCCACCGCGGTCAATGTGTCGGGCGACAGTCCGGTGCTGATCGATCAATATCTGCGCGATGCGATCGAATGCGATGTCGATGCGGTGTGCGATGGCACCGAAGTGCGGGTGGCCGCCGTGATGCAGCATATCGAGGAAGCCGGGGTCCATTCGGGTGATTCTGCCTGCACCCTGCCGCCCTATTCTCTGCCCGCCGAAATCATCGCCGAAATGGAGCGACAGACCGAAGCGCTGGCCTTTGCGCTCGGCGTGAAGGGGCTGATGAATGTGCAGTTCGCGGTGAAGGATGGGGTCGTCTTCCTGATCGAGGTCAACCCGCGCGCCAGCCGCACCGTGCCGTTCGTCGCCAAGGCGACCGGGCAGCCAGTGGCCAAGATCGCCGCGCGCGTCATGGCGGGCGAGCCGCTGTCGAGCTTCGAGCCGTTCAAGCGTGATCTGCCCTACATGTCGGTGAAAGAAGCGGTGTTCCCCTTTGCCCGCTTCCCCGGCTGTGACCCGGTGCTGAGCCCGGAAATGAAATCGACCGGCGAAGTGATGGGCATTGATGAAAGCTTCGAGGCGGCCTTCCTCAAGTCGCAGATCGGGGCGGGCATGAACCTGCCGCGCGCGGGCACGCTGTTCGTTTCGGTCAAGGATACCGACAAGCCGGCAATCCTGCCGGCGGTGCGGCGCCTGATCGAGCATGGCTTTACCGCCATCGCCACCGGCGGCACGCAAACCTGGCTGGCCGAACAGGGCCTTGCCGTGGAACGGGTCAACAAGGTCGCCGAAGGCCAGCCGCACATCGTCGACCGGATCATCGATGGCGACATCGCGCTGATCTTCAACAGCACCGAAGGCTGGCAGTCGCTGATGGACAGCAAATCGATCCGTCAGGCGGCGCTGGCGGGCAAGGTGCCCTACTACACCACCGCCACTGCTTCGGTGGCGGCGGCGGCGGCAATTGCCACGGTCGGGCCGGAGCAGCTTGAAGTCCGGTCATTGCAGGACTATTATGATGTCTGACTGACCTCGCCCTCCCCGACATTCTGATCCGTCGTGGCCGCGTTTTCGTAAAATGCGGTCTTCCACCAATGGGTTTATTTTTTGCCGGGCAGGGCCAAGAGCACACAGGAAGAGACAAAGGCGATGGCAACCATGGAAAAGGTCCCGATGCTGGCCGAAGGTTACGAGCGGCTGACCGCCGACCTCAAGGTGCTGCGCGAGGAGCGCCCGAGGATCGTCGAGGCAATCGAGGAGGCGCGCGCCCACGGCGACCTTTCGGAAAATGCCGAATATCACGCTGCCAAGGAACGGCAGGGTCAGGTCGAAGCCATGATCGGCGATATCGAAGGCATGGTCAGCCGCGCGCAGATCATCGATCCGACCACGCTGTCGGGTGACAAGATCATCTTTGGCGCGACCGTGACCCTGCTTGATGAAAGCGACAAGCCGGTGCGTTACCAGATCGTTGGCCAGACCGAGGCCGATGTCGGTCGGGGCCGCATTTCCTACAACTCGCCGCTGGCCCGCGCGCTGATCGGCAAGCAGGTGGGTGACGAGATCGAGGTGACGGTGCCTTCGGGCGAGAAGTTCTACCTCGTCGACAAGATCGAGTTCATCTGACGCTGGGGCGTTGTTCGCGGCGCAGCGCCGGATCAGGACAGCGGCTTGTTCATCGCGTAATTGTGGATCGCGACGTTCCGTCCCGCGTGAGCCACCGTGAAATCGTTGCGCTGAACCAGCCGAAAGCCGGCGCGGGCGAATACCGGGCGGGCCAGTTCGCTCGCTTCGGTGAACAGCCGGGTCATGCCTGCCGCCAGTGAACGCGTTTCGGCCTCGGCCAGCAATTGCCGGGCCAGCCCGCGTCCCGTGTGATCGGGGTGGCAATAGAGCATGTCGATATGGCCACCGGGCTCCAGCAGCACATAGGCCACTGGTTCATCGGCCGCATCGGTTGCGACAAGGATGATGTCCCCCTTGGCCGCGCTGGCAACGAACCGCTCCGGCCCCGGATGGCGTGCGACCCACGCGGCGACCTGCGCAGGTGCATAGGCGCGCGCGCCGGTCGTGCGGATCGCCGCCCCGGTCAGCACCGCGAGTGCTCCGGCATCATCTTCGCGCATCAGGCGGATGACGCCGGCCACGCGCAAGCGCCCTATTCTTCCGGGGTCAGCAGCTTGTGGATGTGCACCACGACATATTTCATCTCGGCATCATCGACCGTGCGCTGTGCCTGTGCGCGCCACGCATCGGCGGCGGATTCGTAGGAGCTGTAAACGCCGACGACGTGGATGCTTTCCGGGTCCTGGAATTCAATCCCGCGCGGATCCTTGACGCGGCCACCCATCACGAGATGGAGCCGCTGGGTGGGGGTGGTTTCTGCCATGTTGCTTGTCCCTGGGGAGAAAGGATGCGCGGGGCTTTAGCGGCTCTCGCGGCAAGGGCAAGCCTGTGTCAGCTTTTGATTTTGCTGACTGTGTCACGCACGGCGCGGGTGGCCTTGCGCCTTGCCTTGCGGGCCGTGTGGCGGGCGCTGTCGGTGGCGGCTTCGACCACTTGGGTTGCATCGCGGCGGACGCGGCGGGCGGCGGACCCGGCATCGTCGCCAAGATCTTCGACCTTGTCCTGCCCGGCGCGCGCGGTTTCGAGCAATTCGTCCACCAGCTTCATGATCCAGGCTAGCGCCGCATCGCCGATCAGCGTGCCGAGTTGCGTCCCGCCGCGCGCGGCCACGCCCTTGACCCCGGCGGCTGCGCTGCTCGCTGCGCCCGAGGCTGCGGTGCCGACGGCGCCAGCAGCCCGGGTGGCAACGCGCCGTCCCGGACGGGTGGCAAGGCCGACCAGCAGGCCGATCACCACCGCGCCGCCGATCACGGTCAACGGGTGAGCGCGGGTATATTCGGTCGCTGCCTCCGCCGCCTCGCGCGCCTGATCGGCCAGCGTTCGCTCGGCATTGCGGCGCTCGCTCGCCTCGATCTTTGCGCGCAGGGCATCGCGTTTGTCGATGGTGGTAAGTGCGGCCTTGTCATTCATGGTGTTTCTCCTTCGGCGGCGGGCGCTTCGGCGTTTTCGCGTGGCCCGTCCTCACCGGTATTTTCCTCGATCATATCGTCGCCATCATCCGTATCGATCAGCGCCAAGATCGGCCCGCGCATCAGCCACAGCATAATCGCACCCATCAGCAAGGCGAGCACGCCGGGATTGTCGCCGGCACGCTGACGGGCCTGTTCAAGCACGTCACCTGCTCCATTGCGGACGCGCGAGGTGATGGTGGAACCGACGCTGGATGAAACGCGGCTCGCCACGCCCTGTTCGCCCAGGCTGGCGCGCAGGCGGGCGACGTCATCCTCCAGCACCGCGCGGGCGGCATCGCGCAAGGCGCGATCCTCGATGAAGCGGGGGGGCAGGGCGGTCATGCGCTGTCACCCCCGCCATTGCCGAACAGCACGGCGAGCAGACCTGCATCCTTGCGCGCGGCCAGCACCAGCCCTGCCACACCCACAAGCATCACCCCGACCACGATCGCAATTGCGCCCCAGATCGTGACCAGCGGTGCCAGCGCAATCACCGCGCCCACCGCCAGCGCGATCAGCGCGATGTGCAGCAGCACCAGCGCCAGCACCAGCAGCACCAGCGCGCGGCCAGCGGTCTTGCCAGCGATGGCCGCGCGGGTTTTCTGAAAGGCAATCTCGGCCTCGGCATAGGTGCGCGCATCTTCTGCCAGGACGGTGATTTCCTCGCGCAGCGCGGCAAGCGCGTCCTCGGCGGCGGCGAAACCGCTATCGGTCGCGCCGTCGCACGCGCCGGCCGCATCGACCGGCGGCTCGGGATGGCCGTGTTCAGTGTCCTCCATTGGCGGGTCCTGCAAGGGTCAGGGTCTCAGGCCCGATCAGTCGCGCTTGCCGCCCAGCATCCGCGCGATGAAAAAGCCGACCACGGCTGCAATTCCCACCGCCACACCGGGGCTTTTGCGCACAAATTCGCGTGCATCATCGCTGATCTCGTCAACGCTCTTGGCTTCAATCCGGGCCGATGTTTCAGCCAAGCTGCGTGATGCCTTGCGGGCATAATCGCCATATTGCTCGCCCAGCCGCTCGTCGATCTGCTGCGCGCTTTCGCCTACGACCTTGCCGAGTGATGCAATCGCGTCGCTTGTCACCTTCTTGCCCTCGACCGCCAGTTCGCCTGCCTTGCCCATGGCCTGATCGCCGTAGGTTTTTGCCTCGCTCACCAGATCGCCGCTTTTGGCCTTGGCCTGTTCGCCATAGGTTTCGACCCGGGTTCCCGCTTCGGCGCGCAGGGCTGCGGCCCCGGCCTTTGCTTCTTCAAGCGCAGCGTTGAAGCGGCTCTTGGCTTCGGCCGTGTGGCCAGCAGGCGCTGCGGGCGCGGCATCCGCGCCGCGCGATGTCGCGCCGGTCTTGCGCGATGCGGCCTTGGCCGGGCTGCTGCTTCTGGTGGTGGCGCCCTTTGCGGACTTGGCCGGGGTCTTCTTGGTGGTTGTGTCTGCCATGACGTTGGTCCTTGTTTGCAAAGTGTCCGGGCATGGGCGCCGCGCCCGCTTGCGCCGGAGACTTCCCGCGCATAGGGACGACGGTGAAAGGCGTGCGACTGAGTCAATAAGCCAGAATCATGCCATCGAAAGTGTCTTACCATCCTACAACACATTCCTGCCGGAGCCAAACATGACTGCCATCATCGACCTGCACGGCCGCGAGATTCTGGACAGCCGCGGAAACCCCACTGTCGAGGTCGATGTGTTGCTGGAAGACGGCAGCTTTGGCCGTGCGGCGGTGCCATCGGGCGCGTCGACCGGCGCGCATGAGGCGGTTGAGCTGCGCGATGGCGATCCGGCGCGCTACCTTGGCAAAGGCGTGCTGGGGGCGGTTGACGCAGTCAACAACGAGATCCGCAATCTGCTGATCGACAATTTCGATGCCGAGGACCAGCGCGACATTGATCTGTCGCTGATCGCGCTCGACGATACGCCCAACAAGGCGCGACTGGGCGCGAACGCGATCCTCGGCACCAGTCTTGCTGTGGCCAAGGCGGCGGCCAATGCGCGCGGGCTGCCGCTCTATTCCTATCTTGGCGGGGTATCGGCCCATGTGCTGCCGGTGCCGATGATGAACATCATCAACGGCGGCGAACATGCCGACAACCCGATCGACATTCAGGAATTCATGATCATGCCGGTTGGCGCTGACAGCATCGCCGAAGCTGTGCGGTGGGGCGCAGAGGTGTTCCACACTTTGAAGAAAGGCCTCGCGCAAAAGGGTCTGGCCACCAGTGTTGGCGATGAAGGCGGCTTTGCGCCCGATCTTGCCAGCACCCGCGCGGCGCTCGATTTCATCATGGAATCGATTGCCAAGGCGGGCTTCACCCCGGGCGAGGACATCGTGCTAGCGCTGGATTGCGCCGCGACCGAGTTCTTCAAAAACGGCAAATACGAAATTTCGGGCGAGGGGTTGAGTCTGTCGGGCGAAGAAATGGCCGATTACCTTGCCAAGCTCTGCGCCGATTACCCCATCCGCTCGATCGAGGACGGGATGAGCGAGGATGATTTTGCAGGCTGGGCGGCACTTACCGCGAAGATCGGCCATAATGTGCAACTGGTGGGTGATGATCTGTTCGTCACCAACCCCGCACGCCTGTCCGACGGGATAGCCAAGGGGCTGGCCAATTCGCTGCTGGTCAAGGTCAACCAGATCGGCACGCTGACCGAAACGCTGGCCGCGGTCGATATGGCGCACCGCGCGCGCTACACCTGCGTGATGAGCCACCGTTCGGGCGAGACCGAGGATGCGACCATCGCCGATCTCGCGGTTGCCACCAATTGCGGGCAGATCAAGACCGGATCGCTCGCGCGGTCGGATCGGCTTGCCAAGTACAACCAGTTGATCCGCATCGAAGAAGAACTGGCAGACAGTGCGTTCTATGCCGGGAAGGGCTGCTTCGGCTCATTGATCTAGGGTTCGGCACCCACCGCGTCGAAGAACCGTTCCATTGCTGTAACGCCGGCGGGGGTGAGCCGCACCAGCACGCGGCGTTGATCTTCCGCGTCGCTTTCTCGCACAACAAACCCTTCATCCGCGAGCACGCCAAGCCAGCGCAGCCCGGTTGTGGCGGGGGCGGCCGATCCGATGCAGGCGCTGGATACAGAAACCGGCTTGCCTTCGACATGGGCAATATACAGGTCCAGCAGGATGTCCCATGCGGGTTCGCCAAACAATTCGGGATTGCCGAAGATGGCAGCGCGTTTGCGCCGCAGGGCGTAGGCCTGCCGGGCGATCCAGAGATAGCGATGCCTGCTGCGAGGCGTGCCGCCCGATGCAGCTTTCATGCCGGGTGAGCCGGGCTGTGCGTCTTCTGACAACTCACGCAATCTCGCCGCGATCGCCACCAGCTCTTCGGCAAGCGGATGTAAGTCCGATGATTGCAGTGGAGCTGCATCATCAGCATTCGGTATTTCGGCGCCGGATGACGCTTCAATCACCTTTCCGCTCCTGTACCAAGCTCTGCTCGATCGTGAATCTACGCTGTGCCACTTATGGGATCTAACCACGCGTAGGGGTTTTGGCTTTAAGGGTAAATACGTATGTATTTATTTTTACTTAGGAAATTTCCTACGCCTCTGGTCGGCCTGGGTCTGGCTGGAATGTCTCGGGAGCGGACGTGGCATCGGCCAGTTCAAGCCGCAATTGCTGGATTGACGCATCCAGATGAGCCGCACCAATATGCAAACCCATCCGGTCAAGTTCGGCAAGCTGCTGTTCGAGCGTTCCGATGATGCAAGACAAGTTGGAAAGATCCAATGCCGGTGGGGTAGCGTTTTCCAAGGTTAAATCCCGAAGCTGGCTGCACGAAGCTGCTAACCCGTGCGACCGGCGAGCAACAGCAGAAGCTGATCGGATATCGCGTTAACGGCCTACGGAAATCTACACAGGGAAACTACCTAATTGCGGTCGGGTGTCAAAATGGAACGGCTTTGTCTCCGCCAGTCAACGCCCGAAACGGTGCTGCAGCGCGTGCAGTGCCAGCGCCGCTTTTGCCGCCTCGCCGCCCTTGTCCTTCTGCCCCGGATCCGCGCGCACCAGCGCCTGATCCTCGTTTTCGACCGTCAGGATGCCGTTGCCGATGGCGATGCCGTCCATCGTCAATGCCATGATCGCGCGTGCGCTCTCGCCGGCGACGATCTCGAAGTGATAGGTCTCGCCGCGAATGACGACTCCGATCGCGACAAAGCCATCATATTGGTCGCTTTCAGCCGCGAGCGCGATGGCGCCGGGGATTTCCAGCGCGCCGGGCACAGTCAGCACCTCGGCTTCGTGCCCCTCCGCTGCCAGCGCGGCGCGCGCGCCGGCGATCAGCATGTCGTTGAGATGGGCGTAGAAACGCGCTTCGACAATCAGGATGCGGGCCATTGGGTTACTCCGGAATGGGGTGAAAGCTGGTAATGGTCAGGCCATAGCCCTCAAGCGCGACCAGATCGGGGCGGCTGTTTGACAGCAGCACCATGTCCGATACGCCCAGATCGACCAGTATCTGGGAGCCGATGCCGATATTGCGCAATTCCTCGTCCGGACGCCATTCACCGGTGCCGACGCGCCCGGTCAGGATCACGATCACGCCCGATCCATGCTCGCCAATCGCTTGCATCGCGCGTTGCAGCGTGCGCTTGCGCGGGCCGGGTTGGCCCAGCACATCGTCGAACACCGAAATCGGATGGACGCGGGCGAGGGTGGGCTCGCCGGGGATGACATGGCCTTTTTGCAGGACATAGGCCTCGTTGCCTTCGACCCGGTTGCGATAGGTGATCATCCGCCACTGGCCACCATAATCGCTTTCGAAGCTGCGCTCGTTCAGCCGCTCGACCAGATGATCATTGCGCATCCGGTAGGCGATGAGGTCGCGGATCGTGCCGATCTTGAGGTCGTGCCGCCTCGCGAAGGTCACCAGATCATCAAGCCGGGCCATGGTGCCGTCCTCGTTCATGATCTCGCAGATCACGCCCGAAGGGTTGAGTCCGGCAAGGCGCGAGATGTCGACCGCGGCCTCGGTATGGCCGGCGCGCACCAGTGTCCCGCCATCGCGCGCCATCAGCGGGAAGACGTGGCCGGGGGTGACCAGATCGTCTGCGCTCTTGGTGGCGTCAATCGCGACCGAAATGGTGCGCGCGCGGTCAGCCGCGGAAATGCCGGTGGTCACGCCTTCCTTGGCCTCGATCGAGATGGTGAAGGCGGTCTGCATCGATTCCTTGTTGTTGCGGCTCATCGGTTGCAGGCCGAGGGTGTCGACCCGGTCCTTGGCCAGCGCGAGGCAGATCAGGCCGCGGCCATGGGTGGCCATGAAGTTGATGGCTTGCGGGGTCGCCATTTGCGCCGGAATGATAAGATCGCCTTCGTTTTCGCGGTCCTCGTCATCGACCAGGATATACATCCGTCCGTTGCGCGCCTCGTCGATGATCTCGTCGATGCTGGCGAGCACCGGGCGATCATCATTGGCATCCAGAAAGGCCTCAAGCTTGGCGAGGGTTTCAGCCGTCGGGTTCCAGCTGACCTCGGCGCAATCGCGCAAGGTGTTGGCGTGGAGACCGGCAGCCCGGGCAAGACCAGCGCGGGTCATGCCGCCCGATGTGACCAGTTCGCGAACGCGTGTGATAGGTGATGTGCTCATAGGTCTGCACTATCACAGCAAAATGTGATTGCAAGGGGGCGTGCCTAGGGCGACGAGGCCCTGGAGGTCGGAGCAGCGGATGTGCGCCTGCTGATCCTGACGATGCAGCGGCGGCAGGAGGTTGCCGAAATGGATTGGAGCGAGATCGACTTCGACGCCCAGACCTGGCCCCTTCCTGCCGAGCGCGCCAAGAATGACGAGGCCCATGTCGTCCCACTATCGCCGTTCGCGCTCGACGCGCACATGCTTCGCATCATGACCGAGCGGCTTGGCCATTTCAGCCCAGAACCCTCGCCGGTCGTGATCCCTGATTGGCGGTTCCACGATATCCGCAGGACGGGTGCAACCAATCTCCAAGCGCTTGGTATTCCGATCGAGGTGACCGAGGCCGTACTCAATCATATCAGCGGGACGAGGGCAGGGGTGGCGGGCATTTACAACCGCTATCGATATGACCCCGAAAAGCGTGCTGCACTGGCGGATTGGGATGCACGATTGCAGGAAATGCTGCGTAACACCGCTGTGCCTGCATCAGGCCGATTGACCAATGGTAACATATACAATACCCATGTATTATGATTGTGCAAGAACATGTATTATGATTGTGCAAGAATATGTCCGGCGAGGATGGCACATGCCCGTTTCGGAGCTGGTTTGACGATCTCGATGTCCAGGCTGCGGCCAAGGTGGCAACCGCCATTATCCGCATGGAACTGGGCAATCTATCGAACGTCAAATGGATTGGCGGGGGACTTGGCGAGTATCGGATCGATTGGGGCCCGGGATATCGGCTCTATCTGACAAAGGAAGGCGATCAGTTGATCATCCTGTTCGTGGGCGGGGGCAAGAAGCGGCAGCAAGCGGATATCAGGCAGGCGGGCGCATTGCTCGATGAATACAAGGGCCGGAAGGCCGAGGCGAAGAAGACAAGGAATTAGGCAAAGTGGCGCTGACACGCGATTTCAAGGAAACGGTGAAGGGGCGGGCTGCGCGCGATCCTTCCTTTGCCAAAGCGATGCTCGACGAAGCCGCGACCGCCTTCCTCAATGGCGAGCCACATGTTGCACGCCTGATCCTGCGCGATCTCGTCAATGCCTCGGTTGGGTTCGAGGATCTTGCAACTCAAACCAATAAGCCGAGCAAGAGCCTGCACCGGATGCTCTCGGAAAGGGGCAATCCCAGCATGGACAATCTCGCGGCGATCTTTAGGGTGGTCAGCAAAATACTCGGCGTGGCCTTCGAAGCACGTGGTATTGAGGCTGCCTGACGATCTGGCTGCGCCCCGAAGTATGAGCGGACATCCAAAGTACCATTTCCAAAAACGTATTTTTTTTGGCTATCGATCCCGCCGCTGTGAAATAGATGCCAACCAAACCGTCATTCCAGGCTAGGCGAGCGTTTGGCGAACTCATTGTATTGTCACACCGCTCATAAGCCCGGTGGAGCGTAGGTAACCGTGCATTGTCTTCGGTTGTTGTATAGCGCTTCGAGTCGCGGCGCGTATCGAGAACCTGCATATCCATGGGAAATCTCCATGACGGCTGGCCGGGAGCCTTTCTCTCGACCCTCAATCCGTCACGGCGAAGCCCGCCAAACTCTCACTCTCAACTCTCAAGCCTTGTAGTTGCACGAGCGACCAGCGAGATCGCCATGGTAAAAAGCCGCACCCTGAAAGAGGCGGAGCATCGTGCCATCGCTTGCGCAGGCGGAGAGCCGGGGCCTGGCGGCTTTCCCGGCCTGCGCTTCGGACGATGTCCGCCGGATCAGAGTGCGTGCGGGGCCCCATGCGTCAGACACCGCGCCCTCAGGAGCAGGGCAGGCAGCCCTGCGGGACAGAGCGCGTCAGCAGCCCCGCTCCTCATTTCGGGGCGTTGCGGGGTGTCCCCGCTGAGGTGGGTGTGAAGAAGACGCGCAGCGGCTTCGACCAGGGAGGAAGCGTCCTCCCGCACATCGAAATCAAGCCTCTACGCCAGCCTACGAAACCCGTTGATTACGTGGCGATTACGTGGCTCTCGACAGCCTCTTGGGAGGGGTGTATCTTTGCACCTAAGTCGTTGAGAACTTTGGTGGACGCACTAGGGCTCGAACCTAGGACCCGCTGATTAAGAGTCAGCTGCTCTACCAACTGAGCTATGCGTCCATTCCGACGTTCCCCGCATGGGGGCCGGACAGCGAATGCGAGTGCCAAAATGCCGCTCGATTCGCGTGAGGCGCTGCATTTAGCGCGGCCAGCGCCGATGACAAGGGGATAATCGCGGGAAACGCCTGCTTCAGCCCGCCAGTCCGCGCCGCGGGGCGTTCTGGTTCCAGCGGTTGACCATCATCAGTACCCCGATGCAGATCATGTTGGTCAGCATCGACGATCCGCCATGGCTCATCCACGGCAGCGGGATGCCGACCACCGGCGCCATGCCCATCACCATCAGCAGGTTGACCGCGACATAGAAGAAGATCGTCACCACCATCCCTGCCGCCAGCAGGCTGGCAAAGCGATCATCCGAATCCTGCGCCACCTTCCACCCCCAGCGCAGGATGATGGCAAAGGCGGCCAGCACGAACAGCCCGCCGGCAAAGCCCCATTCCTCGGCCATGGTGGCAAACACGAAGTCCGTGTGCGGTTCTGGCAGGTAGTTGAGGTGGCTTTGCGACCCTTCGTTGAAGCCCTTGCCGAAAATCCCGCCCGATCCGATCGCGATCTTCGACTGGGTGATGTGGTAGCCTGCGCCCAGCGGATCGGCTTCGGGATCGAACATCGTCAGCACCCGGCGCTGTTGATATTCCTTGAGCCCGTAAAAAAAGGCGAGCGGTGCGATCACCATTCCCGCCGCGCCGCCGGCGATGAACCAGCGCAGCGGCAGACCCGCCAGCAGCATCACCATCGCCCCGCCGAACCCGATCGCCAAAGCAGTGCCGAGATCGGGCTGCAGCAGCACTAGGCCCATCGGCATCGCCACCAGCGCGCCGGGGATCAGCAGCGCGCGCCAGGTATTGGTCATGCCCACCGGCAGGCTGTAATAGAACATCGCCAGCGTCACCACGATGGTCGGCTTCATCAGCTCCGAAGGCTGGAGCACCATGAAGCCCAGATCGAGCCAGCGCTGGCTGCCCCCCCGCAATGCCCCCATTGCTTCGACCGCGATCAGCATCAGCAGCACGATGATATAGGCGGGATAGGTCAGCATCCGCACGAGGTCGCGCGGGAAGGCGGTGATGATCATGGCCATGATCATGAAGGCGCCAAAACGCAGCAGATGCGACGTCGCAAAGGGCACCATCGCCCCGCCAGCAGCCGAATAGAGCACCGCCGCACCAAAACCGACCAGCGCGAAAAGCGGGATCAGCATTTCCCAGGGCTGGCGGGCAATGGGTTCAGGAACAATTCCCGAAACGGTCACGGTGTTCATTCTGCAACGCCTCCCTCGGACAAGGGGGCGGACGCGGCGGCAGGCGCAGCCGTAGCCGCTGGCTCTGGCGCAGGCGGTGCTGGGGATTGCGCAGGCGCATCCGGCAATTCCGAAGGCGGTGATACCGGCGGCGTGCCTGAGGGATTGGCTTCTGGCCGCGGGGCGATTGCATCATCGGCAATCGCCTCCGATTGCTCGGCGGCGACGCGGGCTTCGGCCTCGACCCGGTCGAAGATCTCCTCGTCGCGGCGCGGCGGGCGGCGCACTTCGGCCCCGCGCTCGGCAGCATAGGCAGCATAGCGCGTTTCGAGCCGTTGCTGCGCGGTGCCGCCCCACTGTTTTTCCAGCGCGGCAAGTGCCTCCAGCCCCTTGGCCGGGTCGAACAGGAAGGTCGTGACATCGCGGGCAATCGGATAGGCGGCGCCCGATCCGCCGCCATGCTCGATCACCACCGCCCCGGCATAGCGCGGGTTGTCATAGGGGGCGAAGAAGATGAACAAGCCGTGGTCGCGATATTTCCATGGGCCGGTCTTGCCGTTGGAAATGCTGAGCGAGACGACCTGCGCCGTGCCCGTCTTGCCCGCGATCTGGACACCATCAATTGGCAGCCGTGCGCGTCCGGCGGTGCCGGGGCCATTGACCACGTCGCTCATCGCCTGCCGGACATATTCGACCTGATCGGCGGGAAAATCGATGGTGTCGAAGCCCTTGGGCTTGGTGTCGAGTGTGAGGCGCGGCATCACGTGGCGGCCGGTTGCAAGGCGCGAAGCCATGACCGCCAATTGCAGCGGGCTCGATAGCATGTAACCCTGCCCGATGGTGGCATTGACCGTGTCGAAGGTCTGCCATTCGCGGCCCCACTTGTTCATTTTCCACGCCGGGTCGGGGACGGTGCCATAGAACTGGCTGGTGACGGGGAGGGGGAATTCCTGCCCCATTCCGCAGCGCCGCGCCATCGCCGCGATCGGGTCCATGCCGACGCGCTGCGCCATCGCATAGAAATAGACATCGCAGCTTTGATAGATGCCCTTGGCCATGTTGACCGCGCCGTGGCCGCGCCGGTTCCAGCAGCCGAACACGCGGTTGCCGACGCGCAATCCGCCGCCGCAATATACGGTTTCCTCAGGGTCGACGCCCTGCTGCATCAGCGCCATCGACACCATCGGCTTGACCGTGGAGCCGGGGGGATAGAGGCCTTTGAGAACCTTGTTGCGCAGCGGCACGCGTTCATCGTCGCGCAGCATCGCATATTCGACACTGCCGATCCCGTCGGAAAAGGAATTGGGATCGAAGCTGGGCATCGAGGCCATGCACAAGAGGTCGCCGGTGAGGCAGTCCATCACCACCACCGATCCGCTTTCCAGCCCGATGCGGCGCGCGGCGTAATCCTGCAACGGGCCATCGATGGACAGGCGAACGGGCGCGCCCTGAATATCCTCGCGGGTTTCCAGATCGCGCACGATCCGCCCGCGTGCGGTAACCTCAACCCGCCGCGCGCCCGGGATGCCGCGCAATTCCTTTTCGAACTGTTTTTCAAGCCCGTCCTTGCCGATCTTGTAACCCGGCGTGATGAGCAGCGGATTGGGGTCTTTTTCAAATTCCTCGGCCGAAGCGGGGCCGACATAGCCGATCAGGTGGCCGACGCTGGAGGCGGTGGGGTAGAAGCGCGAAAACCCGCGCTGCGGCACCACCCCTTGCAGATCGGGCAGGCGCACGCTCAACGCGGCGAATTGTTCATATTCAAGCCCGCTGGCCACCTCGACCGGCTGAAACCCGCGCGACTGGGCGACCTTGTCCTTGATATCGGCAATGCGCGTGGCGGCAAGGCCCAGCAATTCGCCCAGCCGATCAATTGTCCCTTCGGGATCGGCCAGCCGTTCGGGAATGATGTCGACCCGGAAATCGGCCCGGTTCGATGCTAGCGGGGCGCCATTGCGATCAAGGATCCATCCCCGGCGCGGCGGGATCAGGGTAAGATTGACCCGGTTGCTTTCGGATTCGAGGCGGTATTTCTCGTTCTCGGCAATCGCGAGATAGCCCATGCGCGCGGCCAGCAGCACGCCGATGCCGCCCTGAACCGTGCCGATCAGCACCGCCCGCCGTTCGAAGGAACTGCGCAGGATCGAGGCGTTGAGGATTCTGGCGGGGCGCCGTGGGCGCTTCCCGCCGGAGAGGAACGATTTCACCCGATCCTCCGTGCCCGGGCGAGCCGGAATCGGTCCAGACTGGCCACCATGCGTGCCAGTATCGGGTAGAGCAGCACGGACAGCAAGACCTGTGGCAAGGCGACCACCAGCAGTTCCGACGTGAGCTCGCCCCCCGATACCAGCAAGGCCGCAAACCAGTACAATATGGCGACCAGCGCGGCGGTGAACCAATCCTGCCAGAAGCCGCGCCAGGGAAAGCGCGCCTCGATCAGTTCGATGCCGATCATGGCGAGCGACCACAGCAGCACCGCGCTGCCGAACGGCTGTCCGCTGACGAGATCGTCGAAGGCTCCCAGCGGCGCTCCGGCCCACAACGGCAACAGGCCGGGACGCATCAGCCGCCACGCGAGCAGCGTCAGAAAGCCGAGCGGCGGCAGCAACGGCATCACGTCGGCGATCAGCAGCACCGGCACAAGCGAGCCGAGCATGATCGAAAGATAGGGCACGCTGCCAGCGCGCAGGGGTGACTGGGTGCGGTTGATGCGGCTGCCATAATGGTCGGAACGCGCCCGCGGGTTGAGCCGCTCCATCACTCGCCGTCCTGTTCGGAAGCGTTCCCGCCCGGCTGCGGCGACGTTTCCGGTGCGGGGTCAAGCGGATCGCGCGGTCTGCGCAGCGCGCGCACCGCGTCAGGCTGGTAAATCGGCTCGACCACCACATAATTGGTGGCGGAAGGTTCGGCCAGCAGCCGCGCCATGCCCCCATCAGGGGTGATTTTCGTAATCAGCGCCACCGCCACGCCTGAGCGGTAATAGCCGCCAGCGCCGCTGGTCACCATCAGATCGCCCACTTCAAGCGGGTTGATACCGAGATTGATCAGCCGCACTCGCAGCAGGCCATCGCCGCGGCCTTCTGCAAAGGCGACCACGTCATCCTTGGCGCGGCGCACCGGCAGCACGCTTTCGCTGTCGGTCAGCAACAGCACCCGGGCCGAGTTGCGCCCTGTTTCCAGCACCCTGCCAATCACCCCGCGTTCCGAGACGACCGGCATTCCCGGAACAACACCATCGCTGCGTCCGACGCCAAGAAAGGCCATGCGTCGGCCGCTGGTCGCAGTCGAACCGACCAGCCGCGCGGTTGCCACGGGTGTCGCCTCGCCTTCCTCCAGCGCCAGCAGCGATTTGAGCCTGCGGTTTTCCGCCGCGATCGCATCGGCTTCGGCAAGCCGGATGCGCGCCAGTTCGACCTCTTCACGCAAGGCAGCGTTCTGGCGTCCGATGCGCAAATAGCCCGTGATGCCATCGAACAGGCCCTGGCTGCCGGAGCGAGCCGCGGCGGTGACTTCTCCTGCTGGTGCCACTGCATCGCTCGCTACCCCGCGCACGGGCGCAAAGGCAGCAGGCTGCCATAGCGACAACAGCAGCAACGCGAAGCCCAGCAACGCCCCCGCGCCGGCCAGCAGGTAGCCGGTGAACAGCGAGAATTGTGCCTTCTTCGAGAAGCCTGACCGTCGCGATGATGGCGGAGCCATGGCTTATAGTCCCTTCTGCCAGATCCTCCGGCTCAAGCTGGGGCGCCTTACGCCGTCATCAGCACGCCGCGATAGATCGGATCTTCCATGGCGCGGCCGGTGCCAAGCGCAACGCAGGTCAGCGGATCTTCCGCGACCGAGACCGGCAGGCCGGTTTCTTCGCGCAGGTGTTCATCCAGCCGCCGGATCAGCGCGCCGCCGCCCGTCAGCACGATGCCCTGGTCGACGATATCGGCGGCGAGTTCGGGCGCGGTGTTTTCCAGCGCGATCCGCACGCCTTCGACAATCGCGCCGATCGGTTCGGACAAGGCTTCGGCAACATGTGCCTGATTGATCGTGATTTCCTTGGGCACGCCGTTCACCAGGTCTCGGCCCTTGAGCGTGATGATTTCGCCGATCCCGTCTTCAGGCACCATGGCGATGCCGTAATGCTTCTTGATCCGTTCCGCCGTGGCATCGCCGATCAACAGGTTGTGGTGGCGGCGGACATAGCTGACGATGGCTTCGTCCATCTTGTCGCCCCCGGTGCGGACCGAGGTGGTGTAGGCCAGCCCGCGAAGGCTCAGTACGGCAACTTCGGTGGTGCCGCCGCCGATATCCACCACCATGCTGCCAACCGGTTCGGTCACCGGCATGTCCGCGCCGATGGCTGCCGCCATGGGTTCAAGGATCAGGTGCACTTGCGATGCGCCCGCGTTGGACGCTGCATCCCGGATTGCGCGCTTTTCCACCGAGGTCGACCCCGAAGGCACGCAGATCACGATTTCGGGATAGCGGAACAGGTTGCGCTTGCCATTCACCTTGCGGATGAAATGCTTGATCATTTCCTCGGCGATTTCGATGTCGGCGATCACGCCGTCACGCAAGGGCCGGATCGCCTCGATGCTGTCGGGGGTCTTGCCCATCATCATCTTGGCATCATCGCCCACGGCCTTGACCCGCTTGATCCCGTTGATCGTCTCGATTGCGACCACCGAGGGTTCGTTGAGGACAATCCCCTGATCCTGCACATAGACAAGGGTGTTGGCGGTCCCGAGATCGATCGCCATATTCTGCGAGCCGAACTTGAAGAGATTGGACAGGAAGCTCATTTCGGTTGGTTTTCCAGTGGTGGCGGGGCGGGATGCGCAGACCGGATATGGGGCACGGCTGCGCGGATTTCGACCCGGTTATGACATGACCTCACGCGCCTAGCGAATCCCTGCGCAAAACGCCAAAATAATTGTCCACGCGTTTGGTGATTTCTGCGCACTTGCCCTCGAATTTGCGACCACTGCCCGCTAGCGTGCGACAAATGCCCGAAATCCGCCGCCTCCCGTCCGCCTTGGTGAACCGCATTGCCGCGGGCGAGGTGGTTGAACGCCCGGCTGCAGCGCTGAAAGAACTGATCGAAAACGCGATTGATGCAGGCGCGCGGCGAATCGGCGTGACGCTGGCAGACGGCGGTTTGCAGCGGATCGAGGTAGTCGATGACGGCTGCGGCATGGGGCCCGAGGCGATGGCTTTGGCGCTGGAACGGCACGCCACATCGAAACTGCCCGATTCGCTGATCGGCCCGGATGGCGCGATCGAACTGGTCACCACGCTGGGCTTTCGCGGCGAGGCCTTGCCCTCCATCGCCAGCGTTGCGCGCCTGACCATCGAAAGCCGCGAGACGGGCGCCGCTGAAGGCTGGCGGCGGGTGATCGATCATGGGGCGGTGCTGACGGATGAACCGGCGGCGCTGCCGCCCGGCACGCGGGTGCGGGTGGAGGAATTGTTCGACAAGGTGCCCGCGCGCCGCAAGTTCCTGCGCACCGCGCGCAGCGAATATGCCGCCTGCCTTGACGTGGTGCGGCGGCTCGCGATGGCGCGGGCGGATGTGGGCTTTACGCTGGAGACGGTTGGCGACGCGGGCGGCAAAGAGTTCAGGCGCACGGTGCTCAGCCTGCAGGCGGGCGAGGAGCTGGCGACCCGCGTGGCGCGGATCATCGCGCATGAATTGAAGGACAATTCGGTTCCCATCGCACTCACGCTCGATACGCCCCACGGCACGATGCAGCTGACCGGGATCGCAGGCCTGCCGACCTATAATCGCGGCGTGGCCGATCACCAGTATCTGTTCGTCAATGGCCGCCCGGTGAAAGACCGGCTGCTGGTGGGGGCGGTGCGCGGGGCCTATGCCGACATGCTGGCGCGCGATCGCCACGCAGTGCTGGCGCTCTTCCTCGACCTGCCGCCGCAAGATGTCGACGTGAACGTGCACCCGGCCAAGACCGAGGTGCGCTTCCGCGACAGTGCGGGCGTGCGCGGGTTCATCGTTTCGGGTCTGCGGCAGGCGCTGGCGACGGGGGATCGCCGGTCTGCGCAGGGGCCGGATCGCGGGGCGATGGCGCGGTGGCAGGCAGAGCCGGTTTCTTCCCTCGCACCGCCTCCAGCGGCACTCGCCAGCATTTTTTCGGGTCGCGACTGGACGGCCCCGCACGCGCGTCTTGGCGACGCGCGTGCCGATTGGAATGCGCCGGTCGCAGCCTCACCGCAAGGCCGCGCCGAGGAAGCTGCGCCCTTGCCGGACCAGGCGGCGCAATACCCCCTCGGCATCGCGCGCGGGCAGGTGGCGAACACCTATATCGTCGCCGAATCCGCCGATGGGCTGGTGCTGGTCGATCAGCACGCCGCGCATGAACGGCTCGTGCTCGAACGCCTGCGCGCTGCCGGGGCAGGGGAGGCCAACCGCCGTTCACAGGTGCTGCTGGTCCCCGATGTGGTTGAACTGGACGAGGTCGATTGTGACCGGTTGGAAGACGCCGCCGAAGGGCTGGCGCGTTACGGCCTTGTCATCGAACGCTTCGGCATTGCAGCAATGTTGGTGCGCGCGGTTCCGGCAGCGATTGCCAAGGCCGACAGCGCGAAACTGCTGCGCGATCTGGCCGACGATATTGCCAAGCACGGGGCCCAGGAAGACAGCGGCGCGCTGCTGCTGGCCGAACGGCTCGAACTGGTGCTGGCGACCATGGCCTGCCACGGATCGGTGCGGGCAGGGCGGGTGCTGAGCGTGGCGGAAATGAACGCGCTGTTGCGCGAGATGGAGGCAACCCCGCGGTCAGGCCAGTGCAATCACGGACGGCCGACATGGGTGAAGCTGAGCATGGAAGACGTCGAGAAGCTGTTTGGGCGGCATTGAGGGGTGGTTGCTAGCCTGCAGCCGATTTCAATCAACTTTACGGCGCTGGTTGCTCGAATATGCCGAGAGGTGCCACTACCGATATTGTAAACACCAGATGAGGTCTGTGCTCAGGTAATACCAACCTGCATAATTTCTGACTCACGGGGATTCCCAAGGCTGCGGAAATCTGACTCAATGGCGCTGTGACATTGGAGATCGGCGCCATGGGAAAAGCGATTGGCTTGCGGGAAGATTTTGACGGCGCTGCGCTGCGACGATTGTCGCGGATGACGAGGAGCGCGAACCAGGCGCGGAGGCTGTTGGCCCTGGCCGAGATTTATGACGGCGGCAGTCGGAGTGCGGCGGCGCGGATCGGCGGTGTGGGGCTGCAGATCGTGCGCGACTGGGTGCTGCGGTTCAATGCCCGCGGGCCCGACGGACTTCTGGACGGCAAGGCGCCCGGCCCTCGCTCGCGGCTGAACG
>NZ_FRDF01000001.1 GCF_900143235.1 Erythrobacter sanguineus | reverse complement strand
AGTCGCGCACGATCTGCAGCCCCACACCGCCGATCCGCGCCGCCGCACTCCGACTGCCGCCGTCATAAATCTCGGCCAGGGCCAACAGCCTCCGCGCCTGGTTCGCGCTCCTCGTCATCCGCGACAATCGTCGCAGCGCAGCGCCGTCAAAATCTTCCCGCAAGCCAATCGCTTTTCCCATGGCGCCGATCTCCAATGTCACAGCGCCATTGAGTCAGATTTCCGCAGCCTTGGGAATCCCCGTGAGTCAGAAATTATGCAGGTTGGTATTATCCACCTTGTGACGCTGGCGGTAGAGCACGGCTTTGCGGGGGGACGCCGTGCGAGAGAGCGAAATGCGGCGCAATCAGGCGCATCAGCGCCGCGCTCAACATCCACACCCTGAATATAAGCCGCGCCTTCTCGATACCATCCTTGATTGACCCGATTGACACCGTTGAAAGCGATTGAATAAAATCCCGCGTTGATCTGGTGCAAGGGCGCGCAATACGGCGGTTGGCGGATCCATGCATGACTGCGGCACATGTCAGGGCATGGCGAGCCCTGCGATGGTCGTCTGAATGCCGCCTGCCGGTTTCGCGCAGTTTCACGACAGGATTCGCCAACCGGCCCGGTGGCGGACGTCCCGCTCGACGGCAGCGATCTTGTGCCAAGCTATAAATTCGCAGGAAAAAGCGTTACAATTTTCCGACGTAGATTGGCGATTGGTTGAAGCCTTCGACGCAGGTGGCGCAAGCTGACGCGAGTTCAGGCTCGTGCACTGCGCATTTACAAGGGGAGCAACCCGCCTTGGCACAGCCGCGACTGTTAAAGTTGCTCAAAGATAGGCAGCCGGACAACCGGCCCATCCCTTCGCTTCATTCGCTTGCGGCGTTGGTGGCCGGGCTTGCCTTTGCCGCGTGCATATTGATCATCCCGTCGACCGCGCTGCATGGCCAGAGCCTTCCCGATCCCGCATCCCTTGCCGGAATAGAACAGGACGCGGCCCCAGAATCGGAGCCGATCGACATTGCGGCCCTTACGCAGGAATCCGATCGCGATATCGCGGGCGGTCTGATGGACATCTTCGCTCAGATCGACGGGCTCAGCGATGTCGATGTGACCGTCCAGTCAGGCGTCGTCACCCTTGAAGGGACTGTGACCAACCAGGCAGACCGGGAACAGGCATCGAATATCGCACGGCGTATCGCAGGGGTCGTGACCGTCGAGAATTCCATCGAGCGTACGTTTGAATTGGACAGCAACCTGTCACCTGCAATTCAGGCGTTGAACGATGATCTTCGGACGTTCGTGGGTTCCTTGCCGCTGTTCGGGGTAGCGGTGCTGGTGGCCTTGCTTATCGCTGCTGCGGGATACCTGCTCGCCGCCCAGCGCTGGCTTTGGAAATGGGTTGCGCCCAATGCCTTTCTGGCCGAACTGCTTTCCGGCGCGATCCGGGTCATAGCCATCATTGCGGCGCTGATCGTGGCGTTGCAGATTCTTGATGCCGCCACCTTGCTCGGCTTTGTCCTGGGCAGCGCGGGTATCATCGGCATCGCCTTTAGTTTTGCAGTGCGCGATACCGTGGACAATTACGTGTCGAGCCTGATGCTCAGCCTGAGGCAGCCGTTCCGTGCCAACGACCACATCCTGATCGACGATCTTGAAGGCCACGTGATCCGGCTGACCTCTCGTGCCACGGTTCTGATGACCCTTGATGGCAACCATCTGCGGATTCCCAACAGCACGGTCTTCAAGGCGAACATTCTCAACTACACCCGCAACCCCCAGCGCCGCTTTGAATTCGATCTCGGCGTTGACTCGGCCGACGATCCGCTCGGCGCGATGGAAGTAGGGCTGCAAGCGATCAGGGCCCTGCCCTTCGTGCTGGACGACCCGCCCAGCCATTCGGTGATCTATGCTGTGGGGGAATCCAGCATCGTGCTGCGCTTCTTTGCATGGGTTGATCAGCGTTCGACCGATTTCCTGAAGGGCCGCAGTCTTGCCATTCAGGCGGCCAAGCATGCGGTGGAAGAGGCTGGCTATGAACTGCCCGAGCCGATCTACCGGATCCGTATGGACGATCGCGGAAGACAGCCGACACTGGCCGAAGAAGGCCGGGCCGGAACCCGAAAGCCGCGGCCCGCGCCCGCCCCTATGGACGAAAACGCCGCGCCCGACCGCGCGGTGGAGAAGCTGGTCAGCGAAGAGCGCGGCTTTACGCAGGAGGAGGACTTGCTCGACAACAGGAAGCCCATCGAATAGCGTCTAGGGCCTGTTGAACAGGCGGACGGCAGGCGAACGGGAGTCATCACGGCCTGCCGGATCATCCTGGATGTCGGGGTAAGGTTGCCGAACGCGCTGGCGGGCTGTCTGGCTCAAGGCATGGCAATTGCTCGCCCCTATGGATCGCCGCGATCAATCGCGACGGCCAGGATGTGAAGGCTCAAGCGTGAGCCTGCAGCAGATCGGCAATCCAGGTCGCGGCATCATCGCGCGCGGCAATATCGGCAACAAATTCCTGCCCGCGCGCGGCTGATCGCAATTGTCCTTGCCCCAGCCAGCGGCCCGGCGGGTGGTAGGTCAGGCCGACCCCGCCCGCTGACGGATCAAGCCAGCCGGGCACCTGCCAGATGCTTGGCAGGCGGCTGTCCGGCGCGGTCAGACTGAATGCCCGGGACAACACACCGCTTCCGGGAAACCGGCGTCCGGCCAGCCCAAACCAGTCCGAGGCGACATAGACAGCATTGGCTGCATTCCAGCCTGCACGGACATGCGGATGATCGCGCAGCCAAGGGTGCCGCCGGAGGGCGTCGATCCCGTCATCGGTGATCCTGCAGACCTCTGCGACATGGAGCCAGCCAAAGATCGCGTGGCGGCGCGGCCCGCAATATCGCCACCTGCCAGCGACCTGCTCGACCGGACGATACAGGCCCCAGAACAGGAACAGATCGCCCGCATCAACGCCCTGATTATCGAGGTGTCCGAGTGACGCGGAAGCCTGCCCAAGGGCGCCGCGCCAGCCTGCCGGGCGGGCGGACAATGCGCGATGATCGAGATCGGGATCGAGATGGCACGCCCGGCCCGCTGCGAGCTTACCGCGACTGAGATCATGCGCCATTGCCGCCAGGTCGGACCGCAGATCGCCATAGGTCACCGGAGCCGGCTCGTGCGTCGGGATCGGCAGGCTGACAGGCACCGCTCCGATTAGCGCACTGGCGCACCCGCCGGCTGCGCTATCGACACCTTTCCTGCTGAAAATCACTTTCATGACGGCCCTGATAGCATTGCTCCGGGCACACCGGGCAAGGCTGAAATCGGACAAGAACTGGTCGGGCCGCAAGCAGTCTTGACAATTCTTTGTGTGCATATAGGTTCACACACATTAATCTGCATATATACGCAGGTATGGAGAGAAAAATGCCGAGCCGGATTGTCGTATCCCGCGAACTGGCCGAGCTGCTCAAGCTGCTTGCTCACCCCGATCGTCTCCGCATGATCGAAGAATTGCGGCACGGCGAAAAGGACGTGACCAGCATCGCCGCTGCGCTCGACCTTCCGTCCACCCGCATTTCCCAGCATCTGGCCCCCTTGCGCGCGCACCGCCTGGTCGAAGACCGGCGCGAGGGGCGCAATCATTTCTATCGCCTGACCCAGCCGGCCATCGCCGCGTGGATCGTTGAGGCGCTTGAGTTTCTCGATGTCCGCAGCCGTCTGGACGAAAGCGCGCATATCGAGCGAGTCCGCGAATTGTGGACCGCAGACACCCCAGCCAGTTCCAGATGAGAGGACCATCCCCATGTCGCGATTTGCCCTAGGCGTCATCAAGTTCCAGCGGGAGGTCTTTCCCGAGAAGAAGAAGCTGTTCGAACGACTGAGCACCGGGCAAAGCCCCGAGGCGCTGTTCATCACCTGCTCTGACAGCAGGATCGAGACCGCGATGATCACCCAGACCGATCCGGGCGAATTGTTCATCTTGCGCAATGCGGGCAACATCGTGCCCCCGCACACCAACCAGACCGGGGGGATGACTGCCTCGATCGAATTCGCGGTCGGCGCGCTGCAGGTGCCCAATATCGTGATCTGTGGTCACACCGAATGCGGGGCAATGAAGGGCGCGATGCACAGCGAGGGGCTGACCAATCTGCCGCACGTGCGCGAATGGCTGGGCTTTGCCAAGGGTGCGGTCGACATAGTCGAGACGCTGGGCGCCGGCCTGTCCGAAGAGGCAAAGATGCGTTTGCTGCTCGAACAGAACGTGATGCTGCAATTGCAGCACCTCAAGACCCACCCCACAGTGGCGGTCGCGCTGGCACAGAAGGCAGTGCAGCTGCACGGCTGGGTCTACGACATCAAGTCCGGCGGGGTGTCCGCCTATGACGAGGCAAGCGAGAGCTGGGTTCCGATCGAGGAACGCTACGCCGCCGAAGTCGCCGCGTCGGCGCTGGCCGACCATGCCTGCGGCCACGCGGCCGGTTGAACCGGGCCAGTCCCTCTTCCTCCCTCTCCCGTCGGAGCCAGAAACGCATGAGCATCCTGTCCGCCAATCGCATGACTTCTGACATTGCAGGGAGGGATTTCCTCGCTTCAATTGTGGTGTTCCTGGTCGCCCTGCCGCTGTGCATGGGGATTGCGATCGCCTCGGGCGCTCCACCCGCGCTGGGACTGATCACCGGGATCGTCGGCGGACTGGTGGTGGGCAGCCTTGCAGGTTCCCCGCTTCAGGTCAGCGGGCCGGCGGCCGGAATGGCGGTGCTGGTGTTCCAGCTGGTCAATGATCACGGATTGATCATGCTGGGCGTGGTCGGTCTGATCGCCGGCGGGTTGCAGCTGCTGGCGGGCATTTTCCGTCTGGGCCAGTGGTTCCGGGCAATTTCACCCTCGGTGATCCACGGGATGCTGGCGGGAATCGGGGTGCTCATATTGGCCTCGCAGTTCCACGTGATGCTGGATGATGCGCCGCGTGCCAGCGGGCTTGCCAATATTGCCGCCATTCCCGAGGCCATCATCAAGGGTTTTCCGATCGATGATTCGGTGCACCATCTCGCCGCGATGGCCGGGATCATCACCATTCTCACCATCATGTTGTGGAACAAGTTCAAGCCGAAGCGACTCGCGCTTCTGCCGGGGCCGCTGCTCGGGGTCCTGGTCGGCACGCTGTTCGCCTTCGCTTTCGCGCTGCCGATCACGCTGGTCGAGCTGCCCTCCAACCTCACCACCGCGCTCAACATCCCGACCGTCGAAGTGCTGGGCGGGTTCCTCGATATGGAAATCCTCACGCTCGGTGTGGTATTCGCCTTCGTCGCCAGCGCAGAAACGCTGCTGTGCGCGACCGCGATTGACAAGATGCACATCGGCGCCCGCACCAATTATGACAAGGAATTGCGGGCACAGGGGATCGGCAATCTGGTCTGCGGGGCGCTGGGCGCGCTGCCAATGACCGGGGTGATCGTGCGCTCGGCCGCCAACGTCGAAGCCGGTGCGACGACCCGGATCTCCGCGATCCTCCATGGCGGCTGGCTGCTGCTGGCAGTGATCGCCTTCCCCTTCGTGCTGAACACAATCCCCACCGCGGTGCTGGCGGCGATCCTTGTCTATACCGGCTACAAGCTGGTCAACGTCGCCCAGATCCGCAGGATTGCCGAATTCGGCCGTCAGGAACTGGCGATCTATGTCGTGACACTGGTGGGCGTGGTAGCCATCGACCTGCTCACCGGGGTGATCCTCGGCTTCGCGCTGGCGACGCTGAAACTGGTCTACACCTTCTCGCATCTCGAGATCGAAACCAGCTACGACAAGGAGCTGAACCGGGTGGACATGTGGATGACCGGTTCGGCCACCTTCTTCTCGATCCCGCAGCTCAGCCATGCGCTGGAAAAGTCGCCCTTCGGTGCCGAAGTGCACATCCATGTCGAAAAGCTCGACTATATCGACCACGCCTGCCTGGAAATGCTGTCTTCGTGGGAAAAGCTGCACCAGAGCACCGGCGGGAGCCTGACCGTTGAATGGAGCGATCTGGTAAAGCGCTATGCGCGGCGCGCACAGGACCCTTCACAGACGGCGATTCCCAACCTGATGAAGCGGCCAGCCGCCTGATCCTGCCCGCAAGCGTCAGATGGTGGTGGTCGAGGCTTCCTGCTGCCACAGGTCCTTGGCGTGCTCGATATCCTTGGCGCTGGCCCGGCCCAGGCGGTGGGCGATGAAATCGATCCCGTCGATTAGCCACAGCGCGAGTTCGGGCTGGCTCAGGCTGTAGACCCGCTTTTGCCCCTGCGATTCCGTCTCGACCAAGGCGATCGCCCGCAGCACGCTGAGATGCTGCGAAACACGGGTCGGCGGAATTTCGAGCGCCTCGGCCAGATCGTTCACGGTCTGCGCGCCAGACTGCAGTCGGAGCAGCAGGCGGATGCGATCGGGATGCGAAATCTGGCGCAGGACATTGGCGAGTTCGGTCGCCACGATCTTTCGGCTGGGCATGGCAGAACTTTCTCAGGAATGGGGGGCGGACGGGCGATCAGCAACAAGGCTGAGCCGGACGGGGGCGCAAGGGGCCTCGGCGTGGGTCTCGGCATGGGCGGATAACGCACGCCATTCCGGAACCGGGCGAGCAATATCAACGATATCGCTGCAAACAAGGTCGATTAACACTGCAGCTTCCACCCGGTTCACATAGGGCGCCCGCGCGCCCCGCCCTTCGGTCACCACGCCTTTGTCGCGCAGCCTTGCCCAGGCGGCATGCAGACGCTGCGCGGCCTGCGTCATCCCGGCATGCTGCAGCGCAAGTGCCAGCGCATGAACCAGCAACGACCCGTCCAGCGCCAGAAGCCGGCCGCCCTGTTCGAGCGATTCGCCTGCCACCAGACCAAGGCCCCCGCCGCCATGCCACACCATCGGCCAGGGCGAGGTCACACCGCTCGACTGCACCAGCAAGGCCATCACGATCCCGCGCAGGTCGGGCATGACGATGATCGCATTCCAGCGCTCAGGCTCGGCCGCCAGCGGGGCGAGCGCTTCTTCAATCGACAGGATTTCCAGCGTGATCCCCTCGCGGGTCAATCCGCGATCGGCGAGCAGCAGCAGCTTCGCCATGGCGTTGCACTGACGGGCATGAACGATGATCGCCAGCTTGTCGCGCCCTTCGCTGCGGGCGGCGCCGATCATCGCCTTGAGCACCGCAAGGCGCGGCGTGGGCGCGGCACCATCCTCGTCCGGAGCGCACATGGCCGGATGCGGCGACATCAGCGCAAGATCACAGGCGCGCTGCCGGGCGATCTGGCCGGGGCCATGATCGATGAGATAGCTCGACACCCATTGAGCGCGCGGGAGGTTGGCAATTCCGCCGTTCTGAAGGGCCACCGGGGAAAAGCACTGCCACGGCGCAAATTCGGGCGCAGTCCCGGCAGCCGACGACGACATGGCCCAATGCGCAACCTGCTTGAAACCGGCCGCCTTCACCTGGGGAAGCTTTTCAAGCTCTATCCCGAGCCATGCCAGCAGCTGATCACGCCCAGCGTTCCAATCATCATGCCCGCAATCCGCAGGTTCCCGCAGCTGGAGCCTCGTGGCGACCAGCCGCAGGGCAGATGTGTTCGTCCGGCGTGCGGGAAAGGCAGCTGACAGGCCTGTGTCACCGGGCAATCCGGGCTTCTGCTTGGCTTTGTCCATGCTCCAGGCCTCTTCGTTTGAATGGGGGAGCCCATCTCCTAGACCAGCATTCATTCTCAGAAAAATTCAATATATCTTCAAATCCGTTCTGTATTATAGAACTATCATCCAGCCTTGCCCGGTGAGAGAAACCATTGCGGAATCGCTGCTTGCTGCAGCCCGGTCAGATCCAGACGCAGCGCATTGTGTCATGACGGCGGCACGAACCATGATCGGCAGGTCGCTGGCCAAACAGCGCGAACACGCCGTTCTGCCGCTTCAATCGCCAGCTTGCCGCCCCGCCCTTCTGCGCGGCCGCAGCCGAAACGCTGATTATTCCTGCATGATCGCAGGCGCGGCCGGGATCGGTCCGCCGGTGAGAATCGAGTTGCTTTCGTTCGCAAGGATACCGACCACCATCGTCCACACCGCGACATTCTGGCGCAGCTGGGCCTTGTCGATCTTGTCGAGCGTGTCGTCCGGGGTGTGATGCAGATCGAAATAGCGCAGCCCGTCCTGCTGCAGATCGACAAGCGCACCTTGCTGGTCGCGCACGATATTGAGATCCGCCCCGCCGGTCGCGACATCACTGCCGTTCGACACCCCGAAACGCGCGACAGCGGCGGCGATGCGCTTGTGCAGCGCGGGATTGCTCTGACGAAAATTGCTCTCGAAGCGCCAGATGCGGTCGGCGCCGAAATCGCTCTCGATCCCGACCGCGATCGGCTCGTCGATATGGGCCTCGCTATAGGCCTTGCTGCCCCACAGCCCGGTTTCCTCAGCGCCGGCCAGCAGCACCCGGATCGTGCGCAGCGGCTGGCCCGATTGCCTGACATGGAGCGCAGCGGCGGATATGATCGCGCAGCCCGCGCCATCGTCAAAGGCGCCCGGCGCATTCCACCAGCTGTCGATATGGCAGGCAAGCAGCACTGGCGGGAGCAATGGATTGCGCCCGACAATCTCGCCGACCACGTTCCCGCTTTGAGTCTGGCCGATCTGGCGCGGGTTCATTTCAAGCCTGAGCGTTACAGAACGCCGATCGGCGCGCGCGAACATGCGTTCAAGGTTTTCGGCATCGGGCAGGCTCAGCGCGCCCGCCGGAATTGCCGCGATGCCTTCGGGAAAGCTGGTGCCGCCGGTATGCGGATTGCGGTGGTGATCGGTGCCGACCGACTTGATCACGGCCCCGATCGCGCCCTTGCTCGCCGCAATCCCCGGCCCCACCCAGCGCGCAGGCCCGGCAAAGCCGTAATGCGATCCGTCCTGCGCTGGACGCATCTGGTGGCTGATATAGGCGATCTTGCCAGCAAGGCTGCCTGCGGGCGCTGCGCGCAATTCGTCAACCGTGCGGAAGAACACCGCCTCGGCCTCGATCCCGCCTGCCGGGGTCGCGCCCGAATTGCCAAGCGGCAGGACGACCAGATCCTGCGCAAATGGTGCCGTCACGCGGGCTCTGGCGATATCGCCGGGGATCCACGTATCCATCATGAACGGCTCGTCGGCAATATTGGCAAACCCCTTGGCCTTGAGCCATTGCATTGCCCATGCCCGCCCGCGTGCCTCGGCTTCGGTCCCGGCCTGACGCGGGCCGACTTCGGTGGTGATCCCTGCAACGAAATCCCATGCGTGGGGGTCCCCATCCAGAGCCGCGCTCGCCTGCGCTTCGAGCGCGGGAGTTTCGCCGGCTGCGGCGGTGGTGACGGTCACGAGCGAAAGTGCGGCCAGCGCGGTAAGGGTGCGGTTCATGGCACGCGGTGCTATCGCCCGCAAACAGCGAAGTCTAGCGGCTTGCCCTTGGCCATCCCCTTCCCTATCTGCGCTGCGAACTTTCTCAGCTTTTACCGATCCTCGAAGGACCCATCCGATGGCCGCGCAATACGCCTTTGTCATGAAGGGCATGACCAAGAGCTTCCCCGGTGCCCAGAAGCCGGTGCTCTCCAATATCTCGTTGCAATTCTATCAGGGTGCCAAGATCGGCATTGTCGGCCCCAATGGCGCGGGCAAATCGACCCTGATGAAGATCATGGCCGGGATCGACACCGATTTTACAGGCGAGGCATGGCCGGGGGAGAACATCACCGTCGGCTACCTCCCGCAGGAACCCGAGCTTGATCCGACCAAGACCGTGCTCGAAAACGTCAGGGACGGCGCGCGCGAAACCGCCGATCTGGTCGAACGCTTCAATGCCATTTCTGCCGAAATGGCCGAACCGGACGCCGATTTTGAAAAGCTGGGCGATGAGATGAGCGATCTCCAGACCAAGATCGATGCGGTCGATGGCTGGACGCTCGACAACCAGCTCGAAATCGCCATGGAGGCCTTGCGCTGCCCGCCATCCGACATGGGCGTGGACAGCCTGTCAGGCGGGGAGAAACGCCGCGTGGCGCTCACCCGGCTGCTGATCCAGAAGCCTTCGATCCTGCTGCTGGACGAGCCGACCAACCACCTTGATGCCGAATCCGTCGAATGGCTGGAAAACCACCTCAAGGAATATGCGGGCGCGGTGCTGATGATCACCCACGATCGCTACTTCCTTGATAATGTGGTGGAATGGATCCTCGAACTCGATCGCGGCACCTATTATCCCTACGAAGGCAACTATTCGACCTACCTGGAAAAAAAGGCGAAGCGTCTGGAGCAGGAAAGCCGCGAGGAAAGCGGCAAGCAGAAAGCACTGCAACGCGAATTGGAATGGATCCGGCAGACGCCCGCCGCGCGCCAGACCAAATCCAAGGCGCGTATCCGCAAGTTCGAGGAATTGCAGGACGCACAATCCGGCCGTTCACCGGGCAAGGCGCAGATCGTCATCCAGGTACCCGAACGCCTTGGCGGCAAGGTGATCGAAGCCAAGAACATCACCAAGGCCTATGGCGACAAGCTGCTGTTTGAAAACCTGTCCTTCATGCTGCCGCCCGGCGGAATCGTGGGCGTGATCGGCCCCAATGGGGCGGGCAAATCGACGCTGTTCAAGATCATCACCGGCAAGGAAGAGCCCGACAGCGGCACGGTCGAAATCGGCGATACGGTGCGGCTGGGTTATGTCGATCAGTCGCGCGATGACCTGAACCCCAAGAACAACGTCTGGGAGGAAATTTCGGACGGCCACGATTACATGCAGGTCAACGGCCACGACATGTCGACCCGCGCTTACGTGGGCGCGTTCAACTTCAAGGGCGCCGATCAACAGAAGAACGTCGGCAAGTTGTCGGGCGGTGAACGCAACCGCGTGCACATGGCCAAGATGCTGAAAAAGGGCGGCAATGTGTTGCTGCTGGATGAGCCGACCAATGATCTCGACGTCGAGACGCTGGCCGCATTGGAAGACGCGATCGAAAACTTCGCGGGCTGCGCGGTGGTGATCAGCCACGACCGCTTCTTTCTTGATCGGCTGGCCACCCATATCCTCGCCTTCGAGGGCAACAGCCATGTCGAATGGTTCGAGGGCAACTTCGAAGCCTACGAGGAAGACAAGCGCCGCCGGCTGGGCGATGCCGCCGATCGTCCGACGCGCCTGGCTTACAAGAAACTGACGCGCTAACCGCAGGAAACGGTGGGCGTTTTGTGCCGCGTCCGCCGCACATTTACGCTCTCTTAACCAGACTGCCTCACTCTCATTCGCGATAACAGGGTCGCACAAGGATGACAGGGGCGTGGTCACGGGAATCGAAGTGCCGCTGGGAGCGGCGATGGCGGCGTGGCTGAGCGCGCTTGCGCTGGGGACGTTGGTCGAGCGTATTCGGCAGCGCCGCAGGAAAGTGGCTGGTGCCAATCCGCTCGCCGGGCTGTTTGCGCCATCCGCCCTCACAGGTGCGATTGACAACGCCAACCGCCATGCCGCAGGCCAGCCCGCGGCACAGGCCGTGCTTCGTGGCCGGATCGACCAGACCGCCGTCTTGCGCACCGGCTGGGATGCCACGACCCGCGAGCAGGTGCTTGGTCATGTTGCAGGGGTGATGAGAGCCGGAATCCGGCGCGACGACAATTTCATGCAGGTCGAAGGCGACGGCTTCGCGATTATCATGTCCGGCGCGGACGAACGCGCGGCCAAAGGCGTCGCTGACCGCTTGCGCCGCGCACTCACACAAATGAAACTGCCGCAATTTGGCGGCGACAACCCCTTCACCGCCAGCTTCGGCGTTGCAGCTGGCGGAACCGCGGACAGCAGCGCGGCTTTGGTGGCGCGGGCGCTGGCCGCGCTCGATGCGGCGCAGAAATCGGGCGCGGATCATGTCGTGGCCGCAAGCGAGATCGAGGAAATCATCTTCCTGCCCGCCCCCGATCCTTCGCCCGCCGGCTGCTCGTCCGAAGGCTCCTGATGGCAGCCTTCAGGGCGCAACCCAGCGCGCCGACCAGCCCTCGCCCGCGCGGGTGAATTGCGCGCGGACATGGCCGGTGTGGGCAAGATGGAGCCAGTCCACTTCATTTATCTCGATCAGCAGCACGGCAAAATTCTCGCGCGCCGGGAGCAGCTGCGCATCATCCGGCTCCACACCCTCGAATTCGGACGGCAGGCCCGATGTTGCCACCTGCGAAACAGCGCCCGGCCCATCGCCAAGATAGCAGCGCCGGGCAAAATTGGTGCTCGTCGCCCACGCTGCATCCGCAACCGGCCCTTGCACCTCGATCCGCGCCGTACCGCGCAGACGCAGCTGGATCTTGGCAGCCTTGTCATACAGTACCGCTGCGACACGCGGATCGGCGGTGATCGCGGCTGCCTTGGGAGCGCGGCTGTCCGTGTGCAGCCGCAGCGTCCAACTGGCCGGATCGAAGGCTCGCAGCACCATCACCCGCGCATCAATATCAGCGGTGACGATCACCGGCGTATGCATCGGTGATCTGCGGTCACGCGCGGCGCGGATCAGGCGATTGGCGCAATCGGTGCGGATTTCGTCGAGCTGTTCCAACATGATATCATGCGCATTCGGAGCCAATGCCGCGCGCGTCAAGCCGGAGCTGCGCGCAGACCACGCCGTTCATCAAATCGGATATTTTTCTGAATGTCGGCGAAGCGGTTCATCCTTGCGACAGTTGCCAGAGCCTATCAGTGATTCATCAAATAGCCGCTTGTGGTGGGCGGGCGTCACTGGAGGCACTTATGTCCAAATCCCTGTTTGCCAGGGGCGGTGCGCTTTCGGCTCTCGCCCTTGCCCTGCTCCTTCCGACGATGCCGCTCGCAGCGCAGGAGCGCAATATGCGTCCGCAGTTTCAGGCAGAAAATCGCGGCGGCCCGCAGGCCCAGCGCCTTGAGCGCCGAGCCGGGCGTCCGGAGCGCGCCCGCCGTGCACCCGAGCGCGGTGGTTTCGGGTCAGGCGTGGTCCGCCGCGCCCAGCGTGCGGAGCGGACGCAGCGCACCGAACGCCGCAGCGAGGCGCGGGCCCCGCAGGTCGAGCGCCAGAGCGAGGCCCGCGTCCAGCGCAGGGATCGCCGCAATGAGGCGCGTGTCCAGCGGGTCGATCGGCGCAGCGAGTTCCGCGCTGATCGGGCCGATAACCGCGGCAATATTCGCGCCGAGCGGTTTGACCGGGGCGGACGCACTTCGGCCGCCGACCGGATCGACCGCCGAAGCGAAGCGCGTGCCGGTCGTATCGGCCAGCGCGGTGACATCCGCACCAACCGCAGCGAGAATCGCGGCAACATCCGCGCTGACCGCGCAGGTAATCGCAGCGATCGCGGCGCCATCAGGGTGGAGCAGCGCGGTAACGAGCGCTCCGGCCGGATCGACAGGCGTGAAAACTGGCGCGGCGATCGCGGTCAGAATTTCCGCGGCGACCGGGGCAACAACTGGCGCGGAGATCGCGGCGGCAATTTCCGCGGGGATCGGCGTGACGTGCGCCGTGACCGCAACAATTGGCGGCGCGATGACTGGCGCTGGAATTATCGCGGCTGGAATGGCTGGGACAATCGCGACTTCCGTCGCTGGAATCGTGGCTGGCGAGGCAATCGCAACTATGACTGGGTCGATTTCCGACGCGGCAACCGCTTTGCCTTCCGCCCCGGGCCGTATTTCGCCCCGTTCCGCGCGCACCGTTACAACAGACTGCAGACCGGATTCTTCCTCGACAGCCTGTTTTTCCAGCCGCGCTTCTTCATCAACGACCCCTGGGCGTTTCGTCTGCCGCCGGTCTATGGCCCCTATCGCTGGGTGCGCTATTATGACGATGTCATGCTGGTCGATATCTATACCGGCGAAGTGGTCGACGTGATCCACGACTTCTTCTGGTAGGCGGTCTGCCGTGCGGTGCAAAACGGGACTCCGGCTTGCACCGCGCGCGCCGCTTGCTAACAGTCTGGCCATGCACGCGCCTGAATCCGCCCCCGATAGTGTTCCCGATCAGCAGGCCCTCGCCCGCGTCGGGACCATGGTGCGCGAACGGCTGGCCGCCGATCCCAGCGTCTACCGGATCGAAAACGACCGGGTCGAACTGTTCGCGGTCGGGGATTTCCTGAGCCTTGCCGAATGCAAGACGCTGTGCACCATGATCGACGAGGTCGCGCGGCCTTCCTCGCTGCACGAGCTTGATTATGCTGCGGGCTTCCGCACATCCTATTCGGGCGATCTCGACCCGAGCGAAAGCTTTGTGAAGGGCATCTCGCGCCGGATTGACGACCTGATGGGGCTGGATCCGGCGATTGGTGAGGCGGTGCAGGGTCAACGCTACCTGCCTGGCCAGCAGTTCCAGCCGCATAATGACTGGTTCTACACCTCCGAGAAATACTGGAGCCTCGAAGAAGCGCGCGGCGGGCAGCGCAGCTGGACGGCGATGGCCTATCTCAATGAGGTTGACGCAGGCGGCGCCACGCACTTCACCGATCTTGGCTTCCAGATCGAACCCAAGCCCAGTGTGCTGCTGATCTGGAACAATGCCTTGCCCGATGGCCGCCCCAACGAAAGCACCATGCACGCCGGAATGCCGGTGCTGAAGGGCGCGAAATACGTCATCACCAAATGGTATCGCACCCGCCAGTGGCGCTAGGACAAGGTTTTCCTGTCAGGCCTTTGCCAGCGCCTCTGCGATCAGCTGGCGGGTGGGCGCAATGCCATACAGCGCGATGAAGCTGCCCATGCGCGGGCCTTGTTCGCTGCCCAGCAGGGTTTCGTAGAGCGCCTTGAACCAGTCCCGCAGGCTCTCGAACCCGAACGCTTCCTGCTTGCCGATTTCATAGACGATGGTCTGCAAGTCCTCGGCGCTGGTCGCCGGATCGGCGTCTGCCAAAGCAGCATCAAGCGCTTGCAAGGCCGCCGCCTCGCTGCCCGAAGGAGCGCGTTTGGCCAGCATGGGCGCGACAAAATCGCGGTTGTATGCCAGCGCCTTGCCCACCAGCACATCCAGCGCGGGGTGCGCTGCCGGATCGGCATTCTCGACATAATTGCCGAGGTATGACCACACCGCCTCGCGCGTCGCGCCCGCGCCCAGCACGCCGACCAGATTGAGCAGCAGGCTGAACGGCACAGGCAGCGTATCGCCTGCGCCCGGAGCCTCTGCGCCTTCGTGGCTTTGGTTGGCGCGGGCCAGATGCCACACCGGGTTGCCCAATTGCTTGTCGATGTCCTGTCCCGGCAAGGCGGCACGGAACTGCCAGTAGTCGTCAATCGCCTTGGGGATCACACCAGCATGCAATTGCTTTGCGCTGCGGGGATTGGCGAAGATGTAGTAGCTCAGCGATTCCTCGCTGCCATATGTGAGCCAGTCATCGATCGACAGGCCATTGCCCTTGGACTTGGAGATCTTCTCGCCCTTGGCATCGAGAAACAGTTCGTAGATCAGGCCTTCGGGCTTGTGGCCGCCCAGCACGCGGGCGATCTTGCCCGACTGGATGCCGCTGTCGGTCAGATCCTTGCCGTACATCTCGTAATCGACGCCCAATGCCACCCAGCGCATCGCCCAGTCGACCTTCCACTGGCACTTGGCCATCCCGCCCAATGCCGATTGTTCGACGACTGCGCCGTTTTCGTCGGTGAAGCGGATGATCCCGGCGGCAGCGTCCACCACGTCAATCGGCACCTGGAGCACGGCCCCTGTGGTTGGGCTGATCGGCATGACCGGCGAATAGGTCTGGCGCCGTTCCTCGCCCAGCGTCGGCAGCATGATATCCATGATCGCGCCGAAATTCGTCAGCACGCCCTTCAGCGCATCATCGAACTGGCCCGAATTGTAGCAATCGGAGGAACTGACGAATTCATATTCGAACCCGAAGCGATCCAGAAAATCGCGCAGCATCGCATTGTTGTGCGCGGCAAAGCTTTCGTAATCGGTGCCGAACGGGTTGGGAATGCGTGACAGCGGCTTGCCCATGTGCTGTGCCAGCATATCGCGGTTCGGCACATTGTCCGGCACCTTGCGCAAACCGTCCATGTCATCCGAAAACGCCACCAGCCGGGTCGCTGCGCCGCCGGTCAGCGCTTCATAGGCGCGGCGCACCAGCGTCGTCCGCAGCACTTCCTGAAAGGTGCCGATATGTGGCAGGCCCGACGGGCCATAGCCTGTTTCGAACAAGACGCCGCCGTCCTTGCCCTGCGGCAAGCGCTTGGCGAGGCGCTGCGCCTCCTGAAACGGCCAGGCCTTGGAGTTCTGCGCTGCGGCGATGAGGGCGTCTTGGGTTATCGTCATAGTTCGGCGGCTATTAGGGATGGCGGGGCGGCTTGCAAGCGGAATGGGGTGGGCGAAGCATACAAAGGTGACAGGGTGTATACTTGGCAGTCACACAACTTCTCATTTTTGATCAACGTATTATAATCCTGGGGTGATGATGGACGAATAGCGGGACGAGGCGCGAAACTTGGCTGCGGGTGCGGATCATACCGTCCGTCTACGTCGCCGGAGCAATGTAGAACAGCGCGCCGGGCAAAGGCGCGGGCATGCGCGTTTACAAGTCGCGCCGGCTCCCCCATCGTAGGTCGCGTGACTTCTCCCGAAGCCCTTCCCGACTCCGTCAGCCTGCCTGCGCTCCATGCGAGCCATGGCGGGCACTGGCTGCGCGGCGGTGGCGGCGCGACCTCGGCTGTGTCCAAAGGCGATGCGATCATGGCCGCCGCCGATACCCCGGTGCTACTGATCAACGCGCCGCTCGTGGCGAGCCGGCTGGGCTATCCCGATCTGTCCGGCCTCGATCTGCTGGAAGTCTTTGCCTTCGTGCACCCCGCGCGGTTCTGCGTGCCGACCCCGCGCGGGCTTGCCGAAGCGCTGGGCCTGCCGCTTCCCCAAGGCGACGAGGCGGTGCCCGAACTGCTTCAGCTTGCGGCAGGTGCGCTGATCGCGGCAGTGCAGGATCCCGAATGGTTCGAGCGCGAAGGGGCATGGAGCGCGCTGCAATCACTGGAACGGCTGCGCTGGCCGTGGGCGCAGGTGCTGAAGCCCCATATCGCCAAGCCGGAACGCGCCGAACGCTGGCTGTTTTCCCGCTTGCCCGAATGGGAGGAAGCCAATGAACGCCCCGCTCCGCGTTCCGTCGATCTGATGGATGAAGCAGTGCAGGCACAGCTTGCCCGCCTTACCGGCGAAGGTGCCGAGAGCCGCGAAGGCCAGCGCGCCTATGCACAGGACGTCGCCCGCATCTTCGCCCCGCGCCCGAAAGAGGCCAACCCGCATCTCGCCCTAGCACAGGCGGGAACGGGAATCGGCAAGACGCTGGGCTATCTTGCGCCCGCCTCGCTGTGGGCAGAGCAAAGCGGTGGAACGGTGTGGGTGTCGACCTTCACCAAGAACCTGCAACGCCAATTGCGCGCCGAAAGCCGGCGGGCATGGCCGGCCAGACGCGCCGACGGTACCCCCCCGGTGGTGGTGCGCAAGGGGCGGGAGAATTACCTGTGCCTGCTCAATCTGGAGGATGCGCTGCAAGGCGGGTTTGCCGGGCGCGCGGCAATTCTTGCGCAGTTGGTCGCACGCTGGGGCGCCTATACCCGCGATGGCGACATGGTGGGGGGCGACTTGCCCGGCTGGCTTGGCACCCTGTTCCGCAAGCGCGGGATCGCGGCGCTGACCGATCAGCGGGGCGAATGCATCTATGCCGGGTGCCCGCATTATCGCAAATGCTTCATCGAACGCGCGGCAAGGGACAGCGCGCAGGCCGATCTCGTCATCGCCAATCACGCGCTGGTGATGGTCAATGCGGCACGGGCAAGAGACCCCGCCCAGCGCCCGACCCGGCTGATCTTTGACGAAGGCCACCACGTGTTCGACGCGGCGGATTCGACCTTCGCCGCCACGCTTTCGGGACAGGAAGCGATCGAATTGCGGCGCTGGATCATCGGGCCGGAACGCGAGGCACGCGGGCGCAGGCGCGGTCTCGCCGCCAGACTTGCGGACGTGGCCAGTTACGATGAAGCCGGGGCCGAGGCGATTGCCGCCGCCTGCCGGGCCGGGCAGCAACTCCCTTCCGACGGCTGGCTCCAGCGGATCGCCGAAAATGCGCCCTTGGGCCCCGTGGAGGCGCTGCTGGCGGCCGCGCGCGCAGCGACCTATGCCCGCGACGAAAGCGGCGGGATTGATGCAGGCTATGGCATCGAGACTGAAGCTTCGGGGCTCCCCGGAGAAGTGATCGAGGCCGCCGGGGCCGCTACCGAAGCGCTGGCCAGCATCCGGGTGCCATTGATCCGGCTGGGCGGACGGCTGGAGGCGATCCTCGCCGATCCGCCCGACTGGCTCGACAGCCAGGGCCGCGCCCGGATCGAAGGCGCGCGGTTTGCGCTGGCGTGGCGGATCGATCTGATTGCGGCGTGGGAAGCCCTGCTTGTCCGGCTCGGCGGCCCGGTCGACCCCGAATTCGTCGACTGGCTCGCGGTCGACCGATCCGATGCGCGCGAATTCGATGTGGCGATCCACCGGCGCTGGCTTGACCCGATGAAGCCGTTTGCCCGCGTGGTGCTGGAACCCGCGCACGGCGTGCTGCTGACCAGCGCGACCCTGACTGACCGCAGCACCGAAGCCGCAACGGCTGATGCCCAGTGGGCCAGCGCGATTGCCCGATCAGGCGCGGCGCATATCGAAAGCACACCGCTGCTTTCGGCGGCGACCAGCCCGTTCGATTACGCCGCCCGCGCCGAGGTGCTGATCGTCACCGATATCGCCAAGGGTGATCTGCCCGCGCTGGCCGGGGCTTACGCGCGGCTGATCGAGGCGTCGGGCGGCGGCGTGCTCGGCCTGTTCACCGCGATCCGGCGTCTGCGCGCAGTCTATGGCCGCATTGCCGACCGGCTCGCCCGGGCAGGACTGCCGGTCTATGCCCAGCATGTTGATCCGATCGATACCGGCACGCTGGTGGATATTTTCCGCGATGATCCGCGTGCCAGCCTGCTTGGCACCGATGCCCTGCGCGACGGGGTGGACGTTCCAGGCCATTCCCTGCGCTGCGTGGTGCTGGAGCAGGTGCCCTGGCCCCGCCCCGACATTCTGCACAAGGCGCGCCGTCTGGCAGGTGGCGGGAGCCAGTATGATGATCGCATCATCCGCGCCAAGCTCGCCCAGGCTTTTGGGCGGCTGATCCGCAGCAAGGATGATGCGGGTCATTTCGTCGTCCTCTCCCCTGCTTTTCCCAGCCGGTTGCTGTCCGCCTTTCCGCCCGGCACTCCGGTTGTGCGCCTGACGCTCGAACAGGCTTTACAACGCGTCGCGGCTGGTGTTGGAGGCACGCAATCCCTCCCCGCGCAAGGAGCCTTGCTACCGTGAAAATCCTGGGTCTCCTGCGCCACGCCAAGTCCGACTGGGACGATACCAGCCAGCGTGATTTCGATCGGGGACTGAACGCCCGCGGGCGCAAGGGCGCACGCCTGATCGGCAAGCATATCCGCGCGCACGGCATCGCTTGGGACAAGCTGATCGCCAGCCCAGCGGTGCGGGTCAAGCTGACGCTTGAAGCCGCACTGCCCGAAATGAGCCCGGAATTCGACCAGAAGCTTTATCTGGCCAGCTATGACACCATCATCGAAACGATTGAGGCTCATGCCGAAAGCGGCGCGGAGGAGGCCGACGCAATTCTGATTTCAGGCCACAATCCCGGCCTGCAGGACGTGCTGCTGGAACTGGTCGCCCCGGGCAAGGAAAACGCCTTGTTCAAGGAGGCCGTGGTCAAGTTCCCGACCGCTGCCTATGCCGTGCTCGAATGCGACATCGAACATTGGTCGCAATTGAAGCGCTACTGCGCCGAGATGGTGCATTTCGCCCGCCCGCGCGATCTTGATCCGGAGCTGGGACCCGAAAACTAGTCCCAGCCCCGGCCCCGCGCCGGTTTAATCGCCTTCGCCCTCGGCCCCACCTCCGGCCAGCCCGCGCGCTTCCAGCATCGGCTGCACATCGGGCGCACGACCGGCGAAATTTTCGAACATTTCGAAATAGTCCATCGTTCCGCCGCGGCTGAGGACGGTGGCGCGATAGTGATCGCCGTTGGCGCGGGTCAGCCCGCCGTTTTCATGGAACCATTTGCGGCTGTCACGGTCGAGCATTTCAGTCCACAAATAGCTGTAATAGCCCGCCGAATAGCCCGCCGGATCGCTGAAGATGTGGTTGAAATAGGTCGAACGATAACGCGGCGGCACCAGATCGACTTCCAGCCCCAGCTCCTCCAGCGCCTTGCGTTCGAAGGCATCGACCTTTTCCGGCGTATCGATTGCGGCGGCGGCTTCCGGCGTCAGCGCGGCCCATTTCATGTCGAGCAGCGCAGCGGCCACCACTTCGCCGAAATCATAGCCCTGGTTGAACTTTGACGCAGCTTCGATCTTTTCGACCATCGCCATCGGGATGGTCTCGCCGGTCTTGTAGTGCCTCGCATAGTTCTGCAGCACAGCGGGATCGGTCGCCCACATCTCATTGACCTGGCTGGGATATTCCACGAAGTCGCGCGCCGTCGCGGTGCCGGAAAGGCTTTCGAACTTCTGGTCGGCAAATAAGCCATGCAGCGCGTGGCCGAATTCGTGGAAGGTGGTGTTCACATCATCAAAGCTGACCAGTTGCACCTCGCCCGGCGCGGCCTTGGGAATGTTGAGCACGTTGTAGATCACCGGCTTGGTGCCCCACATGTCGCTCTGATCGACAAAGTTGCTCATCCACGCGCCGCCACGCTTTGACGGGCGCTGAAACGGATCGAAATAGAACAGGCCAAGCTCCGATCCGTCGGCATCGAACACGGTATAGACCCACACATCGGGGTGATAGACGGGGATGTCGCTGCGGCGCTCGAAAGAAAGGCCGTAAAGCTTGTTGGCGGCATGGAACACGCCATCCTCCAGCACCTTGTCGAGCTGAAAATACTGCATCACCGCATCTTCATCGAGGTCGTAGCGTTCGGCCTTGATGCGATTGGCGTAGCGATACCAGTCCCACGGCCTGACCGCATAATCACCGCCGTCCTCTGCAATCGCAGCTGTCAGCATGGCTGCCTCGCGCCGCTGGGTTTCAGCAAGCGAGGGAACCATCTGCTGCATGAAATTCAGCGCGGTTTCCGGCTTCCTGGCCATCCGGTCATACATCGCGTAGCTGGCCCAGTCCGGCTGACCGAACAACGCCGCCTTTGCACTGCGCAGGGCCGCGATCCGGGCGGCCAGCATGCGCGTGTCATATTGCGGGTCAACCCCGTCGGCGCGGTTATAGCTGAGCTTGAACAGCGCCTCGCGGGTGGTGCGGTTTTCAAGGGCAGGCAGCAGCGGCTGCTGGGTCGTGTTCTGCAGCGCGATGGCATATTTGCCGGGGAAGCCCTTTTGCGCGGCAAGATCGGCGGCGGCCTTGACATCGGCATCGGACAGCCCCGCCAGTTCAGCGGCGGTATCAACGATCAGCGGCTGCCCGTTGGTGGCGGCCCGTACCCTCTGGCTGAATTCGGTGGTGAGCGTCGACAATTCGCCGTTGATCGCCTTCACCTGCTCACGCTCGGCCTCGGTCAGCAGCGCCCCGGCATGAACCATCTGGTCATACCGTTCTTCAAGCAACCGGGTTTCCTCGACCGACAGGCCCAGGCTTTCGCGACTGTCATACACCGCCTTGACCCGCGCAAACAGCGCCGGATCGAGATCGATCGAATCCGCATGGGCCGAAAGTTTCGGGCTGATTTCGGTGTCGATCGCGTCCAGCCCGTCGGTGGTGTTAGCGCCGGTCAGGGCAAAGAATACCCGCGCGACCCGGCCCAGCATCCGGCCTGTTTTTTCAAGCGCAACAATGGTGTTTTCAAATGTCGGGCCTTGCGGATTGGCGATGATCGCGGCGACTTCGGCCTTCTCGATTGCCATGCCCTGCTCGAAGGCGGGGATATAGTCATCTTCGCTGATCTTCGTGAAATCGGGCGCGAGGAACGGCAGGTCGCTGTCGGCAGCGAAATAGCCGGTGCCTTGCGCCATCGCCGCGCTTTGCGCGTGGGCAGGTTCGGCCCAGACGCCGCCCGAAAGGGTGGTCAATCCCGCCAACAGCGCGGCGGCCGAGACGGAGGACAGAACGGGGGCAGGCTTGCGGGTTTTCATGAAGGCATTCTTTCTCTGTTCAAACCGGGCCGCCGGATCAGGGCAGCTTCGCGGCAGGTCATGCATGGCCGCGTTTGAACAGGGAATGAGCGGGAATTGCAACACGGCAATCCGGCGCAAGTGCGCACAGTCGGCCGCGGGCAGTCCCCGGCCGGGGCCTGTCCACGCGAGAAGACAGGCAATCCGGCCGGGGGAGGCGCTGTTACAATGTCCAGCGCACACCCAGGAAGAACGAACGGCCAATCGGGCTGGCCGGATAGGCGCGTTCGGTGATGAACGGCTTCACGTCGGACAGATTGTTGATCCCGCCGAACACCTCGAGCCCGAGATCGGGGAAGCTGTGGTTCGCCCCGATATTGTGGGTCCAGGTCTCGCCGGTCAGGCCTGCCGGGCCAAACTGAGCGGCGAGGGTCTCGATCTCCACCCCTCGCAGGCCCATCGAGCCAAGATAGGTGACGGTGTAATTGAGATTGAAATCGCCGATACCGTAGGTCGCCGTGGCCCGGCCCGACCATTCAGGCCGCTGAATTTCACCCAATTCGGGATCGATCCGGGTCGAATCGGTCGGATCGAAGAAGAAATCGATCTTGTCGACCCACGATGCCGTCGCGCTCAGGCCAAGACGGTGATTGCCGATATTGGTCCGATAGGACAGCGAGGCATCGACCCCGGCGGTTTCGATCCGCACGAAGTTGATGGTCGTCAGGTTGAGCGAGTTGAACCCGAGGAACTGCGCCGAGGTCGCATCGCGGTTGCGGGTGAAGCTGCCGCAGAAATCATTCGGGAAGGCGGTGCTATCATAGCAGTTGTCGACCACGTCCTGCGCCGCGATCGTGCTGATCGCATCCTCGATCCCGATGTTGTAATAATCTGCCGTGAACGCGAGGCCGGGGATGAAGCGCGGCTGCAACACCACGCCCACGGTATAGGTGTCAGCCGTTTCCTCGCGCAGGTCGGTATTGCCTGAAATCGTCCCGGCAAAACGCGCGCTGAGCGGATCGGAGAACCCTTCGGGAATGCCGTCCGCTCGGCAATTGGCGATGCGGTTCGCAATATTGGCGAACCCGTCAGCCTGCAGCCGGTCGATCTCGGTCTGGTCGCACGGATCGAACGGACGGAAGAACGCGGCCTGCGCCGGCGCGAAGAGTTCCGAGATATTCGGCGCGCGCACCGCCCGCGAATAGGTGCCGCGGATGCGCAGATCCTCGATCGGCGACCAGAAGCCATTCACCGCGTAGGTGAAGACCGATCCGATCGTGCTGTAGTCTGAGAAACGCCCGGCCAGTTCAAGCCGCAACTCGTTGATCAAGGGCACATCCTGGATCAGCGTGGTGCCGATTTCGCCGAAAATATCGACGACGTCATATTTGCCGCCCGAATTCTGGAAGAAGCCATCCGGCGGGGTGCCGAGCGAGGTCTGCGAGAAGCCTTGCCCGTTGAAGCCCGGCGCATCGCCGACAAACTGGCCCGCGGTGCCATCCGCCGTGGTGACCGGCAGAATGCCGCGCACCAGTGGATCGAAACCGGAACGACTTTTTTCCTCGCGATATTCGGCGCCGAACGCGAACTGGATGTTGTCATAGGGCAGATTGAAGAAGGCCGAAGTGTCCCCGCTGACCAGCGCGTGAATCTCGAACAGCTCGGTGCGGAAGGTGTTGACGGTGGTGGTGGTGATGAAATTCACCGCTTCCGGGCTGATCGAACCCACCCCGAAAAGATTGGCCGGGCTGCACTGGCCCTGTCCCGGAACGAAGGTGAGATAGCCAAACTCGCCAGTCGGGATGCCAAACGGCGTGGAGGGCGAGCGCACCGTCGGATCAAGCTCGCTGCGGCACACGGGATTGCCCTGCGCATCGCTAGTCACATCGATCGCGGCGAGGAACCGGTCATACAGCACGTTATTGCGGTTGATCGACTTGAGGTCGTAGCGGCCCCAGTTGGCCGAGACATCAAAGTCGATCTCGTCCGAAAGGGAACCCTTCAATCCGCCAACGAAACGGAACGTCTCGGAGATGTTGGTATCGATATTGGCACCAAGATCGGTCGGGTCGCGGGTGATGAACAGACCGCCCGAAGCATCGGAAATCGGCCGCAGCACATCAGGGATGAAGGGGTTGTCCGGAGCGATGGTCAGCAAGTCGTAGAATGAGTTCTGGTTGCTCCCGAAGGTGGTTTCTTGGCGGAAATATTTGCCTTCGAAATAGGCGTTGAGATTGTCGTTGATGTCGAAATCGCTCAGCAGGTTGATGCCGTAACGGTCGGTCTGAGGGATCAGGAAGCCATTATTGTCGAAGATGACCCCGTCGCCGCCGAACGAATTGAAGTTGCTGGCGATAAGGCCGTCATCGATCACTTCAATGCCGGTTTCCGTCGCAATGTAGCATCCGCCGACCGCGCCGAAGCCATTGTAATCGAACAGGCCGTTGAAGCCGACGAAGCTCTCGGTGCAATCGCTTTGGCCGTTGCCGTCGATGTCGGAGAAGGGATCGGCAAAATTGCCCGGAATGATGATCCCGCCCGCCGAAGTGATCGAGAACTGGTATTGCGATCCGATCAGGCGGGTGGGGGCTGCCAGCGCACGGTCGATCAGCGCCTGTTCGGATCCTGTAGGCGTCGTTCCGGTGGGGAAGATCGCATTGAAGCGCGAGCTGCCCGGGGTCGGGATGACAAAGCCATAGGGAAAGAATCCGTTGCCGACATTGAAGAAATTGCTGAAATTAGGGGTGTCCGTCCCCAGGTCGCCGCGCTGGAACCGCAATGCGGGGTTGGGCCCGTTGGAAGCGATGTTACCATCGCGGAACTGCGCCCGGTCGCCAAAGCGCAAGCCATCATCGCGGCTGTATTCGCCCACCAGAGTGACATTGCCGCGGCCATCGGCGAAGTTCTTGCCGAACTTCACATAGCTATCGAAATTGAGCCCGTCGCCATTGTCGGACAAGCTGCCGGTCAAGCCCAGCTCAAGCCCGTCGAATTCGCGATCGAGGATGAAGTTCACCACGCCGGTAACCGCGTCCGCGCCATAGATCGCCGAGGCGCCGCCGGTGAGGACTTCGACTTCCTTGATCAGCGAGGCGGGAATGGTGTTGATATCGACCACCGATGTCTCGGCCACGCCCGCAACATGGCGGCGTCCGTTGACCAGCACCAGCGTGCGTTCCGCGCCCAGACCGCGCAGGTTGAGCGTCGCCGTGCCGATTGCTCCGCCTGAATCATTTTCGCCCGGAGCAACCGACTGCGCCGAACTGATCGAGGCCGAAAGCGCCGGGATGGTGCGCAGGGCATCGGCAACTTCCTGCTCACCGCGGAAAGCCTCGGAGGAGATGCTGACGACTGGCGAAGGGGAATCAAGGTTGGAATCACGGCGCAGGCGCGATCCGGTGACGACAATCGCTTCTTCATCGGGGCCATCGACCGCGTCCTCGGCCGCCGCACTGGACGCCAGGATTGCGGCTGTCACATCATCATCCGCACTCGCCGGCGCAAGGCCTACAACACCAGACAGCAGCGTGGTCGAAAGCAAGGCGCGCCGGATCAATACGTTCTTGGAAATGTTCATCAATGCCCCCGAAAAGTGGGTGAATACAGCCCTCCCCTTTTATCAGCGGCCCCACGTCTTTAATCGCGCAGGTTCCCAGAAAACAAATGCACGGTTCCCCTGATGTGCAATGCCTCTTTCACGTTGATGCGACTTTCATGTTTTTCCTGCTATGCGCCATTTGACTTATGACTATAACGGCCTTCATCGCCTCGAATCCCATAGGGATTGATGACGAGAATCATTTATATTTCATAAGCCAATCAGATACTGGAGATCTTCACAGGGCGGCACTATTTGCCAGCCCGCTTCACAGCCGGATCGCTAACGCGCGTCGCCCTGCGTGAAGTTGGCTCCCAAGGCGACCATCTCTTCGCCATCGGCTACTGCCGATTCGTCCGGCCTTCTGGCGAGCGCGGCGCGCAAGGTCCGTTTGAGCAGCCACGGTTCAAGCACGCGGCCGACCAGATAGATCACGAAAAACAGGCCCGCCAGCACATAGGCACGCGTAGGAGAGAACTTCTCCTTCTTCTTGCCCTTGTCCTTTTCCTTCTTTTTCGCCGGATCTTCAGGCTCAGGAGCGCCAAGCAGCTTGTCGAGCGGATGGAGCTCGGCTTTGACCTTGGGCTTTTCCTCTTTCTTCTTATCCGGCTGCGCGGCCTCGGTGTTGGCCTGTTCCCAGCCGTTGATCGTCACCATCGCCTGCGCAAAACCGAGAAACAGCAAGGGTGCGAGAAAGACCAGCAGCAGTGCAGCGCTCGACACGTTGAAGGACAATAACGACCTGCCATTGTCCTGTTGGCTGATCCGCAGCGTGCCGCTGGTGAAAGTGGCAAGCTTGTCCTGCGCAGCGGGATTGCGCTTGGAATAGGCCAAGGTGTCGCCATCGACCGCATAGTCGGTTCCGGGCGCCTGGAGCAAAGGCTCGATCCGGGCAAAGGCCTCGTCCGGGCTCAGCGCCTCGTCAAGCGGGAGCTCGCCTCTGGCCCGCCAGATCCGGTCGATATAGGGGAAATGAAGGTTCACGCGTCGCTTGCCTGCCGGAGGAGGGAGACCCTCACTCCGCCGGTTCCGCCTCGCGCACGACACCTTCGGGCAATTCGACCCCGCCGCGCATCCACGCCCTGATCGACTTGTAACCTTCGACAAACGGGAAGACCATAGTTTCGCGGATATCCATCCGGCGGCCGCCTTCCATGCCCAACAGCTCAGCCTCGCCATCGACACAGGTGCCGAAAATGCGATCCCAGATGATCCACGTGCCCGAATAATTGCTGCGGGTCGCCTCGTAGTCCTGCGAATGGTGGACGCTGTGATGTTCGGTGGTGTTGAAGATGAACCGCCACCAGCGCGGCGTGTTGAAACGCACGTTGATGTGCTGGTAGGTTCCCACCGCCATGCCGAACGCGCCGGCCAGCAGGAAGGCGCGCGGCAGGAAGTCGAAGAACCCGCCGATCCCAAGCCCGATCAGGAACAGTTCCACCGGATTGCCGACCGCGCCCTTGTTGATGTTGAGCTGGGTGATGTAGTGGTGCGGTGCGTGGGTCAGCCACAGCGGATACCAGTTGTGCATTCCGCGGTGCATCCAGTACTGGCCGAAATCGAAGATCATCGAGATCAGCACCGCCTGCATCAGCAGCGGCAGACCGGTGAACCACGAAAATTTGCTCCAGTCGAACGCGCCCTGGACTGCGGCGATGATCACGCCGTCGCCGATATAGGCATCGACCATCCTGAGCAGCGTATAGCCCATGCCGACATAGAACACGTCGGTCGCGAATTCTTTCCAGGTCAGCTGCCAGCTGCGATAGCGCGGGTTGACCCATTCCAGCCCCAGCAGCAGGACCTTGAAACACAGCCCGATGGCGATCCCGATCGAGGCCAGCGCCCATTCGTTGGGCGCATAGTACCAGAAGGCAATCAGGCCAAACAGCACCGCCGGCTGGAAGTGGGTGAACACAAACTGCTTGATCGGCCCGCCTTCGACCCGGCCGATGTTTTCCCAGCCGACCGTAACGGGGGAATCAGCCCCGATGATCCGATTTCCGACTTGCACTCCGGGCATTGCGCACTCCGATCATTGGTTCACGTCTGTTGTCTTGCCCCGGTATCGAGGCTCAACCGGGTACGACGTCCCCGGCTGCTATTGCTTCAGCGGTCATGACCACCCGTCGCCCCAGCCACGCCGCATTCCTGAAGCTGCTGTTCGTGCCTCGCGTTGCCCCGATGTGATTGTTTCGGTCGATTGGCCGAACCGTCAAAAAAGCGTCAATTGCCGACACTTTGTTGCATCAACAGATCGATGGGCGCCGTGTGGACAAAAATGCTGCTGACAGGACTGTCATAAAGTTCGTTATCTGCGGCCCATTTGCCGAGGAAGTGGCCGAATGACGTAGGGCCGCACGCACCTGTGCAGAACCCGCCCGCTTTCATTCGGAAAGATATCGCACCGCAATGGCGGTCGCAGCAGCGCGGGTTTCGACGCCGAGCTTGCGAAACACCTGTTCAAGATGCTTGTTCACCGTCCGCGGACTGATCCCGAGAATCTCGCTGACAGTGCGGTTGGTCTTGCCATAACTGACCCACAACAGCACCTCCGTCTCGCGCCGGGTGAGGCCGGTCTGGGCCTGCAGCAGATCCACCTTCGATGCTTCGCCGACCTCGGTGATCTTGAACAATGTCTCGTCCGGCCGGTCGCTCTCGGCAAGGGCAACCTCCAGTTCCAGCCCTGCCGCCACCACCTGCACCGCCGCGTTCGGGCCGGTCTCTGCCAGCAGCCGCAGCACCGACGCTGCGAGCGCGGCGGGCAGCGCCGCACTGTCGATTTGCCACGCCGGATCGATCCGCTGGAACAGGCTCTCGGCCTGCGGCGTGCACCAGATCAGTCCGCCCCGGCGACCGACCGCGGCAAGGCTGCGCCCCGCCCGCCCCAGCGCGAGGCGCGAACGGTAGGACGCGCGGGCATTGGCGAGATGCACCCGGATGCGCGCCAGCAATTCATCGACCACCACCGGCTTGCGGACATAATCCACCCCGCCCGTTTCAAGCGCGGCGACGACATGTTCGGGATCGGTCAGCCCGGTCATGAAAATTACCGGGATATGCCCGGTCGCCGGGTTGTGCTTGATCTGGCGGGTGGTCTCCAGTCCGCTCATGCCGGGCATCAGCGCATCCATCAGGATTAGATCGGGCGCAGCCTCCGCCAGCAACCCGAGCGTCGCTTCGCCGCTACGCGCAATCAGCACGTCCATGCCTTCTGCTTCGAGCGTATCGACCAGGAACCGCAGCGATTCCGGATTGTCGTCAACCACCAGGATGCGGTCACGCGAACTCATGCTCCGGTCTCCGTCCGGTCATCGCCCTGCCCTGCCCTGGCAAGGGTTGCCAGCGCCTTGAGGTCAAAGGCATCAAGGCGCTGGCGCATTTCGTCTGCCAATCCTGCCGCCTGCGGCCCGAGCGCCGCGATCGCATCGATCCGGGCCTCGATCGCGCGCACATGGCCGATCCGCACCAGACGCTCGATCTCGGCAAGATGGGGCTGCGCCTCGCATGCCATCAGCGCCGGCAGGCCGGTTCGCGCCGTTGGCTCTCCGGTCGCAGCCGTAGATCCGGCCTGCGGCCATTCAAGCCCGAGCTGTTCGCTGATAACGTCAAGCAGAATGTTGAAATCAAATGGCTTCATGATAAATACATCATTGGCTGGCCCCGTCCGTCCGGGCGGCCCGGAACCGGCAGTCTCACCCGACAGCATCACGATCCTGAGCATCGGGCCGTGGCGTTCGCGCAGCTTTGCGGCAATTTCCCAGCCGGTCATCGCCGGCATGGAAACATCGAGCAGGACGAGATCGGGCTGCACCTCGCCCGCCAGCACCAGACCTTGCGCCCCATCCGCGGCGGTGAAGACCCGGAAGCCGCGCGGCTCAAGCAGGCCTCGCAGCAGATCACGATGCGCGGAATCATCATCGATCAGCAGCAGCTTGCGTTCACGCCCGAGGTAGAAATTGGTGCCGCCGGATGCGGGAAGATCGGTCGGCGGCGACAGCGGCTGCGACAGCATCAGCCGCACGATGAAGCGCGAGCCTTCGCCCGGCTGGCTCTCCACCCGCATTTCGCCGCCCATGATATGCACCAGCGCCTGCGTGATCGCCAGCCCCAGCCCAATTCCGGCACGCTCGGCAGAGACGCCACCGGCGCGTTCGAACGGCAGCAGGATGCGGGCAATATCCGCTGGTGCAATACCGATGCCGCTATCCGTTACTTCGAAGGTCGCCAGCTCGTTGCGGTAATGCACCTTGAGCGTAACTTCGCCATGGTCGGTGAACTTGATCGCGTTGGACAGCAGGTTGATCAGCACCTGTCGCAGCCGCTTGGGATCGGTGCGGACGAATTCGGGCAGGGTCGGCGGCACCTCCAGCCGGAGCGCCAGCCCCTTCATCGCCGCCTGGGGTGCAAACATGTCGATCAGCTGTTCGAGAAAAGCCGGCAAACGGATCGTGTCACGTGCCAGCTTCAATGAACCGCTTTCGACCTGCGCGATATCGAGCAGCCCTTCGACCAGATTGGAAAGATGTTCGGCGCTGCGGCGGATCACCTTGCCCGCCTTCACCGCATCGCGCCCTTCGCCGCGTTCAAGCAGCTGCGCATAGCCGTAGATCGCGTTGAGCGGCGAGCGGATTTCGTGGCTGACGCTGGCGAGAAAACGGGTCTTGGCCTCGTTCGCCGCCTCGGCTGCATCCTTGGCGCGGGCAAGCGCGGTGTGATCTTCCAGCAGCTGCGCAAGCGCCTGCGCGTGCGACGTTTCGTCGCTCTCGCGCAGCCACGCCAGCAGAGCTTCGGGCGCAGGCGTATTCACGGCTGCGATCTCCGCTGGCGGCACAGGCAAGGCGCGGCGAATTCCGGCAATTACAGCCCCCCGATATAGGCCCGCCAGCCGCCGAGGTGGGTGATATCCTCCGCCCCCTCAAGCGCGCGCGGTTCGGCGACGAAACCCTTCACACTGGTGCCGTCTTCCAGCGTGACCGTGCCGATGGCAAGCGGCGGCGGCACTTCGGCGACGAAGCTGCCGAACGCTGCCATGCCCAGTTCATAGACCTCGATCGCGATGGCTGCCCCGTCGGGGCTGTGCACCAGTGCAGGCTTGGGCGGAACGGAATCGGCCATGGCATAAAGGCGATAGGTCGGCGCAGTGGTGAAGGCACCGACGAATGTCGCCTCGCGGCTGGTCAGCTGCCAGTGCAGCGGCATGCCTTCAAGATGCGCGCCGACGACAGCGAGTTTGATTTTGTCCATGTGATCTCCGGTATCGAGCGGGGGCAAGGCTGGTAAAGCTGCGGCGTCAAGGTAGGCTTCGGCCATGGCGATCAGCGCAAGGTCGCTATGTGCCGGGCCGATCAGGGTGATGCCGAAACCGGTGCCATTGGTGCGCGCCCCCGCCGGGACGGCGACCGCCACCATGTCGAGCAGGTTCACGAAATTGGTGTAGCGCCCCAGATTGCTGTTGAGCGCGACGGGCGCAGCGGCCAGTTCGGCAACACGGTAGGTGGTGCCGGTGGTGGGAAAGGCGAGCGCATCGACATCCTGCCACAAAGCCTCGGCATGGCGGGCCAGCTCGGCGAGGCGGTAGATGCCGTTCCAGACCTCGACCGCGCTGATATCCATCCCCGGTTCGACCACGCTGCGAACGACGGGATCAATCGCTTCGGGGGCTTCCCGCAGCAAGGTTTCGATCGCGGCGGTGCGCTCTGCCACCCACGGGCCGCCATAAAGCAATTGCGCGGCTTCGAGCAGCGGGGTGATGTCCACCTCGACCAGTTCGGCACTTTCAGCCAGCACGCCGAGCGCGCGGGTGTAGAGTTCCTCCGCTTGGAGGTCGCCGAAGAACACGCGCTGATCGGGCCGGGGCACGCCGATGCGCTTGCCGGTGATCGGCACATCGGCAAGCAGGCGCGAGAACGGGTCGGCGGCGTCGAAGCCCGCCACCACGCTATCGACCAGCCGCGCATCGGCGAGGCGGTCGGTGAACACGGTGATGCAGTCGATGCTGCGGCAGGCAGGCACCAGCCCGCGCGTGCTCCAGCGGCCCTTGCTGGGCTTCAATCCGACAAGGTGATTGAAGGCGGCGGGCACGCGCCCCGATCCCGCCGTATCGGTGCCGAGCGCGAAAGCGACCAGCCCCGCCGCCACCGCAACCGCCGAGCCGGAACTGGAACCGCCGCTGACAAAGGCGAGGTTGGAGGCATTGCGCGGGATGCCATAGGGGCTGCGGGTGCCGACAAGGCCGGTAGCGAACTGATCGAGATTGGTCTTGCCGATACAGATCGCGCCGGCGCTCTCCAGCCGTTCGATCACCCCGGCCGATTGTTCGGGCTGATAGGCAAAATCGGGGCAGGCGGCGGTTGTGGCAAAGCCTGCCACGTCGATATTGTCCTTCGCGGCAAACGGCACACCCGCCAGCGGCAGGTGCTCGCCTGCGCCCACGCGCGCATCGATAGCGCGCGCGGCTGCCAGCAGGGCTTGCGGCTTTTCGCGGCTGATCCACACTTGCGGCTGCACCGCGTCATAGGCGGCAAGGCGTGCGAGCGTGTCCTCGATCACCGCCACGGCGCTGGTTTCGCCTGCGTTGACGGCAGCGGCAATGGCGCTGGCGGAAAGCCGTTCGGGCGCGGTCATGGCGCTCTCCGCAAGGCCAGCATCGGCGCGCCGGGCTGAAGCGACTGGCGCTCTGTGATGTAGAGCGCGGCAATGGTGCCGCTGGTGGGGCTTTCGAAGGGGCATTCCATCTTCATCGCCTCGATCACCGCAATCACGTCGCCTGCTTCCACTTCGTCGCCGGGGCCGACCAGCAGCTTCCACACCGACCCGCCAAAGGGCGCTTCGATGAGGTCGGCGCCTTCGGGGATGTCGATCGCCGCCGCTGCGAGGGGCGCTTCTTCGGCGAGGAGGTCGCTGACCCGGTCGAATTCGCCGCTAGCCTCCCACGCGGCGCGCTCGGCATCGAAGGCGGCCTGACGCGTGGTTTCGAAGGCGGTGATGCTGTCGGCGTTTTCGGCAAGGAAGGCGCGGTAATCGGCCAGCCGGAAGGTGCTGTCCTCGACCCGGATCGAGCGCCTGCCATTGGGGAAATCGCGCCGCCAGTCGGCCAGTTCCTCTGCCGACACCGGGTAGAAACGGATCTGGTCGAAGAACCGCAACAGCCACGGCTTGCCATCGACGAAGGCGTCGGTCTGGCGGTGGGTGTTCCACACCTGAATGGTGCGCCCGAACAGCTGGTAGCCGCCCGGCCCCTCCATCCCGTAGATGCACATATAGGCTCCGCCGATCCCGACCACATTGGGCGGAGTCCAGGTGCGCGCCGGGTTGTATTTGGTGGTCACCAGCCGGTGGCGCGGATCGACCGGGGTGGCGACCGGTGCGCCAAGGTAAACGTCGCCCAGCCCGAGCACGAGGTAGCTCGCATCGAAGATCAGGCTTTCCACCGCGTCGCTATCCGCCAGGCCGTTGATGCGGCGGATGAATTCGATATTATCCGGGCACCACGGCGCATCCTTGCGCACGGCGGCCATGTATTTTTCGATGGTCTCGGTGATCGCCGGATCGCGCCAGCTCAGCGGCAGATGGACGATGCGCGAGGGAATCGTGAAGTCATCGAGATCGCCCATCGCCGCCTCGGCCTGCATCAAGGCTGCCAGCGCACGGGGTTGATCGAGCACCTTGCCATCGAAATGCAGTTGCAGCGAGCGGATGCCGGGGGTGATGTCGATCACGCCGGGGAGCGCCATATCCTCCAGCGCCTGCATCAGCGCATGGACGCGGATGCGAAGCTCGATATCCAGCACGATGTCGCCATACTCGACCAGAATGTTGCAGTCGCCCTGCTGACGATAGGTGGTGCGCGGGCGCGCACCATCGGCGGCAAACTCCGCGAGGATCGGCGAGAGGTCGGCGATTGCGCGGGCCGGGGTCGGCGCGGGGGCGACTGTCAGCGGGGCGGCGTCTGCCGTAATGGCGTCATCAATGCGGACCGGCACGAACCGCACCCGGTCATCGGGCGCAAGCTGGCCGATCATCCAGCGGTCTGCGGCAATCACGGTAAAGGGACACACAAACCCACCCAGCGAAGGCCCGTCCGGCCCGAGGATGATCGGCATGTCGCCGGTAAAATCCACCGCGCCGATGGCATAGGGATTGTCGTGGATGTTCGAGGGATGCAGCCCCGCCTCGCCCCCGTCACGCCGCGCCCATTCGGGCTTGGGGCCGACCAGCCGCACGCCGGTGCGGTTGGAATTGTAATGCACCTGCCATTCTGCCTCGAGGAAGCGGGCGATATCATCGGGCGTGAAGAAATCAGGCGCGCCGTGGGGGCCGTAAAGGACGCGCATCTCCCAGCTTTTGCCCATCTCGGGCAGGCTTTCGGCCACCGCACGCGTGGCCGTTTCCGCCTGCCCCAGATGCAGCACATCGCCCGCCACCAGCGCCCGCGCCGCATGGCCGCCAAACTGCCCGAGGGTAAAGGTGCTGGCGCTGCCGAGATAGGCCGGAATGTCCAGCCCGCCCGCAAACAGGATGTATCCGCGCATCCCGCCCCCCGAGACTCTGCCCATGGTGAGCGTCTGTCCCGCCGCGATATCGAGTGGCTGGCCGAGCGCGACAGGCTGACCATCGAGCTTCGCGCCGAAATCCGCGCCGGTCAGACAGATGCGTGCGGCGCTTTCGAACAGCAGGCTTGGCCCGCTGGCGGTGATCTCCAGCCCGGCGGTCCCTTCGGGGTTGCCGAGCAGCAGGTTGCCGAGCCTAAGCGAGCGATCATCCATCGGCCCCGAAGGCGGCACGCCGACGTCCCACAGGCCCAGCCGTCCGGGCCAATCCTGCACCGTGGTAGAGGTGCCACCAGAAATCACACGGATGCTGGCTGGCCCATGTGCCACGCCGGCGAGCAGCCGCGTGGTCACCGCGCCGCTGATGAAGCGTTCCTCGCGCAGCACATCGCGCAGCCAGCGCAGGTTGGTCTCGATCCCGTCGATTCGGCTGGCGGCCAGCGCATTCTGCATGGCGGCAATCGCATCTTCGCGCGTTGCGGCATAAGTGATCAGCTTGGCGAGCATGGGATCGTACCACGCGCTCACGTTGGTGCCTGCCATCACCCATGTCTCGGCGCGAATATCGCCGGGGAAGACGACATTGGTGAGCGTGCCGGTGGTCGGACGGTAGTCCAGCGCCGGGTCTTCGGCATAGAGCCGCACCTGCACCGCATGGCCCTTTGGCGTGGGCGCTGGCGCATCGAGGAAGGCAAAATCGCCGCCCGCGCCGCGGATCATCCATTCGACCAGATCGATCCCCATCACTTCCTCGGTGACGCCGTGTTCGACCTGCAGCCTTGTGTTCATTTCAAGGAAGAAGAATTCCGCCCGGTCGGCATCGAACAGGAATTCCACCGTTCCGGCGGAAAGATACCCCGCCGCCTCGCCCAGCCGCACCGCCGCCGCGATCAACTCGCCGCGCTTGGTGTCGGCGAGGCAGGGCGCTGGCGCTTCCTCCACCACCTTCTGGTTGCGGCGCTGCAGCGAACAGTCGCGTTCCCCCAGCGGCATGACGCGGCCCTTGCCGTCGCCGAAGATTTGCACCTCGATATGGCGGGCGTTGGCGATGTAACGTTCAAGGAACACGCCTGCATCGCCGAAACTCGCCTCGCCCTGCCGCACCACGGTGGCAAAGCCTTCGCGCACCGAAGCTTCATCGCCGCAGATCCGCATCCCGATCCCGCCGCCGCCCGCTGTCGCCTTGAGCATCACCGGATAGCCGATCCTCGCGGCGGCCTCGGCGGCTTCGTCTTCGCCGGTCAGCAGACCGGTGCCGGGGGCAAGCGGCAGGTCATGCGCCGCAGCCAGAGCGCGGGCGGAATGCTTGAGACCGAAGGTGCGGATATTGTCGGGCGTCGGGCCGATAAAGGCGATCCCGGCGGCCGCGCAGGCTTCGGCGAATTCGGCGTTTTCGGCAAGGAAGCCATAGCCCGGATGGATCGCGCCTGCGCCGGTGTCCTTCGCGGCTTTCAGGATCGCAGGCACGTTCAGATAGCTTTCGGCTGCAGGCGCGGGGCCGATGCACACCGCCGCATCGGCCTGCGCCACATGAAGCGATCCTGCATCTGCCTCGGAATAGACCGCCACGACACGCAATCCCATCCGCTTGCACGTGCGGATGATCCGGGTGGCGATCGCGCCCCGGTTCGCCACCAGAACCGTGTCAAAGTTCATGCGGCGACGATCATGCGCACGGGCGTGGGGTTGAAGGCGTTGCAGGGATTGTTGATCTGCGGGCAGTTGGAAACCACCACGATCACATCCATTTCGGCGCGCAGATCGACCGTCAGGCCGGGCGCGGAAATCCCGTCGACAATGCCCAGCGTCCCGTCATCCTCGACCGGCACGTTCATGAAGAAGTTGATGTTGGGCACCATGTCGCGCTTTCCGCGGCCTTCCCACAGGTTGGCTTCGAGGAAGTTTTCAACGCAGGCGTGCTGCGACTTGGTGTGATGGCCATAACGCAAAGTATTGGATTCGCACGAGCACGCGCCGCCGATGGTGTCATGATATTCGACCGCGCTGCCGGTGATGGTCATCATCGGGCGGCCTTCGTTCGACAGCAGCACTGTGCCAGTGCGCAGGAACAGGTTGCCCTGTGCCGCCACGGTGTCCTGCGCCGAGTAACGCTCGGCATCGTCGGCGGCGGCATAGATCAGGAAATCAACCGCCTGATTGCCTTCGACATCGACGATCCTGAGCGTCTGCCCGGCCGCAACATGGTGCAGCCACGGCGCGCGGGCGGGGACGATTTCGTCATGGACGATGCGTTCGGAAAGGCCGGAGAGGGCCGGGTCTTCAGTCATTGCTATGAATGCTTCCTGCTCAGCGGCGGTAATAGTCTTCGACATTGAGGAAAGCGCGCTGCCCTTCTGGCGTGGCGTTGCGCAGCGTGTCTTGTTCGGGGGTGAGAGCGCCGCGCCATGCGGTGGCGCGCAAGGGTGTCGAGTGCCATTCGGGGCGCGGATCGCGCACATGGGGGCAATTGGCGATCGCCACGATCACATCCATCTCGGCGCGCAAGGTCAGCGCGCGTCCCGGCGCGAAGGGGCCGATGATCGGTGCGATCGCGCCATCGGCTTCGATCCGGGTGCCCTTGAACAGGTTGACGCACGGATGGACATCGCGCCGGGTCAATCCGTGCTTCGCTGCGCCAAGGATCAGCCGGTCGCGCCCGTTGGGATAATCCCCGCTGTTGCGCCCTTCCCCGTATTTCGCGGCGTTGGTCGCGGCATTGGAGGTGCCGCAGAAGGCATCATGGGTTTCGGCATCATCGGCAAGGATGCTCATCATCACCCGCCCCATATCCGACAGCAGCAGTTTGCCGACACCGAGATAGGCGTTCCACTGAACCTTCACGGTGTCGGCAACATTGAGCCGTTCGGTCGGCAATTCTGCGTTGAAGATGTTGAGGCTGGCACAGGCATCGCCGCGCGTGTCGATCAGGCGCAGGCGCGTGCCGCGCGCAATCCGGCGCGAGGCATAGCCGCCAGGCGCGATGGTTTCTTCCCACAGCAGATCGGCAGGCGCGACGCCATCGGGCAGATCATCGGCGGCAGGCGGAAGGATCGGCATTGCATCGACACGGGTTCCCCCTTGCGCACGGGCATGGTCGCGCGCGGCCTTCGGATCGCCCAGAACTTGAGCAGAGGGTGTCTGGCTCATTCGGCGGCCTCCCGTCCGGCGGTCTCGTCGGGCCCGTCTTGCTCGTGCAGCGGCGGCAGCAGCGCGGTGGTGGTGACCAGCTGCAATTCCTGCACGCCGCGGATGGTGCGCAATGCATCACAAAGCTGCTTCAGCCGCACCGCCGGGCCCTGCACCAGCAACACTTCCAGTGACTGGTCCTGTTCTAGGAACACGTGCTGCGAGGAGATCACCTCTTTCAGGTAATCAGATTGTGTTTCAGCCAGTTGCTGACGAACCCGCCCGCCGCCGCCGGCGTAGACGATGGTGACAGTGCCTGCCAGCATGTCTTCAGGACGGGTCAGCGCCTCATGCTCGGCCAGCGCATGGCGGATCAGTTCGGCGATCAGCTGCGAACGCGACGGCAATCCGCGTTCCTCGACCATCACGTCGAGCTGGCGGAACAGCTCGGCCGGAAGGCTCATCGAAAGACGGGCAAGTCTGGCGGGTTCGGGGCGGGAAGGCTCGGTGCTCATCGGTAGACTATCTCAATTATTACCATTCTTGTCAATCGTAATACCCGCTTCCATTTCCGCCTCGGCCGCCATTCTGCGCGTCAAGGCAATGTCGTAAATCACCCCCGCGCCATAGCGGTGCGGCGCGTGCGGATCGTGGCGGCGCTTGTCGAGCGTGAGCACCCGCGTGCCGAGGCCGAAGGCTTCCTTGATGTCATGCGTCACCATCACGATGGTCAGCCCGAATTCGCGCCACAGCCGGGTGATCAGCGTGTGCATATCGGTGCGGATGCCCGGATCGAGCGCGCCGAAGGGTTCATCCAGCAGCAGGATGCGCGGCCGCTTGATCAGCGCCTGCGCGATGGCGAGACGCTGCTGCATTCCGCCCGACATTTCGGTGGGGTAGAGGTCGAGGCTGTCTGACAGGCCGACCGCTGCGAGCATCTCTTCCGCCTGGGCAACGGCAGCCTTGCGGGCGCTGCCGAACAGGCGGGCGGTAAGCGGTGCCTGCGCAAATTCCAGCCCCAGCAAGGTGTTGCCCAGCACTGTCAGATGCGGGAACACCGAATAGCGCTGGAACACCACCCCGCGATCCGGCCCGCATTCCGCCGGGAGCGGCTTGCCGTCGAGGGTGATATTGCCCCGGCTCGGCTGATCCTGCCCGAGGATGACGCGCAAAAGGCTGCTCTTGCCCGCGCCCGATGGCCCGATGATTGATACGAAGGCGCCCTCGGCAATGTCGAGCGAAATCCGTTCGAGCACGACCTTTTCGCCATATTCGACCCAGACGTTTGTCAGGCTCAACATGGCTCAGTGTCCCGCCTTGTGCGCCCAGCCGAACAGGCTGCGGCTGGTGCGGGTGAGCAGGAAATCGATGGCAACGGCCAGCAGCGCGATCCACGCGACATAGGGCAGGATCACGTCCATCGCGAGGTAACGCCGGACAAGAAAGATGCGATAGCCAAGGCCCACGTCCGCCGCGATGGCCTCGGCCGATATCAGGAACACCCACGCCGGGCCGAGCGACAGCCGCAAGGCCTGGATAAGCCGCGGCATCGCCTGCGGCAGCGCAACGCGCAGCAGCAATTGCCAGCTCGACGCGCCCAATGTCAGCGCCTTTACCACCTGTTCACGCGGAAGCGCGGCGATATGCCCGGCCACATCGCGGATCATGAAAGGCGCGATACCCACCACGATCAAGGCAACTTTGGCGGTTTCGCCCAGCCCGAAGGTGATGAACAGGATCGGCAACAGCGCAATCGGCGGGATCACCGCAATGGCCGTGACCGTCGGCCCGAAGGTCGCCCGCACCGGCGGCAGCGCGCCCAGCACCAGCCCCACCAGCAGCGCCGAAAGCGTCGCAATGCCAAGGCCCATGCCCAGCCGGCTGAGGCTGGCCAGCGTATCGGCCCAGAACAGATACTGCCCCGAAAGCGGATCGGGCTCGAACACCAGCGCCGCCATCGCGCTGGCCATCGCGCCGGGCAGGGGCAGGATCTTGTCGGAAGGATTGGCCGCATGGCGGCTGGCGGCGGCGATGACATAGGTCAGCGCCAGCACCGCCAGCGGCAGCGCGCCCAGCAACAGCGCATTGCCGCGCCCGATCGTGCGGTTTACCCAGCGCATCCGCGTTTGCCTGCCGCTATCCGCCCGGCGCCCTTACAGCGCCCCTTCCGCTGCCAGCTGCATGAAGGTTGGGTCGAAACGCAAGGTGATATTGCCTTCATCGCCCAGCGTCTTGCCGCCGGGAAATTCCATGCCCACCGCATCGGCAGAACGCGCGCCCTGCCCGAACAGGCCCTGGGCAAAGCTGAAATCGCGCACCCGGGTCATGGTGGTGACCAGATCAGGCGAACCCATCGCCGCCACGGCGGCTGCCGGGTCAGTGTAAAGATAGGTCGTGGCCAGCTGGCCCTCAAAAGCTTCGGATGTCGTCCCGGCAAGCTTCGCCATAGCCGCGCGTGCGGCGGCACCCTCGGCATCCTGCTTCGCCATCAGGGTCATAGTTTCATACCAGATCCCCGCCAGCGCCTTGCCGAGGTTGGGATTGGCCTTGAGCGTGGCGGTATCGACCACCAGCAGATCGAGAATCTCGCCCGGAATATCGGCCGAAGTGAACACCGCGGTCGTGCCCGGCACGCCCTTCATGGTGGTGACCTGCGGGTTCCACGCCACCGCCGCAGTGATCTCCGGCGAGGAGAACGCCCCGGCGATATCCGCGTCCGAGGTGTTCATCGTCTTCACGTCGGTCATCGCCAGGCCATTGGTCTCCAGCGCGCGGGCGAGCAGATAATGCGACACCGAAAGCTCGACCAGATAGACATCGCGCCCCTTGATCGCGGAGGTCTTGCTTGCGTCTTTCAGCAGCACCGCATCATTGCCGTTGGAATAATCGCCGAGGATGATCGCGCTGGTATCCTTGCCGCCCGCTGCCGGAATGGTCAGCGCATCCATGTTGGCGACCGTCACCCCGTCAAGCTTGCCTGCGGTGTACTGGTTGACCGATTCGACATAGTCATTGACCTGCACGAAGTTGATTTCGAGCCCGTATTTGTCGGCCCACTTCTTCACGATTCCGGACTGTTCGGCATAGGGCCAGGGCATCCACCCGGCATAGATCGACCAGCCAATGTTGAATTCAGTCCGAGGTTCTGCTGCTTCATCGCCCGAAGGCGTGCAAGCTGCCACCGCCAGCGCGCAGGCAATGAGGAACAAACGGGCCGCGCGGTTCGCCAAGTGAAGCATGAATCGGATTCCTTTCGCAAGCGCAGCATCACCCCATCGGCAGCATTTGTCTATGGGGAATTATTACGATTGCCAAGAAATGTAATATGCCTATCCTTCACGTCACACTGGCCGAAAGTTGCGCCTGCCTGCGCAGCGTCGCGTCCAGCGCCTCATGGAAAGGAATGCGATGGCCAAACGCCCGGCAGCACGCCCCCTCTCGTTAATAATGGCCTCGGCCCTGATGGCATCCTGCGCTGCCGAAGAGCCGCCGCCGCCCGCGACCGGCGCTGCGCCCGATCTGGTGGAAAAGGCGCTCGAAGTGCCGGGTTTCGCCGATTTCATCGCAATCGATGGCGATACGGCATGGGTCACCAATGATGGCCGGGTGGAGCAATGGTCCACCACCGAAAAGCTCGCCAGCTTCGCCGTCCCGCGCCCCTGCGGCACGATGGCGATTGCCGAAGGGTCGCTGTGGGTCGCCAATTGCAAGGGCGCGGAAATCTATCGCATCAATCTTCAAAGTGCCGAGCTGGAAGCCAAGGTCGCCAGTGGTCTGGCCAACCCGAAGGGCGAAACCAACGTGGTCGCCGGGGCTGGATCAGTCTGGGTCGCGAGCGATCCGGCCGGAAAGGTCGCCCGCATTGACCCTGCCACCAACGCGGTGATCGCCACCATCGATGTCGTGCCCGAGACCTGGTATCTCGCCTTCGGGTTCGATGCGATCTGGGTGGTCAGCAGCGAAGGAAAGCTGCTGCAGAAGATCGATCCTGCCACCAACACCGTGGTCGGCACGGTCGCGCTGGGCGCTACGCCGGGTTTCCTTGCCGCAGGCGAAGGCGCGGTCTGGGTACAGGAACAGGGCGATGGCACGGTCGCCAAGGTCGATCCGGCGGCGCTGACGGTGGCGGGCCGCACCAAGGTTGGCGACAATCTCAAATGGGGCGATATCGATACCGGCGACGGGGCGGTGTGGCTGCGCACCACCGATGATCAGACCATGGTTGTGATCGACGCCGCAACGCTCGAAATCCGGGCGCGGATGGGTGATGCGGTGGGCAGCGGCGCGCTGCGCTACACGCCGGCGGGCGTGTGGACGTCGGCGCATGATAACCAGACCCTGTCGTGGTGGAGCGCGCCCTAAGGCGGGGTTACAGCAGTCCCGGCTGGGCGGCGCTTCCCCGCGCCCACGGCTGCTCGGTGTGATCGACGGCAAGCAGGCCGTCCCATGCGCGGCACAGCATCAGCGCCGCCTCGGGTTCGGCGGTGAGCCAGCGGGTCTGATCCTCCGGCCCGAGCAGCACCGGCATCCGGCTGTGCACCGCTTCGGCAGCCGATCCGGCGCTGTCCGTCATCACCATGGAATGGCACGCGCCCCATTCGTCCGATTCCCGCCACACCCCGGCGACGGCGAACAGCGGCGCATCGGGCACCGAAATCCACGTGCGGGTCATCCGCCCCTTGGCCCCTTGCGCCTCGGCCCAGCCAGTGAGCGGGATCAGGCAGCGGCGCTGCAAAAAGGACTCGCGCCAGAAGAAGGTGGAAAGCTTGTCAGCCCGCGCGTTGTTGACGGGTTTGGGCTTCAGTGGCTGGCCCTGCTTGCCCTTGAGCACCAACGGAAAGCCCCAGGTCATCGCCCGCACTTCGCCCCCGGCGACGACCAGTCCGGGGTAGCCGGGATAGACCTCCGCCCCGAAATTCGCCCCGCCCGCCACATCCACCGCATCAAACCACGCGGCGACCTCGCTGGCGTTTTTCGTCATGCGATAGAGGTTGCACATCGCCGCTCAGGCTCCGGCGTTCCCGACCACGAAACAGGCCGCCGCCATCAGTGCTCCGGCCCAGCGATTGGACCGGAACCGGGCGAGCGGGTTGGCGGGATCGTCGGCATCGAGGCTCGCAATCTGCCACGCCAGATGCCCGGCCACCGGCAGCAGCGCGAGGCAAGCCAGCGGATCGGGGCGATAAAGCCAGAAACCCAATGCCCACAGGGCTACCGCTCCGCCATAGAACCCGGCAATCCCCGCATGCACCCTTGCCCCCATCGCCAGCGCCGAGGAACGGATGCCGACCATTGCATCATCCTCGCGGTCTTGCAGGGCATAGATCGTGTCGTAGCCGATCACCCAGCAGATGCACCCGGCGTAAACACAGGCCAGCGCATCCCAGTTGTCCCAGCGCAGTTCGGTCCACCCGACCAGCAGGCCCCAGTTGAACACCATCCCCAGCCACGCCTGCGGCCACCAGGTGATCCGCTTCATGAAGGGATAGGCCGCGACCAGCGCCAGACTGCCAAGCGCAACCACCTGCGCCTGCCAGCGCAGTTGCAACAGCACCACAAGCCCGACGAGGCACAGGCTGACCAGCCAGCCCCACGCGAGCTTCTTCGACACCCGCCCACTCGCCACCGGGCGGGCAGCCGTGCGGGCCACTTGCCGGTCAAGATCGGCATCGACAATGTCATTATAAACGCACCCCGCCCCGCGCATCGCGATGGAGCCTGCCAGCAGCCAGCCGAGCAGCGCAAGTTGCGGTCCCGCGCCCGCCAGCCACACGCCGAAAACGCAGGGCCAGAACAACAGCCACCAACCAATTGGCCGGTCGAACCGCGCCAGCATGGCAAGATCACGCGGCAACTGCGGCAGGCGTGCGATCAGGCCGCGGTGTTCGCTGTCGGGCACGATCTGCTCGCTCATGCCCGCTTTTCCTCGGCCCGCGCTGCACGCCAGCCCCACAGGGCCAGCGCGAACATCGTGATGTTCCCGGCGAAATCGAGCATCCCGATCGACGTCAGCACCGGCACTTCGAAATGGAAGTACCAGTTGAAACCGAAGAACGGCAGCAGCAAAGCCGCAAAGACCAGAAAGGCGCGGGCGCTCCAGCGCGTGATCAGCGCCATCAAGCCGAACAGCACGGCCTGCGAGCCGAAGCAGGCCATGGTGAACCGCGTGAGGTAATTGCTGTCGCGATAGCCTTCGGTCACGGCCAGTTCGATCACGCTCGCCGGGGCGAACAGCGCCCAGCCGCCCAGAGCCAGAAACACGGCAGCGATCAGGAATTGGGCAATGCGTGCGGACATGACTTGCTCCCTAGCGGGCCGAGCGCCTAGTGCAAAGCCATGCCCGCCACGCACCAACCAAGGGTTCCGGCCTGGCCCCCGAAAAGCGCCCCGCGCCTGTTTGTGCCTGATGAACTGGGCACAGGCCGCCTTGTCGCGCTCGATGGGCCGCAGGCGCATTATCTCGGCAAGGTGATGCGGGTGCGCGAAGGCGAGATCGTGATCCTATGCGACGACATCACCGGCGAATGGGCGGCGCGGGTCGGACAGGTCGGCAAGCGCGACGTGGTGCTGGAAGTCGGCGAAATGCTCCGCCCGCGCGAAGCTGTGCCCGATCTGTGGCTGTGCCCGGCGCTACTCAAGAAAGACCGCTTCGACTTCGTGCTCGAAAAGGCGACCGAACTGGGGGCAGCGCGCATTCAGCCGCTCGTCACCCGCCGATGCGTGGCCGACAAGCTCAACCTCGAGCGCGCCCGCGCCATCACCATCGAGGCTGCCGAACAATGCGCCCGCACCGCGCTGCCAACGCTGGCCGAGCCGGTAAAGTTGGACGCGCTGCTGGCGACTTGGCCGCCGGAACGTGCGCTTTATTTCGCCGATGAAAATGGCGGCGAACCTGCCGCCGCCGCCTTTGCCGCCCATTCCGGCCCTGCCGCGATCCTCACCGGCCCCGAAGGCGGCTTCGACGAGGCCGAACGCGCGGCGATCCGCGCCCGCCCGCAAGCGCGCCCGATCACCCTCGGTCCGCGTATCCTGCGCGGTGAGACCGCCGCCCTTGCCGCGCTCGCGGTGTGGATGGCACAAGCGGGCGACTGGTAGCGCCGCTTCGCCCCCGCAAACACGTTTTGCGCTTCCCACGGCTGAACCGGTTTTCTAAGGCAACCGGCCAAAGAGGGCACCTTCGATGAGCACACGCGAAACCAGCACCGCAGATGATCCGGTCATCGAAAGCTTCGACCAGCTCGTCGCGCCGATGGTCGGCGGCGAAAAGCCTCCCGCCGACTGGCGCATCGGCACCGAGCACGAAAAGCTGGTCTACAAGCGCGATGATCACCGCGCCCCGTCCTATGACGAACCCTGCGGCATCCGCGACCTGCTGAAAGGCCTTGAGCAATTCGGCTGGGAACCGGTCGAGGAAGGCGGGAATGTCATCGCCTTGAAAGGCACCGATGGCGCGGTCAGCCTGGAACCCGCCGGACAGCTCGAATTGTCAGGCGCACCGCTGGAAAACCTGCACCAGACCTGCGCTGAAACCGGGCGGCATCTGGAACAGGTCAAGGCCGTCGGCGAAAAATGCGGGGTCGGCTATCTCGGCCTCGGAATGTGGCCTGACAAGACCCGCGAAGAATTGCCGATCATGCCCAAGGGCCGCTATGACATCATGCTGCGGCACATGCCGCGCGTGGGCAGCATGGGCCTCGACATGATGCTGCGCACCTGCACCATTCAGGTCAATCTCGACTACCAGTCAGAAGCCGACATGGTGCAGAAATTCCGCGTCGGTCTCGCGCTGCAACCGCTGGCGACGGCGCTGTTCGCCAATTCGCCGTTCACCGAAGGCAAGCCCAACGGGTTCCTGTCCTACCGTTCGCATATCTGGTCGGATACTGATCCGGCGCGCACGGGGATGCTGCCTTTCGTGTTCGAGGATGGCTTCGGCTACGAACGCTGGGCGCGGTATATGCTCGATGTGCCGATGTATTTCGTGTTCCGCGACGGCAAGTATATCGATGCAGCGGGGCTTTCCTTCCGCGATTTCCTCGACGGCAAATTGTCCGTCCTGCCCGGCGAACGCCCGACCCAGAGCGACTGGTGGGATCACCTCTCGACCGCCTTCCCCGAAGTGCGGCTCAAAAGCTTCCTCGAAATGCGCGGCGCGGATGGCGGGCCGTGGAACCGGATCTGCGCGCTACCGGCCTTCTGGGTCGGTCTGCTTTATGACCAAGGCGCGCTCGATGCGGCGTGGGATCTGGTCAAGGGCTGGACGATGGAAGAACGCGAGGCGCTGCGCAGCGCCGCGCCCCGGCTGGCGCTGGATGCGCCCGTCCCCGGCGGCGGCACCTTGCGCGATATCGGGCGCGAGGCACTGGCCATTGCGCACAAGGGGCTGGCGGCGCGCGCGCGGCTCAATTCGTCAGGCGACAATGAAACCGGCTTCCTCGATACGCTCGATGAAATCGTGGCGAGCGGCAAGGTGCCCGCACAGCGCCTGCTTGATGCTTACCACGGGGAATGGAACGGGGATGTCAGCCGGGTGTACGAACAGTCGTTCTGAAACGCAGCGCTTACTCTGCCGGGAAGGGGTGCGCGGTCGGCTGGGGGACGCTGCCCCGCCCGTTCAATCGCCGCGCCAGCCGGGTGAGCGGCGCGGTAATCAGCCCGTGCTCCGCCATCCACGCGTGATATTCGCGATATTTGGGGTCCTCTGCCAGCAGATGCGCTTCTTCGGTGCGCGCCCGCCAGTAGTAGATCCCGTTGACGACCAGCAGGAAAAACGTGTTGCGGATCGCATCCGCCATTGATCCGGAGATGACCAGGAACGGCAGCACCGATGCCCACCAGAACAGGTTCTTCGACAGGTAGGCAGGGTGCCGCGTGAAGCGGTACGGTCCATTGGTGAGAACGCCGCGATAGGTGAGGTTGGAAAAGCGGATGCCGAACACCACGGTCGCCCAGGCATAAATCCCGGCCAGCACCACCAGCACCCCGCCCCACAGCCACAGCAGTGCCTCCTGCCCGGCGAACCAGTGCGCCCAGCCGGGGGTGCCGACCTCGTAGCTCAGCACCTGATCATTCGGTCCGATGATGCCCCACACGAAGGGCGGATAGCACAGCAGCGCCGCCAGCCATCCGGCAAGCAAGGGGTTGCCAGATCGGATATGCGCATCCAGCGGGCGCAAGGTCAGCAGATAACCGACCGTGCCGATCTGCACGTCGATCACGAACAGCAGGGTCACCAGCAGCATGGCGAACTGCACCGGATTGCCCATGATCTGCGCCGGATCGGCTTCGACCACCTGCGCAAAGCCGGGCGGAAGGATCGAGATCATGAAGGCCCCGAAAAAGCCCTTGATGATCCACGCCCGCCAATGCTTCGCGATCTGCGCACTGTCCCATGTCTCGCGGCCGATCACTCCGCCGCCGAGCACGAAGGCCCCGAAATGCCAGGTGCCGTCGCGCGGGCTCACCAGATAGCGGTCAAGCCAGATGACATAGGGAACCGACAGCGCCACCAGTGGGACAATGGCAAAGCTCAGCACCTCCATCGCGAACAGGTAGGAGCCGTTCCAGTACCAGCGGCAAAGGCCGTAGCAGGCGGCAAGGATCGCCCAGGTCGCCCACAGGCCCGACAGCTTGATGACCGAGACCGGCAGGCTTTCGGCAAGCGGGCGTTTGCAGCCCCAGTCGAGGCCGGTCGAAGGGCGCAGGTGGACCTTGTCCGCCAGCACCGACCACAGCATCATCGGCAAGGCAGTGAACAGCATGGCGGCGAGCGCGGCATAAGGGCCGGACAACACCCCGCGCGCCGCCGACAGGCCGCCGCTCAGGCCCAGCGCGGCGGCGATTTCCGGATAGGAACGGCAAAAGGCAATCCACGCAAACAGCCCGGCCAGCCCGGCAAGCCCCACGCCCGCCGACACATCACTGGGCGGCAGGGCAGGTCTTGCGGCATGGCGGGATGAAGAAGGCGCGCTCATCACCTGCCCGCCCTATCGCAAAAGGGTTAACGCCCTGCTGAGCGCGGCATGCGAAGTGCGAACCGCACGCCTCAGCGCCAGGCGTGGATCCTGCCGCTGTCGTCAAGAATGTAGAGATAGTTATCGGCCACCACTGGCGGCAGGCTGACCGGCTGCTTGATATCATCGAAAAACTCAGCCGAACCATCACTGGCGCTGATCTTCCACACCTCGCCGCGCGAGCTGGCGACCCACAGATTGCCTCCCGCCAGCACCGGCCCGGTCCAGAAAATCGGGCCTTCCTTTTTCTTTTCCTTCCTGAAGCCCTGCAGCTGGGTGATCCAGCGCACCCGGCCCGATGACCGCGCAATCGCCAACAGGCGCGCATCGTCGGTCAGGGTGAAGATCCACTCACCCGCGATCGCCGGCATGGAGATGCCTGCAAGGTTCAATTCCCAGATGCGCTGGCCGGTGACCAGTTCATAGGCCGCCATGCGCCCGCCCTGCCCCAGTGCATAGACGCGGCCCGAATCGATGATCGGATCGGCATCAATGTCGGTGATCGAGCCCACGGTGGTCGAAATACTGGTGCGCGCCAGCGCGTCCGACCACAGGATGCGCCCGTTCTCGTATCGATAGGCGGAAAGCTCGCCGCTCGAATAGCCTGCAATGACCGTGCCTTGCCCGGCCGAAGGGGCGGCCACGCCGAACACGCCCGCTTGGGTGGTCGATCCGGATTCGTCCCATATCTGCGAACCATCCTGGATATTGAGCGACACGATCTGATTGTCCTGCGTCATCACGAACAGCTGGCCAAAGGCAATGGTGGGCGAACCCCGCAGCGGGCCAGCAGGCGTAACCTTCCAGATCACCTCGCCCGTGTCGGCGTTAACCGCCTTGACCTCGCCAATGCCGTTGGTGGCATAGATCCGTCCGTTTTCGTAACTGACCCCGCCACCGAAAGCCGAGGGTCGCTGATCCTTGGTCATGTCGCCATCGCCGCGGGTCCACAACCGCTCACCGGTTTTCTTGTCGAAGGCGTGAATGACCCCGTCGGTCCCCTCTGCGAACAGCTTGTTGCTGCCGATCACCGGCGCTGCGGCCAGCCGTTCACGGTTGGTCGAACCGGAAATCTGCGCGGTCCATGCCTTTGTCGGGTTATCGGCCAGCGCGAGGTGGCCATAGGACTTGCTGGCAGAGCCACCGACCTGCGCCCATTCGATGTTGGGGCGCGCCGGCGGCAGCACCACCGATATCGCCGCCAGCGCCGGATCGACCTCGGCCCCGCTCTCGATCCGCGAAAGGATCGGCGTGCGGTTGCCGATCGTCGGGGTGGTTTTTTCATCTTTCCCGCCGAACAGCCCGCCCTTGCAGCCGGTCAGGGCAACCGCCAGCATCCCTGCCAGCAGCGTGGTTCTTGCAATTCTGAAATGCGTCATAACCGTCCGTCCAAACCTGATACCTTAATTGGCAAGCGCAGCGCCGCCATTCCCCCCGGACGCGACCACCCCTTCGTCTTCCAGCAGTTTCTCGACATCGACAATCGCATCGACCCCCAGCAGCCCCGCCATCTGGCGGGCCCGCGAGCGCAAGGTTTCGGGCTGTTCCTCGTCCTTGGAAATATCAGCGAACAGGCGCCCGGCCTCGGCCTTGTTGCCGGCCTCCATCTGGGCCATCGCTACCAGTTCGCCAGCGCTGCCGAAAAAAGGATTGCCCGGCTTAGCAAGATCGCCAAGCCGCGCGATCACATCGGCCGGCTTCATGCTGTCATAACGCGCCGCGACATCGCGGATGCGCGCCAGATCGCGCAGCGCCGGAGGGGCATCGGCATCATCGGAGACCTGCTGGAAAAGCCCGGCGGCCTTGTCGATCTCGCCCGCTTCGAGCGCCGCACCAGCCTGTATCAGCCGCGCTGCGGTACGTGCCCCCGGCGATCCGTCATCTAGCAGCGGCGCAACCTTTTCACCCGCGGTTTTGAAATCGTTCTGGTCAGCATAATCGAGCGCGGAGATCAGCGTTTCGGACTGCCCTTCAAGCTCGCTCTCGCGGACATTATCCCACAACAGATAACCGCCCAGACCGGCGATCAGCACGATGATTGCGCCCAGCAGCTTGATCCCGTGATTGCGCAGGAATGCAAGCGCGTCATCCTGACGCACGGCCTCGTCGATCTCGCGGATCAGGATGTCATCCTCGGCTGGAACCGCCAGAGTCGGGGAAGAGGTGGTCGGAGTGCGCGCCATTCGGCCTTGTGTTCCTTGTCTCAAACATTGCCTTGCGATGTGGCAAGCATCTGCGCCGCGCTCTTTAAGCGGGCATGGCCGCTTCCGCAATGGCGGGTAAGCCCAAGCCGGGCAAGCGCGAACCTGCCAATCTGCAAAGCCATGTGCCTGTGCGGATTTGAACCTCAGATGAAGCAACAGACCTCAGAAGCCGTGTCCCAGCGCCTGACCATAGGCGGCGCGGTATTGTGCGACCATCTGCGCGGCATCGTAATGGGCCCGCGCCCGCTCGCGATTCGCCGCGCCGAGCCGGGCGCGCAAACCGGAATCCTGCGCCAGCTCGGCCAGCATCACCCCAAGCGCGCGCGGGTCATCCGGCACGGCGATGAAAGGCCGGTTGGGCTCTGCCACCATCTGCCGGATATCCCCGACGTCGGGCGCGGCCACGGGCAGGCCGGCCGCCATCGCCTCCACCACCGACAGCGGGAACTGTTCGGAAGCCGAGGACAAGGCGAAGATATCGAACAGGCCCGTAACCTGCACCGGATCGTCGATGGCGCCGGGCAGATGCACCCGGTGGCTGACCTCGCAGCTTTCCGCCGCAGCGCGGATCCGATCGCGTTCCGGCCCTTCGCCCAGAATGACGAGATGCCATTCCTCGGGCAGGCCCGCCATTGCCTCGACCAGCTGCGGCAATTGCTTGACCGGGCGCAGCCCCGCAAGCGTGCCGATCCAGCGTTCGCCCTTGCGTTTGACCACCCGCAGCGCGCCCGGCTTCGGTTTGGCCGCAAAGGCGGCGGTATCGATCCCGTTGGCGATCCGCAGCACCTTTTCGGGCGGCTGCGCCCATGGGCCGAGGGCGATTTTCTCCAGCCCCGTGCTCGGCACGATCACCCTGCCCGCACCTTTCAGCGCCGCCCGGCGATACAGATTGCGGCGGGTCTTCAACCCGCCCGCCTCGTCTTCGTTGAACCCGTCCTCGTGATGCACCAGCGGCGGCAGGCCAAAGCTTTTGGCAAACACCGTGTGCGCCATCACCACATCCATCGCGCCCCAGTTATAGGTGCAGATCAGGTCGTAGCCTTTGAGCGCCCCGGCCAGCGCCGCCAGCCGCCCCGGCGTGGGCCAGCCCTTGAGCGAGGGGAAATCCTGCGGGAAGGCGACCTTCACCTTGCGGCCGATCAACGCGCGCGCGCCCATTGATTCGGGCTCGGCAGAAATGATGGTGTGTTGAAGGGCGCCCGCAAAGGCGTTCATCAGGCGCACGCTGCGCACTTCCTTTCCGCCGGCAGAAAAGGTCGAATGGCAGTGGAGAACGCCCGGCGCGGCTCCGGCGCTGCCGTTCATGCAATGCCGCCCAGCAGATCATGGATCGCGGCCCGCACTTCCGGCTCGTCAAGCGTCGGGGCATGGCCGACCTGCGGCACGGTGATCGCCTTCATCGCCGGGTTCCTGACCGCCATCTGCCTGACCGTTTCGGCACTGAGCAGTTCAGACAGCCCACCGCGCACCAGCAGCATCGGCACATCGCGCAACGCCTCGAACGCGAGCCACAGGTTGGGCGGTGCGGCGTTGCCCGGCTTTGCAAAAGGCTCGGCAATGGCCATGTCATAATCGAACGTGATCCGCCCGTTCTGGCTCACCACCATGGTCCGCTTGGCCATTTCCAGCCACTGGTCGAGATCGTAATCGGGAAAGGCAGGCGAATGCACCGCCTCCAGCCCGCGCGCGGCATGAACCCATGTGGGATAGGATCGCCCCTGCCCGACATAGCCAGAAATCCGCTCCAGCCCCAACGGTTCGACCACCGGGCCGATATCATTCATCACTGCCGCCGCGATCCGTCCGGGCCGGGCCTGAGCCAGCAACATCGTCATCAGCCCGCCCATCGAGGTGCCGATCGCGATGAAGCGGGTGATGCCTTCATCGGCGAGCAGTTTTTCCACATCCGCGACATAGACCAGCGGCGAATAGGTGTCGGACACGGGCGCATAATCGCTCAGCCCCCGCCCGCGCATTTCGGGCACGATCACGCGGCGGCGCGCGCGCAGGTCTTCGGCCAGCCCTGCAAAATCGCGGGCATTGCGGGTCAGGCCATGCAGGCACAGCACCGGCAAAGCCTCCCCACCCTCGGGGCCGGGATAGTTGCGGTAATGCAGGTTCAATCCGTCGCTGCTGGTCCAGTAGCGATCTTCGTAATGTGCAGCCATGAACGGCGATATTCCCTCGGGTTATGTGGCGCCCAGCAAGCTCCGGCGAAGGCGGCTTGCGTAGCGGCGCGCTTGTCCCCACTATCGCGGGATGAGCGATGCTGTGCAACACCCGGATTTATCCGGCACCTATCGCGGCGATCCCGCGATCCTTGATCTTGCCGACTGGCTCGGCAGCGCGGTCGAGCCAGCCGCCTTTCCCCAAACCCGGATTCGCTTCCGCAATGATCGCGCGGCGGCCAGCGTGGGGCTGGACGGGCTGGGCGATGAGGCATGGGCGGCACATTTCGGACGGTTCGCGCCCCTGCCCGGCAACCTGCCGCAGCCGCTTGCGCTGAAATATCACGGCCACCAGTTCCGGGTCTATAATCCCGAGATCGGTGACGGGCGCGGGTTCCTGTTTGCGCAGCTGCGCGATGCGCGGGGGCGTTTGCTCGATCTCGGCACCAAAGGTTCGGGCGAGACCCCCTATAGCCGGGCCGGTGACGGGCGATTGACGCTGAAGGGCGCGGTGCGCGAAATCCTCGCCACCGAAATGCTGGAGGCGCTGGGGGTCAACACCTCGAAAACCTTCAGCGTGATTGAAACCGGCGAGAAGCTGTGGCGCAATGACGAGCCTTCGCCAACGCGCTCTGCCGTGCTGGTGCGCCTGTCGCATTCGCACATCCGCATCGGCACCTTCCAGCGGCTGCTGGCGCTGGAAGATGCCGACGAGATGGCGCAGCTGGTCGATTATTGCCTTGCCCGCTTCCCCGGCCTGCCCCCGCCTGCCGATGCGCCCGCGCGCGATGAACCCGCTGTCCGCCTGATGCATCAGGTGGTCGAGCGCATGGCCGATCTTGCCGCCAGCTACATGGTCGCAGGCTTCGTCCACGGGGTGCTCAACACCGATAACATGAACGTGACGGGCGAAAGTTTCGATTACGGCCCGTGGCGCTGGCTACCGGAATGGGACCCCGGCTTTACCGCAGCCTATTTCGACCATGCCGGGCTTTATGCCTTTGGCCGCCAGCCCGAGGCGCTGCACTGGAATTGCGGGCAGTTTGCGGTCGCGCTGCGGCTGCTGGCCGACAGCGCCCCGCTGATCGCCGCGCTGGAACGCTTCGGGCCGCTCTACATGCAGGCGGTCGCGCGGCGATGGTGCTGGCGGCTGGGTGTGGAACCACGGGGGGATGAAGAAGACACCCGCCTTGTCAGCCTGTGCGAAGCATTGATGCGCGAAGGCAGCATGCAGCCCGATGCCTTCTTCTTCCGCCACCGCGGCGGTCGCGGCGCGGCGGAGGGCGCACTGGGCGAGGCGCTGGCGGATTACCCGCCCCTGCCCTCCACCCATGAATACTGGTCGGACGCCGCGCCCCAATCGATGCTGACAAACGAGGTCGAAGCGATCTGGGCAGCAATCGACGAACGCGATGACTGGGCACCGCTCCACGCCAAGGTCGCCGCCCTGCGCCGCATGGGCGAGGCGCACGGATCAGCGCCCGTCCCCGCCGGCCATGCTACACCCGCTTAGCGGCCTGCCCGTGGCTTGTCCCCAAGCCGGTCTTCATCCTATCTTTTCTGCTTGAGGCGCATTACGTCTTGGCCATTGTTCCGGGTGGCACTGACAGGGGAATACAGGCGCGGTGACGGACAAGACCCTCGTTTCCTACGAACCGGCAAGCGGCGAGGAGCTGTGGCGCGGTCTGCATGGCGATGTGGATGCCGCGGTCAGCGTCGCCCGGCGTGGTTGGCCGGCCTGGGCAGCGCGCTCGATCGGGGACCGGATCGCGGTTCTGCGCGCCTTTTCCAACGAAGTCCGCCGCGAAAGCGAGCCGCTGGCCGAACTGATCGCGCGCGAGGCGGGAAAGCCCCTGTGGGAAGCTCGCAGCGAAGTTGATGCGGTGGTGAACAAGGTCGATATATCGGTGCAGGCCTATGCCGAGCGCACCGGCAAGAAGAAATTCGATTCCGGGATCAACGGCAGCGCCGCAGTGCGGCACAAGCCGCACGGGGTGATGGTGGTGCTGGGCCCCTATAACTTCCCCGCGCATCTGCCGGGCGGCCACATCATCCCGGCGCTGATTGCGGGCAATGCGGTGCTGTTCAAACCATCGGAAAAGACCCCGGCGGTGGGCGAGGCGCTGGTCGCCTGCTTCCACCGCGCCGGGGTGCCGGAGGATGTCGTGCAACTGGTGATCGGCGGGCCGGATGAAGGCAAGGCGCTGGTCGCGCACCCCGGCGTTGACGGCGTGCTGTTCACCGGATCGGCCAATGCGGGGATCGCGATCAACCGCAAGCTCGCCGCCAATCCCGGCAAGATCGTGGCGCTGGAGATGGGCGGCAACAATCCCATCGTGGTGATCGACACCCCGAAGCTGGCCGATGCCGCAACGCTGATCGTGCAGAGCGCCTTTACCACTGCCGGCCAGCGCTGCACCGCCGCCCGGCGGCTGATCGTGAAGGACAGCGTTTTCGATGATCTGATGGCCGAGCTGCTGCCGCTCACCCGCAAACTGATGGTCGGCGATCCGCTGGGTGAACCACAACCCTTCATGGGCCCGGTGATCGATAATGACACCGCCGACCGCTTGTCGGAAAGCTTCCTTGCGCTGATGACGGGCGGAGGCCGCGCACTGCTGCACATGCGTCGCACCGTACCCGACCTGCCATTCCTCACCCCCGGCATCATCGACGTGACCGACATTCCCGACCGGCCCGATATCGAACTGTTCGGACCCGTGCTGCAAGTCATCCGGGTGCCCGATCTTGATGCCGGCATCACCGAGGCGAACAACACCCGCTTCGGCCTGTCAGCATCATTGATCGGCGGCACGCCCGATGATTACGGGCGGTTCTGGGCCAATATCCGCGCCGGGATTATCAACTGGAACGGCCCCACCAATGGCGCTTCGTCCAAGGCGCCGTTCGGCGGGATCGGGCTGTCGGGCAATCACCGCCCGGCGGCCTATTATGCCGCAGATTACTGCGCCTATCCGGTCGCCAGCACTGAAATGGATCAGCCGCGCGCCACCATCGGCGTGGGTCTCAAACCCTGAAATATCAGCTCAGCGCGCGCGATAGAGCAGATCAACAGCGGTGTGGCCCGTAGCAGCCCGGCGCACGGCAACCACCAGCGCTGCACCATCCTTGCCGCGTGCCGCAATGCCGCTGCCCGGCCCGGCGTGGTGCGTCGGCTGAAGCCCGGCCCGGGCTGCACGGGTAAAGTGATATTCCAGCACATCCTCGGGCGCTGCGGGGGTATGGTAGCGGATGATCCGCAGCTTGCACGGCGCGGTATCCGCTCCGCCCGCCTGCACCACCATGCCGCGCGGCATGATCGCGGCGACCTGCGGCAGGTCGGCCGCCCAGACAAAGCCTTGTTCAAGCGCAGCGGCGCAGGATTCGGGCGCTTCGAGCGCGCCGAGCAGATCGCCCGCTGTCGCTGCGGCGTTCGGGATCGGCCCTGTGCTGGCGACAGGCGCAGGCAATGGCAGAATGTCTCCGTCCGCAAGCAGTTCAAGCCGCCCCGCCTCACGTGCCCCCCTCGCCGCCTCGGCCGTGGCGGGGAACAGCGGCAAGGCAGTCTCGTCAGCAAAGCCTAGCAGCGCATTGGCCGCGTTGCGGGCGGATAGATCGGGATCGCTCATCAAAGGATCGTGGAGCGCGCGGGCCACCACCGGATCGCTCGCCAGCGGATCAGCCTCTCCCCTGCCGTCGCCCCCGCCGTCGCCCCCGCCGTCGCCCCCGCCGTCGGGCGTGCCCGAGCAGGATGCCAGCAAGACGAAAAGGGCAAGGAAGCAGACATTGCGCATGGGCAAACCCATGCCACACGATGGTTAAGATTGGCTGTCCCGGCCACTTAATATCGGCCACATTATGCCGACCACATATCAAAAGCGCCTCCGGGCCGGAATGGCTCCGAAGGCGCTTCCCGCGAACCGGATGGCCCGCGCCGGCGACCGCCTGGTGGGAACGGCCGCAAGCTGTCGAGCCGCGCGCCTCAGGCTGGGGGGCGCTTGGCTCCGTTGATCTTTGTTCATGTATAGCCACCCCAAACTGAACGAATTGGCGTTCCGGATGAAAGCTGGCGTTCATCAAGCGCAGCGGTTTGCCTGCTTGCGCGCCGGAGCGGCGGAGCCTACCGGCACCCCACCATGTCCGCCTCCGCTCCTCCTGCCGAAGTCGGCCAGCACGCCCCGTCGGGCCTTGCCCCAGCGATCGGCGCCTATCTGATCTGGGGTTTCCTGCCGCTCTACCTGCTGCTGGTCACATCGGTCCCGCCGTTCGAATTCGTCGGCTGGCGGATCATCTGGACCCTGCCGCTGTGCCTGTTGATCGTGGCGTTCCGCCGCCAGTTTCCCGAACTTCTAGTCGCACTCAAGAGCCCGCGCGCGCTGCTGGCGCTGGTGGCGAGCGCGGCGCTGATCGCGATCAACTGGTTCATCTATGTCTGGGCGATCATGGAAGGACAGGTCTATGCCGCCAGCATCGGTTACTATCTCAACCCGCTGATCAACGTACTGCTGGGCACACTGTTTCTGGGTGAGAAATTGTCGCGGCGGCAATGGCTGGCGGTCGGCGTGGCTGGTCTCGCCGTGGCGCTGCTAGCGGCAGGGGCGATCACAAGCCTGTGGATCAGCCTCAGTCTTGCTTTCAGCTTTGCTTTCTATGGCCTTGTGCGCAAACAGGTTTCGGTTGGATCATTACCCGGCCTGACGATCGAGAGCGCGATTCTTCTGCTTCCCGCCAGTGCGATTGCGGCATGGTACGCGGGTGGGCCCGGGGGTTCGTCCTTTGGGCAGGACTGGTTCCTCAGCCTCGCGATTGTCTTTTCAGGCGTGGTGACTGCCGTGCCGCTGCTGCTGTTCGCGCTCGCCGCACGGCGGATGGATTATTCGGCGCTGGGCTTCATCCAGTATCTTGCACCGACGATTGTCTTCATACTCGGCCTCACAGTCTTTCGCCAACCGCTTGAACCAGCGAAACTTATGAGCTTTGTGCTGATATGGATCGCGGTCGCCATCTTCGTCTATGACCTGCTGGCAAAGCGGCGCAGCGCACAGCGCGCCAGCTAGCCGACGAAGCGCCAGCCGAGTGTGGTGCCTGCGTGGAAGGGCACGATCTCCTCGCCTGTCACTTGCAGCATCGGCGGCACGGCCAGCGCGGCGCGTTCCAGCGTCACGCTCTCCTGATTGACCGGCAGCTTGTAGAAGGCCGGACCGTGGAGCGAGGCAAAGCCTTCGAACTGCGCAAGCGCGGCTTCTTCGTCGAACACAGTGATATAGCTTTCCAGCGCATAGGGCGCGCCGAAGATGCCGGCGCAGCCACAGGCGCTTTCCTTGTCGCGGCGCAAGTGCGGGGCGCTGTCGGTGCCAAGGAAGAACTTGGGGCTGCCTGACGTTGCCGCCTTCCTCAAGGCCAGCCGGTGGGTTTCGCGCTTGGCGACGGGCAGGCAGTAATTGTGCGGCTGAATTCCGCCCACCAGCATCGCATTGCGGTTGATGTGGAGATGTTGCGGCGTGATCGTGGCGGCGACCTGCGGGCCGGATTCCAGCACGAAGTCGACCGCGTCGGAGGTGGTGATATGTTCAAACACCACGCGCAGCCCGGGGAAAGCCGCAACAATGCCGCGCAAGTGCCTGTCGATGAATTCCTTTTCGCGGTCGAACACGTCGACATGATGATCGGTCACTTCGCCGTGGATGCACAGCACGATATCCTCGGCCTCCATCCGCGCGAGCACCGGATAGAGTTTCTCGACATTGGTCACGCCAGCGGCCGAATTGGTGGTGGCGTTGGCCGGGTACATTTTGGCTGCGGTGAACACGCCTTGCGCTGCCCCGCGCGCCAGATCGTCGGCATCGGTGTTGTCGGTAAGGTAGCAGGTCATCAGCGGGGTGAAGCTGACGCCTTGCGGCACCGCGGCCATGATGCGTTCCCGATAGGCCGCGCCGAGCGCCGTGGTCGTCACCGGCGGGGTAAGATTGGGCATCACGATCGCGCGGGCAAACTGGCGCGCAGTGTAGGGCACCACTTCGCGCATGATCGCGTCATCGCGGAAATGCAGGTGCCAGTCATCGGGGCGGCGGATCGTGAGGCTGTCAGTCATGGCTTCCCCTTAGCGATATGCCATCCTATCTGTCACGCATGACTGCAACCAAGCTGACGACCCGAGCCATCATTCGCTTGTCCGCACTGGACGAGAACGAGGATATCGCCGCCTTCCTGCAAGGCCTTGTCACCAATGACGTGAAGGGGCCGCTGCCCTGCTATGCCGCGCTGCTGAGCGCGCAAGGCAAGCATCTGTTCGATTTTCTGGTGTGGGGTGGCGGCGCGGATACCCTCATCGATTGCGAGGCGGCGCTGGCAGATGATCTGGTCAGGCGGCTCACGCTTTACCGGCTGCGGCGCAAGATCGACATCGTGTGCGACGAATCGCTCAGCGTTCACTGGAGGCCGGAAGCGCAGGAGGGCGCCGTCCCTGATCCCCGCCTGCCTGACCTGGGCTGGCGCTGGCTGGCGCCATCAGGCAGCGGCGAAAGCGCAGATGAGGCATGGCGCGCACACCGCCTGTCGCTGGGCGTGCCCGAAGGGCGCGCGGAACTCGGCGATATCCTGTGGCTGGAAACCAACGCGGTCGAACTGAATGGCGTCAGCTTCACCAAGGGTTGCTATGTCGGGCAGGAAAACACCGCGCGGATGAACTGGCGGCAGAAGGTCAACCGCCGGCTGGTGGTGGTGCCGCTGGCCGAATCGGACGAGGCGCGGCGCGTGATCGCCTATCCCGACCTCGGCGTGGCAGTCGATCACCTGCGGGTGGACAAACTCGATCCTGAACGCCTGCCCGATTGGCAGCGCGCCGGGGTTACCGCCACCGAAGCCTAGCCGGTCTGATAATCGGCGAGGCTGGCTTCGAGCATCGCGGCTGCCCGTTCGCGCGCGGCATCACGCGGCAGGCCGAGCGATTTGGCCAGCGCCCCGCCGATCAGCGCATCGCCCAGCGCCATCAGCACGAGGCTCAGGGTTTCGCGATGGATCCGACGTTCGCCCGGATCGTGCGAGGCTTCCTCAGGCGCGATTTCATCGACCAGATCGTGAATCGTCGAGATGATCGGATCGAGCGCGTCCTCATTGCCGGTCAGCAGCATCCAGCTGGTGAGCGCGCCCGCGCCTTCACGGTCAAAAGCATCGAAAGCGAGATCCACCACCTCGCGCGGGGCGCCAAGACCGGCACGGCTGGCGCGCACGGCATCGATGATCGTCTCGCACACCGAGCGCGCAAGATGTTCGGCAAGTGCTTTCTGCAATCCTGACGCCGAACCGAAATGGTGCAGCAGGTTGGCATGGGTGCGCCCGATGCGGGTCGCCACCGCCTTCAGTGTCACCGATTGCGGCCCCGTCTCGATCAGCAGCCCGCGCGCCGCGGCGAGCGCGCTGCTGCGGGATTCTTCGGGCGTTAACCTTTTACGACTGGCCATGACCCATGCGACTAGAGGCTTTTGCCCCGATCGACAAGCCGCGCGGCCGGACGGATCAGGCGGCACGCTCCATCGGTCGCGGACCGGCGTTGGCATCGCAATCCAGCACATATTCGACCGAATCGACCACCCCGCCACGCGCGCAGCTATGACGCTTCACGATTCGCCCCGTCGGCTCAAACCCTAACTTTCTCAGAACCTTGCCCGAGGCGGGATTGTCGATGAAATGCCCCGCCATAAGCCGCTGGTGGCCAAGCGTGCGCGCGATCCGCAGCACCGCACCGGCCGCCTCGGTCGCATAGCCGTGCCCCCAGAACCTGCGCGCAATCCAGTAGCCAAGTTCGGGCTGCCCATCATTCTCGCCAAGTCCGGCGCTGCCGATCACGCCGGTGCCGGGCAGCGTGACAAGGAAATGCGGCAGGCCCATATCCTGCGGCAGCGCGGCAAATTCGCGTGCCTCTCGCTCGCCATAAGGCCAGGGCGCACGCGCCAGATTGCGCACCACGCCCAGGTCGCTGCCGATGCAGGCCAGCACCGCTTCCCAGTCTTCCGGAAAAGCGGGCCTCAGGAACAGTCTTTCACTGCGATGGAACACGAGTTCTCCCTTCCTCGCCCCACGCCGCTCCTATGGCAGACGCATGACAATTTTAAGGCCGCGAAACTTTGTGATTCCGCAGATCTGATGAGGGAGAACGCAAGAAGGGAGACGGACCCCTCGGTTCGAGGATGGTCCCATCTCCCTCTGCGTGATCGGTCTTTCACCGACCGGGACCATCCTTGCGGACGATCCCTTTATAGAATCGTCCGCTTATTCGGCGGCTTCGGCCATCGCGTCTACCGACACGTATTTGCGGCCCTGCTTCCCACCGTGGAATCGCACCACGCCCGCATCGAGCGCATACAGGGTGTGATCCTTGCCGATGCCGACATTCACGCCCGGATAGACGCGGGTGCCGCGCTGACGGATGATAATGTTGCCGCCGATCACTTCCTGACCGCCGAACTTCTTCACGCCAAGGCGACGACCGGCCGAATCACGACCGTTACGCGACGAACCGCCTGCTTTTTTATGTGCCATGGTTCGCTAGCTCCTTATTCGGCCGATGCCGCGGCTTCGGCCGGGGCTTCGCTCTTGGTCTTCTTGGCGGCGGCCTTCTTGGCAGCCGGCTTGGCTTCGCCCACGGCGGTGATCCGCAGCAAGGTCATCTGCTGGCGGTGGCCGTTCTTGCGGCGATAATTGTGACGGCGACGCTTCTTGAAGACGATCACCTTCTCGCTCTTGGCCTGGGCGATGATTTCCGCCGAGACGGTCACCTTTCCGGCATCGGCAAGGCTTTCACCTTCACCGGCCAGCAGGACATCGCCCAGCGTAATCGTGTCGCCGGCTTCGCCTGCGAGCTTTTCAACGGCAATCTTGTCTCCGGCGGCAACCCGATATTGCTTGCCGCCCGTGCGCACTACAGCGAACATGGCTTTATACTCTCAATCTTGTGCAGTGTCCGGATGGGCGTGGCATGCCAAGCCTACCGAACGGCAGTGCGAGGCGAGCGACAATGCTGCCCCGGAAAGATGCGTGCCGTTAGGGGAAAGGCGCGGTCAAGTCAACGGTTCCGCGCGGCAAAAAAGACCACGGGTCCATGTGACGGATGGCTTTGCCAACCGGAGGGGACATGGTAACGGGTCTTGGGGTCTTTATGCGTGTGCGACGGCAAATCCATGTCCTTTTTCCGCTGACGGCGGCTTTGTGCGCCTGTGCTGGCGATGATGGCCGCTATCCGTCGCTGGCGATGCGATCATTCGAGACGGAAACCCCTCGGCCCGCGCCCCCTCCTGCGCCTGCGCCTGATATCCCGGGCGAGGAGCCGACACAGCCCCTTGCCGATGCCGCGATGCTATCTGCGCTGGTGGCGCGTGCGGCCACCGCCAATACAAGCTTCACCGGTCAGGAACCTGCCGCCGGACGGCTTGCGCGCGCTGCTGCCGGCCAGCCGATCGAAAGCGAACCCCGTGCCGCGGCGCTGGTGGCGATGGCCGATCTTGCCGCCCAGCGCGGTGCAACCTCGGCGGTTCTGGCCGATCTCGACCAGCTCGCGGTCGAGGCATCAATCAGCTTCGCTCCGGGCGAGGGAATCGACGCTGCGCGCGCCGAGGTGCTGGCGCTGATCGCCCGGCAGGATGCGACTATCGCGCGTTTGTGGGAGACGATGGGACAATGAATCTGGCCTGCAGCACCTGCCCAGTGAACGAAACCGCGGCCTGCGCCGTGCTCACAACCGATGAACGCGACGCCATGGCCGCCGCCGGGCGCACGCGGGTGCTCAAGCGCGGCGAGATGCTGTTCGCGGCCGGAGATGAAGACGCCGCCTGCGCGACGCTGCTGACCGGTGCGCTCAAGGTTTCGGCAGTCGATGCCGACGGCAACGAACAGATCCTCGCGCTGGTCCACCCCGCGGGCTTCATCGGTGAATTGTTCGCGCCTTTCGCGCATCACGATGTCGTGGCGCTGACCGAAAGCCGGCTTTGCACCTTCGCCAGGCGTGATATCGAACGCGCGATCGAGGATTATCCCGCGCTCGCCCGCGCTTTGCTGCGCCGCAGCCAGGCCGATCTGCTGGCAACGCGCACGCTGCTCGAACTCACCGGCCATGCCAGCGCCGAGGCGCGGCTGGCAGCGCTGCTGCACGATTTCGCCGCCGCCGCCAGTGACAGTTCGTGCCACCTCGCCCAGCGGTTCGATCTGCCGCTGACCCGCGGCGAGATTGCCAACATGCTCGGCCTCACGATCGAGACCGTCAGCCGCAAGCTGGGCGAATTGGAAGACACCGGCGCGATCCAGCGCGAAGGCAAGCGCGGGATCATCATCCGCAATGCCGAATTGCTGCAGGACATTTCGGGGCGGTAGAGCCTCGCGGCGGCGCCCCGCAGGAGAGGGTGCCTCCGTCCCAAGGGGAGCGTGAAGGCGCGCTGCGGTGTCAGGCGATAGCAGCGCAGCAGCAGGCTTATCGACAATCCGCGCGTCACCGCTGGCAATCAGGTCGTGCAGGATACCTCATATCGAAAATCCCCGCCTGCTCGATCTTGTGCCGGATCGGGGATTATCTCTGGCAGCGTGCCTGTGCCTTGATGCCGATCACATCGCCTCCCAACGCGCAAGATCGTGGTGATCCTGCCCGCGTGGCTCGATCCAGTGCCACGCGCTCCCCTCGGGGCCGGCGCGCTTTTCGCGCTTCCAGAACCACGCGGCGCTTTTCAGGTGATCCATGCAGAAATCGACCGCATCGATCGCGTCGCGGCGGTGGCGTGCGGCGGCCGAGACGCAGACGATCGGTTCGCCCGGCACCATCAGGCCGACACGGTGCACCATCAGCAAGCCCATCAGATCGAAACGGCCAAACACGCGGTCGGCCAGATCATGCATGCCCGGCAAGGTCAGGGGTTCGTAATGGGTCAGTTCAAGCGCTTCGACGCCACTATCCGACCGCACCTCGCCCACGAAAGTGCACACGCCCCCCAGCCCCGGATTGGCCTGCGTGAACGGGTCGATCAGCGCGCTGGGGGTGAACATCGCGTCAAGCAGGCGGATATCGCGCATCAGCCACCTGAAACGGGCGGCAGCAGCGCGATTTCATCGCCGTCGCCTGCCTGCAATGCGATCTTGTCGGCAACCAGCGCGCCGTTGACCGCCACCCGGATGCGCGGGTCTTCGGCCTCGGCGGCAAGGGCTTCAGGCAGCGCAGCCTTCAGCCCCGCCCAGTCGAGCGGGCCGGAGCCGGTCAATTCGACCCAAAGCGTCGGCGCACCGCCGAGATCGGCCAGCTTGCCGAGCAGGACGACGGTGATCACCTTATCCCCCCGTCATCGACATATGCCGCGTGACCGCCGGATCGGCGCCGCGCGCATCCATGCGGAAATGGTGCTTTTCAGGCTTGATCCGCAGCGCCTCGTTCAGCGCAGTTTCGAGGTTTGCCTCGGGATTGTCGGAACGCAGCGCTGCGCGCAGATCGACCCGCTCTCCCCCGCCAAGGCAGGGGTAGAGCTGGCCAGTCGCGGTCACCCGCAAACGGTTGCAGCCGGCGCAGAAATTATTGGTGTGCGGGGTGATCAGACCCAGCCTGCCGCCGGTCTCCACCACCTCGACATAGCGCGCCGGGCCGCCGGTCGAAAAGGCAATGTCCTTGAGCGTCCAGCGGCTTTCCAGAGATTGCCTGACATCATTGAGCGGGAGATACTGGTCGAGCCGTTCCTCCTCGACATCGCCCAGCGGCATGACCTCGATCAGGGTGACATCGTGGCCTTGCCCATGCGCCCAGCCGATCAGATCGGGCAGTTCGCCTTCGTTGACGCCCTTCAGCGCAACCGCGTTCAGTTTCACCTTCAATCCCGCCGCCTTGGCCGCGGCGATCCCTTCAAGTACCTGCGGCAGCGCATCGCGCCGGGTCAGTTCGGCAAATTTCGCAGCGTCGAGCGTGTCGAGCGAGACATTGACCCGCTTCACGCCTGCTTTCGCCAGCGCCTCGGCATGGGTCGCCAGTTGTGTGCCGTTGGTCGTGAGCGTCAGTTCATCAAGATCGTGGCCAATGCGGCGGCCCAGCGCGGTGAACAGGTCGATAATGTCGCGCCGCACCAGCGGCTCGCCCCCGGTGATGCGGATCTTGGTCACCCCGCGCGCGATGAAGCCGGTCGCGAGTTCGTATAATTCCTCCAGCGTCAGGACTTCCTTCTTGGGCAGGAAGGTCATGCGCTCGGGCATGCAATAGGAGCAGCGCAGGTCACAGCGGTCGGTCACCGACAGGCGCAGATAGGTGATCCTGCGCTGGAACGCGTCCACCAGCGGCGGAAGGGCCTCGTCCGGCCCGCGCAGCAGGATCAGGTCGGGCTGTCGGGGAGCGATGGTCGGCACGTTGTCAGTCATGGCACGGGCAATACTGCCCTGTCACCCCCGGCGCATCTGACAAAAAGCGTAAAGTTTCATCGCGCGCGGCCCCGGGCGGGCCAGCGACGATATTGACCCGCTTGGGCGCTGCCTCGCGCGCAAGGTCGCGGGCCAGCGTGCGGCGCCAGTCATCGTGATCATGCGCGGCGGATGGCAGGATGATCGCCAGCGCGCTCACCTCGGACTGGTCAAGCAGGGCGCGGGCGGCTTCGAGATGGAAGGCCATGAAGGCGGTGGCCGCGTCGAGCGGGCTGTCGGGCAGATGCGCCGCTTCAAGCCGCCGCTGCATCAGTCCGCCCCGTGATTGGCCGGACGTTCGCGGTGGAGAGTAATGCCGATCTGCTCATCCGCCTCGGCAATCGCGAGCTTGACTATCTTGACCGTCACCGCCTGAACCCTGGCATCCTGCACGAACAGGGTTTCGCAGATGTGATCGGCCACCGCCTCGATCAGCTTGAAATGCACGCCCGCGGGCAGCCCCCCGCTGGCAGCGAATTTGAGGTCCATGTAGTTCTTGGACGCATCTAGCGGCGTGTCGGGATCATAGCGATCCGCGACTTCGTAACGCGCAGCGATCGAGATGCGCAGCGGCTGCGGCTTGCCCGTCTCCTCGGAATAGATGCCAGTGAGGACATCGACGACGAGATCATTGACTTCGAGGGTGAGCGAATCGGTGCGGGAGGTCATGCCGGCGGCCCTTAGCGCGGATTCGACCAGCGCGCGAAAATCGCGGTGGGCAGCAGGCGTCCACCCTCGCCCTCCTCGCGCACGGCAAGGTCGCCATGCTCGATCTCGCCGGGCAGGTGCGCCAGCGCCTCTTGCAGCAGCCCGGCAATCGCAAGGCTGCTCATCCGCACGGCATAGACGGTGAGGAACAGGAACCGGCTGTCGCTATCGAGCAGTCTGGCGCAATCCGCGACAAGGCCGGGCAGATGTTCTTCCAGCCGCCACACCTCGCCATCCGGCCCGCGCCCGAACTTGGGCGGATCAAGGATGATCCCGTCATAGCGCCGCCCGCGCCGCACTTCGCGCGCGGTGAATTTGCCTGCGTCATCCACCAGCCAGCGGATCGGGCGGTCGGTCATGCCGGAGAGAGCCGCATTCTCGCGCGCCTGCGCAACGGATTTCTTTGACGCATCGACATGGGCGACCTTGCCATGGCGCGACAGCGCGAGGCTGCCGAGGCCGGTATAACCGAACAGGTTGAGCGTCTCAGCCTCGGTCATGTCGCCAAGCTGCCCTCGCATCCAGTCCCACACCGGGGCCATGTCGGGGAAGAATTGCAGGTGGCGGAAGGGTGTGGGGCGGGCGGTGAAGCGCACATCGTCCCACGCCAGTTCCCAACCCTCTCCGGGCAGGTTTTCGATGAAATGCCCCGAAAACTGCCAACGCCCGCCGCCATCTTCGTCCGATCCGGGAATGAATTCACCCGCCGCGGGCCAATCTGCGTGCCGGGGTTGCCACATCGCCTGCGGTTCGGGGCGGATGAAGGCGTGGGGGCCAAACGCCTCCCATTTGCGCCCCGCCCCGCTGTCGAGCAGGCGGTAGCTGTCCCACCCGGTGCATTCCATCACCAGCGGCTGCTGGATAAGGCTCGCCATTACGCTTTCGAGCCTGCTGCGTACTCCAGCACATAATCGCGGGCGGTGGCGTAATCGCCAGCCAGCTCGACATAGCTTTCCTCGCGCCCGAACAGGTCGCCGACCCGTGATGGCAGGGAAGGCCGCACGCCGATGGCGCGTTCAACCGCATCGGGGAACTTGGCCGGGTGCGCGGTGGCGAGGGTAACGATGGGCACGGCCGGATCAATCGCGCCCGCCGCTGCCAGCGCATGGGCCGCGCCCAGCCCGACCGCGGTGTGCGGATCGATGATCTGCTGGGCGCCCTGATAGGCCTGCTGCACTGCGCGGGCGGTTTCGATCTGATCGACCGGACAGCTTGAAAACAGCGCCGCTGCCCCTTGCGCCTGCGCGTTGGTGAGCTGCATCGCCTTGCTCGCTTCAAACCCGCGCATCTGCGCCGCCATCGCCGCCCCGTCGCGCCCGCCCAGATCGAACAGCAGGCGTTCGAAATTGGAGGAGACCTGAATGTCCATCGACGGCGTGATCGTGGGCGTCACCCCGGCTGCCGAATAATCGCCGCTCGACAGCGCACGGTGGAGGATATCGTTGACATTGGTGGCCACGATCAGGCGTTCGATCGGCAGGCCCATGCGGGCAGCGACGTAGCCTGCGAAGACATCGCCGAAATTGCCGGTCGGCACCGAATAGGCGACTGCGCGATCCGGCGCGCCCAGTTGCAGCGCGCTGGTGAAGTAATAGACCACCTGCGCCATCAGCCGCGCCCAGTTGATCGAATTGACCGCGCCAAGGTTCAGCGTGGTGGTAACATCGCCATCATTGAACATCCGCTTCACATGCGCCTGCGCGTCATCAAAGCTGCCATCGATCGCAAGGTTGTGGACATTGGGCGCGCGCACCGTCGTCATCTGGCGGCGCTGCACATCGCTCACCCGGCCTTTGGGGTGGAGCATGAAAATTTCGGAGCGCTTGCGCCCCGCCACCGCATGGATCGCGGCAGAGCCTGTATCACCGCTGGTCGCGCCGACGATTGTCAGGCGCTGATCGCGGCGTTCGAGGAAGGTTTCGAACAGGCGGCCAAGCAGCTGGAGCGCCACATCCTTGAACGCCAGCGTGGGGCCGTGGAACAGTTCCAGCAGCCAGTGCTGCTGATCGAGCTGCACCAAGGGCGCGACCGCCGCATGATGAAACTGCCCGGCATAGACATCCTGGCAGATCACCGTCAGCTCCGCCTCCGTCAGGCTATCGCCAATGAAGGGCCGCATCACGGTGACCGCAACCTGCCAATAGGGCAGACCGCGCATCGCCCGGATCTCGGCCTCGCTGAAGCGCGGCCATTCGGACGGCAGGTAGAGGCCGCCGTCGCTGGCGAGGCCTGCCAGCGTCACCCCTTCGAAATCGAGCGCCGGTGCGCTGCCGCGTGTTGAGACATATTGCATATGCGAAGCGGCCTAGCGTTGACGCCTGCGGATTGCCAGCACGTAGATGACCAGCGCGGTCAGCGCGAAGAAGAACCACTGCCCGGCATAGGCGAGGTGATTGTTGGGCAGGTCGCCGGGATCGGGCGGCGCGAGCGGCGCAAGGCCCGCTTGCGGTGTTTCAGCGATAAGGCGGACGGCATCGCCATAGGTCGCGATGCGACCTGTCACCGGCCCTCCTGCCCATTGTGGGGATTCGGGCGAGCGCGACCAACCAATCGTCACGTCCGCCACGCCGCCGCCAGCATGGCTGCATCTTGCAATATGCACCCATCCCGAACGCCCGTTGGCAGATTTGCCTGAAATCGGGTCAATGCCGCGCACCTGCTCGCAATCGACGCTCGTGCGGCGAAACAGGGCGCGATCATGATCGGCAGGCATAGGCCATGGAACCTCGGCGGTTTCCTGCAAAGCCGCCTGATAGCGCGCAATCAGCGCCTCTTTCTCGGCCTTGCGCCCCAATTGCCACACGCCCAGCGCGATCATCGTCGCCACCGCCGCCAGCACGATGATCGTCGGGATAATCGGCACACGGGCGGTCATTTCTGGCATTCCTCATATTGGTGATAGACCCACATGGTCTTGTAGAACCTGAGGGCGAAGATCACCGCGCCCACCGTCACCGGCCCCCAGAACAGCAACGAGGCCCAGATCGGCGGGCGCAGCCATTCATCCACGCCCAGCGCGGCGAGGATCAGCACCAGTGCCAGCAGCATCGTGATAACACCCACGAACCGCCCACCGCGTTCAAGGCTCAGGACATCAAGCCCGCAGGCGGCACATTCATGCGCCAGTGCGGCAGGCGCGGCGAACAGCGTTTTCGCCCCGCAGCGGGGGCACAAACCGGAAAGGGCAGCCCGGGGGAGAGAGACTCCCAAACCCGGCTGCCCCTTCTGTTCACTCGGACCGTGGTCCGAACTCATCAATGGAATTCAGCGCCCCAGCCGCCCCAGACATAGACAGCGACGAAGAGGAACAGCCACACCACATCGACAAAGTGCCAATACCACGCCGCCGCCTCGAAACCGAAGTGCTGGCGCGGGGTGAAGTGGCCAAGATAGGCCCGGTACAGGCACACGCCGAGGAAGATCGTGCCAACCGCCACGTGGAAGCCGTGAAAGCCGGTCGCCATGTAGAAGGCAGAAGAATAGGTGTTCCCGCCAAAGCCGAACGGCGCGACTGCATATTCATAGGCCTGGATGCAGCTGAACAAGATGCCCAGCGCGATCGTCGCCCACAAGCCCTGCTTCAGGCCCACGCGATCGCCATGGATCAGTGAATGATGCGCCCAGGTCACGGTGGTGCCCGAACACAGCAGGATCAGCGTGTTGAGCAGCGGCAGCGCAAACGGGTCGAGCACTTCCATCCCTTTGGGGATGAAGGCGGCAATCGCGCCCGCTTCACCAAACAGGCTGGTGGTCGAATCCGCCGCTGCATCATAGACCAGCGGGGTCGGGAACAGCGCGAAATCGAAGAAGCTCCAGAACCAGCCGACAAAGAACATCACTTCGGACGCGATGAACAGGATCATGCCGTAACGCATGTGCAGCTGCACCACCGGCGTGTGATCGCCGCGCTGGGCCTCGATCACGATGTTGCGGAACCACATGAAGAAGGTCGCGATCAGGCCCGCAAGGCCTGCCCACAGCACCGTTGCCCCGGCGATAGGGCCGAGGATGTCGGGATGCCAGCTCAACACCATGCCGCTGGTGAAGGTCAACGCCGAAATCGAGCCGACCAGCGGCCAGATATCGGGTTCAAGAATATGGTAATCGTGGTTTGCGGTGCCAGCCATGTGGTCGTTCCCGTCCCTGGGTTGCTTGGATGGTCAGTTGATGCCCGCCGGTGCGGCCATGTCCGGCCCCGACGTGCGGTGGAAAGTGTAGCTCAGCGTGATCTGCTCAACGCCCTTCATGTTATCATCTTCCAGCATCGCCGGATCGACATAATAGAGCACCGGCATGACGACCTCCTGCCCGGGGGCAAGCGTCTGTTCGGTGAAGCAGAAGCACTGGATCTTGTTGAAATACTTGCCCGCCTGTGCCGGCTCGACATTGAAGGTCGCCGTTCCGGTGATCGCACGCGAGCTTTCGTTGCGCGCGACATAGGTGGCGATATCGCGCTGGCCGATGGTGATGGTGTCGGTCGGCGCGCTCGGACGGAAGGTCCACGGCATGTCGCTTGCGGTCGAAGCGTCAAACCGGATCGAGATCTGCTGGCCCGACGCCAATGCCGCCGCACGCGCCGCATCGCCCTCGCTGGCGACCTGCGTTGTCCCGCCAAAACCGGTGACGCGGCAGAACATTTCGTAAAGCGGCACGGCGGCGTAACCCAGACCAAGCATGAAGACCGCGCCCGCAAACGCCATCAACCCGACGCGCAGATTGCGGCGGGCTATATCGGCATCGTGGATGACGGGCGGAGCCGTGGCCATCAGGCGTCCCCGATCCGCACGATGGTGATGGCATAGAACAAGATCACGAAGAACAGCAGCGCCCCGGCCACAACCCAGTTGCGGCTCTTGCGGCGGCGGCGATATTCGGTTTCCTCTTCAGGGGTCATGCAATCCACCCCTGATAGGCGGCGACCCGGTCTGCCACCAGCGCGGCGAACAGCGCGAACAGGTAGTAGATGCTGAACTTGAACAGCTTTTTCTCAGGCAGCATCTTGTCGTCATCAGTCCGTGACCTGCGTCCGACCGGCCAGGCCAGCAGCAGGAACAGCGCCGACAGGGTCGCCGCAGTCATGCCGTAGATCCAGCTTGTCCCGCCAATCACCCAGGGCGCAATCGCGATCGGGGCCAGCGCCACGGTGTACCACCAGATCTGGCGGCGGGTGACTTTCTCGCCCGCGACCACCGGCAGCATCGGGATGCCGACCTTGGCGTAATCGGATTGCACGAACAGCGCCAGCGCCCAGAAATGCGGCGGGGTCCAGAAGAAGATGATCGCGAACAGCAGCACCGGCATGGCGGTAATCTCGCCCGTCACCGCGACCCAGCCGATCAGCGGCGGGAACGCGCCGGCGCCGCCGCCGATGACAATGTTCTGCGGGGTGCGCGGCTTCAGCCACATGGTGTAGATCACGGCGTAGTAAATCACCGCCACCAGCAGCAACGCGGCCGCCAGCCAGTCGATGGCAACGCCCATCAGCACGATCGACACGCCCGACAGGAAAATACCGAAATCGCGCGCATCCTCGCGCCGCATCCGCCCGCCGGGCAGCGGGCGGTTCATGGTGCGCTTCATGCCGGCGTCCAGATCGGCTTCCCACCAGTGATTGAGCGCCGCCGAACCGCCTGCGCCCATCGAAATGGCGAGAATCGCGGTGAAGCCCAGCACCGGGTGGATGCTGCCCGGCGCAGCCAGCACGCCGCAAATCGCGGTGAAGATCACCAGCGTCATCACGCGCGGCTTGGTCAGCGTGAAAAAGTCACGCCATTCCGTCGGGAGCATCGCCGCGCTGGCGGCCGTGCCCGTCTGGCTGGTGGGAGAAGCGGCTGTTTCCATAATCTCGTTCGTTCTATCGGCGAAGAGCGCAGCCGATAAGCCGCGCCCCTCCCCTTTGCCTTGTTCCGGTCAGTGCGGCGCGCGGCCTATGCCAGCACCGCCTGCCCGCAATCACGCCCCGGTTACGCTGTTGCCGGGCGGTGATCGTGATAATCCATGCTGTCGGTAATCACCGGCAGGGTTTCGAACTGGTGGTAGGGCGGCGGGCTCGGCAGAGTCCATTCGAGCGTCGTCGCACCTTCGCCCCACGGATTGGCTGCGGCCTTCTTGCCCGCGAACAGTGCGTAAGCAATGTTGACGAAGAAGAAGATCATCGAACCGGCCATGATGTAATAGCCGTAAGTGCTGATCTCGTGCCAGAAGGTGTAGGCCTCCGGATAGTCGGGATAGCGGCGCGGCATCCCCTGCATCCCGAGGAAGTGCTGCGGGAAGAAGATCACGTTCACGCCGACGAAGAAGGTCCAGAAGTGGATGTGGCTGAGCAGTTCGGAATGCATCCGCCCGCTCATCTTCGGGAACCAGTAATAGAAGCCCGCGAACAGCGAGAACACCGCACCCATCGACAGCACGTAGTGGAAATGCGCCACCACATAATAGGTGTCGTGCAGGTTATCGTCGATCCCGCCATTGGCCAGCACCACGCCGGTCACGCCGCCGACGGTGAACAGGAAGATGAAGCCCAGTGCCCAGACCATCGGCGACTTGAATTCGAGGCTCCCGCCCCACATCGTCGCCACCCAGCTGAAGATCTTCACGCCGGTCGGCACCGCGATCACCATGGTCGCCGCGGTGAAATACATCTTCGTGTTCACATCAAGGCCCACGGTGTACATGTGGTGCGCCCAGACGATGAAGCCGACCACGCCGATCGCGACCATGGCATAGGCCATGCCGAGATAGCCGAACACCGGCTTGCGGCTGAAGGTCGCCACGATCTGGCTGATCATGCCGAAGCCCGGCAGGATCATGATGTAGACTTCGGGGTGACCGAAGAACCAGAACAGGTGCTGATACAGCACCGGATCGCCGCCGCCGGCCGGATCAAAGAAGGTCGTGCCGAAGTTGCGATCGGTCAGCAGCATGGTGATGGCGGCCGCCAGAACGGGCAGCGCCAGCAGCAGCAGGAAGGCGGTAACCAGCACCGACCACACGAACAGCGGCATCTTGTGCAGGGTCATGCCCGGCGCGCGCATGTTGAAGATGGTGGTGATGAAGTTGGTCGCCCCCAGGATCGAACCCGCGCCCGCAAGGTGCAGCGAGAAGATCGCGAAATCGACCGCCGGGCCCACCGAACCGCTGGTCGACAGCGGGGCATAGACCGTCCAGCCGGTGCCCGCGCCGGGGCCGGAACCGCCCGGAACGAACAGCGAGAAAAGCAGGCTGAAGAAGCCCGCCACCGTCAGCCAGAACGACACATTGTTCATCCGCGGGAAGGCCATGTCAGGCGCACCGATCATCAGTGGCACGAACCAGTTGCCGAACCCGCCGATCATCGCGGGCATCACCATGAAGAACACCATGATCAGACCGTGCGCCGTGATGAACACGTTCCACATGTGCAGCGCTGTGTTGAGATCATTGGCGCCGCCCATGAACTGCGCCCACCATTGCAGGTATTGAATACCCGGCTCGGCCAGTTCCAGCCGCATGATGCCCGAAATCGCACCCCCGATGATCCCCGCGATGATCGCGAAGATCAGGTACATCGTGCCGATGTCCTTGTGGTTGGTCGACATGAACCAACGGACGAAGAAGCCCGGCTTGTGGTCCGCGTGATCATGGGCGTCATGCGCGTGATCGTCGTGGATGTCGAAACCTTCAGCGGTGGTTGCCATCTTCAGATACTCTTTCGCGATTATTCGTTCATTATTCTCAGCGGGTGGTCAGCAGCGCGACCTGTTCGGCGGCTGGCGCTTCTTCTGCGGCAGGGGCAGCCGGAGCCGCCTCTTCGCCGGGCATCGTGCCGCCCTGCGCCTTGACCCACGCCGCAAACTGCTCGGGCGGGAGCGCCTCGACCGCGATCGGCATATAGGCATGGCGCGAACCGCACAATTCGGAGCACTGGCCGTAATAGACGCCCGGCTCCTTGATGGTGAGCAGCTTTTCATTCAGCCGCCCCGGCACCGCGTCCATCTTGAACCACAGCGACGGCACAGCGAAAGCGTGGATCACATCCGACGCAGTGGTCTGGATGCGCAGCGGCACGCCAGCGGGCACGACCATGCGGTTATCCACCGCCAGCTGGCCCGGTTCGCCGCGGCGCACGGCCTCATCCTCGGGCAGCATGTTGGACACGATCTCGATCTCGCCATGGTCGGGATAGGTGTACCCCCAATACCACTGATAACCGGTCGCCTTGATGGTGACGGCTTCGGCGGGCGGGGTTTCATACTGGCGGGCCAGCAGCGTGATCGAAGGCACCGCGATCACCACCAGGATGATCACCGGAACAATCGTCCACACCACTTCGATCATGGTGTTGTGCGTGGTGCGCGAGGCCTCCGGATTGGCACCCCGGTTGAAACGCACGATCACGTAAAGCAGCAGGCCGAGCACGAACAGGCTGATGATGGTGATGACCGGTAGCAGGATGTAATCATGCATGCCCAGCGCATAATTGCCATTATCGGTGTACTGATCCTGAAAAGTCAGCGACTTCATCATCGCATTCGGTTCATCCGAAAGCGGATCGGTCGGCATGCCCTTGCCCCTGGTCGGGGCCATCGGGGTATAGGCGCTGGCGGCGTCGGCCGCGCTTTCGACCACACCAGCATTAGGCGCGACAACCTGTTCGGCGCCCATCTGTTCGACAATGGGCGCGGCTGCATCCTGCGCAAGCACGCTGACCGGCGCGAACAGCGCGGCGACAGCAGCAAGCGCTGCAAGGGTAGCCAATTTCATACGGGTATGCATCTGACCCATCTCGATGTGTCCAAGTTGCTTCGAAATTTCGTTTTCGAACTCTGATCCCATACTGCCCACCAACGGATCGGAAGGGCAGCGTTCTGCTGACACCTCAGCCAGCTTCACCGATGCCCTTAGCCCCGCTTGCCGAGGGCCTCAAGCGCTTCTAGGGAGAAATTTATGCAAGCCTCCATGATTGCCGCGCAAGTCGCCGCGGCGCAGACGTTTTTTCCCGGAGTTCTCCCATGACCGAAGATGAAGTTCTGGCAGAGTTTCGTGGCTGCGGTGCCTTACTCGAAGGGCACTTCAAACTGTCTTCGGGCAAGCATAGCGGACACTACCTGCAATGCGCCCGCGTGCTGATGAACCCCGCGCGCGCTGCCCGACTTGCCGAAGCGGTTGTGGCGGGCATCCCCGCCGATCTGCGCGAAAGCGTGGACGTGGTGGTATCCCCCGCGATGGGCGGGATCATCATCGGCCACGAAGTCGGCCGTGCGCTGGGCAAGGACGCGATCTTCCTCGAACGGCCTGAAGGCATATTCCACCTGCGCCGCGGTTTTGCGCTCGAACCAGGGGCGAAGGTGTTGATGGTTGAGGATGTCGTGACCACCGGCCTCTCCAGCCGCGAAGCCATCGCCGCCGTCGCGCGCGAAGGGGCTGAGGTGATTGCCGAATGCGCCATCATCGACCGGTCTTGCGGGTCGGCCCAACTCGGCGTGCCGCTCTACCCGCTGCTCGCCATTGATTTTCCCACCTATGCACCCGATTCCATTCCCGCGGCGTTGGCACGCGTAGAAGTGACCAAGCCCGGAAGCCGGAAAGAATGACTCAGACCCTCCATCCCCGCCCCTTGCGCCTCGGCGTCAACATCGATCACGTGGCCACCCTCCGCAATGCGCGCGGCGGGGATCATCCCGATCCGGTGCGCGCGGCGGAGATTGTCGCGGCTGTGGGCGGCGACGGGATCACCGCGCACCTGCGCGAAGACCGCCGCCATATCCGCGACGAGGATCTGGCGCGCATCCAGCAGGCGACCAACCTGCCGCTCAACCTCGAAATGGCCGCGACCCGCGAGATGCTCGCCATCGCGCTGCGCCACAAGCCGCATGCCGCCTGCATCGTCCCGGAAAAGCGCGAGGAACGCACCACGGAGGGAGGATTGGATGCGGCGGGGCTCGACAACACACTCGCCCCGATTGTCGAGGAATTGCGCGGAGCCGGCATCCGCGTCTCGCTGTTCATCGAGGCGAACGAACGCCAGCTTGACGCTGCGCTACGGCTGGGCGCGCCGGTGGTCGAATTCCATACCGGCGAATATGCCCACGCCTTCCTCGATGGCGACCGCGACAAGGTGGAGCGCGAAGTGCGGCGCATTTCGGACATGGCCGCGCTCGCCGCCAAGAACGGGATCGAGCCGCATGCGGGCCACGGCCTCACCTTCGAGAACGTCCAGCCGATCGCCGCCATTCCGCAGATCGCGGAACTCAATATCGGCCACTACCTGATCGGCGAGGCGGTGTTTGTTGGGCTGGAGAACGCGATCCGCCGAATGCGCGATCTGATGGATGAAGTAAGGTAATATGGCAGGAGGCGACCTCCCCCCGTTGGCGCGTGAGCAGAAACTGTGGGCCGCCGTCGCCGCCGCGCTGTTCCTGATCGCCATCGGATTTCTCGGCTTTGCGCTCAGCACGCGGGTGATGGTGGTGTTCGCGGTCGGCTGGGTGGCCTTGCAGATCTTCGGCTTCGGCGGCGCATTGAAAGTCGCGAAGGGCGATTTCGCCCACCCGCTGTTCAAGGCGCAGGTTATGCTCCACGTGGTGGCGCTGGGGTTGCTGGCGGCGGTTATCATCAGGGCGTTTTCTTGATTACGCTCGCCCTCCGGCGAGCGATATCCTCGCTCACGCAGCCTGAAGGCCCCGTCGCTGCGGACGCCCGGTCGGGCTTGCGAGCGCTGCGCGCTCGTTCCAGCTTGCATATCGGAGGTTTGTCTTGATCATCGGCCTCGGCTCCGACCTCTGCAATATCGAGCGGATCGGCAATTCGCTGGCGCGCTTTGGCGAGCGGTTTGAAAACCGCGTCTTCACCGAGATAGAAATCGCCAAGGCCCGCCGCCGCCCCTTCACCATCGCCGGCACCTATGCCAAACGCTTCGCCGCCAAGGAGGCGTTTTCCAAGGCGGTCGGCACCGGGTTCAAACGCGGCGTGTTCATGAAGGATATCGGCGTGGTCAACACAAACTCGGGCGCGCCGACGCTGGCGCTGACGGGCGGTGCGGCTTTGCGGCTTGAAGAAATGATCCCGGCAGGCCATGAGGCGCGCATTCATCTTACCCTCACCGATGATCATCCATGGGCGCAAGCCTTCGTGATCATCGAAGCCATCCCCCTCTGACCGGCACCCCACACATGGCAACCACCGAAAGCCCAGAAGTGACCGACACCAGCGCCCCCGAACAGCCGCACAAGGTCGATTGGCTTGCCGAAATCCGGGGCCTTGCGCTGATGCTGCTGGCGGTGCTCGCCTTCCACAGCCTTGTCGCCAAGCCGTTCTACATCCCCTCAACATCCATGATGCCGAGCCTGTGGGTGGGTGACCGGCTGGTGGTGAGCAAATATCCCTATGGCTGGTCGTGGGCCTCGGCCAGCTTCCACCTGCTGCCGCGCGGCGACTGGCGCATTCTGCCCTCGACCCCGGAATATGGCGATATCGTCATCCCCGTCCACCCGACCCGCAACGAGGATTATATCAAGCGCGTGGTCGCCCTGCCCGGTGATATGATCGAGGTGCGGGCTGGGCAGATCATCCTCAACGGCACCCCGATCAAGCGCGAGGTGGTGCCGCCGGTGCGCCTGCCGTTCGAACCTTACCTGCTGTGCCGGAGCATGCCGTGCCTCGACGCTTTCGAGCAATATCGGGTCAAGGGCGCAGACGGGCGCGATTTCTTCGAGCCGCCGACATGGCGCGAAACTCTGCCCAATGGTGCGACCTATCTTGCCATCGATTACCGCGACCAGCGGCTTGATAATTACGGGCCCTATACCGTGCCTGCGGACAGCGTGTTCGTGATGGGCGACAACCGCGATGAAAGCGCCGACAGCCGCGCCGAGGCGATCGAAAGCGGACTGGGCGGCGCGGTGCCGCTGGCCAATATCGGCGGGCGGGCAGAATTCATCACCTTCAGCCTCGACGGGACAACCACCTGGAACCCGGCGTCGTGGTTTTCGAGCCTGCGTCCCGACCGGGCGTGGACCACGCTGCGCCCGCCGCTGGCTGAAGGCCCGGCCACTGCGTCTGTTGCGCCTGCCGCCGAATAATCAGAAACCCTTTCAGCCATGGCTCGCAAGTTTCTCTATTTCATCGCCTTCTGCATCACCTTGGTGATCGGTGGGCGGATCGCCTACGAGCTGTTTCAGGAAGATCTGGCGGCCATTGCGCTGGTGCCATCGGCGGAATTTTCGCCGGCCAAACCGCTGGAAGCCAATGCCTATGAAGACCCTGCCCTGTGGTATTCGCGCCCCGGTATCGGGGTGACAGACCCGGCCCGCTGGCAGCCGGCCTATGCCAGTGATCGCGGGCTTCTTCCCACCCCGGCCGAACCATCCGCGCCAAGCTTTGCGGTGTTCTTCGTCCACCCCACCAGCTATCTCAACCGCGCCAGCTGGAACGCCCCGCTCGACAATGGCGGCGATCCGGAGGCCGAGCGGATCGCCCGCGTCTATCTGCGCGGCATGGCCAGCCCGTTCAACGCCGCATCCGAAATCTGGGCGCCGCGTTACCGGCAAGCGACGATGGGCGCCTTCCTGACCGATGCCGAGGAAGGCCGCAAGGCGATCGACGCCGCCTATGCCGATGTGCGTCAGGCCTATCGTTATTTCCTGTCCAGTATCGATCCCGATACGCCGATCGTACTGGCGGGCCATTCACAAGGTGCGCTGCATCTGAAACGCCTGATTGCAGAGGACGTGCGCGGATCGCCCGTGGCTGACCGGCTGGCGGCGGCCTATGTGATCGGCTGGCCGGTTTCGCTCCGGCACGATTTGCCCGGTCTCGGCTTTCCGCCCTGCGCCGCCGCTGATCAGGCGGGCTGCATCCTGTCATGGTCAAGCTTTGCCGAGCCTGCCGATCCGGCAATGGTGCTCAAGGCCTATGGCACCACCCCTGCGCTCGATGGCGAGGCACCCGGCACCAGCCCGATGCTGTGCACCAATCCGCTGACCGGCAGCTATGGCGGCAGCGCGGCCGCAAGCGCCAATCTGGGCACGCTGGTGCCCGAAGACAGCATGGCAAAAGGTGCGCTGTTTCCCGGTCTCGTTCCGGCGCGCTGCGACAGCCGCGGCTTGCTGCTGATCGGCCCGCCGCCCGAGATGGGAAGCTACGTGCTGCCCGGGAACAATTACCACGTCTATGACCTGCCGCTGTTCTGGGCGAACACCAGGGCCGACGTGATCCGCAGGGTCGAGGCATGGACGCGGCAGGCCGCCAATTGATCTTCGAGGACGCACGGGCCTTTGCCGAGGCGCTGCCGACAGGCGGCGTGCTGCTGGGCCTTGATCTGGGCACCAGGACGCTGGGCACGGCGACCTGCGATGCGGGCTGGCGCTTTGCCACCAACGGATCGACCATCCAGCGCGGCAAGTGGGGCCGCGACCGCGAGACCCTTGCCGCCCTCATAAAATCGCGCAGCGTGCACGGGCTGGTGCTTGGCCTGCCGCGCAACATGGACGGTTCCGAAGGCCCGCGCGCGCAGGCCAGCCGCGCCTATGCCCGCAACATGGCCGAAGCCTTTGCCCTCCCCATCCTGCTGTGGGACGAACGCTGGTCAACCCAGGCCGCCGAAGCTGCAATGATCGGGCAGGACATGAGCCGCGCCAAACGAGCCGCTGCGATTGACGCCCATGCCGCGGCGATCATTCTGCAAGGCGCGATCGATCGGCTGGCGGGCGGCGTGCTGTAGGCGGGCCGGGCGATCTGCCGATAATCCTGACAATAAGGTGATTGCCACCCCCGCGCCCACACCCCTATGCACCCCCGCATGAACACGCCCCCTGCCCGGTTCGATGCGCGCGAAGCATCGAAATGGTTCTTCCGTCACGGCCATACCGGCTGGCTTGGCCTGCGATTCGCCGATCAGGGCGACAACTGGGTGGAACTGGAATTGCCCTGGCGCGAGGATCTGCTGGGCGATTCCAACCGACCGGTGCTCGCTTCCGGCCCGATCATCAGCCTGATGGACATGGCCAGCGGGATGGCGATCTGGCAGACGAGCGGCTCCTTCAATCCCGTGGCCACGCTTGATCTCAGGGTCGATTACCAGCGTCCGGCGCGCGACCGGGCGAGCGTGCGCGGACGGGTGGAATGCTATCGCCGCACGCGCTCTGCCGCCTTTGTGCGCGGGATTGCCCATGATGGCGATCACGATGATCCGGTCGCCCATGTGGCGGGCGTGTTCATGACCATCGGCGCCGATCTGAGGGCCGAAAACCCGGCCTTCAATCGGAACAACGGCAATGACTGACCCGGCAAGCCCGCATGAATTGACCGCCTATGCCCTCTCGTTGGGGATTGCGGTCTGCGGCGAGGACAATGGCATGCCGCTGCTGACGGTGGAGTTCGGCCCGACGGTCGAAGGCCGCCCGGGGCATTTCCACGGCGGCGCCACTGCTGGCCTGCTGGAAACGGCGGGCTATGCCGCCTTGCGCACCGCGCTGCTGGCGGCGGGGCGCGATCCGCAATTGAAGCCGATCAACATCACCGTGCAATATCTCGCCGCGGGCAAATCCAGACCGACTTTCGCGCTGGGACGGATTACCCGCCTTGGGCGGCGCAACGCCAATATCGCGGTCGAAGCGTGGCAGGATGACCGCGAGCGGCCCATCGCCACCGCGGTGATGAATATATTGATGGTCTAAGGATCAAACCACCCGCGACAAAACGCTAGGGCGGCGTCGCGCTTGGCGATGGCGCGGGCTGCACCACCAGCCCTTCCTCGCCAAGCCTGACTTCGACCGGAACGCCTTCCTGCGACAGCGTGACCCCGCCGCCGTCGATCCTCAGCCTTGCGCCGTTCTCGCCGACCGGGATTTCGGCCCCTTGCGCGATATCAAGCGGCTGCACCGGGCCTTGCGGATCGGGTGATGCGGTGACCTTGGGCCGGGGCGCAGCTTCAAGCTTGAGCGCACCGGCCATGAAATCCCGCCAGATCCGCGCAGGCGTGCTGCCGCCGGTCACGCGCTGCATCGGCGCATTGTCATCATTGCCGATCCACACGCCCACCACCAGATCTCCGGCATAGCCCACGAACAGCGCGTCGCGGTAATCCTGCGTGGTGCCGGTCTTGCCGTAATTGGCAATCGGCAGGACCGCACCGCGCCCCGTCCCGCGGTTGATTGCGGCGCGCAGCATGGTCTCGATATCCTCATGCTCACCGCGCGAAAAACTGTCCTTGCGGGTGGTGAGCCATTCCCACCATCCCTGCTCGCCGCGCGCAAAGGCGTGGGGTTCGACCGGGAACTGGTTGGCGGCAATCCCGGCATAGGCGGCGGTCAGTTCGATCAGCGTCATCGCCGAGGTGCCGAGCGCGAGACTGGGATCGCCTTCCGCCATTTCGGCGGTGATGCCGAGCGCGCGCGCCTTGGCAATCACCTTGTCGCTGCCCACCGCCTGAAACAGGCGCACGGCGGCGACATTGCTTGAGCTCGCAAAGGCATCCTCCAGCGTGATCTGGTCGGAATAGCGCCCGGCGGCGTTTTTCGGGCGGTAACTGCCTTGCGTGATTTCGGTGTTGGGAATGGTGTCATCCGGCTCCCACCCGGCTTCCAGCGCGGCGAGGTAGACGAAGGTCTTGAAGGTCGATCCAGGCTGGCGGCGTGCCTGCGTCGCCCGGTTGAACGAGGATGTCGCATAATCCCTGCCCCCCACCATCGCCACCACTTCGCCATTGCGGCGCATCGCGACAAGCGCAACCTGTGCACCCCTGAGCGGCGCACGCGCGACCACCCGGCTGGCGAGCGCCTGAAGCCGCGAATCGAGCGTCGTGGTCAGGACGGCACGCGAATAGCTCGCATCCATCCCCTCACGCGCCAACGGCAGCGCCCAGTCGGCGAAATAGGTGCCGGTCGGCAGATTGTCGTCACGCCGGCGCACGTCGAGACGCGGATCAGGCAAAGCGCGCGCGGCGGCTTCGGTGAGATAGCCCTCCTCCACCATCGCGCCGATCACGAGGTCCATGCGCTTCTTCGCCCGGTCATAATGCCGGGTCGGCGCATAGCGCGAGGGCGCCTGCAACAATCCGGCCAGCATCGCCGCCTGTTCGGGCTTCAGGTTTTCCGGCTGGCGGTAGAAATAATGCAAGGACGCGGCGCGCAGCCCATATTGGTTATCGCCGAAATAAGCGTTCGACAGATAGCGTTCGAGGATCTCATCCTTGGTCAGCCACGCCTCCAGCCAGAAGGCAATCAGCGCCTCGCGCGCCTTGCGCGACAGGCTTTGTTCGGGGGTAAGGAAGGTGAACTTGGCGAGTTGCTGGGTGATCGTCGATCCGCCGCCATATCCGGTCCACACCGCGCGGGCGATGCCGCGCGGATCGATCCCCCAATGGGTGTAGAACCGCCGATCCTCGATCGCGATGAAGGCTTGGCTGACGTGCGGCGGCAGGTCGGCAAGCTTGACCGGCGCCTCGACCACCGCGCCTTGCCGGGCAATCGGCGTGCCATCACGGCTGAGCAGCGTGACCTGCGGCGGGGCAATGGGTTCGAGGCTTTTGGAAAGCGGCGCGGTGACGGTGAGCCAGCCGATCAGCACCACGAATAAGGCGAGGCCCGCGATGATGCCGCGCCCCGCCCACCACAGCTTGCTGCGATCACGCCAGTAACCCTGCTGCCACCAGCGCAGGCGGCGGCGTTCCTCGACTTCGAGCGCTTCGTCGATGCCAGCGAGTTTGGCATCCCATGCGTCAAAATCGGGCGTGGCCGACGCGCGCGGGCGCGGCGCGTCGTCCTCATCATCGGGATCGATGGGGCGCATTGATTCATAAAGCGGATAGTATCCGGCAGGCGCATCGCCCCCGTCATCGCTATCGGCGCTGCCCTTTGAGCCTTTCCAGAATCGGTCGAACAGCGCCATGGCAGGGGCTGTGTTATCAGCCTATGACACCAGGGAGCAAGCGGCTTCCCGTCAGCGCTTTGTCGTCGCGCCTTCGGGCAGGTCCTCACCGAACACGCGCTGGTAATATTCGGCCACCAGCGTCCGCTCTGCCTCGTCACATTTGTTGAGGAACGAAAGCCGGAAGGAAAAGCCAACCGATCCGAAGATCGCGGTGTTCTGCGCCCAGGTGATGACGGTGCGCGGGCTCATCACGGTGGAAATATCACCATTGATGAAGCCCTGCCGGGTCAATTCGGCCACCTTGACCATGTCGGCGATCAGCTTGTCATCGGCGTCAGGCGTCTTGGACTTGACGATCTGCTGCTCCACCTCGGGCTTGAGGTAGTTCAGCGCCACGACAATGTTCCAGCGGTCCATCTGCGCCTGATTGATCGCCTGCGTGCCGTGATAGAGGCCCGAGGTATCGCCAAGGCCCACGGTGTTGGTGGTGGCGAACAGCCGGAACCACGGGTTGGGCGTGATCACGCGGTTCTGATCGAGCAGGGTCAACCGGCCATCAAATTCCAGAATGCGCTGGATCACGAACATCACGTCCGGGCGGCCAGCGTCATATTCGTCAAAGGTCAGCGCGACCGGGTGCTGCAGCGCCCAGGGCAGGATGCCTTCCTTGAACTCGGTGACCTGCAAGCCGTCCTTGAGCACGATCGCATCGCGCCCGACCAGATCGATGCGGCTGATATGCGCATCAAGGTTCACCCGGATGCTCGGCCAGTTAAGGCGCGCGGCGACCTGTTCGATATGGGTGGATTTGCCGGTGCCGTGATAGCCCTGCACCATCACCCGGCGGTTGTGCGCAAAGCCCGCGAGGATCGCCAGCGTCGTGTCCGGATCGAAGACATAGGCCGGGTCGATTTCCGGCACATGTTCGTCCTTGTGGGTAAAGGCCGGCACCTGCCAATCGACATCGATGCCGAACATATCACGCACATCGACAGTCGTGTCGGGCTGGGTGGGCATGGCGTTTTCGCCGGCGACATTGGTTCGAGAGGATGAAGTCATTGCCCGGCCCGGTTAGAACGCATGGGCGCAGCCTGCAAGCGGTGGTTTGGCCCGAAAGGCTGGCATTTTTGGCGAGTTCGTTTCCTTGTGCGCTGATCCGCGCCTATATTGCCGGGCATGGCCGACCCCGTCGAATCGCTGCGTCTGAAGCTGGTGGGCCAGGTGCGAGGGGTGTTTCACGATGCCGCGCAGGGTCAGCAGCCCACCACGCCCTCTGATGATGCGCTGTTTGCGCGCGACACGCCGATCCGGCTGGTCCACGCCGATATCGTCGGAATGATGACCGGCGGAATCCGCGCGCTACTGCTCCAGATGCTCCACCCCCACGCGCTGCAAGGCGTGCTCGACCATTCCAATTTCCGCGAGGACATGCACGGGCGGCTGCGGCGCACCGCGCGCTTTATCGCGGTCACCAGCTTTGGCCACCGCGACGAGGCGTTGAACGCGATTGCCCGCGTGAATCGCATCCATGCGCGGGTCGGCGGAACGCTGCCCGATGGCACCGCCTATACCGCCACCAATCCGCGCACGCTGGCCTGGGTGCACGTGACCGAGGCGCAAAGCTTCCTTGCGGGTTATCTGCGCCATGTCCGGCCCAATATGCCGGGAGCCGAGCAGGACGAATATTACCGCCAGTTCGCCGTCATCGCTCGCGCATTGGGGGCCGATCCGGTGCCCGAAACCCGCGCCGAGGCGGAGCGGATCTTCCGCGAACTGCGCCATGATCTTGCCACTTCGCCCGCCGCGCGCGAAGTCGCGCAGCTGGTGCTGAGCCAGCGCCCGCAAGGCACCCCGCGCGGCGTGCAGACCATGATCACCGCCGATGCCGTGGCGATGCTGCCCGACTGGGCGCGCACCATGCTGCGGTTGCAGCGCCCGATGCTGACCGCGCTGCCCGCGCGCGCCGCCACATGGGGCATGGGCCGCACCTTGCGCTGGGCGTTCCGGCAAAGCCCGACCCAGCCCCGCCCGTAAACGTCCGAGGAAAAGACCAATGGCCGCATTCACCTTCTACACCGTCGCCATGAGCCGCGGACAGATTGCGCGCTGGGCGCTGCACGAGGCTGGCGCGGATTACGACCATGTCATGATGGAATGGGACAGCCGGCCCGAAAGCTTCACGGCGATCAACCCGATGAACAAGGTGCCCGCGCTGGTGCATCACCATCAGGGTCACGATCACGTCATCACTGAATGTGCGGCGATCAACCACTACCTTGCCGAAACTCACCCTGCCGCAGGCCTGCTGCCCGATGCCCACGAAAAGGCCGCCTATTTCCGCTGGCTGTTCTTTGCCGCCGGGCCGCTGGAGCAGGCGATCATGGCAAAGATGATGGGCTGGCAGCTGGCCGAGGGCAAGGACAGCACGGCAGGCTTCGGCACGCTCGAACGCACATTGGATGCGCTGGATGGCTGGCTTTCGGCCCATGATTTTGCCGCGGGCCCGCGCTTCACCATGGCCGATACCTATATCGGCAGCCAGTTCGTGTGGGGCCTGCGCTTCGGTTCGATCCCTGAACGGCCCGCGTTCAAGGCCTATGTCGAGCGGATCACCCAGCGGCCCGCCTATGCCCAAGCAAACGCCGTCGATGCGGCAATTATCAAGGCGGCGCAGGCTTAGGCCCCGCGCTCACGCCAGCGCGGCGCTTTTCCTGAGCAATTGATAGGCTTCGACCACCGCGTTCAGGCGCGCTTCGTGCCTCCGGTCACCGCCATTGCGATCAGGGTGGTAGCGCCGCACCAGTTCGGAATAACGCCGCCTGAGCCGCGTCTTGTCGGTGTCGGACCCCAGGCCCATCGTCTCCAGCGCCTGCGCTTCCTCGCGCGAAAAGCGCCCGCTTGCCGCCATGCGCGCTTCGCGTTCGGCGCGGCTGCGAATGCCGTTGGCGCGGGCAGAAATGGCATCGAGCGGATCGGCATAATCGGCCCAGCGCGGCATCCCGTCCACATGGGTTTCCGGGCGGAAGGCGCGGCTTGTCGTCCGCCATCCGGCAATCGGCGATTGCGCATCGAGAATTTCCTCGGCGCTCATGCCTTCGAACCAGTCATACCCGGCGTTGAATTCACGCACATGCTGCAGGCAGAACCAGCGCCAGTCGCCCGGCCCGTCAAACCCGCCCGGACGCGGGCCGGGCGCGCGGAATTCGCCCGCCTCGCGGCAGCCCGGCGCATCGCATTCGCGCCCGGGGCACTCGACGCGGCCATGAAATCGTGGTGAAGGCATAGGTCTTGAGAATGGCGACAAGCCTCCCAAGTTCCAAGCCTCAATTGCCCTCACCCCGTTGCAAAGAAGGAAAGTCCCGATGAGCGGAACCGTCACCGACGAAATGCATGATCTTCTGACCGGGGCCTTTGCGCCCACCCGGCTGGCGATCATCAATGACAGCGCCAAGCACCATGGCCACATGGGCGACGATGGATCGGGCGAATCGCACTTTACCATCGAGATCGAGGCCGCAGCTTTTGCCAGCATGAACCGCCTTGCCCGGCAGCGCGCGGTGATTGCGGCGCTGGGTGATATTGTCGGCCAGCGGGTGCACGCGGTGGCGATCAAGGCGGGCGTGCCAGCCGAATGAACCGCAAGCCTGCGCTGCGCCTGCGCCGCGCGGCGCGGCTGATCGTGCTCGATCCGCAAGGCCGCGCCTTGATGTTCCGCTATGATGTGACAGGGCGCCCTCCGTTCTGGGTGACGACCGGCGGCGAGTGCGATCCGGACGAAAGTTTTGAAGATGCAGCGCGGCGCGAATTGCTGGAGGAAACCGGGATTATCGCCGATCCGGGGCCGCAGATCGCGCAGATGACGCCCGAATTCATCACCGTCGAAGGCGAGCCGGTGCAGGCGGATGAACGCTTTTACCTCGTTCAGGTATCCGAAGCGGCAATCGACACCAGCGGCCATACCGCGCTGGAACAGGCATTGATGACGCAGCACCGCTGGTTCACGCTCGATGAACTCGCCGACTGGCCCGAAGCGGTGTTTCCGGCCGATCTGGCCGCCATGATCCGGTCTCGAACAGCAACCTGATTGCCCTTGGCGGATGCGCTCGCTAGTCCTCTCGCAAAAGGGGAGAGAGAGCGATGGATTACTCCGCCAATTTTGCGGGCAAGGTGGCATGGATCACCGGGGCATCATCAGGCATCGGCGCAGCGCTGGCACGCGAACTGGCGGCGCGCGGTGCGCTTGTGGTGCTGTCAGGGCGTGACGAGGCGCGGCTGGCCAAGGTCGCAGGCGACTGCGGCGAAGCGCTGATCCTGCCCTTCGATGTGCGCGATGAAGCCGCGCTGGCTGAGGCGACCGCCAAGGCCATCGGGTGGAAGGGCGGCGTTGACATCGCCTTCGCCAATGCCGGGATTTCGCAGCGCAGCCGCGCGCTCAACACCGCGATGCAGGTCTATCGCGACATCATCGACATTGATCTCACCGCTCAGATCGCCTTTTCCCAAGGGCTGATCGGTCACATGGCGGAGCGCGGTTCCGGCGCGCTCGGGTTCATTTCCTCTGTCGCAGGCAAGGTCGGCGTGCCGATGCGCACGGCCTATTCCGCCGCGAAATTCGGGCTGGCGGGCTATGCCGACGCGTTGCGCGGCGAATTGTCGCAGACCGGGGTGAGCGTTCACACGATCTACCCCGGATCGGTCGCCACCGGCGTTGCGCGCAATGCGCTGACGGCCGACGGCACAAAGCGCGGGCGCAGCGACAAGGCGATCGAGGAAGGCATCCCCGCCGATGTAGCAGCGCGCGAAATGCTTGATGCCATCGCTGCCGGCACCCGCGAAATCATCGTTGCGCAAGGCGGCGAAAAGGCGATGGGGGAACTGCGCCGCACCCCCGATGCGCTGTTCGATCAGGTGGCGAACATGGTCGCCAAAGGCTACATGGAAAAGCTGGAGGCGGCCGAATGACCGGGTTTGAACTGAAGCGCGTGGCGCTGCCAAACGGTATCCACCTCAACGTGGTGGACGAAGGCCCGGTGGATGCGCCGGTGCTGATCTTCCTCCACGGCTTTCCCGAAAGCCACCGCACATGGCGCCACCAGATCGCGCATTTCAAGGATCGTTACCGCTGCATCGCGCCCGACCAGCGCGGCTATCGCGGATCGTCCAAGCCGCAGGATGTGGCCGCCTACACGCCGGACCAGCTGATCGGCGACATCTTCCTGCTGGCCGATGCACTGGGGATCGGCAGCTTCACCATTGTCGGCCATGACTGGGGCGGCGCGATTGCCTGGGGCGTGGCATTGGCCGGGCAGCACGCGCGGGTGAACCGCGCGATCATCGCCAACGCGCCGCATCCCGCGATCTTCCAGCGCCTGCTCTACACCCACCCCGGCCAGCGCGAGGCGAGCCAGTATATCCGCGGTTTCCGCGACCCCGCCAATGATGCGCTGGTCAAGGAACACGGCCTCACCGGCCTCTTGCTGAAGGAGGTGAAGTGGGACCGCCCATCCGCAATGGAACCGGAAGAACGTGACCAATTGCTGCGCGACTGGCAGAACCGCGATGCCGCCTTCGGGATGCTCAATTACTACCGCGCCAGCCCGATCGACGTGCCGACGATGGATGCGCCGTTCGAAGTCCCCGCAGACTATACCCCGCCCGCCCTGCCGAAGCTGACCATCCCGACGCTGGTGATCTGGGCCTTGGACGATCTCGCCCTGCCGCCCGAAAACCTCGAAGGGCTGGAGGATATTGTCGATCCGCTCACCATCGTGCGCGTGCCGGATTGCGGGCATTTCGTGCCGTGGGAAGCGCCGGACGCGGTCAACGCGGCGATGGAGGCGTTTCTGGCGGACTAGATGGGTTCGCGCCAAGCCGCCAAGCGCCGCCAAGAGGGCGATCCTGTGCCGCAGGCCTTGGTCTTTGTGGCGCAGGGATCACCGAGATGCGCGGCTTTGCCGCAAGTGCTTCATTTTGGCGGCCCTTGGCGGCTTGGCGCGAAAAAACTAGAGCCACTCCACATCCGCCCCATGCGGGTGCGACCAGGCGAGTTGCACCTCCTCGCCGCTCCCCGGCCAGTATCGCACGGTCAGCTTGTGCCGATGGATGGTGCGATCAGCCTCGACCATCACCCATGCCAGCGGCGCATCGGGTGACGCCTTCGCGCCTGCCGCTTCCATCGCGGCGGTGACGCGGGCTTGCTGGTCGGCGGGGACATATTGCCAGACAATCGAATGCATAAGGATGCGGGTGGTGCCGGGTGCTTGCGACCGTGCCAGTTCGGCCTCGACGAAATCGGCAGCGCTCGCCTGCACCAGATCGGGCTTGCGCTCGCTTGCGGCGCGGATTGCGGCGTCCATCCGTTCGAAGCGCACTGTGTGTTCGGGCCAGATATAGGCCTTCAATCGGAGCGCCTGCGCGGGATCGGTCAGGTCGACCGGGGCGATATCGCAACCTTTGGTCGAAAGGATGGCAATGTCGTGCCCGGGCGGCGGCGTGCCCTGCCATGCAGGCGCGAAATGCATCACCGCGTCGGCTGGCCCCACCCTCACCCCGCCCAGATCATAGGCATAGCGATCCAGCATCAGATTGATCCCAGCGCTCGATCCGATTTCAAGGCAGTCGAACCGCGCGGGCACACCTTGATCCGCCAGCCACAGCATTGCGGCAATGAAATTGGCCGAGCGACCCGCCTCGTTGGTCTGCGGTGGGCCATCGAGCCAAGGTAGCAATGCCGCCTCATGCACCGCCATGACCTCGGCGATGATCGCTTCATCCTGAGCGGACTCATCGTGATAGATCGGCGCGAGCGCGGGCGCGGTGCCCGACAGGTGCAGCGCGTGCAGCCCACCCGCCACGCGCAAGGGCAGCGCATCGGCCAGCGGCGCGCCCGGCCAGTCGCGGACGCGCGCCAGCAGCTTGCCTTGCGCCCCGGACCCCAGCACCGCCGCAATCCCCGCCACCACCCGCGCTGTGATGTGCGCGCCTGCATGGGCACAATAGGCGACCTGATTGGCAAAGGCCGTCGCCACCGCGCCCGCGCCGGTCTTATTCATGTCGACCAATTCATACGCCGGACGATCACCCGTCATGCCCATTCCCATTGCCCTTTTCCTGCACCGCCCTTAAGTGCGCGCTCGATCATGACCACCAATGCTATCCACGACAACAGCCTTTTCCGGCCCGGACAGCTGACCTTCGCTGTCCCCAAGGGGCGCATTCTTGATGAGGCGCTGCCGGTGATGGCGCGCGCCGGGGTCGAGCCGGAGGCGGCGTTTCACGATCCCAAAAACCGCGCATTGGCGTTCGGCACCAACCGCGATGACATGCGCCTCATCCGCGTGCGCGCCTTCGATGTCGCGACCTTCGTTGCCCACGGCGCGGCGCAGGTGGGCATCGTCGGCTCCGACGTGATCGAGGAATTCGACTACGCCGATCTTTATGCTCCGGTTGATCTCGGCATCGGGCTGTGCCGCCTGTCGGTCGCGCGCCTCGCCGCCGACACGGACGAAGCTGCTGGCGCAAGCCATCTGCGCGTGGCGACCAAATATCCCAGCCTCACCCGCCGCCATTTCGAGGCTGCAGGCGTGCAGGCCGAATGCGTCAAGCTGAACGGCGCGATGGAGCTGGCCCCCTCGCTCGGGCTGGCGCGGCAGATCGTCGATCTGGTGTCGACCGGCAAGACGCTGAAGGAAAACGGGTTGGTCGAAACCAGCACCATCCTCGAAATATCGGCGCGACTGATCGTCAACCGCACGGCATTGAAGACCGACGCCCGCGTCGCGGCGCTGGTCGATGCCTTCCGCCGCGATGCCGAAAGCGACGGGGCGCGAGCGGCATGATCAACATCCTTTCCACCCTCCAGCCCGACTTCGCCCAGAAGTTCGAACGGATCGTGGAAGCCCGCCGCGAAACCGACAATGATGTTGCCGGGCAGGTGACCGACATTCTTCAGACGGTGAAGCTGCGCGGCGATGCGGCGCTGGCGGAGTTTACCCACCGCTTCGACGGTTACACGCTGGCAGAAGACGCCGACTGGTCGATCCCGCCTGAGGCGTGCGAGCAGGCCTACAAGGACCTGCCCGGCGATCTGCGCGACGCGCTCGACCTCGCGGCGGCGCGGATCCGTTCCTATCACGAGGCGCAGCTGCCCGAGAACCGCGATTATGTCGACGCGGCAGGCGTGCGGCTGGGCGCGATCTGGCGTGCCGTGGATGCGGCGGGCCTGTATGTTCCGGGCGGGCGCGCGGCCTATCCTTCATCGCTTCTGATGAACGCCATCCCGGCGCGGGTCGCCGGGGTGGAACGGATTGCCATCGTCACGCCGACACCCAAGGGGGTATCCAATCCGCTGGTGCTGGCCGCCGCGCATATCGCAGGCGTGGACGAGATCTGGCGCGTCGGCGGGGCGCAGGCGGTGGGCGCGCTGGCCTATGGCACCCAACGCATTCGCCCGGTCGATGTCATCACCGGCCCCGGCAATGCCTGGGTGGCCGAGGCCAAGCGCCAGCTTTACGGCGTGGTCGGGATCGACATGGTCGCCGGGCCTTCCGAAATCCTCGTCATCGCCGATGGCAGCAATGATCCTGACTGGATCGCCGCCGATCTGTTGTCCCAGGCCGAACATGACCCGACCTCGCAATCGATCCTGATCACCGATGATGCCGTGTTCGCGCGACAGGTCGAAGATTGTATCGACATCCAGATCAGCCAGCTTTCCACCGGCCGCACGGCACGTGCAAGCTGGGATGCGCATGGGGTGATGATCGTCGTCAATGACCTCGATGCCGAAGCCCCGGCGCTCGCCAATCGTCTGGCTGCCGAGCATGTGGAACTTGCGGTCGATAATCCGGAAAGCCTGATGCACAAGATCCGCCATGCGGGCAGCATCTTCCTTGGCCGGATGACGCCCGAGGCCGTGGGCGATTATGTCGCCGGGCCGAACCACGTGCTGCCGACAGGCCGCAGGGCGCGGTTTTCGAGCGGGCTTTCGGTGCTCGACTTCATGAAGCGCACCAGTTTTCTGGGGCTCGACCAGACATCCTTCAACGCCATCGGCCCCGCCGCCGCCACCCTCGCCCATGCCGAAGGGCTGCCCGCGCATGCCAAATCCGTGGAACTCAGGATCAAATGAACACGCCCACCCCTTCCGGCCAGCCTTCGCAGGCCCGCTCGGCCGCGCGCCTTGCCGCCGTGCAGGCGCTTTACCAGCAGCACATGGAAAGCACCGCGCTGGCCAAGCTGCTCGATGAATTCCACCAGCACCGGCTGGGCCGCGACATCGACAATGATGATTTCGGCGATGCCGCCTATGCCGAGGCCGAGGTGCCGTTTTTCGATGACGTGGTGCGCGGCGTTGATGCGCGGCGCGAGGAAATCGATGCGCTGCTGGGCGCAAGGCTGGCCGCCGGGTGGAGCATTGCGCGGCTCGACAAGGCGATGTTGCAGGTGCTGCGCGCCGGCACCTATGAATTGATCGCCCGCCCCGATGTGCCCGCCGCCGTGGCAATCAACGAATATGTCGAGGTCGCCAAGGCGTTCTTCGATGACGGGCAGGCGAAATTCGTGAACGGCGTTCTTGATGCCGTGGCCAAGGGCGCGCGCGCAGGCTAAACCCCGGCTCTGCATCATGAACGAGTCCGAATTCATCGCTGCCCTGCGCAAATTGCCGCTCCACCCGGGCGCGCGCGGGCTTGAGGATGATTGCGCGGTCCTGACCATCGGCGGCGAAACGCTGGTCATCACCCACGACATGATGGCCGAGGACACCCATTTCCTGAGCCACGCCGATATGGCCGACGTGGCGTGGAAACTGCTTGCCGCCAACCTTTCCGATCTGGCCGCCAAGGGGGCTGGGCCGATTGGCGTGCTGCTTGGCCATTCGCTGGGGAGCGATGATGCCCGCTTTCTGGCAGGTCTGGACGAGGGCTTGCGCACCTATGGCGTGCCGATCATGGGCGGAGACACGGTCGCGACCACCGGCACCAGCACCTATGGCATGACCGCGATCGGCCGCGCGGCGCATCTGCCCGTGCCTTCGCGCAAGGGCGCACAGCCGGGCGATGGTATCCATGTCACCGGCCCCGTCGGCCGCGCGATGCTGGGCTTCGAGGGTGACGAAGATCATCTGCAAGCCTTCAACCGCCCGGTTCCGCGCTTGGCCGAAGGCATTGCGCTTGCCCCCCATGTCAGCGCGATGATGGACATTTCCGACGGGCTACTGCTGGATTGCTGGCGCATGGCGTGGGTAAGCGGGGTGACCCTTGCGATTGACAGCGCTGTCGTGCCGGTCGCCTCGCGCCCGCGGATGCAGGAATGCATGCGCTGGGGCGACGATTACGAATTGCTGTTCACCGCGCCCGAAGGGGCGGCGCTTCCGGTTCCTGCATTTCGCATCGGCACGGTGCGCCCGCGCGGATCGGCCCCGCTGCTGCTGGACGAGGCCCCGCTCGCCGATCCGGCGAACCTCGGCTATCGCCACGGTTGACCTGCGCGCCCGCTTTTCCCTGGCAAAACTGGTGAAACCCCCGGCAAAGCGGGCATTCACGCACGCCAAAGGCTTGCCAGCCCTTTCCGAGCCCCTATGACTGTGCGCCCTTGCGCCCTGGGGATTTCAAAGGCGCGCGAGGCTTCCCGCGGGGAAGAATAACAAGACGAGAGGGGATAACTCGTGAACCTATTGCTCATTTCTATCGGGCTGGGGCTGCTCGCCATTGTCTATGGCGTCATCACCAGCAGTCAGGTGCTGGGGGCCAGCCCCGGCAATGCGCGGATGCAGGAGATCGCCGCCGCGATCCAGGAAGGCGCGCAGGCCTACCTCAACCGCCAGTATACCACCATCGCCATCGTCGGCGTGGTGGTTGCCGCCGTGGTCGCCTTTGCGCTCGGCAGTGTTCCTGCCATCGGCTTTATCGCCGGGGCGGTGCTTTCGGGCGTGGCGGGCTATATCGGCATGAATATCTCGGTGCGCGCCAATGTCCGCACCGCAGAAGCTGCCAGCACCAGCCTGCAGGCGGGCCTGACGCTCGCCTTCCGCGCCGGGGCGATCACCGGGATGCTGGTGGCCGGCCTTGCGCTGCTCGCCATTGCGGTGTTCTTTTACGTGCTGGTTGGCCCGATGGGCATGAGCCCTTCCGATCGCGTGGTGATTGATGGCCTTGTCGGCCTTGCCTTCGGCGCTTCGCTGATCTCGATCTTCGCGCGTCTGGGCGGCGGGATCTTCACCAAGGCGGCCGATGTCGGCGCCGATCTTGTTGGCAAGGTCGAAGCCGGCATTCCTGAAGATGACCCGCGCAACCCTGCGGTGATCGCCGATAACGTCGGCGACAACGTGGGCGATTGCGCGGGCATGGCGGCTGACCTGTTCGAAACCTATGTCGTCACCGTCGGCGCCACCATGGTGCTGACCGCGCTGCTGCTGACCCAACTGGGCGATCTGCTGCTGCCGCTGATGGCGCTGCCGTTGCTGATCGGCGGGGCGTGTATCGTCACATCGATCCTTGGCACCTATTTCGTGCGGCTTGGCGGCGGAACCAATGTGATGGGGGCCATGTACAAGGGCTTCATCGTCACCGCCGTCACCTCGATCCCGCTGATCTGGATCGTGACCCAGTTCGCGCTGGGCAGCGTGGGCATGGATATGAACACGGTGATCAACCCGGATCAGGGCATGGTCGAATTCACCGGCCGGTCGCTGTTCTACTGCGCCCTGCTTGGCCTTGTCATCACCGGGCTGATCATCTGGATCACCGAATATTACACCGGGACCAAGTTCCGTCCGGTGCGATCCATCGCCAAGGCTTCGGAAACAGGCCATGGCACCAACGTGATCCAGGGCCTTGCCATCAGCCTTGAATCGACCGCGCTGCCGACGCTGGTGATCGCCGCTGGTATCGTCATCGCCTATCAGCTCGCCGGCCTCATGGGCATTGCCTATGCCGCCACCGCGATGCTGGCGCTTGCCGGAATGGTCGTTGCGCTGGATGCCTATGGCCCGGTCACCGACAACGCAGGCGGCATCGCCGAAATGGCGGGGCTGGACGATAGCGTGCGCGAGAAGACCGATCTGCTCGATGCGGTCGGCAACACCACCAAGGCGGTGACAAAGGGCTATGCAATCGGTTCGGCGGGCCTCGGCGCGCTGGTGCTGTTTGCGGCCTACACCACCGATCTCACGGTGTTCTTCCCGGCGTTCCGCGACGGCGACCTTGCCAATGGCGAAGTCTCCTTCAGCCTCGAAAACCCCTATGTCATCGTCGGCTTGTTCCTCGGCGCGCTGCTGCCCTATCTGTTCGGGGCGATGGGCATGACCGCTGTGGGCCGCGCGGCGGGCGATGTGGTGATCGACGTGCGCGATCAGTTCCGCGAAAATCCGGGGATCATGGCGGGCACGTCCAAGCCCGATTATGCCCGCACCGTGGACCTTGTGACCAAGGCGGCGATCAAGGAGATGATCATCCCCTCGCTGCTGCCGGTGCTGACCCCGATCGTGGTGTACTTCGTGATCACCGCGATTGCCGGGCAGGACAATGGCTTTGCAGCGCTGGGTGCATTGCTGCTGGGCGTGATCGTGGGCGGGCTGTTCGTGGCGCTGTCCATGACCGCTGGCGGCGGCGCGTGGGACAATGCCAAGAAGTACATCGAAGACGGCAATCACGGCGGCAAAGGCTCCGAAGCCCACAAGGCCGCGGTGACAGGCGATACCGTCGGCGATCCCTACAAGGACACGGCTGGCCCGGCGGTGAACCCGATGATCAAGATCACCAACATCGTCGCTCTGCTGCTGCTGGCCACACTGGCGCACGGCGCGGCTTGACGCTTCACTTCGCGTGAAAAACACCAACCCCGCCGGGAGCAATTCCGGCGGGGTTTATCTTTGCGCAGCGTCCTGTCCCCGCATCGGTTTCCGGGCGCTGCGAAAGCGCGGCTTGACGGGCGCGTAAGCCCGCAGCATGGCCTTGCGCCATGAGCGAGACACCCACCAACGAACAACTGGTCGCTGGCCTGATCGGCCTGCTGACGGTCGAAAAACGCGCCGCGGACATCTATGCCGGGCCACCGCAGGCTGACGGGATCGGGCGGGTGTTCGGCGGGCAGGTGCTGGCGCAGGCGCTTCAGGCGGCACAGGCCAGCGTCACCGACGGCAAGCGCGCGCATTCGCTCCACGCCTATTTCCTGCGCGGCGGGCGCGAGGGGGCGGGAATCGAATACCGCATCGAACGCGATTTCGACGGGCGCAGCTTTGCCAACCGCCGGGTGGTCGCCAGTCAGGAAGACGAACATGGCATGCCGGTGCCGATCCTCAACCTCACCGCCAGCTTCCAGACCCCGGAAGAAGGGCTGGAGCACGTCGATTCGCCGATGCCCGAACTCGCCCGGCCCGAAGACCTGCGCCCGGACATCGAAGTCCGCCGCGAAATCGCCGACCAGTGGAGCGACCGGCTGAGCGAGGACCAGCGCCGGCTGATGCTGCGCCCGCGCCCGATCGAGATGCGCACGATTGATCGTCTGCATTGGATGAGCCGCGAGCCGCGTGAACCGCGCGCGCATACATGGTTCCGGGTGGTTGCACCGATCACCGGGGCGGACGACACCCCCGAACTGCACCGCGCGATCATCACCTATGCCAGCGATTACACGCTGCTCGGCACCAGCGCCCTGCCGCACGGCCTTAGCTGGATGCGCGACGAACTGGTCGGCGCAAGCCTTGACCATGCGATCTGGTTCCACTCGCCCAAGGACAAACCACCGCGCGCGGACGAATGGCTGCTTTACGCCACCGACGCGCCGTGGTCGGGCGGGGGGCGCGGGTTCAATCGCGGGCGGATCTTCAATCAGGCAGGCGAACTGGTGGCCAGCGTCGCGCAGGAAGGGATGATGAGGAAAAGGGTTTCCCGCTAGGGTGAGCCAACGGCGCCGCCGCTGCCGCAGGGGCGACCGTCCGCCCGCAGCGGAAGCGAAGCTGAACCGCCGACGGTCAGTCACCCGACCTTCAGGTCGCATGAGCGAGGAAATCGCAGCCCGGAGGGGCTGCGAAAATCGTCAATGCGCCAGCAGGATCGGCATCTGCGGATCGCGCAACATCCGCCGCGTGACCCCGCCCAGCAGCATTTCCGCCAGCCGCGAATGGCCATAGGCGCCCATCACCATCAGCCCGCAATCGCGCAGCTGGGCGGCGGAAAACAGCGTGTCGGAAATCTTCGCCTCCCCGCGCGGGATTTCCACCACCTCGCATTCGATCCCGTGGCGGCTGAGATATTGCGCCCCCTCCAGCACGGGAAAATCAAAGCGCTGCCTGTCCGATGGTTCGGCCACGCTGACCAGATAGACCTTGCTCGCCGCCGCCAGCAGCGGCACCGCCGCACGCAGGGCAACGCAGGCTTCCGAAGACCCGTTCCATGCCACCATGACCGGCGCATTGGCATCGAAGCTTTTGGTATCCTCCGGCACCACCAGCACCGGCACCGGCGCCTTGAGCACGAGATCACCGACCAGCGCCGAAGGCCCGCGCCCGTCCTCGCCCGGGTCCGACGGGCCGACGATCACGACATCGGCCAGCGCGGAATGTTCCAGCAGCCGGTGCTGGGCGATGCCATACAGGAACCGCCAATTCCAGCTCACCCCTTCATTGCTGATTTCAGCCTCGATATCGGCGCGCAGCTTTTCCGCGTTTTCCTTGATCACCGGCATCGCCGCCGCGATTGCCGAACCGTAGAAATCGCCGGGCGCAAAGACCTCATAACTGACCGCCTGAACGCAGGTGATGTGGCCATTGGTGGCCCGCGCAATGTCGAGCGCGACCTGCAAACGGGCGTCCATCGCGCGGTCGTGATCAATATGAAGCAGAATCGATTTCATGGCTGTTCTCCCGATAATGACCCTGAAATGCGCCTTCATGATGCACGCCGCCTTGATCGGGATCAAATTTGCAACGCACAGCTTGCAGACTGCGCGTGCCCGGTTCATCCTGTTCCCGAGAGAGAGGAACCCATGCAGATCACGCGCCATCCGCCGGTGAAAACCACGCTGGAACCGTCCAACCACCCCTATCTTACAGGTGCGTGGACACCGCTGCACGAGGAGGTCGACGTTGCCGAGCTGGAGGTGATCGAAGGGGCGATCCCGGTCGATATCGACGGCATCTACCTGCGCAACACCGAAAATCAGGTGCATCAGCCGCTGGGCCGGCACCATCCTTTTGATGGCGATGCGATGATCCATCAGGTCAACATCTCCGGCGGCAAGGCGAGCTATCGCAACCGCTTTGTGCGCACGCATTGCTTCGAGGCGGAACAGATTGCGGGTCAGTCGCTGTGGGGCGGGCTGATGGACCCGGCAGGGACGAGCAAACGCCCCGGCTTTGGCGCGCATGGCGGGCTGAAGGACACCGGCAGCACCGACATCATCGTCCATGCCGGCACGGCCTATGCCACGCTGTACCAGTGCGGCGAGGCGTGGATGCTCGACCCGGTGACGCTTGCCAGCCGGGGCAAGGCGCCGTGGGTGCCGCTGGATGGTATCTCCGCCCACCCCAAGGTGGACGAGGCGACCGGAGAGATGATGTTCTTCAACTACTCCAAATACGCCCCGTTCATGCATTATGGCGTGGTCGATCGCACCGGGCGGCTGGTGCATTACGTCCCCGTCCCGCTGCCCGGCCCGCGCCTGCCGCATGACATGGCGATCACCAAAAACTGGTCGATCCTCAACGACATGCCATTGTACTGGGACAAGGATCTGCTGGACAGCAACATCCACGCCGCGCGGCTGCATCAGGGCGTGCCGACCCGTTTTGCGCTGATTCCGCGCCATGGCCAGCCCGAAGATATCCGCTGGTTCGAGGCTTCGCCCACCTATGTGCTGCACTGGACCAATGCGTATGAGGACGGCGACGAGGTGGTGCTCGAAGGATACCATCAGGCCAAGCCCATGCCCGATCCGCTGGAGGAAATGGGCCGGTACAGCCACATGATGGCCTATGTCGATGAACACAGCTTCCAGTCGCGCCTGCACCGCTGGCGCTTCAACCTGAAGACGGGCGAGACCCGTGAGGAGCGCCTGTCGGACTGCATCGTCGAATTCGGGATGATCAACCCGCGTTATGCGATGACCAAAAGCCGCTATGTCTGGTCGACCACCACCCGGCCCGGCTGGTTCCTGTTCAACGGCTATGTCCGCCACGATACCGAAACCGGCGAGGAACAGGTCTACCGCCTGCCCGAAGGCGTCTACGCCAGCGAAAGCCCGATGATCCCGCGCAAGCCCTCAAGTAGCGAAGCGATAGGGCAACAAAAGACTCCCTCAAGTAGCGAAGCGACAGGGCGACAAGGACCCTCGGAAGACTCCGGCTACCTCGTCACCTTCCTGATCGACGAGAACACCGGCACGTCGCAATGCGCGATCCTTGATGCCAGTGACGTGACCAAAGGCCCGATCTGCCGCCTCGCCCTGCCGCACAAGATCTGTTCGGGCACGCATTCGGTGTGGGTCGAACATGATCAATTGCGCAGCGATGCAGCCTTCCATGCGCAAGGATTGCAGGCTGTCGCCAGCCGCTGAACGGCGCGGCGGGCATGGCGGGACAGCGCCATCCTGCCGTGCGAGCGATCATTCCCGGAATCAAACGCGGGGCCGCTTTCCTACTGCGGCGCGCGGCGGTAGGTCTGGCTCCATGCCCGTGATGCCATCGCCTGCCCTGATCTTCGCGCGAATCGCCGCGGCGCTATCGCCGGGCCTGAAGGCGATGGCGATGATCGGCGGTTTTTCTGTCCCTGGACAGTGTCTCATGTGTCTCCAACACGCGGCGGCTGCGACTCGGCTCGTCGTATCCCCTGCCCCGGTTGCCCGCTCCTGTGGTAACCTGGCAGGCCATGTTCATCTGCGAGCAAGGTTGGCATGAACACCGGTCTGGTTGCACAATGCCAAGCAAGGGCCACCCCCGGGATCGCCGGCCCGAACGACAGGAGTATCAACATGGTGAACACCCCCATCCGCGCCCCACTTACCCTTGCGCTGCTTGCCGCGCTTGCGTTGCCGGCAGCGACCGGCCTTGCCGCCCAGAACACCCGTGAAGGAGAGGTTCTGACCACGGTCTATGGCAACCTGCCGACCATGACCGACATGGCCGAAGGTCCGCGGATCGATGGCATCATCTCCGCCCGGCAGGGCCAGCGGCTGCAGGTGACATCGGAAGACGGCACCAGCACGATCCTGACGCTGCATCCCGACACCGAAATCCGCACCCGCGGGGGCTTTTTGGGGATCGGCAACAAGACCTTCGACCAGAGCGCCCTGATCAACGGCCTGCCGGTGCGGGTGCGCACGCGCCAGTACGGCGATGGGCTGGTGGCGAGCGAAGTGCGCTTTGCCAGCGATGATCGCCAGATCGCGGCGATGATCCGCGGCGGCACGGCCCAGCAATTCGCCGAGCAGGGCGCTTCGATCCAGAAGAACACCGCCGCGACCGAGGCGCTGCGCGGGCGGCTGGGCGATATCGACAAGTACAACCTGAAAAGCACCACCAATGTCTATTTCGACACTGGCAAGGCGGTGATTGCACCCGGCGCGAAGTCTGAACTGTGCGCCGCGGCGCAGCAGGCCAATGCCAACGAGAATTCGCTGATGCTGGTGCTGGGCTACACCGATTCGACCGGGTCGCCCGAACTCAATCAGGCGCTTTCCGAAAAGCGTGCGGCAGCGGTGGTCAATCACCTGCAGCAGGTGTGCAAGTGGAAGCCTTACCGGATGCTGACGCCGACCGGCATGGCGACCGCCGATCCGGCAGCCGACAACACCACCGCCAGCGGCCGCGCGCAGAACCGCCGCGTCTCGGTCAATGTGCTGGTGAGCAAGGCGCTTGACGGGCAGTAAGGTGATGTGCGGAGGGGCGGGCTGACCGTCCCTCCGCTCTCACCCACCCGCGTGGTAGAAGTCGTACACCTTGCGGGCCACGGCGGCACTGACCCCCGGAGCGCGTTGCAGGTCTTCCAGCGCGGCGGCGCGGACCTTGCTGGCGGTGCCGAAGTGGAGCAGCAGCGCGCGCTTCCTCGCCGGGCCGATGCCGGGGATCTCGTCAAGCGGCGAGGCGGTGATCGCTCTGGACCGCTTGGCCCGGTGCGCGCCGATGACATAGCGGTGCACCTCGTCGCGCAGGTTCTGGAGGTGGAACAAGAGCGGCGACCCTTGCGGGAGCAGCTTCTCGCGCCCGTCGGGGAAGTGGAACACCTCGCGCCCCTCGCGCCCGTGGTGGGGGCCCTTGGCGATGCCGATGACTGCGACCTCATCGGCAAGGCCAAGCTGTTCGAGCACGCTCGTCACGCTGGAGAGCTGGCCCTTGCCACCGTCGATCAGGATGAGATCGGGCAAGACGCCCTCGTGCCCGCCGGGCTTGGCGTCGGGCCCCGGCTCGCCCTCGGCAAAACCGCGGAACCGGCGCGCCATCACCTCGCGCATCATCGCGAAGTCATCATTGGACTGCGCCTCGCGGATGTTGAACTTGCGATACTGCCCCTTCTCGAACCCCTCCGGGCCAGAGACGATCATCGCGCCCACCGCCTTGGCGCCCTGGATGTGGCTGTTGTCGTAGACCTCGATCCGCTGCGGCGGGGCGTCGAGCTCCAGAAACTCGGCGAGCTCGCGGCCCATCTTGGCCTTGGTGCCGGTCTCGGCCAGTCGCCGTTCGAGCGCCTCGATGGCATTGCGCTGCGCCTGCGCCATCAGCTTGCGCCGGTCGCCGCGTTCGGGGATGGTGATCCGCACCTTGCGACCGGCAACCTCGGACAAAGCGGCCTCGATCAGCTCGCGCTCTGGCAGATCGCGATCGACGAGGATCGTCGGCGGCGGCGGCACCTCCTCGTAGAACTGCAGCATCACGCTGGCGAGCACCTGCGCTTCGTCCACATCATTGGTGTGGCGCGGGAAGAAGGCGCGGTGGCCCCAGTTCTGCCCGCCGCGAATGAAGAAGGCCTGCACGCCCATCACCCCGCCCTTGGCCGCCAGCGCGAAGACATCGGCATCGCCCAGCCCCGCCGCGTTGATGGCCTGCGACCCTTGGATGAAAGTCGCGGCGCGCAGCCGATCACGCAAGATCGCCGCGGTTTCGAAATCGAGATTCGCGGCGGCTTGCGCCATCTGGCGCTCCAGATCAGCCTGCACAGCGCCCGACTTGCCCGCGAGAAAGTCCTTCGCCTGGCCCACCAGCGCATCATAATCAGGCTCATCAATGCGCCCGACGCAGGGGGCCGAACAACGCTTGATCTGGTAGAGCAGACAAGGCCGGTCGCGGTTGTTAAAGAAGCTGTCGGTGCAGGATCGCAGCAGGAACAGCTTTTGCAGCGCGTTCAGCGTCGTGTTGACGCTGCCTGCACTGGCGAACGGCCCGTAGTAGTTGCCCTTCGCCCGCCGCGCCCCGCGATGTTTCTGGATGCGCGGGAAGGCATGATCGGCGCGCAGGAGGATGAAGGGGAAGCTCTTGTCATCGCGCAACAGCACGTTGAAGGGCGGGCGGAAGCGTTTGATCAGCTGCGCTTCCAGCAGCAGCGCCTCGGCCTCGGAATTGGTGGTGATGATCTCCATCGAGCGGGTTTGGCTGACCATACGCTGCAAGCGGCCCGAAAGCCCGGCGATCTGAGTGTAATTGGCGACCCGCGCCTTGAGGCTGCGCGCCTTGCCGACATACAGCACCTCGCCGCGCGCATCACACATCCGGTAGACGCCGGGGACAGGCTTCAGCACCTTCACCATGTCGCGGATCGCCTGCACCCCGCCTTCCAGATCGGGCTGGGCGCTGGCGACGGTATAGGCGGCGCGCTCCTCGTTGAAACGCTCCGCACCCCCGGGGCCATGGGGCGGATCGTTGGGGGTGCCTGCAGGGGTTCGGGCCATGCTCGACCAGATAGGAAAGGCGGCGGGGTTTGGCAAAGCTTGTGCTGCGTCCTTGCACAGTCCACGATGGCCCATTGCAGCGGGGGACAAGCAAGATGACACAGCCGGACATCCTGCCGCGCACCGTGGGCTTCTGGGGCGCTGCGCTGTTCCCGGTCAACGGCATGATCGGCGCAGGGATATTCGCACTGCCTGCGATCATGGTTGCAGCGGTGGGCAGTTTTGCGCCGTGGATGATGCTGTTCGGCGCGCTGCTGGTGCTGCCGCTGGTGTTCGTCTTCTCCGCCCTTGCCGCGCGGTTCGACAGTCACGGCGGGCCGGTGCTCTATGCGACTGCCGCGTTCGGTCCGTTTCTGGGGTTTCAGGCGGGCTGGTCGCGCTATGCCTCGGGCGTGGTGGCGGTGGCGGCGAACACGCAGGTCGCCATCGCCTATCTCGCGGTGCTGGTGCCCGCGCTGGAAGACCCTGTGATCAAGGCCAGCGCGGTGATCGGTTTCATCATCCTCACCACCATCATCAATCTGGTGGGGATGCGGACATCGGTCGGGGCGCTGGGCGTGATGACGGTGATGAAGCTCGTCCCGCTGATCGCCCTCATCATTTTCGGTCTCGCCACCCGCGATCCGGCGGTCGGTTTTGCGCTGCCGCGCTTCAGCGAGTTCGAAGGCGTCGTGCTGCTGACCTTCTATGCCTATATGGCGTTCGAGAACGCGACCTTCGCTGCCGGCGAAATGCGCAATCCGCAGCGCACCCTGCCGCTGGCGCTGATGACCGCGCTGGGCGCGGTGGCGGTGTTTTACATGCTGGTGATCTGGGCCTATCTGGCGATCGCGCCAGTGGTGGGGGGGAATGCAAGCGCCCTGTCGGCAGCGGCAGAGACGCTGGCAGGCCCCGCAGGCGCGATGGTGATCGCGATTGCAGCTGCGGTTTCGATCTGCGCTAACACGCTGGGCGGCGGCATTGTGACCCCGCGCATGACGTTCGGCATGGCGGAACAAGGCCTGCTCCCGGCGATCTTCGCCCATGTCTCCCGGCGGTTTCAGACGCCCGATGTCTCGATCCTGTTCTTTGGCGGGATTGCTGTCCTGTTCAGCCTGTGGGCCGGTTTTGCCACCTTGGCGGTGGCCAGCACGCTGTCCCGGCTGTTGATGTACCTGCTCGCCGCGCTGGCGCTGCCGGTGCTGCAACGCCGCGACGCCGTGCCCCCGCCGTGGTGGCACCTGCCCGCCTCGCTGCTGGCCGCGGCATCGACTGTGTGGGTTGCCAGCCACGCCAAGCCCGAGGCTTGGGAGGTGTTCGGCTTTCTGCTGGTGGTTGGCACGCTGCTCTATTTCGTTGCGCGGCGGCGGCCGGTTCAGGCTGCACAGATCGCTTAGAAGCCGCTAGGGGCAGGCGCTCATGACCGAAACCGATGTCATCATCCTTGGCGCAGGCGCGGCCGGGCTGTTCGCTGCCGGACAGGCGGGGCAGCGGGGCTTGCGCGTCGCGCTGCTGGAGAAGACCGATGCGCCGGGCAAGAAAATCCTGATTTCGGGCGGCGGGCGCTGCAATTTCACCAACCTCGGCGCGGGGCCGGGCAATTACCTCTCGGCCAACCCGCATTTCGCCAAGAGCGCGCTGGCCCGGTACTCGCCTGCCGATTTCATCGCGCTGGTCGATAAGCACGGCATCGCTTGGCACGAAAAGACGCTGGGGCAGTTATTCTGCGACGGTTCGGCGAAACAGATCGTGGCGATGTTGCGGGACGAATGCCCGGCGGACCGTGTGAGCCTGACCTGCGATGTGGAGATTTCGCAAGTCGAGCGCGGCGATGACGGCAGCTTCACCGTCACCGCCGCCGATGGCCGCATCTGGCGCGCACCCGCGCTGGTGATCGCCACCGGCGGCCCTTCGATTCCCAAAATGGGGGCGAGCGATTTTGCCTATCGGTTGGCGCGCCAGTTCGGGCTGAAGGTGGTCGAGCCGCGTCCGGCGCTCGTCCCGCTGACACTGGGAGACGAGGACGCGCTGTTCCGCGAATTGTCCGGCGTCGCCGCGCCGGTGCTGGCGCGCGCTGGAGCAGGCAAACGCAAGACCGAATTCGCCGAGGCCGCGCTGTTCACGCACAAGGGGCTGTCCGGTCCGGCGATCCTGCAAATCTCAAGCTACTGGCGGCATGGCGAGGAGGTAGGCATCACCTTCCTGCCCGATGCCGCAAGCGACTGGCTGATCGCCACCAAGCGCGACCGACCACGCACACACCTGCGCACGCTCCTGCGTGAACGCCTGCCAGATCGCGTTGCCGATGCACTGGCCGACCGGCTGGGTCTGGAACGCGAGATTGGCAATGCCTCGGACAAGGAACTGCGCGCCGCACAGGTGCAACTGGCCGACTGGCGCTTTGCCCCCAACGGCACCGAAGGCCTTGCCAAGGCCGAAGTCACCGCCGGCGGCATCGCCACGGCAGAGCTTTCCAGCCGCACGATGGAGGCCGCCAAAGTCCCCGGCCTTTATGCCATCGGCGAGGCGGTGGATGTCACCGGCTGGCTCGGCGGTTATAATTTCCAGTGGGCCTGGGCGAGCGGCTTTGCCTGCGCCGAGGCCTTGGCCGCGGCGTCTTTTAGGTGATTGCCGAGGCCTTGGCCGCGGCAGGGCGCTAGAACAATTTTCTCAGATCAATCCCCAGATACAGCCCCAGCGGATCAATCACGAAGGGCTGGTAATTGACCGGGGTGTCGCCGTTCGAATCCCGCACCCGGCGCTGCGCATCGAACAGATTGTCGGCGCGCAGGCTCACCCGCGTATCCTTGAGGAAACCATCGCTCTTGCCGGTCAATTCGGCGAGATTGGCGAAGATCCGCAGGTTGAAGGTGAGGATATCGTCGAAGAACAGATCGGTGCTGCCCGGCAGGCCGGAACCGTCAAGCCGCGTCTCGCCGGTGTAGATGCCCGACAGGCGGAAGCCCACGCCCTTGCCGAACAGCCCCGCTTCGAGGCGGCTGGAATGGCGCGGCAGGCCGAAGGCCCCCGTTGCCTGCCCATCGAGCTGGTCAAGCGGGGCAAGCCCCGGGGCGATCAGGATCTGGTTGTCGAGCTCGATCGTGTGGTTGAGATTGGCGAAATAGCGCCAGCCCTGGAAATTGCGCCCGGCCAGCGGGTTGAAGGCCGGAGCCCCTCCTCCAGCAGGTGCGCCGCCTGCCTGCCCGCCGGGCTGTCCGCCCGCTTGGGCCTGCTGCGGTGCCGCGGCGCAGAACCGTTCCTTGAACTGCGCCAGAGCCTCGGGCGGGATATTGCCATCGGCATCGCGCGAACGATCGATCGCCATCTTGATGAAGGCCGGATCGACGCCGGGCAATTCGGCCGAGACATCCTCGCCGCGCTCGATCTTCGCAATCAGCTCGGCGATGGCGGCATTGCCATCAGGGCCGCAGGCGCGTTCCCGGAAGGCGGACATGGCACTTGGCGCAGCCGCCTGCGCCGGAGCGCCGCCGAATATCGCCGGATCGACGCTGCATATGCGGGTGCGGAACTGCGCCAGCCGCTCGGGGTCGATTGTCCCGTCCGCACCGCGCAACCGTGCCAGCATCGGCGCAAGCCGTGCAGGGTCGACACCGGGAAATTCTGCCGAAAGATCCGCGCCGCTATCGATGGCAGCCACCAGCCGCTGCATGAAGTCGAGCCCGTCATCGGCGCACAGCCGTTCGCGCAAGGCCATGAACTGTTCGCGCTGGGCCGCTGTCGGCGCACCACCTGCCGCAGGCGCACCGCCCGCGCCGCCCGCCGCCGGAGCAGCATCGCCGCCAGCCCCAGCCGGGCGACCACCGCCCGATGCACCGGGCCGTCCGCCGCCCCCAAAGCCGCCGCTTGCGCCCCCGCCGATATTGCCATTGGTCGACAGGGTGAACTGCAGCCGGTCGGCGCGGGTTTCGGCAAAGCTGACCGAACGCCGATCAAGCGCGATCAGGCGGCCATCTGCATCGCGCGTGACCCGTCCCGGGAACGCGGCTTCGACTTCGGGGGTGATCTGCGGAAAGGCGCTGACGACATTATCCGAACGGTTGCGGATATATTCCACTGTCAGCCGGGTGTTGTCCCAGAACGGCAGCCGCCAATTGGCGGCGAATTTCCAGTCGCGCTGGGTTTCTGCCGGAAGCGCGGGATTGCCCCCTGTGGTGACATCGGCCAGCACCACCTCACCGCGGCTGAAATCGAACACTGGCACATTCAGATTGACGATAATCGGATTGCCGAGCGCCCCAAGACCCGGCGCAACTTCGCGCCAGATATAGGTCGCCGACAGGTCGAGATTGCCGAACGGCGCCCAGGTCAGCCCCGCATTCCAATCACCCAGCACGCCGAAATCGGAAAGATCCTGCACCCCGGCCTGAAGGTTGAGGGTGAAGCTGCCAAGTGCATCGGCAAACCCGGCGCGGCTGCTGGTAAGCGGCACCACAAGGTTCGCACCGGTCGAAATCTGGCGGCGGGTCAGCGTGGCTTCGGTCAGGCTGCGGGTGTCGTTGCTCTCGATCCGCTGCCAGTCGATCCCGACATCGAAGGTCGCCAGCACTTCACCGGCGGGCAGTTCGCCCAGCGGGCCTTCGAGCGTGGTCAGCGACTGGCCGTTGATGGCCCGGCTGCGCGCCACGTCAAAGCCAGCCGCGGCAGTGGCGGGCAGCGGGCCGTCGGGCGCAAGCGTACCGGCAAGCGCGGCATCGACCAGCGCCTGCGTATCAAAGCGGCGGTCGATCTCGGTCTCGGTCTCGTCAAGCGTGGCATCAAAGGTGGTGGTGAGGCGGAAGGAATTGACCGGACGGGTGAGCGAGCCCGCCGCCGACAGCGAATCGGTCGACGAACGCCGCGCCAGCGGAGTCTCGGCACCAAAGGTTCGCACGATGCCCGGCACTGCGGGATCATCGGTCAGCACCACGGTATTGAGCCCGTCGAGGCTGCGGCTTTCATTGCGGGTGTAATTCAGATTCGCGCTGAGCGAAGTGCCGCTTTCAATCAGCGCCTTGGCCCACGAAAGATTCCCTTCAAAGCTGAAGGTATCGGCACGCAGGCTGCGGAATGCGGCCTGATCGGGATCGCCGGCGACCTGCGAGATCGAACCGGGGGTCTGCGGAATATCACGTTCATCCTCGGTCAGCAGCGAGGTATCGGTCAGTTCGAAATCGAGGTTGAACCTGCCGCCATCGGCAATCTTGAGATAGCCGAAATCCTGTTCGGTACGGAAAAATCCGCCGCGCGAGGGGGCCTCGAACTCGAATTCGACCTCGCGGTTGGAATAATTGTCCTTGAGGATCAGGTTGATCACGCGGCGATCGGGCGGAAAGCCGAACCGCTGGGCCACCTCTTCGGGGAACACCTCGACCCGCGCCAGCGCTTCGGGTGGATAGGAAGCAAACTCGCGGAACGAGCCGATGCGGATGCCGTTCACGAGGATCACCGGCCGTCCGCCGCCGCGCCCGCGTGCCGAACCGGTCTGAGCGCTGATCTGGGCGATAAGGTCGGTAATCGAGGTCACGCCCTCTGCTGCAATCGCCGCCTCGTCGAGCTCGAGCAGCGGGGCCTGTTCCACCACCAGCTGGCCGCGCAGCCGACCTGCGGTGACGACGATTTCGCCCGACGAGACCGCCGTGCCGCTGGCCGTTTCGGGATCATCATCCCGATCGGCCTGCGCCACCGCGCCCTGTTGTGGCTGGCTGGCCGTGGTTTCGCTGGCGAAAACCGGCATGGCTGCGGCGAGGCTGACGATACATGTGCCGGCGCGCAGTACGGCGCAGGAAAGTGGGGAGAGGTTCATTTTGTCCCTTTAGGTAAAGATCGTCAGCGAGGCCGTCTGTTAACGGTCCTCGTCCGCCGCCCGGCATACGGCAAAGGGCCGCAAGCAGGACGCAGAGTGCCCGGCCAATTCAGGCCCGCACGGCTCATAACGCTTGAGCCTTCCCTTTTGGTTCCTGCATCGCTAAAGCGCGCAGGCTTTTCGACAGGCGTCATTTGCGCCGCACCAGAGACAAAGGAAATACATGGCCAAGGAAGAACTCCTCGAAATGCGCGGGCGCGTGGTTGAGTTGCTGCCCAATGCGATGTTCCGGGTGGAGCTTGAAAACGGCCATGAAGTGCTCGGCCATACGGCAGGCAAGATGCGCAAGAACCGCATCCGCGTGCTGGTCGGCGATGAAGTGCTGTGCGAGCTGACCCCGTATGACCTCACCAAGGCACGCATCACCTATCGCTTCATGCCGGGCCGCGGTGGTCCCGGGCCGCAGTAAGCGTTCGCGCTGCTGATGGGCTGCCCAAGGGACAAGGCGCACATCACGCTGGCCTCAGCCTCGCCCCGGCGGCGCGAATTGCTCGCGCGGCTGGGCCTTGCGCCCGATGCCGTGACCCCCGCCGATATCGACGAAACGCCGCTGGGGGATGAATTGCCCCGCGCCTATGCCCTGCGCATGGGGCGCGAAAAGGCGCGCGCCGTCGATGCGCCCGGATATGTGCTGGCGGGCGATACGGTGGTGGCAGTCGGGCGGCGGATCCTGCCCAAGACCGAAACCGCAGCCGAGGCGCGGGCGTGCCTCGAACTGATCAGCGGACGGCGCCATCAGGTCCTGTCCAGCGTGGTGCTGCGTTCGCCCGACGGTTCCTTGCGCGAACGGTTGAGCGAAACGGTGGTGCGTTTCAAGCGGCTCTCCGACGCGGAAATCACCGATTATCTGGCGGGCGACGAATGGCGCGGCAAGGCGGGCGGCTATGCCATTCAGGGGGCAGCCGAAGGCCTCGTCGAATGGATCAGGGGCACCCATTCGGGGGTGATGGGTCTGCCGCTTTATGAAACGCGGGTGCTGCTGAAGGCGGCGGGTTTCGCAATTGGCTAGGCAAGCGCCGCCCGAGTGGCTGATCGAGCAGGGGATTGCCGAAACCCGCGCGCTGCTGATGGGCGGCGAACAGGTGCTGGCGGCACGGATCTATTGGCCGGGCGAACTGCGCGCAGGCGAACATCGGCGCGCCAGACTTATCTCCAAACTCGCCGGGACGCGGCGCGGCGTGGCATTGCTAGATGATGGCACCGAGGCGCTGGTCGATCATCTGCCACCTGGCGTGACCGAGGGGCAGACGATCGCGGTGGTGATCACCCGAGCCGCGCTGGCCGAGCGCGGGCGGCTGAAGCGGGCGCAGGCACGCGTCGCCAGCACGGATGCCCCCGTCGCGGCCCCACCGCTGCCCGAAGGCCGCGTGGTCCAGCGTTTTCCCGCAGGATCGTGGGATGAAGTGTGGCATGCAGCATCTTCGGCCAGTCTCGATTTTCCGGGCGGCGAAATTCTCCTCAGCGTCACCCCTGCAATGACCGTGATCGATATTGACGGGGTCGGCTCCCCGCGCGACGTCGCACTGGCCGCCGTCCCTGGAATCGCGCGGGCGCTGCGGTGGTTCGACCTTGGCGGGAATATCGGGATCGACTTTCCCACGCTGGCCGCCAAGGCGGATCGCCGTGCGGTGGACGAGGCATTGGAGGCAGCGCTGGCCGGCTGGCCGCATGAACGCACCGCGATGAACGGTTTCGGCTTTGTCCAGCTGGTTGCGCGGGCGCTGGGCCCCTCGCTGCTGCATCGCTTCGCGACCGCCCGGCTGGGGGCGGCAACGCGCATGGCGTTGAGGCGTGCCGAGTTGGCAGCCGCTGGCGGCACAGGCAGGACCTTGCTGCTGACGGTCCATCCGGCGCTCAAGGCGAAGATCAAGCAGCCGTGGCTGGCCGAGCTGTCGCGCCGGACGGGGCGCGCGCTGGAGGTTGCCGTCGATCCGGCCCTTGCCATCGAGGCCGCACATGCCCAGCTATTGCAGGCATGACCCGATCTGTTCCCAAACCCTGCCCGATCTGCCGCAAGCCGCGCCACAGCGATCACCATCCCTTCTGCTCGCAGCGGTGCCGCGACCGCGACCTTGCCCGCTGGTTTTCCGATTCCTACGCCGTCCCCGGCCCGCCTGCCGAACCCGAGGACCTGGCGCAGGAGAACTGGCGCGAGCAGGATTGAAAGCCGCCCGGGCCTTATCCGTGCCAGCCTGCGCAAAAGCCTCTTGCCAAGCGCCCCCCGCTTCGCCATAGGCGCGCACTCATTTGCTCGCCGGGGCAGCGTTTGATGCTGACCCGCCGCTGCAGCGAATGCCCGGGTAGCTCAGGGGTAGAGCAGCGGATTGAAAATCCGCGTGTCGGTGGTTCAAATCCGCCCCCGGGCACCATTCGCTGTTTGCACGGGCCGAGCTGGGAGTTGCGTTATCATGTCCCGCCGCACCAAGATCTACGAAGGCAAGGCCAAGATCCTTTACGAAGGGCCCGAACCCGGCACGATCATCCAGTATTTCAAAGATGATGCGACCGCCTTCAACGCCGAGAAGAAAGGCACGATCGCCGGCAAGGGCGTGATCAACAACCGCATCAGCGAACACGTGTTCACACGGCTCGCGCATATCGGCATCCCCACCCATTTCATCCGTCGCCTCAACATGCGCGAGCAGCTGGTCCGGCAGGTCGAAATCATCCCGATCGAAGTGGTGCTGCGCAATGTTGCGGCCGGATCTCTGTCGAAACGCCTCGGGATCGAGGAAGGCGAGCCGCTGCCCCACACCCTGATCGAATATTATTACAAGGACGATGCACTGGGCGATCCGCTGGTGGCCGAGGAACACATCGCCTGCTTCAACTGGTGCAGCCACGAGGAAATGCACGACATTTCCTCGATGGCGATCCGGATCAACGATTTCCTGTGCGGGATGTTCGCCGCGATCGATATCCGGCTGGTCGATTTCAAACTCGAATTCGGGCGGCTTTACGATGGCGATTACAGCCGCGTGATCCTGGCCGACGAAATCAGCCCCGATGGCTGCCGCCTGTGGGACATGGCCACCGGCGAAAAGCTCGACAAGGATCGCTTCCGCCGCGATCTCGGCGGCGAGGAAGAGGCCTATCGCGAAGTCGCGCGCCGGCTGGGCCTCCTCAACGGTGAGGATAATGGCCCGGGTGAGGTGTTCGACCTGTCGCACGCCCGCAGCCGCCTGCGCGGCCCCCCGCCCCTGAAGAAGTAACGAGGCGCGGAAAATCGCGCCTTTTCCGCGCCGCTCATCCTCGCATAATCTGACAAGCCCCGCGGGTGTTGCCGCGAAATAACCGTGCCCAAGGTGGTGATTCCGGACAATATCGGGCAGCCGCGGGGCGCGCTGCGGACAGGTCCGGCAATGTTCGAAATTGACTGGACGGGCCCCGCCCCACCCTGCCAGCCGACATGCGGACAACAAGCGGGCAAGCGACGATCGACACGGCCGCGAAATCAAGGGGCTGACACGGCGGGACTTTGCGCTAGTCTGCCCGCTTCCATGCCTTTGCGACCGGTTGCCTCTCCTCCGATAATCACAGGTTTGCGCGCTCTTGCGGCAGGCTTTCTGCTGGCGTTGTGCCCCCTTGCACTGACCGCACAGGATCGCCCGGTTGTCGAGGCGAGCACGGAGATATCCCGCGCGGCCCCGGCCTGGGCGTTCGACGTCAGCGATGTTCCGGTCGACCAAGGCTACACCTTTGGCCAGCTCGACAACGGGCTGCGCTATATCATCCGCCGCAATGCCACGCCTGAAGGGACGGCGCTGGTGCGGATGCGGATCGGCTCAGGGAGCCTTGAGGAGCGCGACGACGAACGCGGGCTTGCACATTTTCTCGAACATATGGCCTTCAACGGTTCGACCGGCATTCCCGAGGGCGAGATGATCAAGCTGCTCGAACGCGAGGGGCTGGCCTTCGGGGCGGACACCAATGCCTCGACCGGGTTCGAAAGCATCACCTACATGCTCAACCTCCCGCGCAATGACGAAGCGCTGCTCGATACCGCGCTGATGCTGATGCGCGAGACTGCGAGCGAACTTACCATCGCGCAAGGCGCGGTGGAGCGTGAGCGCGGCGTGATCCTTGCCGAACGGCGCGACCGGGCAGGCTTCCAGCAGCGCAATTTCGAGGACAATGTCGCCTTCCTCGCTCCCGGCGCGCGTTATGGCGAGCGCCTGCCGATCGGGACGCTCGACGTGCTGGAGAGCGCCGGTGCCGAACAGATCAGAGGCCTCTATGCGCGCACCTACACCCCCGCCAACGCCGTGCTGGTGGTGGTCGGCGATTACCCGGTCGAAGTCGTCGAAGCCGCCATTGCGCAGCACTTTGCCGACTGGGCGCCCGCCCCTGCCCCGCCGCAACCCGCCGCCGGGCCGATCGACGTCACCCGCAAGGGATTGACCGACATCTATCTCGACCCGGCGCTGGCAGAGGAAGTCACGATCTCGCGCCTGTCGGCGTGGCGCGACCAGCCCGATACCATTGCCAACCGCGATGCCGCGCTGGTGGAGCGGATCGGTTATGGCATCATCAACCGCCGCCTTGCGCGCCTTGCCCGCGGCGCTGACGCACCTTTTCGCGGGGCGAGCTTCGGCACCGGAGACCTGTTCGAGGATGCGCGCATCACCAGCCTCACCGTACGCGCCGCCGATGGCGAGTGGAAGCCGGGCATGCTCGCGGCAATGCGCGAGATCAATGCGGCGCTGGCCTATGGCTTCACCCGCGCCGAGGTGGACGAACAGCTGGCCAACCTGCGCACCGCCTATGAAAACGCGGTTGAAGGGGCCGAGACCCGCAGCCATGCCGTGTTCGTCGGCGGGGCACTGGCGCTGGCGAGCGACGAGCGGGTGCCGGCCACGCCGCAATGGCAACTGGCGCAGTTCGAACGGGTGGCCGCAACCCTGACGCCCGGGGCGGCGTGGGATGCGGTCAAGGCGGATGCTGTCCCGCTCGAAGATCCGCTGATCCGGTTTGAAGGCCGCACCGCACCTGTAGGCGGAGAGGCAGCCCTGCGCGCCGCCCTTGCCGAAGCGATGGCGCTGCCCATTGCTCCGCCCGCGGATAACGGCCCGCAGACCTTTGCCTATGACGATTTCGGCGCGCCGGGCGCGATCATCTCGGATATGCGCGAACCCCGGCTTGGCCTGCGGCTGATCCGCTTTGCCAATGGGGTTCGCCTGACCTTGAAGCCAACCACCATCCGCGAGGATCGCATCGCCTTCACGCTTGCAGTCGATGGCGGTGATCTGATGAATTCCGCCGAGGCGCCCCTGCGGGTGGCGTTGACGGATTCGCTCGCGCTGGGCGGGCTCGGGCGACATAGTCAGGACGAACTTTCAAGCGTGCTGGCCGGGCGCAGCGTCGGTTTCAGCCTGTCGAGCGCGGCCGATGCCTTCACCACCTCTGGCAACACCACCACCCGCGACCTTGCGCTGCAGATGCAGGTGCTGGCCGCATTGCTGAGCGATCCGGGCTATCGTCCGGAAGGTGAGGAGCGCTTCCGCAAGGGGATCGAGAATTACTTCGCCACGCTTGATGCGACCCCGGCCCGCGCGCTTGGCACGGCGCTGGGCGGGATCCTGTCGGACAATGACCCGCGCTTCACGCTCCAGCCCAAAGAAGCGTTCCTCGCGCTTGATTATGCGGGCTTGCGCGAAGCGATCGGCGACCGGCTGACAGGCGGCGCTGCCGAACTCGCGCTGGCGGGTGATTTCGACGAGGATGAGGCGATTGCCGCGGTTGCCGCGACATTGGGCGCGCTCCCGGTTCGCGAACCCGAATTCAACCCGCGCGAGGCGGCCCGCAACCGCCGTTTCACCGCAACCCGCGGCCAGCGCGTGCTCACCCATCAGGGCGAGGCCGATCAGGCGCTGCTGCGCTGGGTCTGGCCAACCACCGACGACCGCGATCAGGCGGAAACCTTGCGTCTCGCCCTGCTGGCCCGGGTGGTGCGGATCGCGCTGACCGAAAAGCTGCGCGAGGAACTGGGACAGGCCTATTCGCCCTCTGCCAGCGCATCGAACAGCCGCCATTATCGCGATTTCGGGACCTTCAGCCTTGGCGTGTCGGTCGATGTCGCACAGGTCGAGGCCGCCCGCGCGGCGGTGGAAGATGTGCTTTCCGAACTGCGTGCCGCGCCGCCCAGCGCCGACCTGATCGAACGGGCGCGCCGCCCGCTGCTCGAAAACTATGACAATGCGCTCAAGGACCTGGGGGGCTGGATCAGCCTTGCCGCACGCGCGCAGAGCGATCCCGCACGGCTCGACCGCTGGTTTGCCGCGCCCGATCTGATCCGCGCGGCAACCCCTGAAGACCTGCAAGCCGCTGCGGCAAGGTGGCTCGCCGAAGGCGCTGCCGTGGAGGTGATGGTGGTGCCCGCAGCCAACGCCGATTAGGCCGTTGCAGGCACGGGAAGACCGGCAGGATCACCCCTGCCGGTTGTCCGATTGCGCATTCCCTCAACAGGGACGGCGCGATCAGTAACTGATCCCGAAGGATACCCCGATCACGCCCGGTTCGTTGACGAAGGCGGTGTTGTTGTTGAAATCGGCCACGCCCAGCACATTGTCTTCATTGGTGATATTGCGGGCAATGGCGGCGATTTCCTACTCGGCTTGCCAGCGATATAACCCACGCGAAGACCGCCGGTGACACGCGGGCTTTCGGTCAATGCGCAGCTGACCTGACCGAACAGCGCCCAGGCTTCGTTGGTGTGGTTGACCGTGACCGGCGGCGGGAAATCGAAACTGACGGTGGTGACATCGAAATCGCTGTCGAAATAGAAGCCGCGCGCGGTGCCGCGCGTCACGGCGTGAACAACCGGCAGGCTTGCGATTGCACCTTGGCGCGCGCGCGCTATATCGGCGGCAGATTTCGTCCCGGCCAGCCCTGCGAGGAACCATTGCCCATGAAAGTTCGCGTCCTTGTCCGTTTGAAGCCCGGCGTGCTCGATCCGCAGGGCCGTGCGGTGCATCATGCGCTTGAAGGCCTCGGCTTTGCCGGGGTCGAGGATGTGCGGATCGGGCGGATGATCGAACTCGACGTGGCCGATGGCACCGATCCTGCGACGCTGACCGAAATGTGCGAAAAACTGCTCGCCAACACCGTGATCGAGAATTTCACCATCGAGACCGGGGACAACATCTGATGGCCTTCCCGGCGAATGGCTTCAGGGCCGCCGTGGTCACCTTCCCCGGCTCGAATTGCGACCGCGACATGGCTGCCGCGCTTGAGGCCGTGTCGGGACAACCCGCGGTCAGGGTATGGCACGGCGATGCCGATCTGCCCGAACGGCTCGATTTGATCGCCCTGCCCGGCGGCTTTTCCTATGGCGATTACCTGCGTTCAGGCGCGATGGCCGCGATGAGCCCGATCATGCGCGCGGTGGCTGCTGCTGCGGCACGCGGCGTGCCGGTGCTGGGCGTGTGCAACGGCTTTCAGGTTCTGACCGAGGCACGGCTGCTGCCCGGCGCACTGATGCGCAATGCCGACCAGCGCTTCATCTGCCGCACCGTCACGCTCAAGGTCGAGAACACCAGTTCGCTGTTCACCAATGGCTTTGCGGCGGGTGAGAGCCTGCGCATTCCGGTGGCGCATCACGATGGCAACTATTTTGCCGATGCCGAAACGCTTGACCGGCTCGAGGGCGAAGGCCGGATCGCGTTCCGCTATGCCGAGACCTGCAATGGTTCGGCGCGCGATATTGCCGGTGTCCTGAGCGACAATGGCCGGATTCTGGGCATGATGCCGCACCCCGAGCGCGCGATCGAACCGGCGGCTGTGGCATCGCTTGGCGGGGCCGACGGCCGGCGCCTTTTCGAAAACATCCTCTCAGCGCTTGCGAGCGCCTGAGAAGACGCGCGTCAGGCGCGGCGCTGCGCCAGTCCCGGAAACAACTGCCGGGCATCATGGCTCGCCATCGGGCGGCCGAAATAATAGCCCTGGATCTTGTCGCATCCCAGATTGCGGATCAGTTCGGCTTCCTCGGCGGTTTCCACCCCTTCAGCCGTAGTGGTCATATTCAGGCTGTTCGCCATCGCCACCACCGCGTTGATGATGGCAAGGCTTTCCGCGCTGCCCTGAGCTGCACCCTGCACGAAGGTGCGATCGACCTTGATCGTCGAGAACCGCAGCTTGCGGATGTATCCTAGCGAGGAATAGCCGGTTCCAAAATCGTCAAGCGCGACGGAACAACCCAGCGCCATCACCTGTTCGAGCGCGTTGCGCGCAACGCTGGCATCGCGCAGGAAGATGCTTTCGGTCACTTCCACTTCGAGCCGTTCGGGCCTGAGACCGCTCGCCGCCAAGGCCTCAACCACCTCCTGATGGAAACCTGGCTCAAGCAGCTGCTCGGGCGAGACGTTGACATTGACCTTGATGTGGTCAGGCCAGTTGCGCGCTTCCTCGCAGGCCTTGCGCATCACCCACTTGCCGATCGGCACGATCAGGCGGGTATCTTCTGCCAGCGGAATGAACTTGCCGGGGCTCACGAAGCCGTGATCGGCGCTGTTCCAGCGCACCAGCGCCTCGAAACCGACCACACTTTCACTGCGGGCATCGACCACGGGCTGGTAATGCAGCTCCATTTCGTCTCGGCCCAACGCCTTGCGCAGCGCCACCTCAAGCTGGCGGCGTTCCTCGGCCGAGGCGTGGAGCACAGGCTCGAACTGGCAGTGCTCGGCCCCGCCGGTATCCTTGGCGCGGTAGAGCGCGAGGTCCGCGTTGCGCATCAGTTCCTCAACCGATTTGCCATCGCGCGGGCCCATGGCCGAACCCACACTGGCCCCGACATAAAGCGTGTGTTGATCGACCTGATAGGGCTCCGACAGACGGTCGATCACGCGCTTCGCAAGCTGGTTCATTTCGTCGGCTTTTTGCAGATCGCGAATGACGATGGCGAACTCGTCACCACCCAGACGCCCGCACATCTGGTTCTCCTCCATCAGCGATTGCAACCTGGCTGAAACCTGCGCCAGCAGCTTGTCGCCGGTCATGTGCCCGAGCGAATCATTGACCGACTTGAACCGGTCGAGATCGACCATCAACAGCGCGCAGCGCGAACGCCATTGCGCGGCATAGCGCAGCGCCTCGCCCAGCGCTTCGGTCAGCTGGAGGCGGTTGGGCAACTGGGTCAGCGTATCATAGCGCGCAAGGTAGGCGATCTTTTCCGACGACTTGCGCTGTTCGGTAACGTCGGAACCGACCCCGCGGAAACCGGTGAAACGCCCATGTTCATCGCGCATCGGTGTGCCCGACAATTCCCACCAGCGTTCCTCGCCAAGGATCGAGACCTGCACTGGCATGTTCGAGAAGTTTTCGCGGTTCTTGAGCTGCTCGGCAAGGTCGTGCAGGCTCTGCGGAAACTGGCCACTCGCCCAGCTCCGGCCGGCAACCAGTTCAAGCAACGGCATGCCCTCAACTTCGACCTGCGGCCGTCCCAGCGCAAAGGCGAAGCGCGGGCTGACTGATCGTAGCCGGCGGGTGACATCGATTTCCCACAGCCAGTCGGCCTCGTTCTCCTCGAATTCGCGCAGCAGCAGCGAAACGACCTGTTCCTTTTCGGCGATGGTTGCCTCGGCAAGCCGCGCGGTCAGGAAGTTGCGGCCCATCTCGATCGTCCCGAGCAGCGCCACGATGACAAACAGCAGGGTTGCAACCATGGCAAACCAGGCACCGGCAAAGGCGAGTTGGATCATCGTGCAGGCGCCAAGGATGATCAGGAAGAAGACAATCCCGATCGGCGCGGCGGTGTAGAAAAACACCGACGCCGCGCAAAGGATCGCGATGACCAGCAGCATCGCCATCAGGTCGGCCAGATTGCCGAAGAAAGGGAAGGTCAGAACAGCGCCGCCCCAGACCAGACCGGACAGCACCGCAGTCAGGGACTGCTGGCGCAACTCCGTACGGGTAATCCGGCATCGGTTGATATCAGCAAGCGTGAGATTGAGCCGCGTACTGCGCCATTGCAACGCAGCCAGCAGCACGGCCCACAGGCCAAATCCGATCAGCCCGACCTTGCCTAGGTAGATCTGGGCCACGAACACCGCAAGGATGGCGTTCGCGATGGCCCGATAGAGCGACAGCTTGGCCGTCGCTGCCAATTGCAGCCCGCGCAGCCGTGCCCAGTCCATGTCGCCCTTGTCCGACAGACCAAGCACGACAGAAACAGGCAGATCGGCCGACAGCAGGCTGGCAGAAGAGGTGGACGGTTCGGTCACCCGTTCGGCGTTAACCGTCAAAGGTTAGGTTGCGGTAAATTCCCGCGGGCTGCACGCCGAAGCGATAGTTAACCGCTTGTCCCGCGTTTACTCGACAGTCACCGACTTGGCGAGGTTGCGCGGCTGGTCGACATCGGTGCCCTTCACCACCGCCACATGATAGGCGAGCAATTGCACGGGGATAGCATAGACCAGCGGCACGATCAGCGGGTGAACCACCGGCATTTCGATGGTGGCAATGCAGCCTTCGCCGGCCTCTTCCAGCCCCTTGGCATCGGAAATCAGCACCACCTGCCCGCCGCGCGCGCGCACTTCCTCCATGTTGGAAACGGTCTTTTCGAACAACGGCCCCGATGGGGCGATCACCACCACCGGCACTGATTCGTCGATCAGAGCGATCGGCCCGTGCTTCATTTCACCCGCGGCATAGCCTTCGGCATGGATATAGCTGATTTCCTTGAGCTTCAACGCGCCTTCCAGCGCCAGCGGATAATCCTGCCCGCGCCCGAGATAAAGCACATCACGCGCCGGAGCGATAAGGTGGGCCATGGCGGCAATGTCGTCATCATGGTCGAGCGCTGCATTCAGTGCGGCGGGCGCTTCTAGCAGGTGGCGCACGATGTCCGCCTCCTGATCGCGGGTGAGTCGGCCCTTCTTGACCGCCATATGCGCGGCCAGCGCGGCCAGCACCGCCAGCTGGCAGGTGAACGCCTTGGTCGAGGCGACGCCGATTTCCGGCCCGGCATGGGTCGGCAGCAACAGATCGGCCTCGCGCGCCATGGTGCTGGTCGGCACGTTGACCACCACTGCGATAGTCTGCCCGTGCGCCTTGCAATGGCGCAGCGCGGCGAGCGTATCGGCGGTTTCCCCACTCTGCGAAATGAACAGAGCAAGGCCACCTTCTTCCAGCACCGGTTCGCGGTAGCGGAATTCCGAAGCGACATCGATATCCACCGGCACGCGGGCGAATTGTTCAAACCAGTATTTCGCCACCATCCCGGCATAGAAGGAGGTGCCGCAGGCAACGATCGTCAGGCGGCGCACCTGCGACAGGTCGACCTCCATCTGCGGCAGTGCCACCGAATTATCCGAACGGCGCAGATAGGAGGCGAGGGTCTGCGCCACGACGGTCGGCTGCTCGTAGATTTCCTTCTGCATGAAGTGGCGGTAACTGCCCTTCTCCACCGCCGCCGCCGAAGCGCCCGAGGCGCGGATTTCGCGGGTAACTCGCTGGTTCTCGACGTCGTAGATCTGCGCGCTGTCGCGCGCGACAACGACCCAGTCGCCTTCTTCGAGATAGGCGATGCGCTGAGTCAGGGGGGCGAGTGCCAGAGCATCGGAACCCAGATACATCTCGGCCTCCTCGCCTTCGGGGCCATAGCCCAGCACCAGCGGCGAACCAAGCCGCGCGCCGATCAACAGATCAGGATGCCGGCGAAAGGCGATGGCCAGCGCGAAGGCTCCGCGCAGTCGGGGCAGCACCTCGCGCACGGCTTCGACCGGGTCGGCACCGCGCTCGATTTCGGCGGAGATCAGGTGGGCGACCACCTCGCTGTCGGTCTCGCTTTCGAACACGCGGCCATGCGCGGCCAGTTCGGCGCGCAATTCCCTGAAATTCTCGATGATGCCGTTGTGGACGATCGCGACCTCGCCGGTCGCGTGCGGATGGGCATTGGCCGCGGTCGGGGCGCCATGCGTGGCCCAGCGGGTGTGCGCGATGCCAACAGTGCCGAGCGCCGGATCGGCATCAAGCACGCGGGCGAGATTGGAAAGCTTGCCTTCGGCCCGGCGCCGCACCAGCGCGCCTTCATGCAATGTGCAGATCCCGGCGCTGTCATAACCGCGATATTCCATGCGCCTGAGGCCGTCGACCAGCCGTTCGGCGACACTGGTGCTACCCACGATACCGATTATGCCGCACATTGCCTGCCTGTCCTTCCTTTCGGCCCGCCGACCGCTCTAGCCATTAGCGGTTGATCGGCAAGGCCCCGCGTGCGCTACCGTGCCAAAGATAGAGCCCGGCAGAAATAATCAGCCCGGCCCCGGCAAGGGTGTAGAGATCGGGCCGGTCATCGAACCACCACCAGCCCAGGGTGATCGCGACCAGCATCTGCACATAGATCGCCGGGGCAACCTGCGCCGCGCCAGCCTTGGTGGTGCCGATATAGGCAAGCCAGTGCGCGGAGCTGGCGGTAACCGCAACCACCGTGCAACGCGCTGCCACATCCCATGTCGGCCAACCGAAATCGAACGCCGGGATCCCCGACAGCTTGGCCGCTGCCGCGCCCGCAATCAGAATCGGCGCGCAGAAACCGGCGATGAAAACCTGCGCCGAAAGCGCGCTGCCCAGCCCGGCGCTGGCGCGGTTGGCGACCATCATCAGCGCAAAGAACAGCGCCGAATTGAGCGGCAGCAGGGCGACAAGACCAAGCTCTGCCAGATTGGGCCGCAGCACGATGGCCACGCCCGCAAGCGCGACCAGCGACGCCAGCCAGACGCGGCGCTCGACCCGCTCGCCCAGCAGCAGCCCGGCCAGCATCTGGGTCAGCACCGGCGCAAGAAATCCGATCGCCATGGCCTCGGCCAGCGGCATCAGGTAGATCGCCGAAAAGAAGCTGACCGAAGCCACTGCCAGACATACCCCGCGTGCCGCCTGCAGCCACGGCCGCACCGGCACAAAGGCATGCAGGCCCTCGGTTCTGAAAAGCAGCAGCGAAAGCCCCGCAGCGCCGATGGTGAAACGCAAGGCCGCGACGGCAAAGGCGGGCCAGGCGCCAGCCATCGACTTGACCACCGCATCCCCGACAGAAAGAATGGCAAATCCGGTGACGGCATAGGCCAGTCCGGCGCGGCGCTGATCAGTCATGCCCATCCGCCTAGAGCGTTCTGGAGCCGGATGGAATCACCCGTTAACCCTGAAAACGCGGTAAATCAGAATTCTGGAGCAGTTGATCCAATACCATCGGATTGCAAACCGCCCCAGAAGCGCCGGGCCTACCCGCGCAATACCCTTCACCATTCACGAGAGCGCCCGCGCGGCCTTAGGGAAAAAATAAGCTTTCCTGCCTATTCACCATTTTTCGGAAGACACCCTTCGCAAGAATGGCGGAAGGGGGACAGAACATGATGACAAGCCTCGGGGGCTGGGAATGAGCGCATTCGGCAAAAAGGGCAATGCTGGCGGAATGAAGCCCGGCAGCAGGCCAGCCTTCGGGGTCGCAAGGCCGATGAAGGGGGCTGGCAGCGCCTCGTCCGGCGGTCAGCGCGGTGGGGAGCAGTTTCCGCCGATCCCGGGCGAGCCGGCCAAAGCCGCACCGGTCCCATCACCCGCCCCAAGCCGTCCGACCACAAGTGCCGAGGCGATCGACCGTCTGAACGAGCGCATGGCCTCGGTCAACGACGGCAATTCCGAAGTCGGCGGGTTCGAAGCGAGCGTCCACAAGATCAAGGAACAGGTGCTGCCGCGCCTGCTCGAACGGGTCGATCCCGAAGCGGCGGCAACGCTGTCCAAGGAGGAACTCTCCGAGGAATTCCGCCCGATCATCATGGAAGTGCTGGCCGAACTGAAGGTCACATTGAACCGGCGCGAACAATTCGCGCTGGAAAAGGTGCTGATCGACGAGTTGCTCGGCTTCGGCCCGCTCGAAGAATTGCTCAACGATCCCGACGTGTCCGATATCATGGTCAACGGCCCGGATCAGACCTACATCGAAAAGAAGGGCAAGCTGACCCTCGCCCCGATCCGCTTCCGCGACGAACAGCACCTGTTCCAGATCGCCCAGCGGATCGTAAACCAGGTCGGCCGCCGCGTCGACCAGACCACGCCGCTGGCCGACGCCCGCTTGAAGGACGGTTCGCGTGTGAACGTGATCGTCCCGCCGCTGTCGCTGCGCGGCACCGCGATCTCGATTCGTAAGTTTTCCGAAAAGCCCATCACGCTCGACATGCTGCGCGATTTCGGGTCGATGTCGGACAAGATGTGCACCGCGCTGAAGATCGCAGGCGCATGCCGGATGAATGTCGTCATTTCGGGCGGTACGGGTTCGGGTAAAACCACCATGCTCAACGCCCTGTCGAAGATGATCGACCCGGGTGAGCGCGTGCTGACCATCGAAGACGCGGCGGAACTTCGCCTGCAACAGCCGCACTGGCTGCCGCTCGAAACCCGCCCGCCGAACCTTGAAGGGCAAGGCGCGATCACCATCGGCGACCTTGTGAAGAACGCCCTGCGTATGCGTCCTGACCGCATCATCCTGGGCGAAATTCGCGGCGCGGAATGTTTCGACCTTCTGGCCGCGATGAACACCGGTCACGATGGGTCGATGTGTACGCTCCACGCCAACTCCCCGCGCGAATGCCTTGGCCGTATGGAAAACATGATCCTGATGGGCGACATCAAGATCCCCAAGGAAGCCATCAGCCGCCAGATCGCCGAATCGGTCGATCTGATCGTGCAGGTCAAGCGTCTGCGCGATGGTTCGCGCCGCACCACCAACATCACCGAGGTGATCGGGATGGAAGGCGACGTGATCGTGACGCAGGAATTGTTCAAGTTCGAATATCTGGACGAGAGCGAAGACGGCAAGATCCTCGGCGAATTCCGCTCATCGGGTCTGCGCCCCTACACGCTCGAAAAGGCCCGGCAATTCGGGTTTGATCAGGCGTATCTTGAGGCCTGCCTCTGACGAGGCAGACGGGATCGGCCTAACCGGCCGGCGGCCAGTCGGCCTTGCGAACCCTGCGGGTTCGTTCTGGAGGCCTGCCTCTGACGAGGCAGACGGGATCGGCCTAACCGGCCGGCGGCCCTGCAGGTGTGCTTCGCACGTCTGCGCCTTCGGCTTCGACTCCGGCCTTGCGAACCCTGCGGGTTCGTTTTTGAGGCCTGCCTCTGACGAGGCAGGAGCACGAAACTCAAAGGCTCCCCAGCACCACCGGCAGGCTCATCGCCAGCATCCCGCCGCCGATGACTGCGCAAGCCATGAACAGGCCAAGCCACGGCACCCAGCCGACCTGTTCGAGCCGGGAAACATCGCGCCGCTTCATCCGGCGGCGCTCCATCACACCGGCAAAACCTGCGAACGCCCAGAACAGCCCGCCGGTAATCGCAAACTGTGCGGCATCACTGAGGAGCATAAAGCGGTCGAGGAGTTCCATCGCGCGCTGATGTAGGCGCCTTGCCCGCTTGCGCAATCCCCCGGCCTGCGCCAAGCCCCCGCGCGATGGATGGCTCGATCGCCCGCCCCCGCCCCTTGCTCGCGCTCGGCATCCGGTTGCTGACCGCGCTGGCGCTGGCGACGATGGCAATGCTGGTGAAGCTGGCCGGGGAACGCGGCGCGCATCTGGTTGAACTGATTTTCTGGCGGCAATTGCTCACCACCGGGCTGATCGCCGTTGGACTGGCGCTGACTGGCCGCCTCGCAATGCTGCGCACCACCAGACTTCCGGCCCATGCGCGGCGTGCGGCGACCGGTCTTGTCGGCATGCTGTTCACCTATGGCGCTGTGTTGCTGTTGCCGCTGGCCGAAGCGACCACGCTCTCCTTCACCGCGCCGATCTTTGCCGTGCTGATCGCGCTGTTGCTGTTCCGCGAGAAAATCGGGCCCTATCGCTGGGCGGCAGTCGTCATCGGCTTTGCCGGGGTGCTGGTGGTGATGCAGCCGGGCAATGGCACAGCCGAAGGCGTGACGCTGACCGGCGTGATCGTCGGCCTGATCGCCCCCCTCATGGTGGCGCTGATCAGCTTCCAGATCCAGGACTTGAACACCACCGAAACCCCGTGGAGCATCGTGTTCTGGTTCGCTGCATTGAGCACGCCGGTTGCTGCGCTCGCCCTGCCCTTCGTGATGGGCTCGCATGATGCAACCACCTGGGGCATCATCCTTGCCATGGCGCTGATGGGAGCCTGCGCGCAGATGCTGCTGACCACCTCGCTGCGGTTCGGTTCGGCGGCGGTTATCCTGCTGATGGATTACACCGCCCTGCTGTGGGCAAGTTTCTACGGCATCTACGTGTTCGATCGCGCCGCGCCAGCCAGTCTATGGCTGGGCGCACCATTGATCATTGCCGCAGGCTTGCTGATCGCCTGGCGCGAGCGGCAGCTTGCCAGACAACGAGCCACCGCTTCACGCGCTGGTCAGGAATAAATATCAATGCTCGTGCGTTGAAGGATTCGACAAGAGGACCACACCGATGATTCGCAAGACCTTGATCGCGGCCGCGCTCGCCGCACTCACCCTGACCGGCACTGCCTGCAACACGGTGGACGGGCTGGGAGATGACATCAAATCAGTCGGCCGGGCGGGCAAGCGCGCGATTGATTGATGGCGTGCAGGCGCCTTTCTAGCCCCGATAGACCAGCATGATGTTGTTGGCCGGCATGGCATGGCGTGCGCTGCGGTTCATGCCGTGGCTTGCCGCCAGCCTGTCCAGATCCTCGGCGGCCCGCAATCCCCAACGGGGGTCGCGAGACTTGAGACTGGCGTCGAAGTCGAGATTTGAAGGCGCAGTTTCCACGCCCCGCTCAAGATAGGGGCCATAAAGGATCAATGGCCCGCCGCTGCTGGCCAATAATCGGGCAGCGCCAGCGATCAGCCCCTCGGTCGCTTCCCATGGGCTGATATGCACCATGTTGATGCACAAAATGGCATCAGCCGCCGCCACGGCCCAACTGGCGGGTATCGCAGCATCAAGCAGCACCGGATCGGCGAGATTGCCTCCCGCGTAATCCGCGCGATAGGCCTTGATCGAGGCGAGCGCCTCTGGCGAAGGATCGCTAGGCTGCCAGTGCAGTGCGGGGAAGCTTTCGGCAAAATGGACGGCGTGCTCCCCCGTGCCGCTGGCAATTTCCAGCACCAGTCCCGCGCTCGGCAATTCGCGCGCCAGCGCCTCGGCAATCGGCTCGCGGTTGCGCAGGGTGGCGGGGGCGTGCTGCTTTGCCATCAGGACAATATCCTCACGAGATCTGCCGCTCCTGGCCTTCCCAATAGGGCGCGCGCAGTTCGCGGCGCAGGATCTTGCCGCTGGCATTGCGCGGCATCAGCGGGATGACATCGACGCTTTTGGGCGCCTTGAACGCCGCGATCCGCTCGCGCGCCCATGCGATGACGTCGGCGGCGTCAATCTCATGCCCCGGTTTGGCGACGACGCAGGCCTTAACCTCCTCGCCCCATTTGGCGCTGGGCACGCCGATGACAGCAACTTCGGCGATGGCGGGGTGGCCATAGATCGCGCTTTCAACCTCGGCGGGATAGACGTTCTCGCCGCCCGAAATGATCATGTCCTTGATCCGGTCCTGAATATAGACATAGCCGTCTTCGTCCATGATCCCGGCATCGCCGGTGTGCAGCCAGCCATCGGGATCGATGGTGCTGGCGGTGGCCTCGGGCAGTTTCCAGTAACCGGCGGTGTTGGACGGCGAAAGGATGCAGATTTCGCCGATCTCGCCGGTCGGCACCGGCTGGTTGTCAGGTCCGCGCACCTCGATCCTGACCCCCGGCACCGCCTTGCCCGCCGAGCGCATCCGCCGGTTGCCGCCGACATCGTGATCCTCGGGCGGCAACAACGACACGGTGCCGGTGGTTTCGGTCATGCCGTAAAGCTGGATAAAGCCGGTCGCCGGCATCATCTTGACCGCTTCCTTGAGCAGTTCGAGCGGCATCGGCGCAGCGCCATACATCAGATATTTGAGACGGCTGAAATCGGTCGTCGCCGCGCGCGGATGCTGCATCATGAACTGCACGGCGGCAGGCACCAGAAACAGCAGGGTCGTGCCTGCCTCGATCGCGGCGAGCGTGCCGTCGGGCGTGTATTCGGGCAGGACATGCACGGGGATGCCGTTCGCCACCGCAATCGGGCCGCTGCCGGTTCCGCCGATATGGGCAATCGGCATCGCGCCGAGCAGGCAGTCCTGCGCATCGAGTTTGTCCCACGGCATATTCGCCACGCGGCTGGCGCGGCGCAGGCTGAACAGGTTGCGGTTGGACAGCAACACGCCCTTGGGATTGCCGGTCGTGCCGGAGGTGTAGAGTTGCAGCACCGCCTCATCAGGATCGGGCTGTGCGAAGCTGGCAGCAGGCTCCATCCCTGCGGCCTCGGCAAAGGCCGCAGCCGCCTCGAACACCGCCGGGCCATTGTCGATCCCGGCTTCGACCGCCTGTGCCGCTGCGACGAAATCCTCGCCCGCGATCACCAGCTTCGATTCCGTATCGGCGAGGATATAGCCCACCTCGCGCGGGGCGAGGCGCCAGCCGACCGGCGCGATCACCGCGCCCATGCGCGCAGCGGCAAACAGCAGCAGGAAATAGCGGTCCGAATTCTTGCCATACCAGGCAAAGCGATCACCCCGACCAACGCCATGCGCTTGCAGAAAGGCGATCAACTGGCGGGTCAGCACCTCGGCCTGGGCATAGGTGGTGCGCCGCTCGCCTTCCACCAGCGCCAAGCCATCGGGGCGCTGCGCCGCCCAATGGCGCAGGAACTCATCGAAGGTGATATAATTGAGCACTGGCGTGCTTGCCATCGCGTCTCTCTCCCCGGCTGGCGTGTTTTAGGCGGGGAGACTAGCAGGGCGTCGGGCCTCGTCCAGCCGCGTTTTTAGCGAAACCGCCCTTGCCTGCGCGCGGCAGGTTCGCGCAGCAGCAACCACAACAGCAGGCCGAGCGGCCCGGCCATGAAGGTGGTCAGCAGGATCGGTGCCTGAATGAAGCGCGAAATATTCTTCGCATCGCCATCACGCGCGATCCACAGGCCCACGAACAGATCGAAGGCCAGATAATGGGTCCAGCCGATCGTCGCCCCGGCGCGGGTAGCAAAGATCGCCTGCACGCCTTCGATGCTGGTAAAGTCCGCCCCGCCGCCTTCGACATTCGGAATCAGGCCGCTCACCAAGCCGATCAAACCGGCGGCATAGATCAGACAGAGCAGGCCAACGCCCAGATACATCACGCCCGAAAGCAGTGCGGGCCAGCGCGGCAGCAGGATCAAGCCGGCCCATGCAATCAGCGCCAGCAGGTTGACCATGCTGAACAGGGCATCCCAGTCGATCATTCCGCGCTCTCCGTCTCGCGCACCCGCCGCCATTCACGCGCGGCACGGCGCATCGCCTCGTTGTCATGGGTAAACCGCCCGCCAGCCCGGCGCAACGCCAGACCCAGTGCGGCTTCGGCCACCAGCGCGGCATCGATCGAACGGAACCGCTCCCACGATCCCGACAGCAGCGGATCAACCAGCGGCGCAGCGATCAACGCGGCGCGCTCTGCCAGGCGCAGGTCGTTCTCCCGGCTCCCGCGCAGCAGGCCGGGATGCAGAATATCGAGCCGTTTGAACCCCACGCGCAAAACCGCGTCCTCCGCCTCGCCCTTGACGCGCATGTAGAGGCTTTTCGAACGCGCATCGGCCCCGGCAGCGCTGACCAGCACCATGTTCGGCACACCGGCGCGGTGCGCGGCCTGCGCTGTTGCCAGCACCAAATCGTGATCGACACCGCGAAACGCGGCTTCATCGCGCCCGGCCTTTTTCCAGGTGGTCCCAAGCGCACAGATCAGCGCGCGCGGGCGCACCGCTTCGAACACCTCGCCCCACTTGGCAGGATCGGCCACGAACATCTCCATCCGCGCACCCGGCGGCAGCGGCGCTTCGCGCCGGGCAACGCCGACGACCCGCGCCTCATCGCCCGCGCTGGCCAGTTCGATCACCTTGCCGCCGATCAGTCCGGTCGCACCAACCAGCGCGATGCGCACGGGGCCGCGGGTCTCAGACATTGACCAGTCCCGCCGGTCGTTCGCCATAGATCGCGCCGCAGGCCTGCATGGCGAAATGATCGCTCATCCCGGCGATGAAATCAGCGATCACTCTGGCGCGCTGGGGATCCTGCCCGGGCAGCCGCGCCTGCCAATCCTCGGGCATCAGCCGCGCATCTTGCGCATAGGCGGCAAACAGCCGGGCAACGACATCGCGGGCACGCTCGGCAGCGGACACCTGTTCGGGGTGGTAATAGAGCCGTTCATACATGAAGGCTTTGAGCCGCCGTTCCTGCGCCGCCATCGCGGGCGAAAATCCCGCAATCTGCCGCCCGGCCTCGCGCACCTCGGCAACCGCGCGAAGGCCGGCGGCCTGATCTCGCGTGTGTTCGAGCACGTCGTTCACCATCAATCCGATCTGATCGCGCACCATCTCGCGCAGCAAGCGATCGCGCGGGGCATGGGGAAAGCGTTTTTCGACCGCGCGCCACTGGTCCGCGACGAAATCAAGCGTCAGCAGGTCGTCAAGCTCAAGGAAGCCTGCACGCAGGCCATCGTCGATATCGTGGTTGTCATAGGCAATGTCGTCCGCCACCGCCGCCACCTGCGCCTCCAGCGAGGGCCAGGTGCCGAGCATCAGCGGAAACGCATCATCAAGCTCGGCCAGCGCCCAATTGGGAGCCACGACCGGCCCGTTGTGCTTGGCCAGCCCTTCGAGCAGGTCCCAGGTCAGGTTCAGCCCGTCATGTTCGGGATAGGGGCATTCGATCCGCATCACCGTGCGCAGCGCCTGGGCATTGTGGCAAAAGCCGCCGTGGCGCGCCATCGCCGCCGAAAGCGCCGCCTCGCCCGCATGGCCAAATGGCGGATGCCCAAGATCATGGGCAAGACACAGCGCCTCGGTCAGGTCTTCGTCCAGCCCGAGCGCGCGGGCGATCACCCGTCCGATCTGGGCGACTTCAAGGCTGTGGGTGAGGCGCGTCCGATAGTGGTCGCCCAGCGGCGAAATGAAGACCTGGGTCTTGGACTTCAGCCGCCGGAAGCTCATCGAATGGATGATGCGATCGCGATCACGCTGAAAGGCGCTGCGCGGCCCGCGCTGTTCGCCGCTCGTCTCACGGCCCCATTCACGCCCGCCATGGGCCTGCGGGTCGGCAGCATAGGGCGCGCGGAAAGTCACCCAAGCGCGATTAGGTCAGCATGCGCCGCGGCTCAACCGGAACAGATGCAAAACATCGGACAAATGCGCATAAACTGCGCGCGGACGCGGTCGCCGCCGGAACTTTATGGGGCCGCTTACCGGTGATTGGGGGGGGGAGGTAAGGCGGCCCCATGGGCCTGTCGGTGCGACCCGAAGACCCGGAACCTGCCTCACTCACGTTATGACAAATCCCACGGGCGCCCTTAGACGGCCCCGGACAAGGTTGCATCCCTTGCAAACAATTGCTGCGCCGGAATGTTTCGGTTAAGAGACGAAGTGGTGACTAATGCACCGCTTCTTGTTCAAGTATCCAGTTGGCCGCCGCCTCGCAATGGATGCGGGTGCTGTCGAACACCGGCAAGACGTTGGCATCCACATCGACCACCAGATCAAGCTCGGTGCAGGCCAGCACGATCGCCTCGGCCCCTTCCTGTGCCTTGTTGGTAATGATCGTCTTCAGGGTCCGCTGCGCCTCACGCGTGACCTTGCCGACCATCAACTCGTCATAGATGATCTTGTCGAGCATCTCGACGAACTCCATCCTTGGCGGCAGCAAATCGATGCCGTGGGCGACCAGCCGCTTGCGATAGAAACTTTCGGTCATCACGTTGCGGGTGCCGATCAGCGCGGCGCTTTTATGGCCTGCGCGCTTGATCGCGGTGCCGACATATTCGGCGATGTGCAGGATCGGGATGTTCACGCTCGCAGCGACATCATCATACAGCCGGTGCATCGAATTGGCACCGATGATCAAGCCTTCGGCCCCGGCACCTTCAAGCCGCCTTGCGCTGTCGACAAGCACGCTGGCCGCGCGCTGCCAGTCACGCTCCTCGACAAGGGCGTAAAGCTGGCAAAAATCCAGACTTTCGATCAGCAGCGGCGCACTGGCCATCGGCGCGGCGCGTTTCTGGACGATGCGGTTGATCCGATCGTAATACATCGCCGTCGACACCCAGCTCATGCCGCCGATGATCCCCAGTTTGCGCAAAGGCGTATCCTTCTAATTCATGTGCAGTTGCCAACGGATGTAGCGAGGAAGGGCGCGTTGCGTCCATAGGCCGCATATACGGCGCGTCTTACCGGGGGGGCGTATCATCGGTCAGACGGGCAAGCCAGGGCACAAGGTCGGCAAGCGTCTCCGCCACCGCCTCTTCCTGCGGCAGATGACCGATCGCGGGATAGACCACCAGCGTGCTGTCGGGCATTGTCTGATCCAGCCAGCGTCCGGCCTCGACCGGGATCAGGCGGTCTTCCTCGCCCCACAGGATCAGCGTCGGCACGGCAACCGCGGCAATTTCGGCTTTGGTCAGCGGGTCATAGGGCTGCGAGAAACGCTTCAGCGTGGCGCGGCGGTTGCCGGGATAGCGCAGCAGTTCCCAGTAACGGGTCACGGCTTGCTCGCTTGCCACCGATTTGACCGAAACCGATTGTTCAAGGCTCTGCGCTATCAGGCTGCGCGGCGTGATCTGTTCGACCAAGAGGTTGATCCCGGGCGTCTGGGCAATCGTGAAGCCGATATTGCCGCTGCCCCCGGATTTCTTCTTCGGTTCGGCAGCCTCCTTTTTGCCATCGAGCATCGGACCGCCGCTGCCATCGACCAGCACCAGGCCGCTGACACGTTCGGGATGGGCGACGGCAAAGGCCAGGGCATGCTTCCCGCCCATCGAATTGCCGCCGAGGATAAAGCTCTCCAGCCCCAGCGCATCGGCCACCTCGCGGATATCGGCGACATAATTGGCGCGGCTGTAATCATGCGCGGAATCAGGGCCGGTGAGCCCGTGGCCGACCTGATCGAAGCGGATGACGCGATAGTTCGCCTTGAGCGTCTGCACCCAGGGCTCCCACGTGTGCAGATCGGCGTTGGAGCCGTGCAGCAGCACAATGGCAGGCGCATCTTTGGGCCCCTCGTCGCGCAGATGCACCGTCACTCCATCGCCAATTTCGACGAATTGGGACGGCGGCCCGCCATATTTGGCACGCATTTCCGCAGCGTCAGTATCCGGAGTGCGGAAGATCAGGAACAGGACCACCACCAGCGCCAACAGCGCCAGAACCCCGCGAAAAACCCATTTCATTATTGCTGCATCTCCGCAATCCAGCGGCGCACCACCGCCACGCCTTCACGATCCACCGTTGATTTGCCCAGTTCGGGCATCGCGATCCCCGGTTCGGCCGAGTTCATGCGGTAAAGCAGGATCGATGTGTCGGGCTGACCGGGCAGCACCGAGAAATCATGTCCGCCAGCTCCACGCCCCGCCGCGACCGGGCGTTTCAGGATGCCAAGCGCATGGGGATCATCCTGTTCCCAGCGCAGATCGAGCCCGGAATTGGACGCGCCCCCGCCGGGCTGGTGGCAATGCGCGCAATTGACATCAAGATAGGCGCGGGCAAGCGGTGCGGCGGAGCCGGTAGCATGAGTGCTCCAGTCAGGCAGGCTGTCCGCACCATCCGGCATCTGGTCAAGCAGCCCCGCCTGCGCCATCTGCCCCAGCCATTCACCGGACAGGTTGCGGGCCTTGGGGCCAATCGGGATCACCTCGCCATCCTTGCTGTGGCAGGTCTTGCACTGGTTCTTGTTGGGGATGGCATAGGAAATCGTCTCACCCGCCGGGGTCAGCAGATCCATCCTGCCGCCCGCCAGTGCCAGCGTGGCATCGGTCTGATCGGCATTCCAGCGATAGGGCAATGCCACCCAGCCATCCGCGCGGTGCAGCAGCAAACGGGTCTCGATCAACCGGCGGCCCTCGCCTTCCCCAAATCCAAAGGTCTTGATGATTGCGCTGCCGACCGGGAATTGCAGCAGGCCGTCTCCATCGGCGATCAGCTGCGTGCCTTCGGGCAGATAGACAAACCGCAACTTCTCCGCTCCGTCCGACCATAGCGGGGTATTCAACGCATAGGGTGCAACCCCCGCCCCCGGCACCTGCCGCGCGCCATCGGCGAAAAAGCCGTAGTCGGACAGATTCTTCACCATGCCCGCCAGCACCGCCGCATCATCGACCCGCGCCGGGCCGCGCGCACCCGCGATCGAGGCGAGGAGCGCCGCCAGAGCAAGGGCGAGGAACGCGCCGTGTCTCATCAATTGTGCCTCACTTCAGCCGCGCTTCCAGCTCGGGCGGCGCGCCGATCCCATCAAGCGACCAAGCCGCACCGGGCGCGGGCACATTCAGCGGCCCCGGCTGCGCTTCGGCAAGCGCCTGGCCCTGCCGCTGCAGATTGAGCGACCACCCGGCAAGCCCTGCATCGACGAACAGCGGCGCTGCCCCCTTCGGATCATTCAGCCCGTCACCGATCACCGGCGGCAGCATGCCTCCGAACGCTGCGAGCAGCATTTCGCCGCCTGGCAGGTCAGGATCGCTGGCGCCATCATCCACCACATTGCCCGCAATCACCACCTCGCGCGGGTAGGGGTTGTAACGCGCATCCTCGTATTCCTGGGTGTAGGCGATCACCATGAAGGGCGCGGTCGGGTTGTCGTAGACGACATTGCCCTCGATCCACACGCGCTCGTTGGCCATCACCATGATCCCGGTTCCACGCGGCACCCCGGCGACGATGTTGCCCGGCGGCGCGAAGTTCGGCGTGTTGTTGCCCGCAACAAGGTTGTTCGTGACCAGCACATTGCCCCCGCCCATCACCGGCAGGCCGGGCAGGTCGAACACCAGAATGCCCCCGGTGTTGCGGCTGACATAATTCTGGGTGACGATCGCATCGCGGCTGTTCTCGATCTCGATTCCCGCCACATTATCGGTGGCGACGGAATTGCGCACGGTGATCTTCGAGGACTGGCCCACGTAAATGCCGGCGTCAGACGCGCCCGAAACATCGCTATGGCTGACCAGCACCCCGGTGCTTTCGACCGGGTAGATGCCATAGGCCCCGTTCTCCGCCTTCGGGCCGCCGGTCCATGTCACGCGGATGCGGTGGTAGATGATATTGTCGGCGCCTTTCGACTTGATCCCGTCACCCTTGGGGTTTTCGAGAGCGAAATCGCGCAAGGTCACGTTGTCAGAGGTAACCAGCAGCCCCTCGCCTGCGCCCTGCTGGGTGGTGAAATCAAGTATGCTCTGGGCCGGCCCCGCGCCGCGCAAGGTCACCCCATCGACATCAAGGCTGAGCCCGTCGGTAAGGATGTAACGCCCTGCTTCAAGCACGATCTCGTCACCCGGCTCGGCAAGAATCAGCGCTTCCTGTAGGCGCTCCTGCGCGCCCTCGCCGGAGGCGATCATGTGGGTTTCGGCAAGCACCGGGGCGGCGGATGCCAGCAGCGCAGCAACCAAAGCGGGTTTTATCATGAAACTCTCTCCCTCCAATGCGCCTATGTGGCCCATCGAAGGCGGCGATGACAAGTGCCCTCAACCTTGCGTCGCAGCTTCGAGCCCCCTGAGCGACAACAGCCGTCCCGGCGCGAAGGCGAGCGACTTGCGGAACGCATCGGCGGCCTCGGCCTTGCGGCCCAGCTTCAACAGTTCCTCGCCGAGCAATTCATAGCTCGGTTTGGCAATCGCGGGCGGGCCGAATATGGTCGGCAACGCGGCCTCGGCTTCGGCAGCTGCGCGCAAGGCAACGAGCCCGCTTTCCCTTTCGCCCGATGCCAGCAGCCGGATCGCATCGACCTGCGCAATTGCGCGCTCCACCCAGGGCATGGTCGTGCGATCATCCGGTGCCATCCTTGCCAGTTGTGCGAGCAGGGCTTCGGCATCGCGGCGCATCGTTTCAACGGCCTGCGCCAAAGCCCCTGCATCATTGCTGTGCCGCAGCGCGGCGATGTGGGTCATCGTCACACGCGGAAGCGGGAATGCGCGCGCATCTTCGCCAAGTGGTTCCGGCCAGATCCCGGCATCGACCGCCTGCCATGCGGCCATGACCGAGTAACTCCTGACCGGGCCATAGGCGATCTCACCGCCCGCGCTCTGCCCGGCCTCGGCGCGGCAGGCAGACACCAGATCGCTCGCGTCCTTGCCGAGTTGCAGGCGGGCATAGACCAGCCATTCGTTGTAATGGCCGCAATCGGCAGGATCGCGCCCGGCAGCGATGCGCTGACGATCGACCACGGCATCGGCCTTCACATTGGCCGCTTCCGACGCTTCCCAATCGGCCAGCGCGTGGAAGATGTGGCTCACCATATGTTGCGCGTGGCCCGCATCGGGCGCGACCACGGCATAACGCTCCGCCATGCGCTCGCCCAGCGGGGCATGCACCGGATCATCGTAGGAATGGATCAGGTAGTGCAGGATGCCGGGATGCTTCTGGTGCGTCATGAAGCCCGGTTCGAGGATACCTGCCGCCTCCATGTAGATCGGCACTTGCCGCCCGCCATGCGAGGAGCCGAGCACCGCAAGGCCGGTAAAGGCGTGCACATCAATATCTTCGGGCCATGCAGCCAGCATCGCGCGCATCTTTGCAAGATAGGCGAGGTCGCGCTGTTCCTTGGTGCCTTGTTCGCCATAAAGCGTCTCCAGCGCATCCAGCCATGCCTTTTCGCCGGGTGTGCCAGCCTTGGCCGCACGGGCTGCGGGCGTGGGGGCAAGCCGGGCGAGGATGGCGCGCGCCGCACCACGATCCTGCTGTTCCCACAGCGGGTGATTATGGGTCATCGCCTCGCCCCAATAGGCCATGACGAACCCGGGATCGGATGTCTGGCTTTCGCGGAATGCGGCGGCGGCACGCGCGTATTCGAAATTGTGGAGCAGCGCGAGCCCGCGCAGGAAATGCGCGCGCGCCTGCGGGTTGGTGTCTGCTTCAAACACCATGAATTCGGTGCCGACGCGTTCGCCTGCCGGATCGCCAGACTGCGCATGGCCGGAAGCCATGGGAATGGCGCTGAGGGCCAAAGCGGCGGCGGCCAGCGTAAATCTCGGCAAAAATCTGGGCATCAGGTTCTCTCCTCGCTTGCCATTGTGCGGCAACGAGGAGCGCAAAGGCAAGAGCGTAACGGGGTGGCCGCGCTATCCGACCCCGATCGCGCAGAGAGCCGCACTGGCGGTGAGCACGCCGACCGCCTCGCCATCTTCCACCCGGCGCAAGCGCTTGACCAACGCGCCGCCCGCCAGCAAGGCGAGCAGCAGCACCGCAATGATCAGCTTGCGCATCGGCGAACCTGCATCAATCGAGCGACTTGACGATTTCCTCGACCATCTTCTTGGCATCGGCCAGCAGCATCACCGTCTGGTTCATGTAGAACACGTCGTTATCGACCCCGGCATAGCCGACGCCCCCCATCGAACGCTTGATGAAGAACACCTGCTTGGCCTTGTCGACATCGAACACCGGCATCCCGTAGATGGGCGATGACTTGTCGGTCTTAGCCGCGGGATTGACCACGTCGTTTGCGCCGATGATGAAGGCAACGTCCGCCTGCGCGAATTCGGAGTTGATGTCCTCCAGTTCGAACACCTCGTCATAAGGCACGGATGCTTCGGCGAGCAGCACGTTCATGTGCCCCGGCATGCGCCCTGCGACGGGGTGGATGGCGTATTTCACCTCCACACCCTTTTCGCGCAGCTTGTCGCCCATCTCGCGCAGCGCGTGCTGGGCCTGCGCCACCGCCATCCCGTAACCGGGGATGATGATGACCTTTTCGGCCTGTTCGAGCATGTAGGCCGCATCTTCCGCGCTGCCCTGCTTGTAGGGTCGCTGTTCGCGCGCGCCGCCAGCGGCGGCGGCGCCTGCATCGGCGCCAAACCCGCCCGCGATCACTGAAATGAAGCTGCGGTTCATAGCCCGGCACATGATGTAGCTGAGGATCGCCCCGGAGGAGCCAACCAGCGCCCCGGTGATGATCATCGCGCTGTTCCCCAGCGTGAAGCCCATCGCCGCGGCCGCCCAGCCCGAATAGGAGTTCAGCATCGAAACGACCACCGGCATATCCGCCCCGCCAATCGGGATAATCAGCAGGAAACCGATGATAAAGGCCAGCAGCGCGACCGCGATAACGAGATAGCCCTGACCAGCGCCGCCTTCTGGCGAGACGGTGTAAATCCCGATCAGCGCAAGGATAGCCACCAGCGTGCCGAGGTTGATGACGTGCCGCCCCGGCAGCATGATCGGCGAACCGCTCATCCGGCCAGACAATTTCAGGAACGCGATGATCGAGCCTGAGAAGGTGATCGCCCCGATGGCGATACCGAGGCCGAGTTCGACGCGGCTGACCGCAAGGATCTGATCCGCCGCATCGGTAATCCCGAAGGCTGCGGGGTTCAGCCACGCAGCAAAGCCCACCACCACGGCAGCCAGACCGACAAGGCTGTGGAAGCCTGCCACCAGTTCCGGCATCGCGGTCATAGCGATCCGCCGGGCAATCGTCACACCGATGATCGCACCGATGAAAATCGCGATGGCAATCTCTACGATGTTGGCGATGTTGTGGGTGACCAGCGTCGTGATTACCGCCACCGCCATGCCGATCATGCCATTGCGGTTGCCCGCCTGGCTGGTCGCCGGGCTGGAAAGCCCACGCAGCGCGAGGATGAAGAACACGCCGGCGGCAAGATAGGCCAGCATCGCCCAGGCAGGCACCGCGCCTTCGCCGGAGGCCCCGGCGGCAAGAATGGAGAAGTCCATCACTTACTTCTCCTTTTTCTTGTACATGGCGAGCATTCGCTGCGTTACCGCGAACCCACCGAAGATATTGACGCTGGCGAGCACCACCCCGAACAGGCCGAGGTACTTGGCCACCGGGCTCTGCGCCTCGGCCGCCGCGATCAGCGCGCCGACGATGATCACCGAGGAGATCGCATTGGTTACCGCCATCAGCGGAGTGTGAAGCGCCGGGGTCACCGACCAGACAACGTAATAGCCCACGAAGCAGGCCAGTACGAAGATGCTGAGAATTGAAATGAAGTCCATGGTTTAAGCCCCCAGCAGCCGTTCGTTAACGACCTTGCCGCCCTGAGTCAGGCGGATCGCGCCTCCGATTTCCTCGTCGAGCACGGGCCGCTGCGCCTCCTTGTCCCAGAAAGCCGACAGGAAATTATAGTGGTTGCGCGCAAACAGCGCCGAAGCATCGGCGGGCAGGTGCGCAGGCGTGTTGGAAAAGCCGATGATGTTGACGCCGTGACTGACCACGACCTCATCCGGCTTTGATCCTTCCACATTCCCGCCCTGCGCCACGGCGAGATCGAAGATCACGCTGCCGGGCTTCATCGTTGCGATCTGCGCGTCGGTGATCAGACGCGGCGCGGCGCGGCCCGGGATCAGGGCCGTGGTGATGACGATGTCCTGCTTGGCAATGTGCGAGCTGACCAGTTCGGCCTGCGCCTTCTGGTATTCCTCGCTCATTTCGGTGGCATAGCCGCCCGAACCTTCGCCTTCGATCCCCGCGACATTTTCCACGAAGATCGGCTTCGCGCCCAATGACTGGATCTGTTCCTTGGTGGCAGAGCGCACGTCCGTGGCTGACACCTGCGCGCCCAGCCGCCGCGCGGTGGCGATCGCCTGAAGGCCCGCCACGCCCACCCCCATGATGAAAGCGCGTGCAGCCTGCACTGTGCCCGCTGCCGTCATCATCATCGGAAAGGCGCGGCCATAGACATCGGCTGCCGCCAGCACCGCCTTGTAACCGGCCAGGTTCGATTGCGAAGACAGCACGTCCATGCTCTGGGCACGGGTGATGCGCGGCATGAATTCCATGCTGAGCGCCTCAAACCCGGCAGCAGCATAGGCATCGACCACATTGCGGGCCGCGAACGGATCAAACAGCGCCGCCACCCATGCACCCGGCTTTGCACCCTTGAGCAGCTTCAGGTCAGGTGCCTGAATGCCCAGCACGATATCCGCGTCCTTCACCGTCGCGGCGGCAGTGCCGATGCTGGCACCGGCTTCGGCATAGGCTTCGTCGGTGACGGAGGCGGCAAGCCCGGCTCCCTTCTCGACGGCGAGCGACAGGCCAAGGCCGGAAAACTTCTTTACCGTTTCGGGCGTGGCTGCGACGCGCGTCTCACCGGGCGCGCGCTCCTTCAGAATGGCGATCTTCATGTTTGCCCCGCCCTAACCCGCGATCAGCATGATGACGAACAGGACGATCAGCGCAATCACCGGAACAGCCCATTTCAGCGCCGTCATGAACCCGCTGTAGGTCGCTTCGGCCTTTTCAATGTCGTGAACGTTCATCTCGTGTCTTTCCCCTTGGGCTCTTCAACACCGCAGGCGGCATTTGGTTGCAGCAAAACGCACGGTGCCGGAATTTCTGACCGTCCCCGTATCGAAGCAGAGCCTTGTGCTCAAGTCACCTTTAATGAGAGTCCTCCGCCCACGGCTGCCAAACAATGCCTCTTTCGCTCGTACAACAGCCTTAATCCCGTCTTTACCCCTGCGTCTTATGCAGAGGGCCTGTGTCAGCCCGGCAAAAGAGATCGGGCCAGGAAAGGCGAGCGGCAAGGTTGATGGCTGAAATGGATTGCCACCCCGAGATTGATGGCGATGCGCGAATCGTGATGCTGATCGACGATGAGCCTGCGCAATCGCGGCTCGTTTCGGCGATTGCCGCGCGCGATGGATGGCGCACCATCGTCGCGCCCGATGCCGAAACCGCGATCGCCATGCTCGGCACGCGCGAAGGGATGCTGCTTTCCGCCATCCTGCTCGACCAATGGGTGCCGGGTGACAATGCCTGCGAACTGATCGCCGAACTGAAATCGCGGCGCCCCGCGCTGCCGATCCTGATGCTCACGACCAGCGCCTCGCCGCTGCTGGCAGTCGAGGCCATGCGCGCAGGCGCCAGCGATTACCTCGTCAAGCCGGTCTCTCCCGACCGCCTGATGGAAGCCCTGCGCAGCGCCACCACCCGCGAGTCCCCGCGCGATGAACTCGCCCCGCTGACCGAAAAGATGTCGGCCAGCCTCGATTTCGACGCGATGATCGGCACCGCCCCGCCCTTTCGCACCGCGCTGGCGCAGGCGGCCAAGGCTGCGCGCGGCCACGGCCATGTGCTGATCGAAGGCGAAAGCGGCACCGGCAAGGAAATGCTGATGCGCGCGATGCACGCGGCCAGTCCGCGTGCCAAGGAACCCTTGCGGACCATCGCCCTTGCCAGCGTTCCGCAAGGCTCGATCGAATCCGTGCTGTTCGGGCACGAACCCGGCTCCTTCCCCGGCGCGTTTGACCGCCAGATCGGTGCGTTCCAGCATTGCGACGGCGGAACACTGGTTCTGGATGATGTCGACCGCCTGACCCCGGTGCTGCAACAGCGCCTTGGCGAGGCGCTTGAAAGCGGAATCATCCGCCCGGTGGGCGCGAGCTATGGCTACAGGTTCGATGTGCGGCTGCTGGTGACCAGCAATGTCGGGCTCGACCGGATGGTCGAAGCCGGGCAGTTCGACGCCGCGCTTGGTGCAAGGCTCGGGGCCACCCGCATCCACCTGCCACCTCTGCGCGAGCGGACCGGCGATATTTCGGCGCTTGCTCGCCATTTCCTTGCCCGGATCGGCGAACAGCCGGGCCTGAACCACCTGTCTGTTTCCGAAGGCGCGCTGACGTTGCTGGCGGCCTATGACTGGCCGGGCAATGTCCGCCAGCTGCAATCGGTGCTGTTCCGCGCCGCGGTCTATTGCGAGAGCAACACGCTGACCGCCGAAAGTTTTCCGCAGCTGTCCGAATTGCTGGGCGAACAGGGCAACGCGCGGCCGCTGGATGCGCATGATGGCGTGGGCATCATGCTCTACACCCCGGACGGCAATCTGCGCCCGCTGGAGGAAATCGAGGCGGACGTGATCCGGCTGGCGATCGGGCATTATCGCGGGCGCATGACCGAAGTGGCGCGCCGGCTGGGGATCGGGCGTTCGACCCTGTATCGCAAGCTTTCCGATCTCGGGATCGATAACGCCGCTTGATTGGTGCGGCTGGCAGGCCTAGCCGGTCAACATGACACAAATTCAGGATTTCCAAGGGCGCTCGGCGCTCGTTACCGGGGCGGCATCGGGCATCGGGGCCGCCTGTGCACGCTCGCTGGCGGAGCGCGGGGCAGCGCAGCTGTTTCTCGTCGATGTCGATGGCGCGGGGCTGGATGCGCTGGATCTTGCGGGCAATGTCCACCGCATCACCGGCAGCGTCGCCGACGAAGCGCTGTGGGCCGAACTCGAACCGCAGATGACCGGCCTCGATCATTCGATCGTCAATGCCGGGATTGGTTCGGGCGGGCCGATTGCCAGCCTTTCGCTGGCCGAATGGCGCCGCGTGATGGCGGTCAATCTTGATGGCGCCTTCATGACCCTCGCCTCGTCGTTGCGGGCGATGGGAGAGAGCGGCGGCAGCGCGGTGGTGGTCGCCTCGACCACCGGGATCAAGCCGGTGGCCGGCATTGGCCCCTATGGCGTGTCCAAGGCCGCGGTCGCCCACATGGCGCGGATCGCGGCGGTGGAAAACGCGAAGCTGGGCATTCGTGTCAACGCCATCGCACCCGGCGGGGTCGACACCGCGATCTGGGAAAGCGGGGAGGATTTCAAACGCTCGGTCGCCGCGATCGGGCGCGATTCAACGCTGAAGGCCATGGCCAAGACCACGCCTTCGGGCCGCTTTGCCTCCTCGGAAGAGATGGCCGAGACCATCCTTTACCTGCTGAGCGATGCCGCTTCCAACATCACCGGACATGTGATGGTTTCGGACGGCGGCTTTACGCTTTGAACTGACAGGATTTTTTCACGCAGATCCAACATGGCCGGAAATGTTCTACGTGAAACATTTCAAGAACATCACCAGTTGAACGTCTGTTCTGCCAGCGTCCCGCTATCATTGCCTTTCAGCGTCATGGTCAGCGCCCTCGCTTGCCAGTCGATATCGACCAGACCGTAATTCTCGACCGAGAAGAACTTGCTCACACGGCGCCCATCGGGCTCGCGCGCGGTGCTGCGGTCATTGTCATTGCCGAAGGCGAGGTTGAGCGAGGAACTGGTCAGCTCCCACAAGGTCTCCCCCTTGTGCTCGGTCTTGTAGATGCCGCCTGCGTGGCGATCGCCTGACAGGATCACCAGCCCGCTGTCTTCGCGGTCTGCCAGCAGATCATACAACCGGTCGCGCTGGGCGGGCATGTTGGTCCAGCCTTCGAACTGGTGCGCATCGGTAATGACCTGCACCGATGAGACGAGAATGCGCAGGTCGGCGGGCTTGGCCAGCTCACCTTCGAGCCAGGCCCATTGTTCCGCCCCCAGCATGGTCTTGGCCGGGTTGTCATCGGGCAGATAGCCGCCCAGCGGCGGGCGCGCGCGGCTCCATTCCATGCGCTTCAAGTCGGAACGGAAGAACCGGGTGTCGAGCAGGATCACCTGCACGCGGCGCCCTTCCGGCCCGGTGATGCTGCTGTCATGGACCCCGGGGCGCGCGCGCACCGCATCTGACGAATTCCAGAACGTCTCGAACAATTCCTCGCCCCAGCGCCGCATCGGGAAGCTGCCGCCCGCATCATTGAGGCCGAAATCATGATCGTCCCACGTCGCCATCATCGGGAACTGCGCGCGAAAGCCCGCGAATTCTGGGTGCGAGGCCTGAAGCGCATAGGATTTACGCAAGCTTTCCAGCCCGGCATCGGCATCCCAGCCATTATCGCCATAGACATTGTCGCCGATCATCAGGAACAGCTGCGGGTTCTGGGCGGCAATCTGCGCCCACATGTGCTGCGGGGCGGACTGGTGGTTGCAACTGCCAAAGGCGATACGGGTGAGCGTGGTGGCGGGGTTTAGCGCCGGGTTCGGCCCGGCTTCGGGCATGACCACCTGCTTGCGCAGCTCGGCATAATAGGGCGCAAGCAACTGATCGGGCGCAAGGCTGACTGCAACCGGCGCATCATTGCTCGCCGCATGATCATCGGCCATGAGCGGCCCGGCGGCGAGACCGAAAGCGGCAAGAATGGTGGCGGCAAGCAGCGACTGGCGCATCAAAAGGCTCCTTGGGAGATTCGCGATTGGCGATGTTCTGGCCGCGCTGCATGACAGATGTGTGGCGCGCGCGAAAGACCGGCTCAAAGAGGCGGGAGCTGCGAAAAATCCGTCAGCGCCGCATCGCGCAGACCGCGCCACACATTGCGCGCCTGCACCGTCTCGGCAACATCATGCGCGCGCAGCAGGTGAACCCCGGCCTCCATGCCCCTGACCGCAAGAGCGATCGATCCCGCCAGCCGGCCAGCCGCCTCTTCCTCGTGCGACAGCGCACCGATCATGCGCTTGCGGCTGGCACCCAGCAACAGCGGGCTGCCCAGCGCATGGAACAGCGGCAAGGCATTGATCAACCCAAGGTTCTCGCCCAGCGACTTGCCAAAGCCAATGCCGGGATCCAGCATGATGCGTTCTTCGGCGACCCCGGCGACAATCGCCCTTTCGCGCGCCAGCCGCAGGAAATCGAACACGTCGCACACCACATCGTGATACTTGCCCCCGGCGTGGAGATCCTCGCCGCTGCCGGGCGCGTGCATCAGCACCACCGGGCAGCCCAGTTGCGCCGCGAGTTCAACGCTGCGCGGATCATAGCGCAAGGCCGAGACATCATTGGCCATGTGCGCGCCGGCAGAAATCGCGGCCTCCAGCACTCCGGCGCGGCGGGTATCGACGCTGATCGCCGCACCCATATCGGCAGCGGCGCGCACAGCCGGTACGACCCGGCGGATTTCCTCGTCCTCAAAGGTCGCGGCTGCGCCCGGGCGCGTGCTTTCCCCGCCAATGTCGATGATCGCCGCGCCTGCCTCAAGCATGGCAGCGGCATGCGCGCGCGCCGCATCGGCGCTGTCGTGCTGCCCGCCATCGGAAAAGCTGTCAGGCGTGACATTGAGGATGCCCATCACCTGCGGCTGGTCGAGCCGGATCGTGCGCCCACCCAGTTGCAGCGGGGCATGGATTTTCCGGATGTTGTTCCACTGCCGCTCCGCCTCGCGCGCGGCAAGATCGGGCAGGCGCGCCATCGCCTCGTCCATGCCCGCCGCCGTGGTGACGATCCGTTCGGTCACACCGCCATCCGCCCCGCGCAGCACCAGCGCGAATTCGCGGGCATAGGCCATCGACCCGCCTAGCCGCACGGCATCGCCATCCACCGCCTGCGGCCCTGAGATAAGCGTGAGCGGGTGGAGGTAGATGCAGTCAGTCATGGGAAGGTCTGCGGCAATCAGTCCTCGTTCGCCAGCAGGTAAAGCTGGCGCGCGGCGTCGATCGGCTGCACGTCACCGCCCTGTTCATAATGCCAGAAGGCCCAGCCATTGCACGAAGGCGCGCCCTGCAATTCCTTGCCAAGGCCGTGGATCGAACCGGTCTTGCCGCCGCATTCAAGGCTGCCATCGGTGCGCACGGTGGCAATCCAGCGGCGCTTCTTGTCGAACACTTGCGTGCCGGGCGGGATCAGCCCGCCTTCGACCACCGCACCAAACGCCACCTTGGGCGCGGAGCGGGCGGATTGCATCGTGGTCAGTGCGCTTTCATCCAGCGGCAGTTCCTTTTCGATCCGCTTCATCGCGACTTCGCGGTAGAAATCCTCGCGCTCGCAGCCGATCCATTCGCGGCCCAGCCGCTTGGCCACCGCGCCGGTCGTGCCGGTGCCGAAGAACGGGTCGAGCACCACGTCGCCCTTCTCGGTCGTCGCCAGCAGCACGCGGTAAAGCAGCGCCTCGGGCTTCTGGGTCGGGTGAGCTTTCTTGCCGTTTTCCTTCAGCCTTTCGCCCCCTGCGCAGATCGGCATGACCCAATCGCTGCGCATCTGAAGTTCATCATTCAGCGTCTTCATCGCGCGGTAATTGAACTGATAACGCGCCTTTTCGCCCATGCTCGCCCAGATCAGGGTTTCATGCGCGTTGGTAAACCGGGTGCCCCTGAAATTGGGCATCGGATTGGTCTTGCGCCAGACAATGTCGTTGAGGATCCAGAACCCCAGATCCTGCAGGATCGCCCCGACGCGGAAGATGTTGTGATAGCTGCCGATCACCCAAAGCGCGCCATCGGGCTTCAGCACGCGCCGCGCCTCGGTCAGCCATTCGCGGGTGAACCTGTCATACACCGCCATGCTGTCGAACTGGTCCCAGTGATCGGTCACGGCATCGACATGGCTGCCATCAGGCCGGTTGAGATCGCCCCCGAGCTGGAGATTATAGGGCGGATCGGCAAACACCAGATCGACGCTGTTGGTGGGCAGGCTGCGCATCGCTTCGATACAGTCGCCCGGCAGGATATGGTTGAGCGGCAGATCGGACGAACGTGCAGTTTCCAGCGTCTTTACAACGCTTTTCGCCCGCGACTTTACCTTTTCTATCACACTCACCGGAATGGCCCCGCCTGTTGCCTGCAACTTATCCACAGGCATGAGTCTTTGAAGAGTCCGCGTCAAGCACCTAATTTTGCGCAGCTTATGCTTAACACGCGGTAAAGGGCGCCGCCGATGGGTGGAACGAACCGGGACCGGCACAAGATGTTGAGTCCCCCCTGCCTTGGGGGACTCGATATGCAGCGGTGTGGCCCGAAGGACTCACCGCGCCATCATCATGGGATGGAAAAATCCGATCAGACAAGCGTCAATTGCGCGACGGGCGCAAAGCTGCGGCGATGCAGCGGCGTTGGCCCATGCACCCGCAGCGCGTCCATATGTTCGACCGTGCCATAACCCTTGTTGCGTTCCCAGCCGTAATGCGGGTGCGCCTGCGCGGCCTCCACCATCATCCGGTCGCGCCATTCCTTGGCGATGATAGAGGCAGCGGAGATGGCCGGTTCGATCCCGTCACCGCCAACAATCGCTCGCGCAGGCCAGCACCATTCGCCGCAGCGGCCTGCCGGGGTCATGTTGCCATCGATCAGCACCTCGTACGGGCCAGCACCCAGCGCGGCTGTCAGACTCGTCACCGCGCGGGTCATGCCCAGCATCGTCGCCTGAAAGATGTTCACACGGTCGATCTCGTCGGGCGCGACCACTGCCACCGCCCAACAGCAACCCGCGCGCACCGCCTGATCGAGCACGCCGCGGCGTTTTGCGGAAAGACGCTTGGAATCGTCGAGCCCCGCAGGTATCTCGCGCCCAAGCACAACCGCCGCGGCCACCACCGGCCCGGCCAGCGGCCCGCGACCGGCCTCGTCGACGCCAATGATGATCTTGCCGTTCGTGACAGTAAAACCCGGAGTGACCCCTAGCATGATCCGTTCATCCCGTTACCTCGCCGCACTGTCCCTGCCCACGCTGATGCTGGCAAGCTGCGGCTATGCAAAAACCGGGGCTGAATCCGGGGAAAGCGCCACTTTGGCAACAGACGGGGCCGCTTTTCAGGTCGCCGAGATGGCCACATTTGCCGAACCCTGGGCCATCGAATTCGCCCCCGGCACGCCGATCCTGTTCGTGACCGAGCAAGCCGGAACGATGAAGTTCCTCGACACAGCAAGCGGAACAGTCGGCACCGTCAGCGGCCTGCCCGAGGTTGCCTATGGCGGTCAGGGCGGGCTTGGCGACATCGCCTTTCTCGCATCCGAAGCTTCCGCCGAGCTGGGCCGCCGCACCATCTATCTGAGCTGGGCCGAGGCCGGGGCGGACGATACCCGCGGCGCCGTGGTCGGCAAGGGCACGCTGGTCTGCGCCGAGGCTGAAGCCTGCGCCATCGAGGGGCTGGACGTGATCTGGCGCCAGACCCCCAAGGTAACGGGCCGCGGGCATTATTCGCACCGCATCAGCATCTCGCCCGATGGCGAATATCTCTACATCGCCAGCGGCGAGCGGCAGAAGATGCAGCCTTCGCAGGACACATCAAACACCCTCGGCACCATTGTGCGTCTCAACCTCGACGGCACGCCTGCAGCCGGCAATCCGATGGCCGACAAGGGCGGGGTCACGGCGGAAATCTGGTCCTATGGCCACCGCAATATTCTGGGCATGGACTGGGATGCCGAAGGGCGCCTGTGGGAAGTTGAACATGGCCCGGCGGGCGGGGATGAATTGAACCTGGTTCAGCGCGGCGCCAATTACGGCTGGCCGATCCGTTCCAATGGCGAACATTATAATGGCGACCCGATCCCCGATCATTCGGCGGATGATGGGTTCGCTCAGCCAGTCATCAGCTGGACCCCGGTGATCGCGCCGGGTGACATGATCCTCTATTCGGGCGAGATGTTCGGCGCGTGGCAAGGGCAGGCGCTGATCGCGGGCCTCAGCACCCAGGCACTGGTGCGGGTCGCGATTGAAGGCGACAGCGCACGCGAAGTCGCCCGCCACGAATTCGACCGGCGGCTGCGCTCGGTCGAACAGGGGCCGGACGGGGCGATCTGGATTGCCGAGGACGGCGAGGACGGGCGGGTGCTGAAGCTCACCCCTCAATGAACGCCGCCGCCACTGCCACGCTGATCCCGCTCGAGGCGGTCGATCCCGCCATGATCGAGGCGGTGCTCGACCGTGCCTTCGGGCCGGATCGCCACGCGCGCACGGCCTATCGCATCCGCGAAGGGATGCCGTGGCTGCCCACCTTGAGTTTCGCCGCACTGGACGAGGACGAGCTGCTGGTCGGCACGATCCAGTGCTGGCCGATCGCCTTGCAGACCAAACAGGGGCAGGTGCCGCTGGTAATGGTCGGGCCGGTTGCGGTCGTCCCCGAACGGCAAGGCGAAGGCTTTGGCGTGGGATTGATGAGCGCGATGCTCGATGCCGATGCACGGCTCGCGGCAAACGGCCGCGGGGCAATCCCGTCCTCAAGTAGCGGAGCGGTAGGGCAGAGAAGCCCGTCCTCAAGTAGCGGAGCGGTACGGCAATCGCGCTTGCCGCAGGTGCTGATCGGGGATGCGGATTATTACGGGCGCTGGGGCTTTTCCGCCGCCATGACCGGCGGCTGGCGCTGTCCCGGCCCTTATGAACCTGATCGCTTGCTGGCCCGCGGCGCGGCGCTGGCGGCCATGCCGGCCGAAGGGATGCTGGGGCCGTGGGAGGCCTGAGTCTTTGCCCCTCTTGGCGGGAACCCCTGCTTCTGGCATCGCATTGAACATACCATGCCTTACGAACCGCCCCCATACCTTGCCGAACTGACGCTTGCGCAAATCGCCGATCTCGTCGCGCAGCGCAAATTGCCGGCGGTGGAAGGCTGGGCGCCGCAAAGGCAAGGCGACAGCTTCATGCGGATCGCTGCCGATGGGACATGGTACCACGAAGGCGCGCCGATCCGGCGCGAGGCGATGGTGCGCGCCTTTGCCGGGCTGCTGAAGCGCGAGGAGGCCGGTCAGCACTGGCTCGTCACCCCGTTCGAGAAGCTGTCGATTGAAGTCGAGGACGCGGCCTTTATCGCCACTGATTGCGCGCGCGCCGATGATGCGCTGGTGTTTCGACTCAACACGGATGACCTCGTGATCGCCGGACCGGAGCACCCCTTGCGCGCTGCGGGCGATGCCGAAACCCCGGCGCTTTACCTCCAAGTCCGACACGGCTGCGAGGCGCGGCTCAACCGTTCGACCTATGCCCAGCTCGCGGACATCGCGCTGGCTGAAGGCGCCCAGGACAAGGGCTGGCAGATCGCGAGCCGGGGCGCGACCTTCTCGCTGCTGCCATGACCATGCCTGCCCGCCCCAGCCTTTACGAGCCGCTGTCCCGCCTGTTCGCGGAAGGTCACGCGCGCGACATCCCCGACCTGCTCAGCGATGCGCAATTCGCCCGCGATGGCCGTGCCACGCCTGCCGCCGTGCTGATCGCCGTGACCGATGTGCCCGATGATCCGCAGGTCATCCTGACCCAGCGCCCCCGATCGATGCGCGATCACCCGGGGCAGGTCGCCTTTCCCGGCGGCAAGATCGATCCGGGCGAGGACGCCGTCACCGCCGCCCTGCGCGAGGCCGAGGAGGAACTTGCCCTGCCGCCCGAAGCAGTGCGGGTGATCGGCACCAGCGATGTCTATCACACCGGCACCGGCTTCATCGTCACGCCAGTGCTGGGCGTGGTCCCGCCGGGGCTCGACTTGCAGCCCGATCCGATCGAGGTGGCCGACTGGTTCGAAGCGCCGCTTTCGCTGTTGCTCGATCCCGCCAGCTGGACCACCAACGAGGTGTTCTGGCGCGGAGCCACGCGGCGTTATCTCGAACTCGACTGGCAGGGTTTCCGGATCTGGGGCGTGACCGCGGCGATCATCGCCAACCTTGCGCGCCGCATCGCGGTGGAAAGGCTGAAGGATGCTGCGTGATCTGGCCGAAGCCGAATGGACACGCCGCGCCGGGCTGGCCACGCTGACTGCGGCGCTGGGCGCCGAGAACATCCGCTGGGTCGGCGGCGCGGTGCGCGACAGCCTGCTGGGGCAGCCGGTGCGCGATGTCGATTGCGCCACCCTGCTCACCCCCGATGCGGTGATTGACCGCTGCCGCGCAGCGGGCATCCGCACCGTGCCGACGGGAATCGACCACGGCACCATTACCGCGATTCTCAAGGATGGGCCTGTCGAGATCACCACTTTGCGCCGCGATGTCGCCACCGATGGGCGGCGCGCGACCATCGTCTTTGCCAGCGACTGGCGCGAGGATGCCGCAAGGCGCGATTTCACCATCAACGCGCTCTATGCCCATCCGGAGACGCTGGAGATTGCCGATTTCTTCGGTGGCCTCGCTGATCTCACCGCACGCCGGGTGCGCTTCATCGGCTCTGCACGCGCACGGATCGCCGAGGATCACCTGCGGATCCTGCGCTATTACCGCTTTCAGGCGCGGTTCGGATCGGAACTGGATACCGAGGCCGAACAGGCCTGCACCGAACTGGCTCATACCCTGAAAGGCCTCAGCCGCGAACGCATTGCAGCCGAGCTGCTGGCGCTGCTCGCGCTGCCCGATCCGCACCCGACGCTGGAACGGATGCGGACGGGCGGCGTGCTCGGCGTGATCCTGCCCGAGGCCTGCGCCGCGCAGCTTGCCGCGCTCGAACGCCTGATCGCCGCCGAGCTGCGCCAAGGCTTTACCGCCGATCCGGTTCGCCGCCTCGCTGCGCTGCTGCCGCCCTCGCCCGATGTCGCCGAAACGGTGGCCGCGCGGCTGCGGCTGTCAAAAGCCCAGCGCAACCGGTTGGTTACCGCTGCCGAGCGCAAGGCGGACGACAGCGACAACCCCCACGCCCTCGCCTACCGTCTCACCATGCCGCTTGCCGTCGACCGGCTGCTGCTGCTGGGCAGCGACGCGCGCGCACTGGCGGAATGGCAGATACCGGAGTTTCCGCTCAAGGGCGGCGCGATCGTGGCGCGCGGTATCACCGCCGGGCCGGCGGTCGCGCGCATCCTGCAAATGGTCGAGCAAAGCTGGGTGGCGGAAGGCTTTCCCGGCCCCGCCCGGATCGAGCAACTCCTGACCGAGGCACTGGACGGATACAGCCCGGCGGGGTGAACCGCACCATAGGGACGACAAACGGAAGCTCCCGCACGGCCGATGCGGTTGTCAGCCGCCGCTTTGACCGTCTAGGAACCCGGCGCGGGTTTCGTGCATTTACTGCATGGACGTTCAACCTCAACCGGTGCTTTTGCCGGCCTCTCGCCCCGGTCTTTTGGCCACCCGGCATTGCGTATCCCGCCGCCTCTGCACTCGGGCAGTGCTTCTATGAAATGCAAAGATGGAGATAACATCGATGAAATCCCTCAAGCTGGCGCTGCTGGCCACCCTGCTCGCCGCCGTTCCGGCCCTGACTCCCGTTGCCGCCAATGCGCAGGATGTCGGCGCGACCGTCTACGGCAATGATGGCAACCCGATCGGCACGGTCGAAGCTGTCCAGGACGGCGTGGTGCTGATCGACACCGGCAAGCACAAGGCACCGATCCCCGCTGAACTGATCGGCGCGGGCGAAACCGGTCCCAGCATCAACGCCACCAAGGGCCAGATCGATGCGATGATGGACGCGCAGGTCGCCGAAGCCAATGCCAAGCGCGATGCCGCGCTGGTCGAAGGCGCTGCGGTGGTCAGCGCCGATGGCATGCCGGCCGGCACGATCTACACCATCGACAGCGAAGACGCCGTGATCATCCAGAATGACGCGGGCATCGTCAGCCTGACCCGCGAATCCTTCGCCGTGAACCCCGAAGGGATGCTGATGGCGCTCTATTCGGCCCAGCAGCTGGCCGCGAACACCGTCGAAGTGCCCGAAGGCGCCGAAATCCTGACTGCCGCACAGGCCCGGGCCAAGGAAACCGCCAGTGCTACGGGCGATGACGACGGGGCAAGCGGCGCCGCGCAGTAAGCCGCAGGCCTCAACACCTAACAGCGAAAGGCCGGGGCGGCGCCGACAGCGTCACCCCGGCCTTTTTTGCGCCCGGCGTCAATCGAAGCGGTTGGATTTGGGGAACCCCTGCGGCGGCATCCGCCCGGCTGCGCCGCGCGCCACCTTCCACATCCGGATTTCGGTCTCTGTCCGGGTGCGTTCGCCCGATCCGCCCATCTGCCAGCTGAGGCCATCGCCGAGCACGAAGGTGATCGCGTCCGACAATCCCCCGTCGCGGAAACGCTGCAACTGCACCCCCTGCCCGCGGGTCATCACCGGCAGTTCTTCAAGGTTGAACACCACCAGCTTGCGATTGTCGCCGACGCAGGCGACGTGATCGTGGCCTTCGGGAATCTCGCGGATCACCCGCAGCACCGCGCCGTCCTTCAGGTTCACCACCTGCCGGCCCTTGCGGGTCTCGGCCAGCAATTCCTCGGTCTGTGCAACAAAGCCCTTGCCGTGGTTTGAGGCGAGCAGCAACCGGCCGCCGGGACGGTGCACCATCATCGCTGCAACATTGGCCTCGCTTTCAAGGTCGATCATGGTGCGAACCGGTTCGCCAAAGCCGCGCGCGCCGGGAAGCTTGTCGCAACCGAGCGTGAAGAACCGTCCGTCGGATGCGGCCAGCAGCAGCTTGTCGGTGGTCTGCGCGTGGGCGATGAAGGCAAGGCCATCGCCCTCCTTGTACTTGAATTCCTGATCCAGCGGCACGTGGCCGCTGGCTGCGCGGATCCAGCCCTTTTGGCTGAGGATCACCGTCACCGGCGCCTTTTCAATCATCGCATCCATCGAGAATTCGACCGTCGGCGCAGCTTCGGCAATCAGCGTCCGGCGGCGGCCAAGCGGCGTATCCTCGGCATAATCCTTGCGCAGGGCCTTCAGATCGCGCTTCAGCCGGGTGCGCTGGCGGGCGGGGCTTTCAAGCAGGGCGTTGAGTTCGGCCTCCTCGGCCAGCAATTCGTCCTGCTCCTTGCGCAGCTGCATTTCTTCAAGCTTGCGCAAGGACCGCAGGCGCATGTTGAGGATTGCCTCGGCCTGCCGGTCGGTCAGCTCGAATTCGGCCATCATCACGGGCTTGGGCTCGTCCTCGGTGCGGATGATTTCGATCACCCGGTCAAGGTTGAGGAACGCGATGATATAGCCGCGCACCAGTTCCAGCCGCTTTTCGATCTGGTCGAGCCGGTGGCGCGTGCGGCGCTGGAGAATGTCGATCTGGGCTGCGGTCCAGTGGTCGAGCAGTTCCTTCAACCCCATCACCATCGGGGTGCGGGTCGCATCCAGCACATTGAGGTTGAGGCTGAAGCGGGTTTCCAGATCGGTCAGCTTGAACAGGCTTTCCTTGAGCAGATCGGGATCGACATTGCGGCTTTTGGGCACCAGCACGATCCGGATCGCCTCGTCGCTTTCGTCGCGCACATCTTCAAGGATCGGCAGCTTGCGATCGGCAATCGCTTGCGCGATCTGTTCGATCAGCTTGCCCTTGGCCACCTGATAGGGGATTTCGGAAATGACCAGCTGCCACTGGCCGCCGCCCAGCCGCTCGATCCCCGCAGCAACATCATCGGGCTCCTTCGCTTCGGGCGCATGGAACATGCCCCGCACCCGGAACGCCCCGCGCCCGGTGCGATAGGCCTCGGCAATGCTCGCTGCGCTATCGATCACCTGCCCGCCGGTGGCGAAATCGGGGCCGTGGAACAGCTCCATCAGCCGTTCGTGGGTGACATGGGGATTGTCGATCAGTTCCAGCGTTGCGTCGATGATTTCCGCGACATTGTGGCTGGGAATGCTGGTGGCCATGCCAACCGCAATCCCGCTCGACCCGTTGGCAAGCAGGTTCGGAAACAGGCCCGGCATCAATTCGGGCTCTTCTTCCTCCCCGTTATAGGTGGGAATGAAATCGACGGTGCCTGCGTCCAGACCTTCCATCAATTGCATTGCTGTTCTGGTCAGCCGGGCTTCGGTGTAGCGATAGGCAGCGGCATTATCGCCATCGACATTGCCGAAATTGCCCTGCCCTTCGACCAGCGGGTATCGCAGCGAGAAATCCTGCGCCAGCCGCACCATGGCATCATAGGCCGCCGTATCGCCATGCGGGTGATACTTGCCGATCACTTCGCCCACGACGCGGGCGCTTTTCTTGAAGGAATTGCCCGGATCAAGCTTGAGCTGGCGCATCGTCCACAACAGGCGGCGATGGACCGGTTTCAGCCCGTCGCGCAGATCGGGCAAGCTGCGCGCGGTGATGGTGGACAGGGCATAGACCAGATAACGCTCGGACAGAGCGGCATCGAAGGGCGCATCGACAATCGCGTCGAACGGGTCTTCAGTCGGGGTGATAAAGGGATCGGACATGAGACTGGTCTAGCAATCCCGCGCGGCGCGAGGGAGAGGTGTTTCCACAGGGTTGAGGGCTTACATCCGCCTGAGATCGTTGCTTTGCGAAGGGACGCTGACGGTGAGGCCGGCCATATCCGCTGTCAGTTCGATCTGGCACGACAGCCGCGAGGTGCGCCGCGCACCGGCGGCGAAATCGAGCATGTCTTCCTCCTCCTCCGAGGCGGGCGGCAGGCGGTCGAACCAATCGGCGGCGACGATCACGTGGCAGGTCGAACAGGCCATCTGCCCTTCGCAGGTGCCTTCCAGCGGCAGGCCTGCGGCCTGCCCTGCGCGCAGCAGATTATCGCCGGGTTCGGCATTGGCGGCGACCGGCTTGCCATGCGGGTCGAGGAAGGTGATGGTGATGCTCACAGGCCCTGCTCCCTGGCGGCGGCATTGATGGTGGCGGCAGCGGATTCGATATCCTCAGGGGTCGTATAGCGCCCGAAGCCCAGCCGGATAGAGGCCTTTGCTTGCCAATCGGCAAGGCCAATGGCTTTCAGCACATGGCTGGGCCGACCCGATCCGCTGGCGCAGGCGCTACCGGCGGAGAACATCACATTGCGGCAATCGCTCATCAGCCGGGCGACATCAAGGCCCCCATGCTCATTGGCGCGGCGGATGTTGAGATTGCCGTGCCAGCGATGTTCGGCGCTGCCGTTGAGCTCCCACCCGGCAAAGGCCGCGCGCGCGCTGCGCCAGAGCCGTTCGATATGGAGCGAATCCTCACCCATGCGCTCGGCAGCCACCTGCGCAGCCGCGCCGAACCCGGCGCACAAGGCGGGCGAGAGCGTGCCCGAACGAAGCCCCGCCTCCTGCCCGCCGCCCAGTTGCAGCGGCGCTGGCGCGGGCGCGCCTTCGCGCAGCCACAGCGCGCCGATCCCCTTGGGACCATGGATCTTGTGCGCGGAAATAGCGATGTAATCGGCCGGGACCTCCACCGGCACACGGCCATAGGCCTGCACCGCATCGACCAGTACCCGCGCTCCGGCGGCGCGCGCGATGCGGGTGATCTCGGCGAGCGGGTTGCGCACCCCGATCTCGTTGTTGATTGCCATCGCAGCAACAAGGCCGGTCTGCGGCGTGATTGCGGCCTGCAGCGCGTCCAGATCGGCGCGGCCATCGGGGCGCACGGGCAGCACCGTGAAGCTTCGCCCCTGCGCCTCGACCACGCGGGCGCAATCGAGCACGGCAGCGTGTTCTGTGGCGAAGGTGATGACATCGCCCGGCGTGCCTTGCAGCGCCATGTTGAGCGCCTCTGTCGCACCGGAGGTGAAGATAAGTTTGCCGGCTTCGGGCAGCAGCGCGCCGACCCGCTCCCTCGCGGTCTCCACCGCCGCCGCCGCCATGCGGCCCATGCGGTGCGGGCTGTGCGGATTGCCGAAGGTGTCACTATCCGGCCCGCCGAGCCAGCGCAGCATCGCCTCACGCGCTTCGGGCGCGAGCGGGGTGGTAGCTTGGTAGTCGAGGTAGATCATGGGGTCACCAGCCGTTCAGACCGGCCCGCCAAAGGACGGGTCGCAAGGGCGACTGCCAGCCCGCAGGCGCCGGTAGCGAAGCGAAGGAGCAGCGCCGAGGACTGCGCGCCGGAAACAAGAAAGCGGGGCCCCGGGTCAAGCCCGGGGAGACGAACAAGGTCAACATAGCGAAGCCCACGCCGCTGCAAACCGCTCCAGCTCCTCGGGCGTAGTGCTCCACCCCAGACTCACCCGGATGGTGCGCGCGGCCACATCGTCCGGCACACCAAAGGCATCGAGCACCCGGCTTTTCTTCAGCGTGCCCGAGGAACAGGCGCTGCCTGCGGACACGGCAAAGCCCATCGCGTCGAGGCGGATCAGCAGGGCTTGGGCTGAGAGGGTAGGGTGGGCGACGGCGAAGATGTGGGAGCACTGAGAGCCAGGTGCGATCACTTCACCATGACTGAAAAGTGCGTTCTTGAAGTCGAAGTGCTGTTCGACTGTGGTTGCCCAACTGTCCAACCCGCCAGCTTCCAGCGCTGCCGCCATGCCCATTGCTCCGGGCAGGTTCTCGGTGCCTTGCCGATAGCCGCGTTCATGCCCGCCGACGGGGTCGATCAGGTTGAAATCCCGCACAAGCAACGCGCCAATTCCTATCGGCCCGCCAAATTTGTGTGCGCTGACAACAAGCATATCGGCTTCGGGTAGTGCAATTTTGCCCGCACTTTGTGAGCAATCGACGAGCAGTTGCCCGCCCCCATCTCGAACCGACTCCGCCAGCTTGCTCTGCACGTATGGCATTAAATTCGTGCCAGTTTCGGAATTGACGTACTGCACTGCCGCAAGTGCGCCTGCGCTGTTTGACAGCGTTTCGGGATTAACTTCGCCGTCAGTGACCGGCACCACCTCGGCATCCGGCGCGGCACGAAACACCGCGTCATGCTCGACCGCGCTGACGATCCGGCGCTCCACCTTCGCCCGGTTGAGCGCAATCCACAGCGCCTCGCTCGCGCCGCTCGTAAAGATCAACTCCCCGTTCCACCCCAGCGCCGCCTTGATCCGCTCGCGCGCATCCTCCAGCGCAGCCCTCGCCTTGCGGCCTTCGGCGTGGGGGGACGAAGGGTTGGCCCACAGCCTGAACCCCTCCTCCATTGCCGCCTTCGCCGCAGGGCGCAGAGGCGAAGTTGCGGCGTGATCAAGGTAGACCCGCTCAGCCATTTGCGTCCCTCACGGCGCGGGGCCGCACAAAAAATTGCGAATTTGCCATCGCGCCCTATATAGAGCGCGCTTTCGCGGGCGCCACCGGCGGTTTGCGGCCACTTGATCACGCCTCTCGTTCATAAGGTTCACCGATGCCATCCGTCATCTTTCCCGGCCCCGAAGGCCGTCTTGAAGGCCGTTTCTCCCCGCCGCCGCGCCCGCGTGCGCCAGTGGCGATGATCCTCCATCCGCATCCCGAAGGCGGGGGCACGATGAATGACCGGATCGTGCAGCGACTCTACAAGACCTTCGCTGATCGCGGGTTTGCGACCTTGCGTTTCAATTTTCGCGGCGTGGGGCGTTCTCAGGGCAGCTTCGATTCCGGCGTGGGCGAATTGTCCGATGCGGCCTCGGCGCTCGACTGGGTGCAGTCGGTCCATCCCGAAGCGCAGAGCACCTGGATCGCGGGCTACAGCTTCGGCGCGCTGATCGGGATGCAATTGCTGATGCGCCGCCCCGAAGTGCGCGGCTTCATCTCGGTCGCGCCGCCCGCCAACATGTATGATTTCAGCTTCCTCGCCCCCTGCCCTGCCAGCGGCATCTTCGTGCAGGGCGCGGCCGATACCGTGGTGCAGCCCGCCGCAGTGCAGAAGCTGGTCGACAAGCTGCGCACGCAAAAGCACATCACCATCCACCACGAAGAAATTCCGCGCGCCAACCACTTCTTCGAGAACGAGATGGATGAACTGATGGGGTCGGTGGACAATTATCTCGACTTCCGGCTCTCACCGGACTGTCCGATTAAATAGTCTTGTTGGCTGCACGCCCTCCGGCGTGCAGTCCTCGGCGCTATTCCTTCGCTACGCTACGGGCACCTGCGGACGCGTGGTCACACTTGTGGCCCGTCCGTTGGCGGGCCAAACTCTTGCAAATCTCGGGACTTATTGCATCGCGGCAAGACAAGGTTCTGAAACGCAACGCGAAACTTCTTCGCCCCTAGCAAAAATCATAGTACTCTGGCGCCTGAGCGGGGCCGGAGGCTTTCGCTCGTCATCGGCGCTCCGGCCACCGCTCCCACGATGATGGAGAGAGGAACCCCCTGATGAACTATGCCTCCAACACCCGCCGTCCCAATCCTGTCGCCCTTGCCGGGGCGCTCGGCATACCCGCCGGAGTTGCCGCGCTGCTGGTGGTCGGCCTCGCGGTCAAGGTCGTGATCGCGCCCGAACCGCCCACGCTCAAGGGGTTCACGATCAAACCGATCCCGATCCCTCCGCCGCCGCCCGAGCCGATTGAACAGACCAGCGCCGCCGCTACCCGCCCCCAGCAGTCAACCACCACCACCGTGACCCGCCCGGACAATATCCCGATCGACTTCGGCAGCAGCCATCCGATTGCAAGCCTGCCGGGCGTGGACGAACTGGTCGGGCCAGTGACGGGGCCGGTCGATTTCGGCATCCCCGGCCCTGCCCCCAGCGCATCGCCCTATCAGCCGGTTACCGCCGCCCCGCGCGGCAATCCCGGGCGCTGGGTGCGCAACAGCGATTACCGCATCCGCTGGATCAGGGAGGGCCTTTCGGGCACGGCGCGCTTTGCGCTCACGATCGACGCGGCGGGCAAGGTGACCGGCTGCACCATTACCCGTTCGAGCGGGCATGCCGCGCTGGATGCAGCGACCTGCGAACTGGTCGGCAAGCGCGCCAGCTTTTCCCCGGCGCGCGATGCCTCGGGCAAGCCGGTGTCGGGCAGCTATGCGAGCATGATCACCTGGACAATTCCCGATTGATCCGAACCGATTGACCCGAAACGTTTAATCCGAACAGGGCCGCCGGAGGAAGCCTTACCCTTCCCCAGCGGCCTTGATCTGCGAAATCGGCGCTTCGCCAGTGCTGGTGGGCACCGTCCAGATCAGCACGTTGAGCACCGCGATCACCGCCAGCAGCACCATCAGCGCAGGCTGCTTCACCTGCCCCGTGCGCCGCCACAATGCGTAGGCCCCAGCAAGCAGCGCCAGCGCGGCCAGCATCACGATCGAGAGCACGATATCGGTCATGCGCGCGCTCTAGCCCGCCAAGGCAGCGCTGCGCAATTGACTTGATCGGGCCGTCCGGCCAAATCTGCTGCATGAGAGAGAGATATGCTGATTTCACCCGCCGCCAGACACTTGCCGGGCTTGGCGGAGTTTCCGCCCTTGCCCTGCTGCCTGCCTGCGCGCGCGGCGATATGCCGCCGGCGGGAGCGCCGGTTGCCGATCTTGCCCCGGATGCCGCGCTGGACCGGATCGCCTACCGGATGCTCGCCCACGAACCGGGCCGGGCGACGGGATTGGGGGTTGATACCGGCCAATATGCTGCATGGCGATCCACCTTCGGCACCCCGGGTGCGGATGGGCGCAGCGATTATGCCGCGACGCTGAAGGAACTGATCGCCGAGGCCCGCGCCTATCCCAAAGAAGGTCTGACCAGCGACCAGCAGACGGGCTTCGAAGTGGTCGAAACGGCCTTTTCCAAGGCATTGGAAGGCATGGCCCTGCCTTATGGCGATGTCGCGGTCGGCAGCTGGCGCAACGCGCCCTATGTGGTGATCCAGAATGTCGGCGGCTATATTGATCTGCCGCGTTTTTTCGGCTCGACTCAGCCGCTCAAGACGCCTGATGATATCGGCGCCTATGTGGACCGACTGTTCGAAGTTCCCGCGATCCTCGATGGTGAACTGGAGCGTATCCGCGCCGCGCGCGGCATGGGCCTTGTGCCTCCCGCCTTTCTGCTCGACAAGGCCATCGCCCAGATGGAAGCGAGCATCGCTGGCGCGACCAACAGTTATGTCGGCCCGCTGGTTGCGGCAGAGACCGACGGGGCAGAACGATCGACTCCGGTGGTCGCGCGTTTTGTCGCGGCCGGTATCGTCCCCGCACTCGAACGCCAGCTCGCCGAACTCAGGCTGCAGCGCGCCGTCGCGACGGACAATGCCGGCATGTGGGCGCAGCCTATCGGCGAGGAATATTACAGCTGGGCGGTCAGCGCTTCGACCACCACGGCGATGACCCCGGACGAAATCCACCGTCAGGGTCTTGCCGAGCTGGATGAAATCCACGGCCGGATGGACCCGATCCTGCGGGAAATCGGCTATACCAAAGGCAGCATCGGTGACCGGATGCAGGCGCTGTCCAACGACCCGCGCTACAAATTCGCCGAGGGCGATCCGGGGCGGGAAGAAATCTTCGCCTTCATCAACGACCGGGTCGCGTGGATCCGGTCGCAGATGCCGCGCGCGTTCAACCAGCTGGTCGATCCGCCGCTGGAAGTGCGCCGGCTACCCCTGACCGAAGAGCCCGGCGCACCGGGGGCCTATGGCGGCGCGGGCAGCAAGGATGGTTCGATCCCCGGACGGTTCTGGATCAACCTGCACACCACCGATCTGCACCGCAAGTATGATCTGGCCGACCTCGCCTACCACGAATCGATTCCCGGCCACGTGTGGGAAGGCGAATTTTCCAACCGCCTGCCGCTGATCCGCTCGATCCTTGCCTTCAACGCCTTTTCCGAAGGCTGGGCGCTTTATGCCGAACAGCTGGCCGATGAACTGGGCGCCTATGACGAATTCAAGGTCGGGCGGCTGGGCTATCTGCAAGCCCTCGCCTTCCGCGCCTGCCGCTTGGTGGTCGATACGGGCCTGCACTCCAAACGCTGGACCCGCGAACAGGGGCGGCAGTTCTTCGTCGAGCGCAATGGTTCGAAGGCGGAGGAAGTGGCGAGCGAGGTCGATCGTTATTGCAGCTGGCCGGGGCAGGCCTGCGGCTACAAGATCGGCCACAGCGAAATCGTCCGCCAGCGCGCACGGGCACAGACGGAACTGGGCGCGGCTTACGACTTCAAGGCGTTCAACACCGCCGTGGTGCTGGGCGGGAATGCCCCGCTCAGCGTGCTGGGCAACACTGTCAGCCGCTATATTGCCGGGGCGAGGGCCTGACCCCAACTTGCATCCTCCGGCGCAGATACCGGCTGCACTGATGATCGGCGGAGGCGTGCGTGGAGACGTTGGGACAAGAGCTTGAAACCATGCGCCGGGTGCCGCTTGCCCCGCCCATGTCGATGCCATCTGCGCGATCGGGCGCGAGCTTACCTATCCGGCGGGCAGCATCGTGATGGATATCGGCGAACCGCTCGACCGGTTCGTTTACGTCGCCGAAGGCGAGATCGAGGTTGTCGATCCCTATACCGGCTGGCTTTCCGGCCTTGCTGCTACCGATGCCAAGGGCTTCGCGATCACCGGTGCAGGCGCAGGGCAGGCGGATGATTACGCCACCACCGCGCCCGGCATATTCGCGGTCGGCGACGTGCGCGCCGGATCGGTCAAGCGCGTGGCAAGCGCCGTGGGCGAAGGTTCGGTGGTGGTCAGCCGGATCTGGCAATATCTTAAGGATACCCGAGCCAAACCCGGCTGACGACACCTTCAGCTCTTGCCGAACAGCCCCTTGGCCATACCCATGATGTCATTGATCGGATTGCCATCGCCGTCGCGATCGAGAACCGACGCGAAATTGGCAAGCGAACCTTCACCGCCGATTGCGCCGACAATCTGATTGAGCAGATCGGGGCTGAGCCCGGTCTTTTCCGCTGCCAGCGTGACCGTGTCACCCTCAAGCACATGGGTCTGGCCGAGCGTAGCAATCGCCTTTTCGACCATCGCCGGATCAAGCCCGACCTTGGCGGCGAGATTGGCCACGTCATCGGGCGCGCCGCCGATGTTCTTCAGGATACCATCGAGAATGCTCATGCCTGCCCTTCCTTGCTGATGAAACCACACGATCCGCCGGCAAGGTTACGCCATGATGGCGCAGCATGCCAGAAAATCAGGGGCGGAAATCAAGCAAGTCCGTAAATCAGGCGGCAACGGGGGCCGGGGCTGCCTGGCGCACGCCTTCGTCGACATGCTCGGCAAACTGGGCGAAGTTGTCGATGAACAACTGCACCAGCTTGCGCGCCGTGGCATCATATTCAGCCCCGTCGGCCCAGGTGCTGCGCGGATCGAGGATCGTCTGGTCCAGCCCTGCTTCGGCCAGCGCGGGCACGAACACCGGCACGTCAAACCCGAAGTTCGGGTCCTTGCGGAATTCGACGCTGTCCATCTTGCCATCGAGCACGGCGTTCAGCAGCGCGCGGGTCGCCTTGATCGGCATGCGGCTGCCGGTGCCGTACTTGCCGCCGGTCCAGCCGGTGTTGACCAGCCAGCATTGCGCCCCGCCCTTGCCGATGCGTTCCTTCAGCAGGTTGCCGTAAACGCTCGGGTGGCGCGGCATGAAGGCAGCGCCGAAACAGGTCGAGAAGGTCGCTTCCGGCTCGGTCACGCCGATCTCGGTCCCGGCGACCTTGGCGGTGTAGCCTGACAGGAAGTAATACATCGCCTGATCCGCCGTCAGCCGCGCAATCGGAGGCAGCACGCCAAAGGCATCGGCGGTCAGCATGATCACGTTGGAGGGCGCGGGGCCGAGGTTCTTCTCGCTGGTGTTGGGGATCGATTCGATCGGATAGGCACCGCGGGTATTCTCCGTCTTGCTGGAATCGGTGAAATCCAGTTCGCGGCTCGCTTCGTCCATCGCCACGTTTTCGAGGATCGTGCCGAACATCTTGGTCGTCGCGTAGATTTCCGGCTCACCTTCCTCTGAAAGGTTGATCATCTTGGCATAGCAGCCGCCTTCGAAATTGAACACGGCGGTGTCCGACCAGCCATGTTCGTCATCGCCGATCAGGGTGCGGCTGGCATCGGCCGAAAGCGTGGTCTTGCCCGTGCCCGACAGGCCGAAGAAAATCGCGCTTTTACCGTCGGCCCCGATATTGGCGCTGCAATGCATCGGCATCACGCCCTGCGCGGGGAGCAGGTAGTTGAGCAGGCCAAACACGCCCTTCTTCATCTCGCCCGAATATTCGGTGTTGCCGATCAGGATCAGCTTTTCAGTGAAGCTGACCGCGATCACCGTGTCGCTGCGGCAGCCATGGCGTTCCGGATCAGCCTTGAAGCTGGGCAGGTTGATGATGGTGTATTCGGGCGCGAAGCTGGCCACTTCGTCAGCCACGGGGCGCACCAGCAGGGTGCGCACGAACAGGTTGTGCCACGCCATCTGGGTGACGACCCGCACATTCACCCGGTATTCGGGCTGCGAGCCGCCAAACAGGTCGGCGACGTAAATTTCGTCCTGCCCTTCGAGGTGATCGAGAAAATCGGCTTTCAGCGCGGCGAAGTGTTCCGGGCTCATCGGCTGGTTGATAGCACCCCAGTTGATCGTGTCCTCGGTCGCGGCATCGCGCACGATGAACTTGTCCTTCACGCTGCGCCCGGTGAACTTGCCGGTTTCCACCAGCAGCGCGCCGTCCCGCGTCAGCTTGCCTTCGCCGCGTGCGAGGGCATGTTCCACCAGCGCCGGCGTGCCGAGATTGGCGTGGATGGTCGCCCGGGTTGCAAGGTTCTGGGCGGACAGCGGATGTGCAAGCGAGGTCAAGGTCGTGTCTCCTCAGCCAGTCGGGATGGCGGCGGTGCAATAGGCGGGGGCGAATCCGCTACGTTCCCCGTAGCATTCACGCATACGTATGCAACCACAAGCGGTCGCACCATGTGCAACATGATCGATCCCATTGCTCGCGCCATTAATGGGCGACTCCGCGCGCGTCAAACCGGCTGGGCCATGACATTTTTGCGAGGCCGGTGATCCGGCCTGCAACATTCCCTCGCAGCGATTGTCTCGCACGCGCAATGGCGCTACCGCTTGCCCCATGCGATGGCGGCGGCAAGAAGGATAGTCACCATGTCCGACACCACCCCCGATTATGCCGCTACCGGCCCGGAAACGGGCGAGGTCGGGCAGCGCGCGATGCAGATCGCGCTGGTCGATGATGATCGCAACATCCTCACCACCGTATCGATCGCGTTGCAGGCTGAAGGCTTTGCCACCCGCCTCTATTCGGACGGCGAAACCGCGTTGAAGGCGCTGCTCGACAATCCGCCTGATCTGGCCGTGTTCGACATCAAGATGCCGAAGATGGACGGGATGGAACTGCTGCGGCGACTGCGCGAACATTCACCGCTGCCGGTGATCTTCCTGACCAGCAAAAACGACGAAAGCGACGAGGAAGCGGGGCTTGAACTGGGGGCGGATGATTACATCGCCAAGCCTTTCAGCCTGCGTCTGCTGGTCGCCCGCATCCGCGCGATCCTGCGGCGCGCTGATCCGGTGGAGACCGGAAGCGGCAATGCCGACCCCGCCGAACCGGCACAGGCGAGCCTGATCCGCGGGCGGCTGTTCATGGATCCGGCCCGCCATCAGGTCACCTGGGACGGGCAGATCGTCAGCCTGACCGTGACAGAGTTCCTGATCCTGGAGGCGCTGGCGATCCGCCCCGGCGTTATCAAGAGCCGCAACCAGTTGATGGACGCCGCCTATCCCGACGATGTCTTCGTCGATGATCGCACGGTCGATAGCCATATCAAGCGGATGCGCCGCAAGTTCCGCATGGTCGATTCCCGGTTCGGCGCGATCGATACGCTTTATGGCGCGGGCTACAGCTTCACCGATGCCTGATGCAATCCGGGCCGCGGCAGGCGGCGAACAGCTGAGCGCGACCGGGCGGTTTGCGCTCACGGCGCGCATCCTTGTGGTCAATATTCTGCCGCTGGCCATCATGGGCGGCGGCCTGCTCTATCTCGACAGCTACCGCACGCAGCTGATCAATGAACGCTTCAAGCTTGCCCGGATCGAGGCGCAGATCACCGCCGAAGCGCTCGCCGGGGCCAGCCGTGAGCGGCAGGAGGCGCTGCTGGTGCAGATCGGCAAGGAACAGCGCATGCGGCTGCGGATGTTCGATGCCGATGGGCTGCTGACCGCTGACAGTTTTGCACTTGCCGACCCCGCCTTCCGCTTCAACGACATCACCGATGATGACTGGGAACAGCAATTAGCCCGCTGGCTGGATCGCACGGTCGACACCATCGTCGCTGCCGAGCCGGTGCAGGACTATATCGAGCCCGAGGCGCAGGAGGCCGATGCCTGGCCCGAACTCGCCCGCGCGCGCGAACTGGGATTGTCGCAGGTCAGGCTTTATGACTGGCGCGACGGCACGCCGGTGATCACCGCTGCCGCGCCAGTGGGGCTCAACGGTGCGACCTTGCTGACCGTGCGCAACGCGGTCGACATTACCGAAAGCGTGCGCGCCGCGCGCACCACGCTGGGCTTTGCGATGCTGCTGGTGCTGGCGGCTTCGGCGCTGTTGTCGCTGTTCCTGGCGCGCACCATCGTCACGCCCCTGCGCCAGCTCGCGCGCGCGGCGGTGCGGGTGCGCCAGGGGCGTCAACGCGAGGTCGAGGTGCCGCGCCTGCCGCAACGCAGTGACGAGATCGGCCTGCTGGCCCGCGCGGTGTCCGACATGACTGGCGCGCTGCGCCAGCGCATCGACGCGGTCGACAGCTTTGCGGCAGATGTGGCGCACGAGATCAAGAACCCGCTCGCCAGCTTGCGCAGTGCGATCGAATCGCTGCCGCGGGTCGATGATCCGGCGCTGCGGCAGGAACTGTTCGAGATCGCGACCCATGATGTGCGGCGGATCGACCGGCTGGTGAGCGAGATTTCCGATGCCAGCCGGATCGATGCCGAAATGAGCCGGGCGACCCTCGAACGGATCCAGCTGGCCGATCTGGTCCGCGCGATCATCGGTGGGCGCGAACACCGCGCCGAGAATGAAGGCCGCCGGATCGAGCTTTCCATCCGCGGTTCTGCCGCCAATGTCCGCGGGGTGGGTGCGCGGCTCGAACGCGTGGTCGAAAACCTGCTCGACAATGCCGTGTCCTTCTCGCCCCCCGACGCGCCGATCGAAGTGGAGATCGACAATGACGGCGAATGGGTCACGCTGACCATCTGCGACCACGGACCCGGCATCCCGGAGGAATCGCGCCAGAAGGTGTTCCGGCGCTTCCATTCGGTGCGCCCGGCCGAGGAGGATTTTGGCAATCACTCCGGCCTTGGCCTCGCCATTGCGCGCGCGATCGCCGAAGCGCTTGATGGCACGCTCACCGCCGATGCGCGGCGCGATGGCGCACCCGGCGCGTGTTTGCGGCTGCGGCTGCCGGCGGCGGCATGAACACGGACAGCCCCTTCGTCCATCAGGCCAGCGCCGTTGCGATTGGCGGGCGGGCCCTGCTGATCGAAGGGCCGCCGGGCAGCGGCAAATCGAGCCTTGCGCTGGCGCTGATCGATCGCGGCGCCGGACTGATCGGCGATGACGCGGTGACACTGATGCGCACGGGTATCCGCACGGCACCGCAAGTGGGAACGCACATCAGCGATGTGCTGATGGCCAGCCCGCCGCCCAATATTGCCGGACTGATCGAACTGCGCGGCATCGGCATTGTGCAGGTGCCGGTTGCCGCGCCCGCTCCGGTCGCGCTGGTGCTGGAACTGGGCGCGGCGCGGGACACGACGCTGGGCGAACGCCTGCCCGAAACACCGCTCCCCCGGCGCGTAATCGGCGGCGTGGCGGTGCCGGTGCTGCGCTTTGATCCCGGCACCATTGCCCCCGCGCAGCGCGCCGAATGGGCGCTGGCGCTGCATGGCACCAATGCAAATCCGCCTTCCCTTTCCGCCGCCCCCGCGCAAGAATGAGCATGATGAACGAGACCGCAGATCCGCCCCCCGCACCACAACAGCTGCTGTTTGTCACCGGCCTGTCCGGCGCGGGCAAATCGACCGCGCTCGCGGTGCTGGAAGATCTTGGCTGGGAGACGATCGACAATTTCCCGGTGCGGTTGCTGAAGCGGCTGGTGGCCATGCCCGACGAAGCGCGCGGGCCGCTGGCGATCGGGTTCGATTCGCGCACCCGCGGCTTTGTCCCGGCGGACATCATCGCGCTGGTCAAGGATCTGGCCGCGCGGGACGATGTCACGCTTACCTTCGTCTTCCTCGATTGCTCGGGCACAGAACTTGAACGCCGCTTCAACGAAACCCGGCGCCGCCACCCGCTGGCTGCCGGACGGCCGGTGATGGAAGGCATCGCGGCCGAGCGCGAGTTGCTCGAACCGCTCCGGCGCTGGGCCGAGATCATGGTCGATACGACCGCCATGACCAGCAATGATCTGCAATCCCACATCCGCGAGCTGTTCGCTCCCGCCAGCAGCGAGAGCGCGATGACGCTGACGCTTTCCAGTTTCGGCTTTGCGCGCGGGATGCCGCCGCTCGCCGATCTGGTGTTCGACATGCGCTTTATCGACAATCCCCACTGGGTGCCGGCCTTGCGCGAACTGACCGGACAGGATGCGCCTGTCGGTGAGCATATCGAGCGCGACCCGGCCTTTGCAGAGGCCTTTGCCCGCATTCGTGACCTGCTGCTGATGCTGCTCCCGCGTTACCAGGTCCAGGGCAAGCCCTATGTCCATATCGCCTTTGGTTGTACCGGCGGGAGACACCGTTCGGTCTATACCGCCGAACGCATGGCCCAAGGCTTGCGTGCCGCCGGATTTTCGCCCACTGTCCGGCACCGCAATCTTGGCTCGCGCGCGGCGTATGAGATCGAACGTGATCGGCGCTAGGCACGGCACGGACACAGCTGGCATTGCCCAGATCGGTTGAAACGCCTAAGGCCTGCTTCCGGCGGGCAGTTAACGGACCCAATTTCACGCATGATCGGTTTGATCCTCGTTACCCATGGTCGCCTTGCCGACCAGTTCGTCGAGGCGATGGAGCACGTCGTCGGCCCGCAGGATGGCATCGTGACCGTCTGCATCGGCCCGAATGACGACATGGAACAGCGCCGCGCCGACATTGCGAAAGCAATCGAAGCGGTCGATACCGGCGGCGGTGTCATCATTCTGACAGACCTGTTCGGCGGCACCCCTTCGAACCTCGCGATATCGCTGCTCGATGCAGGCCATGTCGAGGTGATTGCCGGGATCAACCTGCCGATGCTGATCCGGCTGGCGGGCGCGCGCAAGGCGATGGATGTGACCGCTGCCGTTGCCGCTGCGCAGACCGCAGGGCGCAACTACATCACCGTCGCCAGCGAGCTGCTCGGACAGGCTAGCGGTCCGGCGCGGGCCAAGGCCTGAGGCGCGGCGTCATGGGGGAAGCACGCCGCACCATCACCATCGTCAACCGCCGAGGTCTGCACGCCCGGGCAAGCGCGAAATTCGTCGGCGCGGTCGCGGCCCTGCCCGACGGGGTGACGGTGACCGTCAGCAAGGCGCCCAACAGCGCGGCGGGCGGATCGATCCTCGGTCTGATGATGCTTGGCGCGGCCAAGGGCGACGTGATCGAGGTGCTGGTCGCAGGCGAAAATGCCGAAACGGTGCTGGCCGAGCTTGCCGCGCTGGTCGAATCCGGATTCGGGGAAGATTGACGCGGGGATTGACGCGGGGCCTTGCTGCGGTCAGCAGGCTCGCATGCGCAGGCAGATCACCGGCTTTTCCAATCCGACCGTCAAATATCTGCGGTCCTTGCGCGACAAGAAGCATCGCAAGCGCAGCGGACAGTTCCTGGTCGAAGGGCTGCGGCTGCTCGAAGATGCCCGCAGCATCGGCCGCTTGCCGCAAATGCTGGTGATGGCCGAAGGGCGCGATGATCACGCCTTGCTGGCGCGGCTTGAGGCTGACGTCATGGCGGCAGGCGGCGAGGTGATCACCACCACGCCCGACATTCTCTCCAAGATCACCGGCAAGGACAACGCCCAGAGCGTGACCGGCGTATTCGACGAATGGGACACCCGCCTCGCCGCGCTCACCCGCAGCGCTGCGCCGATCTGGCTGGTGGCGCAGGCTTTGCGCGATCCCGGCAATCTTGGCACGATGCTGCGCACCGGCGATGCAGTGGGCGCAGGCGGGCTGATCCTGATCGATGAATGCGCCGATCCCTTCAGCGCCGAGGCCGTTCGCGCCAGCATGGGGGCGGTGTTCACCGTGCCGGTGGCGCAGGCGCGGTGGGAGGAATTCCTGCCGTGGCTGCGGGCGGGTGAAGGCCAGCTGGTGGCGGCAAGCCTGCGCGACGCCGTGCCCTATCGCGCGGCGGATTACCGCGCGCCGTGCTTCATTCTGGTCGGCAACGAATCGCAAGGCCTGCCGGAGGATTACGAAGCGGCCTGCGATCTGCGCGTGACCATGCCGATGCTGGGGCGTGCGGATTCGCTTAACGCCGCGGTGGCAGCAGCGGTGTTGGGCTATGAGGTGCTGGCAGGGGTTGAGCGGTAGAGTTCTACTCCGCCGCGTCCTTCTTCGCTTCCAGCGCCGGATATTCTGCCTCGACCCCATCGGCATCGCCTGCGTTGTAGCGCGGGGCGCTTTCCACCAAGGACACATCCTCGATCTCGCGCTTGCCGATATCGACGCCCTTTTCCGCGAGCCTGCGCCCTGACGACAGCACGTTGCGTTCAAAGCTGCCGACGAATTTGTTGTAATTGTTGACCGCGCTTTCCAGCCCGCCGCCCACGCGTTTGAGATGTTGCGCCGCGACTTCGAGACGGCCGTATAATTCTGCGCCCATGCGCCCGATTTCCGCCGCTTCGGAGGCCATCTTGTCCTGCCGCCACACCTGCGCCACGGTGCGCGCAATCGCGACAAGGTTGGTCGGTGTCGCCAGCAGCACCTTGTTGCGGAAGGCGAAGTCCCACAATTCGGGGTCATGTTCGAGCGCAGCGGCGACGAAATGTTCGCCCGGCACAAACATCACCACATAATCGGGCGCGTCCTCGAACTGGCTCTGATAGCTTTTGGAACCCAGCGTCTGGACATGGCCGCGCATGGATTTGGCGTGGAGATCCAGATGCCGCTTGCGCTCGCCTTCGTCATCGGCCTCGAACGCGGCCTGATAGGCGTTCAATGACACCTTGGCATCGATCACCAGCTTCTTCTGCCCCGGCACATTCACGATCGCATCGGGCCGCAGGCGGCCATCGGCGGTGTCCATCGATTGTTCGAGTTGAAAATCAGTATGTTCGGCCAGCCCGCATTGTTCGAGCACGTTCTGCAACGCCCGCTCACCCCAGCGCCCGCGCGCCTTGGGAGCGTTGGTCAGCGAATTGCCAAGCCGCTGCGCCTCGCGTCGGACATCTTCCTGCCCTTTTCGCATTTCCTCGATCACGCCGGTGAGCTGGCCGAAGGCATCGGTGCGTTTTGCCTCCAGTTCGGCAACCTGTTTTTCGTAACTCGCCAGCCGGTCTCCCACCGGGGTGAGCAGCGCCTTGATCTTCGCCTCGCCCGCTTCCTCGGACTGGCGAAAACGCGCCTCGGCACGGTCGAGAAAGGTCTTCTGCGCCGCTTCGAGCACCTTGTTGCCCGCGTTTTCGAATTCCTTGCGCAAGCTTTCCTGCGCTTCGAGCAGACCCTTGCGCTGCTCCGCAAAGGCCTTCTCACGCTCGGCAGAAGCGCTTTCGATCGCTGCCAGCCGCTGCGCCAGCGCCGCCCGTTCGCCCTGCACCGCATCAAGCCGCACGAGCAAGCCATCGGCCTGCCCGGCACGTTCCTTCAGCCCGGCGACCTCGATCCGCGCTTCGCCCAGTTCGGCAATGGCGCGCTTGAACTCGCCCTCCTGCTCATCCGCCTCACGCTCGACCACGGCCAGCCGCGCGCGCAGATCGGCAACCGGGCGCGAGGCGATAATCCAGCAGGCGACGCCGCCGAAAATCGCGCCGAGAACAAGGGTGACAAGCGGGAGAATCGCAGGGTCCATGGCAATCCCCTACACGGAACGTATGGGGAACGCTAGTGGCGTGGCACGGATTTCCGCAAGAAAGCCGGACCCCGCCCTTTGCCGGGGTGACGAAGAAAGGAGGAAAGGCATCGGCGCAAAGCGCCGCAAGGCCGCCCGCAGCGTGCGCAGCTTTGCTGCGCGTCTAGCGAGGACAAAGGCGCGTAAGGCGCCTTCGCCAACAAATTACGCCGCTACACGGATCTTCTTGAGTTTCTTCAGCGCCATGGCGCGCTTCAACCGCGACAGGTGGTCGATGAACAGGATGCCTTCGAGGTGGTCCATCTCGTGCTGCAGGCAGGTCGCCATCAGCCCTTCGAGCGCTTCCTCGTGAGTGTTGCCATCGAGATCCTGATAGCGCACCGTGCAGGTCGCCGGACGATCGACATCAGCGTAGATTTCAGGGACCGAAAGGCAGCCTTCCTGATAGGTCGAAAGCTCGTCCGCCGGGTCGAGGATCACCGGGTTGATGAAGACGCGCGGTTCTTTTTTGGTGGCCGGGTGCGTGTGGGAGTGGCCGTCATGCGCGCATTCGACCGGCTCTGCATCCGGGTCATCGGGTTGCAGATCGATCACCAGCACCCGCTTGGGCACGCCGACCTGAATCGCGGCGAGGCCGATGCCGGGGGCATCATACATCGTCTCGAACATGTCTTCGACCAGCGTGCGCAGGTCGGCGTTGAACTCATGCGGTTCAACCGGGGTGGAGATGGTCTTGAGCCGGGGGTCCGGCACTTCGAGGATTTCGCGGATAGCCATGACAGCTCATTTAGGCCGAGAACGCCGCTTGTTCAACTGATCTGCGTTCCTGCCAGAACAGGAACCCATCGCGCCGATGGACTCCTGCTGTTGCAGGAGATCACCAACGCATCACCCCACCGGCCGACGCGCCCGCAAGGCCTGGGCCAGCGTGCCGTCATCAAGGTAATCCAGCTCGCCGCCGACCGGCAGCCCGTGGGCCAATTGCGTCACTCGCAGCGGGAAAGCCTCCAGCCGTTCAGCGAGGTAATGCGCGGTGGTCTGGCCTTCCAATGTCGCGTTCATGGCCAGCACCACTTCGTCCACGCCGCCGTCTTCGACGCGGGCGAGCAGGCTGGCGATGCCCAGATCCTCAGGCCCGATGCCGTCCAAGGCCGACAGCCGCCCGCCCAGCACATGGTAACGCCCTGCAAACAGCCGTGCGCGGTCCAGCGCCCACACGTCCGCCACCTCTTCCACCACGCATAACAACCGCGCATCGCGGCGCGGATCGGTGCAGATGCCGCAGGGGTCGCTTGTGTCGACATTGCCGCAAGTCTGGCATTCCACCAGCGTTTCCGAGACTGCCGCCAATGCCTCCAGCAGCGCGGGCAAGGCCTGTTCCCGGTGCTTGACCAGCCACAGCACCGCCCGCCGCGCCGAACGCGGGCCAAGGCCCGGCAGGCGGGCGAGCGCGGAACTCAGAGCTTCGATCTCTTGCGATGCCATGGGGGGAGAGATAGGGCCTGCGCTTCGCTTCACAAAGGCCGCGGGGCAAGCTTATGCGCATCATCTTCATGGGGACGCCCGATTTCGCGGTTCCCGCCCTGCGCGCGCTCCATGCAGCGGGGCACGAAATCGCCTGCGTCTACACCCAGCCGCCGCGTGCCGCTGGCCGGGGCAAGCAGTTGCGGCCCACGCCGGTGCAGGTGGCGGCGGAAGGTCTGGGGCTGACGGTGCGGTCGCCAGTGTCGCTCCGCAACGCCGAGGCGCAGGCCGAATTCGCCGCGCTGAATGCCGATGTGGCGGTGGTCGCGGCCTATGGGTTGATCCTGCCGCAGGCGGTACTCGATGCGCCAACGCATGGCTGCCTCAACATCCACGCCAGCCTGCTCCCCCGGTGGAGGGGAGCAGCGCCGATCCACCGTGCGGTAATGGCGGGCGATGCCGAAACGGGCGTCACGATCATGCAGATGGAAGCGGGACTGGACACGGGTGCGATGCTGCACAAGGTTGCGGTGCCGGTCGGGTGCAAGACCACGGGCGAGCTGACCGAGGAACTCGCGGTGCTGGGCGCGCAGGCGATGGTGGAGGTGCTGGGCGATCTCGCCGCCTTCCCGCCCGAACCGCAAGCCGACAGCGCGGCGATCTACGCCCCCAAGATCGACAAGGCGGAAAGCAAAATCGAATGGGCCGAACCCGCCGAGGTGATCGAACGCCAAGTGCGCGGCCTCGCCCCCTTCCCCGGCGCGTGGTTCTTGCTTGAGGGCGAACGCGTGAAGCTGTTGCTGGCCGAGGTGATCGAGGCAAGCGGCAACCCCGGCGCTGTGCTGGACGATGACTTCGCCATCGCTTGCGGGCAATGCGCGATCCGGCCCCTGATGCTCCAGCGGGCGGGCAAGCCGGCGATGGCGCGCGCCGATTTCCTGCGCGGGCGGCCCGTGGCGGTGGGGACGGTGCTGGCTTGACCCGTTTCGCGCTCACCCTCGAATTCGACGGCACGCCGTTCAGCGGCCTGCAACGCCAGTCCAACGGGCCAAGCGTGCAGCAATCGGTCGAGGACGCGCTGCACCGGATCACCGGGGAGGCCGCCAGCGTCCACAGCGCCGGGCGCACCGATGCAGGCGTGCATGCGCTGGCGATGCGCAGCCATGTGGACATCGCCAAGCCCTTCGATCCCTTCCGCCTGATGGGCGCGATCAACGCCCATCTCAGGCCCGATCCCATCGCCGTGACCCATTGCGAAGTGGTGCCTGATGACTGGCACGCGCGCTTTTCCTGCACCGGGCGGCGCTATCTCTACCGGATCGTCAACCGCCGCGCGCCGCTCGCCTTGCAGCGCGACCGGGCGTGGCAGGTGGCAACCCCGCTGGATGCAGACGCGATGCACCGTGCCGCGCAGGTGCTGGTCGGGCGGCATGATTTCACCACCTTCCGTTCCGTCCATTGTCAGGCCGCCGATCCGGTCAAGACGCTCGATCTGCTGGATGTCGAGCGGATGGGCGACGAAGTGCACATCCACGCCGCCGCGCGCAGCTTCCTTCATCACCAGGTGCGCTCCATGGTCGGCTGCCTGAAACTGGTCGGCACCGGCACATGGGACGCAGCCCGCCTTGCCGCCGCCCTTGCCGCGCGCGACCGCGGTGCACTGGGGCTGAACGCGCCCGCGCATGGGCTGTATTTTGTCGAGGCGACCTATCCATGACACGTGCCCACCCCTAACCCCTCCCGCCTGCGGGAGGGGAGCGAGACTTGCCGAGCCGCAGGCGAGGTCAGTCGCAGCGGGGTGGGTCAGCGGAGCGCCCGTTGCCATTCGCAACCGAAATGCCTAGGCGCATCAGCAACAACGGGAGACGATCGATGACCACCACCGGAAAGCAGCTTTTCACCACCCTCACCGCCGACGGCAAGCTGACGCTGGAGGTCGCGGAAAGCCAGTTCCCCGCGCCCACCGGCAATCAGGTGCTGGTCAAGATGGAGGCCGCGCCGATCAATCCCTCCGACCTCGCGATCCTCACCAGCGCCGCCGACTTCGAGAACGCCGAATACACCCCCGGCAAGGTCGCCGCGCAGATGCCCGAGCCGTTCCTGTCGGGCCAGAAGGGCCGCCACGGCCAGCGCCTGCCCGCCGGTAACGAAGGCGCAGGCACCGTGATCGCGACCGGCGACAGCGATATGGCAAAAGCGCTGATGGGCGCGCGGGTCGCCTGCGTTCCGGGCAGCGCCTTCAGCCAATATGCCATTGCCGATGCGATGATGTGCCTGCCGCTGGGCGACCATTCGGCGGAAGAAGGCGCGTCAAGCTTCGTCAACCCGATGACCGCGCTGGGCTTTGTCGAAACCGCGAAGATGGAAGGCCATGACGCCATCATCCACCTCGCCGCCGCGTCCAACCTCGGCCAGATGCTCAACCGCATCTGCGTGGAAGACGGGATGAAGCTGGTCAATATCGTGCGCAAGGACGAACATGTCGAACTGCTGAAGTCGCAGGGCGCGACCCATGTGGTGAATTCCTCGGCCCCGACCTACATGGCCGACCTGCGCGCCGCGATTGCCGAGACCGGCGCCTTCCTCGGCTTTGATCCGATCGGCGGCGGGCAGGCCAGCGATGGCGTGCTGAAGGCAATGGAACAGGTCGCCGCGTCCCAGATGGGCGAGTTTTCGCGCTATGGGTCGAACCAGGACAAGAAGATGTACATGTACGGGCGGCTTGACCTCGGCCCGACGATCCTGACCCCGTCCTATGGCCTCCAGTGGAGCATTTCGGGCTGGCTGCTGACCCCGTTCCTCCAGCGCGCAGGCATGGAAACCGTGGTGCGGATGCGCACCCGCGTTCAGCAGAATCTCACCACCACCTTTGCCAGCCATTACAAGGCCAAGGTGACGCTGGAAGGCATGCTGGAAAAGGACGCGATCAGCGATTACCGGCAGATGAAGACGGGCGAGAAATACCTCGTCACGCCCTGGGGCTAACCTGCCCCGCGTGCGAAAGATTTGGAGGGGTGGGGCGTAACCCTAGCGCGCAAACGCAACCCCGCCCCACCAGACGACCGCTTCTGGCAATTGGCGCGTGTGGCGGGAATGGATGGTTTCCTGCCGTTCTCCCGCTCACCGCCCCGTGCTTGACACGCGGCGACGCGATCAGAGGTCCGATACGGGGTCGCAGGCCAAACTTACGCTCTCGGCGAGGAAAACGCCAAAGCCCGCCATTGCTGGGGTATTTGACCAAGCATGCTTGCCACCTCGACCGGGGTCGCCCAAGGATGTGTGGCCGGATAGAAACTCGGGATCCGGCTGAAGGGGGAAAGCCGATGTTAATGCGCGATCTCGGTATCATTCCTGCACCAGAGGCGGGCGCGGCAGGCGACGAGGCCAGCCCCTATGTCAATCTCAGCCGCCGCGCCTTTGTCGGCGGTGCGGGGCTGTTCGTCCTCGGCGTGGCGCTGGCGGGATGTTCGACCTATGTCGAGCCTGACATTGATGCCGATGGCTTTGACCTGCCGGATGCCGGCCCCAGCCCGCTGACCGAAGTGAGAGGCGGGGATGCCACCCCGGCGCTGTGGATCGCGATCGACAAGGATGGCGCTGTCACGATCACCTGCCACCGTTCGGAAATGGGCCAGCAGGTCTGGACGTCGATGGCGCAGATCGTCGCTGACGAGCTTGAGGCCGATTGGGACAAGGTCACGATCGTGCAGGCCGAAGGGCATGAACGTTACGGCGATCAGAACACCGATGGCTCGCGCTCGGTGCGCTTCAATTTCCACCGCCTGAGAGTCGCCGGGGCGGCGATGCGGAAAATGCTGGTGGCGGCGGCCGCGCTTTACTGGAAACTGCCGGAAGACCAATGTTCGGCCAAGGCGGGTCTGGTCAGCAACAGCCAGAATGATGAAACCCTGTCCTATGGCAATCTGGCCGAACTGGCGGGGCGGCTCGCGGTGCCGGCGGAGGCCGACATCACGCTCAAGACGCCCAGGGAATGGCGTTACATCAACGCCGAGATACCCTCGCTCACGGTGCCGCGCATCGTCAGGGGCGAAGGCACCTTCGGGATCGATGTGCAGCGGCCCGGCATGGTCCATGCCGTGATCGCCCGCCCGCCGCAGCTGTTCGGCCGGGTCGGCAGTTTCGACGACGCGAAAACGCTCGCGGTGCCCGGCGTCCTCAGCACCATGCGCCTGCCCGATGCCAGGCCGCCGGCCTTGTACCAGCCTCTGGGCGGGGTGGCGGTGGTGGCGCGCAATACCTGGGCCGCGATCGAAGGGCGCCGTGCGCTGGAAATCGCCTGGGCTGACGGCCCCAATGCCGGCTATGATTCTGAAACCTATGCCGCACAGATGCAGGCCACCGCGCGGCGCAGCGGCAAGGTGCGGCGTTCGCGCGGCAATGTCGGGGCGGCGCTGGCTGCGGCAGAAACGCGTGTCACGGCGGAATATTACGCTCCCCATCTGGGCCAGACCCCGATGGAACCGCCCAGCGCGACGGCCGAATGGGATGGCGACCGGCTCGAATGCTGGGCCTGCGTGCAGGACCCGCAAAGCACGCGTGAGACGCTGGCCGGGGCGCTGGGGATCGACAAGGAACTGATCAAAGTCACCCCGACGTGGCTGGGCGGTGCCTTCGGGCGCAAGTCCAAGCCCGATTTCGTGATCGAGGCGGCGCTGATCGCGCGCGAAGTCGGCAAGCCGGTCAAAGTCACATGGACGCGCGAGGATGACGTGCGGCACGGCTTCTATCACTCCGTCAGCGCGCAATATTGCGAGGCGGGGCTGGACAAGGACGGCACCTGCACCGCGTGGCTGCATCGTTCGGTCTTTCCTCCGATCAGTTCGACCTTCGACAATTCGGTGAGCGAACCAAGCGACGGCGAACTGGGCATGGGGGCAACCGATGTGCCGTTTGCCGCGCCCAACCTGCGGGTCGAATCCGGCAATGCCAAGGGGCACCTTCGGATCGGCTGGCTGCGCTCGGTCGCCAATATCTACCACGCCTTTGCGGTGCAGAGCTTCGCGGCTGAACTCGCCCATGCCGCCGGGCGCGACCAGAAGGACTATCTGCTTGAACTGATCGGCCCGCCGCGCCAGCTGGACCCTGCGGCCGAAGGCGCGAAATATGGCAATTATGGTGCGTCGCTGGAGGAATATCCGATCGATACCGGGCGGTTGCGGCAGGTCGCGGAAAAGGCGGCCGACATGGCACAGTGGGGCCGCAAGCTGCCCGATAGACACGGCCTGGGTATCGCGGTGCACCGCTCGTTCCTGTCCTATGTCGCCACGGTGATCGAAGTCGCGGTCGGCAAGGACGGGGCGCTGCGCATTCCGGGCGTGTGGGTCGCGGTGGATGCAGGCACCGTGATCAATCCGCGCCATGTGCGCGCGCAGGTGGAAGGCGGCACGATCTACGGGCTGTCAAACGCGCTCTACGGGGCGATCACGGCGAAGAACGGCGCGGTCGTGCAGGACAATTTCCCCAGCTGGCGGGTGTTGCGGATGGGCGAGGCACCGCGCGATTTCAAGGTTGAGATCATCGCATCCGATGCCCCGCCGGGCGGCGTGGGCGAACCTCCGACGCCGCCCGCAGCACCGGCGCTGGCCAATGCGATCTTCGCCGCCACCGGGCACCGCCTGCGCACCCTGCCCTTTATCGGGGCAGAGGGTGACACACTCAGGCTGCCCCCGCGGCAGACCGCTTAGGACAAGGAGGCGAACATGGCCATCACCCTCAATATCAACGGAAAATCGGAAAGCGTGGACGCTGCGCCGGGTACGCCGCTGCTGTGGGTCCTGCGCGATCATCTGGGCATGACCGGGACGAAGTTCGGCTGCGGGGTTGCCCAGTGCGGTGCCTGCACCGTGCATGTCGATGGCGCGCCAACCCGCGCCTGTGTCACCCCGCATGATGCGCTCGACGGGGCAAAGATCACCACGATCGAAGGGGTCGAAGGCGGGGCAGCCGATGCCATTCGCACCGCGTGGGTCGCCAATGATGTGCCCCAGTGCGGCTATTGCCAGTCGGGCCAGATCATGGCGGCGACCGCGCTGCTGCGCGACAATCCGGCACCCGATGATGCGGCCATCGATGAAGCCATGAGCGGCAATCTGTGCCGCTGCGCAACCTATATGAGCATCCGCCGCGCCATCAAGGAAGCAGCCTCCTTGGTCTGATCGCCCCGGCCAACGCCCGCCTGATTCACCCTGCGTCGAACGCCGCCTGCACGCTTGCCGCATCAGTGATGCCGTTTGCCACCAGCACCATCAGCAGCACCCGCGCCTTGGCCGGGCCAAGCGCGCGGGCCGCCACCAGCCCCAACGCGTCGTCATCGACCTCGACATTGCGATCCACCAGCCCTTCATCAACGCGGGTTGATCGCACCACCGGCACGCCCGCCGCCGCCGCACGGGCCAGCGCCGCCAGCACGCAGGCGGGCGCATTGCCCTGCCCCATCCCGGCCAGCACGACGCCGCTTGCGCCAATGCCCAGCAGCGCTTCGACCGGCTGTTCATCCATCCCTGCCCCTGCGGCAAGGATCGCGACGCGCGGCAGGTGCCCGGGGAAGGCATGGCGCGCGGGCTCGCCCGCTCCTGTTCCGGCGCGGTGCGGCGGGCCGAACCAGTCGATCCGCGCCGGGGTTACCCGCGCGATCGGGCCGCGCGGGTAACCCCGGAAGGCATCAATCGCCGCGGTTGCGGCCTTGCGCGCATCGCGGGCGGCCAGCACTCCGTCGCCCATCACCAGCAGCACGCCCCGCCCTGCCGCCTGCGAATCACTTGCCACCTTTACCGCATTGGCGAAGTTGCGCATCCCGTCGGCCCCCACCGCATCGGCGGGCCGCATCGCGCCGACCAGCACCACCGGCTTGGCGGTCGGCAGGGTCAGGTCGAGCAGGAACGCGGTTTCCTCCGCCGTATCGGTGCCGTGGGTGATGATGATGCCGGTGACCGCCGGATCATCCATCGCGCCAGCACAGGCGGTGTGCAGCGCCTGCCATTCGGCCCAGCCGATATCCTGCGATCCGATGCGGGCGATTTCCTTCGGCACCAGCTGCGCATTCAGGCCCAGCGCAGCCAGTTCCTGCAGCATTGCCGCCAGCGCCAATCCGCCTGCCCGGTACGCACCGCCGGTGGCGCTTCCGGCCGCACCGGCAATCGTGCCGCCGGTGCCAAGAACAAGGATGCAAGGGGTCGTCATCCCCGCCGCCCTAGCCGCTGCGGCGCGCGGCGGCCAGAGCGACTTGACCCGGCTCCAAACCCCGCTAAAGCCCGCCACGCACCACGCGGCGCAGGGGCGGTTAGCTCAGTTGGTAGAGCATCTCGTTTACACCGAGAGGGTCAGCGGTTCGAGCCCGTTACCGCCCACCATGTTTCCCATCACAATCAGATTGCCCGATGGGGCGCAGGCCTCGTCCGGCCCGCGCCCGGTCGATCACTTGCCGATTTCGGTCGGGTAAGGCGGCGGCGTCCTCGCCGGCAGATCCGCGTTTTCAAGCTGTTGCAGCACCACGCCGATCGCAGCTTCGAGCTGGGTGTCCTGCCCGCGGTCGAGCGCGAGCGGGTCCAGTGCCACCGCGATATCGGGCGCAACGCCTTCGTTCTCGATGCTGAAGCGGCCCTGCGTGTCATAGAAACGGAAGAACGGCACCGTCAGCCTTCCGCCATCGATCAGTCCGGGGTTGGCGCTGATCCCGATCAGGCCGCCCCAGGTGCGCATGCCGATCAGCGTGCCAATCTCGCTTTCGCGGAAGGCATAGGGCATCCAGTCCCCGCCCGATCCGGCATCCTGATCGATCAGCATCACCTTGGGGCCGTAGATTCCGCCGCCCGGGGTCGACCAATCCATTCCTTCGCGGTCCTTCCAGCCTGCCAGCCATTTGCGGCTCAGCACGTCGATGATGTAATTGGCCGCTTGCCCGCCGCCATTGGACCGTTCGTCAAGGATCAGCGCCTGCCGGTCGGTCTGGGCGAAATACATCCGGTTGAAGAAGGTAAAGCCTGCCCCGGCGGTGTTGGGCATGTAGACATAGGCGACCCGTCCATCGGTCGCCTCGTCCACCCGCTTGCGGTTGCCCTCGATCCACGCCCACAGGCGCAGCGCGCTTTCGTTGCCGACCGGTTCAACCGTCGATGTGCGGCGCGGGCCATCGGGCGTGCTCGCCACCGTCAGCGCCACCTGGCCGCCGCGCGAACCCGACAGGGCGGCATAGATATTGTCGCCCGCGCCGATCATCTGGCCGTTGATGGCGATGATATAATCGCCTTGCTTCACATCGACGCCGGGGGCCGCCAGCGGGGCCGGGACAAACGGGTTCCACTGTTCGCCGGTGAAGATCCGCGTGATCCGGTAGCGCCCGTTCTCGATCGCGATATCCGCGCCCAGCAGGCCGGGCGCAGCCGCGCTGTTGTCATAGACATCGCCGCCGCCCAAGTAATTGTGGCCAACGCCCATTTCGCCGGTCATCTCGACCAGCAATTCGTTCAGATCCTCGCGCCGCCCGAGATGGGGGAGAAAGGGTTCGAACTTGGCGCGTACACCGGCCCAGTCGAGCCCGTGCAGGCCGGGATCGTAGAAATATTCCTTCTCCATCCGCCAGACATCGCCGAAAATCTGCTTCCATTCGGCCAGCGGATCGACATTCAGCTTCACCCCGGCAAGGCTCACCGGCTTGGGTTCAAGCTTCTTGCCCGCATCGGCGGTGACAAGGCTGCTGTCGGCCTTCATCAAAAGCAGCTTGTCGCCCTTGGCATCCGTGCTGACCGCGACCATGCCTTCGCCGACCTGTTCGGCCTCGCGCTCCTCGAAATCGAAACGCATCAGCCGCGCGCGTTCCTGCCCGCTGCCGGGGCCGGTGGCGACGCCGGGCTGGACCCGCTCGATAAAGAACAGTGCGCCGTCCTTGGCGGTGGCAAGGCTGCCATAGGCGGCTTCGGCCACCGGCAGCGCGATGATGCGGCGTTCCAGCCCGGCCGGATCGACCACCGGGGCCGGATCCTTGGCGGCGGCGGCGCCCTTCTTGTCCTTGCCGTTTTCGGCGTTCTTATCCTTGTCCGCCTTGTCCGGTTCCTCGTTGGCGAGGATCGGGGCGAGCGGGGATTTGCCGTCAGCCTCAAGCACCGCGGCATAAAGCGCGGCGCGATAGGGGCGATCCTGCGTCGTCATGTCGAGCCCGGAATAGACCGAACCGGCATTGGTCGAGGCGCTGAAGAACAACAGCTTGCCGTCCTTGGAGAACTGCGGCGAGCCGATATCGGCGAACCCGCTGGTCACCGCATGATTGCGACGGTTGGCAAGGTCATAGAGGTTGAGCGCAGCGTTCTCGTTCGCGCCGCGGGTGGTGTAGGCCACCCACCGGCCCGTGGGCGAGATGGTGGCATCGAAATTGCCGTTGCGCCGCGGACTTTGCGCGATCTCCCAGCTCGTCCCGCTCGCCACCTCGAACGCGCGCAGCGTCAGGTTGCTGGTGGCATAAAGGATATGCCGGCCTTCATTGCCCCACGCCATCAATTCATGGAACGTCTCGCTCAGCGGGATGCGGCGGGCCGGTTCGATGCCGCTCTGGTCCTCGATCACCAGCACCTGCCCTGCCCCGTCGTCGGTGACATAGGCCAGCCGGGTGCCGTCATCCGACCATATCGCGGAGTAATCGCGCACCGCTGCACTTTGCGAAATGTTGCGCGCCGCGCCCTTGTCGGTCGGCACGGTGAACACTTCGCCGCGGGCGGTCACCGCAACCCGTGCGCCCGAGGGGGAAAGCGCCGCGCTGGTCATCTGGTCGCCCACCTGTTTCCAGCCCGGACGACGCGCGGGCAGATCCGCGACAAGCGTGATCGGCAGGCGGCTGATGGTGCCGCTCGCCACGTCGAGCGCGTGGAACACGCCGCCCGCCTCATAGACGATGCGTCCGTTATTGGCGGTGATATTGCGGATGTCCCAATCGCTTTCGCGGGTGATCTGCGCGACCTCGCCGGTGGCCGGATCATAGCTGAAGATGTTGGACCGCGTGTTCCAGCGATCGGACAGGAAATAAAGCTTGCCGCCCATCCACACCGGATCGAATTCGCTGGTGCGATCGCCCGGAATGTCGGTCTTGGTACCAGCTGTAAAATCGATCAGCTGGAGCGACGGCGTGCGCCCGCCGCGATAGCCGCGCCAGCCATTGACCCCGCCGGTCAGCACCGCATTGGCCGAGCCCCACGGCACATTGGCGAAGATCCGCCCGCTTTCGTCATAACTGCCCGAAAAGACCTGCGCTTCGGAAATCTTCTGCGGCAGGCCGCCATCCAGCCCGACATGATAAAGCTGGGCCGATCGGCCCGACCGGCGTTCGCGCGCGCTCACCATCGCCACTGCCGTGCCATCCGGCGCCCAGTCGACCGCGGTATCATCGCCCGGGTGCCAGGTCAGGCGCTGCGGCTCACCGCCGCGCACGTCGATCACGAACACATCGGCATTGCCATCATAATTGGCGGTATAGGCAATCCTGGTGCCATCGGGCGAGAAGACCGGATCACGCTCGTCCGCCGGGTGAGAGGTCAGCCGCACCGGGTTGCTGCCATCGGGCGCGGCGATCCAGATGTCGCCGGCATAGACAAACGCGAGCGCATTGTCCGACAGCGCCGGATCGCGCAGCAGCATGGTTTCGCTCTCCTGCGCATGCGCCATCGGCGCGGCGAGCGCGCTCGTGGCCAGCAAGGCAGCGGCGATCCAGCGATGTTTCATGATTATCCCCCTTATGAATGACGGTTGCGCGCCAGACTAACGCCTTTCCTGACAGGCAAAATGCCGCTGGTCGAGCCCAGGCACACCTTGGGCGATTGTGCGAAAGACGGGAACCGGAACCGCGACGGCGCGCGGCAATCCTACTCCGCTGCAAGCCTGTTGCGGATCAGGGCGATGGCCTCGGGGCTGTCCCATTCGTAACCGCCTGCCACCCGCAGCGCCTCCTTGCCCTGTGCATCGAACAAGATGGTCAGCGGCAGCAGGCCTTCGGGCGTGAACTGCGCGGACAGGCTGGCATCGGGATCAAGCCACGGTTCGAGCCGGGCAAAGCCCCTGTCGTCAAAGAAGGGCGTGACAACCTCGGCCCCGCGCACATCCTGGCTGATGGTGATGACCCGCACCTCGCCCTCCAGCTCGGCGGCAAGCGCATCGAGCTGCGGCATCTCGACCACGCAGGGCGCGCACCAGGTGGCCCACAGGTTGATCAGCACCGGCCCATCCTGCGCCGCCAGATCGAGGCTGTTGCCATCCGCATCGGCAAAGGTCATCGCCGGTAGCGGGGTTCCGGCAAACTGGCGCACCACATCCCCAGCGCCGGCGCTTTCGGGTGCCGGTTGCGCTGGCGCTTCGGCGGCCCTATCGCATCCCGCCAAGAGCAGGAGCGACAGACCAAGAATGAGCGACGAGCGGGACATGACAGGCTCCGGGGATGTTTCAACCGACAAGGGCGCAACCAACGCGATGTGGGGCGGGCGCTTCGCTGCTGGCCCTAGCGCGATCATGCGCGAAATCAACGCCTCGATTCCCTTCGACAAGGCGCTGTGGCGGCAGGATATCGCCGCCTCCAAGGCCCATGTCGCGATGCTGGGCGCAGCCGGGATCGTCTCGGCCGAGGATGCCGGGGTGATCGCCGGCGGGCTGGATGCGGTTGCGGGCGAATATGCGCAGAACGGCGTGCCGGAAAACTGGGATCTTGAAGACATCCACATGACCACCGAGGCGCGGCTGGCCGAACTGGTCGGCCCCGTCGCCGGGCGCCTGCACACCGCGCGCAGCCGCAATGATCAGGTGGCGACCGATTTCCGCCTGTGGGTGCGCGAGGCTTTCGACCAGATGGACGCGGGCCTTGCCGCGCTGCAAGGCGCGCTGGTGACCCGCGCGGGCGAGCATGCGGACAGCATCATGCCCGGCTTCACCCACCTCCAGACCGCCCAGCCGGTTACTCTGGGCCACCACCTGATGGCCTATTACGAGATGCTGCGGCGTGATCGTTCGCGGCTGGCCGATGCGCGCGCGCGGATGAACGAATGCCCGCTGGGCAGCGCGGCGCTGGCGGGCACCGGCTTTCCGATCGATCGCGATGCAACCGCAGGCGCGCTCGGGTTCGATGCGCCGACCGCCAATTCATTGGATGCCGTGTCGGACCGCGATTTCGCGCTCGATTTCCTCTATGTCTGCTCCACCACCGCGCTGCACCTGTCGCGGCTGGCCGAAGAACTGATCCTGTGGGCCAGCCAGCCCTTCGGCTTCATCCGCCTGCCCGACAGCCTTTCGACCGGTTCGTCGATCATGCCGCAGAAGAAAAACCCCGACGCCGCCGAACTGGTGCGCGGGCATTCCGGGCGGGTGATCGGCGCGCTCACCAGCCTGATGATCACCATGAAAGGCCTGCCGCTGGCCTACTCCAAGGATATGCAGGACGATAAACCGCCGGTGTTCGAAGCGGCCAGCCTGATGGGCCTCGGCATCGCGGCGATGACCGGGATGATCGCCGGCAGCAGCTTCAACACCGCCCGGATGCGCGCCGCTGCCGAACTGGGCTATGCCACCGCAACCGATCTGGCCGACTGGCTGGTGCGCGAGGCCGGAATCCCGTTCCGCGAGGCGCATCACATCACCGGCAGCGCGGTAAAGCTGGCCGAAAGCCGCGGGCTGGCGCTTGACCAATTGCCGCTCGAAGACCTGCAAGCCATTGATGCGCGGATCGATCAGCGGGTCTATGCCGCGCTGTCGGTCGATGCCTCGGTCGCGGCGCGCAGTTCTTACGGCGGAACCGCCCCCGCGCAGGTCCGTTTGCAGGTCGAACGGGCAAATCAGGCGCTGGGACAGGCGCCGGGGATGGAGGCATGATGCGGATTGCGGTTGTTCTTGGCAGCGCGCTGCTGCTTGCCGCCTGCGGTTCGCGCGCGCAGCTCACCCCGCCCGAAGGCGCAAGCCTGCCGATTGCCCCGCATGGTGCCACCGCGCCGCCAAGCGCCGATGAACTCCTGCGCCTCGATGCGCTTGCCGCGCCCGAACGCAGCGTGGAACTGCGCCGCCGTTCAGAGGAACGGCAGGATGATCCCTTCGATTTACCGCCCGAATAACGAAAAGAGCCATGGACCATTTCACCTATCTGAACGGCGTGATGCACGCCGAAGACGTGCCGCTGCCGCGCATCGCGGACGAAGTCGGCACCCCTGTCTATGTCTATTCGCGCGCCACGCTGGAACGCCACGCACGGGTGTTCCGCGAGGCGTTGGCCGATGTGCCGGACAAGCTGATCGCCTTTGCGGTCAAATCCAACCCCAACCTTGCCGTGCTGAAGGTGCTGGGCAAGCAGGGCATGGGCGCGGACGTGGTGTCCGTGGGCGAAATGCGACGCGCGCTCGCCGCGGGAATTGCGCCGGAGATGATCGTGTTTTCGGGCGTGGGCAAGACCGCCGCGGAAATGATCGCCGCGCTGGACGCAGGCATCGGCCAGTTCAATATCGAGAGCGAGGAAGAAGGGCTGGAGCTTGCCGAAATAGCGGCAGCCAAGGGCATGACAGCGCAGTGCACCTTGCGGATCAATCCCGATGTCGATGCCGGAACGCATGACAAGATTTCGACCGGCAAGGCCGACAACAAGTTCGGTGTGCCGATCAGCGAGGCCGGGCAGATCTTTGGCAAGCTGGCGGGCCTGCCGGGGGTGAACCTGCGCGGCGTGGCGGTGCATATCGGCAGCCAGTTGGCCGATCTTGCGCCGCTGGAGACTGCTTTCACCAAGCTCGGCGCGCTGGTCGCGGCGCTGCGCGGGGCAGGCCATGCCATCACCCATGTCGATCTGGGCGGCGGGCTGGGCGTGCCGTACCGGGTGGGCGAGGTGCTGCCCGAACCGGCGGCGTACGGCGCGATGGTGGCGCGGGTGACGCGCGATTGGGGGGTCAAGCTGATCTTTGAACCGGGCCGGGTGATTGCGGGCAATGCGGGCGTGCTGCTGACCCGCGTGGTGCGGGTAAAGCGCGGGATCAATGATCCTTTCGTGATCGTCGATGCGGCGATGAATGATCTGGCGCGGCCCGCCCTGTATGGTGCCTATCACCATTTCGAGGCGGTCGAGCCGAAGGGCGCGCAGATGACCGCCAATATCGTCGGCCCGATCTGCGAAACCGGCGATACCTTCGCCATGGGCCGCGAATGCGATGCGCTGGCGGCGGGCGATTTGGCGGTGTTCCGCACCGCCGGCGCATATGGCGCAACCATGGCATCATCCTACAATTCGCGCGGTTTCGTGGCCGAAGTGCTGGTCGATGGTGGCAAGTTCGCCGTGGTTGCCGACCGGATCGCGGCGGGCGCGATCATGGATGCCGAACGCGTGCCCGAATGGCTCGCCTGAGCCGCCGATGAGCCGCCCATGAGCACCATCGCCAGCCTGCCGCTGTTCCATCAGATCACCGGACAACAGGTGCTGGTGCTGGGCGATGGCCCGGCGGCCGAACCCAAGCGGCGGCTGGTGGAACGCGCGGGCGGCGTGGTGGTGGACGATCTTGCCCGCGCAATCGATGAAGGCGTGCGGCTGGCCTTCATCGCCTATGAGGACGCAAAGGCCTGCGAGGTCGCGGCGATCAACGCGCGCTGTGCGGGGATGCTAGTCAATGTCGTCGACCGGCCAGAATTGTGCGATTTCACCACGCCGAGCATTCTTGACCGCGATCCCCTGCTGGTGGCAATCGGGACTGGCGGGGCATCGGCTGGCCTTGCCAAACACGTGCGGCTGCGGCTGGAACGGGTGCTGCCGCAATCGCTGGGGCTGCTGGCACGGGCGCTGGAGACGGCGCGGCCAGTCTTGCGCAAGCGTTTTCCCGATGGGGCAGATCGGCGGCGCGCGGTGGATGCGGGTTTGCGCGAAGGCGGGGCGCTGGATCCGTTTGCCCCTGATGCGCATGCAAAGGTTCCAGATTGGGCGATGGGAACCGCCGGACAGCCCGAGGCAGGGATGGTCGAAATTGTCCTGACCAGCCCCGATCCCGAAGACCTGACGTTGCGGCAGGTCCGCCTGCTGGGCGAAGCCGATGTGCTGCTGATTGACGGCGCGGTGCCGCCCGAAATTCTCGCCCGCGCCCGCGCCGATGCCGCGCGGCAGGTGTGGGACGGGCCAACACAGGGCGGGCCAGCGCCGACTGGTGAACCGGATAGGCCCGGCCTTACCGTGCGGCTTCGTTACTGCCCCCCGACCTAGGCCGCGTGCGTCATCGGGGTGCGCAGGCTGGCGAAATAGCCGGCCATCCCCGCCAGCGAGCGGTCGCTCAGCGCGATGAAGGCGCGGCGCTTGTCAGCCGGATCGGGCACGCGCAGGAAAATCCCGGTTTCAACCATCTGGGTCAGCCAGCGCAGCGCCGTGGTCGCCGGAACGCCCGCAGCGATACAGAGCGAGGTGACCGAAACCTGCGTGCCTTCACCATGTGCGGCGGTAAGATCGAGCAGCATGTCCCACGCCGGATCACCAAACAGCGCCGGATCGAAGAACTTGCCGCGCGCCTGACGATTGGCGATCACCTGCCGCACCATGCGCGGATCGGGCAAGGGGACACGAACACCGGATTGCGGTGCCGCAGACCCGCCACCAAAGCCCGACAATTCAGGGCCTTCCGTGTCAGGGCGATAGGACCGGAAATCGGCCTTGAATTCACCAAGCGAAGCCGTGCTGCCCGCCTCCGGCTGCGAAATCCGGTCAAGCGAATGGGCGATCGCTTCGACCTGTTGTGACAGGCGCAGCAAGGCGATGCGATCCTCCTCGCCCATTTCACGCAGGCGCGCTGCGCCCGCTTCGCCCATCACCCTGCCCACCGCGATCACGCGTTCGGCGCGGCTGGGTGCAACGAGGATCTGCGGCGCGGGCTGATCGAGCACAGCGAACACATCATCGAGCCCGTCAATATTGGTCGCCACGATCAGTTTCGCCCCCGATCGCGCCACCCGCATATCGAGCCGTGCCAGCCCGGCCAGCATCATCCCGTCCATCCCGCGCGCGCCTGTCACCGGGCAATCAACCATGACCACATCACCAAGCAGCGCAATCGGCCCGGAGAGCAGCGCGCGCACCGGGCCGCCATCAATGTTGCGAAACCCCGCCCCGCCCAGATCGGCCCCGATCTGGCGTCGCAGCCCTTCGTCCTCGCCAAAGATCGCCACCCGCGCGGGCAGACCGGCACTATCCTGCGCGCAGTCATAAGAAAAATCGACCTGTTCGGAAACGACGTTCAGCATCGACTCGACTCCAATAATGTTGGAACGAGACTAGAACAAAAACGGATCAGGTCAAGTATAACTGCTTAGTCGCGGGGGTTTGGTCCCCTGCGTGGGCGGTGTGATGGGGCAAACGCTGCCCGCCCCTGCCCCGTTCCGGGCAGGATCACGGCCTGATTTCGATCACGGTTCCATCGGGCACGATCCGCCACAATTCCTCGATTTCCGCATTGGAAAAGGCAATGCAGCCATCGGTCCAGTCGCCCGGTATCCGCCCAAATGGCAGGGCGTTGGGCTGCCCGTGGAGGAAGATATCGCCGCCCGGCGATCGGCCAAGTGACTCCGCAAATGCCCGGTCGGCAGGTGCAGGGTAGGAGACTTTCAGGCTCAGATGATAGGCGCTGCCGGGATTGCGGCCTTCGATCACATAGCGGCCTTCGGGCGTGCGTTCGTCGCCTTCGAATTGCTTGTGCCCCTGCGGCGCATCGCCGAATTGCAGCCCGCGCCATGCCTTGACCGGCTGACCCCCGGCATAGCCGATCATCAGCCGTTCGGACTTGTCGACGATCAGGTAATCGACGCTGGCAAAGCGACGCTCCGGCACGATCCGCGCGGCCTCACGCGCCAGCGTGGCCCCGGATGACGGCACTTCGGCCACCTTGGGCGGCGGATTGGCGCAGGCAGCCAAAGCCAGCAGCGGGAGGAGGGCGAGGCGTTTCATCCCCGGCATTCTAAACCCCGCCTGCGGATGGGATCAACTCCCGGTGCGCGGAGAAGGTTACGCGGCTGTGCCGCGGGTTGTTTCTCGCAGAGGCGCAGAGAAAAGAAGGAGAGGCGCGGAGATGTTGTGCCTGCCGCAGGCATCCTCATCATCCGAAACCTTTCCGCAAGACGAAGTGTTACAGATGGAGTGCGGCTTTGCCGCAGGCATAACCCCTCTGCGCCTCTGCGCCTCTGCGCCTCTGCGCTCTCTGCGTGAAACCCTCTTCTCAATCCACAAAAGGATCGCGCATCAGGATCGTGTCGTCACGTTCGGGCGAGGTCGAAACCAGCGCCACCGGGCATTCGATCAATTCCTGGATGCGCTGGATATACTTGATCGCATTGGCGGGCAGATCGGCATAGGATCGCGCACCGGCCGTGCTTTCGTGCCAGCCGTCCATTTCTTCATAGATCGGTTCGCAGGCGGCCTGATCGGCGGCGTGGCTGGGCAGGTAATCATAGACCTTGCCGTGCAGGCGATACCCGGTGCAGATCGCCACCTGGTCCAGCCCGTCCAATACGTCGATCTTGGTGAGCGCGATGCCGGTCACGCCGGAAATCGCGCAGGATTGGCGCACCAGCACCGCATCAAACCAGCCGACCCGCCGCTTGCGCCCCGTCACCGTGCCGAATTCGTGGCCGCGTGTCCCCAGCCGCTGGCCGATGTCATCTTCCAGCTCGGTTGGGAAGGGGCCGGAGCCGACGCGGGTGGTGTAGGCTTTCACAATCCCCAGCACATAGCCGGTCGAATTGGGGCCAAGCCCGCTGCCCGATGCCGCCGTGCCGCTGACGGTGTTGGACGAGGTGACAAAGGGATAGGTGCCGTGATCGACATCGAGCAGCACGCCCTGCGCGCCTTCAAACAGGATCTTTGCGCCAGCGCGGCGCACCTTCTTCAACCGCTTCCATACCGGCTGGGCAAATTTCAGCACGAAGGGCGCAATCTCGCGCAGTTCCTCAAGCAGGGCCGCACGATCAACCGGGGGCTGGCCGAAGCCTGCGCGCAGCGCATCGTGGTGCGCGCAGAGGCGATCAAGCTGCGGCTCCAGCGTGTCGAGATGCGCCAGATCGCACACGCGGATGGCGCGGCGCCCCACCTTGTCTTCATAAGCCGGGCCGATCCCGCGCCCGGTGGTGCCGATCTTGCCCTTGCCCGCCGCCGTTTCGCGCAAGGCATCCAGATCGCGGTGGAGCGGCAGGATCAGCGGGCAATTATCCGCCACCGCAAGGTTTTCATCCGTGATCGAAACGCCCTGCCCTTCAACCTTGGCGACCTCGTCACGCAGCGCCCAGGGATCGAGCACCACGCCATTGCCGATCACAGACAGGGTGCCCGACACGATGCCCGAAGGCAGCAGGCTGAGCTTGTAGGTCTTGCCATCGATCACCAGCGTGTGGCCGGCATTGTGCCCACCCTGAAAGCGCACCACCACATCGGCGCGGCTGGCCAGCCAATCGACGATCTTGCCCTTGCCCTCATCGCCCCACTGGGCGCCGATCACGGTGACGTTGGCCATTTTTTTCCTTAGCTGGTGGCGGTTGTTCTGGTGGCGGTTGTTCTGGTGCCGAAAACCCGCGCGGGCACTAGGCTGTCCGGGCATTGGTGGCAAGCGCAAGGGCCAATGCCGGGCGCGATCGGGCTTTCCTACTGGTGCGCCAATCTGGCAGGTTCGCCGTCATGCCCGCTGATGTCCCCCTCCTTTCGCCTTGCACACCGGCCAGCGCGGGCGCGCGGGAGGCAGGTTTTTACGCTTCTGGACAGTGTCTCATGTGTCTCCAACATCAGGAAACCCCGGCGCATTGTGAACAGGCGCGCAAAGGGTTGCGGGGATGCGCCCGTTGAAGCATTCCACAAAGCCCGCAAAGGAAACCTGATGAACATTGCTGCCAAAGCCCTGATTGCCGCCGCTGCCGCCGCCGCGCTGGCTGCGCCGATCCTTGCCCAGCAGCGCGGAAACGCCCGCCTGCCCGCCGAATGCCGCGCGGAGATAACGGCGCTGTGCGGGTCTGACCGCGCGCAGATACGCACCTGTCTGCGGGAGAAATATGCCGAATTGTCCGATGGATGCGCAAAGTCGCTGGGTGAGCGGATGGCGGCGCGGCGCGGCAATGGCGAAGGCGCGCGGCGCGGGCCGGGCATGCGCGCGCAGGGCGGCGTGGGGCAATATGCCAGCGCACGGATCAGCAGCACGGTGATCTATGGCAAGGACGCCCGCCAGCAGGTCGATATCTACACGCCCGATGATGCCGTTGGCGATGCGCCGCTGGTGCTGTTCGTCCACGGCGGCGGGTGGCAGATGGGGGATCGTGCCCGGGTGCAGGCCAAGCCGCAGCATTTCAAGGAAGCAGGCTATGTCTTTGCCTCGGCCGGATACCGCTTGCTGCCGGGATCGCCGGTGGAACAGCAGGCCGCCGATCTTGGCGCGGCGCTGCAGGCCTTGCGCGCGCAGGCGGAAACCGGCGGGTTCGACCCTGACCGGATCGTGTTGATGGGCCACAGCGCAGGCGCGCATCTTGCCGCGCTGGTGGCAACCGATCCGCAATATGCGGGTGAGGCGTTTGGCGCGATAAGGGGCGTGGTGCTGCTGGACGGGGCGGGTTACGACGTGCCCGCTGCCATAGCCACGCCGACGATGGAAATGCCGCTATTGTACCGCGATGTCTTCGGCACCGATCCTGCGCGGCAGAAGGCGCTTTCGCCCATCACCCATGTCGGCGGCAAGGATGCAGCCCATTGGCTAGCGCTCTATGTGGCCGAGCGGGCCAATGCAAAGGCGCAGTCAGAGGCGCTGATGGCGGCGCTGGCCAAGGCCGGGAAGGATGCGAGCGCGCTGGCGATCACCGGCACCGATCATGGCCGGATGAACCGCGAACTGGGCACCGAAGCGGGCAAGGCCCAGACCGAGGCGGTCGATGCCTTTCTGGCGCGGGTGTTCGGATAGTGGGGCGCAGGGTTTCAGGTGGTCGCGATCACATCGATCTCGACCAGCAGTTCGGGCAAGGCGAGGCTGCGCACCTCCAAGGTCGTGTCCGCCGGGTAAGGCGGGGTGAACCAGCGCTGCCGCGCCTCGACGATCTTGGGGAAGTTGGCCATGTCGGTGAGATAGATCGTGACCTTCACCACCTTGGCAAGGTCGGTGCCAGCGGCTGCCAGCACGCGCTCGATATTGGCGAAGGTCTGGGCCAGCTGCGCGTCGAAATCGCCCGCGCCCACGATGCTGCCATCCGCGCCGATGCTCGCCTGGCCCGAGAGGAACACGAGGTCGCCGACCTGCCATGCGGGCGCGATGCAATATGGGGCGAGCGGGTCGCCGGGGAGCGTGATCGGCTTGGCGCGGTCGGTCATTGGCGTGGCTCCAGTTCGGCGGGGCCGCCGGCCTTGAGGATGTGCGTGCAGCCCAGCGTGCGGGGGTCCTCGCCCTCGGCCAGTTGGGCCCGGGTGCGCCAGCCCAGGGCGCGTAGGGTTGCCGCCGCCGCGTGGTCATGGCCGAGCGGGAGGAAGACCAGCCGCGCCGGTTCCGGCTGGGGCGCAGCATCGGCCAGCCGGTCGAGATAGAGGGTGAAGCCAGTCGCAGGCTCGTCACTCCCGGCGATCCGGTAGGTGCCGCCCCGCCCCGCCGCACGGCGCAGGCCATCGGCATAGAGGGTGAAGCCGAACCACGACTGGTATTCGAACCCGTGGCGTTCAGTCGGGTCGAGCGTGATCCGGGCGGCCCCATCACTCATGGCGCCCACGCTGGCGGCGATCGCCTCCAGCCCGTCGAGCCGCGAGGCCAGCGCCCCGCCCGCGTCCACTTCGCGCAGAGCCGCCAGCGCCGATGCAAACGGCCCGGTGGCATAGAGCAGCGGCAGATAGGCCGCGCCGCCCGCCGCCTTCAGCCCGCCCGCGTCCTTGGTATCAAGCTCGCGCCGCACCGCCGCGATCTGCTCAGGTGCGAGCGGCAGGGCCTTGGCAGCGAGGGTATCGACGAGGTCAGGCAGCGTGAAGTCGACCGAGATGCCGGTCAGCCCCGCCGCGCCAAGAGCTTCGACCGCCAGCATCACCGCCTCGCTCGCCGCCGCGACAGAGTCCGCCCCGATCAGTTCCGCGCCGAGTTGCAGCCGTTCACGCGCCGGATCGAGCTGGCTTGCCTTGATAACCACGGTGTCGCCGCAATAGGCGAGCCGGAGCGGACGCGGCGCATCCTTGAGGCTGGTGGAGGCGATCCGCCCGATCTGCGGGGTGATGTCCGATCGCAGCGCCAGCGTGCGCAAGCTCGCCGGATCGACAAAGCGGAACATCGCCCGCGCTTCGCCCGCCACCGCGCCAGCCATGCGCCCCGCCAGCGAAGCTTCGAACTCCAGCAGCGGCGGGCGCACGCGGTCATAGCCATGCGCGTGCAGCACATCGAGGCACGCACGCATCGCCGCCGTGATCCGCGCCGCTTCGAGCGGCAGGCGGTCTTCGAGGCCTTCGGGAAGGAGATCGTTGGGTTGGGTCATGCGCCTTCCCTAAAACGCCAGCGCCTTGACCAGCTTGACACCCTGCACCTGCTCGGCCTCGGCCACCACTTCGGGGGTCAGCGCTTCATCCAGGCTCAAAAGCAGCACCGCTTCCCCGCCCGCATCGCGGCGGCCGAGGTTGAAGGTGCCGATATTGATGCCGTGACTGCCCAGCAGCGTGCCGATGCGGCCGATGAAGCCCGGCTTGTCGTCGTTGACGATATAAAGCATGTGGCCCGACAGTTCCGCTTCGATGCCGATGCCGAAGATCTCCACCAGCCGCGGTGCTTCATTGCCGAACAATGTCCCGGCAACCGAACGCGGTCCTTGCGCGGTCTCCACCGTCACCCGGATCAGGGTGTTGTAGGCGCCATCATGATCGTGGCGGATTTCGCGCACGTCGAGCCCGCGCTCCTTGGCGAGATAGGGCGCGTTAACCATGTTCACCGTGTCGGAATAGCGCCGCATCAGCCCGGCGAGCACGGCCGCGGTGATCGGCTTGCCGTTAAGGCCCGCCGCTGCGCCTTCGCGTTCGATGCTGATATTGGTGAGGTTACCATGGGCAAGCTGACCAACCAGACTGCCTAGCCGTTCCGCCAGTGCCATGTAGGGCCGCAGCTTGGGCGCTTCTTCGGCAGACAGGCTCGGCACGTTGAGCGCGTTGGTGACGCCGCCATTGACGAGGTAATCGGCCAGCTGCTCGGCCACCTGCAGCGCAACATTGACCTGTGCTTCGGTGGTCGATGCGCCAAGGTGCGGGGTGCAGATGAAGTTCGGCGCACCAAACAGCGGGTGATCGGCGGCGGGCGGTTCCGTTTCGAACACGTCGAGCGCCGCGCCTGCGACCTGCCCGCTTTCCAGACAATCCTTCAGCGCCGCTTCGTCAATCAGCCCGCCGCGCGCGCAGTTGATGATGCGGATGCCCTTCTTGGCGTTTTCCAGCCGTTCGCGGCTCAGGATATTGCGGGTCTCATCCGTCAGCGGGGTGTGCAGCGTGACGAAATCCGCGCGGCTCAACAACGTGTCGAGATCGACCTTCTCGACCCCCATTTCCACCGCGCGCTCTTCGGTCAGGAAGGGATCATAGGCGATCACCTTCATCCTGAGGCCGAGCGCGCGGCTGGCCACGATCGCACCAATATTGCCCGCACCGATCAGGCCCAGCGTCTTGCCGGTCACCTCGACCCCCATGAACCCGCTTTTGGGCCACTTGCCGTCCTGCGTCTGCGCGTTGGCTTCGGGGAGCTGCCGGGCCAGCGCGAACATCAGCGCGATGGCGTGTTCGGCGGTGGTGATCGAATTGCCGAACGGGGTGTTCATCACCACCACGCCCCTGGACGAGGCATAAGGAATGTCGACATTGTCCACGCCGATCCCGGCCCGGCCGATGACCTTCAGATTGGTGGCGGCATCCAGAATGGCGGCGGTCACCTTGGTCGAGGAACGGATCGCAAGGCCATCATATTCGCCAATGCGGGCGATCAATTGTTCGGGCGTTTCGCCGGTGATCACATCGACATCGCAGCCGCGCTCTTCGAAAATGCGCGCGGCGTTGGGGTCCATCTTGTCGGAAATGAGAACTTTGGGACGGGTCATTGGGAATACCTTCCATCGTCGCCCCGGACTTGATCCGGGATCGCGCGCAACAGGCGCTGGGCAGTTGGGGAGAGCGGCCCCGGATCAAGTCCGGGGCGACGCGTAAATGGACGGCCTCAGCCGTTCTTGACCTTTTCATAGGCCCACTCAATCCACGGCAGCAGACGCTTCACGTCCTCCTGCTCCACGGTCGAACCGCACCAGATGCGCAAGCTTGGCGGGGCATCGCGGTAGCCATTGAAATCATACCCGATATTGCGTTCTTCGAGCATCTTGACGATTTTCTTGGGCACCGCAGCCTGATCTTCGGCCGAGAGGCTGTCGTACCAGTCGCCCTGAAACACCATGCAGACGCCGGTATTGGTCTGCTGGGCCGGGTCGCTGGCCATGTTGCGCAGCCACGGGGTCGCTTCGATCCAGTCTTTCACGATCTGCGAGTTGGCATTGGCACGGTCAACCAGCGCGCGACGTCCGCCGATGGACTTGGCCCATTCCAGCGCCGCGATGTAATCCTCGGTTGCCAGCATCGAAGGGGTGTTGATCGTCTCGCCCGCGAAGATGCCGAGGTTGAGCTTGTTGCCCTTCTTCATGCGGAAAAGCTTGGGCAGCGGCCACGGCGGATCATAGCTTTCGATCCGGGCGACAGCCTTGGGGCTGAGAATCAGCATCCCGTGCTGGGCTTCGCTGCCCATCACCTTCTGCCACGAATAGGTGGTGGCATCCAGTTTCGACCAGTCCATTTCCTGCGCGAAGATCGCGCTGGTGGCGTCGTTGATGGTGATCCCTTCGCGGCCTGGCTCCAGCCAGTCGGTATTGGGGATCATCGCGCCGCTGGTGGTGCCGTTCCAGGTGAAGACCACGTCATTGCGCTGCGGGATGGTGGTGAGATCGGGGATCTCGCCATAATCGGCGGTCAGCACCTGCAGGTTGGGCAGCTTAAGCTGCTTCACCGCGTCCTGAATCCAGATATTGCCAAAGCTTTCCCAAGCCGCGACCGTCACGGGGCGCGCGGGATCAAGCATCGCCCACATCGCAGCTTCGATCGCGCCGGTGTCAGACGCAGGCATGATGCCGATCAGGTAATCATCGGGGATGCCGAGCAGTTCGCGGCTGAGGTCAATCGCGTATTTCAGACGCGCCTTGCCCAGCGCCGAACGGTGCGAACGGCCAAGCACATCGGTTTTCAGCTTATCCAGCGACCAGCCGGGGAATTTTGCCGTGGGGCCCGAAGAAAAGAAGGGGCGTTCAGGCTTGTGCGTAGGCTCGTGCTGGAGCCCGCGTGTGTACTCAGTCATGTATTCTCTCCTTGCAGAGAGCTCGCGCGGCGTTGGGACCGCGTGGCCCGCCGGTCGCACTAGAGTTGCGTGGGCAGGAGTCAACGTGAAATAGTGCCGGTGCGACCGATTGCCCCCGATCAAGGATCAAATTGCCACGCAGCCCCTCTCGCCAAGTAGCGATAATGTCACTAATCAGGCCGCTCCATGCAAACCAGTGACCTCCGCATTGCCCTGTTCAGCGGCAATTACAATTACACCCGAGACGGGGCCAATCAGGCCCTGAACCGGCTCGTCAGCTCGCTGCTTGCCAAGGGTGCGGCGGTGCGCGTCTATTCGCCCGAGGTCGCCAATCCGGATTTTGCCCCGACCGGCGATCTGGTCGGCCTGCCCAATGTGCCGATGCCGGTGAAAGGGCGCGGCGAATACCGCATGCCGACCCATCTGGGGGCTGCGGTAAAGCGCGATCTGGCCAAGTTCCGGCCCAATATCGTCCACCTGTCGTCGCCCGATCCTGCCGCCCACGCGGCGCTGCGCTGGGCGCAAGATCACGATGTTCCGGTGCTGGCCAGCGTCCACACCCGGTTCGAAACCTATCCGCGCTATTACAACATGGCCTTCCTCGAACCGCTGATCATCATGGGGCTTAGACGCTTCTACAACCGGTGCGATGCCCTGGTCGCACCGTCGCAGAGCATGATCGACGAATTGCTGGCGATGGAAATGCACGACGATATCGGGTTGTGGAGCCGGGGGGTTGATCGCACGATCTTTTCCTCGGCGCGGCGCGACCTGGATTGGCGGCGCGGCATCGGCCTTGCCGATGATGACGTGGCGATCATGTTCCTCGGGCGGCTGGTGATGGAAAAAGGGCTGGATGTGTTTGCCGAAACCATTGTCCAGCTGCGCCGCCGCCAAGTGCCGCACAAGGTGCTGGTGATCGGCGATGGCCCGGCGCGCGGGTGGTTCGAGGCAAACCTGCCCGGCGGGATCTTTGCCGGCTTCAAGACCGGAGAAGCGCTGGGGCAGGCGCTGGCAAGCGGGGACGTCTTCTTCAACCCTTCGGTCACCGAGACATTCGGCAATGTCACGCTCGAAGCCATGGCCAGCGGGTTGCCGGTGGTCGCGGCTGGCGCAACCGGCAGCGCCAGTCTTGTTGCAGAAGGCGTGACCGGACGGCTGGTGGTGCCGACCGCAAAAGAGGCCGACGCGCTGGCTTTCGCCGAAGCGATCGCCCCCTATTGCACCGACCTTGCGTTGCGCCGGGCGCATGGCGCGGCAGGCGAGACGCGGGCGTGCGAATATGGTTGGGAGGCGATCAACCAGATCGTCGCTGATACCTATGTCAGGCTGGTCGAGAACCGCAGCGCGCTACAAGCCGCCGAGGCCGCGCAGGCAGAGGCCTAGGCATCAGCGCAGCGCGCCTGTCCGGGTCATGGCGCGGGCATAGGCGGCCATACTGATCACCGATAGGACAACGGCCCTAACGGCGCAGCGGCCGCGGAAGATCAGCAGAATCGATCCCGCCATCCCTCCCCATCCGGTGCGATCCGGACGGAGAGGGGTGGCGGTCATCATGCCCGCCGCAATCGGCTGCGGCTAAAGCCGCTCGATCCGCTTGGCCATTTCGTCGATCATGTCGACGATTTCGTTGATGGTGCGCTCGTCGAGCTTGCCCGCCCGCGCGCGGTTCTTGAGCACGCTGCCGAGGTTGCCCATCGCTCGGAACAGATCGGGCGATCGCACCTTCTCCGCGCGTTCGCCGTGGCGGCCAAGGCGGCGCATCAGCGCTTCGACCTCGGTGCTGCGTTCCGCCAGTTCGGCGCGGCCCTGATCGGTGGCGGCAAAGGGCTTCTTCGCGCCCTCGGCCTCTGCCGGTGCTATCGCGCCTTCATCTTCGAGCAGTTGCAAGGTGGGATAGACCGCGCCGGGACTGGGGGCATAGGCGCCGCCGGTCATTTCCTCGATGTCCTTGATCAGTTCGTAGCCGTGGCTGGGCTTTTCCGCGATCAGACCGAGCAGCGCGAGCCGCAGTTCGCCCTGGCCAAACATCCGCCCGCGGCGCTGGCGGCGGCGGCCGGGGCCACGCTCCTCGCCATCTTCGCCTTCACGTTCATCCCATCGCCAGTTGGCCTTCCACTTCGGTCCGCCAAAATCATAGGCACCCGACGCTGCCATCACGGCAATCGCCTCACCCAGCTTGTCCCAGCCACTGCCGCGGCCATGTCGGTTCCAGCTCATTCCATCATCCTCCGTGCTTGTCGATATGTTCAAGATATATCTTAGACCTATCGAAACAAGGGGTGCAGGCCTGCCCGGTTCCCTTTTCCGACGATCAGCGTATCACGCCCGACCAATGGTTGATCTGTTTGGAGATGATGCGCCCGGCGGCGCAAATGGGGCCAGCGCGCCCGATCCCGACGCGCCGCTGGCCGACCGCCTGCGCCCGCAGACCCTGGCCGACGTGATCGGGCAGGAGCATCTGACCGGCCCCGAAGGCGCAATCGGGCGGATGGTGGCGGCAGGCCGCCTTTCCAGCATGATCCTGTGGGGGCCGCCCGGCACCGGCAAGACCAGCATCGCCCGCCTGCTCGCGGACGCGGTCGGGATGCGTTATGTCGCAATCAGCGCGGTTTTCTCCGGCGTGGCCGACCTGAAAAAGGCCTTTGCCGAGGCCGAGAAGATGGCCAGCGCCGGGCGCAAGACATTGTTGTTCGTGGACGAAATCCACCGCTTCAACCGCGCCCAGCAGGACGGGTTTCTGCCCTTTGTCGAACGCGGCGTGGTGACGCTGGTGGGCGCGACCACCGAGAACCCCAGCTTCGCGCTCAACGCCGCACTGCTCAGCCGCGCGCAGGTGCTGGTGCTGAACCGGCTGGATGAGGCTGCGCTGGATGCGCTGCTGGCGAAGGCGGAAGGCTTGGAAGGCCCCCTCCCCCTCACCGCCGAAGCCCGCGCCGCGCTGATCGCGCAGGCCGATGGTGATGGGCGATTTGTGCTGGGGCAGGCCGAAACGCTCTATGCGGCGGGGCTTGCCGAACCGCTCGACCCGCAGGCGCTCGGCAGCTTCCTGCAACGCCGCGTGGCCGTGTACGACAAGGACCGCGACGGGCATTACAACCTGATCAGCGCCCTGCACAAAGCTGTGCGCGGTTCCGATCCGCAGGCCGCGCTCTATTACCTTGCGCGGATGCTGACCGCGGGCGAAGAACCGCTGTTCCTCGCCCGGCGGCTGGTGCGCATGGCGGTGGAGGACATCGGGCTGGCCGATCCGCATGCCCTGCCGCAATGCATGGCGGCGATGGAGGCATACCGGTTCCTCGGCAGCCCCGAAGGCGAATTGGCGCTGGCGCAGGCGTGCCTCTATCTGGCGACCGCGCCCAAATCCAACGCGGTCTACATGGCCCAGAAATCCGCATGGAAATCCGCGAAGGATACCGGCAGCCTGATGCCGCCGATGAACATCGTCAACCCGGCGACGGGCCTGATGGAAAGCCTCGGCTACGGCAAGGGCTACACCTACGACCACGACACACCCGAGGGCTTTTCGGGCGATGATTACTGGCCGGAGGAGATGGAGCCGCAGACCTTCTACACCCCCGCAGAGCGCGGGTTCGAGCGCGAGGTGAAAAAGCGCCTCGATTACTGGGACAAGCTGCGCACGGAACGGGGATGAGTCGCTTCACCCACTTCCTTGCGGTCGACTGGTCCGGCGCGAAAGGCGCGCGGCAGAAAGGCATCGCGCTGGCCGTGGCTCTGGCAGAGGGCGGGCCGCCCGTGCTCATCCCCCCGCCCGATCCACGCGGCTGGGCGCGAAGCGAGGTGATGGCGCTGCTGGGCGATCTTCCGGGCGCGACGCTGGCCGGGCTCGATCTCGGCATCGGCCTGCCCTTTGCCGATGCGGGCGCGTTCTTTCCCGATTGGGACGCAAGCCCTGCTGACGCGCGCGGGCTGTGGGCGCTGATCGACCGCATATGCGCCGATGATCCGCACCTTGAGGCGGGTGGCTTCATCTCCCACCCGCAAGCCGCGCGCTATTTCCGCCACGGCAAGGATCATCAAGGCGACCTTTTCCTGCTGCCGGGCGCGGCAACCCGCGAAGGACGGTTTCGGGTGGCCGAGACCGCCCAGCGCGCCCAAGGCGTGCGCCCGGTGAGCAATTTCAACCTTGTCGGCGCAGCGCAAGTCGGCAAGTCCAGCCTTACAGGGATGCGGATGCTCCACCGCCTGGGCACCGCCGTGCCGGTGTGGCCGATCGATTCGCTGCCCGAAACAGGATCAGTGGTGGTGGAAATCTACACATCGGTCGCCGCTCGGCTGGGCGGGGTGACGGGCGCTGCGACCAAGATCCGGAGTCACGCGGCGCTCAACACTGCGCTCGATGCGCTGGATAGTCCGCCTGTCAGCGGCGCGGGTATGATCGACGATCATTCCTCCGACGCGCTGATAACCGCAGCATGGCTGCGCCGCGTCCATGCCAGCCGCGATCTGTGGCACCCACCCAGCCTCACTTCCGAAGTCGCCCGCACCGAAGGCTGGACTTTCGGCGCGTTCTAGGCTTAGGGCGCGGCCACGGTCAGCCGGCTTAGCTCAGTTGGTAGAGCACCTGATTTGTAATCAGGGGGCCACGGGTTCGAATCCTGTAGCCGGCACCACCTTCTGCTCAGGCCAAGCGAGCTACGGGTAACGTCCGGCTGTTCCGGACACTACCCGCACTCCATGCTGCCCGCCGCGCTCAGGCCAGCGCGATGTGGCGCTTCATGTGGTGATCGACATTGCCGAATTCGGAATCGAAGATCGTCAACCGCTTGAAATAGTGGCCGATGGCATATTCATCGGTCACGCCGTTGCCGCCGTGGATCTGCACCGCTTCCTGCCCGATCAGCCGCGCGGCCTGCCCGACGCCGACCTTGGCCGCTGACACAGAACGCTTGCGCTCGGTCTCGTCCGAAGCAAGCCGGAGCGTGGCGAGATAGGTCAGCGAAACCGACGTTTCATAGGCGGTGTACATGTCGACCATGCGGTGCTGGAGCACCTGAAAGCTGCCGATCGGCACGCCGAACTGCTTGCGCTGGCGCGAATATTCAACCGTCATCGCGTGGGCGACCTTCATCGCTCCGCAGGCCTCGGCGCACAATGCGGCGATGGCTTCATCGGTGACCAGCTCGATCAGCGCCAGGCCTGCGCCTTCCTCGCCGATCAAGGCTTCGGCCGGAACCGACACGTTCTCGAAATAGACTTCGGATGCACGGCGTCCATCGACGGTTTCGTAATCGCGGGTGACAATCCCGGCGCTGTCCTTGGCAACCACGAACACCGAAACGCCAGCGCGATCACGCCGGTCACCGCCGGTGCGCGCGGTAACGATCAGGTGGCTCGCCCACGGGGCGCCGATCACGACCGCCTTGTGGCCATTGAGGACATAGCCCGCCCCGTCCTTTTTCGCGGTGGTTTCCAGATCGGCATAATCATAACGCCCGCGCGGTTCGGCATAGGCAAAGGCGAAGACCGCGCTGCCCGCCACGATCCCGCCGATATGTTCTTCCTTCTGCGCCGCGGTGCCGCCGTGCTTCAGGAAGCCGCCGGCACACACCACGGTGGGGACGAAAGGCTCGACCACCAGGCCCTTGCCGAATTCTTCCATGATCACCATCGCATCGACCGCGCCGCCGCCAAAGCCGCCATCGGCTTCGGAAAACGGCATGCCGAGAATGCCGAGTTCGGCCAGCTGCGCCCAAACCTCGGGACGCCAGCCAGCATTGCTGGCAATCGCCTTGCGCCGGGTTTCCCAGTCATATTGTTCGCGCACCAGCCGCGACAAACCGTCGCGCACCATGTCCTGTTCTTCGGTGAAGTTGAAGTCCACGTCGTCTCTCCCGTGCCTCGAAGCCGCTTACAGGCCGAGGATCATCTTGGTGATGATGTTGCGCTGAATCTCGTTCGATCCGCCATAGATCGAGGTCTTGCGCATGTTGAAATAGGTCGCCGCGGCGTGCTGAGCATGCGCGGGGCCAACGGCATATTCGTTCGATCCAGAGCCTGGGCCGGTGTCATTGGCGATGCTGCCGTAATAGGGCGCACCATAGGTGCCGACCGCTTCCAGCGTCAGTTCGGTCAGGCGCTGCTGGATTTCGGTGCCCTTGATCTTGAGGATCGAGCTTTCCGGCCCCGGGCCCTTGCCCGCCTGTTCACCCGCGAGCGTGCGCAGTTCGGTGATTTCCAGCGCGGCCAGATCGATTTCAAGCTGGCTCACCTTCTTGGCGAAATCGAAATCCTTGATCAGCGGCGCGCCATCGAGGTTTTCATTCGCGGCAATTTCGCGCAGCTTTTCCACGCCGCGCTTCGAACGCGCCACGCCGGCAATCCCGCTGCGTTCATGGGCGAGCAGGAACTTGGCATAGGTCCAGCCCTTGTTTTCGACGCCCACCAGATTTTCAACCGGCACGCGCACGTCGGTCAGCCAGGTTTCGTTGACCTCGTAACCGCCGTCGAGCAGCTTGATCGGCTTTACCTCAACCCCCGGCGACTTCATGTCGACGAGGATGAAGCTGATGCCTTCCTGCGCCTTGGCGGTCGGATCGGTGCGGCACAGGAAAAAGCCCCAATCAGCATGCTGCGCCAGCGTGGTCCAGGTCTTCTGGCCGTTGATCACATAGTGATCGCCGTCGCGCACGGCGGTGGTCTTGAGGCTGGCAAGGTCGGAACCCGCACCCGGTTCGGAATAGCCCTGACACCACCACACTTCGCCGCTGACGATGCCGGGCAGGTGCTTCGCCTTCTGCTCCGCATTGCCAAAGGTGTAGATCACCGGGCCGACCATCGACACGCCAAACGGCAGCGGCATGACAGTGCTGGCGCGGGCGTTTTCTTCCGACCAGATGTAACGCTGGGTCGGGGTCCAGCCGGTGCCGCCATATTCGACCGGCCATGCCGGAACCGACCAGCCCTTTTTGCCGAGAATCTTGTGCCATGCGAGGAAATCCTCGCGCTCCATGTCCTCGCGCATCCCGAAATCCGCCAGATGGCTGGGATAGTTTTCCGCGATGAAGCTGCGCACCTCGTCGCGGAACGCCTGCTCTTCCGGGGTGAATTCGAGATTCATGATCCTCGTCTCCTGAATGGGTCTGTGTTTGCAACCTGCCTCTTGTCACGACCAGCGCCGGACTGAAAGGGGCAATGTGATTACGCGGCGCAGACGGTGCGCGGCTTCAGCCGAGGCTGAGAAAAAATTCCTCGCGCTCGCGCTGCAGTTCCGCCGGGGTCATGGTGGCCAGGCCATCAAGTTCGGCGCGCAGCGCCAGCGTCAGGCGCTTGGCCATCTCCTGCGGATCGCGGTGCGCCCCGCCCTGCGGTTCATAGACGATGCGGTGAATGACGCCGAGCTTGAGCAGGTCAGCCGCCGTCACCTTCATCGCTTCGGCGGCATCAGGGGCCTGCGCGCCGCTGCGCCACAGGATCGATGCGCAACCTTCGGGGGAGATCACCGAATAGACCGCGTGCTCCATCATCAGCACGCGGTTGGCCGCTGCCAGCGCCACCGCCCCGCCCGATCCGCCTTCGCCGATGATGACCGCGATCAGCGGCACCCCCAATGACAGGCACGCTTCGGTCGAGCGGGCGATGGCTTCCGCCTGCCCGCGCGCTTCGGCATCCACGCCGGGAAAGGCGCCGGGGGTATCGACCAGCGTCACCACCGGCAGGCCGAAACGGTCGGCCAGTTCCATCAGCCGGATTGCCTTGCGATAGCCTTCGGGCCGGGCCATGCCGAAATTGTGCCTGAGCCGCCCGGGCGTGTCCTCGCCCTTCACATGGCCGATCACCATCACCTTGCGCCCTTCAAAGCGGGCGAAACCGCCGATGATCGCGGCATCCTCGCTGAACACGCGGTCTCCTGCGAGCGGGAGGAAGTCGGTGAACAGCCCCGCCACTAGTTTTTCGAATCGCGGACGCTGGGGATGGCGGGCGACAAGCGTGCGCTGCCACGGGCTGAGCCGGGCATAGGTATCGGCCAGCAGGCGCTCGGCCCGTGTCGCCAGCATCCGCGCCTCTTCAGTGCCTTCCGGCAGGGCCGAAAGCTCCGCCACCCGCTGGTCAAGCGCCTCGATCGGCTTTTCGAAAGGCAGATACTGGATCACCCCCGCGCGCTCCTTACACCGTCATCGACATGCCGCGGTAAATCCGCGCGCGGTAACGCGAATCCTCCGCGTCCGGCAGCGGCGCCCCGACCAGCAGCACCGCACGGGCAAACCGGCGGACTTCCTCCAGATGCTCGTCAAGATCGCGCGGTTCTTCGGATTGGACCCGGCGCGTGAGGTTGATCTGGTTGACCGGCACATCATGCACCAGCCGCTCGTTCTCCACCGCCAATGTGGCCGTGAAGGCGTGGAGCGTGGTCTTGATGAAGTTCGCCAGCGCAAAGGCCGGGCTGCGATCGCCCATCGGCACGTCGGGCGAAGTCAGCACCAGCTGGCAATCATCATACAGCGAGGCGCGGCGCGAAACGCGGAAGTGGTGGGTAAGGTTGTCGGCCACAACGCTGCGGAACTCGTCCGGTGTGAGCGGATCGTCCGTTTCGAACAGCTTGCCCGGCAATGCGGTGAAAGGGGTCGAAAGAATGGTTGTCGGCCGCCCCCACTTCACCAGCGCCTCATCCATCGCCGCCTCGATATCAGTGCCCGCGACCAGCGAAGTCAGCGCATCGGCGGTTTCCCCTTCGAGCTGCGCCTTGATCGCATCAAAGCCTTCAGACGAGCGGGTCACCAGCACCACGCGGGCGGCATGGCAATCCTCGATGAAGGCCCGCGCGGTTTCGGCGAGGTAATCGGCGAGGTGCTCGCCAATGATCCACACCGTCTTGCCGCGCATCTGGTCGAGCCGCTCCTGCTTGGGTGAACCGAACAATTCGCGTTCGGTGGTCGAACGTTCCACCGACAGCCCGCCAGATGGCATGAAGGTTTCGCCGCTGACGGCGCGGTCGGCGAGGAAGAACACCGTCGCCTGCGCCACGTCATGCTCGGTCGGCATCTTGCCGAGATAAAGCTTGGACAGCACGCCGGTGCCGACCTTTTTGGCTTCAACCGCGATCTTGTCGGCGGGCAGGAAAGGCGCGCTTTCGGGCGGGACGCGCAGCAGCCAGTCGGCATCGCTTTCCGGCGTGGCGGGACGATCAGCCCATTCGGGCGCGTCGAGGAACAGCCCGGCCTGCCGCAGGCGTGACACCAACGCAGCGGCAATCGTGGGGGTGAGCAGATACTGATCCCAGCTGCACTCACCATCGCCTTCGCGCGCACAGGCCAGCGCCAATTCGCGCAATTCGCGCGGGTTATTGGTGTCGTGGCTCATTTTGACTGTGTCATTGCGCGCCAGCCGCGCCAGCACCGCTTCGACCCGCACCCCGCGCCGGATCGCCCGGATCGCGGCAGCATGGACGGCGTTCAGCCGCTTGTTTTCAAGGATCAGCTTGCCGCGCCGTTCGAACAATCCGGGCTTGCCGCCGGTGCCCGACAGGCGGTCCCCATCGACCGGCCCCGGCGCAATCGCGTTGAACTGCACTTCCGGACCGAGATAGCGCGCCATGCTTTCCACCATCGCGCGTTGCCCCGCCTTCGACACCGCATAATCGGCGCGATTGGGATAGGCGACCGCGAGGTATTTCTCGCCGCCGAAATAGGACGAGACGTTGAGGATATAGCCCGATCCTTGCGCCTTCATCAGCGGCGCGACGTGGTGCATCAGGAAGTAGTTCGACACCAGATTTGCATCGAGCGTGTAGTTCCAGGCGTCGACCCCCATATCGACCACCATGTCCTCCGCGCCCGCGACGCCTGCATTGTTGATCAGGTAATCGATCCGCCCGAAGGCCTTCAAGGTCGCGTCAACCGCGCCCTTGAGACTGTCGAAGTTGCTGACATCGACATTGGCGAGCGTCTGGACCCGGCGTTCGACGCCAGCAAAGCCGATATCCTCCAGCTCGCTAACGATCCGCGCACGCGCGACCGCCAGCTCGCTTTCGCGCCGCGCAACCATCATCACCTTGCCGCCTGCCAGCGCCAGCAGCCGTGCAACCTGCCCGCCGATGCCCGCAGATCCGCCAGTGATCAGCGCCACCTTGCCAAGATGCAGCCCGGTGATGTTCTCGCTGAAGCCGGGCATGGCTTTGCGCGCGCCGGTCGCCTCACCAATGTTCGACGGAACGTAGAGCGTGATTTCCGCCAGCTTGCTTTCCTTGAGCAGAATGCGCGCAGCGTGGCCGGCGGTGAAGCGGATATTCTCGGCCTCGGTGTTGGTGAAACGCACGATCTGGTTGCCCCATTCAGCCTGTCGGCGGCGACCATGGGCGGTGTCGATCGCGGATTCGTCGCGCCAAATGCGGATCAGCTGTTCAGTCGCTGCGCGCAGGATGTGGGCGTAAACGTCGCCCTTCCCGTCGCTGGCATGGCTGACGAACACGAAGCGCGGCTCCTGCAGCAGGTTGTCATGGCGTTTCCAGTAACGGCTCATCGTCCGTGCGAGCGCCATGTTGCCCGCCAGTTCGGCATCCATCAGCGCCTCGATCACGCTGTCATCTGCCGCAATCAGGGCGCCATTCAATTCGCCTGCGCTCAGCATCGGCATGAACAGCGCGCCGCTGATCGGCGTGCCGCCCTTGGTGTAATCCTCCAGCGCCGCTTCCATCGCGGCAGCATCTTTGCGGTTGAAGCGGATGATCGACAGATCCCCTTCCACCCCCATCGCCTTGCAGCGCTTTTCGGCGATGGCAACATCGGCTGCACGCGGCAGGCCGAGCACCACGGCCGCCCCGCAGGCGAGCTGCACCTGCGCGATTTCGAGCGCTTCTTCAAAATTGTCGCCCGCCGCAATCAGCACGGCGAGGCCGGTGCCGTCCATCGAACGCATGGTCGGGCGTGCGAGATAGGTCGCGCGCTCTTCCTTGCGCACGGTCATGCCGTGGGTGACTTCGAAATCGTGGCCGTTGTAAGCCGCACTCTCGTCACTGCCGAGGAACACGCAGGTGGTGGCAATGTCGGTCGGGGTGGGGAAGGTCTTGGCCTTGGCGTTGCCGCCGGTGGCGCGTTCCAGGCTCATCATGTCGAAGAATTGCGTGGCGGTGGTGCCCGCTTCATCGCCGCGGGCCTTGTCCATCGTGGCAAAGACGGTGCGGATACGCTCGCTTTCAATCGGGCCGGGATAGACGAGGTTGACCCTGATGCCCTTCGGCCCGAGTTCCAGCGACAATTCGCGGCTCCACCCATTCATCGCCGCCTTGGGCACGACATAGGCGGCGCGGGCGTAATAGGGCGTGCGGCTGAAAATGGTCGAAACATTGATGATCGACCCGCCTTCAGGGATATGCGGGGCCACAATGCGGGCGACGTTCCATGCCACGCCAAAGATGTTGCGCAGCGCATCGCCGACAGTCTCGCTGTCGGTCGCGCCCTTTTTCTGAAGCGCGGCGAGTTCTTCTGACGAAAGCGGCAATTGTTCGATCGGCTGCTTCGGCCCGGCGCTCCCGGCGTTGTTCACCAGAATGTCGATCCGCCCGAATTTGGCGACCACTTCGGCGATGGCAGCCCGGACAGAGGCGATGTCTCCGCCATCAAGCGCCACGGTCGCGATCCGGGCGGGGTCTACCCCGGTCGCCTTGATCAGCGCATCGGCGGCGGCCTGCGTGCGATCAGGCGTGCGGCCTGTCATCACCACGGTTGCGCCTTCTGCAAGGTAATGGGCGGTGATATGCCCGCCGAGATTGCCCGCCGCCCCGGTGACGAGGGCGATCTTGCCAGCAAGGCGGCCCATGGTGATTTCAGCAGGCACAGCTTTAGACTTCGGCTTCGACGGGGCCATAGCACTCTCCTCACAAAATTATAATGCAAGCACTTGTGACTTGCCGGTTCGTTCAAACCCTGGGGAGGAGAGCTAGGAACGTTTCAAAAAGCGCAACGCAGGAATCAGCCGTCCGGTTCCCCGGCGCTGGTCGCCGCCGCCACGGCAGCCCATGCCTCAAGCAGCGCGTCGCGGCTTCTGAGGCCCATTTCGGGCAGCGCGTGATTGACAACATAGGTCGATCCGGTGTGCCGGTTTTCCCACATCGCCTGATGCGCTTCGGGGAGGCCGTCCCACGCCACCACTTCCGGCTCGGTCACTTCGAGCAGGCCGGCGGCGATCATGTCGTTCATCCGCGCCACTTCAAAGGCATTGCACAGGTGCGTGCCGAGGATGCTGGCGGTCGGCATCAGGATCTTGCGTTGCCGCGTCCACACCTGCGGGGCGTAGAAGGTAAACCGGCAGCCGGTCAGGTCTTCGGCAAAGATCACGCGGCCCGTGAAGGGCTTGACCAACGAAGTCGAGATGCCGAGCGTATCCTGGCGTGCGCGTTCGAACACCAGATCGGGGTTGCCGCGCGGATTATCGGCTGATCGCAAAATCTTGCCGACCGCTGAACCGAAGGGCTTCATCACCCGGTCCTGATAATCGCGCACCGCAGCCTTGAAGACCTCGATGTCGGCCTTGGCATCGGGCAGGCGCGGCATGGTGTCGGGCCAGTAGAAATTGGCCCCTTCGCGCCGCCGGATCGCTTCAAGGCTGACGATGCCCTCGATGGCGTCCTCCAGCCCCAGCGATTGCAGGAATTCGCGCTGGCCATCGGTAGTGGTGGCGATGACAGAGCGCGCATTGAACCGCCGCGCCGCTTCGATCATCTCAAGGCCGGTTTCGTCGAGCAATTCCTTGCTGCCCGGCCCGTAGTAGATCAGCACCGCCTCACCGCCGCGCAGCGCGGCCCGGCGCAGCATTTCCTCAGGCGTGGCCTTGCCCGGCTTGCCCATGAAGCTGAAATGGTAGCCCGATGATGCGCCGTAGAAGGCGAGCGTGCCGCCCTCTGCCAGCAATTGGAACGAGCGCGGGAACGCCGTCTCGCCCGCGTGGCTGACGACATAATCGGCGAGCTTGCCGCCGTTCAGCGCCTTGTATTGCTCCACCAAAGGCGCACCAGCGGCTTCCCAGCTTTGCGCCTCGGCCTTGTCCTCGGGCACCACCGAATAGAGATCGGCCAGCGCTGTATCCTTGCGGTTGATCGCCCCGACCGCGCCCTGCACGTCAGTGATGAAAGTGGCGCGCTCTTCCGAAGACACCAGCCCCGTCACCTGCAAGCCCGTCCGCACCGATGATCGCAGCGCATCCAGCCCCGTCCCCGTTGCCGCGCCTTCGACGAACAGCGTCCGGCCCGGCGCAATTTCCAGCGTGGTGAACAGGCAGCGCGCAATCGTGCCCAAGTTCAGGACATAGCTCCCCGCCTGCTCCAGCGTCAGATCGGGCGGCAGTTTGTGCATCTGCGGCGCTTGCACCGCGAGGAACTGCGCGTGGCTGCCCGTCTCGGTCTCATAGCCCTGAATGGAGAAATCGGCATACATCGGATCATTGCCGACCAGCGGGCTGAGCAGATCATTGGTGCCCGAATAGACCGTCACCAGATCGCCAACCTTGATGCGGCCTTGCGCCCGCGTCTCAGACCCGAGCGCCGCGACCAGCGCGATGCCGCCGGAACCCGTGATCTGCACGTCTTCTTCATGGCTGTCGAAGGGCGAAACCGGAATGCCGGTCAGCGCCCAGATATCGTTGAAGTTGACCTCGCTCGTCAGCATGTAAAGCAGCGCTTCGTTGGGCGCAGGCTCGGGCACCTTGACGATCAGTTCCTTTTCATGGGTCGCAGGCGGGCCGAAGCGCGGCTGGCCGGTATCGGGATCGCGGGCGATGCCGAAGGCGTATTGGTGGCGCGGGATCGGGGTCACACCGGGATAGAACGGCGCGCCCACCGGCAGCAGATCGCCTGCTGCTTCCAGCGTTGCGCTGCGCATTTCATGTTCAGCATCGATCCACACGCCGTCGCGCCGCACGGGAAGCGGGGGCGCAACCTTGTCGATGAACTGCTTGATGCCGGTCTTGCCGCCTTCGGGATCGACAATGGCTTCCGCGAACAGCCGGGCCTCGCGCGCAAGGCCTGCGGTGATGCCCTGTTCAAGGCCTGCGCGCACCGCTTCCAGCGCCCGCGCGCCCGCCTGCCCGCGCCCGGCCCAGTCGAGCTGGCGCAGGATGCGCTGGAGGAAATCATCTTCCAGCACGCTGTCGAGATTGATGTCAGCCGCCGTTTCCCAGCGGGTCGCGGCAGCCTGCCGTTCAGCAAAGGCCTTGCCGAGCGCGCTTTCCGCTCCATGCTTCACATAGTCACGCACGGCCGCGTGGGCTGCCGAAAGGGCATCATGCGCGCCCTCCACCAGCGCGTCGACCACCCCGACAGCTTCGGCCGCTTCCGCATCGATGCTGCGCCCGCCGAGGATCAGGTCGAGCGCGTCGCGCACGCCTTCGGACCCGCGCCGGTCGGCGAGCAGGCGCGGCAGGCGCTGCGTGCCGCCATAGCCAGGGAGCAGGCGCAGGCGGATTTCCGGCTGGCCGAACCGCGCCACCGGCTCGGCAATGCGGTAATGACAGGCGAGCGCGAATTCCATGCCCCCGCCCAGCGCGACACCCTGCACCGCCGCGATGCAGGGCTTGCCCATGCTCTCGATCGTGCGGAAGGCGAGGTGCGCGTTGTTCGGCAGCACCATCGCTTCTTCGACCGAGTGGATTTCCTCCAGCATCTGCCGGATATCCGCGCCCGCGACGAAAGACGAAGTGCCTTGCCCGGTAAACACCACCGCCACGACATTATCGTCACGCGCGAGGTAATCCGTGACCAGCACCAGCTCGTCAATCGCGCGTTCGTTGAGCGCATTGACCGGCGGATTGGTGACGGTGACGGTCGCCACCTGCTTGCCCGGCGCGACATTGTTGTATTGCACCAGGAAATAGCGGTGCCGGTCGAACAGGGCCTGTTCGTCCGACAGGCGCTGCTTGCGCTGCCAGTCGGTGATCACGCTGCGAAGTTCGTCGAGCGCTTCGGGATTGCGCAGGGTTGTGACGTCGCCGACATCTTCCCCCACCACCAGCGCGCGCACCATCCGGCGCATATATTTGCCGCTGCGGGTTTCGGGGAAAGCTGAGACTTCGATAAAGTCCGCAGGCACCGCGACCGCGCCTTTCTCTGTCCGCACCAGATCAAACAATCGGCGCTTGTCCTCGATCGTCAGCTTGCGCCCGGGCGAAGGGACAACGAAAGCGAGCGGGGTCAGACCCTTCTCGCGGTGGGGTGCGCCCACCACCAGCACATTGCCGACCGGGCTATCGGGCGCCAATGCCTTGTCGCGCAGCACCGCGCCTTCGATCTCCTCGGTGCCCATCCGGTGGCCCGAAACATTGATGACGTCATCCGAACGCCCGTGGAGCGAGAAGGAACCATCATCATGCGCAATCGCGAAATCGCCCTGAGTATAGGCCCATGCGCCCTTCCAGCGCTTCCAGTAGCCATCCTCCCACCGCGCCGCATCGCCGCGCCATGCGGGATCGACCCGGCCATCGGAAACCCTGAAACCTTCGATATCGCCCCAGATCGTGCGCGCGAGATAGGGGTAAGGCGCGGCAATGACGATTTCGCCTTTCTCGCCCATCGCAGCCCGCCGCCACGGCACGCCCCCGGCATCGCCGCGCGCAAACGGCACGTCGCCGGGCGCCCCGTCACCAGCATCGGCATCGGCATCTTCAACCCACACATCCCCCATGATCCACGGCAGCGGATAGGAATGGGCATCGGGCCGCAGCGGGAAATCATCATTCGCGTAGAAATGCGTCCACGCGATGCCGCCATGTTCGGTCGCCCAGTAGGAATTGATATAGCGCGGGGTGACGTGTTCCATCCCGAAGGCTTGGACGCTTGGGCTGACCGGCTCGGCGCAGAAGGTCGCGACCTTCAGGCACCCCATGTCATAGCGCTGCAGATCGGCGAGATTGTCCGGATCGGACATGACCGATTTGAGGAAGGTGACCCCGGCCTTGAAAATCGTGACATTGTGCCGCTCGATCATCGACGCAAAGCGTCCCGCATGCGGGAACACTGGCGAGGCTTCGGAGACAAGGCTCGTCACCCGCGTCATCAGCGGGGCGCAGATGAGGTAGCTTTGCCCGGTGATCCAGCCCGGATCGGCGACCACGAACAGCGTATCGCCGGGCTGCGCATCAAAGCTGACCTTCATGGTCTCGGCCACGCCCGCGGCATAACCGTGCGAATGGACGATGCCCTTGGGTTTTCCGGTCGAACCCGAGGTGTAGATGAAGAACATCGGGTAATCGGCATCGACCGGCATCGGCTTTGACGAGGCCCAGATCGCGCGGACAAAATCGCTGTCGGGGAGCGTCAGCAGGTCGGCCTGCGTTTCGACGTCAAAGCCCGCCGCGCGTGCCTTTTCCAGCACCGTCGCCAGCGCCGCATCGGTCAACTCGTGGCTCCAGCGGTCGCGTTCCTCGCGCCAGATCACGTCCGGCTGCGCGGTATGGCGCACCACAATCACCGCTTCGACGCGCGGCGGCAGGGTGACAAGGCTTGATGCAATCGCGATTCTGACCCGCGCGGCATCGGCGCTGGTAATACGCCCCTCGGCCCCGAGATTGATCAGCGCGCGGCCGACCCCGCGCATCACGTCCGAACGGTCAACCGTGATCTCGCCGCTGAGCGCCTCTCGCACGGTATCGACGATTGTGGCGCTGTCAGCATCGGGCAGGCCCAGGTCAAGGCCAGACAGGATATCGAGCGCCGTGGTAACTGGCACAAAATTGTCGAGCGCCGGGTCGGTATAGGCGTTCTTGAACCCGGCGACCTGCGCGTTGCGGTAGCTGCCATCGGAGGTGACGATCACCCGCGCGCCAGTATCGGCAATGCGATCGGACAAGGTCTTGTCGGAAAAGCCACCGAACACGGCGGTATAGACGACACCCATCCGCTTGGCCGCTTCGGTCCAGTAGATCTGCGGCACGATATTGGGCATGTTGAGCGCCATGCGGTCGCCCGGCTTCAGGCCCAGCGCCTGCAAGGCGACCGCGCATTTCGCGACTTCCAGCAGCAATTGCTTGCGGCTGACAGTGTAGCAATCGATCGGCGCGCCCTTGCCGCCATTGGCCGACATGTCCCAGCGATCGCCCTCGAAGATCAGCGCGGCTTCATCGCCGTGTCCGGACAGCACATGGCGATCGAGTTCGGAAAAGGCGGCATTGGTGCGCCCGCCCACGAACCAGCGCCAGTGCGGCGGCTGCGAACCATCGAAACCCGTGTGCCAGGGGGCGAAATCATCTGGCAGATCGGGGCTGACCGGCAAGGCGGTGGCAGCATCCCAGCCGTGCAAGCGTCCGTCCGCCCGCTTGGCCAGCCATGCACCTGCCCCACCAATATCGGCAACGAACCAGTGCATGTTGCGAGCGGCAATATCGCCGTGAAACGCGCCCGGATCGGCAAGCGCGGCGGCGCGCATGGCGTCCCATTCGGCGCGGCTGCGCACGGAATTGACCGCAGCATCAGCCGCGGCAGTGGCCGCACCGGCTTCAGGCATAATTCTTTCCCCCAGATGTCAGCAAGCCGCTGTCGCTGATCCCCCTGCGCGCTGCGGCAATGCAGATAAATTACGTCAAAAGTGGCTCGACCGCAATAATGTGCCGCCAAGCAACATGACGCCTTAACGACGAACCACACAAGATGTTCCGCGATTCCTTGCCTCTGACCGCCTCAGGGCGCGGGCGGTTCGGGCCGTAACGTTTTTTCAATCGCCCTTGGTTAAGGCTGGCTCAACACAACGGCGGCTGGCCGAAAGACCGGGCGGAAGAACCTGCGCGGTGCGGGTTCGGCGGCGGGATGCGCAGGCAAGGACAAACTATGCCATTGGGCTTTCTTAAATCTGTCAAGCAAAAGGCCTCGACGTCGCGCCCGACCAGCGCCAATGCGTCGTCTGTCGACCAACCGCCGGTTCTGCCGGGCCGCACCACGGTGCTCAGCGATGTCGAGGAACTCGGCATCGGCATGTTCTGGGCGACCGACAGCGAAGGACGCCTGACTTTTCTTTCGCAGCGGGCGCTCGATGATCTCGGGATCGCGGGGCAGGACCTGATCGGCAAGGGGCTGATCAAGGTATTCGGCGACGTCGAGCCAGAACCCGGCGCCCCGCAGCAGCGCGCGCTTGGCTTCAAGCTCAAAGCCCATTCGAAAATCGAGGAACATGTGGTCGCGATCACCACGCCAAGGGGCCGCGGGGGAGAGCCCGGGATACGCTGGTGGCGGCTCAACGGGCGACCGCTGGCCGATCCTTCGGGCAAGTTTTTGGGCTATCGCGGCAGCGCGGTCGATATCTCCAGCCAGTACGCGCATGAAATGCAGGTCGCGCGGCAATCGCAGGTCGATGAACTGACCGGACTGACCAACCGCCGCAAGCTTGGCGAACAGTTGACTGCGACGCTGGCGGCCTTTCGCAACAGCCAGCGCAGCTGCGCGCTGATGATGCTCGACCTTGATCGCTTCAAGCATGTCAACGACACCATGGGCCATCCGGCAGGCGATGCGTTGCTGAAGCAGGTGGCAGAGCGGCTGCAGAGCATCGTCAAGGACAGCGGCGAAGTGGGACGTCTGGGCGGCGACGAATTTCAGGTGCTGCTGCCCGACATGGACGATCGCGGCGCGTTGGGGGAGCTGGCAAACCGCATTGTCCAGTCGCTGTCGCAACCCTACCAGATCAACGGACGCCGGGCGATTATCGGCACCTCGGTCGGCATCGCCATCGCGCCCTATGACGGGGTGGAAGCCGACGAACTGGCCCGGGCCGCCGACATGGCGCTCTATGCCGCCAAGGAAGGGCGCGGCGGCACATTCTGTTTCTTCACCACCGAACTGAGCGATGCCGCCTCCAAGTCGGCCAGACTGGGCGAACGGTTGCGCGATGCGGTGGACAGGGGGGATCTCAAGCTCGCCTATCAGCCGCTGGTCGACCCGGTCAGCAACGAGGTGAAATGTTTCGAGGCCTTGCTGCGCTGGCATGACGAGGACGAAGGCTACATTTCGCCTGCCGAATTCATCCCGGTTGCAGAAACCGACGATCTGATCGTCAGGATCGGGGATATGGCCCTGCGGCAGGCCTGCAGCGACGCGACGCAGTGGCCCGAAACGATCCGGGTCGCGGTCAATGTTTCGGCCAAGCAGTTCGTGCGTCCCGGTTTCCGCAAGTCCGTGGCCGCAGCGCTGTCAGCCTCGGGTCTTGCTCCGTCACGGCTTGAACTGGAGATTACCGAAAGCGTGTTCGTGGGCGACCTTGAAGCGGTGGACGCCATCTTCCGGGAGCTGAAGGGAATCGGGGTGCGGTTGGCGCTCGACGATTTCGGCACCGGCTATTCCTCGCTCGCCTATCTCAAGCATGGCCATTTCGACAAGATCAAGATCGACCAGAGCTTTGTGCGCGGCTGTACCGAGAATGGCGACATCAACCCGGCGATCATCAGCGCGATTGTCGCGCTGGCCAAGGCGCTTGGGATGGAGACCGTGGCCGAGGGCGTCGAAGCGATGGACGAGCTCAAGCTGGTCAGGGAACGCGGCGCGGACCTGGTGCAGGGCTATGTCTATTCACCGGCGATCGACCATGAGCAACTTCTGGCCCGGGTTTCGGACGGCACCATGAAGGTCTCGCCCAGCGGCCCACCGCGCCATCGCGCAGAACGCATCTCGATCTTCCGCAAGGTTGGCCTGATCCATGAAGATCACTATTACGACGTGATCCTGCGCAACCTGTCAAAGACCGGCGCGCGGATCAACGGTCTGGCAGGCGTGCCGATGGGCACCGACGTGGTGCTGGACCTCGGCCATGGCCAACTGGTGGTGAGCAAGGTGGCGAACGCAACCGAAAACAGCCAAGGCCTACAATTCGAGACCGCGCTGATCAGCGATGGCAGCGGCGGGTTCATGACCCGTCATCGCATCTCGCCCTATTCGCTGGCCGAAGCGGGCATTCCGCTGGCGGCGCTGGGTGCGGGAGCCTTCCCCCTGGCCAAGTGGCGCGAAGGGCACAAGAGCGCACCGGCCTTCGTTCAGCTCGACCTCAGCGTGTGACCCGGAGGGATGTTTCGCGTGAAACATCCACTAACGCCCGCTGGCAAGGGTCTGGAAGGGGTCTGGAAGGGGTCTAGCCGCGGCCGCGATAGGGGGCCACGCCCTGATCGGGCAGCCACAGGTCCGCGGGGGGCGCGCCGGACTGCCAGAACACATCGATCGGGATGCCCCCGCGCGGATACCAGTAGCCACCGATCCTGAGCCAATGCGGGCGCATTTCCTCGAACAGGCGCACCCCGATCCCCACCGTCACATCCTCGTGAAAGCCGTTGTGATTGCGGAATGAACCGAGAAACAGCTTCAGGCTCTTGCTCTCGACGATGGTATCGCCCGGCACGTAATCGATCACCAGATGCGCGAAATCGGGCTGGCTGGTGACCGGGCACAGCGACGTGAACTCGGGCGCGACAAAGCGCACCAGATAGGTCAGGCCGGGGCGGGGATTGGGCACGTAGTCGAGCCGCGCTTCCTCGGGCGAAACCGGCAAGGGCGTGTCCTTGCCGAGGAATTGCGGGGCGACAGAGGGGGTGTCGGGTGTGGTGTTCATGCCGCGCTGTTGCCTTGAATGGGGGATGGACGCAAGCACACAACTGGACGCGGCATCGCGCCGATCCCTATGTGGCATGACAAAGCTTGCGATGATACACTCCGGCACCCCGAACCGATCACGATGACCCGCGCCCAGACCTTTGTCCTTCACCTGCCTGCCGTGCGCCGTGCGCCCGTTCTGGCTATCGTCATGGCTATCGTCATGGTGGGGCCGCTGACGGCGCAGCAGCAACCAGCCAGCGACACGCCCCCCGAAGTTTTGCCCGAAACTGCGCCGGAATCTGGCCCGGAATCTGGGCCGGAACCTGCTCCGCCCCGGCTGCAAACGCCAACAATGGCGCCCGAACCCGCACCCGTGCCGGAACCAGCGCCTCTGGTCGAAACGCCCGCCGAACCGGCGGCGCAGACCGCAGCTGAATCGGGCCAACCGGCGTCACCAGCAAGCCCTGCCCCCGAACCCACAGCGCCCGCAAGCGCGCCTTCCGATCCGGTGGGTGAGCCGGTTTTCGGATGGGTCTGGCTGGCCGCAGCAGCCGCGCTGCTGGCGGGGCTGATCGCGGGGGTCGGGCTATGGCGGCGGCGCAAGCCCAAGGTGCTGCACCTCGCGGCGCCGCCGCCGATAGCCGAGGATGGCGAACAGCCTGCCCTGCCCCGGCTCGACCTTGCGCTCGATATCACCGCGGCGACCCGCAGCGTGATGATGTTCATGATCCAGTATCGCCTGACCATCACCAACCGCACAGACCGGGCGGTGAGCGATCTTGCGGTCGCGGTGCAACTGACAAGTGCGCAGCGCGAGGTCAGCAATGCCGCGCCGCTGGCCGCTGCGCGCAGCCTTGCCCGGGTCGAACGAATCGGCCCGCATCAGGGCCGCAGCATCACCGGAGAAGTGCAGCTCCCCCTCGCCGCCATCAACCCGATCATGCAGGGCAAGACGGCGCTGTTCATTCCGCTGGTGCACGTGACGCTGGAAGGCGAAGGGCAGCAGGCGCTGGCCCGCAGCTTCGTGGTCGGCGGCGCTGGCGATACCGAGGGCCGCGTCCGCCCGCTGCCGCTCGACATTCCGCCCGGCTCGGTGGCCGGGCTGAGGGCGCGCGCGATCGAAGCCCCGCACACCGCCCGGTCCGGGTAATCACCCGCTGCCCTTGGCGGCGCGGCGCTGCCACGCTAGGCCCTGCGGCATGACCGAAACTTTCCCGAGCCTTGTTTCGACCGATTGGCTGGCGGCGCATCTGGGCGATCCCGGACTGGCCGTGCTGGATGCCTCGCGCCACCTGCCCGCCGCCCGGCGCGACCCCCGGGCCGAATTCGCCGCTGCGCATATTCCGGGTGCGCGCTTCCTCGATCTCGCTGCGCTGGTAGACGAGACATCCGCAACGCCGCAGGCCCTGCCCCGGCCCTCGCAACTGGCCGACATGCTCGCCATGCTTGGCGTGGCACCAGGTAGCCGCATCGTCCTGTATGATGACAGCGCCGTGCGCACCGCGGCGCGGGGGTGGTTCATGCTCACCGCCTGCGGGTGGCGCAATGTCGCAATCCTCGATGGCGGACTGGCCAAGTGGCGGGCCGAGGGACGTGCGCTTGAAAGCGGAAGGCCAGATACCACCCCCGGCGATCGCGCGGCCCTCGCCCCGCCGCAGGGCGTGCGCAGCAAGGCCGACATGCTCGCCAATCTTCAGACACATGCCGAGCAGGTGGTCGATGCCCGCGGCGCTGACCGGGTGTTCGGCACCGGGATCGATCCTGTCCATGGCGGCCCGATGGGGCGCATTCCGGGCAGTCTCAACGTCCCCTACTCCGCGCTGTTCGGCACGGACGGAACCTACAAGCCTCCGCATGATCTGCATGCAGCCTTCGTGGACGCCGGGGTCGATCTTGACCGCCCCGTCACCACCACCTGCGGCAGCGGCGTGACCGCCAGCGTGCTGCTGTTCGCGATGCACCTTCTCGGCAAGCATGACACCGCGCTTTACGATGGCAGCTGGAGCGAATGGGGCGCCGATCCCGCCACGCCCAAGGCCCAGGGGCCCGGAACATGAGCGGCGGCGGCGACAAGCACTTGAAGCCCGCCACCAAGCTGGTGCGCGGCGGACGGCGGCCCGAATGGACCGGCCCGGTCGTCAACCCGCCGGTATGGCGCGCATCGACCCACCTTTACGAAAAGGATGCGGATCGTCAGGCGGCGGGCGGCAATAACAACGACGGGCAGTTCTTCTACGGCCGCCGCGGTTCGCCGACCCAGTGGGCGCTGGCCGAGGCCTTGACCCAGCTGGAACCGGGCGCGGCTGGCACGGTGCTCTATCCCAGCGGGGTCGCCGCCATCGCGGGGGGCCTGCTGGCAGTGCTCAAACCCGGCGACCGGCTGCTGATGGCCGACAATGCCTATGATCCTTCACGCAGCATGGCCACCGGCCTGCTCAAGCGACTGGGCGTGACGACCACGTTTTTCGACCCGCTCGATCTGGATGCCTATCGCACGCTGTTTGCCGAACCGGTGCGCGCCGTGTGGCTGGAAAGCCCCGGGAGCCTGACCTTCGAGGTGTGCGATGTCCCGGCGCTGGCCGCGATCGCGCGTGACCATGGCGCGGTCAGCCTGATCGACAATACCTGGGCCAGCCCGCTGGGCTTTGCCGCGCTGTCCCATGGTTGCGACATCACGATGATGAGCCTTTCCAAGCATGTTGGCGGCCATTCCGACTTGATGATGGGCTCCGCCAGCGCGGGCGAGCGCTGGTACCGCGCACTGCGCCGCACTGCGCAGGATCTGGGGCAGGTGGTTTCGCCCGATGATGCCGCGCTGGCGGCGCGGGGCCTCAGGACGATGGGCCTGCGGCTCGAAGCGCAGACCCGTTCCGCGCTGAAAATCGCACAATGGCTTGAAGCCCAGCCGCAGGTCGCGCGCGTGCTGAGCCCGTTGCTGCCATCCGATCCGGGCCACGCGCTGTGGCGACGCGATTTCACCGGCGGCTGCGGCCTGTTCGGCTTCGTGCTGGCAAGCGCGGACCGCACGGCGGCGGCAAGGGTGGTCGATGCGCTTCAACTGTTCGGCATCGGCTATAGCTGGGGCGGCTATGAAAGCCTTGCGCTGGTCACCACCCCGCAGGATCATCGGACTGTAATGCCCAGCCCTGACACGGCCGGCCCTGCAATCCGCCTTGCCATCGGGCTGGAGGACGCGGACGACCTGATCGCCGATCTTGCCGAGGCGCTCGCCGGGAAGGAGACTCCATGATCATCGCCGCCGTCTCCCAGTCCGCCTCCCAGGCCATCATGCCGGACAGCGATGCGGATCCCGCCGCCGCCGAAGCGACACCTTCGCCCACGCCCGACCCGTCACCTTCACCTTCACCCCAGCCTGCCGCGACCGAGCCGGTCGAAGCGGTCGAAGCCGCCGACAAGCTGAGGGAAGGCGTAGCCGCGCAAAGCCAGACGGCCGGGGCGTTCCTCGAACAGCTCGATGGAATCGCGGTCGAAGTCGGACAGATCCGCGTGTCGCTGTTCGATTCGCTGCTGGTGGTCGCGGTCATCCTGCTGACCATCGCCGCCGCGATACTGCTGAACCGCCTCGGGCGCCGGGTGATCCGCAGCGTCGACCGGTTCGACAGCACCCAGAAGCTGCTGTCGGAAAAGATCCTGTCGATCATCATCTGGGCCGCCGCCTTCTTCATCGGGATTGACCTGCTCGGTATCGATCTGACCGCGCTCGCTTTTTTCGGCGGCGCCTTTGGCCTTGCGATCGGCTTCGGCTTGCAGAAAACCTTCGGCAACCTGATCGCCGGGATCATCCTGCTGATGGACAAGTCGATCAAGCCCGGCGACGTCATCGCGGTGGCTGACATGGCTGGCAACCAGACCTTCGGCCAGATCCGCAAGATCGGCATCCGGGCCGTATCGGTCACCACCCGTGACGAACGCGAATACCTGATTCCCAACGAAAACCTGATGATAAATCAGGTCGAAAACTGGTCCTACTCCTCCAAGAAGGTGCGGATGCAGGTGCATGTCGGGGTCAGCTATAATGCCGATATGGACCTCGCCGAGGAACTGATGCTCAAGGCCGCGACGCAGGCACAGCGCGTGCTCAACACGCCCCCGCCAACGGTGTGGATGAGCGAGTATGGCGACAACTCGGTCAATTTCACCATCCATTGCTGGATCGTCGATCCCGAAGAAGGGGTCGGCAATGTCCGCAGCGCGGTGCTCAAGAACCTGTGGTGGCTGTTCAAGGAACACGGGATCGAGATCCCGTTCCCGCAACGCGACATCAACCTGCGCGACAATGCGCAGGTTCAGGCGCTAATCGCGGCGCTTGATCGCGACGGGTCACGCTAACGCATGGAGCAGCCACTGTGCCGGTTCGCCCCGGCGAAGCGCCAACAGCCAAGGCGCAATAGTTCCGCTTGTGACAAGGCAAAGCATTCTCGCTGGCACGGGCGGGCGGCTTGGCCCATCTGCCCGGTCATGCAGCAGACTGGCACCATTTTTCTCGTCGGCGCAGGGCCGGGTCCGGCAGACCTGCTGACCTTGCGCGCCGCCCGCCTGATCGAGCGCGCCGAAGTCATCGTGCATGATGGGCTGGTCGGTCCCGATATCCTCGCCCTCGCCCGTCCGGATGCGCGGCTGATCTCGGTCGCCAAGCAACGCGCGCGCCACACCCTGCCGCAGGATGATATCAATGCGCTGCTGGTGCGCGAAGCCTTGGCCGGCCGTGATGTCGTGCGGCTGAAGGGCGGCGATCCGTTTATCTTCGGGCGCGGCGGCGAGGAGGCCGAGGCTGCGCGCGCGGCGGGCGTTCCGGTCAATATCGTCCCCGGCATCAGCGCCGCCAATGGCGCAGCTGCGGCAAGCGGCATTGCGCTGACCCACCGCGACGCGTCGAGCATCGTCAGCTTTGTCGCCGGGCAGTGCAAGGGGCTCGCCGAACAGGACTGGTCGGGCCTTGCGGGCAAGGGGCGCACGCTGGTGATCTACATGGGCGTGTCCACCGCGCCGCAGATTGCCGATAAGCTGATGGCCGATGGCCTTGCACCCGACATGCCCATCGCCGTGATCGAGAACGCCGCCCGCCCGGAAATGCGGGTGCTGCGCGGATTGCTCGCGGGCCTGCCCGATCTGGTCGCGCGTGAGGCGGTCAAGAGCCCCGCGCTGATCGTGATCGGCGAAGTGACCGCACGCCTCCAGCGTCATCCTGACGCAAGTCAGGATCGGGTCGAGCTTGGTGCCTTGTTGGCAGCGGTCCCGGGTCAAGCCCGGGATGACGGAGTTATCGGACGATGAAAATCCTTACCGGCAATGACCTGCGTTCGGGTGCGGTAACATGGTGGAACGGCACCGGCTGGTCGCTGTTCGTCGATGATGCCGTTGATGTGGGCGACGAGGTTGAAGAAATCCTCGCCCGCGAAGTCGCCACGCGCCGCGTCAACGTGCCTTACGCGATCGAAGCCAGCATCGACGCAAGCGGCCATGTGCGGCCTGCACATATCAAGGACCGGGTGCGTGCACTCGGCCCGACCGTGCGGCGCGATCTTGCCGTGCCGACTGCCGACAAGACCGGCTGGGACTGGGTGATCTGATGTATCAATACGACCAATATGACCAAGCCATGGTCGATGCGCGGGTGGAAGAATTCCGCGATCAGGCCCGCCGCCGACTTGAAGGCAAGCTGACCGAGGACCAGTTCAAGCCGCTGCGGCTGATGAACGGCCTCTACCTCCAGCTTCATGCCTATATGCTGCGCGTGGCGATCCCCTATGGCACGCTCAACGCGCGCCAGATGGAGACGCTGGCCGACATCGCCGAGAAATATGATCGCGGCTATGGTCATTTCACCACCCGCCAGAACATCCAGTACAACTGGATCAAGCTGGAGGATGCCGCCGATATCCTCGCCGACCTCGCCAAGGTCGAGATGCACGCGATCCAGACCAGCGGCAATTGCATCCGCAACATCAGTAGCGATCACTTTGCAGGCGCGGCCGCCGATGAGGTGGTGGACCCCCGCCCTTATGCCGAACTGCTGCGCCAGTGGTCGAGCTTTCACCCCGAATTCACCTATCTGCCGCGCAAGTTCAAGATCGCGGTGATTGCTTCGGCAAATGACCGCGCAGCGATGCGGCTGCACGATATCGGCATCCGGATCGTTTCGCGTGAGGGAAAAATCGGCGCGGAATTCTACGCCGGGGGCGGCATGGGGCGCACCCCGATGATAGCGCCCATGATCCGCGACTTCGTGCCGCTGGATCAACTGATCACCTATGCCGAGGCCGCATTGCGGGTCTACAACCGCTATGGTCGGCGCGACAACAAGTACAAGGCGCGGATCAAGATCCTCGTCCATGAACTGGGCGCAGCGGAATATACCCGCCAGGTCGAGGAAGAATTCGCCCATATGCTGAGCGTGGGGGTGGAACCGCCGCTTGCCGAGCTGGAGCGCATCCGGACCCATTTCAGCGATCCGGCATTCGTCGATGGCCCCAAGACGATCGACCGTTCCAACCCCGATTTCGCCTTGTGGGTGGATCGCAACACCCATCGCCACAAGCATGATGCCCATGTTTCCGCCGTCATCAGCCTGAAGCCGGTTGGCGGCATTCCCGGCGATGCGACCGCCGACCAGATGCGGCTGGTGGCACGGCTCGCGAAGCAATACAGCTTTGACGAACTGCGCGTGATGCACACCCAGAACCTGTTGCTGCCGCATGTCCGCATTGCCGATCTTCACGCCCTGTGGAGTGCACTCGACGCAGCGGGCCTCGGTGCGCCCAACACGGACACGATCGAGGATATCATCGCCTGCCCCGGGCTGGATTACTGCAGCTTGGCCAATGCCCGCTCGATCCCGCTTGCCCAGCGCATTTCGGAACGCTTCGCACAGGCGGGCCGCACCGAAGTGGTGGGCGAATTGAAGCTGAAAATCTCCGGCTGCATCAATGCCTGCGGTCACCACCACGCGGGCCATATCGGCATCCTTGGCGTCGACAAGAAAGGCACCGAGAATTACCAGCTTTCATTGGGCGGGTCGGAGGCCGAGGACGTCAGCCTCGCCAAGATCACCGGCCCCGGCTTTGACGAGGACGGCGTAATCGCCGCGGTCGAGAAGGTCACCGACGTCTACCTCGCCACCCGCGCCGATGGCGAGCGCTTCCTCGACACCTATCGCCGCATCGGCATGGAGCCGTTCAAGGAGGCATTGTATGGTTGAAACCGGCCTCAGGACCGCCGCCCGCACGACGATGGTTCTACTTTTCAACAACATGGCCGCAGGCAACAATGGCCTGCAAGGAGGCCGAAATGGCGGATAATCTCGGCACGTCGCCCGACGAGGTGCAGTTCCGCTTTCGCGATGACGAACCCGTCGATCACGGCACGGTAACGGTCGATGCCGCGCTCGATCAGACCAACGCGACCGCCGTTCGTATCGAACCGGGCGATGATGCGCGGGCGTTGCTGCCCTTTCTTGAACGGCTGGCGCTGGTCGAGGTCAATTTCCCGGCCTTTGGCGACGGGCGCGGATATTCCTCCGCCCGGATCCTGCGCGAAGCGGGCTATGTTGGCGAATTGCGCGCGGTGGGCGATGTGCTGATCGATCAATTGAACCACATGCGCCGCTGCGGCTTTGATAGCTTCGCCCCCGACAACCGCCTCGATGAAGAAGACGCGCTGCGCGCCTTTGCCACCTGGGACAATGTCTATCAGCGGGCCGCAGATCCCGGTCAGTCTGGGCGCCGCACCATCGCAGAGCAGCGCCATGAAGCCTGAAGCGACCAAGACGACAGGCGATCGCACCCGCGATGCGCTCGACCTCGCGCCGCGTTTTACCGAGCATGACGCCTTGCGGCTCAACCGCATGTTCCGCGGTTCTTCGACGCAGGAAATGCTCGAAGCGGTGATCAGGGGCGATCTGGCGGGCGATCTGGCCGTGGTTTCCAGCTTCGGGGCCGAAAGCGCGGTGCTGCTGCATCTGGTTGCCAGCGTCGACCCCGCGATCCCCGTGCTGTTCCTCGACACAGGCAAGCATTTTGCCGAAACCATGGCCTATCGCGACACGCTGGCGCGCCGGCTGGGCCTCAATCTGGTGGTGCTGACCCCTGATGCCGATGATCTGGCGAAGCGGGACGAAAACGGCCTCAGGTGGTCCTTTGACCCCGATGGTTGCTGCGACCTGCGCAAGGTCAAACCGCTCGAAAAGGCGCTGGCAAGCTATGATGCCAGCTTTACCGGGCGCAAGGCGTTCCAGTCGTCGACCCGTGCCAACCTGCCGCGCTTCGAGGTCGATACCTCGGACACGCAGGGGCGGCTGAAAATCAACCCGCTGATCGATTGGTCGGCGGGCGATATCAACGCCTGGTTCGAAGCTCATGATCTGCCGCGCCACCCGCTGATCGCAGCGGGCTATCCCTCGATCGGCTGTTCGCCCTGCACCACGCAGGTCGCACCCGGAGAAGACCCGCGTTCGGGCCGGTGGAAAGGCTGGGACAAGACCGAATGCGGTATCCACAAGCCGGGCGAGGAGCCGTTCCTCTAGGCCGTGCGCGCTCCTGCGAAAGCACGATCCCAAGGGCCGCGCGAGAAATCCTGCTGTCGCAGGAAATCCTGATCACGGCATTCTGGAGCGGCTTCTGCCGATTCTGAGCCATCCCGACGGAGCCGATTTTGGTCTACTGCAAGAAGGCGAAGCGCAGGAATATGTCGATATTTCCAGCTTCGCTGACGCGGCAGTGGGCCAAAAGCGGCCCGCCCCGCAGAGATTGCAGGGCAATCGGGATGGCTCAGAATCGGCGGAAACCGCTCTAAAGCCACCCTTCGCGCCGGTACCATTCGGCGGTGGCCTTCAGACCATCCTCGCCTGCGATGACCGGTTGCCAGATGCCCGGCGGTACCTTGCGATCAAAGCGCGACACCCAGTTGGGGTGGCACATATAACCAACCCGGTCGGCGGTGAGCCTGGCCTCGTTACCGCGCAGCAGCCGGTCGGCGCCGGCGGCGGCATCGAGCACTGCGCGCGGCAGGTGCGGAGCGAAGACGCCCCGCCTGCCCACCGCACGGCCGATTGCCTGTGCCAGTTCCTTGTGACCCCACCCGCCTTCGCGCCCATCGTCAGGCTCGTAGATCTGCTTGCGCATGGGTGCAGCATTGCTTGTCATGGCGATCAGCAGATCGGCAAGATCGGCAGCATGGATGATGGATGTCGCTCCGCCCGGCGGCAGCGGCACCACGCCCCATTTCGCGGCGCGGAACAGGTCGAGCATGTCGACATCGCGCGGCCCATAAACCGCTGGCGGTCGCACCATCGTCCAGTCGAGCCCGCTGGCTTCAACCACGGTCTCAGCGCGGGCCTTGGAGGCGCCATAGGCCGACAGCTTCGGTTCACGCGCGGAAAGCGAGGAGACGAAGACCAGCCGCCGCGCGCCGCCCGATCGCATCGCCTCAACCACCCGCGCCGTGCCGGTGACATTGGCGCCTTCGAACTGCGCCGGGTCAGGCGTGTTGGTGAGCCCCGCGATATGCACCACCGCATCCGCGCCCGCGCACAAGGCTTTCAGCGCAAGCCCGTCGGCCAGATCTCCGCGCATCCATTCGACACCTTCGCGCGGCGCCTGATCGCGCCGCGCCAGCGCGCGCACGTCATGCCCCGCTGCCAAGGCCGCATCCAGCACCGCGCTGCCGACAAAGCCGGTCGCCCCGGTGATCGCCAACAGGCTCACAGCAGCACCAGGTGATCCCGGTGAATCACGCAGGCGCGCGGCAGGTGGCCAAGCCGTTCTGCCACTTCGTCACTGCGCAATCCCTTGATCGCATCGCATTCGTCCCAGTCATATTCGATCATGCCCTTGGCGATCATCTTGCCATCCGGCCCTTCAACCTTGATCACATCGCCGCGCTCGAACTCGCCAAAGACCCCGATGATTCCGGCCGCGAGGATGCTCTTGCCGTCATGCAGCGCGGTGACGCAGCCTTGATCGACCCGGATCGAACCGTTGAAGCGAAGGCGCCCTCCGATCCAGCTTTTCCACGCATTATCATCGCGCTTGGGCAGGAACAGGGTGCCCCGGTTGGCGGCCATTGCACAGGCAATCGGCAGGTCGTCCACCCCCTTGATGATGGCCAGCGCAATGCCCGCGCGCTCGGCAATCTCGGCGGCAAGAAGTTTCGAGGTCATCCCGCCCGAACCCTTGCCCGAAGACGACTTGCCGCTTGCCATCTGGTGGATTTCCTCGGTCACGCCGCGCACTTCGGGCAGGAATTCGGCCTCGGGGTGAGCGGGATCACGATCATACAGGCCCTCGACATCAGTCAGCAACAGAATGCCTTGCGCCGAGGCGGCCTGCGCCACCCGGGCGGCCAGCCGGTCATTATCGCCGAAGCGGATCTCGGATGTGGCGATCGAATCATTCTCGTTGATGATCGGCACCGCCCCGCGCGCAAGCAATTCGCGCAGCGTCTCCGAAGCGTTGAGATAGCGCCTGCGTCCTTCGAGATCGTCAAGCGTCAACAGCATCTGTCCGGCAACAAGACCATGTTCGGCCAGCAGCTGCGCCCAGGTGGCGATCAGGAACACCTGCCCGACCGAGGCCGCCGCCTGCGCATGGGCAAGCGACTCACGCCCGCCGCCCGGCAGGCCCAGCATCGCGGCGCCAAGCGCCACCGAACCTGAACACACGACGATAATTTCCTGCCCGCGTTCGCGCGCACCGGCGACCTCGCTGGCCACGCTGCGCAGCCAGTCGTGGCGCAGTTCGCCATCACCATGGACAAGCAGCGCCGATCCCAGCTTGATGACAAGGCGCGGGCATTTTTCGATATCGCGGAAGTCGAGCAGATTCTCGATTTTCATGGGTATCCCCGGGTGTTTCTCGTGTTGGTGCGGCGATCACCACACGCCATCGCGCGTCACTCAGCCGCGCGTCAGAGCGGTGACCACTCGCCCGCGCCACCGTCCTTTTCGTCCACGTCCTCGACGGCGGCAGCCTTGGTTTCGGTGGACGTGCGATCCGGTAGATAAGCGAGCACGGCGTCAAGAAGTTCCGGAATGCCAGCCCCGGTCGCGCCCGACACGGCGAAGACCTTGTCGGCGCCGGCAGCAAGCAGTTCCTCGCGGAAGCCTTCGACCAGTTCCGCATCGGCCAGATCGAGCTTGTTGAGCGCCACCAACCGCGGCTTGTGTTCCAGGTCGGCCCCGTAGGCCGCGAGCTCTTCCTCGACGACGCGCATGGCTTCGGCGGGATCGGCATCCTCGGTGCCGGTGATGTCGACCAGATGGATCAACACCCGGCAACGTTCGATATGGCCGAGGAAACGGTCCCCGATCCCTGCGCCTTCAGCCGCGCCTTCGATCAGGCCGGGAATGTCGGCCAGCACGAATTCGCGGCCCTTGTGGCGCACCACGCCGAGCTTTGGCACCAGCGTGGTGAAGGCATAATCCCCGACCTTGGCCTGGGCATTGCTGACCGCGTTGATGAAGGTTGATTTGCCGGCATTGGGCAGGCCGACAAGGCCCACGTCGGCAAGCAGTTTAAGCCGCAGCCACACCCACAGCTCTTCGCCTGGCAGGCCCGGCTGGTGCTGCCGCGGAGCGCGGTTGGTCGAGGTTTTGTAGGACGCATTGCCGCGCCCGCCCATCCCGCCTTCAAGGAACACGATCCGCTGGCCGACTTCGGTGAAATCGGCGAGCACCTCTTCCTTGTCGTCCGACAGGATCTGCGTGCCGACCGGCACCTTGATGACTAGCGGCTTGGCCGATGCACCGGTGCGGTCCTTGCCCATGCCGTGGCCGCCGCGCGGGGCCTTGAAATGCTGGGTATAGCGGAAATCGATCAGGGTGTTGAGGCCGGGGACGGCTTCGAACACGATATCGCCGCCGCGCCCGCCATTGCCGCCGTCAGGGCCGCCGTATTCCACGTACATCTCACGCCGGAAGCTGACGGCCCCGGGGCCACCTCCGCCGGACTTCAGATAGATCTTGGCTTGGTCGAGGAAATGCATGAGCGCCGCTTAGGCAATTCCGCGCCCAAAGGCGAGCCTTTGCGCATTACAACTGCGCGATGAAAGGAGCGAGGTGATCCGGCACGGCGTCAGGTGAGTGGAGAATGGCGGCCAGGACCGCTGCGGATTCGACCAGCCGGGGGCCGGGGCGGTTGAACAGATGGTGGCCATCCACCGCAAACACCCTTGCTTCGCGCACCGCGCGCAGGCCCCGCCATGCCGGGCTGGCCAGCAGCGTACGCGCCTCGGGCAGGGTCTGGGCAAGCTGATAGCCACACGGCATCAACGCGATCACATCGGGATCAGCGGCCTCCACGGCCCCGGCCTCGATCCAGTGCGAATGCACACCGCGCGCGGCCAGCAGCGGCTTGCCGCCTGCCGCCGTCACCAGTTCGGGCACCCAGTTGCCCGCGACCATCAGCGGATCAATCCACTCGACCGCCAGCAAGCTTGGGGCGCGGCCAGCGGGCGGCGCCAGCGCGGCGAGACCCGCGCGCATCGCCTCCGCGGCAGGCGCGGCACGGTCTGGCACGCCGGCCGCTTCGGCCACCCGCGCAAGATCGCCCAGCACGTCAGCCAGATCGTCCGGCGCGAGCGAGACCAGCCGGGGCGGCGTGCCGACCCATTGGGCCAGCGCCTCTTCAAGATCTCCGGGCGTCACCGCGCAGACGGCGCACTGCGCCTGCGTCAGGATGACATCGGGCCTGAGCGCGCGCAGCAGCGCGGCGTCGACATCATAGACCGACAGGCCGTTTTCGACGATGGCCTTCACCCGGTCCTCGATCGCGCGCGACGACAGGCCCTTTTCAAGCTTGGTCGAGGTGCAAACCGGCAGCTGCGCGACAGAGGGCGGGAAGTCGCATTCATGCGAGCGCCCGACCAGATTGCCCTCCAGCCCCAGCGCCACCGCGATTTCGGTGGCGCTGGGGAGCAGGGAGACGATCCGCAAATCCGCGCTCATGGCGTCTTTGCCGATGCCGCAAGGGCCACGGTGCGCTCAAGCACCTGCCAGCCGAGCCACAGCCCGGCGAACCACAGCGCATCATTGATCGCCACCAGCGCGACAATGCCGGGCGCGAACATGGCAAGGTCGCCAAAGGCCAGCGCATAGGCAAAAATGCTCAACTCAAAGGCGGCAAAGCCAGCAAGGAAGGCCAGCAGCGGCCCGCCTCCGCTTGCCACCCGTCGCGCGGCGACGCAGGCGGCAAGGCTGCCCGCCAGCAGTGACAGCCCGGCGGCGAAAGTCGGCGCGTCCCTCGCAAAGCCCATGACGCCAAAGCCCAGCACCTGATTGCCGAGCCAGCACAGCACCAACGCCAGCAGCGCACGCCGTATCGGTAAAGCCAGTACGGCGATGGTGGCAATGGCGGCAAACGGCATCATGCAAGCAAGCACCAGCGTACCGCTCAGCGTGGTTGCGGCCAGCACCGCTGGCAGCGCGCGCTGCGCGGGTGAGTTGGATTGATCTGTCATCATGTGTCCTCCCCTCAGAACCGCGCCTCGACACCCACAACCGCGCTGCGGCCGGGGGAGACAAAGCTGAACACCTGCTCGTATTCCTTGCCCAGCAGGTTCTCGACCCGGGCGAAGGCGCTGATCCCCTCGGCCAGCCTTGCGCGGGCATTGAGGTTGACCAGCGTGTAGTCGTTCAACTGCACCCTGACCGGCACGAAGCTGGGATCGGTGAAGGCATCGTCCAGCGCTGCGCCATTATGACGCACCACCAGCGTCGCCGAGGCCGCATCGTCCGGCGCCGACCACGTCAGCGCCATGCTGGCGATATGTTCGGGGCGGCGCACTTCCTCGCGGTCGTCTTCCTCGGCATCGAGGTAGGAATAGGCCGCATCAAGGCTCCACTGTGGGCCGATCCGGGCCGCCAGCGACACTTCGATCCCGCGCTGCTGGCTGGTCGTGGCGCGGTTGCCCGGAGTGGCGATGAAAGCAGGCGGCGGGAAGGCGGTGAAGATCTCGCCCTCCAGTTCGCTGTCGAACCAGGTGACGGAAAGACGCGCGGCGTCGCCGATGTCCTGATCGATACCCACTTCCCAGCCTGTGGACTTCTCCGGCCGCAACGCGTCATTGCCGATGAAGCGGCCATCGACAAAGCCGAACAGTTCGAAAAAGCCGGGGTTCTTGACGCCCGATCCCGCCGCAGCGCGCAGCCGGGTGGTGTCGGTAACGCGGTAACCAGCACCAAACCGGAAGGTGGTGGCATCGGCAAAGCGATCATTGATATCGTGGCGCAGCGCCGCCGACAGGTCGAAAACTTCGCCGGAATAGCGATATTCCCCGACGAAGCCGACCTGCTCGATCTCCCGCCGTCCGGTAAAGGCAAAGCCGCCCGGCGTGGTGTTGCGGAAGCCCTCCTGCTCGTAATCGGTGGCAAAGGTCAGGTTGTGCGCATCAGCGAGGCGGAAAGCGGTGACGTAGGAGGCCTTGATCCGGTTCCCCTCGCTGCTGTTCGAAGGGCCAAAAGCGCCGAAGGTGTCGCGGGTGATATCGGCAACCTGTGCTGAAAGATCATGCGTCCAGCGTCCTTCCAGCGTCTCCGCCCGGACGCCAATCAGCGCATAGGCCGCGTCGTTGACGAAGCGCGAGCCGGGGCTGTCGATCACGAAGCCGAAGGTGGGATTGGCGGCGTTGAAATCCTGATCGTTGAACTGCCCCTCGGTGCGGATGAAGCGGGCGGCGGCGCGCAGGGTAAGACCATCTGCCACCTCGATATTGCCCTTGCCCGAAAGGGTGTAGCTGTCGCGGCCAATGTCGCGCACGCCGCCGCGCGCATTGGGCTGGCCGTCTGTGCTGACGGCGACGGCAGAAAGCGCCGCGTCCCACGTGTCACCCGCCGCGCCATAACGCAGTGCGCCGTTGATGGTGCCTTGCGTGCCGCCCTCGATCCGCGCGGCAAAGCCGGGAACGCTGCGCCCGCTGGCGCTTTCATAGACGATCACACCGCCGATTGCATCGGGGCCGTAAAGCGCCGATTGCGGCCCCCGCAGCACTTCCACCCGCGCGCCGACCTCGGCCTGCAGCGTGCCGATGTCGAACTCGCCCGCAAACGGATCGGACACCTCGATCCCGTCGACCAGCACCAGCACGTGATTGGCCTCGCTCCCGCGCAGGCGGATCTGGGTTTGCCCGGCTACGCCTGCCACCGCCACGCCGGGGACATCGCGCAATACATCGGCGATGTCGCGGGTCTGGCGCTGTTCGAGCTGTTCGGCGGTGATGACCAGCGCCGATCCGGTATAATCGGCCAGCCTGATCGAAGGCGCACGGCTGGCGGCGACCAGGATCCCGTTCTCGTTCTCGGGCGCACGGCTATCCTCGGCATGGGCCTGCGCGTGCGCCATCAGCGCCGCACCCGCGACGCTGTACCACAATGTCAAATTTCTCACGGATTCCTCTCGTCATCAGCAACATGATGGCCGCGTGGGAAATGTCCCCCACAGCCCAGCGATGTCGCTCACAACGAAAGTCTGTTTCCGCGCCTGACCAATCCCTGAGCCAAGCAAAGAGCGACACGCCCCGGTCGGTCTCCTGGCTCACGGATCAGCGCATGTGGTGCTCACCTTCCCAGAGCGTCGCCGCCCCAGTGGCTGCCCCCTTTGGAGGGGCGCACACCGCATACTCACCGCTTACAGTTGCAGGGACAGCTGCGGAATCAAACCGCATTCCCGTTACCTTGGCGCGTTTTGTGGTTAGGCGCTCGCGTCGGCGAGCGCAATATCGCGGATTTTTTGTTTTCGCCATCAGACGCCGGGCGCAGCGCGTCCGCGCTGCTTGGCTTTCGCGCCATAAGGCGGGGCGGCCAGTCGGCCTTGCGACCCTGCGGGCCGAACATCTTTTCTCACGTCTCGCGCTGTAACGGCCCGCAGGGCCGCAAGCGCGACCGCGCGTCGCCGCTTATTCGGCGAAGCCAAGCGGGCCGGATGGCCCGCGCATGGCGTCTGAAGGCGAAAACAAGAAAACGTCTGGTGGAGCCGAGGGGGATCGAACCCCTGACCTCGTCATTGCGAACGACGCGCTCTCCCATCTGAGCTACGGCCCCGTTCCAGGTTGGCCCGCACCGCGCGCCGACCGAACGAGGCCGCGCATTAGCGAGAAGCGCGAACCCGTGCAACGGGGATTTTGCGCGCGCGGCACGCTCGCCCCGCCCGCACCTTTTGGCCTATTGTTGCCCCGGTTCGGGGTCGGGCTGTTCGGCAAGCGGCTGCAACACCGGCTGCGAGGTCACGTTCTCGTTCACCGGGATCACCGGCACGGCCACGCCCGTTTCGGGGTCGATGACGGTCTGCACATCACTCCCCTGCGCGGCCATATCCATCACGCTGGGCACCGGCATGCCGCTGGCGCGGGCCTGCTGCACCACCACCCAGCCGGGCTGCGAGGAACCGTACATCGTGCCCCATTTGGCGTCCCATTCGGCCGAGGCCTGCTGATAGGCTTCGTATTCGTCGAAGAAGGTCTCGAACGGCATAAGCAACCCGTCGAAACTGGTCCTTGCGAAGCTCAGCGGATCGGCCGGCGGCGCGGCCAGTGAACGGTTCGACATGTCGAGCGCGGCGCGGCAGAACCCGGCGCGCGCAGCGGGCAGCGCAAAGAAATTATAGACCTGCGTGGTCAACGCGTCGCGCGCGACGATGGCCTCGCGCCGGGTTTTGAAGCGGCGCGAATATTCGCGCTCGATGCGATCATTGACCGCATTCAAAGGCCGCACATTATTGGTCAGGAAGGCACGATAGCCATCCAGGATCGGCTCGTATTCCGGCGCAAGACAATTGAGCGCGGCAACATTCCAAGCCGAGCGCAGGTGCCACACCAGATGATCATCGCTGAGGCCGGTATTGACAGTCAGGCGCCGTCCGTCTGGCCCGCGTTCGGGCACTTGCATGACATAATGCGCCCCGCCCGGAGGCAGCGGCCGATAGGGGACGGCTTCGACCACGGGCGGCGGCGGCGGCGGAGGGGGCGGCGGAGGGGGCGGCGGAGGTGTTGCGCAGGCCGCAAGCAGCGCCGATCCCATCGCAACCGCAGTGATCGTCAGGCCAAAAGGCGTGCGCCGCATCGTCAGGTCATCGGGTATGCCATCGGGCGCAATGACCGCGGAAGATGATGATTGTTGCGGTGGTGCCACGCTCATGATGGTGTCAATCTCTCCTGCTAGGGATATCTGTTGGCTGAAGCGGTTCGGCATAGCCCCCACCGGATTGCTCCAGCCTGAAGCCTGCTCGATAGCTGTGTCGGATGACAAAGCAAATGCCCGGAGCCTGTGGATAGGCCCCGGGCATCCGACATTTCAACACCTGCGTAAGGCCGATGGCCTTGCGGCAGCGCGATGACCCGCGCCGCTTACTCCCGGTTTCCGAGGAACTGGAGCAGGAACATGAACATGTTGATGAAGTCGAGATACAGGCTCAGCGCGCCCATGATTACGGCCTTGCCCATGAACTCGGTCCCGCGCAGTTGGTCATACTGCATCTTCAGCCGCTGCGTGTCATAGGCGGTCAGGCCGGCAAAGATCAGCACGCCGAGGCCGCTGATTACGAAGGCCATCGCGCCCGACTGCAAGAACAGGTTGACCACACTGGCGATGATCAGGCCGATCACCCCCATGATCAGGAAGCTGCCCATGCCCGACAGGTCCTTCTTGGTGGTGTAGCCCCACAGGCTCAGCCCGGCAAAGGCGCCCGCTGTCGCGAAGAAGGTCACCGCAATCGATTCGCCCGTGTAAACGAGGAAGATCGTGGACAGCGACAGGCCCATAACGATGGCATAGGCCCAGAAAAGGATGTTCAGCGTGGACTGGCTCATCTTGTGCAAGCCAAAGCTCATCGCCAACACGAAGCCGAGCGGCGCGAGCATCACCAGCCAGATCAGCGGGCTGCCTGCCATCGCCGCAGCAAAACCGCTGCTGGCAGCAACCAGCGCGACGATCCCGGTCAGCAACACCGCCGAAGCCATGTAATTGTAGATCGAGAGCATGTACTTGCGCAGGCCCTCGTCATAACGGCCGGCGACATCGCCCCCGGCGCGCGGCACGGAGCCGAAGCGCTGCGCATTGCGCGAAGTGTCTTTCCAGTCAGCCATTGTGAAACCCTTAGTCTCAAGAAAGGAACGCGAAACGCCGCGTTCTCCATGGATGGGAATATCGGGCTTTCGGACGAGCTTTTCAAGCGAAACCGGATTGCAAAGCGCGCATCCCGTTAAGTTTTTATCACGTTAAGATTAACGCGCGTTCAGATTAGGCGCCTTTTGCCAGTTCCGCACCCTTGTCACGCGTGGCGCGCAGGGTTTCCACCAGCAGGCGGTGGAGCGCTGCGCCCTCGTCAAGCACGTTCAATCCTTCGCGGGTCATGCCGCCGGGGCTGGCCACGCGATCGGCCAGATCGCCGGGGCCCGCGTCCGATGCCGCCGCCAGCGACGAAGCACCATCGACCGTGGCAAGCGCCAGCTGTTCGGCGGCCGCGCGATCCAGCCCGAGTTCGGTCGCAGCTCCCGCCAGCGCGTCGATGAAGCGATAGACAAAGCCCGGCCCCGATCCGGCCAGCGCGGTGACAAGATCGAAGCGCGCCTCGTCATCGAGCCAGATCGCGGTACCGAGAATGTCGTAAAGCGTCAGACAATCATTGCGCGCGCCTTCATCAAGCCCGGCCTCTTGCAGGATCACCGGCGATTTGTTGATGCGCGCGGCAAGATTGGGCATCACCCGCACATGGCCTCTGGCTTGCGGAAATGCAGCGGCAAGCTGCGCGCAGGTAATGCCGGCCAGCAGCGAACACACCGTCACGCTCTCTCCCGTCAGCCCCTGAAGACCGGGTGCAAGGCTGCGCAACTGCTGCGGTTTGAAGCCCAGCATCACCGCATCATGCGCACCCGCCGCCTCGGCCTCGGCGGCCTCGCGGTAGAGAATGACCCCCGCCGGTGCTTCAGGCAATGCAGGATCGAGAATGGCGAAGCGCGCCGGATCCTCGCCCGCTGCCAGCCATCCGGCGAGCATCGCTCCGCCCATATTGCCGCAACCGATAATGAGAAGCTGATTGATCATGAAAATCCACCCGTCCGGGCTGAGCCTGTCGCAGCCCCGTCCTCACTTGCGACCTGCGGAAACAGAAAAGGGCAGCCCGGCGATTGCACCGCCTGCGCGGCACCCGGGTGGACGGGATAGCAGATGTTGGGCCTTAGCCTTTCAGGCCTCGCCCGCCGCGTCAACCATCGCCGCTTCCAGCGCGGCGCGCGGGGTCTTGTCACCCCACAGCACGAACTGGAAGGCCGGGTAGAAGCGGTCGCATTCGTCGATCGCGCATTCGACCAGTGCCTGCGCCATGTCGAGCGAGAGCCGCCCGTCCTCGCCCAGCAGCGCGCCGTGGCGGTAAAGCAGCACATCGCCATTCGACCAGATGTCGAAATGGCCGAGCCACATCTGTTCGTTGACAAGACACAGCAGTTCATAGGCCGCGCCGCGCTTGTCCTCGGTCACGCGGATATCGGGCAGGCACAGGAATTGCAGCACCCGGTCCTCGGCCCGCCAGATCGCGCGCAGCTGGTAATTGGCCCAACTGCCCTGAACCTCGCCGCTCATTTCGTCGTCCGAGACCATCTCGCACGGCCAGCCGCGCGCCTCGAACAGAGCCGCGAGCATCTCTACCGGTGCGGCATCGTCCTCGGCGGAATAATCCATCGGGCGCGGCTTCATCGACCGGGAGCCCGGCAGAGGAGCCGGAGGACGAAGCGGGGGGGCAGGGATGCAATCATCGGCGGCACGAATGGACGCCCAAGGGGCGGCTTGGCAATGCAAGGCAAAAGGGCAATTGGGGAGAACCTGCCTTGCTTGTTCAAAGCCTGTGCAAAGAAAGTGGTGGAGAGCCGCGAGAAATTATTTAACAATCTGTATTTCTTCACCTTCCGGGCTAACATAAAGGAAGGTATCGACCCCCTTGCCCTTCAGCTCGCGGACCATTGCCTGGGCCTTCTCCCGGCTGTCTACCGGCCCTGCCAACAGGCGATGCGCTTCGCCCCAGGGGGTGGTGTGGGGCTTGAACCGGGTCAGCAGATCGCCGCCGCTGCGCGACAGGCGGCGCCAATCGAAGCCTAGCGCGTCAACCTTCCTGCCGGTCGCCACTTGCACCCACACGCGGCTGGGATGCACCGGTTTCGCAGGCTCCTTCGGCTTGGGAGGTGGCGGCGGTGCCTCGCGCTTGATGGCGATTCGCGACAGGTCGACCGCATCCGCGCCGATCCGTGGACCGGGCAAGGCATCATCGCCCAGATCGGCGAAGGCATCGGCGACACGCAGCGGCGCGGACACGGGCTGCGATGGGACAGGAACGGGCGGAGGCGGCGGCGCAGCGGTAACCGTGGCCACGACCGGCAGCGGGACCGGGGCAGGCATCACGGCAGGCGTGGAAGCAGGCACCGATGCGGGAACGGGAGCAGGCGTGGGAGTGGGAGTGAGTGTGGGCGCGGGTGCTGGATTGTCGTTCCTGCCCAGCGGTTCGCCGGCAGGCTCAAGCCGGCGGTCAACCTTTGATTCGGCGGCAAGGCGCGCGAGTCGCGGATCGTCACGCCCGATATCGGCGGCACGCGGAAATATCCCGAGATTGGCCGCCGCTGCCTGCTGCGCCGGCGTGAGGCGCGGCATATAGGCCAGATAGGGCGTGATCCGGCTCGACAGGTCGCGCGGCATCACCTGATCAGTGATCGCCGCAGCGCGTTCCTGATCGCCAAGAATCGCCAGACCGAAAGCGCGCGCGCGAAACGCGGCCACGTCGCGCTTGTCCAGCAGCGGGCGCAAGGCCTCTTCAAAGCGCACCCGATTGCCCGAAATCGCATGGCTTACCGCAAGCCTGCGACGCGCCTCCTCATTGCCGGGATCGAGTTCCATCACGCGGGCATAGGCGGCCTGGGCCGCCGGCTGATCGCCGACCAGATCGAAGGCGAGCGCCTGATCGGACAGCACCTCACGATCGGGAACGCCTGCTGCACGCGCCCGGTCGAACTGCGGAATGGCTTCAGCCGGACGGCCCGAGCGCAAATAGACCGTGCCAAGTCCGAGCGCGACCCGCGGATGACCCGGTTCGATATCTGCCGCCCGCCCGAAGAAACCGACCGCCGCTTCCAGATCATCGACGCCCATCGCAGCGGTGCCGGCCTCGACCAGTGCATCGAGTTCGCGCGGCGTCCGGGCCAGCGCCACCAGCGCGCGGTTCAACCGCTGGACTTCCTCGCTCGGCAACGGCTGCACGACCTCGCGTGAGACCATTTCCTGCGCGGCGGCCGGGAACGGGACGAATGCGGTCGCAGCGCAGGCGGCGAACAAGGACGACAGGGCAAGACGGGCGCGCTTCACATCGCGTGACCTAGCGCGCCACAGCGGCATTGCCAGAGGCGCACGGTCCAGAGCGCGGCGAACAGCACCGCAAGCGCGCCGGGCCGCGACACGGACGAAACCGGACGGGTTTACTGGTTGCGGTTGCGATCGAGGAAGCGCGGGATGCTGAGCGCGGGGCTATCATCGCCCTCGCCATCATCGTCGTCCTCATCATCACTGCGCGCAGTGCTGCGCGAAAGATTGGCCATGCGCTCGAACAGGGTGCTGCCGCCGCCGGCCGCGCCGCCTGCGCCGCCGCCATCACCATCGGCTCCACCGCCAAGCAACGCCCGGCGACGATTCCCGCCGAGCCGCGCCTCGACCGGGCGATCGTCCGCAGCAAGCCTGTCGGCGCTGGCAAGCAGATCATCCTGCACCGGATCAGATTCGGGTGCAGGCTCAGGCTCAGGGGCACTGGCATCCTCGTAATCGGCATATTCGCTGGTCAGGTCGAGCGCGTCCTCGTCGTCGCCCTCCGCCGCTTCAGCATTTCCGAAACCGCCATCATCGGAGATGCGCAGCCCTGCCAGCGGATCGACGATCCCGTCGACGTCGTCCTCATATTCGTCGCCCATTTCGTCTCCGGCCTGCATGCCGGTAAGATCGAACGGCGCCGAAGCATCATACTCTTCCTCGTCCGCCTCATCACCGGCTTCGTCCGAGCCGTCCATCTCCGGTGGCGTAAGCGTGAAGCCGGCGGAACCTAGCGAAGCGAGGCCAAGCGACGGGGAATCGGACGCTTCAGCGCCGGGTTCGGGCGCCGGCTCGGCGAGTGGCGCGGCGTCCACCGCATCTTCAGGCGCAAGTTCGCTCAGGCCGTCATCTTCGGACAATTCCAGCACCGGACGCTTGGGCGCGCGCGACAAGCCGAGCGATGCAGACTGCGGACGCTCGGCTGCACCCACCGCGCTCTGATCGATGCCGGTGGCCACCACCGAAACGCGGATCTTGCCCTTGAGATCAGGGTTGAAGGCGCTGCCCCAGATGATGTTGGCGTCTTCGTCCACCAGTTCGCGGATGTGATTGGCGGCTTCGTCGACTTCGAGCAGGCGCATGTCCTCGCCGCCGATGATCGAGATGATCACGCCCTTGGCCCCCGCCATCGACACGCCATCAAGCAGCGGGTTGGCGATTGCCTGTTCGGCAGCATCAAGCGCGCGGTTCTCGCCCTCGCCCTCGCCGGTGCCCATCATGGCCTTGCCCATTTCGCTCATGACCGAGCGCACGTCGGCAAAGTCGAGATTGATCAGGCCCGGCATCACCATCAGATCGGTGATCGATCGCACGCCCTGCTGCAGCACTTCGTCGGCCAGCTGGAACGCTTCCTTGAAGGTGGTTTCGGCCTTGGCCACCAGGAACAGGTTCTGGTTGGGAATGACGATCAGCGTATCGACATGGTTCTGGAGTTCGGCGATCCCGGATTCGGCGGCACGCATGCGCCGCGTGCCTTCGAACAGGAACGGCTTGGTGACGACGCCGACGGTCAGAACGCCCATCCGGCGCGCGGCCTCGGCGATGACGGGCGCAGCGCCCGTGCCGGTGCCCCCGCCCATGCCGGCGGCGATGAAGCACATGTTGACGCCTTCAAGCGCCTTTTCGATGTCGGCCACGGTTTCTTCCGCCGCGCCCTTGCCCACTTCGGGTCGCGCCCCCGCGCCCAGCCCGCCGGTAATGTCCGGGCCAAGCTGGATGCGCTTTTCCGCTGGCGATGTGCTCAGCGCCTGCGCATCGGTGTTGGCGACGATGAATTCGACGCCCTCGATCTCGGCCTCGATCATGTTGGCGATCGCGTTGCCGCCCGCCCCGCCGACGCCGATCACGGTAATGCGCGGACGCAGGTCATCCGTGGCGGCAGGTCCGATATTGATGCTCATCAGCTTGTCCTCCAGCGCGGGATTTCAGGCTTTCAGCCCTTCTCCTGCCGTCTTCTTACCTCTGTGACATAATCATCGGCCACATTTTATAGGGCATGAGTCCTTATCCACAGGCCTTGCCCCGTCAGAAATTCTCCTTGAGCGCCCGGAACAGCCGCGTGGCAAGCGCCATCGCCCCGCCTTCGCGCGATGCGCTGCGATAACGCGCCGTCTGCCCGCCGCCAACGGCGCGGATATCAACCGGGTCTTCGGCCGCATAAAGGCACAGGCCCGCCAGCGTTGCAAAGCCGGGCGCGTGGTGTGCCTCGGGCATTCCGGGAAGCTGTGGCGGGCGGCCAAGCCGAACGGGTTGCCCCAGCGCGCCCTGCATGAAATCGGCCAGCCCGGCCAGCTCTGCGCCCCCTCCGGTCAGCACCACCTGACCGGCGCTGGAACCGGAAAAACCCATTTCCTTCAAAGCCTTGCCGATTTGTCCGGTAAGCACCGCGAGTTGCTGGGTCACCACCGAGACCAGTTCAGCCCGAACGATGCGGTTCTTGTCATCCGCCCCGCGCGCCAAGGGGCCGGTGGCGGCATCTTCGGGGGCATCATTGGGGCCATTGACCGGGATCAGCTCGCGGTGATCGGCCGGGCTGGCAATCGCCGAACCCGCCACGCATTTCAGCCGCTCGGCCTGCGAACGGCGGATCCCGAAACCGCTGGCGATTGCATCGGTGATGTCGGCCGAGCCCATCGGCACCGCCTGCAAGCCCAGCAGCATCCCGCCCGCGAAGACGGCGACATTGGTAACGTCGGCGCCGATTTCGACCAGCGCAACGCCCAGTTCGCGCTCTTCGAGCGTCAGGCAGGCATGGCCCGCTGCCAGCGGCGCTGCGACCACGCCCTCAACCGAAAGGTGCGCGTTCTGTACTGCCTCGGTCAGATTGCGCACCGGCGCGCCATCGGCCAGCATGACATGGATATCCACGCCCAGTCGTTCGGCATGGAGCCCGCGCGGATTGGCCACGCCATGCGCCCCGTCGAGCGTGTAATGCGCAGGCTGGGCGTGCAGCACGGTGCGCCCGTCGGGCTGGATCATGGCCTGCGCCTCGATCAGCAGCTGCTCGACATCCTCGTCCTCGATCCGCCGCCCGCCGATCTCGATGTCGACCGAGGCGACATTGCTGGCGAGGCCTGCCCCGGCGCAGGCGATCCAAACGCTGCGCACGCTGGTGTTCGCGCTCTTCTCAGCGCGTTCGACCGCGTCGCGGATGGCATGGCTCGCCGCGTCCATGTCGGTAACATAGCCGCGCTTGATCCCGGCGCTCTTGCGATGGCCGGACCCCAGCACCTCCAGCTCACCAGCCTCGGTCTCGCCCATGATCATCGCCGAGATGCGGAACGAGCCGATATTGACCGCGCCGAAGGTCCGCGCAAAGCGGCGGGGAGCGGCACCGCGCGAGGCCATTACAGCGCGCCTCCGGCCCTGGCCGCAGCCTTGGCCGCGGCACCGCCATCATCGGGCAGTCGCATGTAAAGCCGCGGGGGTGATCGCATGTCGAACGCCAGCACCTTGCCCCCCAGCAGCCGGTTCTGGCCGTCGAGCTGGGCGAACTTGACCAGCGCGGTCGCCGCCTCGATCTCGCCTTCGGGCAAGGCCAGCAATTGTGCGGTGCGGAAGGTCAGGTTCCAGCGGCGGTTGCCGACCCATTCGGCGCTTTCGACCTGCGGGCTCAGGGCCGGCGCGGCGGCGAGCAGCTTTTCAAGCTGCCGGGCCTGCTGGCCGGCACCCGGCCCGGCAAGCCGCAGCATCCCCTTGGCCTTGTCCGGGGCGACAGTTTCCAGCTCCTCCCCGCCGGCATCGATCAGCACCAGCCGATCGGGCTTTTCCAGCACGGCATGGGGCGTGCGCTCAACAATATCGATGGCCAGCGTGTGCGGCAGCTGGATCGAAACCCGCGCATCCTTGACCCAGGGCAAGGTCATCAGCTCGGCGCGCAGGGCGGTGACATCGACGTCGGGCATGGCCCGTTCGCGCTGCGAGAGGACGCGGGCATAGACCAGCCGTTCGTCCATGCGATTGGTGCCGGTGACGCGCACATTGCGCACTTCGAACCCGGCGTCGGCGGCAATCCGCGCGACCTGCGCTTCGGCCATGGCCGGCACGCCTGCAAGGCTGGCGATGATGAAGGCCAGCCCCACCGCCCCGCCGATGATGATGGCAAGCCAGATGCGGCTCCACTGTTCCTCGGTGAACGGGAGCAGGCCCATCAGCCAGTCAATGAAACCGCTGGCGCGCCCCTGCGCCTTGCGAGCGGTAACCGCGCGGCTCTGCGCCTTGGTGGCGCGGCGCACGCCGGTGGTGGAGCTACGCCTGATCTGCTGCGCCATGCGCGCCCCCTTTCGCCTGTTTGCCTGCGTGAACCCTGAGCGCCTCTGCCACCAGCATTTCGACCAGATCGGCATAGGCAATGCCGCAAGCCGCCGCCTGTTCGGGCACGAGACTGAGCGGGGTCATGCCTGGCTGGGTGTTGGTTTCCAGCACGAACAACCCGGCCTCGCCCGCTTCATCATCCCAGCGGAAGTCTGTGCGGCTGGTGCCGTGGCAGCCCAGCACCTGATGCGCCTTGACCGCATATTGTTCGCACAAGGCCGTAATTTCGGGCGGGAGCTTGGCCGGAAAGACGTGGAGCGTGCGGCCTTCGGTATATTTGTGCTCGTAATCGTAGAAACCGTTGTCGATCACCAGTTCAGTGACCCCGAGCGCGCGCGGGCCATCAGCGCCGTCGATTACGGCGGTGGTGAGTTCGCGGCCCCTGATGAAGGGTTCGGCCAGCAGTTCGGCAAATTCCTGCCACGGACCTTTGGCATCGGGGCTGATCGGGTTGCCGACATTGCCGTTCTCGGTGACGATGGCGACACCGACGGAAGAACCTTCGTTAACCGGCTTCAGCACATAGGGGCGCGGCAGGGGGTCGCGTTCGTAGAGTTCTGCGCGGGTCACAATCCGCCCACCGGGCATCGGGATACCGTGGGGCACCAGCGCCTGCTTGGTCAGTTGCTTGTCAATCGCGATCACCGAGGTGGCGAGGCCCGAATGGGTATAGGCCAGCCCCATCAGGTCGAGCATCCCCTGCACTGTCCCGTCCTCTCCCGGAACGCCGTGAAGCGCGTTGAACACGACATCGGGCTTGGCCTCATGCAGACGCAGCGCCACATCGCGGGTCATGTCGATCCGGGTGACGCGGTGGCCCTTGCTTTCCAGCGCATCGGCTACGCCTGTGCCGCTGGAAAGCGACACTGCGCGCTCATTCGCCCAGCCGCCCATCAGGACCGCGACGTGGAGGGCTTTGCGATCAGTCATTGAATTTTCCGTCTGTGCACCCCTGCGAAAGCAGGAATCCATTCCCCTGCGCTGCGATCCGGGCTCCTGCTAGCGCCGGAGCGCACGGAAGGTCGATAGGCATCACGGCCGCCCCACCCGCTGGATTTCCCATTCGAGGCTGACGCCGGTCGCGGCATAGACCTTGTCGCGCACCAGTTCGCCCAGCCCTTCGATATCGGCGCTGGTGGCGGTGCCAGTGTTGATCAGGAAATTGGTGTGTTTCTCGCTAACCTGCGCCCCGCCCAGTGTCAGCCCGCGGCAACCGGCGGCGTCCACCAATTCCCACGCCTTCTTGCCCTCAGGGTTCTTGAAGGTCGATCCGCCGGTCTTGGTGCGCAGCGGCTGGCTGACTTCGCGCGCGGCGGCGATGCGGTCCATTTCCGCGCCGATGTCCGCCGGATCACCGGGATGCCCCACGAAGCGTGCGGACACCACAATAGCCCCTTCGGGCAGGGCGGAATGGCGATAGCTGAATTCCAGTTCCGCCGCCGACAGCGTGACCAGCGCGCCTTCGGGCAGGATCACAGCGCAGTCGATCAGCACATCGGCCACCTCGCGCCCGTAAGCCCCGCCGTTCATCCGCACGAACCCGCCGACCGTGCCGGGAATGCCGCGCAGGAATTCCAGCCCCGCAATGCCATTGTCGCGCGCGACCGAGGCGACCAGAATGCCGCTCGCCCCGCCGCCGCAGGTGATTTCGTTCTCGCCGGTGATTGCGACGCCCGAAAATGCCTTGCCCAGCCGCACCACCACGCCCGGCACCCCGCCATCGCGCACGATCATGTTCGAGCCAAGGCCCAGCGCCATCACCGGGATTTCCCCGCCGAGCCGTTCAAGGAACGCCTTGAGGTCTTCCAGATCGGCCGGTTCGAACAGCCAGTCGGCCGGGCCGCCGGTCTTGAACCAGGTATAGGGCGCAAGCGGCGCCTTGCAGGTCAGTTTGCCGCGAATGCCTTCAAGCGGGATTGGCGCGGATACGGCCCCTTCGACCGCGCAGGTCGGGGCCGCGCCATCATCGAATGCGTAACCATCGCCGGGCTGATCCATGGCCTTCACGCCCCCCGTTGCCCGGCAATCGCCTGCCCAAGGCCGGCCGCCCAGCGGGTGATATCGCCCGCGCCGAGGCACACCACCATATCGCCCGCTTCCAGTTCGCTCGCCAGCACCTCTGCCAGCGCTTCGGCGCCCGCGATCTCGCGCGCTGCGCGGTGCCCGCGCGCCTTCATGCCCGCCACCAACGCAGCGTGATCAACGCCCGGCAGCGGATCTTCGCCCGCTGAATAGACCGGCGCGACATAGGCGATGTCGGCATCGTCAAAGCACGACTGGAAGGCATCCATCAGATCATTGAGGCGTGAATAGCGGTGCGGCTGGGCAACCGCGATCACCCTGCCCTGCGACCCGGCGACCGCCTCGCGCGCCGCTGAAAGCACGGCGCGGATTTCAACCGGGTGATGGGCGTAATCATCAATGATGGTTGCCTCACCCCCATCCAGCGCGACCGTGCCGACCTTGGTGAAGCGCCGCCGCACACCGCCAAAGCGCGCAAAGCCGGTGCGGATCACCGCATCGCTGCAACCCATCTCCACCGCCACGGCAATTGCCGCGAGCGCATTCTGGACATTGTGGCGCCCCGGCATCGGCAGGTGCACGCCTTCGATCCGGCGATCTTCAAGTCCCCGCTGGCGCACGATCACATCGAAGGTGTTGCCGCCTTCGCCGCTGCGGACGTTGACCCCGCAGATATCGGCCTGCAACGAGAAGCCGTAGGTCACCACCTTGCGATCACGCACCTGGCAGATCACGGCCTGCACTTCCGCGTGATCGATGCACAATATCGCCGCGCCGTAGAACGGGACGTTGTGGATGAATTCCACGAACGCTTTCTTCACCCCGTCGAAATCGCCGTAGTGATCGAGGTGTTCGGGATCAATATTGGTGACCACCGCGATGGTGCCGTCGAGCCTCAGGAAGCTGCCGTCGCTTTCGTCTGCTTCGACCACCATCCAGTCGGAATCGCCCAGCCGCGCGTTCGAGCCATATTGTTCGATGATCCCGCCATTGATGACGGTGGGATCAATCCCGCCGGCATCGAGCAGCGTCGCGATCATGCTGGTGGTGGTGGTCTTGCCATGGGTGCCTGCCACCGCGACGGTGGATTTGAGCCGCATCAGTTCGGCCAGCATCTCGGCCCGGCGCACCACGGGAATGCGGGCCTCCAAGGCGGCGGCGACTTCGGGATTGGTGCGGCGCACGGCGGTGGAGGTGACGACCACGGCGGTGCCTTCGACATTCTCGCGCGCGTGGCCGATATGCACCGTGATCCCGCGCGCGCGCAGGCGTTCGACGCTCGGACTTTCGGCGATGTCGGACCCTTGCACCGTGTAGCCGAGATTGCGCATCACCTCGGCAATGCCGGACATGCCGATCCCGCCGATGCCGACGAAGTGGATCGTGCCGATATCGGTGCCGACACCTTTCATGCGCCCACCTGATCCTCGGCAACCATGCCGCGGGCAGCCTTGCGGGTCGAGGTTTGCGGACGAGCAGCGGTCTGGGCGACGCGCGGGCTTGCCTCGCCCACGCGGATCACGTCCATCAGATCGATCCCGCTCATGCTCTCGACCAGATCGGCCAGATCCTTCGCCGCATCGGGCCGTCCGCAATTGAAGGCGCAATGCGCGGCATTGGCAAGGCTGCCCGGGTTCATCGCCATTGCCTGGATCTGCTTGGCGAGTTCCTTGGGCTGGAACGCGTCCTGCCGGATCATCCGCGCGCCGCCCGCCTTGACCATCTCGCGCGTGTTGACCGCCTGATGATCGTCGGTCGCAATCGGCAGCGGGATCAGGATTGCCGGACGGCCAACAGCGGTCAGTTCGGCAATGGTCGAAGCGCCTGCGCGCCCGATGAACAGGTGCGCGTCCGCCAGCCGTTCGTGCATGTCTTCAAAATAGGTGCCGAGTTCGGCCGGAATATCATGTTCGGCATAGCGCTGACGCACGGAATCCAGATCTTCGGCGCGGCATTGCTGGGTCACCTGCAACCGCTGGCGCAGTGCGGGCGGCAGCATGGCGAGACCATCCGGGACAACTTCCGACAACACCCGCGCGCCCTGACTGCCGCCGGTTACCAGCACGCGCAGCAGGCCTTCCTCGGTAAAGGCGGGGAAATCCTGTTCGCGCAGGGTCAGAACCTCGGGCCGCACGGGATTGCCGGTAAGATGCAGCTTGGCCGCGTGCCTGGGTTTCAGCCGGTCAACCTTGGCATAGGAGGTCGCAATCGCATCAACCCTTCCGCTGAGCAGCCGGTTGACCCGGCCCAGCACCGCGTTCTGTTCATGGATCACGCTGGGCAAGCCCGCAGATGTCGCCGCCAGCAACGCGGGCAACGCGGGATAGCCGCCAAAGCCGATGATGGCGCTGGGCTCGAACGCGTCGAACAGGCGCAGCGCCATGCGCCGCCCTTCCACGACGGCGGCCATCCCTTTGGGCCAGCCGAGCGGGTTCTTGCCGAACCGTCCGGCGGGCAGGACATGGGCGGTGAGAAAATCGGGCTTGCCCGGAATATTGGCGCCGCGATCATCTGTGATCAGCGCCACATGATGCCCGCGTGCATGCAGTTCTACCGCCAGCGCAAAGGCCGGGATCAGGTGACCGCCGGTGCCGCCTGCGGCCAGCACATAATGGCGCGAGGCGCCGGTGCGGGTCTCGCTGGTCATGGGCGTTCCTCCTTGCGTTCGATCAGGTCGCGCAATCCCCCCGCCTCGCGGGCGAGGAACGGATTACGCCGCGTGATCGCCAGCAATAGCCCAAGCGTGAAGCACACCGCCAGTGTCGATGATCCGCCATAGGAGATCAACGGCAAGGTCATCCCCTTGGACGGGAACAGCTTGAGGTTGACGAGGATGTTGATGAAGGCCTGCCCGCCGAACTGGGTGATTAGACCGACGCCCGCCAACAGCGCGAACAGATTGTCTTCGCCCACCATCCGCATCAAGGCGCGGATCACCACCGCGCCGTAAAGCACCACGATCAGCGCGCAGACCATCAGGCCGAATTCCTCACCGATGACCGAGAAGATGTAATCCGTGTGCGCCTCGGGCAGGTTCATCTTGCGGATGCCGAGCCACAGCCCGCTGCCAGTCCACCCGCCCGCAAGCAGGGTGCGCTGGGCGAGATCGACCTGATCGAAGGCGGTGCCGCCGCCCAGAAAGCTGTCGATCCGGTGGCGGGCATTGTCATAGAACATGTAAGCCAGCGCCAGCGCCGCGCCCCCCGCCGCCGCCAGCCCCGCGATGCGCTGCCACGCCATGCCCGCTAGCAACACCATCACCAGCCAGATCCCGCCGAACAGGATCGCATCGCCAAGGTTCGGCTGAAGCATCAACAACCCCGCCACCAACGCCATCAGGCCGGTGACCAAAGCAATCACCGGGAGGTTGGAATCGCGCAGCTTCCAGCTCAGCACCCAGGCGCAGATGATCGCGAAGCCAGGTTTCAGGAATTCGGACGGCTGCAACGACGTGCCGACATTGATCCAGCGCCGCGCGCCGTTCTTCTCCTCGCCGATGATCGGCACCACGAACAATAGCGCCAGCATGATCGCGCCCACCAGAATGCCCAGCCGCCGGGCAGAATCGCGCGACAGGAACGAAATCCCCACCATCACGGCAAGGCCCATCACCTGAAACACGATATGCCGCTTGAAGAACATGAATTCATCAAGCTGGACCTTGGTCGTGGAAAGCTGATCAGCGCTGGCGGGTGATGCGGCCGCGACAGCCAGCATCCCTATCGCCATCAGCAGCACGATCAGCCCCAACAACACCTTGTCGATCTCGCGCCACCAGATCCGCACGCTGTCCTGCCAGCGGCGCTGGATTGTCGCAGGCGGGAGATAGGTGCCCGAAGCAGCGCGCGCAGGGGTCCAGACCGAGCTCATGGCAGGATGCTCCGGCCAGTCACGTCAGTGTCACAGCCGGTCATTGCGCCGACCATCTGGCGGAAATGGGTGCCGCGCTTTTCGTAATCGCGGAACTGGTCGTAGCTGGCGCAGGCCGGTGAAAGCAGCACGATATCACCCGGGCGGGCCGCATCGCGCGCACGGCGCACCGCCTCGCTGATCAATTCGCAGCGTTCGGTGCGCACCTGCCCTTCGAGCAGATCGGCAAACATCGGACCGGCCTCGCCCACGGTATAGGCAGCCGCAACATTGCCGAGGTGATCCGCGCAGGCACCCAGGCCTTCCTCCTTGGGCAGCCCGCCGCAGATCCAGTGGATGCGCGCTGCGCCGTGATTGATTGCCGGATCAGGCGGAAAGGCGGCCAGCGCAGGGGCTGCAGAGGCGGTGTTGGTGGCCTTGCTGTCATTGATATAGATAACCCCGGCCGCCTCGCAGATGCGTTCCATCCGGTGCGGCAGACCGGGATAGCTCGCAAGCCCGCGTGCGATCTGATCATCGGAAAGCCCGAGTTGGCGGCAGATTGCCGCCGCAACCGCAGCATTCTGGGCATTATGCGGCCCGGCAAGCGAGGGCGATCGCCCATCGGCCAGCCCTGCCCCGGCGAGATCAGCAGTCCTTACCCGCGCCACAGGCCTGCCCTCGTCTTCCAGCCGCGCGGCGATGGTGCGGGTCGGCGCGTCCTCGTCGCAGATCAGCGCCAGCCCGTTTTGCTGCATCGCGAACAACCGCGTCTTGGCGGCGGCATAGGCATCAAAGCTGGCATAGCGATCAAGGTGGTCAGCGGTAATATTGGTCAGCGCCGCAATGTCGCAATCGAGCGTGAAGGTGAGATCGATCTGGAAGCTCGACAGTTCGAGCACATAAACGCCCCCTTCGGGCAAAGGCTCCTGCGCAAGGATCGGATCGCCGATATTGCCGCCCATCACGCTCGGCACGCCCGCAGTCTGGAGGATGTGATGCACCAGCGCGGTGGTGGTCGATTTCCCGTTGGTGCCGGTAATCCCGACCACCCGGTGCGCAGGCAGATCGGCGCGGGCCATGGCGAACAGCTCGATATCGCCGATCATCGGCAGGCCATATTGCCATGTGTGCGGTGCGATGGGATGGGTGTTGAGCGGCACGCCGGGGGAGACGACGACACCGGCAAATCCCGTCAGATCAAGCTCCAGTGGGTCGATCAGGCGGCACCGCCCTTCGAACGGCGCGCGCGCGACATCCTGCCGATCCCACGCGATCACTTCCGCCCCGCTTGCCAGCAGCGCCTCAGCCGCAGCCGCGCCCGAACGGGCCAGCCCCAGCACCGCAAAGAGTTTCCCGGCAAAGGCGGAGGAGGTAATCATCCGCTAAAGCCTACCTCAGCTTCAGCGTGGCAAGGCCGATCAGCGCCAGCACCATGGCGATGATCCAGAACCGGATCACGACCTTGCTCTCGCTCCAGCCGAGCTGTTCGAAATGGTGGTGGATCGGGGCCATGCGGAACACCCGCCTGCCCGTCCGCTTGAACCAGAACACCTGCACGATCACGCTGACCGCTTCCAGCACGAACAATCCACCGACAATCGCCAGCACGACTTCGTGATGGCTCGCGACCGCAATCGCACCCAGTGCACCGCCCAGCGCCAGCGACCCGGTATCGCCCATGAACACAGCGGCAGGCGGCGCGTTGAACCACAGGAAGGCCAGCCCTGCCCCCATGATCGCTCCGCAGAAGATCGCCAGTTCCCCCGCCCCGCGGACATGCGGAATGCCGAGATATTCGCTGAAATCCGCGCGCCCCACCAGATAGGCGATGATTGCAAACGTGCCCGCCGCAATGATCACCGGCATGATCGCAAGCCCATCAAGCCCGTCGGTCAGGTTCACCGCATTGCCCGCGCCCACGATCACGAAGGCGGCAAAGACATAATAGAACGGCCCCAGCGGGATGCTGACACCCGACAGGAAGGGGAGATAGAGATTGGTGTTGATCTGGCTGACGATCAGCCACGCGGCGATGCCCGCCACCACGAACTCCAGCGCGAGCCGCACCCGGCCCGGAACGCCTGCATGGCTGTTCTTCGAAACCTTGTCATAATCATCAAGGAAACCGATGAAACCAAATCCGATTGTCACCGCAAGGCAAGCCCAGACGAAGGGGCTCGACAGGTCCATCCACAACAGCAGCGACAGTGTCAGCGCGGTCAGGATCATCAACCCGCCCATGGTCGGCGTGCCGCGTTTGGCAAAGTGCGATTGCGGCCCGTCCTCGCGTATCGGCTGGCCCTTGCCCTGCCGCACGCGCAACAGGTTGATGAAGCGCGGCCCGATCAGAAGGCCGATGACGAGCGCCGTCATCAGCGTCGCGCCCGCACGGAAGGTCTGGTAGCGAACCAGATTGAGGGCGCCCTCGAAGCCCAGCCATTCGGCAAGCAGATAGAGCATTCAGTCGTTCCTCGCTCCGGCCTCAGCCTCCCGCTGCGGCAGGACCGTTTTCAGTAAAATGTGACACCAGCCTGCCCAGACCGACCGAATTGGAGCCTTTGACCAGCACCGCATCCCCCATGGCAAGACCGAATTGCCCGAGCAATGCGATGGCTTCGGCAGGTGTTCCGCAATGCGCGAAGGTGATGGCCTTGCCAAGCGGATTGCCCGACGCTTTCCCCAGTTCCTCGGCCAGCGCTTCCATCTCCGCGCCGACCAGAATCGCATAGCTCACCCCTGCCTCGGCGAGCGGTTCGACCAGCTGGCGGTGGAAGGCATCGGAAAAATCGCCCAGTTCCTTCATGCTGCCCAGCACCGCGATGCGGCGGATCGCACTGGTCGCGGCCAGCGCCTTCAGCGTGGCGCGCATTGATGCAGGGTTGGCGTTGTAGCTTTCATCGATCAGCAAGGCCTCACCACCTGCCACCGCAATCCGGTGGCGCGCGCCGCGGCCCTTGAGCCCGCCCATTTCGGCAAGCGCCAGTCCGGCGCTGGCCAGATCGCCACCTGCCGCGCGCACCGCTGCCATCACGCCCAGCGAATTGACGATCCAGTGCTCACCCGGCTCGGCGACATGGTAGCAGATGCGCCGATCGCCGAGATCGGCGGTGACCAGCGCCCCGCCATCTGCCGCCGGGATCGCATCAAGCAGCCGCACATCGGCGCCCGCGCTGCGCCCGAAAGTGACGATCCTTGCGCCGCAATCCTGCGCATGGCCGATCAACCGCTCGGCCCATTCGCTGTCGGCGGGTATGATCGCGGTGCCGCCCGGCACGAGGCCCGTGAAGATCCGCGCCTTTTCATCCGCAATCGCCTCAAGGCTGCCGAGGTTCTCGATATGCGCGGGCGCGATGGTGGTGATCAGCGCGACATGCGGGCGCGCATGCTGGCTGAGCGGGGCGATTTCGCCCTGATGGTTCATCCCCATCTCGAACACGCCGAACTTCGCCCGCGCCGGCATCCGTGCAAGGCTCAGCGGCACGCCGACATGGTTGTTGTAGCTGCGCACCGAACGATGCGCCGCGCCGCGGCTGGCACGGTCAAGACAGGCAAAGATCGCCTCTTTCACGCCGGTCTTGCCGACCGATCCGGTGATCCCGATGCGCACCGCCTCAGACCGGTCGCGCGCCGCATGGGCAAGGTCGTGCAGCGCCTGCGTGGTATCGGCGACCAACACGTGCGGGTAATCGACCGGGCGATCGACAATCGCGGCAACCGCCCCCTTTTCAAAGGCCTGGGCGATGAACTTGTGACCATCCATCGCCTCGCCCTGCAATGCGATGAAGACATCGCCGGGCTTCACATCGCGCGAATCCATCTCGATGCCGGAGGCCTGGAAATCATGGCTGGCCGTACCTTGGCACGCCGCAGAGATCGCAGCCGCGCTCCACAGCGCCAGCGGCAAGCTGTCGCGCGCGGTGACGGGCCATGCGCGCAGCAAAGGGTGCATGAAGGGGTTCGGGGCGTTCATGAAGGGGTGCTCCCGGCGCATTGACGCGCCACTTCGACGTCATCGAAAGCTTCGATCCGCATGGTGTCTCCTGCGCCAGAAATCTGGCCCTGTTCGTGGCCCTTGCCGGCGATCAGCACGATATCCCTTGTGCCCGCTTCGGCAATGGCAGCGGCGATGGCTTTGCGCCGGTCGCCGATTTCACGCGCCTTCCCGCCTGCGCCGGCAAGGATCGCGGCGCGGATGGCAGCCGGATCCTCACTGCGCGGGTTGTCATCCGTGATGATGACGATATCGGCAGCGCGCGCTGCGACTTCGCCCATCTGCGACCGCTTGCCGGTGTCGCGGTCCCCGCCCGCGCCGAAAACCGCGATCAGCCGGCCACCTGCCGCCACATGCGGGCGCAAGGCGGCAATCGCGGCCTCCAGCGCGTCAGGCGTGTGGGCATAATCGACATAGGCGGGCGCTCCGGTCGGATTGATCGCCGCGCGTTCGAGCCGCCCGCGCACCGGCTGGAGCCGGGTGAGCGCATCGAACACCGCGCCTGTCCCCACCCCCGTTACCATCGCAAGGCCTGCCGCAACCAGTGCATTGGCGGCCTGATAGGCCCCGATCAGCGGCAGGTTCACCTTGCGAACCTGCCCGTCATATTCGATCGTCAAGGTCTGGCCGAGCTGGCCCGGCTCGCGCGCGGCGAGACGCAGGAAGCTGCCGCCTTCGCCTACGGTCAGCACCTTCAATCCGCGCGCATCGGCCTCGGCGATGGCGCGCGCTGTCCATTGCGACCCGTCGCCCCCGTCCCAGATCACCGCCGGGCTGCCGGGCGCCACCACTTCGGTGAACAGCCGCATCTTGGCCGCGAAATAGGCCTCCATCGTGCCGTGATAGTCGAGGTGATCGCGGCTGAAATTGGTGAAGGCGCTGGCCGCGACCTTCAGCCCTTCATTGCGATATTGCGACAGGCCATGGCTGGAAGCCTCATAGGCGACATGCGTCACGCCCTCGCGCGCCAGCCCGCTCATATTGGCCAGAAAGGTCACGATATCGGGCGTGGTGAGCCCGGTCGAAACGCTGCCATCGGGCGTGGTCACGCCAAGCGTGCCGATGCTGGCCGCACGCTCGCCGCCCATGCGCCAGATCTGGCGGGTCATCTCGACGGTCGAGGTCTTGCCATTGGTGCCGGTGACCGCGACGATGATCGGCGGGACAGGGCTGAAGAACCCGGCCGCCGCCCTTGCGAAGGCCTGACGGGGCTCGGCATCGGCGATATGCAGTGCGCCTTCGACCCTCGCCTCGGGCCGCGCCACCACCGCGACAGCCCCTGCATCCACAGCCGCGGCAATAAAGTCCTCGCCGTTGAACCTTGCGCCCCTGAACGCGCCGAACACCGTGCCGGGGGCGACCTTGCGGTGATCGATCGCAAAGCCGGTCACCGCAACCTCGCCAGCCCCCTCAATCGCAAGGCCCGCACGCTCCAGCAGATCGGCGAGCCGCATCAGTGCTTGTCCACCAGGTAGCGCAGGTCGGAAATGTCGACATCGCGGCGTTCGTCGGGGTGGATGCCCAGCATCGGGCCGATGCGCGGCACCAGCCGGCCCACCACCGGCGCGGCGGTAAATGCGGCGGTGCGCTGATAGGAACTGGCAACCGTGCCCTTGGGTTCGTCCACCACGATAACCACAACATAGCGCGGCGCATCAAGCGGGAAGGCAGCGGCAAAGGACGACACTAGCGTGGTCTTCTTGTACACGCCGCCCGCGTTCTTTTCGGCCGACCCGGTCTTGCCGCCGACGCGGTAGCCGGGGGCATCGGCGCTGCGCCCGGTGCCGTAGAGCGAGATCATCCGCAGCATCTGGCGCATCCGCGACGAGGTCGATTCCTTGAACACCCGCCGCCCGCGCGGAACATCGGCCGGTTCAAGCTTCATCAAGGTGGCCGGACGCCAGATCCCGCCATTGACCATCGCCGCATAGGCGCTGGCGAGATGCAGCGGGGTAACCGCAAGACCGTGGCCGTAGCTTACCGTCATGTTGGTGATGCGGCTCCAATTGCCACGTGGAAACAGCGGCTTGCCGCGCGCGGGCAATTCGATGAAGGGGCGGGCATCCATGCCCAGATCAATCATGGCGCGGCGCAGACGTTCCGGGCCGAGTTCGTCGGCCACCCGCGCGGTGACGGTGTTGGAGGAATAGACCAGCGCCTGCGGCACGTTGAGCGTGGCCCCCTTGGGCTTCAGATCCTTGATCGTGGCGCGCCCGATCTGCACCGGTTCGGCGTTCCACGCCCGGCCCAGATCGCGCACCACGCCTGCATCCATCGCCGCCGCCACGCTCAGCGGTTTGAAGGTCGATCCGAGTTCATAGACCCCGTTGGTGACGCGGTTGAAGACGTTCTTCGCACCGCTCGCGCCTGCGACATTGGGATCGAATTCGGGCAGGCTGGCCATCGCCATCACTTCGCCGCTATCGACATCGAGCACAATGCCAGCCGCGCCGATGGCGTTGGTTTCCAGCATCCCGCGGCGCAATTCATCCTCAAGCGCGCCCTGCACCCGCACATCGAGCGAGAGCGCCACTGGCTCACCGCGCAGATCGGGGTCGGACAGCCGCGCATCGAGCACCTGTTCCATGCCCAGCTTGCCGCCCTCGTCCTCGACCACATAGCCCAGCGCATGGGCGGCCAGCGTGCCTTGCGGATAGTGGCGGTCGGTCTCGCGCGGGATTTCCAGCGCAACCTCGCCCAGGGCGAACACCTTGTTGGCCTCTTCAGGCAGGATGCGGCGGCGCAGGTAGCCCGCTCGGCCCGAGGCAAGGCGGGCCGCCATGCGGGTTTCGTCGATATCGGGGAAAATCGCCTTCAAATCGCGCGCCACATTCTCGGGCGAACGCACCAGCGGCGAGCCCTTGTCGCCCATCGCGGAGGGATCGAACCACAGCGCATAGGCCGGAAAGGCCCGCGCTAGCGGCACGCCGTTGCGATCGGTGATCTCCCCGCGCGGAGGCAGTAGGGCGTCGGCAAGGCTGGTGCGTTCGGGCGCGTTGCCGACCAGCCCGAGCGAGGCGATCCGGACCAGCGCGATGAGGATCAGCAGCACAAAGCCGAGCGCAATCCACAGCACCCGGAAACGGGCGGTCCACAACATCTGCGCGCGCAGGTTGATGCGCTGGACCCGCCCAGCAGGGATGGAGGTGGCAGGGATGGAGGGGACGGCCGCAGCGGCAGCCATCATGCTCATTCGCCCATAGCCTTGGCGCTGACCGCCTTGGCGCTCATGGTCTGGGCCTGCGCGGTGCGGATCGGCGAAGCTTCAATCAGAAAATCGCCAAAGGCTTCGGTGAAGACTTGCCCTGCATCCTGCTCGCTGACGGCCGAAGCGAGCGTGACCGGCACGCCTGAAAGCGGCGAGCGCATCGGCCCGGCATCGGCGCGTGGGCTGTCGCCGTCCGCGGCAATATCGGCGCGGGCCAGGCGGATCGGCGCGGGCGCATCGGGGGCACGACGCTGGCCGAGGCTGGCAAGCTGGCGTTCCCCATCAAGGAACTGATCGGCGCGCGGAGCCTGATAGCCGAATTCGACCGCGTTCCACGCAGCCAGCTGGCGCTGGCTGCCACGGGTTTCGAATTCTGTTTCAAGCAATAGCGTCTCGCGCTCAAGCGCGAGGATCTGACGTTCGGCCAGCAGCACCTGGCTTTTCACCGCGTGAACCTTGAAACTGAGGATCGTCACCAGCGCAAGGCACACCGCCAGCACCGCCATCCACCCCAGCGAACGCGCCTGAATGCCGGTAATCATGCCGCCATGCTCCTTGTCGGGGCGCCGGTGCGGATCGCATGACGCAGGGTGGAAGACCGCGCGCGCGGGTTGCGCAGCGTCTCGGCCTCGGACGGGCGAACACCCTTCGAGACCCGGGTGAAGGTCGGCGGCGGACCGGGGATTTCGCCCGGCAGGTGGCGCGATACAGAGCGCCCCGCGCCCGAGGCTTCGCGCAGGAAATGCTTGACGATGCGGTCTTCAAGGCTGTGGAAACTGACCACCGCCAGCACGCCCTCAGGAGCCAGCAGCGCCTCGGCGGCGGCCAGCCCGGCTTCAAGTTCGCCCAACTCGTCGTTCACATGGATGCGCACCGCCTGAAAGGTGCGGGTGGCCGGGTCTTTCTTGTCGTGCGGTTTATAGCCCAATGCGCGGCGCACCACGCGGGCGAGTTCCCCCGTGGTCACCAGCGGACGCGCGGCGATGATGGCGCGGGCGACACGGCGCGACTGGCGTTCCTCGCCATAGCGGTACAGCACGTTGGCAATCGCTTCTTCTTCGGCGGTGTTGAGGAAATCGGCGGCGCTTTCACCCGACTGGCTCATCCGCATGTCGAGCGGGCCGTCATGCATGAAGGCAAAGCCCCGCTCACCTTGGTCAAGCTGCATCGAGGAAACCCCGATATCCATCACCACCGCATCGACCTGCGTAATGCCGAACGCGGCCAGTTCGTCGCGCATCTGCGAAAAACGCGCCGGGTGGAGCGCAAGGCGGCCATCGAAACGCGCCACCATGGCCTGCCCGGCCGCAATCGCATCGGGATCGCGGTCAAAGGCGTGAACGCTCGCGCCCGCTTCAAGCAGCGCAGCGGTATAACCGCCCGCGCCGAAGGTGGCATCGATGATGATCATGCCGGGGCGCGGGGCGATGGCGGCGATGACTTCATCCAGCAACACCGGGATATGGGGCGCATCCTGCATCACGCCGCCCCTTTGTTTGCGGCGGCGACCAGCTTGGCACAGCTGGCCTGCGCGCCCTTCCATTCCGGGCCCATCCGCATCAGTTCTTCCGGGTTCCAGACGAAGAAGAAATCGCCCGCACCCTGAAAATACAAGCCTTCGCCAACCTTGCCGAGATCGCGCAGGTGTTCAGGCATGACGAAGCGTCCCGAATCGTCGAACGGCATCTGCTCAAAGCCGAACAATTGCTGGGCGCGCACTTCGCGGTCGAATTCGTTGAGGCCAAGGCGGATCGCGCGCTCTTCCTCGCGGTCGAGCTGGGCGTGAAGCTGCGCCTTGCGCGACAGGCCGAAGCCGACAAGGCAATCAAAGCGGTCATGCGCGGCAAGGCACAGGATGCGGTTGCCTTCGGAGCTTTCCTTCACCGCCTTGCGCAAGGCAGAAGGCAGGACAAAGCGGCCCTTGTCGCCAGCGGGCGAGTAGGCTTGGCCACTATATCCTCCAAAACCCGACACCTGGCCGATCCCCTCCTTGCCCCAGCGCGGCCAGCTCTGCGCGAGACCGACGCCATCCCCCGACATGCCTTCCCCGTCACCGCAAGCGCACGAGCGCCAGCGGCGCGCCGGCTCCACCAGCCGAACACGTTGCAAACAGGCATGTTTGATGGATTGCGGTATTATCGGGGAAGCAAGCGGGATGGAAGGGATTTTTACGGGAAATCGCGGGAAAAATTGGCAATCATCTGTTTTTTAATAATTTAACTTTCTTCAGAACCATTCTGATTCCCGCGAACCTGCGCAAGCAGCCCTCCGAAATGGCCGGATTTATGCGCATTCCCGCGATTTTCCCGGCTCTGCCCGGCCCGAATCCGGCCCCGAATCCCCGCTATCCCGTGATTTCCCCGGATGGCGCCTGATCGAAAGCGGCGCCCAGCAGTCGCGCAAGCGCCGCGCCGTCCTCGCCCGCCAGTTCGGCATGTTCGAATAGCGCTGCATCGGCGATCAGCGTGACCTGCCCCTTGCCCACCCGGCAGGTGGCGATGGCATCCTGCGCGGCGAGCACGCAATCCGCCCTTGCCGGATCTGCGATGGCGATGCGCCCCGGCAATGCCAGCGGTATCTCATCACCCGCAAAAGGCGCAGCGATGACCGCCAGCGGCTGCGCCTCGTGAAACCGGATCGCCAGCCCCCAGCGTTCGACCACCGGCGGGATCAGCGCGCTATCGACCGGGCGGCGCGGATCACCCAGTGGCAGATCGTAATCGCCCGTCAGCGCCGGATCGAGCGCCAGCAGCAATCGTCCGCCCGCGCGCACCCAGTCGTCAAGCGCGACATTATCGGCGGGCGACAGCCCCCGTGGCTGGATCACCGCAAGCCGCGTGATACCCGCCAGCGGATCGGTTTCCGGCGCATTCGGGGCCAGCGCGGGAATGGCCGAAAGCGTGTCGAGCGGGACCAGAACGTGACGGGTCTCGATCAGTTGGCGCTGCCACGGCGGGGGTGACTGGCCTGCGGCAATATCCGCCATCGCGGCATCGGCTTGCCAGTAAAGCGGCAGGCTGGTCATCAGCCCCAGGTCCGGCCGCGCAGCCGCAGCGGTTTCGGCAGGAGCGCCGCAGCCTGCCAGCATCAGCAGCGCGCCAGCCAGCAGCGCGCAGGCCCTATTGCAGCGGCGCATCGTCCGGCGCTGGGTTCGGCGGCGGCACATCAAGCGGCACCGCTGGCGCAGCGCTCGGCTCAGCGGCGATATCAGGCACCACCCCGGCATCGGCGAGCGGATTGGCCTTGGTCGGTGCAGGGGTGGGCTCGGTGGTGGGCGCGGCTTCGGGAACGGCGGCTTCCTCGGTGATGTCGGCCTGACTGCCGATGATGCTGGCAAGGCCGACCAGCAGCACCATCGCCGCAATCCCGAAAACTCCGACCTGCAGGCGCTGGATCGCTTCCTGCCGGGCCTGTTTGGCCGGGGTCGCGCCCTGCGGCTCGGCCAGCATGTCGACCGGACCGGAATCCTCGCTGCGCGCGACCGAGTACAGACTGCGCTGGGCCATGAAACGCAGCCTCGCCAGCATCGACGCGGCTGTCATGCTGTGCCAGCCTGTTGCCGTTCGAGCCAGTCGAACACCGGCAGATCACGGGCGCTGAGCCATTCGGGATTGTAGAGCGTGGAAAGATAACGAAAGCCGGTATCGCACAGGATCGTGGCGACCTGCGGATTGGTCCGCCCTTCGGCCACCAACTCCTTGCCCAGCGTCACCGCGCCCGCCACATTGATGCCCGATGACAGGCCAAGGCACAGGCCTTCTTCCTTGAGCAGCCGGGCGACCCACATCATCCCTTCTTCATCGCTGATGCGATATTGCGTATCGATCGGCGCACCCTCGAGATTGGCGGTGATGCGCCCCTGCCCGATCCCTTCGGCGACCGAGGAACCTTCGGCCTTCAATTCGCCGTGGGCGTAGTAATTGTACAGCGCCGCACCGTGCGGATCGGTCAGCGCGATGCGGATATTGTCGTCCATCGCCTTGAGGCCCAGACCCACGCCAGCAATCGTCCCGCCGGTGCCGGCCGCGCAGGTGAAGCCATCAACCTTGCCGCCCAGCTGTTCCCAGATTTCGGGCGCGGTGCCTTCGATATGGGCGCGGCGGTTGGCGATATTGTCGAACTGGTTGGCCCACACGGCACCCGGCGTTTCCTCGGCCAGCCGGCGCGAGGTGTGGACGAAGTGGCCGGGATTGGCGAATTTGGTCGGCGGCACCAGCACCAGCTCCGCGCCCAGCGCGCGCAGCGTGTCCATCTTCTCCTTGGACTGGTTGTCGGGCATGACGATGATGGTCTTGTAACCCCGCGCATTCGCCACCAGCGCGATGCCGATACCGGTGTTGCCCGCGGTGCCTTCAACCACCGTGCCGCCGGGGAGCAATTCGCCGCGGTCTTCCGCATCGCGGATGATCCACAGGGCCGCGCGGTCTTTCACCGATGATCCGGGGTTGGCGAATTCGCACTTGCCCCAGATGTCGCAGCCAGCCGCCGCGCTTGGCCCTGCAAGGCGCACGATCGGGGTATTGCCGATAAGCGCGAGCGTGTCGCCAAAAGGCCGGGTAATGTTCATGAGCACAGAGTTAGGCGCTCACGCGCCGCGCCGCAATGTCCAAGACGCACCCACCCCCGCCCTCCAGCGAACGGGGGGAGTCACAAATCAATCTTCCGGAGCGATGGTGACGTGCAGTCCGTCAAGATCGGCGGTCAAGGGAATCTGGCACGACAGGCGGCTGGTCGGGGCGCGATGATCGGAGGATTCGAGCAGATCATCCTCGTCCTCGCTCATGGCCGGCAGCTTGTCGGCAAAGGCGGCATCGACGTGGATGTGGCAGGTCGCGCACGAACAGCACCCGCCGCACAGCGCCAGCAGCTCGTCAAAGCCATTGTCGCGGATCGCTTCCATCACGGTCAGGCCGTCATCGACGCTGATCTCGCTGGTTTCGCCTTCGCGATTGGTGACGACCATTCTGGGCATGGGCTCGGCTTCCTTTTTGGCTGTTGCGCGCAAGAACCTGCGCTGGGAGAGTGGTTGTCGCGCTGCTAAGGCACTCTGCGTGCCAAGGCAAGTTAAGGAAAGTGGCAGTGGGCCTGACGGCGAAAAAATTGCGCGAAGACCTCGATGCGCTCAGCCGCCGCGAACCGCGGCTGGTGCAGGAACTGGCGCGCATCGGCTATCCGGAGCCGCGCATCCGCCCGCCCGGCTTCAAGACGCTGCTGCGCACCATCATCGGCCAGCAGGTCTCGGTCGCGGCGGCCTCGTCGATGTGGGCCAGGCTTGAGGCGGAACTGGGCGCCGACTTCACCCCCGCCTGCCTGCTGGCCCGCGATTTCGACACCCTGCGCGCCTGCGGGCTCTCACGCCAGAAACAGGGCTATGCCCGGTCCTTGTGCGAGTTGGTCGAGGCAGAGGCGCTGGATTTCGATACCCTGCCCGCCGACGACGAGGCCGCGATCGCGCTGCTCACCCGGATCAAGGGCATCGGGCGCTGGTCGGCGGAAATCTACCTGCTGTTTGCCGAAGGCCGCCCCGATATCTGGCCTGCGGGCGATCTGGCGGTTCAGGAAGGGGTGAAGCGGTTGCTCGAACTGCCCGAACGCCCGGCAGAAAAGGCCACCCGCGCGTTGGCAGAACCGTGGGCCCCGCAGCGCGGCAGCATGGCGATATTTGCGTGGCACTACTACGCCAACCCGGCGCTGTAAGCTGGCCCGTGGCTTGAATGGCGCAATCTGGTGTCTTAAGTGCGCAATACAGAAATCCGGACCGCAAAGGCCCGACAGGAGAGACACCATGGTTACCCCCAATATGGTCACCCCCAACCGTTTCATCCGCCTGCTGGGCTGCGGCGTTGCTGCCGCCGCACTTGCCCTGCCGGGGCTGACGACTGCAAAACCCGCCACCGCCCAAACCACCACCAACGGAGCTGCAATGACCACACAAGCCGAGGCCGCCCCTCTGATCCCGCGCGATGCGCTGTTCGGCAACCCGACCCGCGCGGCGGGCCAGATCAGCCCGAATGGCGAGTGGCTGAGCTGGCTCGCGCCGAGGGACGGCGTGCTCAACATCTGGATCGCACCGGCAGGCAACCCCGATGCCGCCCGCGCAATGACCAGTGCCACCGACCGCCCGATCCGCCAGCATTTCTGGTCGCCGGATTCTCGCGCGGTGATGTATATTCAGGACAAGGGCGGGGATGAGAATTACCTGCTTTACCGCGTCGACGTGACAAGCGGCGAGGAAACCACCGTCACCCCGTTCGAAAACACCCGGATCGAAATCGTCGGATCATCGAACACGATCAAGGACAAGCTGCTGCTGGGCATCAACAATCGTGACCCCCAGTGGCACGATGTCCACCTGCTCGATCTGGCCACGGGCGAACTGACGCTGGTGCTGGAAAACAACGCCTATGCCGGGTTCATGGCCGATGACAGCCTGACCTTGCGCATGGCGATGCAGCAGAACGAAGCTGGCGGGACGGACTATTTCCGCGTGGAGGATGGCACGGTCGAGGGCGAGCCGTTCGAAACCACGGACATGGAGGATTCGCTGACCACCGCCCCTGCCGGCTACACCACCGACGGCGACACGCTTTACTGGATCGACAGCCGCGGGCGCAACACTGCGGCGCTGTTCGCCCAGGACACCGCGACAGGCGAAAGGCGCCTGATCGCCGAGGATGACAAGGCCGATATCGGCAACACCTTGCGCGATCCCCAGACCGGCGAGATCGAGGCCTATGCGGTCAATTACCTCAAGACCGAATGGACCGCGACCGATCCCGCAACCCGCGCCTCGCTCGGCTGGCTGGGCGAGCGGCTTGATGGCGAATTCGGCATCAACAGCCGCACCGATGATGACAGCGTCTGGATCATCTGGAACGACCCGCTGACAAAGCCGACAGCGACCTACATCTACGACCGCAAGGCGCAGACGCTCTCCCCGTTCTATGTCTCGCGGCCTGAGCTTGAAGGCATGCCGCTGCAACCGATGCACGGGATCGAGATCGCCAGCCGCGACGGGTTGACCCTGCCATCCTACCTGACCTTGCCGCCCGGCAGCGATGCGGATGGCGATGCGCGCCCGGACAGCCCCGTGCCGATGGTGCTGCTGGTGCATGGCGGGCCATGGGCGCGCGATGGTTACGGCTTCAATTCGATCCACCAGATGCTCGCCAACCGCGGCTACGGCGTGCTCAGCGTGAATTTCCGCGGCTCGACCGGGTTCGGCAAGGACTTCCTCAATGCCGCCAACAAGCAATGGGGTCTGAAGATGCACGACGACCTGATCGATGCGGTCGACTGGGCCGTCGATCAGGGCATCGCGCAAGCCGACAAGGTGGCGATCATGGGCGGATCATACGGCGGCTATGCCACGCTGGCGGGCCTCACCTTCACGCCCGAAACCTTCGCTTGCGGGGTGGATATCGTCGGGCCTTCCAACCTCGAAACCCTGCTTTCCACGATCCCGCCCTACTGGGCGCCGATGGTGAAGATCTTCCACGAACGCATGGGCGATCCGGGCACAGAAGAAGGCCGCGCGCTGCTGCAGGCGGCCAGCCCGCTCTACAAGGCAGACAGGATCACCAAGCCGCTGCTGATCGCACAAGGGGCCAATGATCCGCGGGTGAAGCAGGCCGAAAGCGACCAGATCGTCGGCGCGATGAAATCGGCAGGGATCCCGGTGACCTATGTGCTTTATCCCGATGAAGGCCACGGCTTTGCCAAGCCGGCCAACAACATCGCCTTTTTTGCGATTGCCGAAAACTTCCTGGCCGAATGCATCGGCGGGCGGGCCGAACCGCTGGGCGATGCGCTGGAGTCTTCGAGCGCACAGATCATCGAGGGCGATGAATATGTGAAAGGGATGGAAGCGGCGGCGGGCGGATAGGCCCGCCCACCCTCATTCTGCCTGCTGACAAGTGCGTCCGCCCGCTCTAGACGGGTTTCAAATCGCAATCGAGAGAGGGGATCACATGGTTCAGCACGGGACAGATCGGCGCAGCATCTTCATCACCGGCGGCGCGTCCGGCATCGGGCGCGCGGTCGCCCGCCATTTCGCGACACAGGGCTGGTTCGTCGGCATTGCCGATGTCAATGTCGAAGGGATGGAGGATACCCTTGGCCTGATCGAGGGCGGGTTCAAATACATGCACCGATTGGATGTGCGCGACCGAAAGGCATGGGACGAGGCGCTGGCCGCGTTCCACACCGCTGCGGGCGCGCGGATCGATGCCGTGGTGAACAATGCGGGGATCGGCACCGGCGGTTCGCTTTCGGAACTCGACCCCGAAGAGATCGACCGCTGCCTCGATATCAATCTGAAAGGCGTGCTCTATGGCGCGCAGGCGGCCTATCCCTATCTGCAAAAGACCGCGCCGGGATCGGCGCTGATCAACATCGCAAGCGCCGCAGGGATAGCCGGGTCGGCGGGGATGAGCGTCTATTGCGCCACCAAGTTCGGGGTGCGGGCCGTGTCCGAAAGCCTTGATGCAGAATGGGCGCCCGACAAGATCACCGTCGCCTCTATCTGCCCCTCCTTCATCGAGACCCCGCTGCTGGACGGCATGGGAAATCGCAAATCGAACGAACAGATCCGCGACCGGGTGCGCGCTGCCGGGCTGGAAATCACGCCGGTCGAGGAAGTCGCCAAAGCGGTGTGGGACGCGGTCCACGGCGACAAGCTCGACTATTTCGTCGGCAAGACGTCAAAATCGATGGCCTTTGCCAAGCGCTGGATGCCGGGCAAGGTGCGCAAGCAATTGCGCGGCAGTTCAGGGCCTTTGGGGCGGTAAGATAAGTGTCTTTGTCCGCATCGCATCCGCGATGCGAAATCCTTGCTCATGCTGGCTGCGCCAGCGTCGCTGCGGGCGGCCGGTCGGCCTTGCGGCGCTTCGGGCCGTACCTGCGCGACTGGCTGAAACGGTCGCACAAGCGACCGCAAGCGCGACCGCGCGCCCGCAGCGAAGCGGCCTTCAGGCCGCGTGAGCGAGGATACCGCAGGCCGGAGGGCGTGCGAAATCACTAAAGCGCATCAATCGCGCGCGCCAGCTTGGCGTCGCGGTGGGACAAGCCGCCGTTGCTTCCGGCGTCATGCGTGGTCAGCGTGACTTCGACCTTGGCATAGACGTTGAACCATTCGGGGTGGTGATCCTGCGCCTCGGCCTGCAGGGCGACCCGGCTCATGAAGCCCCAGGCTTCGGAGAAATCCTTGAACTGGAAGGTACGGGTGATCGCCTTGCCATCGCGCGCGAGGCTCCAGTCGGGATGATCGGCCAGCAGCTGGTCGATTTCCTTCGCGTCGAGTTCGGGGACGGCCATGGGGGATTTCCTTCCGGTTGAGAGGTGCGTCGGATCGCTTGTTTGCGCGGCCCCTTTTCCCTAACGCTGCGGGCCAATGCAAGCCTTGTCCCCCGTCCTGTCTGCGCATGATCTCGCCTGCCGGCGGGGCGACCGGCTGCTGTTCCGGCGGTTGTCCTTCACGCTTGGGGCGGGCGCGGCGTGCCATGTCACCGGGGCGAACGGTGCGGGCAAGACGACGCTGATCCGCGCGCTGGCCGGGCTGACGATGCCCTACGCTGGCGAGGTGCGGCGCGAGGGCGCGCTCGGCCTGCTGGATGAACGCACAGGGCTGGATCCCGACCTGCCTCTGGGCCGCGCGCTGGCGTTCTGGTTTGCGCTGGACGGGGTGGTCGAGGCTGACGCGATCATGACGCGGCTGCGGCTCGATGCGCTGGCCGAAGTGCCGGTGCGTTACCTGTCCACCGGCCAGAAGAAACGCGCCGCGCTGGCCCGGATGGTGGGGCAGCAGGCGCCGATCTGGCTGCTCGACGAGCCATTGTCGGGCCTCGACACGGCGTCGCAGGGGCTGGTCAGCGCACTGGTGCGTGAGCATTGCACAGGCGGCGGCATCGCGCTGATCGCATCGCACCAGCCATTGAATGTGCCGGGGATGACCAGTTTGGCCATCGAGGATTATGCGCCCGCCGATCAGGACGAGGACGCATGATCGCCGCCCTCATCCGCCGCGATCTGGCGCAGTTCTTCCCCTTCACGGGAAGCGGCGCCGCGCTGCCGGTGGTGTTCTTTGTCGCCGTCGCCATGCTGTTTCCCTTCGCGGTCGGGCCGGATGCCAACCTGATGGCGCGCACCGGCGGCGGCGTGGTGTGGATCGCGGCGCTGCTGGCGGCGATTTTGCCGCTGGAAAAGCTGGTCGCGCGCGATATCGAGCTTGGCTTCTTCGACCAGTTGAAGCTGCGGGGCATGGCGGAGGAAGCGATGATGGCGGTGCGGCTGGTCGCGCACTGGCTTAGCTTCGGCCCGCCGCTGGTGCTGGCGACCTTTCCCGCCGCCGCGCTGCTGAAGATCGAGGGCGAGACGTTTCAGATTTTGCTTCTGGGCCTCATCGCAGGCACCCCCGGCCTCGCTGCCATCGGCTTGATGATCGCCGCGCTCACCGCGTCCCTGCGCGCAGGCGCGGCGCTTTCGGGCCTCCTCCTCATCCCGCTCGCCCTGCCGATCCTCATTTTCGGAGCCGGCTCGCTCGCCCGTCAGGATCAAGTCAGCCTCGGCTTCGTTGCAGCCATAAGCCTAGCGCTGGTGGCACTCGCTCCTTTTGCCGCAGGCGCCGCGATCCGGGCGGCAAGGGAGAATTAGGGGAGAACTGGTGCGCGCACCTGAAAGCCACGTCAGAGCCAACACATTGATGGGCAATATCGCGCTGGGGCTGCTGGGCTTCACGCTGTTCGCCTTCGCGCTGAAGGCGATTGCGCAGCCGGAGGTGCAGGCGCGCTATACGCCGCTGGTGGTGTTCCACGCGGTGAGCATGGTGGCGTGGCTGACCCTGCTCGCCAGCCAGAGCTTCCTCGCAGCCCGCTTCAAACTGGCCGCCCACCGCGCAACAGGCCGCGCCTCGATTGCGCTGGTGGGCGCGATGCTGGTGAGCGGGACGGTGATTTCTTGGCGGATAGGGCAAGAATTGGGCCGCCCCGAAGTGACGGTGGTAAACCTCGCGGCCTTCGCGACCTTCGTGCCCCTCTATTTCGCCGCCCTGCACTTCGCGCGCAGCCGCGACATTGCTGCCCACCGGCAGGCGATGCTGATCGCGACCTTGGCCCTGATGACCCCCGCCTATGCCCGCGTGGTGCAGGTGCTGGGCCTGCCCGATCCCGTCGCGATTGCGGTGCAAGTGCCGATCACGGTGCTGGTGTCGGCGGGCTATGACTGGGTGCTGCACGGGCGGGTGACCAAGCCGGTGCTGGCGATGCTGGGGTTTTCCGTGGGGCTTGTGGTGGTGATGAGCGCGGTGTTGGCGGTTCTTTTCCTCTGACCTAACCGTCTCCCCGGCCTTGACCCGGGGCCCCGCTTCTTCAATTCAGGATACCGTCAAAGAGATCACGCCAGTCCGGATTACCTTTCTCGACTAGCGCAAACTTCCAATCGCGCCGCCAGCGTTTCACCCGCTTTTCCTGATCCATCGCTTCCTGCATGGTCGGGAGAAGCTCTGCCCAAACCAGCCGGGTCAGACCATATTCGGCGCAGAATTTCGAGCCTTGTCCGTCGCGATGCTGGGCCATGCGAAAAGCCAGATCAGCGGTCGATCCGACATAGATCGTCCCACGATAACGGTCGGCCATGATGTAGAGCCAGCCGCCCTGCTTTTCCCGCTCCATCAGCGGAGGAAGAAAGGAAGCGGGGCCCCGGATCAAGCCCGGGGAGGCGGAGAGGGATCAATCTTCCAGATCCCCAATCGGGGGCAATTGTGTCCCGCAAAATGGGCAGAAACTGATTTCGATATCGCTGGAAGCAAACGCGGCACGGCCATCACGAACAGGCAACCCGTATCTGCCTCTAACCTCAAGGATCATTGCATCGGGGCAAGCCTTGCGATTGGCGTGCTTGTCGCAAATGATCGTCTGATTCAGCCGAAACCGTTCGCAACAAAAATCACACGTAAGGCGGGCAATCGCGCCCGGTCGGGCTCTTGGTGAAAATCTCGTTCCCCGTCTCGGTAATCGCAATCGAATGCTCGAACTGCGCCGACAGACTCTTGTCCCGCGTCACCGCCGTCCAGCCGTCGCCCAGCACCTTGGCCCATGGCTTGCCGAGGTTGATCATCGGTTCGATGGTGAAGAACATTCCCGGCTTCAGCTCCGGACCGGTGCCAGCCTTGGCGGCGTGGACGACTTCGGGGGCGTCGTGGAACAGGCGGCCCAAGCCATGCCCGCAAAACTCGCGCACCACCCCGTAACGAAACTGGTTGGCGTGGGCTTCAATCGCAGCACCGATATCGCCCAGCCGCGCGCCGGGCTGTGCGGCCTGAATACCCAGCATCAGGCATTCATAGGTCACCTCGACCAGCTTCTTCGCCTTCAGCGAAGGCTCACCTGCAAAGAACATCCGCGACGTATCGCCGTGCCAGCCATCGACCAGCGGGGTGACGTCGATGTTGAGAATGTCGCCATCCTTCAGCACCTTGTCGCCCGGAATACCGTGGCAGATCACGTGGTTGATCGAGATGCAGCTTGAATGCGCATAGCCGCGATAGCCCAAGGTAGCGGGGATCGCGCCTGCATCCAGCATCATGGTGCGCACGGCATCATCAATGCTGCCGGTGGTGACCCCGGGCTTTACCAGATCAGCACAGGCATCAAGAATGTCTGCGGCAAGGCGGCCAGCCTTGCGCATTGCATCGAAGCCATCGGGCCCATGCAGCTTGATCGTGCCGTCGCGGTAGACGGTCTGATCGCCGTCAACGAGTTGGTATTCATGCATGGCCGCCACATAGCGAGGCCTTGCGCAAATTGCTACGTCTGGCGCAATATCATCCCGATGCGAAGCTGCCAATCTTTCGCGTGACAAGCGCCATGCCGCGATTATGGAAGCGGCATGAACGATCCCAAAGCACTGATCCAGCCTGATCGCGGCGCTGATGCAACTGCCATTCACCTCGTCAACAAGGACGGTTTTGCCGCCTTCGCCAAAGGCCTTTCCGCTGGTCAGCGCGCCAGCCTTGCGGGGCAGAAATTCGAAGGCGGCGGCTATCAGGTCGGGATCGTGCCGGACGGGGATTCGTGGTTCGCGGTGGGCGGTGTGGCCGATCCCGAGAGCCTGTCGAGCTGGTGCCTCGCCAAGCTGGCCGAGGAACTGCCTGAAGGAAGCTACCGGCTCGCCAATGCGGAACCCGGCCCGGCAATGTTCGGCTGGATCACCGGCCAATACCGCTTCAATCGCTATCGCAGCGAGAATAAGGCGCAAGGCCCTCGCATCCTGCTGACCGCGCAGGTCGGACAGATCGATGCCGTGACCGCCGAGGCCGAGGCCGAGTGCCGCTTGCGCGATCTCGTCAACACCCCCGCCGAAGACATGGGCCCCGCCGCGCTTGAGGCGGAGTGCGAACGCCTCTCCAAGGCGCACAAGGCGGAATTGACCGTGGTGCGCGGCGATGCGCTGGAACAGGGCTACCCCATGGTTCACGCGGTCGGGCGGGCAGCGGCGCGGCATCATGCGCCGCGCCTGATGCACCTGACATGGGGCGATCCGGCGCACCCGGTGCTGGCGGTGGTGGGCAAGGGCGTGTGCTTTGACACCGGCGGGCTGGATATGAAGCCTTCGGCGGGCATGCGGCTGATGAAGAAGGACATGGGCGGCGCGGCGCACGCGCTGGCGCTGGCGGGCCTTATCATGGGCGCAGGTCTGAAAGTGCGGCTGCATCTGCTGATCCCGGCGGTGGAGAACGCCATTTCGGGCAGCGCCTTTCGTCCCGGCGATGTGCTGTCCAGCCGCAACGGGCTGACGGTGGAGATCCACAACACCGATGCCGAAGGCCGCCTGATCCTTGGCGACGCGCTGACCCGCGCGAGCGAGGAAAACCCCGATCTGATCGTCGATTTTGCGACGCTGACCGGCGCGGCGCGGGTCGCGCTCGGCCCCGATCTGCCCGCCATGATGGCGCGGCACGATGAAACGGCGGATGCGTTTCTGGCGGCGGGCAAGGCGCATGACGACAACCCCTGGCGCCTGCCCCTGCCCGAAGCTTACCGCGAATATCTGTCATCCGACATCGCCGACATGACCAATGCCCCGTCCAACCCCTTTGCCGGGGCGAGCGTTGCCGGATTGTTTCTCGACCGGTTCGTGGAAGAGGGGATCGACTGGGTGCATTTCGATACCTTCGCCTGGAACCCCACCCCCCGCCCTGGCCGCACGCGTGGCGGGCGCGGACTGGGTCTGCGCGCATCGTGGCACGCGATCCGGGCCCGCTATGGCGCGTGACCCCAAAGGCAGCGCGCTTGCCCCCCGGCGCGCTTGCGGCTAACGGGCCTGCCACGCCGGCACCGGGAAGAGCGCGGGCAGGCCAAGAGATTTGACGGAACGCAGATGAGCGGCGCGACGCGCGACAACAGGGAATATGCCGTACCGGCGGGCGTGCTGGGTCTGAAAGGCCCGGTCGAAAAGCCTGCGCCCGGCACGCTGCCGCTGCGCGGTGATCTGGCGCATGTCGCGCTCGCCGGGACGCATCTCGCCGCGCATTACGTGATTCCGCATCAACGCCTGGTGGGCGCGGCGGGGGCAGGCCTGCGGCTGGCCTCACGCGATGACAGCGAAGTCTTCATCCAGCTTGCCCCCGGCAGCCGGTTCGAACTGCTCGATGTGGCAGGCGAATGGGCGTGGGGCGGCCCGGGCCCGCAAGGCCCGAGCGGCTGGTGCCGGGCGAGCGAACTCGCGCCGGAAAGCGCCTGAGCCATGACGACCCGCCTGTTCATCGATGGTGCTGCCGGCACAACCGGTCTCGAAATCCGCGAGCGTTTGCAGGGGCGTAGCGAGTTCGACCTGATCGTTCTGGACGATGCCCAGCGCAAGGACGAAGCCGCCCGCCGCGATGCTTTGCACGCCGCGGATATCGCGATCCTGTGCCTGCCGGACGAGGCCGCGAAAGAGGCTGTGAAGCTGGCCGAAGGCTCCGGCACCCGCATCATCGACGCCTCCAGCGCGCACCGCGTCGCCGAGGGCTGGACCTATGGTTTTCCCGAACTGATCGGCCGCGACAAAATCGCCAATGCCCAGTTCATAAGCAATCCGGGGTGTTATCCGACCGGGTTTCTTGCATTGGTCGCGCCGCTGGTGCGCGCCGGGATGCTGTCCGCCGACTGGCCCTACACCGTCAACGCGGTGAGCGGTTATTCGGGCGGCGGCAATGCACTGATCGACCGTTTCGAGCAGAATACGGACATCGCCTTTCGCGCCTACGGCTTGCAGCTGGGCCACAAGCATCTGGCGGAAATGCAAGCCTATGCGGGTCTTGCCTGCCAGCCGGTGTTCTCGCCCAGCGTGATCCCTGCGCATCGCGGTATGGTGGTCGACGTGCCGCTTGCGCTCGGTGCCATGCCCAATCCACCGCAGATCGACACGATGCGCGAGACGCTGGCGACCTTCTGTTCCGATGGGCAGGTGATCGTCACGCACGGTCCTCACCAGCCGCCCGGCGAATTGCTACTCGGCGCAGCGAGCGCACCGTGGGACGGCATGGAGCTGTTCGTGTTCGGCAATGCCGATGGCACGCAAGCCCGCCTCGTCGCCCGGCTCGACAACCTCGGCAAGGGCGCGTCGGGGGCGGCGATCCAGAACCTCAACATCATGTGCGGACTGCCGGAGACCACTGGATTGCGGCTGTAACCGAAGGCTCTGGGCGGCACTCTCTGCCTAAAATTTAGGCAATGAGCGTCCATACGCTGTGCACCATTGCGCAGCGCACCATAATCTTGCTACCCGCACTCCCAAGGCGAAAGACATGCCTTGTCCGGAATCATCTCGCGGCAAGGATTGTTCAACCCGGCAACAGGTGCGCTTGGCACGATTCTTGTTTAATTTTTGTCAGGAATCCGGTCAGCCGCGGATGGGGACAACGTGAAAAAGATCGAAGCGATCATCAAACCCTTCAAGCTCGACGAAGTGAAGGAGGCGCTGCATGAAATCGGCGTGTCCGGAATCACCGTGACTGAGGCTAAGGGGTTTGGCCGCCAGAAGGGCCATACCGAGCTTTATCGCGGCGCCGAATATGTCGTCGATTTCCTGCCCAAGGTAAAACTTGAGGTCGTCGTCACCGACGATCAGGCCACGCGCGTGGTCGAGGCGATTGCCGCCGCCGCGCAGACCGGGCGCATCGGCGACGGCAAGATCTTCGTTACCGCCATCGAAAGCGCGCTGCGCATCCGCACCGGCGAAACCAACGACGACGCAATCTGATCAACCACCCTCTCCTGCCTGCCCCGAATTGATTGACCACGGGCGGGTCGGCCATGACAATTCTCGGAGGCTAAATACCAATGTCGAAAGCGAAAGACGTCCTCAAGCAGATCAAGGACGAGGAAATCGAGTGGGTGGACCTGCGTTTCACCGATCCCAAGGGCAAGTGGCAGCACCTCACCATGGTCGCCAGCATCATGGGGGAAGACGAGCTTGAAGACGGATTGATGTTCGATGGTTCGTCGATCGCCGGCTGGAAGGTCATCAACGAATCCGACATGATCCTGAAGCCCGATCTCACCGAAACATGGATCGATCCCTTCAGCGCCTCGCCGATGATGATCATCAATTGCGACATCGTCGAGCCTTCGACCGGCGACTGGTATTCGCGCGACCCGCGCACCACGGCCAAGCGCGCCGAAGCCTATCTGAAATCGACCGGGCTTGGTGACACCGTCTATGTCGGCCCCGAAGCCGAATTCTTCATGTTCGACGATGTGCGCTTCGAAGACGGCTATGCCGGATCGGGCTTCGCGATCGATGATATCGAACTGCCGGGCAACAGCTCCAAGGAATACGAAACCGGCAACATGGGCCACCGCCCGCGTGCCAAGGGCGGTTACTTCCCGGTCGCGCCGGTCGACAGCGCCGTCGACATTCGCGGCGAGATGGTCACCACCATGCTCGAAATGGGCCTGCCCTGCGACAAGCACCACCACGAAGTCGCCGCTGCCCAGCACGAATTGGGCTTGACCTTCGGCACGCTGGTACAGACCGCCGACCGGATGCAGATCTACAAGTATGTCGTGCACCAGGTCGCCCATGCCTATGGCAAGACCGCAACCTTCATGCCCAAGCCGATCAAGGACGATAACGGATCGGGGATGCACACCCACATTTCGATCTGGAAAGAAGGCAAGCCGATGTTTGCCGGCAACGAATATGCCGGACTGTCGGAAATGTGCCTCTATTTCATCGGCGGCGTGATCAAGCATGCCAAGGCACTGAACGCCTTCACCAACCCGACCACCAACAGCTACAAGCGGCTGGTGCCGGGCTTCGAAGCGCCGGTGCTGCTGGCCTATTCGGCGCGCAACCGTTCGGCATCGTGCCGCATTCCTTACGGCGCGGGCGACAAGGCCAAGCGGGTGGAATTCCGGTTCCCCGATGCGATGGCCAACCCCTATCTGTGCTATTCGGCGCTGCTGATGGCGGGTCTCGACGGGATCGAAAACAAGATCCACCCGGGCGAGGCGATGGACAAGAACCTGTATGATCTGCCCCCGGCTGAACTGGCCGAAGTGCCGACCGTGTGCGGTTCCTTGCGCGAAGCACTCGAATCGCTCACGGCGGACTACGAGTTCCTGATCAAGGGCGACGTGTTCACCAAGGATCAGATCGAAGCCTATGCCGAGCTGAAGTGGGAAGAGGTGATGCGCACCGAAACCACCCCGTGCCCGGTCGAGTTCGACATGTATTACTCGATGTAACGAGCTTGGGGGCGATCCAGCCCCCAGCGCTCAGACAAGACCGCAAGGGCCGTCCGGGAAACCGGGCGGCCTTTTGCGTGGCATCACAGACGCTTCATGCACAAAGGCAGCTTTCGCCCGCTTTTGGACGCGGCCGTGCGAAGGTTTAATGACGGTTAGTGGGTGGGGAGCAGACACCTTGTTTCCCCGTCATCCCAGCGAAAGCTGGGATCGCTGGCGGTCAGTTGATCTGCTCGAAAAGGTCACCCCATTCAGGGTTGCTCTTTTCAATCTGCTCGATCTTTCATGCGTGCTTCCATGCCTTCATCGCTTTTTCTCGGGCGATGGCGGCGACGATCTCGGCATGAGGCTCCGCATAGACCAGTCGGTCAAGGCCATACCGACGGCAGAAGGCGGAACCCTTGCCTTGCTTGTGTTGCAAGATCCGGGCGGGCAGGTCGGCGGTGACGCCGATATACAGAACGCCGCCGCGTTTGTTGGTCATGATGTAGACCCAGCCGCCGATTGCCGTGAGCTAGCACGAGGGCGAGAGCGATCCCAGCTTTCGCTGGGATGACGGTAAAGTCCGTTCCGGGGTCGCTTGCTGAATGGCAGGTTTTGGCTGCCGGGTCGCTGAAGCCGCCATACCGCTTGTGGCATTGCGTATCGCTGCCGGTGATGCGCAGCTGCGCGGGAACAGCGGGCTTGGCCCCCCTTGTGCACGCTGTGTTTGACCATGCCAAACCATTCGGCAATATCCCGGACCATAAGCGACAGATGGAGAGCTGGAATGAAATTTTGGGTGTTTGCGGCCATGTACCTTTCAGGGATTGCCGCATCGGCACTTGCCGAGCAGGGTCAGATCGCTGCCGGCAGCCCGGCTGGGCAGACGTTCAGTTCGCAAGACGTGTTCGCGCTCGAATATGCTGACACCCCGCGGATTTCTCCCGATGGCCGATACGTTCTTTATACCCGCCGTTCCAACGATATCATGACCGACCGCACCCGGGGCGCATTGTGGCTGGCCGCGCTCGATGGCTCCAGCAACCGGCTCGTGCAAACCGATGCCTCAGGAGGCGAATGGTCTCCGCTGGGCGACCGCATTGCCTACACCGATACCGATGAGCAAGGGCGCGCCGCGGTATTTGTCCGCTGGATGGACAGCGGCCAGATCGAGCGAGTGGCCGCGATGCCAAGCGGGATCTCCAACCTTGCCTGGTCGCCCGATGGGCAATGGCTGGCATTTACCAGCCGCGTTGCTGCCGACACCGCGCCGCTCGCCAAAGCACCCAAAAAGCCCGCGGGTGCCATGTGGGCCGAACCGTTCAAATTCATCGACCATGCGCGCTATCGCCGCGACGGTCAGGGTTTTGTCGATGTCACCTTCAGCCATGTATTCGTGGCCCCCGCCAGCGGGGGCACGCCCCGGCAGCTGACCACTGGGGATTTCGACCATAGCGGCCCGCTGGCATGGACCAGCGATGGCGGCTCGATCCTCGCCAGTTCCAACCGGAACAAGGGGTGGGAACTTGAGACAGTGGAAGGCGACATCTGGGAGCTTGGGGTAACCACGGCCTTCATGCGTCAGGTTACCTCGGCAGGCGGTTCGGAAAGCGCGCCGGTGATCTCGCCTGACGGCAAGAGCGTTGCATTCGTGTGCCAGCCCAATGTCAAACGGCCCGTCTGGCAGGTGGATCTGTGCGTTACCACGCTCGGCGGTGGCGCAGTGCGCAATCTCACCGAAAGTCTGGACCGGGAAATCGGCGATATCCGCTGGGCCGGCCGGCACATCTATTTTAGCTATGATGACAGGGGTTTGCGCAAGGTGGCGCGGGTTGCGCCCTCGGGCGGGCCGATCGAAACGGTGCTGGAGGAGCTTGGCGGCACTTCGCTCGGCCGTCCTTATCTCAGCGGCGCATATGATGTATCGGCCAGCGGCGCTCTTGCATGGACGCAGGGGCGCCCCGATCGCCCGGCCGATCTCTTCACGCAAAGCGGCAAGCAGGCCCGTCAGCTTACGCGCCTCAATGAAGACCTGCTGGCTCACCGCCAATTGGGCGAAGTTCACCGCATCACTTATGCCAGCTCATATGACGGGACCGAGATCGAAGGCTGGTACATCACGCCGCCCAATTTCGATCCGGAGAAGAAATATCCTCTCGTGCTCGAAATTCACGGCGGCCCGCACCTGTCATACGGCCCGCATTTTTCCGCCGAGTTGCAACGCTATGCAGCCGAGGGCTACGTCGTGTTTTACGACAACCATCGCGGCAGCACTGGCTATGGCGAAGCGTTCGGCTTGCTGCTGGAAGGCAAATATTCCAGCCCGGATGATGCCGCAGATCACCTGAGCGGGGTCGACGCCATGATCGCCGCAGGTTTTATCGACGAAAAGAACCTCTTTGTAACCGGCGGCTCGGCTGGCGGGATCGCCACGGCATATCTGGTCGGGCTCACCGACAGGTTTAATGCAGCAGTGGCGGCCAAGCCGATCATCAACTGGCTGTCGAAACCCTTGAGTGCGGATAGCTACATCTCGCAGCTCCGCCACCAGTTCCCCGCCTTGCCCTGGGAAGATCCCATGCATTATTGGCAACGCTCGCCGCTCAGTCTGGTGGGCAATGTCAGCACACCCACCATGCTGATGACGGGCGAGCTCGACCAGCGCACACCCATTTCCGAGAGCGAGCAGTTCTATCAGGCTCTGAAGCTGCGCGGGATCGACACTGCTCTGGTGCGCGTGCCCGGCAGCTATCACGGGATTGCCGCACGCCCCTCGCGGCTGATTGCCAAGGTCGACAATATCCTGGCCTGGTTCGAGCGTTACAAAGTGCCCGGCACGGCGCCGCAAGATCCGCCGCGATGACCATGGAAAGCTGGAACCGTGGCTGGCTTCAGAGAGCCTGAAGCCAGAACGGCCAATATCGAAAGACGTCGCAGCCGCTGCTGACGCCAGCGGCTGCAGCTGGTTTGAGAGGTTCCGCTGCTGGCCCAAAAACGGCGGAAGCCGCCCCGCAGCTTTCGGGATCGCGGATCGGCCCTGCTTTTGGCCGATGATGGGTGGGGAGCGGACACCTTGTTTCCCCGTCATCCCAGCGAAAGCTGGGATCGCTGGCGGTCAGTTGATCTGCTCGAAAAGTTTACCCCATTCAGGGTTGCTCTTTTCAATCTGCTCGATCT